>CAVUOU010000036.1:0-201365 GCA_963743085.1 uncultured Actinomycetota bacterium
GCAGCTGGCTGAGCGCCGCGCGTTCCGGCAGCCGACCTAGCAGCATCACAGGGCCTCACCTGGAACCGGCAGCGCCGGTGCGCCACAAGCCAGTTCGGCGTTCCAGGAGGCGAGGATGCATAGCCCGTCTGGTCGGCGCTGAACAGGACTCATGGCGTCCAACGTAGACGCGCACCCGGCCGAGTGTGAGGGGGCAGATTCCTTCCCCTGCTGCCGCGTTCCCGGGCAGGCACCCGCTCCTTTTGCGTGCGCGACGCCGACGTGAACCTGGTTTCCACACCGGGTTTACCCATGCTGGCCCGTCTCCCGGTTACGCGATGATGTGGATCGCTCTGGCGGGCTCGAATCACTCCGGTCCGCCAGAGCACTGATAAGAGGATCGCTTCGGCGGTCAGACCGCACATCACGGCCAGCCGCCATCAGCCCTGGGTGCTGGCGCTACTTTTCTTGTATGGGTTAGCCGGTAGTGACAGCGATGCGACGTGCGCCGCGGACGTCCCCGACGCTGCCTAACGTGCGGCGGGCACCACGGTCCGTTAGGTCAAAATCCTTTGATTCTTCCGAACGGGCCGTGGTGTCACGGTCATGATCTGCCCGTCCCTGAACCCGGCCTGGCGCCTGCGGCGCGTCCGCCGGCCTGGACGCGAGCGAGCAGCGCCATGAGGGTCCGGCGTCGCGAGCACGAAGGACCAGACCACGCCGACCACCAGGATGGCGGCTTCCAGGGCCTCGAAACCCTGGGCCACGTGATCCATCAGCCCAGTGAATGTCTCAGCCGATGCCTCAGCAACGGTCGCAGCGGGGATCATGTGCCGACGCCGCCGCGGTTACCGGGCTGGGTAGAGATTGGGCGGGCCGAGGTAGGGGAACTCGTCCAGGCGTACGTCGTCGCCGGGAAAACCTGAGATTGGCCGCGCTGTAGTGGTTGGACATGGTGACTCCTTCGTGGTGTCCGGACTCCATCGACCCCGAGAACGGCCAGATCTACCTCGATGTCACCAAGGACATCGACTACGACCAGCAGATCGAGCAGCGGGCCGAGACGCTCGACGAGCGACGAGCTCGACCGCGCGTACTACCTGGCTATGGAGCAGGTGCTCGGCGTAAGCGACGACCCGTACGTCGCCGGCTACCGCATCTGGCAGTACGACCTGCCCTGGGCGACCACCAATGCCGATCGCCGGGGCTACCTGTTCATGGGCGCGCCCAACGAGCGCTCGACGGCGCAGCCGCCGCGGGACTTCTACATCTACTTCATCCAGCCCTACGACGAGCCTCGTTTCACCGACGAGGAGAAGTCCGACGAGGTCTTCGTTCGCCTGGCCAAGCCCCGAGCGAGGAGTTTACCGCCGCGCTGCGCCGCTACGCCGGCGCGACCGCCAAGGCGAAGGAGTCCACGGCGACCTACCGCCCCGTCTACGAGGACAAGGCCCGGCGTGCGCTGCAGGACATGGTGACCTGGCTGCGGGCGAACATGGCCACCGCTATGACCGTCACCTACCAGGGGCGAGACCAAGCCGCTCGGCATCTGGCTAGCCACCGTCCCCGGTGAGCGCTCCAAGGTCCAGGAGCAGATCGACGCGGTCGCATCGGCCGCGCTGAGTCGCCACTTCGCTAGCTCGCTACCCCGGCTACCCTCGCTTTTCCCGCCGCATCACCCCGTCCACCCTCGAAGCCGACGTCCGGGTCACCCTCACCCAGATCGCCACCCGTCGGCCGACAACGGCCGGGCACGGCCATCCTCGAAGCCCTGGAGCTGCATGGCGCCGGAACGGTACCGAGCTGCGGTCCGACGGCACCTACGCCGCCGAGCTAATCGCCAGCCTGGATGCGGCCGGCGGCAAGGTCGTCAACCGCAGCGATCTGCTCCGGCCCCTCGACCCCGACGTGCTGGTCTGGGGTCCCTGGCACCTGGAGCCGGTCTGGCTTATGGTCGTTGCCGCAGCGCTGTGCCAGCAGGGCAAGCTCGAGAGTCAGCCTCGATGGGCAGCGCATCGACGCCCTTGGCCTCGACCGGCTCACCCGCTACGGTCCAGACCAGCTTGCCGGCTTCGACCATCTCGCACCGCCCAAGACGCTGCCCGTCACTCAACTCCGCTCCGTCGCCGCTCTCCTCGACATTGCCCCGGGGGCGGTCAAGGACACCGGCGCCGACGAGAAGCTCGCCGTCGAGATCGTTACCCGGACCAACGAGCTGCTGCGCCGTACCGACACGGCGCTGCGCGCCGTAGTCGATCGCGTCGAGCTGTGGGGTGAACCTCTCTTCGACCTCGTCGATGAGCGGTCCAGGCGGCTTGAGCACCTCAAGGAATTCCTCGGCGACCTCAAGGTCCGGGACTCAGCCGGGAAGCTCAACAGCCTCAAGCTGGACGACGCCACGATCCGGGAGGCCAGGGAAGGCAAGGACGAGCTCACGCACGATCGAAGAGGTGCTCGCCGGACCGCGACAAGCTCACCGCCGTCGCCGACTACCTGCGCGAGGCTGTGGGTGTTTTCGGTGCCGGCGTCGACGAGTCCAAGGATGCCTATGACCTGCGCACCGAGATGATCGATCTCCTGAAGGCCGACGGCCCCATCGATCCCAGCCGCGTCGTCGCCCTGCGCAACGCACGGCGAGGAGCTCCGCCGTCGCTTCGCCGACCTCGCCTCGCGCTCCTACCGCCACGACTACGTCGATGCGGCCGACGACGCCCGCAAGCGTCAGCTCCTCGAGGGCCCTGTCGCCGTACTCGACTCACTGCAGGCCGTGTCAATCCTCGCGCCGGGACCGTTCGCTCAGCTCCGCTCGGACCTCGTCGAGATCCGCCCGCTGTTCGAGATCGACGAGGACGCCCTCAAGAACTCGGTCGTGCTGGCCGGGCAGCGCACAGCCCCGTCCGATCGACGGCCCCTCGGCGAGCGCCCGTCTTGAGGAGTGCGAACGCCGAGCCGACAGGCTTCTCTCCCAGTGGACCGACACTCTCGTCGACAGCCTGAATGAGAAGGAGATGACGGAGCAGATCGGCTACGTGAGCGATGCTTCGGCCCAGGCCAAGATCGAGGCGCTGGCGCAGACGCGCGCTCTTCCCGACCCCATCGACGGCGCCTTCATCGAGGCGCTCAACCAGGTCTTCACCCGGGTGGATATCCGCCACGTCTCACCTCGCGAGCTCACCGCCGCCTTGTTCCCCGACACCTCGCCGGCCACCGCCGACCAGCTGCGGGTCCGGCTCGACGGGCTGATCGACAGCATCACCTCGGACGCGACGCCTGAACGGGTGCGCTTCCTGCCGAAGGGAGACCCGGCCCGTGACTGACTTCCCGACCGACCCGGCCGAGTGGGACATCGAGGAGCACCGACGTCACCTAGCTGAGCAGACTCCCCGAGCTGCGCAAGCTCCCCGGCGCACCTGTCGGGAGCGACGCCGACATCCTCGCGATGTCGCTGCCGCCGTACTACACGGCCTGTCCCAACCCTGACCTGGCCGACTGGCTTGAGGCGACTAAGCCGGACGGCTACGACGAGCGAGACTACGTCGACCCCGGCCCGTTCACCACCGACGTCTCCGAAGGCAAGTCAAACCCGTTCTACAAGGCCCACTCATACCCAACTAAGGTCCCGCACCCTGCCATCATGCGGTTCCTCTTGCATTACACTCGGCCAGGCGATGTCGTCCTAGACGGGTTCTGTGGAACGGGCATGACAGGTGTCGCCGCCCAGGTCTGCGGCATGCCGCCCACGTCGCTACGGCGCGAGATCGAGGCGGAGATGGGCAAGGTGCGATGGGGAGCCCGGCGTGCGATCCTCTTCGATCTGTCGCCCGAGGCCACGTTCATTGCCGCGGGAGTGAACCTGCCCGTCGACGCCGAGGCGTTCGACCGCCGCTCTGCGGAGATACTCAACCAGTTCGACGCCGAGTGGGGCTGGATGTATGAGACCACCGACGAGCACGGCCGCAAGCGCACCATCGACTACACCGTATGGTCAGAGGTCTTCACCTGCCCGTACTGCGCAGGGTCGATCATCTTCTACGAGGCCGCGTTCAACCCGCGAACTGGCAAGGTTAGCGAGAGTTTCCGGTGCCCGTCATGCGGCAAGGAGCTCAACAAGGACCGAGTCGAGCGGCGCAAGTCAATGATCCGTACCCTCGCTGGCGACGAGACGGAACGCATCGAGCTGCGCCCGGTCGCGGTTCGGATGAAAGGCGCGTCAACACTGAAGGCAATCGATGACGCCGACCTCGCGGTCCTCCGGCGGGTCGCCTCGGCGACGCTACCTGGACCCGTGCCGACCGCCGGGCTCCCGATCGAGCAAATGGTCCATGGATCCCGGCTGGCCCCGAAAGGGTTCACACACGTCCATCATCTCTGGGGAGACCGCGCACTACTCAGCCTTTCGGCTCTGTGGACGTTGGCGTCAGCCGAGACTGATCCAATGCTCCATCATGCTCTTCAGTTCTGGATAGAGCAGGCGATGTGGGGCATGTCGTGGCAGAACCGATACAGACCGGATGGCTACTCGCAGGTCAGCCAGTTTCAGAGCGGCATCTACTACATACCGTCTCTTCACTCTGAGACCCATCCCAAGTACAACCTTGAGGGTTCACAGGTGGCGCGCGGCAAGCGGAAGTCGCTCGTCAAGACATGGGATGTATCGCCGGCGCGAGTCGGCAACGTCTCCATATCGACAGGTTCATCGACACGCCTGGGGCTGGCCGACGAGACTGTCGATTACGTCTTCGTCGATCCTCCGTTCGGGGCGAACATCCCGTATGCGGACCTTGCGATCCTCGTCGAGTCATGGCATGGCGTCCTGACGAATACCGCGGAGGAAGCGGTCATGGCCCACGCGGCGCGGTTCGTCCGCACGCTAACGGAGTACGGCGAGCTGATGGAGCGGTGCTTCGCGGAGTTCCAGCGAGTTCTTAAACCCGGCCGCTGGATGACGGTCGAGTTCTCGAACTCGTCCAACGAGGTGTGGCTCACTATCCAGCACGCCCTAGCGAAGGCTGGGTTCGTTGTCGCCGACACGCGGATTATCGACAAGGAGCACCTGTCCTACCGTCAGGTCACGGCGACCAACGCGGTGAAGCGCGACCTGGTCATCTCGGCGTACAAGCCGCCGAGCGACCTTGCCGAGCGCATCGGCCCTGCGGCGGGGACGCCGGAGACCGCGTGGGCATTCGTGCGGGAGCATCTCCGCCACCTTCCAGTGACGGTGGAGCGGGACCCGAACGGCGAGCTGCGCGTCATCCGCGAGCGGCTGCCTGACCGGCTGTACGACCGGATGGAGGCGTTCCACCTCAGTCACAACCTGGCCATACCGGTCACTGCGGCGGAGTTTTACGAAGGGCTATCCCAGCGCTTCCCACAGCGCGACGGCATGCTCTTCCTCGACGAACAGGTCGAGGCTTACGAGCGGCACCGTATGACGATCAAGGATCTCAAGGCAGCACAGCTGTTCATCACCGACGAGGATTCGGCGATCCAGTGGCTTCGCCAGTTCCTCACGAGCCGTCGCTCACCACAGCCGTACGCGGCGATCCAGCCAGAGTTTTTCCGCGAGGTGCAGGCAGGCCTCCCGGACTGGGAAGAGCCGCCGGATCTGAAGGTGCTCCTGGAGCGGTCGTGCCTGCAGGACGACGAGGGCAGCTGGTATGTGCCCGATCCGAAGAAGGAGGCCGATCTTGAGAAGCTGCGCAAGCGTGAGCGGCTCAAGGAGTTTGCTACGTACGCGGACGGCAAGGGTCAGCTGAGGCACTTCAGCCTCGCCGCCGTCCGGGCCGGATTCTCCGACGCCTGGGAGCGCCGCGACTTCGCGTCGATCGTCGCTGTCGGCAAGCGGCTGCCCTCCGAGGCGTTCGCCCAGGACGAGCGGCTCCTCTTCTACCTTGACAATGCCGAGCAGCTCGCGGGCTGAGGCAGGGCCCGCCTGGTGGCCCGCCGCGTGGCGAGACCGTGACGGTCCTCGCTACCGAGGAGCTCTGGGGCCGATCCATCGCGACCGTTGCCGTGCCGTCCACGAGCCGAATCGAGCGGATCGCGCCGTCACGGAGCTGCAGCCCCTCGCCGAGCGGACAGTGGACTGCGCGACGAGGTCGCGTGGCGCGCCGCTACCGGCCTGGCCTGGCGGGCGATGGCGAGTGGCGAACCGCTGGCCATCGCCGGGCGGCGTTGAACCGCTTCCCCACCAGCTCGCCGTGCTCGACCGCGCCCTGGCCACCCAGCCGCTGCGGCTGCTACTCGCAGACGAGGTCGGATTGGGCAAGACGATCGAGGCCGGACTCGTCATCACCGAACTGAAGGCCCGCGGCCTGGTCCAGCGGGTTCTCGTCGTCGCGCCCGAAGGGCGTCCAACTTCAGTGGATCGCCGAGATGGCCGACCGGTTCAACGAGGAATTCGTCCTCGTGGGGGCCGGCGGGGTCCCGGTGGACGCAGGCGTCAATCCTTGGCAGGCGTTCGATCAGGTGGTCTGCTCGCTCGATGCCGTGAAGCCGATCCGGAGCCGCACCGGCTGGAGCCCGGAGCGGGTTAGCTGCTTACAACGATCAGCGCATTCGGGCCGATTGTCGATGCCGGGCTGGGACCTCGTCGTCATCGACGAGGCCCACCATGTCGCCGGGTCCAGCGAGGACGTCGCCCGGCACCAGCTAGGCCGGTGCTCGCCGAGGCGACGCCCCGACTGCTCCTGCTGTCTGCCACGCCGCACTCCGGGAAGTCCGACGCCTTCGCGCGGCTGCTCGCCCTGCTCGACGACGACTTCCTTCACGGTCAGCCCATCAACCGGGCAACCGTCGCGACCGCTAGTGGTGCGCACGGAGAAGCGGCATGCCACGGATAACGACGGGCGACCGCTTTTCCGACCCCGAACCACCATTCTCTCGACTGTTCCTTACGGCGAGCGGACCGTCGAGCGTTCACTGTACGAGGCCGTCACCGATTACGTGCGCAACGGCTACCGGCGCGCGCAGGTCGAGCGCCGGCCTGCCGTCGGGTTCCTCGTGCTGCTCATGCAGCGCCTCGTCTCTTCCAGCACCGCCGCGATCCTCGCCGCGCTCGAGCGGCGCCTCGTCGCTGTCACCGCAGAGGCCAGCAGCTCCGCCTCTTCAGCGATCGCGTCGGCGAATGGGGCGACCTGACCGGCGAGGAGCAGCTCGCCGCCCTGGCCGACGCCCAGGGCGCGGCGTGGAGCGATGAGCGTGCTGAGGTCGAGACTGCTCATCGACCTCGCCCGCAAGTCGGTCGCGGTCAGGCATCGACGCCAAGGCGAGGTACCTGCTCGACCTGCTCGGCCAGATCGCTCGCGCTGAAGGGGATCCATCGGTCAAGGCGGTCGTGTTCACCGAGTTCGTGCCCACCCAGGAGATGCTCCTGGACGTGCTCGCAGGTGCCGGCATCAGCGCCGTCGCCATCAACGGGTCCATGTCGATCGCTGAGCGACGCGATGCCCAGGAGGCTTTTCGGCTACCGCACGCGTGCTCGTCTCGACCGACGCAGGCGGCGAGGGCGTGAACCTGCAGTTCGCCCACGTCGTTAGTCAACTACGACCTTCCATGGAGCCCCACGCGCATCGAGCAGCGCATCGGACGCGTCGACAGGATCGGCCAGACCCATGACGTCACCGCTTACAACCTCGTGCTCGAGTCGTCGATCGACGCGCACGTGCTGTCCGTGCTGCAGGACAAGCTCGCGGTGATCCTCGCCGAACTCGGCGTCGACAAGACCAGTGACGTGCTCGCCAGCTATCGAAGGCCACGTCGACGACCTATACACGACCGCACTCCTCGACCCGGATCGATTGGTGGTGGCAGCGGACGCCATGGCTGACGAGGCCAGGGCCGAGGTCGACGAGACTGAGCCGCTTCGCCGTGCACTGGGTCACAGTCCGGCCCCCGCGCGACGGCTGACACAGGCCAGCTCTGCGTCGCTGGCTCGACCTCGCCGAGCCGCGCTGCGGACCGGCTGCGTGCCACGGGGCGTCCGGTCGACGGCAATCTCCCGAAGTGATGGCCGGTGAGCCAGTCCCGATGATCCGAGGCCACCTAGGCGGGTGGTGGACGATGTGGGAGATCCGTTGCGGCGTCGAGCGCACCGCGGCCGCGTTGTTCGTCGCCGACACAGGAGCCGTCCGGCCCGATCTCGCCGAGCGGACATGGATCGCGCTGGCGAGCGGCACCGACATCGGGCCCGACATGCCCGCTCAGAGCTCCTGAGGAGGAGCGGCTCCGGTCGCTGGCGGCGGATCACGAGTATCGTGATCCGCACGGGACCATCTCCGTCTCTTTCGCTGCGACTTGCGGTACGCGTGGATCCGTGAACAAGTGGGTCGCCCGCCAGCTCGCTGCGATTCACTGGCGTCAGCGGCGTTGTGGTCGTTCTCGACCGGGACGGACTCGTCGATCTCCAGTGCAGTTGGAAGGCGACGTACATGTAACCGGGGACTGGTGGGCGCTGCGCACTGTCTACGAACGGCACGGCCGACGGCGAGACGACTCGGTCCCGCCGCTCGTGCTCGTCGTCCGTGGACCGTTCGCAGCGGAGCCGTTGCCCTGGGACATCGAGCACTCGAGCGCGCGCACCATCGTGACGTGAAGCTTCCAGGACCGCCCGATGTCCGGGCTGCCCTGCGGGACCTGGACAGGACGAGGCTCGAGCGGGCCGCCTCGGCCGTCGCCGCCTGCACCCGGCCAGCCTGCTGCCGCGCTCCTGTGCTCGCTCACTGGCGTCGTCGTCCACGGTGCCGCGCTGTCAATCGCAGAGCAGTTGCGGCTCGCTGCGAGGCTCGCCGTCCGCGCCCAGCCATCGCCGGCGACTGCTGCGCTGGCGCGACGATGGGTCACCGAGCCGTCGCTAGCAGGGCTGCTTGCCATCCCGCCGGACTGCAGCCGTCTGCAGCATGCATGGGACGCCTTCGTCGCCGGCGCAAGACGTCAACTGGGGCACTGCGCTTCGCGCAGGCCAAGCCGGAGATCGATGCGCTGTTCACCGCTGGACTCCTTGAGCCAGTCGTCGCGGCGACGGCTCCGGCAGGCTGGCCGCAGCATGGGCGTCCGGCGAGCCATCAACTGAGGAGCAAGCTCGCGCAGCTCCTCGACGCGGCACCCGTCCACCACCCTGACAGATGTCGGCTGGCTGGCAGCGCTGTCGCCGAGTGGTGGGGTAGCGTACGCCGACTAGTCGCCACTGGCCCGATTGATCTCAGAGAGACGTCGTGGAGCCGGTGGAGCGAGCTCGACTCCGCTTTCCTGCCGTGGCTGCGCGATCGGTACGGCACACTGCTGTCCAGCGCGGCGCCATGGCCGTCTGCGGTGCACCGCATCGCGCCCTTCCTCGCACGTCGGCTTGCGCGAAGGAGCGGCCGAGCGCGTGCTGCTTATCGTGCTCGACGGGCTTGGCCACGCGCAGTGGGCGCACCTTCGGGAGCGTCTCGACCTCGACGTGCTGGAGGCTGGCTCGACGTTCGCTCTCGTGCCGACCTACACGACGGTGTCGAGGCAGGCGATCTTCGCCGGTGATCTCCCCGTCTTCGTCTCCCGAGCACGCTGTGGACCACGCACCCGGAGGCGCGCCGATGGCGGGAGCATTGGACGGCGGAAGGCTTCTATGTCACAGGGGTGGCCTACCATCGGGTGAAAGGTCGGCTGCCGCATGACCATGCTGGAATTCGGCGACGCCTCGTCATCGGACGTCGTTGTCAACGCGGTGGATGATCTTATGCACACTTCTGAGCTCTTCGGCGACGCACAGCTGATGGCCAACCTCGACGTCTGGGTGGCCAACGGCTTCCTTGTCGATCTCGTCGCGCGCGCCACCGCCGCGGGGATCGAGACGTGGATAACGGCCGACCACGGCAACCTCGAATGCATCGGTACTGGCTCGGTCTCGGAGGGCGTTGCCATCGAGTCGGCCGGCAAACGGCTACTCCGCTACCCCAACCGGACCCTGCGCGACGCGTCCGCGGCAGATGGCATCGTCTGGGACGACATTCCTGGCATGCCTCCCACCGCCGAACCGCTGCTGTTCGCTGCTGGACGCGCGCGCCTTCACGAACAACCGGATCAGCGTCAGCCACGGCGGGCTGAGCTTCGATGAGGTCATCGTTCCGCTTGCAAGGGTGACGGCATGAGCGCCGGGGGCAGCATCGGCATGGTCTTGGACCGTGCTCTCACCGTTGACCTGCTCGACGTCGGCCCTCCGCATCGCAACCGAGCATCGCGAGGATCCGGCAGCGCGCCAGCTTCTGGGGGTGGCGTTGCGCGACTTGGTGACGCCACAGGAGGCGGAGAACAAGACGAAGAAGGTGCTGACCCATGTCTGGGTTGCACCGCCGGCAGATGCGCGGGCCGATGATCGAATGGGCGATCGATCACCAGGATCAGTTCCCCGACCGGCGAGCGCTGCACTACGGCGCACTGCTCGCCACGTTCCCCTTCTTCGGAAGCATTGCCGCGGCTGTCGGGCGCCAGATCCGTATCGACGGCGCAGCCGACCGTCGGACGGTGAGAACCCACGCCCGCGTCACATTCGGTGAGCGCGAGTTCATCGACGCTGGCGCATCGAAGAGCCTCCGGACGATGAGAAACCTCGGGATCCTAGACGGTCCGCAGGATGGCCCATTTCATGTCGGAGCGCGACCTGTCACACCAGCCTGCTTGTCAAGCTGGTTCCTGCACGCACTCATCCTCACTCGTCAAGTGGAGTACGCAAACGTCGGGGACCTGACACAAGCATTCGAGCTCAGCTTCCTTGAACTCGATCCGAACGCATCACCCTATCCGTTCCTTGAGCTGCATGCTGAGAACGGCCGCAGCGTCGCCGTCGCTAGTATGAGGCGGTGAAACGACGCGAATCGATGGCCGACTTAGCGACCTCGCGCATTGGTGTGGATGGCCTCGGACGATGCTTCTAAGAGCTTCACAAAGCTACCTTCACGACAACTTGACGTAGACGTTCCTCGAACGTGCCGCCGGTTGTGCGCCCGTACTTGTCCGAGACGTATTGATGCCAGCGCGACGGGTGCCTAGGTTCCCCACCGACCATCCATATACCACTAAATCCTACCCGGCTTGCCTCGGCGCGAAGCCACGCCACTTGCCGGTCTCGCCCTCTCTGAGCCGAACCAGCAAGCCCAGCGACGCCCCAGGCGCCGAGCAGGCCGTCGGCAGATTGCAGGGCAATCCTCAACCTAGGCCTAGCCCAGAGCCACCCTTCGAGGGTCTCGCTGAGGCCAAGCTCCGCAATCGAACTCGTGGGCTCGGCATAAAGGTTCACGATCTCAAGTGACTTGTAACCGAGCAGTTGACTGGCTCTGCTGACGGCGTTGCGAGACCTGTTTCCAGTGGTCGACAGCGGGGGGTTGAGCAAAATGGCTGCCAGCTTGCCTTGACCAGCTACAGCTGGCCATTTTGCGCCATCCAAGCCGGACTCCTTCCTTAAGTACTAATAATTCTGCAAGCTTAATAACAACGGCTGGGGGAGCTGTGTCAACCGTCAAGTACTTTTCATGGCCACAGACATTTATTAGGATCACACGGGCCGCCCGGTCACGGACGCAGCTGTGCGACGAGGTCGCCGCGGAGGAACGCTTATCTGACCGCGGGGAATCAGCGAACTCCAAGGAACCGGAGCCCGCGATGAAACCTTGCTACGCTGAGCCGCTACCCGCGAAGCAGCTTAAATGGGGGCCCACGGCCAAGGCCGGGGGCCATGTCGACCTTGCAGGCAGGACACGCGCAGGTCGGCCTCGTCGGCGAGTTGAGACTGTTCTGCCGCCTGCTGCGCGGCGTAGCAGGTCACCCGTAGCTCTCGGATGTCCCTGAGCAGGTGAAAGTCGGCCCAGTTGGTGACGTCCTGGCCGTAGACGTCGCAGAACTGCTCGTAGTCGGCCTGTGTTACCTGTCCGAAGGTGACGTACTTGACGGCCGTGGACACGAGGTCCCATTCCGGCGGCCCGAGGGAGCAGCGTTCGAGGTCGAGCAGGATGACCCGGCCGTCGTGGGTCGCGGCGACGTTGCCGGTCCAGGCGTCGCCGTGTACGACGCACGTGGGCATGGTGTCGCTGAGCGCGGCCCAGTCCCGTTCAAGTGCTGCAAGCCTGTCGGCTAGCCACGCCCGGTCCTCTCCGGTCAGGGTGGCCGCCTGGCCGATGCGCTCGCGCAGCCGCACGAAGGGGTCAAGCGTGCCGAGGGGGACGGCCTCCGGTACCGGGAGGGAGTGGAGTCGCCTGAGTACTGCGGCGACTTGAGGGAGGCTGCCGGGGGCGTGGGGCGGCAGTTCGTCCCAGAACGTGACGCTGCGCCCGCTGACGTCGACTGGCTGATCGAGGTCTCCCCAGGCGGCCACAGCGCTGACCCCGGCGGCGTTCAGCCAGCGGGACACCGCGATCTCCCGTCGTGCCACCGACTGCTGGCCTGCCCTGGCGATCCGCGCGACGATGCCGCCGGGCAGGCGGAAGATCGCGTTCTCGCCGAGCCGGATGGGCTCGGCACCGGCAGCGCTCAGCCCGGCTTGCGCGCAGGCTGCTTCGAGGACCGCGGCCAGGTCGTCCGGTATGGTCACGCCGGCCCGGCGAGCTGGGTGATGCGCTCGCGAAGGTGGGCGACTTCGGGCAGGCGCGCGTGGCGGCCGGCGAAGCGTCGCAGCTCGCGCAGGTCGTCGGCGGCCCGCCGGGACCGCAGTCGGCCCGCGTCGTCGATCGCGCGCTGGCCGACGGCGGTGGCCTCGAGAGGGTCGCCGGTTGCCATGAGCAGGGAGGCCAGCTTCGTGCCGGAGATCGCGCGGGACCGGGCGTAGGCGTCGGCGTGACCCTTGACCGCCACCGACAGTCGCTCGGCTGCCTCGGTGCCCGAGCACGTCGTGGATGGCGAGGTCGAACAGGGCGTGCGCGGTGTCGCCGTGGTGCTGAGCCTGGTCGTAGTAGGCCATCCACGGCGGATCGTCGCCTGGGCGCGACCGGGCGAAAGCCTCGTCGGCCTGGCCGACCGCTGCGAATGTCTCCTGAGTTCGGCCCAGCTTGCCGAGTGCGCGAGCCCGGGCGGTGTGGAGCATGGCAAGCTCGGTGGCCGTCAGCCGGTCGGTCCGTACCAGTGCCAGCTCGGTATGGGTCAGCCCGGTGTCCGGGTCGCCGCACCAGATGGCCTGCCGTGCCAGGTTGGACAGGAGCTTGGCCCGCAGGTGCCAGTCGTCGGCTTCCTCGGCGCAAGTCAGGCCGAAGGTGAACATGCGCCTTCCGTCATCGTGGGCGTAGGCATCGAAGGCCATAAAGCCGCATACGCCGCTCAGTGCTCCCACCGCTGCGAACAGTTCGGCTCGCATGCCCTTGGGACACTTGGCTTCCAGCAGCTCGCCTGACCAGCGAAGCTGCGCGGTCACGGCCTCCCGGACGATCCCACCACCGTAGGTGTGGTCCCAGTTCGTGAACAGCCGGGCGGACGCGCGGACCTGGTCGATGTCGGACTGCCGCACTTCCGACGGCACTGGCTCGCGCCCCAGCGCGGCCAGCAGGTCAAGGGTGGGAGCGGCGACCGAGGCAAGCCCCGCGCTGGCGCTCACGGCCATGAACTTACGACGATCCACAGGTCCATCTTGACCCACGACCGCCAGCGGATCGTCACGATCGAGAGGGACTACCTGGGCCCAGTTCACGGCTTTGCGGTCGCGCGGCAGCTTGAACCACAGCAGTTCGGGCGGCATGCCGAAGACTTGTGCGTAGTGAATGAGCTTGCCGATGTCGGTCGGCCCTTCGCGGCTCGTTTCGATGCGGCTGAGCTGCGCCTGGGTCATGCCGAGCCATTCGCAGACCCTGAGCTGGCTCAGGGGCCTGGCGTGAAATGCGTGGGTCCGGTAGGCGAGGATGACGCGGCCCATGTGCCAGGCCTCGAAGGCGTCCAGGAGGTCGGCCGAGTACCAGAAGTCCAAGGGCACGGCCGGTGGGCCGCCCACCTCCGCGCGGGCATCATGAGCACACGCACCGCACCACCTGCCTGGATTGTCCAGGGCCAGGCGCGTGCCGCAGTTCGCACAGTGGCGCACCGCCCGCGTCGCCGTCATCTTGCACCCCGACCCGTCCGACTACAAGACCACCCGCATTTTACTAACGGTACGACTTGATCGCGGGCCGTGACGATACATGAGGCGCATACCTGTTATACGCGCCGCGCGTTGGCTTGTCCCTTACAGCGAGCCCACTCTGAGCAGCACTGACGGTTCGTCAGGCCCAGCCGGTCAGGTTGGGCCGCTAGGCGGGTGGTGGAGCCATGGCAGGGCAACCTGGGGTATATCGGCTGGGTTCGGCGTCACGGCCGAGGGTGCGGCGGTCGAGACTTGAAGTCGCGGCTCTCGACACCGCGCCGGGCTGTCTGCGACTCCACGCCAAGCACATGCTGTGCGAATGGGGCTTTCCGAGCCTTTCGGATACGACGGAGCTGCTGGTCTCGGAGTTGGTCACGAATGCCGTGCAAGCACCTGAGAAGGTCGCGGCACCGTCCTGGCCCGGTCGGCCGTCCCTTGTGCGCCCGTGCGTCGAAATCCGCCTCACCGTCGAGGATCGCGCGCTGGTCATCGAGGTGTGGGACGGCCATCCCGCCCCGCCCCCGTCGCCAAGCCTGCCCGACGCCAGCGCGCTAGGCGGCCGTGGGCTGTTCCTGGTCCAGGAACTGAGCCACCGCTGGGGGTTCTACTACCCGGCCCTGCCTGACAGCCGCGACATGCGCGACTTCGACAGGTTCCGCTTCTCACCCGGTCCTGTTCCTCACGAATTGCGTCGGCTCACCGGCAAGGTCATCTGGTGCGAGCTTCAGCGGCCAGCGGACGCCCCGGCGTTTCGGGGTTGAAAGGGAGCCTCTCATGCTCACGCACGTCATCTCCCTCATCGGGCCGCCGGCGGCCGGCAAGAGCGCCCTAGCCCTCAGACTCGCCCAGAACCCTGGGTACGCGGTGTTCCGCCTCCGGGAGCACGTGCCGCAAGCGGTGCTGGCCGCCACCGCCACGGATGCCGTGCGCCTCGGCTGGATCGACGACTTCACGGTCATGACAAGCGTCCATGGCTACGTCGAGCAGGTCATGCGAGGACGCGCTGCCCACACCATCCTGCTGGACAACTTCCCCGGCACCGAGACGCAGGTCAGCCTGTTCCTGTCGCTCATGCGCCAGCTCGCACCCGCATGCGGGGTGGCTGCCGTCGAGCTGGCGGCGCAGGATTTCGTCCTGCGCCAGCGTTCAGGCGCCCGCCGGGTCTGCGGCTACTGCGAGCGAGATCCCTTGTGCGACCCTCGCCTGCCGGCCATGGCGAGCGAGAGCGATCCCCGGCGCTGCGCTCGCTGCGAACACCTGCTTGTGGTCCGCCACGGCGACGACCCGTCCGTCTATCACGTCCGCATGCGGCGTTACCGCGAGCTTTCCGACGGTATCCGGCAAGCGTTCGCGCACGCCGGAATCCCCGTGCCGCTGCTTCCAAGCGGCGGCACACCTGAGCGCACCGCCGAGCAGTTCACCGCCCTGTTCACCCCTAAGGAGTCGCCATGACGGCTGTCCCGCTACCCGCCCCGACCTTCCGCCGCGACCGCGACGGCTACGGTCACGCCCGGATGCCCCGGGGCGTGATCGTCCCTGAGCCGGAACGCATCGACCGGGTGGAGTACGGGCGGTTCCGGAACGTCTATCTCTATATCACGGAAGCCTGTCAATTGCGCTGCGAGCACTGTTACATGGGCGAGCGGCTGGACCGCGCGCTGAAGATGCCGCTGCCGGAGATCGTTGCGACGCTGGCCACCTGGCGGCGGATGGGCGGCAGCAAGCTCACCATCCTCGGCGGCGAGCCGACGCTGCACCCCAACTATGTCGACGCGATCCGGTTCGCCGGACGCCTGGGCTACGAGCACGTCATCACGACCACCAACGCGCAGGCACCCGCGCTCAGGAAGTTCCGCCAGCTCAGCCCGAGGACTTCGCCTACGTCCAGGTCAGCCTCGACGGCGGCACCCCCAGAGTCACACGACGCGATCCGCGGGGCGGGCACGTTCGACCAGGCGCTCGCCACCACCGCCGAGCTGACGACGCGCGGCTTCGACACCCGGATCATCTGCACGGTCAACCAGGCCAACAAGGACGACGCGCTCCGACTGCTCGACATTGCCGACGAGCCTGGGCGTGTCACTGGTCAAGTACCACGTCTTCTCCACCATCGGGACCGGCCACGGCAATCCCGGAACTGGCCATGACGCCGCCGGAGTGGGTGGACTTCTGCGACATCCTCGGCACGCGCCGCCCCGCACTACAAGACCCGCGTCTGGTACCAGCCGACCTACGCCCGGCGCGACCAGATGGAGCGGTACGCCGCCGAGGGCTACCAGGGGTGCATCGGCCGGACCCTGGACCGCATCTCGATCTTCCCCGACGGACGCGGCCTACGTCTGCTCCTACCTGTTCGACACCAGCCTGTACTTCGCCCGGATGGACGGACGGCCAGGTCGTGCTCAACCACGGGGACAACGAGTTCGACCTGTTCACCAAGCCGCTCGCGACGCAGCGCCTGCGGCGGCTGCAAGGCATCCGGCCTGCCTGGGCGGCTGCCCGGCCGAGGAGGTCGTCATGGGCGGAAGCTCGTGCGCCGCCTACGAGGACATCGTGCCGGTGTGCCGGCTGTGGAAGTCCACCGCCAAGCCCGAGAGGGGAGTAACAGCCATGGACATGGAGACGATCGTCAAGCCGCTGCGAGCGCTCGACGGCCCCGACGACTGGGACGACATCGACGCGGTGGAGGCCGCCGCCCGCGAGGTCCTTGACGCGCTGGCCGGAGACCCCGGCGTGATCCGGGCAGTCCTGCGCGGACATCCCCCGGACGCCCGCGCTGCTGGCGCTGTGCGAGCACTACGACATCCTCGACAAGATCGTGCTGCACGACGACCCGGCCGGGCTTCCGGGTGCGGCTGCACGTGTTCCTGCCCGGCTACTTCGACCGGCCGCACAACCACCGCTGGTCCTACGCGAGCACCATCTTGCGCGGGTCAGTACCGCCACTACCTGTTCGGCAACGTCGAGCTGGACGAGGACATCGCGCCCGGAAGCCTCGACGAGGTCATGGTGCGCCAGGAAACGGACGGGCAGCACCTACGCTCTGCACCACTCGATGGTCCACGCCGTGGTAGCGGAGCCCTACGCGGTCTCGCTCGTCGTCCGCGGGCCGGCCGTCAAGGACCGCTTCCTCGTCATGGACCGCAAGACCGGCGAGAGCTGGTGGCAGTACGGAGCCGCCCAGGAGCCGACCGAGGACGCGGCGAAGAAGCGCATGAGCGCCGACCGCTTCGGCGAACTGAGCGGCCTGCTGGCCGAGTGGGGCCTGTTCTGACCAAGCGCTGTCACCGTCAGGCTGCCGAACCACAGGTACGCATGGCCCGTTCAGGCTGGTGACAGGGATATGCGTCTGACGTATCGGCCTGTGCGCGCGACGTCGCTATGGTAACCAGCGGCACCCTGTCGGAATCGTCTGCAAGGAGAATGCTTGATGACGTCGCAAGCCCCGGCCGTCGCTCACGGCGCGGATACCCGCCGCCACAAACTCGTCGGCGACGTGCATCTGATCCTCCTCAACCCCGACGGGGAGGTGCTGTTCGGTCAGCGGTACAAAACGGGCTACGAAGACGGCGCCTGGCACGTCCCGTCCGGCCACCTTGAAGCCGGCGAGTCCGTCCTGGCGGCGCTCGTCCGCGAAGCCAGGGAAGAAATCGGGGTCGTCATCAAGGAAAGCGACGTCGAATTCGCTCACATCATGCACAACTCATCCAGCGGGGGCCGGGCGGCGTTCTTCTTCACCGTCCAGCGCTGGGCGGGCGTCCCCGAGAACCGCGAGCCCGACAAGTGCAGCGGACTGCGCTGGTTCCCGCTCGGGGCACCCCCTGAGCACATGATCGACTACTGTCGGGCCGCCCTCAGCCACGTCGCGGCGAACCAGGCATTCTCGCTTTACGGCTGGTAGCCATGCCCGATCTACGCGGACCAGTGGTGTGCGTCAGCTACCTGGCTGCGGCCAGCCTGTGGCAGGTAGAGCGCTTCCCCGCACCAGGCCAGGGTGCCGAGGTACTCGCGACAGCGCGCTCGATCGCCGCCGATGGCCCCATGGTGGCAGCCGTCCTGGCCGCGCTCGGGCAGCCGAGTCTGCTGCTCACCAATGACATCGGCGACGACGCCAGCGGCAGCCATGTCCGCGAATGGCTGACTCGATTCCAGGTCACCGCAACCGCGAGCATCCGGGCGGGACTGGCCACGCCGCAGATCGTAGTGGTCGGCGACAACCTGGATACCCGGACCATGTTCCCCCACGTGCCCGGTGTCGCTGAGAGCCTGGAGCACATCGCCCTGGAGCCGCTCGCATCGGCCGCGCTCGCGTACATCGACTGCTACCGGTTCATGACCGCCCCGGCGGCCCGCGCCATTGCGGCTGCGCGGACCGCCGGGGCTCCGATCCTCGCCAACCTTGGCGGCGACGTCGCCGCTCCCGATGTGCTCAACGCACTTGCCGGCCACCCTCACTTTGTTATCCAGTCCAGCATCCCGGACCCCTCGCCTGACCGCGCCCTTGCCACGGCCACCGACCTGCGATCACGTACCGGAGCTGAGTGGGCCGTCGTCACCGCCGGAGCAGCCGGAGCCGTGGCGGCCGGCCCTACCGAGCGCCTGAGTGTCCCCGCCTACAGCGTCCGCGTGCGGCACACGCACTGCGCCGGGGCAGCGTTCTCAGGCGGCCTGGCCTACGGCCTGCTCCGCGACTGGCCGATCATGGACACCTTGCACCTTGCCAGCGCATGCGGCGCGCTGCGGTGCGAACGCGCCCACCACGAGCCACTGCCGACCATGGCAGAACTGAAGTACCTGATTCGACCTAGCAGCCATACCCGGCCGGGCCTTGTTCACACGTCGTCTCGGTCGCTCGCTGCCGCTACCGAGCCCCGCGCCGCCGAGATCCTCGACCGACTCAGCCTTTGGTGACGAGCAGCAATGACCAAGATTTCCGTGACACACATCGAGAGGAACACGTGACCGAGACCGCCACCGCCATCCACGACCCGGCCGACGCCGCGCGCCTGCGCGACAACCTGACGAACGCGCTGATCGCCGGCGGCCGGATCACCAGCCCGGCGGTCGAGGCCGCGTTCCGCCGCGTCCCCCGCCATGCCTTCGCCCCGCCCGGCACCACGCTCGAAGGCGCTTACGCCGACGACGTCATTCGCACCCGATTCGATCCGGGCGGCACTTGCCTGTCATCGGTATCCGCCCCGTGGCTGCAGGCGGCCATGATTGGCCAGGCCGAAGTCGAGCCCGGTATGCGGGTACTCGAAGTAGGGTCAGGCGGCTACAACGCCGCTCTTCTAGCCGAGGTCACCGGCCCGGACGGGCATGTGGTAACGATCGACATCGACTTCGGCGTCACCGACGAGGCGGCAGCGGCACTGGACGCCGCCGGGTACGGGGACCGAGTCACGGTCATCACCGGGGATGCCGAGCACGGCGTCCTGCAGCACGCGCCGTTCGACGCGATCATCGTGACCGCGGGTGCCTGGGACATCGCGCCCGCCTGGATCAGCCAGCTCACCCCGGGCAGCGGAACGCTCGTCGTGCCGCTGCGGATGAACGGCTGAACTAGGTCCATCGCCTTCCGCAAGAACGGCGATCACCTGGCCAGCACATCAGCACAGGTCTGCGGGTTCGTCCCCATGCAGGGCGGCGGTGCGCTCGTCGAGCAGGCCGCCGCCTTCAACGCGCCCGACGGTATGCACGTCCTCATCCGGTCCGAGGACCCTTCCTTCGGCGACCCGCCCCTGCCCTGGGGCCTCCTCGCAGACGGCCCTGTCACCGCATGGTCCGGGATCACCATCGCGAACATGACCTCCTTCGCCGACCTGTACCTGTGGCTCGGCGCGTTCGCCGACGGCGCCTGCAAGATCACCGCTGAAGACGGCAACCGGCTCCCCGGAGACCCCAGCCGCCCAGGCCGCTACCCTGCCGCCGTCATCCACGACGGCTCCCTCGCCTGCCTCATCAGCCGCAAGCTCAGCGACGCCGATTCCGAGTTCGGCGCCTGCGCCTACGGGCCCCGCGCAGCCCAGGCCGCCGCGACTCTGTTGCGCCACATCAGCGACTGGGACTGCCACGATCATGACCTCCCCGGTACCGCATTCGCTTACTGGCCTGCCAGCACCACGCCGGCCCCGGGCGGCCCCGGCCCCGCCGGGGTGTTCACCAAGCGCCACGGCACCGCTACCATCACCTGGCCGCCGCGGCGCCCCGCCGCGCAAACACCGGCCGGCCGGGTCGGGAAATGAAGATCAAGGTCGGGTCATCCCGAACGGACGCGTGGCGCTGCCGTCACCGTTGCCGCTGATCACAGGAGGGGGCATGGACGATCTGCTCATTGAATATGCGGCATGCGGTCCCGTCCTGGCACGGCTGCCGGTTCTACGGTTGGCCTGGCCGACCGGCCGAACAGCGCTGTAGCCATCAAATGTCGTACGCATGAGACATAATCACTCTTGTCTCACCATGCCGACTGAGGAGACGGTAGCCCATGTACGACCCATTCGGACCCGAGGCGCACACGCAAGGCATAGCGGATGCCGAGATCCTCCGTGCACGGCTTCAGCGAGGCGAACGACTACCGACATACCACCCAACAGGGATCGTGCTCCAGCCCGATGAGGGCGCGTTCAGGGAGACCGTGGCGGAGTATTCCCGCTACTTGGAGCTATCCGTCCAGTACCCGGTTCGGCCGTCATTGTTCGTTATGGGATCCCCCGCTTTCCTGGCCGGGGCCATGATCGGAAAGACACTCAGCGACGCGGCGGACCGCCGCGAGGCAAGGCGCCTGGCTGCGCAGGCCGCGCCCCAGTGGCGGGTTCTGGGCCTCCTCCGGGTGATCCTTACGAATCAGCGGTTCCTGGTCTACGCCGAGGACCAGTACCAGTGGCTGTCCTTCTGGCACTCCGGCCTGCAGGAATACAGGCCCCGAGCGGATTTCGGCCTTGAGCTGCTATACCCGGACTGCTCCCCGGTCCTGCTCCGCGGACCGATGATTCCCTGGACGTCGGTCGCGCTGGCCTCCTGTGTCAGCGGTTAGACGCTACTATTCATAACCGCTGGTCATGACGAGCGCTTCGGCAAAGAGTCCCCGTTCCGCATAGCTGCTCACGTGATTAAAGGCGACTCGGCGAACCTACCGTGTCCCACGGTCCTTTATGCCGCTATCGCGTCGCACGTGGCCGGTCCACATTCAACACCCATGTTGAGAATGGCCAGCGGATCACCTCCATTTCGTTCCGGGGTGACGAATGGCATTCGCGGTGTCACGCTATGAGCATGAGCAATAAGAAGAGGAAAGCCCGAACCTCCACCGTAAGGCGACATCCGGAGCGGCCCACCCCTGTGCCCAGCCCGCAGGGGGAACTCCAGATGGTGACCGTCGTGGAGATGAGCCCCGAGGATTACCCCGGTGAGATCGCCGGCAGCTACGGCGAAGCATGTGCGGCACTGGGCGTGACCAGCGTGGAGGGCGGATACGGGCTTGTCCTCGACCAGGACGAGGCTGGCGCCCGGTGGACACGGGTTTCGACTGACGTGGATGGCATCAGATCGGTCCAAGCAATCTGGAACACGGACATTGAGTGCGGCTACGAGCCGCCGCCGGAGACGGTAAGCGCCACACTGCCCGGCTGGCCGGTCGATTGTTCTCTTGGTCTGGCTGGGCTACCCCGCCCGCACGACCCGCCTGGGGCTCTCCGTGGCCAGGAGTGGCCCGATCAAGTTCCCCGGCGCAGGGCAGTAGCCGACGGTATCGCCAGGGAGCTGGTCGACACTGGGCACTGGGACGCGGCCCGGTACGCCGAGGCACAGCGATCGCGCGCGTGGGAGCTGGGCGATACAGAGCTGGAGCCCATGATGCCGAGGCTGATCGACCTCCGCAGGCCGCTCGGACCCGGCGACCAGGCCCAGGCGGTCGTCGACCGCGCGCTGAGCGAGGCTTGGGAACTCGCAGCTGTTCCCAAGCCGCCACCCGGAGCGGTCCGCACCCGTAAGTCGTGGCCGTCCGGGCTGGTCGTTCGAGCTACCGGAAGCGATTGGACCCTGGTGGCTCGCACCGGGCCACCGCCTCTGCTGATCCTTCTAGCCGACGATGCCCCGAGCAGGGTGCTCGACGTCAGCGGCGTGGACCAGGCGAGCCCGCTTCTGGACGCTCTCACCGCAGCCGCAGCCCGTTCGGCGGGCAGCTAGTAATCTGGGCCCACAGCCCGCCGGAAAAGCCTGCGTCGCTCGCGGTAACCCCGTGCCACCCTAAATGCCATGGCTCCGAACTCCGGACTGCCCGGTGACGACTGGCAGCCGCGCACGCTGGCAGTGCTGGCCGGGTTGGCCGCCAAGGACCCGCGTATCAGCGACTTCCGCGTACACGGCTCGGCGAGCGGCACGGCAGCTTCCACCGATCGCTGGTCCGATCTTGACTTGTCGATCAGCGTCACGGACCCGGTCACGGTGGCGGAGGACTTCGCCCGCCAGATCGGATCTCGCCTGTCGCCGGTATTCGCGGCCAGCCGCAGTGGGGATGCCTCCGGATACTGCGTGCGCCTGGTCCTGCGAGACCTGCGCAGGATCGACGTCATAGCGACCGCCCCGGCCCCAGATGAACCTGACTCGGCATACGCCGCGCCGGGCCAGAACCCCGCGTATGCGGTAGTCGAGCTGATCAACGACTTCCGGTTCGATGCGGTCCTGGCCGCAGTCAAGGCAGCTCGCGGCGATGTCCTCATCGGCGCGCACCTCACGCTGCAACTCGCCAGGCACATACTCGTGATCGCCATGCTGCTCCGCGACCGCGATGCGGGAACCACGCATCACCGCTACGGTGCCAGCCGCTGGGACGAATGGGCCTCCCGGCTCGCTCAGGGGCCCGCCCCCTATACCAGGGCCGGGATCACTGCGGCCATCCGTTTCTACACCACGATGCTGGAGGAGATCGTGGCTAACTGGGACTCGCTGCCATGTCTCGACAACGATCCGCTGCACGCACTACTGATTGCGGTTGAGCAGTGACTGCCGTTTGCGCCAGGAGATTATGCGGTTGCGCACCAGTTTGGCGTCCAGATCCTCGCTGCTTGTTCAGCAAATTGCTATCTTCCGGCTACTATCCGCATATGGGCAAGTGGGTGCGGATTGACCGTCGCTACAACAACCCCTACCGGGTGACGCGGTACGCCAAGCGCGTGATCACTACCTGGGTCGTCGTCGTGATCGTGGTGATTACCTTGGTAGACACGACCCACGGGTGGTTCGCCATTCCGGCTGGCGTCACGCTGGTCGGCTATGCGGGATACCGGGTGCGCTCCAGGCGGCGAGGCTCGATGGCAGGCCGTCCCGCCGAGTGGCCCACGGCTCAATTCGCTGCGCCCGCGCTTCGCTTCAATCCGCCACCTGGGTGGCCAGCGCCCCAACTCGGCTGGACGCCGCCGCGAGGCTGGCAGCCCGACCCGTCCTGGCCCCAGGCGCCGCCGGGCTGGCAGTTCTGGGTTATGGATGTCCAGGCGCCGGTCGGCGAGCGGAACACCAGGTCCATCCGCCAAGATGTCAAGATCGCCGTCGCGGCCAGGACGGCGGCCGGTGTCGCCAATGCGGCTCGGCGGCAGACCTGCACTTCGATCACGTCATCCCGTGGAGCGCTAGGATGGTTCAGGTGTACTTTGGCCGAATTTCTCAGAGAGTGCGGGAAGGACGAAAGTCTTCAGACTGACCGTGACCTGCGGAGTGCCAATGACTGTCCATGCCGCAAGCGGACTGAGTCATTCGTAATCGACATGCATCCGCGACCCGTCCAGTCCCTAACTGCGCCGGTTGTGGTCGGTGACCATGCTTGCAACCGTGATGGCCAGCGCAATGTAGCCCACCTCGTTCGTCAGCAGGCCCTGCAGTTCGGGCGGCAACTCCAACTCTGCAACAGGCGCCGCGATGCAGACCAAATAGATCAGGCATATGAGCAAGAGTGCGGCTGGCCGCGGGCTGACAAACCAGCGGCGAGTGACTGGCTGGTGCAGGTAGAGGGCGCGAGCGATTACATTAAGGGCACCATCGACATCGGGTGCGATTATCGCGACCCTCGCCATTGCCTCGGTTATGTCCGAGGGATTGGCTATCTGCGTGGCTACAGCAGCTTCCTGCGTGAGATACCACTCGTAGAGAACACCGATCGAGTCGAGCACCATCGGCACGTGAGTGACTTTGCCGCTGTGCACTCGCCCTATTGAGTCTAGGCCAGAGCGGATGGTCGCATCAGCCTGGACTAGCCCGCGTGACGCTGCGCTGGTGTCAGTGCGTGCGAAAGCAAATATGGCTGCCTTCGCCGGAGCGACGGCGACGCAACGTCTTTCGAGGTCTCTGATCTGTGTGGTAAGGACCCGGAACACATCAGAATCAGCCATGCTCATGTAGAAAACCTTAGCCGACCGGCAGTCCTGAGGTACCGAACTGGATTCTCGACACCAAGGCGGAGCCAGCGCCGCTCGCCATGAACGCGCGATGCTCGTTGGCGGGAGTCTCAGTGAGCGAGATCGCCGACCGATACCGCACGCTGAGAATGAAGGATGAAGGATGAAGGCATCGCTGTGGTGACGGACCTCGTTGCGAAAGCCCAGGCAGGACGTCGACTGGTGTCCCAGACGACCTACCGCAACTACCACTTCAACCCGCCCGTAAACCGCTTACTCGCACGAACCGGACCGTTTCGCGCACGCCGAATAGCCGGTCTTCCGGGGCGTCTCTGTCATGGCGTTAGCGGACTTCAGTGTCCGGTGTCCGACAATACGGAGCCTCACCCCTCTGCTGCCCTGTCACATCTTCACACCCCTGTGTTGCTTGCTGATCTGCGTGTTTCAGCGCGGTCGGTAGGTGCGAGTGTGCGGAAGTCCTCCGGGATCGTCTCAGGGAGAAGGGCGACCTCGGCGGGCAGCGGGTTGTCGAGTGCGTACCGGGCTGGCATGCCGCGCCGGTCCTCGATGTTGACGATAAAGCCGCCGTCACGAGCCGCCTGAACCCGGTACTGCGCCGCGGACCGCTCAAGCTGGAGGCGGTCCACGAGCTGCTTGACGGTGACCCCTCCCGGTGTCGCGAGCTGCCTGATGGCCTCGACGGTCTGCCGGACCGTCGCCTTGACGGTCGTGCCGACCGCATCGGACATCAGGTTGGCGACAAGCTCGCGCACGGCGAGGTAGTCGTCCGGGGTGGCGACGATCCGCCCGTGCTCGTCGATCTCGCGGTCGAGCTGGTGGATGATCGCGTGCGTCTCGACCAGGGCGAGCAGCGTGGCGAAGTCGCGGCGGAGCCTGACCGCGACGGGCGGGATGTTCGCGGCGAGCCATCCCGCGTACGGCACGGCGACGTCGTGGTTCGCGTGCCTTATCCAGTGGTCGAGGGCGTGCCAGTCCGAGAAGTCGGTGCCGGATCGCTTCTTCCCGCTGGCGATTGCCTTCAGGACGGCGGTGGTCTGCGTCCTGCTGTCGTCGGCCGCGAGCGACAGCATGCGGGTCTCGTTCTCGTTGTGGAGGCTGGTCGCCGTGGTGGTGACGAGGAAGTTCGTGGGGCCTTCCTTCTCGATCACGATCGTGACGAGGTTGCCGTGCTCGTCCTTCTGGACCGTCGGGTAGATCAGCCGACCCTCCGACAGCAGGGTCCGGATGAACATCGCGGTCTGGTTGCCCTCGTTCTTCTCGCGCCCCTCGCGCAGCGCGGTGGCCTCGTAGAGGACGAGGGTCCGGTGCGCGAAGCCCTCGCGCATGTAGATCAGCGCGTGCTCGGACATGGCGGTCATCACGATTACGGCCGAGGACGGGAACGCCCGCAGCACGCACTCCACCGTGTAGGACTTGCCCGCGCCCGACAGGCCCTTGACCGCCGCTGACGCGGGATGGTCGAGAACGCGGCTGGCCACGACCAGGTAGACGAGCCTGGCGTTCCGCTCCTCGCCGGTGAGCCCGCAGCGGTCACGGAGGTCCCGCACGAGCCTGCCGAGGATGTCGGCGCCCTTCGCCCAGGCGGGCGGCGGCGCTTCGCAGCCGTCACCGTCGCATCCGTCGCTCGCGGGTGTCCGCGCAGGCGGAAGGGTGGTGTGAAGGTGTGAACGGCCAGCGGGGCGGTAAGGACGCGACTCTCTCACGATCGCACGGAACGCCGACTTGCTGAGCAGCTTCCCGCGGGTCACGTAGTCGCGGACGATCTCCTCGGTCACGGCGTCGAGCACGCCCGCCGTGGCCATAACACGGACCGCCTTCGCGACCTCGCCGACTCGTTTGTCCGCATCGACGTGCTCGACCTTTCGGATTCCCGCAAGCGGGTCGTCGGGGTCGAAGGTGAACGGGCCGGCGTTGCGGGTCGCCGGGGCTGGCATCGAGCGGAAGGTCAGTCACGCTCACCCTTCCGCAACCCGTTCACACCTTCATACCCCGCCTGAGCTGCGGCGCTGTCCTCGATGCCGAGCGCCTCCAGCAGCGCTGACCTCGGTACTCGGAACTTCCGGCCGACCGGGATCACCCGGCAGGGGAATTGGCCCGCCCGGGCTAGCTCGTAGGCGCGTGTCCTCCCGAGCCCGAATGCGCGCCCTGCCGTGGTGAGGTCCACGCTCACCGGGAGCGCGAGCAGTTCGTCTTTCTGCATCTGCAGGCCGCTCATCTGCGGGCACCTAAAGACGGATTGGACGCGCGGCGCCCGCGGCGCGTTCCTGCTCGGCGAGCCACTCCATGACATCGCCGCGCCGGAAGTAGATCCTCCGGCCTGCGCGGTGCCCCTTCGGTCCCTGGCCCTGGTGCCGGAGCCACCGCAGGGTGCCCACCGAACGACGGGTGATCACGGAGACGTCCTCGATCAGAAGAAGATCCTCCGGGCTTGGTGTCGCGCTGGGAGCCATGCCGGCCTCCTGTTCCTCCACGGGTAAATGTTCTTGCTTTAGACGCTACATCATAATAATGTAGACAGCGACAGAAGATAATCGACGACAACCAACTGCTGTAGCGTTCGGGGATGACGAAGCAACCGCGAGAGAAGACCGCAGAGACGCTCGGTGCCAACGTCCGGTACCTGCGTGAGCATGCGTCGATCTCGCAGACCGAACTCGCGCGGCGCATGACGGACCGGGGCTGGTCATGGCACCAGTCCACGGTTTACCGGGTCGAGACCGGCAAGCAGCCGGTGCGGTTTGATGAGGCAGTCGACCTCGCGGACCTGCTCGGAGTCACGCTCGACCGTCTCACCTGGGCAATCGGCGAGGCTGCGGAGGAAGAACTTGCCACTTTCGCCATCACGTCCCTTCGGGAACGTATGCAAGAGGCAGCCGTGGCGGTTGCGCGGCTCCGTGTTGCCCGGGTGGTGGCTGAGCGCAGGGCTAAGTCCGCGGCGGACAGCGACTACCCGCATGTCCGTGAACTCGCCAGCGGCATCGAACAAGACCTGCAATTGGTCAACCTCGGCGCCGTGCTCGAACTCGCAAGCCTCCTGTGGAGGCGATACGGGCAGGGCATCGACACAGATCCGGGCGATAACGCGCCGATCTGGGATGACCTGCACTCGAACACCCGCCTCCGAGAGGCACTAGAGCGCATCAACGAGACCTACGGCGACGGCGAGGAGGACACCCCTACTCCCGACAATGATGCGTTCGACCCTGCTGATCACGATCTCACCTGGGAGGAGGACCCATGAAAGGCTCCGTCTACCGGCGGTGCGGCTGCCGTGAACCCGGAACGAGACGGCCCCTCGGCCAGCAGTGCCCCGACCTGAAGAAGCGCGGGCACGGCGGATGGTACTTCCGCTACGACGCCCCGGCTTTGCAAGGTCAGACGCGGCGGCGCCCGGAGTTCGGCCCGTTCGAGACGAAGAAGCGCGCCGAGGAGGAACTGGCCGCCGAACTGGCCCGCGTCGGCGGAGGCGCCCCGGTGACCGACCGGAGCATCCTCGTACGGGACTACCTGGACACGTGGCTGGCCGGGAAGAAGCTCCGGCTCAAGCCCGACACCTACACCTCGTACGTCGAGGCCTGCGAGCTGTACTTCAAGCCGGGCGTCGGCCACCTGCGCCTGGTCGAGCTCCGCGACCGTCACCTGCAGGATCTGGTCACCGCGATGATCCAGGTCAACCAGCCGCTGCCGGACGGCGAGAAGCCGTCCGAGACGCTGCACCGCTTGATCGCCGTTCGTGCCGACGACACGCGCAAGATGCTCCTCGGTGGCGAGACCAGGCACAAGAAGTCGACCAAGCCACTGTCACCCGCACGGATCGAGCGCGAGTTCGCGGTGATCCGCGCTGCGCTCAACGACGCGATACCGTCCAAGCTCCTGATCAACCCGTTCGACGGCGTGGTGCTCCCGAGAGTCGACAAGGCCAAGCCGCTGGTGTGGACGCCGGCCCGGGAGACCAGGTTCCGCGCCGAGCTGGGTAAGCGATTGGCAGCCGCCGAGACAGCCGCCGACGACGAGGACCGCGTGCTGACCACGGTCGAGCGGCAGGAACTGTGGGCGGCGAAGGACCTGCGCCCCGTTCCGTCGATGGTGTGGATGCCCGCCCACGCGGGAGAGTTCGCCGACTACCTCGATCGGACCCGCGAGCGGCTCGCCGTGCTGTTCATCGTGGCGATGTACACCGGCATGCGCCGCGACGAACTCCTCGGCCTGACCTGGTCCGAGATCGACCTCGACCAGGGCGCGGCGTTCGTCCGCGAGACCGCCAGCGGCGACGGCCCCAAGTCGGAAGCCGGTACCCGCGTCGTGCCGCTGTCGCCGACCGCGGTCTCGGCGCTCCGCGCCTGGCGCAAGGTGCAAGTGGCGGACCGTCTGGCCTGGGGATCGGACTGGCCCGGCGCAGACCGCGTGTTCACTCGCGAGGACGGCACGGAAGTGCCCGGCCAGTGGACGAGCACCCGGTTCGAGATCCTCGCCTACCGCGCCGGAGTGCCCCCGGTGCGCTTCCATGATCTGCGCCACGGCACGGCAAGCCTCCTCAAGGCCGCCGGCGTCGACACGAAGATCATCTCGACGATCCTCGGCCACGCGCGGAGCGACTTCACCGACCGTCAGTACGTCTCGGTCTTCCCCGAGGTCGCCGCCGCTGCTGCCGCCGCAGCGGACGCACTCGTGCCCCGGGCGGCGGCGTCCCCAGCGATCAGGGAAGGCGGTGCAAAGTGACCACTATCGAGTCCCCTGGCGTGACCATGGCGTGGCCGTACCGAACACCTTCCCTGCGGACGGAAGCACCGGTTTCCGACCATCCGAGCACGTCTGACCTGCACATTCCGCGTTTTCGAGAGCGTTCGGATTCACTTCCGGCACGTATGGCGCCGCACTGCTAATGCGGTTTGGGTTCACGCCCATCCGGGGTTCAAATCCCCGATCCTCCGCTTTTGACCTGGGGTTTCTCGTTTCTGGTGCCGGGGATTTGCTCTCATTTTGTGTCTGATTTGTCCCCTGGTGTGCACATGGTGTGCACGTAAATCTCACAAGTGGCAGGTCAGCCCCGGCCGAAGTCCGATCTTCCGGCAGGGGACGACCTCCTGCGGGCGGCTGGTTCAGCCCGCGCCGGTCCAGGTCCGTCCGTGAGGACCGGGACGAGGGACGATCGCGGCGATGGCCTCGGCGGCGGCCTGGTGGACCTCCGGGATGACGCTGGTGATCATTTGTGGATTCGAGGTGTCGTTAGGCTCTGGCGTGATCGGAGTCGGGCCTGTCTGGCCTGGTTCCGACTCGGTGAGGTCTTCCGTAGTCGTTTGTATTACAACCTGTGGGGTGTGGGTGAGATGCGGTTCACCCCGGCTAAGCCGTCGGCGCACTGGCTGCTGTGCGCGGAGGTGGCGGGCCGGATGCCGATGATCGGTCGCTGTCATCGTGGATCCGCCGGGCTGTCGAGCACGAGCTGCGCCGCACTGCCTCAACCCGGATGCCGTCCAGTGGCAGCGGACGGCGGCCGGGCAGCGATGAATGGGAACGCGTCTACGGCGAACCCATTGACTCGGGGATCCTGCTGACGGATACGCTCGTTTTTTCGGTTAGGAAGCTGATCGCCTCCCGCCATGGGTATCGAAGCTCTGACTGCCGATGGAGCATGGTCATGACGACAGTGGTAAGTGTCTCCGGAACGCGGCATCCCTACCTGCCTGCGGGCCTCGGCGTCGGGCCGCACCTTCCGGTACAGCGAAAGTTGCATCTGTATGTAACTTTCGCTGCTCTCCTGTGCGGTAATCGTTGTATGAAGCGGGTGGAGGCGACCCTGGGCGGGCTATCACCACGTCGGTGATGGCGCTGGGTTCGCCGCCTACCTCGAGGGCCTGCGGGCACGGCACAGGCGTAAAACATCCTTCCCGCCAAGCTTGACGCGGCCGGCGTGCTCCTACCCCCGAACAACAGGTTGCCGAATCACAGCAGCAGTGAGGCCTTTGCGGAGCGCTACGGCCAATGGCGCGCCGTGCGACGGTGAAGGGGCACCTTGCTCGGGCCTGGCCTGGCGCGTGCTTACGTGAACATCATGCGCGCGTGCGGTGGCGGCTCGCGAAGCTATAGAGAAGTGTCGGCGAACGGATGTGGCCTCATAGTGGCTGAAGCGCTGTACTGAGAGAGCCCTAACTATCCTTTACAGGTCATCCAGGCATGTAAAGGATAGTTTCGGCGTTTCGCCATCTGCGGGAGAGTTCACGCGGCATGTCGCACAGTTGCGGGGGGACCTGCCAAGATCGCCGGTCTTGTGTGCATATGTAAGTAATCGCCCGTATTCGTGAGTAGTCGACTACTATCGCCTCTATGCGGGACCGAAGGAGGCGAGGTCGATGTCTGACAGGCCGGCAGGATGCCCGGTTGGCAGGGAGAGTCGGAAGTGGCTTGAGCACTCGATGTGCTGGATAGGGCGACAGTTCGGGACCGAGGTTTGTTACCGCGATCCCGTGCTGCCGGTCGCGGACTTCCTCTCGTCGTCGGGCTACTCTGCGTCGCCTGATGGGATTGAGGCGCTCATCACGCACCTGTGTGAGCTCATGCTCATCGAGCGGAAACGTGTCATGGTGGAGCTATTCGACGGCTCGGAAGACAAGAAAGACAAGCGTGCCGTCGGTCACTTCCGTGTGGTCGGCGGGAAGGCGGTTATCGCCCTCGATGAGAGCGAGGCGTCCGATCCGAGGGTGCTGACCGCGATAGCGGTCCACGAGCTGTGCCATGAGCGTCTTCTGGGCGAGTGCCGGATTCAGCGTGGTCGGCCGGACGGTGAGCGGCTGACTGACCTGCTGACCGTGTATTTCGGGTTCGGGATCTTCAGCGCCAACGCCGCGATGAGGTTCACCCGGGCGAATCGCGGCTGGACGATCATCCCGAGCGGCGCGTTCGAGGACCGCGAGCTGAACGCGGCTTCGCATTCCGAGGGCTACCATCGGCTCGGTTACCTGAGCTCCGCGGAGTTCGGCTACGCGCTCGCGTGCTACTCGTGGCTGCGACGTGAGCAGGCTCCTACCTGGGCGAGGTACCTGAACCCGGGTCCGCGCGCCTTCATGACGCAAGGGCTGGCATACCTGGCACGCGTCAGCGCTGCCGGTCGGCTCCCCACCGAATCAGCCTGACCTGCCCAGGCACCTGCAAGCCGGCGAGATGAACGCCAGGTCTGGTACCGGCTCGTAATCCGCGGCCTGTTCCGAGGGGCTGCGGCGGCGTGGGTGAGCTGCGTTCCGCCTAGGCATCGATCTGTATTATGTATAGCGATGCTACTGCAGGATGTATAGTATTAATCTTGCAAGATGTATAATGAAACTCTAAGGGATCGCCAGTCAGGAGGTGGACGGCCATGGTGGAGTACCGGACGCGGGTGGTGGATGCAATCTTGGAGGCTCAGTTGAAAGCCGTCGGCTGCGTCGTTCTTGAGGGTCCGAAGGCAGTGGGAAAGACCGCGACCGCAGCGCGCCGCGCAGCCAGCGAAGTGCGCCTGGATGTCGACGTTAACGCGCGTGAAATCGCCCGCGCCGACCCTTCGCTGGTTCTCGAGGGGGCTGCTCCGCGGCTGATCGACGAGTGGCAGATCGTGCCCGAAGTCTGGAACAACGTCCGTCGTGCGGTAGACGACATCGGCAAGCCAGGTCAGTTCATCCTCACAGGCTCGACCGCGGCGTCGGAGGACAAAGCCCGGCACAGCGGCGCGGGCCGCATGTCACGGCTGGCGATGCGGCCGATGAGCCTGCTGGAGGCGGGGCACAGCTCAGGCTCGGTGTCACTGCGCGCGCTGTTCGACGGGACTCCCGCCCGGGCACAGCGTCCCGGCTCTGCGATTCGCGAACTGATCGACTGGCTGTGCATAGGCGGCTGGCCGGCGCACGTGGGATCGTCGGTGGCCGACGCGCAGGTCGCACACCGTGCGTACCTGGCTGAGCTGGCCAGGGTCGATATGCGGGTGGTGGACGGCGTACGGCGCGATCCGCAGCGCGTGCAGCGGGTGCTGCGCTCACTGGCGCGCAACATCGCCACCGAGGCCGAGACCACGACGATCGCCAAGGACACCAGCCTTTCACCTGATGGCGCGGCGATCGGCCGGCTGACTGTCGATGACTACCTCGACGCGCTGGCACGCCTGATGATCACCGAAGACCTTGCAGCGTGGACGCCGTCGCTGCGCTCGCGGGCCCGGCTGAGGTCCAGGCCCGTGCGGCTGCTGGCCGACCCGTGCCTGGCGGTTGCCGCGCTGCGCGCGAGCCCGAAGGCCCTGCTGGCCGACTGGAACTACACGGGCCTGCTGTTCGAGAACCTGGCGCTGCGGGACGTCCGCGTGTACCTCGACGCGATCGGCGGGACGACGTACCGGTACCGTGACAGCAACGGCCTGGAGGTCGACATCATCGTCGAACTCGACGATGGCCGCTGGGGAGCCATCGAGGTCAAACTCGGCGAGAACCGCATCGATGAGGGCGCGGAATCGCTGCTCCAGTTCACCCGGACCGTCGACCTTGACTCCGTCGGACAGCCATCGTTCCTCGCCGTACTCACTGGCGCGAACATCTTCCCGGCCCGGCGCCGCGACGGAATCGACGTCATCCCCATCACTGCGCTCGGGCCATAGCCTGCTCGGTCCGGTAACGGCTCCCCGCGGACCTCACGCCGCGTGCCGCCGACCATGCCTCCCAGCGACTGCGGACTCCCCCGCAGGCCACGGAGTGTCCAGCACTAACCGTGTTATATACGCTATCTCACCGGGGAACCACGATCACGGACCTCCTCCGCCCGCTGACCGGCCGAGGCGGTCACGCCATTTCGCCATAGTCTTCTCAACTTCTTTCCCAATTTCCGCTTGTTCCTCTTGACTGCCTCTGACGTCCACGCAGATAGCGGCCACGATGAAAGCAAAGATGGCGCTCACATATCCGAGCCAAATCTGCCATGCTCCGAGATGGCCACCTTGGTCGTGCGCGACTCGCAGTATCACACCCATATCGAGGCTCGTGCAACCCAGAGCTGTAAGAAGCAGGACAACAACCCATCTACTATTCCTGAGATACTCCGGTACCTGCGCGAGCGCCAGTGCTCCGGCGAGGGCAGGCAGCTCCTGTACTGGAAATTCCCGCAGCACCGCCAAGCCATACGCGTGACTCTGCCTCTGAGCTAGATAGAGAAGGGCAATAAACCCTACAATGACCTCGTATGCCAACCAGTTGAGAGCTGGAGGCTTATTCACGCCATCTGGTAAAAATGCAACCCAACAACGGCTGAGATAGTGGTGTCGAAGGTGCCGAGCGGGCGACGGTAGTCCGTATGCATAATCCTCCAGGTTTTAAAATTGGCGATGACCTGCTCGATCATGTAGCGGATCCTGTTTACCTGAGCGCTGAATTCCTTTCGCAGTCCAGAAGATACCGGCACTCCGGTTTCCTGATGGGCGTGATCATCCCCTTGCCGACGTATCCTTTGTCGCCGATCTGGCTTCTGTTGGGAAACCCGGCGAGTGCTCGATGATTCGTCGATGCAATATGCGTCGTGACGGCTCCCGTCAACCGGGTCTGATATCCACGCCAGCCGCCCGTAAAGATCGCACGCGACCTGGACGTTCTTGCCTGTGGTTTTATGCTTGCCGGAATACAGTTCCTTGTGCTGGCGCCATGACCAGCAGGGGAGCAGGGTTCCGTCGTAGATGTACTGGGTGTCCGGGTCGAGGTCTTCCGCAGTGGGGACGAACGGGGCGAGCACAATCGCCAGCCGGGAGGTGATCCGAGAATTAGCCCGGCTGATGGTTGGCTGGGAGGTCTTGTATGTCTCGGCGAGCTCCTGCTGAACTCGGTTTCGGCGCATGTAGGTGAGCGCTATCACCACAGACTTGCAAAGACCGAGAGACGGTGGCCACGGATCGATATCACAATTCTCTTCGTTTGCGTATATTAGCGCGCACAGGTCGATGATCTCGTCTTTGCTGAATCCGGTGGTATGATACAACGTGACGGCTCGCTTCTAGGACTGGTGTGTGGTAACCCAATCCTTTCAAGAAGCGGGCCGTCTTTCACGTAGGCGCGCCGCTAAACGGAAATTTAGGCACTAACCTGACACCCCGCGTGAATAACCCTGCTGGAGTGTTGAGAATAGAGAACGACCTATTTTGACCATTTTCCTTAACCATTTTTGCCCCGCCTGACCTATTAATGGTTAGATGCAGACGTTACCATCGATTATGCGCCAAGGGAAGATGGATGCGCGATAGGGGCACACGCCGCGTTTCTACGCGCCAAGCCCGCCCGGCAATTCACCATTCAGGTGTCACAGTGAACCTCTAACCCTGATCATTCACAGGGCCGACGGGCCGCCGGCTCGGAGCAGTATCGCCTGGGCCCTACGCTGCCAGGCGGACATCAGCAACGGCGCGACCGGCCCGATCGGCTTCACTGACGTCCACCACGGCCTGGAGATCATGCAGGTGGCGGCGAACCCGGATGGCACACCAGACCTGACACCCTGGCACTATTCCGGACCCAGCGACGCTACGTGTGCACAGCCCCTCGGGTAGCACGTCGTCATGCTGAACGAGCCTCAGCGATCGCGCTCAGCCCTGGCGCGGGCGTAACGGTAGTTCCGGGATTCTCGCCGGGACCGTCGGGGCTCGCTGCCGTCTTCCGCCCCAGCAGTTCGCGCGTCTTGCGAGCGAGCTTGCCGCGCGATCTCGCGGATCTCCGCGTCCTCGAAACGCTGGCGGTCTGAGCAGGTTCCCACCTGGGGCACCCACTTCAACTTTGACAGCCGCGATCTGGGCTGTTGTGTGAGCCACAAGCGGGCTGACCCTAGTGGTCACCGACCGTGTTCGGAAGCCGTACATCCGCGGGCGATGGTTGAGCGGCGCCGACTTTGATGCATAGTGGAGGTAGAGAATCTCCCTGTAGTGCGCGTGTCCTCCGCGCGAGATGAAACCCTTTTCTGGCCGAGTGAGATTGTGGTTCCTGTTACCGGGAAGGCTCCTGCTTCGGGCGGCTGTCGCTTACCGTCGCGGTGAGCTGTGCGCGGACATCCCCGGCCTCGGGGGCGCCGAGACCGGCATAGAGGACAAGGGCTTGCTCCAGGTGGCTTTGGGCCTGTCCAAGTTGGCCGATCGCGCGGTGCGCGCGGCCCAGGCCACGGTGTGCGCTGGCCTGCTGGTACCTGTCGCCGATCCGGTCTGCCAACTCGAGGGCGGTGGCGTGCTGGGTGCGCGCGTCGTCGGGCTGGCGGGTGGCAAGGAGAACCTCGCCGAGGCCATTGAGTGCTTCAGCTTCGCTCGACTGGTCCCCCATCTTCCGGGACAGTGTCACCGCCTGCCGGTGGTAATCGCCTGCCTGCGGGTGACGTCCCAACAGCAGGCTGAGTTCGCCGAGGTGAGTCAGGACCTCGGCCTCGCCGACAGGATCGCCGGTCTCGCGGAACAGCGCCAGCGCTTGGTTCAGTCGATCAGTGGCCGGCTGGTAGCTGGCCTGCCGCATGTTCACGTGGCCAAGGTTGGACAGGGCGTACGCCTCACCGTGCTGGTCGCCGGTCTCCTGGTATACAGACAGGGCCTGCTTCAGGTGGTCCGCCGCCTCCGCGTAGTGCCCCTGTCGTGTCTGTATGATGCCGAGGTTGTTCAGCGTATTTGCCTCTCCCGCCTGGTCGTGGCCATCACGCCGCAGTTTCAGTGACCGTTGCTGGTAGACGATGGCCTGCTGGTAGTGCCCTTGCTGATAGCGGAGGATGCCGAGGTTGCCCAGGGCGCGCGCTTCACCGTGCCGGTCGCCGGTCTTCCGGTATAGGGACAGGGCTTGCTCTAGCTGGTCACCCGCCTGTTCGTAACGGCCCTGCTGCAAGTCCACAAGGGTTATATTGTTCAGCGCTTCTGCTTCGGCGGTGCGGTCGCCAATATCGCTGGCGGCGCGGCGTGCGTAAGTGTTGACCGAGACTATTTCGGCATAGTGGCCTGCGCTCTTCAGGTAGCGAAACAAGACTTCCGCTAGGCGAATGGCATGCATCGGCCAGCCATGCCATGCTGCTTGCATGTCGCCAGGATTTGCCCGTATAGCGGCCAGTCGTGTGGTGTGGTCGGGCCAGTCGTGCGCGGCTGTATACGCGACGGCCGCCACCAAAGCGGGGCGTTCGTGATCCAGCCATTCCCGTGCCGCTGCCGGATCGGTCAGCGGCGGGACTGGGGTTGCCGGGCGGGGAAGACGGGGACGGCGGTGGCGTTCGGCGGGAAACAGGGCCTCCATCGCCGCCTCGGCGGTGTACAGGTAGTGGTCGAACAATCGGCTGAGTGCCGCGTGCTGCTGGTCCCCGGTGTCGGTGCTGGCGGTGAGTTCCTGGGCGTAGCTCCGGAGCAGGTCGTGCATGCCATACCGGCCCGGTGAGACGGGAGACAGAAGGTGCGCGCGGGCCAGCACGTCAAGCGCCCGGCGGGCCTGCGCTACGGTCGTGCCGGTGAGGGCCGCGGCGGCGTAGGACTCGAATTCCGGGCCGGGATGCATGCCGAGCAGCCGGAAGGTCCGGGCGTCATTTGCGTCGAGGTAGCGGTAGGACCAGGAGAATACGGCCCGCACCTGGGCGTGCGGGTCCCCGCCCGTCTCCAGCAGGTCCAGCCGGGTACGCAAGTCGGCCAGCTCGGCGGTCAGCCCGACTAGCGGCATGGCCGGTCGGCTGACGGCGAGTTCGGCCGCCACCCGCAGGGCGAGCGGCAGCTGGCAGCACTGGCCGGCCAGCTCGGCGGCTGCACCGGGGTCGGCGTCCACCCGCGTGCCGATCAGTGTCCGCAGCAAGGTGACCGCATCGGCAAGCGGGAGCACGTCTAGGTCCAGGCGGGTAGCGCCATCCCGGGCCACCAGACCGGCCAGCGCGTCCCTGCTGGTAATGAGCACGGCGCAGGCCGGGGAGCCGGGTAGCAGCGGCCGGACCTGATCGGCCGATCCGGCGTTGTCCAGGATCACCAGCATCCGCTTGTCGGCCAGCAGGCTGCGGTACCGGGCGGCGCGCTCGTGAGCTTCTGGCGGGATGTCCTGGCCGGGAACGCCCAGCGAGCGCAGGAACCCGGCCAGTGCGTCGGTGGCGGGCATCGGCTGGCGGGGGTCATAGCCGCGCAGGTTGACGTATAGCTGCCCGTCGGGGAACTGTCCGGTGGCCTGGTGCGCCCAGTGCACGGCCAGGGCGGTCTTGCCGACTCCGGCGGTCCCGCCGATCGCCGAGATCACGATCGCCTCCCGCCCAGGGTGCCACCGGGCCGGTCCAGCAGCCTGGTCAGCGCCCGGAGTTCGGCCGAACGGCCGGTGAATCCCGGCACCGCCGACGGCAGTTCCCGCGGCATGATCCGCCGAGGTTCAACCTCTGCGGGCCGGCGCCGAGCTCGTTGACGGCCAGGGCGGGGTCGGCGGACAGTATCTGCTGGTGCAGGTCCTGTAGTTCGGGTCCTGGTTCGGTGCCGAGTTCCTCGATCAGGATGTTGCGGGCGTGCTGGTAGGCGGCCAGTGCCTCGGCCTGGCGGCCGCACCGGTACAGGGCCAGCATGAGCTGGCCGTGGAAACGTTCCCGCAGCGGGTGTTGCGCGGTCAGGGCGTGCAGCTCGGGCACCAGCTCGGCGTGGCGGCCCAGGTGCAGCGCGGCGTCGGCTTCGCCATTCCTCGGCTTGCAGCTGCAGCGCCTCCAGGTCCTGGATCTCGTTCTGGCGCAGCGACTCCGACGGGATGTCGGCCAGCGGGGCGCCACGCCACAGGTCCAGCGCCTCGCCGAGCAGCACGTGTGCCCGACCCCAGGCACCGGCTCGTGCGGCGCCGCCGCCGTCCCGGCACAGGCGGCGGAACCGCAGCAGGTCCACCTCATCGTCTTGTGCCTGCAGGAGGTAGCCGGGGGAGCACGTCACCAGCCGGGCTCCGGCTCGCGGACCCAGGACGCGGCGCAGCCGCAACACGTGGGAGCGCAGCGTGACGTCGGCACCGGGCGGCGGCCGCCCGGTCCCATACCACCTCGGCGAGCGCGTCGGCTGAAACCGGTTTTCCTGTATGCAGCAGCAAGGCCGCGAGCAGCACGCGCTGCCGCCCCTTCGGCACATCAACGTGCGTTTCCCCGTCATGGACCAGCAATGGCCCCAAGATCGCGAACCACATCCTGTCCTCCCGGACAGAACATTCCCTGGCTATGCCCCCGCGCTGAGCCGGTGCAGTGAAAGCGCAACAGGACTTCAACGCGCTTGCCCAAGACTAGATCTCATACGGTCTCGGCGCAACGTAAAACGCGAGTCAGCATACAGAACGAGCGCATTCCTGTCAATTCCTGTCAGCACGCGAGAACAAGGGGCTGGCAGCGCGCTAATGGGACCCGCGTGGGATAGCGGGTGGCCGGGACATCGAAGTCGATCATCAGGAGAACAGAATGCTGAAAAGCAGAATTCACAAGTTTGCGGTAGCCGCCGCCACGATCGCCTCGGCAGTAGGGTTCGCTGGCTTGTGTGCCGCCACCGCCACTACGCATAGCGCTACGACCGCAGCAGTGTCAGCCTCTCAGGCCGCCACGTCACCAGCTGGCGACGTCCCCGGTGTCTCTGGTTGCTCTGCACACAGCCGGGTATGGCGCCGAGGTCTCTGAAAAGATAACCCCGGACGGGGCATACGATAGCTGCCCAAGCGGCGACTACTGCGACTTCAGGAGCACGGGCGGAGAGCCGCTTCCCGCCTGCCTGTACAGCAACGCGGAAGTCTCCAACTGGGCGAGTTGCAGGAACCACGACGAGTCATTCGCAAACAGGACTTCCGGCCTGGTCAGGCTCTACTACTCCCCGGACCTCCAAGGTGCCTGGGTCTGTATCGACGCCAGCAAGTACTCCAATAATCTATCAGGATACGTGTTCAACAACGGCGGAACAGGTAAGGCAGGATTCGGAGTATACACTCGAGAATGATGTTGCATCAAGCTCGACGGCTTCGGGCAACTGTTCCAATCCTCTTAACCTGGCCGTAGACGTTCCATCGGTGCGTGCAATAGCAATCGAGATGATCTTCCGGCCTTCCCGCCCACTCATCGGGAGGGCCGGAAGACGTCACAAAATACCGGCGGCATTCATGGTTGCGCTGAGCGAGAGCGGCTCGCAACCGTCTCAGTAACTTCAAGAAGATCATCCGCGACGTGTCGGCAAATGGCCGTCGTCCGGCGATACCTCACGGTCACTCGCTGGCCGGTCCCGATTCCAGGGGCTGGAGAGCGTGTACTCTCCAGCCCCTGGTCATGCCTCCGGATACGTCCCCCGTCGGCGCACCGATGAGCCGAAACGGCCGGGCAGCGACGCCGGTGACCCTCGGCTCGAAATCCGCGAGCATGACCTGGGCGAGCTCAAGCCGCGCTGCGCATTGGTCGGCCGCCGTAAGCCACGCCGCGACCCGGGCTAGCGCGCAACGGTTCACCGGCCCGATGATAACGATCAGCGACCGGCCCGCCGAGGCAGAAGACTGGGCGGTGCCCGGCCACTGGAGAGGACTTGATCATCGGCGAGGGCGGCAGGTCCGCGATCGGCGGCCGCCGAGCAGCAGTCGCGCATCACCGATGGGTCGAGCCCGGTCTGCGACCGCACGTCGTCCAGCTACATCGCCACCATCGAGCCCGCCGCCGCGTTCCAGCGCCTGGTCATGGCCGAGGGTATCCGCCGCAGCGCGGACCACGTCCGCCAGCTCACCGTCATCGGCGACGGGCCGCCTGGAACCCTCGCCGCCGCGACGTTCCCCGAGGCCACACATATCGCCGACCTCTACCACGCCCGCGAGCACCTGCACTCCCTCACCCGGTCCCTGGAATTCATGCTTCTGGACCGCAAGGAAGAATGGGGGTTATCCACTACGCGCCGCAGGCTGACGATGACCCGACGCTCTAGTTCTCGCAGAACCTCTTCCGGTGCACAGCGTCTCCAAGCCGCGTTCGCTAGCGCCGCGTACAGGCAGGCCGTGTTGTAGGCGGCCTGCCAGGACGCGCTGGTCCGTCCCCACGACGGCCAGCGCACCCATGCCCGCGAGAGAAGATCTAGGCCAGATTTATAGGCTTCCGGTTCCCACCACTGACACTGTGGATAGGTCAGTGCCGAGTAGATGAACGACGGGTCGCCGACGATGCACCACGTGATTCTGATAGCCCTCCGCAGGTGCCAGCGGACGCGCGCATGCTTGAGCCACCCAAGATCTGCGTCGGCGGGTTCACGAAGCCGGCACCGGATGGCGACGAGCAGTTCCGCAGCGCACACGCCGTCCTGGAACGACTTCCGGTGCCGGCGTTTCCGGTGCGGTAGCCACACCGCGCGCTCATCCCGGCGGAAGAACGCATCCCACACCACGTGCCCCAGTTTCAGCTGGGTCCGCACTTCACGCAGATCCTTTGCCGCGATCTCCAGCAGTTTGAGGGCGAGTTCCTGCGGCACACGCATACAAGGTGCCTTACCGCTGGATGGTCCGGCTACCTCGCGGTCTGCCCTGTCCCTCATGTTCTTGGCATTCTCCTGCAGGGTGCCGTCTGCATGCCCGTAGCGGGAGAGGATTTCCAGTGTCTCTGCGAGTTTGCGCATCGTCGCCTCGTCGGCCAGGAGGTAATGCTCTGGGTTGGCGATCATCTCGAGCGACATGGCGAGCCGGTACCGGCCGCGGTAGAAGCGGGGGTGCAGCTCCCTGTTCAGGGCGTGCAGCCGGAGGGATTCCAGGTGCTGGTCGTCCAAGGCCAGGAGCTGTGCCAGCTCGTACCGCACGATTCCTGCCGTCTGGACGGCCCCCGTCTCACCGCTGAGTATGCCGATCTGTAGCTTCCTGGCCTCGTGGACTTCTCTGGGGCAGGCCGCATAGAAACGTGCCAGGCGGGCAAGCTGCATCGCGCCAAGATCCCGCCCGTCGGCCGCGCCATAGCACCATGTGGGAACCGTCCGGTCCATAGCGAAGATCTCCCGGGCGATGTACCCGGTCACCATCGATGCGGCCTCATTGAAACTGTCGCCCGCCACGGTCTTGGTCGCGATCGGCAGCCCGGTCTTCACCTCCTCAAGGAGAACGGTGATCCGGGTGCCCGCTGTGGACTCTACCCAGCTCCGGAAGCGAAACAGACGTGGCTTCGGCCAGAACATCCCAGCGAACCGGAAGACTGCGCCGACCATGCCGGCGCCGGAGACCCCGCTCGTCTCGGCGATCGAGGCGAGCGCGTTCGTCCGAGCGCCGCCAGGCAGGATGGATGGCGAGCGTACCTCCATCGTGGGCAGCCGAAACCGCAACTCTGCGGCCAGCTGGGCTTGACGCTGCCCGGCGGACGGCCTGTCGTCATGGGCGTACGACGGCCATCCAGCGCGACGGCCATTGCTGTAGCTGGCCGGCCGCCCCCGGCCGATCGCGGACAGGTCGAGTTCTGGTGCCTGCCGACGTAGCGCCAACCCTTCAAGCTGCCGGTATCCGAGGAGGAGCGCGACGGCGATGATCCAGCGGTCGGCAACACCGGGAGCGGGCACACTACCCGACCAGAACGGATGCAACACCGCGATAACGACCTGGTCGACACCGCTTAGGAAAGAGTCGACAAGGTTGGCCGGTCTGTACTCCGGATGCGTTAAACCAAAGCGCGTGACGGCGATGGTAAGGACAATCGCCGTCACGCACGTGAACAACCGCAGCGTGCGGAGACTGAACCAGGAAGCAACGAAAGCCAGCGCCACCGCCACAACGATAAGGATCGCCCACACGATCTCCGACGTCAGATCCATCAGGTCACCCGCCCCAGCCAATGCCTATAGGGCAACGTACCGTCGCGTCAACCGCCTAGGCCAGCCCGCGCCGCAGATTACGAGGTGCAGCTCGCCGCAGGCAGAGCGCACCAACCCACCGCAGTAGCCACATGTTCCTGCACGCACTCAATCCGGCACGTTCGTCGCGGCTGGTCTGCCCACTGTCAAGTGCCAGATGGACCCGTCCCGCACGCTGCAAGCGCAGAATGCTGAAAGTCCCAGGCCGACCATATCGAAGCCTCTGGATCGCCAGTCAATCATCCCGTATCGATCACAGCGCGTAGCGGGAGAAATGCCCTTTCCGAGGGGTAGATCGCCTAATTTGTACGCCTCAGAATCGGCTCAGCCATCATGGCGGTTACACGCAGATGGGCCGGATTTGCGCCGGATGTTCCCCGTCCCGGCAGTGGCGGACCATCCTAGAGGTGCGTACGGGCATCCCTTCGGGCACGGAGGGATGCCCGTACGCTGCTGGCCAGTTAGCGCATGGCCAGCAGGCTCCAGAGCTGGCTACTTCCCGCGTAGTAGGCCCAGACTTGTACCTTGTCGCTGTTGCCGAGGTGGTACTTGTCGGCGTCGAGGGCCAGGGACTGGCTTCCGCCGTTGCCCAGGAAAAGCTGGGCGTCGTGCGTGCTGGCCGCGAGCGCGCCGACGTTCCACAGCTCGTTGGGTGCGTTGTAGCAGTTCCAGAGCTGGACCCGGCGGCCGTTCGCGAGGCCGGCGATGTTGCTGGCGTTCAGGCACATCCCTGGGTACTTGGCGCTGACCAGCCAGGCGAGCTGTCCGGACTGGTAATGGGGGATCCATTCCTGGTTCGCACCTGCGTAGCATGTCCAGATTTGCACCTTGTCCCCGTTTTGTCCCGCGCTCGCTCCGAGGTCGTTCGCGTCGAGGCAGAGGTCGCCGGTCGCGTTCCGGATCTCGTACCTGGCGACGGCTGGCGGGTCGGTTGCTGCGGTAGCCGCTGCTGCCGCGGGGACGGGCTTGGGGCGGTTGGCGACTGGCCAGTAGACTTGCTGCCGCTTCCCGCCGACAATGAGGGCATCGTGTGCTGTCCCTGCGAAGCGCATGTAGTAGATCCGGGTGACGCGTGGCTCGTTGCCGCTGCCGGCCTGCGGAAGCCTGGTGAACAGCAGTCGCGCTGCCTTGGCCTGCACTTTGCGGGAGTACGTGGAGTGGCCGTAGGGCGGGACGGTGAACGAACTCACCTCGTCCAGCCAGATCCGCGTCTTGCTGTGGTAGCCGTCGGCCTTCAGCCACGAGGCGAAGCTCGCGACGAGCGTGTCCCCCGGCGCGGTCAGCGGCGTGTGGTGGCTGATCTCCCACTCCCACGTGGTCATGTCTGTGTACGGGTGGATGGCCCAGATCGCCGGGCGGTAGGCGTGCCCGGTTGCGGGGTCGCGGAGGTACCGGTGATAGACGCTGAGGTAGGCGCGGTCCTGCTGCTTGCTGCTGCCGAAGTCTCCGGCGATCACCGTGCAGGACGGGCACTGCTCGCGGACGGTGACCCACATCCGCGCGGCGAGCACCGGCCCGCAGTTGAGGTCCGTCGCCTTCTTCGGGCAGGTGGCGCCGCCGAAGTTGGCGCCACGATCGTTTCCGATCCGGAACAGCTTGGCCTTGCTGGGCTGGAAGTCAGGCTCGCCCCACGGCGCGATGATCTTGACCTGTGGGTAGGCGGTCAGGAACGCTTTGATCGCTGCCGCGTATACACCCAGGGTCGGGATCACCACCTGGCCGCGCTTCCCCGCGTTAGCGCAGTTGGACGGCGCGCTCGGGTTCTTGTAGCAGTAATCGGGCTTGAATGCGATCTCCGCGCTGACGCCGTGGGCCGCGAGCCTGCTGAGCCAGTAGCCGAAGCACGCCCGCTCTACCCCGGTCGCGACGGCATCCTTACCCTTACCGGTCAGCCCCGGGTAGACGATGTCCCAGGTGGGGCTCCACCGGACGGTGGTCATGTCCAGCCGTCCCCAGTACGGGCTATCGACCGCCGGAACCGAGTGGTCCGCGTACGGCACCCATTTATGCTCGGCTTTCATCACCGTCCTGCCCTTGACCGTGACCTTCACCGTGACCGTGATCCTGTGCTTGTGCGCGCTGTCGACCTGACCCGGCAAGAGCGGCCGGTACGGGTCAGCGTCACAGCTGTTAACCCACCCGTCCTGGACACCCGCGACCGGGGCCGGGGCCGCGGTGGATGTCACCGCGGCGGTCTCCGCAGCGACCGTCGCCGCGTTCACCGCCCCCGCGTTCCCCGCCGGATTCGGCGCGTACATCGTGGCTAGGGTCGCCCCGGCCATCCCAGCACCCGCGATGAGCGCAAGCCACCTTGTCTTGTTCACCATTTCTCTTCCCCGTCTCATGTTCCTGGTCGCCGTCATCATCCGGCTTCACCTCTCTGCGCCCTCTGCGCTTGCGCGCCGGAGAGGCTTGCGCCCGGCGTCGCCAGCTCGGCGAGTGTGGTCGCGCATGCGGAGACCGCCAGCCTCGGACAGATATGCGGCTCGCGCGCCCGGCGTGGCCAGTTATTCCTGTGCGTATTCATGGGAGCACCCTCCGGTTGCTCTGTCGGACCCCGTCCGGGGATCCTTGCGTGAACGGATAGCAGCTTCGCCATGACGCAAAGCGGGCGCAATGATGTGCGGGATTTGTGGGATCCCACGGCCTTCCAGCGGCTATGACCTGCGAGAACACCCGTTCCGTGGGATCCGGCTGGGAGGGCTCGCGGGACGCGAGGCGCTGCGAGCGGCAGGGATAAGGACCAGAACTGATTGGCGGCCGGATACTGGGTCCAGATGTTGACCTGGTCGCCGTTCCCGAAGTCGTACTTGTCGGCGTCGAGGCAGAGCCGGTCCGTGTGGAGGCAGACAGGGTAGGAGCGGACACCCGGCTGCACGTTCCGGTACCAGTCACCGAAGTCCCAGGATTCGTTGTTTGCGGGGTAGTAGCAATTCCAGAGCTGGGCCCGCTGGCCGTTGCCCAGCCCGCCGAGGTTGTCGGCGTTCAGACACATCGACTGGTACTTGTCACTGACCAGGTGAGTGAACGTGCTGCCGTTGATCTCCCACTGCTCGGGAATCCAGATCTGGCTGGCGGTGAGCCCGCAGGCCGCGATCTCGACACGGTCGTGGTTTTCCCCTGCCGTCGGGCCGGTATCTGTCGCTGTCAGGCAGAGTCCGTCGTTCTCGGCGTTCCTGAACTCGTAGCCCGTGACGGTGGCCGCGCCGGTGGTCCGGTTCTGGTGGAAGGCGGCGGCCAGTACCGGGGTCAGCGACTTCACCGGTATCGCGACGGCCTGGAGCCCCCCACCCGGATAGGTCCCGCGGACACTTGCCTCTTGCGTGCCGTCTCGCAGGTGCCAGACGAGTAGGGCCGCCGTGATAGCCGCGGCGAGCACGACCGCAGCGACAAGATGGGGCCAGGGCGGTCGCCGGTTCCTCTTCGTCCGCCCCGCACCCGTGCCGGGTGGTGTCGCGCCCTCGGGACGCGCCCCTGCCTGCTCCTGGACCATCGTGGATGCCGCCGCCTGCGCTCGGGCTGAACCTGGCGCGTCCGGAACGAGTGTTGAGGTTGGCGCAGACGCGGCGGGGCTGGTCTTACGGTCCTGCCGAGCGTCACGGGCCCGCTGCAGCAAGACCGATAGCTCGACTCGTTCGTTTCCCGGAAGCCGGAGGTGATCGGACAGTTGTTTAAGCCGCTCATCCGTCGGCAACGTTTTTCCCGCGTAATCCCGTGACACTGTCGACGTGGACCACTTCAAGCGGCGGGCAACACGGTCCTGCCCGCCATCTCCGCCAACTTTGTCGATCAGTTCCCGCCACGCGTGCAGGAATTCGTATTCCTGCTTGGAGAGCTGCTCATCCTGCCGCTGCCATTTCTGCACCCGGAAAATCTAGCCGTGCCCCGCGCGGTTGGGGGCAATTTTAGAGAAAATCTAGAATATAAAGAATCAATGTAGATGAACTATAGATTCGCGAATTTAGTTGCAGTGAAGCAACCTTTCTGGCGGCCGAAGATCGCGGGATAGGACAGGAGCGTGCTAACTGGCAGCACCGGAGCCGGTAGTCATTCACTGAAACCAACGTGCGGTGGCGTGCGCTGAGATCAAATGACCGTGCTTGGGCTCGCTGCGGGGTCAGCCTGGCCGGGTCCTAGCGTTGCCGGCACGGTGGCCACCTCCCCAGCAGCGACACAGCACCCGTTTGGCATCAAGCCCCTCGATAACCCAGATTTCCCCAGACCAACTAAGTCCGCCAAGACCAATCGGATCGGTTACGCTGAAAGCCAGATGAGATAGCAGTTAATTTCCTGCGGAGTCGCATAGCCGCGCAAAATAGCTCATTATGTTGCGCTGCACCCAGCGGGCACCGAGGGCGATCTCAACACCGCCAGGCTCATCCTGCCGCGCTTGGCACGCGGCCACCAAAGCGCGGAGTTCCGCACCCGCACCGTGACCGTCTACCACTGCCTCAGCGCCCTCAGGAGAATCAACGACCATCACTCAGGCCTGAGCACCGGCAGCCTGGACGGCCTGCGGGCGCTTCTCGCAGATGCCGCCGCCCAGAGGCTGCTGTCGTCGGCCGGGGAGAAGGTCAGGGACAGGAGCGTCCACTACGAGATGAACGACCCCGGCGATCCACCCCGACCTGACCCGCCGTATGAATGGCATCGTCGAGGAGGTCTGCGCTGGAGAGTCATGGGAAGCCTTTGACCGAGACATCCGCGAGGTAACTGAGCGCGTAGCAGAGTACCTCGCCCACTAGGGACCTTGAGCCGACGCAAAGTCTCAGAGGGGACGGACCCCCGACCGCTCCTTCCGCCTAAGCACCACTGGAAGCCGACGAGTAGGTCACAATAGGCCCGTGTTCAGCGGTATCAAGACGCGGTGGGGAAACGCGCAGCGAGTCGGCGTGCAGAAGGCCGCAGCCGAGGCCGACGCTGCGCATAAGCGGGTTATCGATGGCATCAACAGCCTACGTGATCTGCCCGACGACGGGCTGATCGCGAAGGTCGGCCCCCGCAACACGTTCTCCTCTCCGCATGAGGAAATTGAGATGCACCGTCGGCTGAAGGATGCCATCCTGGCTCAGACCGCCGAGAGTAGGAAGGGCCGGATCTGGGGGGCGTGGGGTACGACGGTGATGGCACTATTGACCATCGTCGTCATCGTATTGACCGTTGTGCTGGTCAGGCACGGCTAGGCGTATCGTTCGCACGGTGGCCTGCAGAATCGTGAGATAACCGTCTACATGTATCGCTTCAGGGCTTCCTCCGCGGCCTGGGAGCGGCGGGTGGGGATAATCCATGTGTCCCAGGTTCGAGGGGGGATCCGCCGGGTGGTGAAGGGGATTCCGAACATCGTCATGGGCCTGTACACCCTGGCCGGCCGGACGGTTGTTCCGGTGACGCCGGATGGGTAGAGGTCCACGACAAGCGCGGCGTTCATGAAGGGGCTGGTCATGACTCCGATGTCGCAGTACTGCATGGTGTGCTTGCTGCCCCAGTTGTTGTTGAACGTGGGGTAGCGGTTTCGGCTGGCCAGGGCCCGCAGTTCGGCTGGGCCGGTGACCACCCGCGCGTTGGTGATGTCTGGCCAGGGGCAGGTGTACCGTCCCCAGCTTTGGTGGAAGGCCGATGGTCGACGGGAGAGCGCGCGAGATGAGCGGATCGCGCCGATGGTGATGCCGTTCTCGTCGATGCGTATCCCGGTGGGCCAGTTCCGGTACAGCAGGCTGGTTGCGATCATCATGGGGGCGAACAACGGCAGCACGAAGGCGGCGATCAGCCACTGCAGGTTCACTGTTGCCGCCAGTGTGAGGAAGATGATCTCCAGCCCGGCCGGGATAAACAGTCCCCAGGCGAGCAGCGGCCAGCGCAGCGCGCTCCTGGTCTCCTCGTACGTCGGTGCGGGTGCGGTGCTCATCCCGGCTGTCCGGTGATCAGGTCTAGCATCACGTCCTGCAGCCTGGGGGCGTCGTAGCCGGTGGCTGGCCGGTCGTCGCTTCGGATGACCTGCGCGGTCGTGCCGTTGCCACGGATGCTCAGCCGGCAGCCGATCCTTCCGTCGCTGTCCTGGGGGTGGAACCGGGTCACAACCCGGGCCGCGTCGGCCGGGACATCGCGCGCTGGCTTGATAGGCCGCAGTACCCAATCGGCGAGGTACCGTGCTGCGGCCGGGATGCTGAGCAGGGCGTAGGCGTAGTGGGCGCTGAGCGGGTCGCGTAGGTTCGCCTCGGTGATCCCGGCAGGGCTTTCCACGACGATCCCGCGCACTGGATCGGCCGCGTCGCCGAGCGCGAACAGAGTGGGCTGGAAGAACCGGGCGCCGCTGACCTCGTTGGTGATGATGAAGCTCGGCCGGGTCCGGGCGGCGAGCATTACGCCGAGCTTCGGGCTCATCGAGTACGTCGGTGGCCCCGCTTCGGCCGGGCCATCGGCGAGCAGCCCGCGCCGGACCAAATCGCTGGTCGCAGAGTCGATCGCTTTTCGGCGCCGGCGGTCGCTCAGCTCCAGCCAGGCACGAGCGGTGGGCTCGTCGAAGTAGGGGTGCATTGGCCCGCCCAGGGCACACAAGTCGACTGCGGACAACGCGGTCAGCCGGACTCCGCCATCCTGCTGTGCCCGGGCGATCAGGTCGCGTACCGCGTCCTCACGGAGCTCGGGTGCTGCGGGGATGCTGGGTGTCATCAAAACCAGCTTCCGATGGTTGAGGTGACCGAGTGCCATGCGGACTTCACCGCGTGTCCGTCCACCTCTGCGTCGCGGACCATACCCTCGGTGACGTGGACCACGGCGTGGCCGATGTCCCTGGCCACGTCCCGGAACGGGGTGAAGTGCTGGTACAGGTACGTCCCTGCCAGGTACATGCCGGTGGCGGCGATCGCCACCTCGCCGACGACCGGAAAGGCGGTCAGGGCCGTGTCCGCTGCGAGCAGTCCGCCATTGATCAGGGCGACGCCGCGGTCGGCGTTTCCCATGTCGCCGGAGTTCGCTGGACTGACCATGGTCCCGATGTCCGCGGCGATGCCGAGCCCGGTCATGGTGTTGCTGAAGCCCCGGATCTCCGACAGGCCCTCCGCAGCTGTCGACAGCCATCTGGGTGCGAACGCGTACCACGCGTCGATCCGCTGGCCAACCGATTCTCCCTCTTCACCGAGCTCGAGCAGGTCTTTGATGATCGACTCGCCGCTACCCAGGCGGGCTTCGGCGGCGTCGATCTTGGTGCCCCACTCATTGACCCATTCCTCGGTGACGCCCGCAACCTCCTTGAGCTGGCTCACCCAGAAGTCCCCCGCGGCCAGGTCGAACGGGGCGAGCAGGCCTTCCAGGATCTTACGGGCCGGTTCGGTGCGGTCCCAGGCATTCGGTGAGCCGGTGCTGATCGGGGTCGGGATCCCCGCGTCCGTCAGGTTACTGCCGGAGTCATGCTCTACGACGTCCAGCCGTGCCCGGACCAGCGGCGCCACGTCAGCCAGCTCGGCACCGGCTTCTCCGACGGTGAACGCCTGGCTGCCGCTGATGTCCGCCGCGTAGCAGACCTGAAACGCGCGCTCCGCGACCTCCGTTTGCAGGGTCTGCGATACCTGCCCGATCCGGGTGATCAGTTCCTCGGCCCGGTCCGGGTAGATCGCGACGGTCCCAGCCGGCCAGCCCGCATCGGACACGCCCAGCGGGCCGCGCACTGGCCCCGCCACCGGGGAGAACGGCCGGCACCCGGATGGCACGGGCGCCCGGGCCAGTTCCTCTTCGATGCCGTCCCGCAGCCCGGCCAGCGCCCCCGACACGCGGACGGCGAGCCCATAGACCCGCTGCAGCAGCTCGACGCCGTACGGGCCGACGATCACGCCCTCGCCCAGCAGCTCCAGCACCGGGTCGAAGACACCCGCGTACCCGGCCTGCAGTTCCCCCGCGTCCTGCGCGTCGTCGGAAAGGCGCTCGTAGTCGGCTGCGTCCATCATCTGCCCGCGCCGGTGATGGTGGTTTCGGTTACGCGGAGGTCGGCCATGCTACTCCCCGTCAAAGCATTCTGTAGCCGACAGCATACCGTGCGCAATTACGACATACAGGACTCCGCGGCAACAAGTTGCCGATCCGTAAGGGCCGCGCCGTCCACCGCGCGTTGGTGTCGTGCAACCGCCGCCCGGTCTCGGTGATCTGGATCTTCACCGGCACCCCAGGCCGCCCGCCGACCTTGATCAAGCACTTCCCGAGCCCCGGCGGCGCTCCAGCCGCGCTGTCCCCGCCCCACCCGGCCGGGGACGACCAGGACGTAATCAGGTCGACCTCCCGGGAGGTCAGCCCGACAACCTGATCCAGGTCGCCGAGTTCAGAACGCGGCAGCCCCATGCACGCCACCATCCCGGCTCTTTCCACAAACCCCCGTGCCTCGGCCCGGTCCGCAGGAGACTCCACAGTCTCCAGGTCCTTCAGCGTGTGCGTGATCATCGCCTGCCCGAGCCCCCACGTCCGGTTCAGCCGGGTGATCGCGTCGATCCGGTCGATCAGCCCGCCCGCGACCCGCAGTGGCCGCCACAGTTCATCGAGCACGGCGAAGTACCACCGCGGAGGCGCCAACCCAGCGTCGGCGAGCGCGTGAGCAGCCTCGACGCAGCCGAGCCCATCCGACCAGGCGGCGAGCATCGCCGCCGCGGTCAGGGCACTGTCGGCTTCCCCGATCCTCGAGATGTCGACCGCGACGGCCGAAGCGGACAGGTCGACCCGGGTCGTGGACGCCGACCCAAACACCGACCCCAGCGGCCCGTCCAGCAGTCCGAGCAACGACCGGTGCAGCGGATCGACCGCAGCACGATACCGGTGTTCCGACCCCCGATCGAGAGTGACGGCCCGGACCCGCTCCGGACCGGACGCGAGACAGGCGACTAGGTCCGGCAGCACCGGCGGCGCCGTAACCGGGTGGCGGTCGTAGAGCTCGTGCAGGCAGGCGGCCAGCACAGTCTGCTCGTGATCATCGACAGTTCGCCCGCGGACCAAGGTGATCAGCGCCGCGACCATCGCCAGCGCCCGCCCGTGCGCTTCAGCGCGCAACCGGTCCCCAGCGGTCCCGCCGATCCGCGACGCAGCACGCCCCATCTCACCAGGGTCGAGAACGTTCAGTCCGCCGACCCCGCGGCCGATCGGGATGACCTGCCCACCCAGGTAGCCGACCGACTCGGCATAGTCCGGCTTCAGGTCGCCGAGCCCCAGCGGCGTCACCCCGCAGGCGGCGAGGTAGAACAGCATCCGTTGGATCAGCGTCGACTTGCCGGTCCCCGGTCGGCCCACCACGAATAGCGACGGGTCGGCGATCAGATGCGCGCGGCGAAACCACGACACCGGATCCCCGCACACCGTCACTCCGGTCAGCAGATGCTGCCCCAGCGGTGCCCCGCACAACGGAGAGCCGGATCCGGCGGCGAACGACCACAGCCCGCAGACCTGCACGCTGGTGCCGCGCCACATCGCGGGTGCTTCCATCCGCGCCCTCACAGCACACCCCGCAGCTCGTGAGGCACAAGGGTGTGCAACCACGGCAGCACCCCCGCAGGCAGAGCCGCCGAGAACGCCGCCGCCTGCTGCCCGCGAGCGACACGCAGCCGCAGCCGGGCGGAGGCTGCGAGGTTGCCGATCTCGGCATCGGCCGCGTGAAGCTCCTCAAAGGATGACGCGGTGGCCGTGACGACCAGGGCGAACTCGACCAGCCCAGCGCCGGAGGCTTCCTCGGCGGCGGCCTGCTCGGCGGCCCGCACCGCCGACGACGCGCGGGCGTTGACCAGGCCAGTGGTAGAGGCGGCCATAAAGTGCGCGGTCCGCCGGTTGGCCTCGACGATCCGCGCGGCCGACCCCCGGGTCGACCGGACGGTACAACAGGGCGACCCGCTTGCGGGTGATCCGCGGTGACGGTTCCAGCAGGGCGCGCAGCACCGAGGACCGCACCGTGCCGCGGGGCGCCTCGCACGCAACCCATGTCCTGGACACGGTGCTCTCATGGAAGTAAGCGTTGATGGTCTCCCGCGGTCGTCGGCCCGGCGTCGACCCACTCCACGCCGTCGGCGTTGTCCGCGTGCGCCTGCAGCACCAGGGCGGCAGCGGATGGGTCGAACGCGACCCGCACCGCCTCGGCGATCTGTTCGGGCGGTACCGGCCGGGCCGGACCGCCGCCCGCCGCGGACAGCCCGGCGGCTAGCGGCGGGATTCGGAGCGCCAGTTCGGTGACCATGTCCGCCAGTCGGTCGGCGCGCCGCACCGCGTGGCTCGTGGCCGGGAGTCGGTAGGTCAGCGTCACCCAGGTCGAGGTCTCCGACGACGCGGCCGGGTAATCATCCACGATCTCACTGATCACGTCCCGTGCCGCCGCTGGTGAGGCGGGATCGAGCTGGGGAACTACCTCGGCAGCGAGCCGGGTTCCGGGGTCCGGCGCGGTCTCGACGATGACCGCGGCGCCGACCAGCCCCGGCGGATCGGACGTTCGAGGCTGTGTGATTGATTAGAACACGACTGCGTACTCGACGGGCTCGGCGGATGTCAGCTTGCGGAGGATGCCACGCCCTATGAGGTCTCCGAGGACGGCTTGGGTCTGGTCCAGAGAGATATTGCAGTGCTCGCCTTCTGGCGCGCGGTAACGGCAATTCGACTTGGGGTGGTGGCAAGGTTTGCCAAATAGCTGGAGATTCACACGCCGGGCTGACTTCTCGGTGACCTCACTCAAGGCATCGACGATGGAGCGCTCGCCATAGTCGGTGTTTAGTTTCCGGAGCCTGGTCAGGAGAGCCATGACACCGACCAGGGTGAGCGCTTGTGCATCCAGTTTGCCGACGCCAAGTATGTATGCCCCGACGGCCAGGATCTCCTTGATCTCGTCCTGAACAGGGCCGCCTAGGCGAACGACGAACGCCGTCTTGGGGATCCTCAGTCCCAGCACACCTGGCGGGACTTCGGGTTCTGGCGCTTCGGCGACCAGCGCCTGCTCACGAAGGTAACCGATCGCTAGCCAGAAGAGGGCCGATCTCTGGTTCGCGCCGTTCAACGTTCGCTCGATATCGGGCAAGCCGAGGACTTGGAGGAATGTGTCCGGAGTGAGCACGCTAACCGGTTCGTTCACTTGATCACTCCTGCATGCTGCCGAACAGTGGAGCGTGCGGCAGGCTCCGGGTCGGGTAGAGCACGACCCCCTGCTCAGGGTGACGCTGCTGCCACTCGGCAACGCTAGCAGGAAGCTGCGCCGGATCGAGCACATTAACCCATTGCCTGGTGTTCCGCGTCGATTTAGGGACAAGCCGTATCCGTGGCATCAGCGCCCGCGTCCGCGTGAGTGGACTGAGGAACTGCCGATCGACGATGCCGTGGCTTACCCCTGCCATGGGAGGCTGTTCATGGTGGTCCCGGCTGCAGGGCGCGAAGAGGTCAGAGTCGTTGACGACGCTATCCCAGAACTCGTGGATAGCGTCCACCAGGTCGCGTGACTTGCGCTGGGCATCAGGCGACTCGCGGTACAGGACCGCACGCAGCATCATTCGGTACAGCGTGACTTCGCCCGAGGCATCCGTGGTCCTAGCCCAGGCCAGTTCGCGCCGTGCTAGGTCCCGCATCTCCTCGTCGTTGTTCCAGGAGTGCTCCGTGGAGCTTCGCTCAGGGAAGTAGTCCGACAGGAGTCGCCAGGCTGCCTCCTCAGACGTGACCTGGTCGTCGCCGTCGTAAGGGCTGGCACCGCCCACCTCTGAGACCGAACGCTCTATCCAGTCTAGTGAAATCTGCGGCGGAATCAGGAGATTTCCCGCTAGGAGATCCGCCTGTTCCTCAAGCCCGGTTCCATCACCGAAGTAGTGCTTGAACTCGTCCGCGTAGACGCACCGGGCATGCGGCGCAAGCCACGACAGTTGCTCAGTCGCCTGCCCGGCGAGGACGATGGGAAAGTGCACGGCATAGTGGGCGACCTCGTGCGTGAGGGCGATGTACTTGAGCTGGTCGGGCAAGTCCTGACTGACATGGATGGTCACCGTGCATGCCTGGTCTTCTCGCGTGACCCAGCCCGCCGAGATCCTGCCGTGCTGCCCGGCTATGCCGGTTGGCGCCACCCGGACCGCGATGCCGAATTGACGCTCGACCTCTCTGCGCAGCGAATGGAACGTACCGGGATTAATCGTCGCGTGGATGAACTTGAGGACATCTACTCGAAGGTCGTTCCACGTGTCGATGGAGTGCAGTTCCGGCCCAGATGACCTGATGGTCGGCAGTACGCGCTGGGATCGCTCGCCTGCCGTGTGAAGGCATAGCCGTGCTCCCGGTTGATCTCCAGGATCAGGCCGAGCTCGGAGAGCCTGCTGCGCAGGATGTCCTCATGCTGAATCAGAGCGGACCAGTACTTTCGCGACTCTTCCCGGACGTGCGGCGCCGTGATCAGCTCCTGCAGCGTCCAGCAGGCCTCCGGAGGCAGCTGGCTCGTGTCCCCGTCGAACTGCGGGCCGAAGCCGGGCGCGGTGACCTGGCCCAGATGACGGTCGTCGGCCCCGGCTAGGGCTTCTTCCAGGTCGGCTGACGTCAGCCCGGAAGGCCCGCCATCCTCGCCGGGCACGAGGGCCTCGCCGAAGACGTCCTCGAACGACGGCTGCGCGGCATCACTCATACGGTGCTCCTTCCGCGGCGAGGGCCATGAGCGACAGATCAGCGCGCTCCTGCTGGTGACGGCGGGGGTGGCCGCGGAGGCTGGGCAACTGCTCGCCGAACACCAGGTAGGGCACGGTGAGTTCGCGCAGTCCGCGACGGGTGTGCGCCCATACGGTCTCGTGGGTTTTGTCGTCTACTTCGCCGTGCCGGGTGGCAAGAGCCCAGATGCCGATGACGTCGCCCGTCCGGGGCTCGGGTACATACGCCAGGACTTCGGGGAGCGTGGCGAACCCGCCATGCGCTTCCATCGCGTCGTGGACAGCTGCCCGCAGCGCTTCCCAGTCGATGGACTCCCGGCCAGCCAGCGCCGCCGGGTCGATGGTGAATTCATCGCTGGAGTCGGTGACGGGGTCAGGGGCGGCTGCCGTTCCCTCGTCGAGCCGCAGCCGCCCTGCGGACTGAGACACGAGGCCACTCATCGGAACGGTGAAGCCTATATCGCGGTTCGCCGGCACACGGCGGAACGCCTCGGCCGCGGATGCCTGCGTCTCGGTGATCCGGGTGCGCATTCCGCGGTAGTACGCGGCGTCACCGCCTTTGACGAAATTGCTCATCCGCCGGAAGGCGCCTCTCCGGACACTTTCCACTTCCTGGACGCGCAGCCACATCCTGTCGATGAAGGTGCCCAGGGCGTCGGCCAGGGGCTGGGGCAAAGACTCGACCCGCGCCAGGATCTCGCCGATGTCGGCCTCCAGCTGCGCCCGCTGGGACGGCATGCCGACAAGGTTGGTGAAGGCACGAAACGACTGGCCCTCCGGAGAATCGGCGATCACATCGTGACCGTCGAACATCCGCGTGAGCGTCTCGGCGAACTCGGCGGCATCATCGCTGAGGCTCTGGCGGAGCAAGGCCGCCGTATTGGCATGCATCTGCTCCCCGTAGCGGGCGACGTCCGCCGGGATCCTGTCGATCAGCTGCATGAGCGCCGCGATCTTGTCGACCAGCTCAAGGAGATTGACCGAGGGCATCCGGCCGTCCTCAATGGATTTCAGCTGCGCGGCGAGCATCTCGATCTGATCCTCAATGGCGCGTTTCCGCATTTCCGGGTCGGGGTTAGCCGCAGCCGCGATCTGCCGGAGCTCCTCCATCACCATCGTCAGCGCTGATTCCGTGGCTGTCGAGGTATGGCGCTGGATACCGCGCATCTGCTGCATAGCCTGATGAGCGCCGGCCGTCAGCTGATACCGCTCGACCCTGGTCTCCGGATCGACACTACGATGGACCCACCCCTTGCGCGTCCACTTCCGGAGCATCGCCTCTGGCTCATCATGGTCATGGCGAACGGCAGCTCCCAGGACAGCCAGGTCTTCGCTGACAAGCGCGGCCAGCGTCTGGCCGTCAACGATCTGCCCGTCAGCGAGATGCGCGGCCATCAGCGCGAGATACAAGAACGCTTCCTTTGAACGCAGCAGCGACATGGCCACGTCGGTCTCGGCGCTGCTCTTGAACTCATAGAAATAGGTCTCGGCGCTCTTCGGCATGCTGCAACCGGTCCTCCGCTGGCGCGAACATTCCCACCTGGGGATGCCCTCCAGGGCGGGATTATGCGTCACGCATCCATGTCTGCTGTCGTTCTCTGGCTGACTATAGGGCGAGGCACTGACATTTCCGGGCTGTCGGCGCGAGTCGACATGTAACTCCCGGTTTGTGAAGGTGGGCTCATCAATAACAATGCGACACGACTCGACGAGACCCGTCAGATATTGACACCGTCCAGGAGGTTTTGGTGCTGGGGACATTTCTTAGAAGCGTGATTCCGGTGGACTGAGCAATCTGAGCCACCTTGACCAGGCCGCTGCCAGCACTGGCACGGCAAGGCATCCCACCTGCGGGCCGTCATCAACGTAACCGGGACGCGCGTGCTCACGGGCCAAGCAGAAGCAGGCTGCTGCCAGGCTCCGGTGTTAACGGTAGGGTCCGTCGCGTCGTGTTGTCGGTGGGCCGAATTGACATCGGCGTTGAGAACGGGCGCATCTGGCGTCTATCGTGTCGTCATGCCTCAGTCGGTTTCGGTCCCGGAGAAGACACTTGAGCACTGGGCAAGCCAGTACATTACGTATCGCTACCGTTCTCAGGCAGCACTGTGGTGGCCGACTAGAGGTGAAGACATCGATGTCGGCTGGTTGCCAGCGAGACCGGGGAAGGCCGTGCAGCTGGAACTGAAGACGACCACGGTTGTCCGTCCCGGAGTCCATGATGTGATGATCGACTTGGGGCAGCTCTGGGAATACAGGCAGCGCCCCCTTGGACATCAGCCCTTCTATGCCTTCCCCAGCCCAGATCGTGACTGGGACGGGGACTTGGCCGCAGCGGCGACCGCCGGGGGGGTTGCGGTCACCGAGCTGGCCTTCGCGCGTAGTGGGCGAGGGTGGTGGTTCGCGGATTGGATGGTCGTCTTGACTACCGCACAGGTGGCGACTGTCCTACGACACGAACTTGCGGCGCACGGCTCAAGAAGGCGGGGAAAGAAAGAGCGGCTGGTCCGGTTCGACCGTAAGCAATCCGCACCCACCTGGGCTTCTGGTGCTGCAACATCCCCCATCCGCTGGCGTAAGTTCTGGCCCGCACTTGAGCAATGTGGGTACGCCGGTTGGCCGCAGCTGATCCACCTGCCGATCTCAGTCGTCCGCGCCGAGGACGGCCGCTACGATATGACGCAAATTAGAGAGTTGTTCTTGCAAGCCGAGGAGATAATTCCTCCCGATCGGAGAACCGAAGACCTGCCGTTTGTAACTCTGGAGCCAGACTCAGAAGGAAACTATCGGATCATACAAGCTCTACCCGGAACTGTTACCGTGTCAGGCCGAACCCTCGATGAGTATACGGATGACGGCCTCAGCGACCATAGGCAGTTCGTCTTCCTCGACGCTCGGGCACTGCTGTACAAGAGCTAAACACCCTTTTTTTAGCTCAACGGAAGAGTGACGGTCCTACAAACCGATGATCGGGGTTCGATTCCCTGGCTGCGTACGGTGAGTGTGGTGTAATGGGAACACGCTAGGCTGTGACCCTGGAATCCCCGGATCGAAACCGGGCATTCACCCCAGCGTCGGTGGCAGAGTGGTTAATCGCGCCAGACTGTAAATCTGGTCCCTCGGGTACGGTGGTTCGAATCCATCCCGGCGCACGCTTGCCTGGCTTCCGGTAACGGATTTTGCTGGCGGCCCTCCGAAGGCTGCTTACTCGGTTCGACTCCGGGCGGAAGCGCCATGTCGCGCATCTCACTGGTGTGGGCGGCGGTCTGCAAAACCGCTGGTAATCTGCGGGGTCCGATTCCCCGGCGCGACTCCATCGGCCCGTGGTCCAGTGGACGGGGCAGCACCCCCCTAAGGTGCGGATGCGCGTTCGACTCGCGCCGGGCCGGCGAAGTGTTTCCCGCTTGGAGCACCCAGCATCGCCCCCATCAGGCCCGACACGTCGGTAAAGAGTTCGGAGCCTGGGATAGCCGGTCTCGCCACGGGCGATCGCGTCGCTCAGCCATTGCCGTTGTGCCTGGGTGAGAGAGGGAAGGACGGCGGTGAAATCGGGCGGCGGATGCTCGGGTCGCGCCGGGACACCCAGTCGCCGTCGCTTGACTCATCGATTATTACCTGGATGCGCCAAGGTTCAGCCCGTCCGGGGCGGCACCAGATGTCGTGGATTCCTCCCGGCCGATGGCGAACCCGCCGGCGATCCACCACGGGCAGGGCACCGCGGCGATCTCCCGAGGCTGGGCAGGTTCCCAGCGGTTGATGCGCGTGTCCGGGCCTTTTCCGCGTCAGGTTCGTCGAGTCTGGGTCTGGCGGTGGGATCGGCTCCCGCCGTTTTGACCCTCGTTGCTTGTGTGTTGTTCCTGTGCGCGGTGCGATGGAGTGGGCCGCAGCGGAGGAGGTGAGCTGACGCGTGCCGTCTCGTAACCGCGGGCGGACGGCACGCGAGTCGCCTACATCAGCGACGCGTCCGGATCGAACACCGACTGTCAGTGCTATAAAAGCGCACATCAAAACGGCGGGTGGTGTGCTGTAACCGGTCACCGCGTGGGCGCGGAACGGTTAGCCGGACGGCCCCCGCAGTCGTCGAGCTGATGACCAGATCGGCCGCCGATACCGGTTGGTTCCGGACAGATCCGCAGATCGACGTCTCGCATGTTGAGACGCTTGTTCTTGCGCGTTAACAAGATTCATGCGCGGATCAGCGAAAATTCATCCAGGACTCCTTGCCAAACCTACGACCTCGTAGGTTACGGTAGCGTAGACTACGGTTACGTAACCGTAGAGCGCAGCGTCACCGACCAACAGCCCGAGGAGCACGATGACCGCTTCCCCCCAGACGACCCCGCTCGAGCCGAAGCCGGAGATCGAGCCTGAACCGAGTACCCGGGTCCAGCAGTTCCTGGTGGGCATCTTCGTCGGTGTCCCGACCCTGGCACTGCTGGCCGCGATCCCGGTCGCCTGGCACTGGGGCTTCCTCGACTGGCACGACGTCGTGATCTTCGCGGTCTTCTACGCCATCTCGGGCCTGGGCATCACCGTCGGCTATCACCGCTACTTCACGCACGCCTCCTTCAAGGCCAAGACCCCGCTGCGGGTTGCGCTCGCGATCGCGGGCAGTCTCGCTATGCAGGGACCGGTCATCACCTGGGTGTCTGACCACCGGCGGCACCACAAGTACAGCGACAAAGAGGGCGACCCGCACTCGCCGTGGCGCTACGGCACCACCACCAAGGCACTCGCCAAGGGCCTGGCCTTTGCGCACATGGGCTGGCTGTTCGACCCGAACTGCACCTCGCAGGAGAAGTTCTCCCCGGACCTGCTGGCCGACAAGAACATCAAGCGGATCGACTCCACGTTCATCTGGTGGGTCGCGGTCACCCTGCTGGCGCCGGCGCTGATCGGCGGCCTGTGGGGGATGTCCTGGAAGGGCGCGCTCACCGCGTTCTTCTGGGCGAGCCTGGTCCGGATAAGCCTGCTGCACCATGTCACCTGGTCGATCAACTCGATCTGCCACACCTTCGGTGTCGAGGAGTGGGAGGGCCGCGACAAGTCGCGCAACGTGAACTGGCTAGCCATCCCGTCGTTCGGCGAGTCCTGGCACAACCTGCACCACGTCGACCCCACCTGCGCCCGGCACGGCGCGCTGAAGGGCCAGATCGACCTGAGCGCCCGCGTCATCCGCTGGTTCGAGCAGGCCGGCTGGGCCTACGACGTCCGCTGGCCGGACGAGAAGCGGCTGACCGCCAAGCAGAAGAACGGCCGCAGCCTCGGTTACATGACCAAGAGCGCTCTGACCAAGCGCACCCGAATCGAAGATGAACGTAAGGCCGCGTAGCGGCATGATGGACCAGTGACCGAGCAACCCAGGGCAAGCCGCAAGCGGATGACCGGTAAAGAACGTCGCCAGCAGCTTCTCGAGGTCGGGCGCAAGCTCTTCGCCGACCGCGGGTTCGAGGGCACGTCCATCGAGGAGATCGCGTCCCAGGCCGGCGTCTCCAAGCCCGTCGTGTACGAGCACTTCGGAGGGAAAGAAGGCCTGTACGCGGTCGTGGTCGACCGTGAGGTCGACCGGCTGCTGACCACCGTCACTGGCCTGCTCACCGAGGCGGACCATTCGCGGGAGAAGTTCGAGGCCGGGATGGTCTCGCTGCTGCGGTACATCGAGACGAACGCCGATGGTTTCCGTATCCTGGTGCGTGATTCACCCACGACGTCCGGGAGCGGAACGTTCGGCACACTGCTGTCGGACATCGCCAGCCAGGTCGACGACATCATGGCTGAGTTCCTGAAGTCGCGCGGCCGGGACCCGAAGCTCGCTCCGATGTACTCACAGATGATGGTCGGTATGGTCGCGTCCACCGGACAGTGGTGGCTCGATGCCCGCAAGCCCAAGCTGGAGATCGTCGCGTCGAACCTGATCGACGTGGCGTGGAACGGCCTCGCCCAGCTCGAGACGAAGCAATAACCAGGCTGCCGACGCCGCCGGCACCTGGAGCACGATTATCAGGGCGCGCGATCGACCATTACGAACGAACGGCAGGACGCCGCGAGCGGCCGACGCCAGCTGCGCACGCCAGCAAGCATCAATAGTCCTGGTTCACGGCGGCGGGCTGGAAGGTAGCCGCGAAAGCCTGGAAGTAGTGGTAATCCGCGTCCCAGTCACTTTCCGGTGTTGACCAGTAGAGAGCGTATGCGTGATGCGCGTTCGCCAAAACGTTCCGGTTCAGGATGTGCACCGGCACACCGCTCCTGACGTAGGTGAACTCCCAGTCGGCGGCCTTCTCGGCTTGCGGGTAGGACACGGATTGCAGGCGGACCAGGTGGTAGTCGGGGTAAGTGTCCGCACGGTCAGCGGCCTGCTGCTCCCAGTCGGCCAGCGGGTTCGGCTTCGGGGTGTCGGACTGGTCGATGAGGAGGAAGACGCCGCTGTCTGAGGGATCGGTGATGTAGACGTAATGGCCATCGTGGGAGATCTGCCAGCCGTCCGGAACGCCGATTGAGAAACCCGTGGAGTTCGTAAAGCGGTAGTAACCAGCGGGCAGTGCGCCGTATCCGGCCTTAGAGACGCGGCTCGAACCAGTCGCCGCCGGACTTGCCGAAGCGCGCGTCGTCGAGCTGCCCCGTGACGCGGCTCCATGGCCAGCGGATCGCGAGTTTGTGCCGGCGGAGGCCGCCGTCGGGTGGCCCGGAGAACTGGTCAGAGCGAGCGTCGTTGCGGTCACGGCCACCACGGCTGCGACCAGCGCGGCGAGCGCGAGCGCCGGACGACGAGACCAGCGTGGGCGGTGAGACCAGCGTGGGGGGCGATTGACGGGCGGTTCCGAAGGGCTGGTGGCGGTGGGCTCGGCCTCGCCGACTTCCGGCACCTTGACTTCCGGCACCTTGGCGACCGCACCCTGGTCCGGGCTTGCCGCGGCGATCACCGGGTCTGACTCGGCTACTGCCGCCGAACCGGCCACCGTCGACTCCGCCACCGTCGACTCCGCCACCGCGGGCTCGGCGACTGCGGACTCCGCCACTGCAGGCTCCGGAACCGCGGGCTCCGGAACGTAGGGCTCCTCCGCAACGTCTGGCTCAACTGCCGACTCGGTACCGGGCAGCTCTACCGTCCTCGTAACCGCGCCTAGCTCGGCACTCGGAGCAGCGAAAAAGGCCACCGCCTCGTTACCTTCGGCGACCTCGCGGAGCATCCGCTCAGTCTCCGCCGCGCCGAGCCGCTCGTCCGGATCCTTGCTAAGCAGCCCACTGATCACTGGCCATAGTGGTCCCGCGTGGACGGCTTCCGCAGGCTCGTCGACGACCACGGCGGTGAGAGTCGCAAGCGGAGCGTCCCGTTCAAACGGCGGGTGACCCTCGACCGCCGCGTAGAGCGAGATGCCGAGCCCCCAAAGATCACCGGCTGGCTTCGATACTCCGCCCCTGGCCCGTTCTGGCGCGACGTACGACGGCGAACCGACCAGCGCGTGGGCGGTGGTGAGCGTCGGGCTGTCGGTAGCCCGGGCAATGCCGAAGTCCGTGAGCACGACCCGCCCGTCAGGCCCTACGAGGATGTTCGCCGGTTTCACATCCCGGTGCAGGACATTCTCCGCATGCGCGGCGTTCAAGGCCGCGAGCACCCCGAGGCCGACCCGCGCCGCGCGGGCGGGGGCCAGCGGTCCTTCGTTTTGCATCAGCTCGCGTAGCGACTGGTACGGGAGGAACTCCATGATGATCCATGGATGGCCGTCTTCCTCGAGGATGTCGTAAATGCGGACCACATTCAGGTGGGCGATGCGGCCGGCCATCTGAGCTTCCCTGACGGCTCGGCGGCAGGCAATCTGCTGCTCCGACTCGGTGAAGTGCGGTGGCCAGACGAGCTCCTTCACCGCCACGTCCCGTTCGAGCGCTTCGTCGCGGGCCTTCCAGACCACGCCCATCCCGCCTTGGCCAATGACGGCGCTGAGCCGATAGCGACCGGATAGCAGGCGTCCCGTCCCTGTCGGCTCCATGCCATCCCGGCTACCCAGGACTCGCGGAGCCTAACGATTTACCGCCAAATACCCACAGTCCACCGACAATTCGGCTCGAACTCATCGAGTCGCCACCGCCAGCCGCCGACCACCCGTCACCCGCCAGCCGCCCGCCCGTCACCCAGCCGCCCGTCACCCAGCCGCCAGCCGCCGCCGTCACCCAGCCGCCGGTCAGCGCCGCCAGCCGCAAGACCTCTAGCGCGACCGCAGAATTCTGTAGGATCTGCCGGGATTTACCGCGGCCAGGTACGCGCGACGGGCGATCAGCGGGGTCCCGACCACCGTGGGCAGCACCCAGGCGAGCACGCTGCCGAAGCCTAGGTTGACCACGAGTAGCGCCGTCGTCAGCGAGATATAGGAGCCGCACATCAGCGAAACGTGCAACGGCAGCCAGCCGGGAGGGTGCCTGCGGCGCAGTTCGCGGCCGGCCAGCGCCGCGGCCAGGGTGGCGCCCGCGATCACGCCGAGCCACCAGAGCACGGGCTTCATCGCCGCGAGCCCGATGGCGCTCACGGACAGCAGGGCCACCAGCACCACGTAGCCGGTGCCGAGCCTGGTGTGCCAGCCATGCCGCTTGGGGAGCATCATCGCGACCGGGCCCGCGAGCAGCGCGAGGCTGCCGCTCGTGATGTGAATGATGAGGAGGGTTATCCACACGAGCTGCCTCCGATGTGACACAGTGGACTATCGAAATCTTAGTTCACACCGTCTACAGTGGAATGTCAAGTGACTGAACTGAACCCAACCGCCGCCGCCCTGCTTGGCTTCCTGACCGGCGGCGAGCTCAGCGGCTACGAACTGGCCAAAGCCGCGGACGAGATCATCGGGGACTTCTGGCATGTGACCCGCAGCCAGGTGTACCGGGAACTGGCGGCGCTCAAGGAGCGTGGGCTTGTCGCCCCGGCTGGCACCGGGCCAAGGGCCAAGCAGCCGTACCGCATCACCGAGGCGGGCCGGGAGGCGTTCGCCGGATGGGTGGCGCGGCAGCCGCAGATCGAGCAGATCCGCTATCCGCTGCTGCTGACGATGGCGTTCGGCTCGTGGGTCGGCCCGGACAGGCTGCTTGAGTTCGCGGAGGCACACCGCGGCGCGCACCAGGAACGGCTCGCCCGGTACCAGGCGCTGCGCGATGATCCCGGCCTCGACGGGTACCAACAGGCCACCGTCGCGTTCGGCGTCCGGTACGAAGAAGCGGTTCTCGCCTGGATGGCCGAGCTGCCCGCGATCCTCACGGAGGGCCGCTAGAAGACGCGGAGGGCCGAACCGGACCGAACGGGCTGAGATCCAACGGCAGGGATGCGCCTAGGGCCACTCGCGCGGCCAGTTCTCCGGCCAAGGGCCCCATCGTCAGCCCCGAAGCTCCCAGCCCGGTGGCGACAATCAGCCCGTCGACGCCAGGCACGGCGCCGAGCAGCGGCTTGATGTCCGGTCCCATCGGCCGGAAGCCGATCCTGGTCTCCAGGTAGGTTCCGGACGCCAGGCCGGGGGCCACCTCCAGAGCCTGGTTAAGCACTTCGGCCAAGCCGCCAGGGGTGACGCGGTAGTCGAAGCCAGACCCGGTTTCCCGGGTGGCGCCAGCCACGACTCGCGAGTCGTCGAACGCCAGCATGTAATGGCCGCTGCCGCTGGGCAGAATGGCGGGCCAGCGGCTGGTATCGGTCATGCCCAGACCGATATGGACTATCTGGCCGCGCTGAGCGGTGACGCCCAGCCTGAGCCCAGCCGGTTCCAGGAAGGCATCCGTCCAGGCCCCGGTGGCCGCTACCACCGCGTCCGCCGCGAGGAACTCGCCAGCTACCGTCACGCCCTTGACCGCGCCATCCACGCAGCGGAGCACGGCGTCACCGGGAAGAACAGTCGCGCCGTTATGGTCGGCTGCTCTACGTAGCGCGGCTGAAATGAGACGGCCATCGACCCGCGCGGCCCCGCTGATATGAACAGCCGAGACATCCGGCCGCAACGGCGGGAACAGTTCGCGTGCCTCTCCCGGGCCGAGTGAGCTGATCTCGCCCATCTCCGGCCACTGAGCTTGCTGCGCAAGCAGCCTTCGGGTGACCTCCGCGGTGTCAGTGAGCAGCAGGGCGCCAACTTGCCGGTATCCCAGCGCCGTCTCGCCTGTCTCCGCGAGCTTGCCGACGAGCGCGGGGTAGGCACGCGCGGCGGAACAAGCCATGGTGTACCAGTCTGGATCATCGACCGTTGAGGACCATGGGCTGATGATCCCGGCGCCCGCGGACGTAGCCCGGCCAGTCCGGTCTGAGTCGATCAGGATCACGTCCGCGCCCAGGACGCTGGCGGCGTAGGCGCACGAGCTTCCGACGATCCCGGATCCAACGACGATCAGCCGCACCGGATTTCTCCCTCCACAGGCCCGAGACACCGGTCCTACGGCAGGCTATCGTCCGGCAGGTGCTTGAACGAGGGCGGGCAGCGTGGCCTGCCAAAGTCCGCATCGGCGCCGCACGCCAGGCGATCGGCCGTCCGCCGGGAGCTGGCCTGGCTGCCGTGCTACGCCGTTCTCGGGCTGCTGCTTGGCTTCCTGGCGTTCGCCTTGCCGCTAGGCCGCGTCCACGACGTGTCCTTTCCGCTGTGGTGTGCGTTTTAACCACTGATTGCTCACGATGTGTCATCGCGGGTGCTAGCGGCGAGGTCGGATTACCTGCACTGGTGGCCGAGAGTACCGGATCAGGGCTTTCCCGTCGCTGGTCATCCAGCCTGGCATCTCGTCAGCGCCGGATAATTCCCCGGCCGACGTGGCCTCCAGTAACGAGACAGGATGATGGTAACTAGCCGTCTTCCCGCGATAACTAGTTTCCGTTGTCTTGCCGGCAGGCCGGTCCGGACCCTCGGGCGGCACCGCAGGCTGGGGCATATCGGGCAAGTTGCGGACTGGTCGTCGCGAGATTCCCGAAGGGAACGGCAAGACGAAGACTCCAGCCAGCCCCGCCTTATGATTCCTGATCAGGCCCAGTGCCATGGAGAACGGCGCCATGGAGAACGGCGCCGTGGAGAACATCGGTCACCACTCCCCAAGGCTGGTCATGCGCTCGGCGATCTGCGCCGGCGACGGAGCCGTCATCGAGCCGACCGGATCGTGGGTCACCATGACAGTGGTCTGCCCAGTCCGCCGCACCGTCTGGCGGAGCATCTGCAGCACCTGATGGGCGGTGCGGGAGTCCAGTAGGTTTGCGCAGCGGGTCCAGTCAGTGACGCGTACTGGCGTATCGAGGTACAGCCTGCTATACGAAAGGAGCGAACAACATCATCGCGACCATAACGACGGTGCCGAAATCGGAGTACCGCCCGGCTGTCACGGTGGCCAGCACCCTCGGTCAGTGCCCGGCGGTCTGGCCACCGTCGATGTGCAGGATCTCCCCGGTGATGTAGGGCGACGCCTCCAGGAACAAGATGCTGTCGACGACGTCGCTGATCTGGCCGACGCGCCCGAGCGGAGGGAGCTCGTCACCGAGATCCTCGTAGCTGTCGGCCGCATGCATCGGCGTCTGGATGATGCCGGGCGAGACGGCGTTGACCCGGATGCCGCGGGAAGCGTACTCAACCGCGAGTGACCGGGTGGCCGAGGCCAGGCCGCCCTTGGTCAGCGCGCCCAGGACCGTGGGCACGCCCGAGTCCGTGTAGTCCGCGATGCTCGCCGAGAGGTTGACCACGTGGCCGCCGTGCCGCTTCAGCATCTCGGCGACGACCCGCTGGGTCAGCCAGAAGAACCCGGCGAGGTTGACGCCAACCACTACGGCGTAGTCCTCGGCGGTGTAGTCGGTGAATGGCTTGGAGATGTACACACCGGCGTTGTTGATGAGCGTGTCGATGCGGCCGAAGCGCCCGAGTGTTTCGCTGACGATCCGCTCGGCGGTGGCCGGATCGGCGATGTCGCCGTCGACGGTCAGCACGTCCGGGTCCCCGGACGGCTTTATCTTGCGGGCGTTGGCCACCACCCTCCAGCCTTGCTGCCGGTAGGCCACGACCAAGGCGGCGCCGATGCCCTGGGAGCCACCGGTAACGATGGCGACCTGCTGCCCGTTGCCGCTCATGACGTTCCGCCTTCCATGGTCAGGCTTGTCGTCGACCAGCGCGACGTTCACACTTCTACAGTGCGCCTGCCGGCCGGCCCGCGCCACGACCGGGTCCCTCTCTCGGGGCAGGCGCCGCCTCGCTGGTTCTGGGTGGCAGGCGCATACTGGAGTCACGGAATCCTCCGCGAATGCTCCCGACCAGGCGAAACGTGGTGAATGGGATCAATGGATCGTGACGCCAGTACCCGGGCGCGGATAAAGCAGCACTGGGAGGCCTCCGAGAGCGGGGACGCCGACACCGAGCACGCGATCTACGCCACCGACGCGATCCTGGATTATCCGCAGTCCGGTGAGCGCTTCCGTGGGCGGTCAAAGATTCAGGCGCAACGCGGCGGCCACCCGGCCAAACGCCACTTCACCATTCTCCGGATCCGGGGCAGTGGCGACCTATGGGTGAGCGAGTGCGTGATCACCTATGACGGCGCGCCCACCTACTCGGTGAGCATCATGGCTTTCACCAATGATGCGGTAACACACGAGACCCAGTACTTCGCCGACCCCTTCCCGGCAGCTTCCTGGCGGGCAGCGCTAGCTGAATCGATCCCGGCCGACGAACGATGACCCCCGAAATGGGGTCGTGACACCGGTCACTCCATTGGAGAAAATCCCCTATGTAGCAAGCAATTCGGCCGAGGACGGGTAGCTCCTTGAGCTCCTCAGCACGCAGGGGGGTGGGCTCGCGGGCTAAGGGAGTGGTGGGAGATGCCCGTCCTCGACGGCTCGATGGTACAGCTCAACTTTGGTTGGTGCGGCACGTCCGGCTCGTGAATATTTTTCGCGTACGCGACTAAGGTACTGTTTGACCGTTTCTTCACCGATTGACATCTTTCTGGCGACCAGCTTGACGGGCATGCCGGTTGCATAGAGCTGAAGGGCGTGCGTTTCCTGTTTACTGAGATCAGGCCGGTCAACGGCGTCATCGGTGGCGAAAATGTACGCGAGGTGCGGCGAGATCCACGCTCTTCCGGCGGCGACTTCCTTAATCGCCGCCCGTATCCGAGAGGTTGGTTCGTTTTTCAGCACATAACCGAGCGCTCCGGCGCGCATCGCGGCGCGAACGGCGGCTGGGTTGTCCGAGACCGAGAGCACGAGTACCGCGGGACCGGCCTTGAGGACCTCGGCGACGTTGCGCGCGACGGAGGTCCCGTCCTCGAGGTTGAGATCCAGCAGAACGACGTCGGCCTCTCGCCCGGGTCCGGCTAGGAGGCTGTCGACGGTCGCGGCTCCGGCGATGATCCGGATGTCGCTCTCGGTGGCGGCGACCCACGAGGCCATCCCCTCGAGGATGATCGGATGGTCATCGACCGCCGCGATCGTGATGACTTCCGTCATGCCCCCATCACGCCCTAGTCCTTTCGCCAGGAGACCTCAAGGCATCCGGCGCCGCTGTCATCCATGTCGATGGCGGCATGCCACTGCGCCGACGTTGGCACGCCCGGCCCGGCCAGGACCGCGTCGGGGGCACGTCGCGGAGGCTGGCTGAAGGTTAGGTAGAGCGCTACATCGCCGGCTGATGCCAGGGTCGTGAGTGTAACGGGTTGCGGTGGCAGCGTCCGGAGAATGCCGTCGATCGCCGCGTGCGCGGCCGCGGATACCTCGGGGCCGGGAGTACCGGGATCGCCGATCGTCTGGATGTCGACGAGAAGACCACGGGTACTCGCGGAGCGAAGCGCGGGTTCCAGCGCCGCCGCGAGTCCCCGCTCGGTGCTGGGCAGCCCGTCGGTAAGTGACCGCCTGAGAGTGGTGGCGAGCCGTGCGCACCGGTCCCGCACCGCGCCGTCGGCCGGATCGAGAGTTCCCGCGGCGATCGCATTCAGCAACGGGAGAGCGTCCGCTTCGAGCCGGGCGAGCCGGGCGCGGCGGTCCAGGCGTATCGCCGCCACCGCGTCGGCTTCGGCCGCGGAGCGGCTGGCCAGCGCCGCGCGGTGCACGGCGATACGAGCCTGGGCTCGCAGCGTCGGCCGGATGGCGGCGAAGATGATCCCGATCACCGCGAGCGCGTGCGCGCTCGCGGTGAGCTTGGTCAGGCCGAGCGGGAGCACGCCCAGCAAGTTCGCGGAGAAGACGAGATGGGCGGCGAAGGCGAGCAGGGCTCCGCCGACCCACTCCCAGGCGGGGCGGCTGACCGCTATCAGCGCGATCAGCCAGCTCGAGCCGAAGATGGACCAGTCCACCGAGCCCGCGGAACCGGTCGCCCGGCCCGCCCAGCCGTCGAGTGAGACCGCCACGACAATGAACGCGACGGCGCAGGCCGAATCCCGGCCGGTGAGCTCGCCCGAATGGGTGCGCGGAATCAGCCAGAGCGCCGCACCGCTGAGAGCGGCCCACACCACGACCGGCACAAGCGGCTCACGGTACTCATGCAGAAAGCCGAGTACCTGGATCAGGAACGCGAGTTGCCAGAGCGCCGCCACCACGCCGAGCACGCGCGGCAACTCCGACTCGTACGCGTCACGGACCAGCCGGTCCTGGCTCGCCATCAAGCGTCACTCCTCGCGGCCGGGCACGGCCGCCGCCCCGGCCCGCTCGGTGTGCTGGCCGGTCTCCCAGCGCAGTTCCACAACGGTTCCCTTACCGGGCGCCGACTGGATCGACGCTTGCCCTCCCTGGTCGGCCACTCGCTCGATGATGGAGCGCCGCAGGCCGAGCCTGCCCGGACTGACCACGACGGGGTCGAAGCCGGCCCCCGCGTCCCGCACGGTGACCAGAAGTTCCCCGGCGGATGCCAGCGCCACCCGCACCCATGCCTCCCCGGTCCCGGCGTGATTCATGACATTCACCAGCGCCTCGCGTACCGCGTAACGGGTCGCGCGGACCGTCTGTGGCGGCAGTCCTGGCTCGGGGTCGGGGCCCTGGACGTGCACGATCAGCCCGCGGGTACGAATCTCGGCGGCGACCGTCTCAATCGCGGAGCACAGTCCGCCCACCGGTTCTGCGTCCGCGAGATCATCGTCGTCGGGATCACCCAGCATCCCCTTGATCAGCGCGATGTCGTCTTCGCAGCGGCGGGTCAGGTTGCCGGATCCGCTATCCAGCCGCCCCAGGGCGGTGAGCGTGTTGAGCACGGTGTCGTGCAGCATCCGCTCATGCTCACGGCGTTCGGTCAGCCGGGATAGCAGGACGTATTGCTCGCGGTAGTCCTGATCAGCGAGCGCGAGAGACGCGTCGGCCGCCATCGCCCGGCGATAGAGCCTGCGGCGGCCGGCCCAGGCCGCGAGCGCGATGGCGACAACCATCACGGCGGCGATGGCCGGCGCGGCGACAGATACCCCCAGCTGCGGGGAGAGCACCGCGCCCGCCCAGTACGCGGCTCCGGTCCCGAGCGCCAGCGTCGCCAGCACCCTGGGCGGGGTGAACCAGGCGGGGGCCACGATCTGCCCGATGATCGAGATATCCACCCAGTTGGAACTGTTACCGATGATCACCGGGGGCACGTACCACCGCGCACACAGCGCGAGCGCGATGTAGACCATGGAATCGGCGATGGCCAGCGGCACCGAGGGCCAGTGCCGCGACATGTACGCAATGGCCGCGCTTCCCCAGGCCATGGCGAGGAGCGGCCCCGCGAGCCGCCACGGCACAGCGCTGTAGAACGAGTGCCAGATGATCACCTGGGCGGCCGTGCAGACGATGCCCGCGCCGCGAATAATCGACACCGTCCGGGTGGCTGCGATCCGCAAGGTGATAATCGCTGGACCGGCCGACTGGTCGCCAGAGTCGCTCGTGGCTCGCGACGGGCGCGCAATACGGCCTGCTGGCCACTCTTTCGGCCGCATAAGCCCGATGATAGGCCGCGGATCCACGCCACCGTTAGGGTTTGCGTCCCATCGGGGACAGGTGCTCAGCCCGACCCGGGTGCCGGGCCGGTGCTATCGCGCACGACCAGCCGCGTCTCCAGTTCCATGCTCAGCGCCTCGTGGGCGTGCCCGTCGAGCTGGCGCATCAGCATCGTGACGGCGGTGCGGCCCATCTCCTGCAGTGGCTGGCGGACGGTGGTGAGGCGGGGTGTGGTGGCCCGGCTGACGTCGATGTCGTCGAAACCCGCTACGGACAGGTCCTCGGGTACCCGGAGCCCGCGGGCCGCGGCCACCGCCATCACCCCCACCGCGACCTTGTCGTTGAAACAGACCACGGCGCTCGGCGGCGGCCGCAGATCGAGCAGCTCCCGGCCGGCCCGCACGCCCGTCTTGGTGGCGGGCTCGCCGTGTCGCATCAGCCCCGGGTCGCCCAGCACCCCGGCCTCGGCCAGCGCGGCCAGGTGCCCGCCGACCCGGTCGTCGCGGGTGTGCCAGTGCGGCGGCCCGGTGATCACCCCGATCCGGCGGTGGCCAAGCTCGATCAGGTGCCGGGTGACCGCCCGCGCGCCGGAAAAGTGCGCCGCCGAGACCGACACCATGCCGCGCGGGACGGCGGTACGCGGATCCACCACCACAAACGGATAGCTATGCGCCGCCAGTGTCTCAAGATCGGCGCGGGGTTCCGGGGGAAGGATCAGCACCGCGCCATACGCATCGTGGCGGCGCCACAACTCGCGCACCGCGGGAGACTTAACCACCGCGTCTCCCGCGTCGAGCAGCATGCTCTGACCGTGCAGCGCGAGCGTCTCAGCGATCGACGTGACAATGTGCCCGAAGTAATCGGTGAGCAGATAGGGACAACGCACGAATACCGGCAGCCGGGTGTCCCGGATCTGCGGCCGTCGTCGGCGCGGCACCGGTGCCTGGTCACCAAGCCGTTCGACCACCTGGCGCACCCGGTCGCGGGTGTCCGAGGCGACGTTACCGCCGCCATTGAGTACCCGGGAGACGGTAGCGATCGACAGCCCGGTTTCTGCGGCGATAGCGCGCACCGTCACCCGTCCGGTCCTGCCAGCAGAATCTGAAACAGAGTCTTGTTTCATCGCCTCTCCCGTAAGGGCGTCTTAGGTAGGGATTAACAAAACATCAACATTGCACACGATTCTTGACGCCTCGTAATACTGCTGCTGTTATCCCTTACAGGATAGTTTCTTTACTGTTTCAGAAACAAGTGGTATTAGCTCCCCCCGGCGGGTCGCCCCCCTCCCGCCGGACCGCTTGGCTGAAAGGACCCCCCACTACTATGCGCATACCAAGACTCCTCAGGAAGCGGTGGTCGCTCGCACTGGCGCTGACCACCGTCACCGCGCTCGGATCTGGCGGCCTCGCGCTCGCTGCCGCCGGGTCGACCTCGACCACGCTAGCTCTGCGGGCCGACACCGCGCCGGCGGTCACCGCGGCGGGCGCCGCCTTCCCGACCCACTTCGCGGCGCCCTACCTGCAGATCGATTCATCTGACGCCGGAGACATGGCCGCCGACATGGCCGCCACCGGCCTGAAGTACTACACGCTGGCCTTCCTCACCCCGCAGTCCGGCTGCACGCCGGAATGGGAGGACGGCGGCCAATCCCTCGGCTCCTTCACCTCCCAGGTCAGTGCCCTTCAGGCCGCTGGCGGCAACGTCATGATCTCCTTCGGTGGCGAGTCCGGCGGCGAACTCGCGCAGACCTGCACGAACGTCTCCCAGCTCACCGCCGCCTACCTGAACGTGGTGAACACCTACGGCATCACCCGGCTGGACTTCGACATCGAGGGCAGCACGCTGTCGGACACCTCCGCCACCTCACTGCGCGATCAGGCGCTCGCCGCGCTGCAGGCCGAGGACCCGTCGGTGCAGGTCGACTTCACCCTCGCCGTCGCCCCGTCCGGGCTGCCGACCGGCACCGGCTCGGAGTACGCGCTGCTCCAGAACGCCCAGGCCGACGGTGTGAAGGTGTCAACCGTCAACATCATGACGATGGACTTCGGCGCTGGCCAGAACGGGCTCACCGACGCCGAAACCGCCGCGGAGGGGACCGCTAGCCAGCTCTCGAGCCTGTACGGGATCTCCACCTCCGCTGCCTACGGGATGATGGGCCTGACACCGATCGCCGGCGTGAACGATTCCCCCGACGATTACGACTTCACCACCGCCAACGCCTCGACCCTGGAAAGCTTCGCCGCCTCCAACGGCGTCGAAGAACTGTCCTTCTGGGAAGTCGACGCCTACGACAAGCCGACCGGCTACCAGTACTCGTCGATCTTCAACGAGATCACCGGGGGCGGCGGTGGCACCGGCACCGGGACCACCGGAGCGATCACCGGGTATGAGGGCTTGTGCCTGGATGACCGGTCAGCCAGCACCGCCGACTTCAACCCGATCCAGGTCTATACCTGCAACGGGACGGACGCGCAGGACTGGACGGTCGAATCGAATGACACGCTCGAGGTGCTGGGCATGTGCCTGGACGTGGACGCGGCCGGCACGACGAACGGGACCACTGTCGACCTCTATACCTGTAACGGGACTGGGGCCCAGACCTGGGAGCCGCAGTCCAACGGTGAGCTGGTGAACCCGAACTCCGGCAAGTGCCTGGATGACACCGGATACGGCGGCTCCGGCACGCAGGTGCAGATCTGGACCTGCGACGACACCTCGAACCAGCTATGGACGCTGCCATGAAACGACGACTTCTCGCCGTCGTCGCGGCGGTAGTCCTCATCTTCGGCGTCGGCACGGCCGTTGCTCACGCGCAGGACGCGACCATGACCAACACCGCGAGCACCACCGCCGCCGCGGCTACCGGAGCGATCACCGGATACGAAGGTTTGTGCCTGGATGACCGCTCGGCCAGTACCGCGGACTTGAACCCGATCCAGGTGTACACCTGTAACGGGACGGACGCGCAGCAGTGGACGGTCGAGTCGAACGACACGCTCGAGGTGCTGGGCATGTGCCTGGACGTGGACGCGGCCGGCACGACGAACGGCACCACCGTCGACCTCTACACCTGTAACGGGACTGGGGCCCAGACCTGGGAGCCGCAGTCCAACGGTGAGCTGGTGAACCCTGAGTCCGGTAAATGCCTGGATGACACCGGGTACGGCGGCTCCGGCACGCAGGTGCAGATCTGGACCTGCGACGACACCTCGAACCAGCTGTGGACCCTGCCCAGCGGGACGCCCACCACCGGCAACACGCCGGACTTCGGGGCCAATGTCTACGTGTTCAACACCTCGATGTCGACCACCACGATCCAGGACGACATCAACGACGTCTATGACACGCAGGAGTCGAACCAATTCGGCACGCAGCGCTATGAGCTGATGTTCGAGCCCGGCACCTACGATGTCAGCGTCCCGGTCGGCTTCTACACCGAGGTCGTCGGCCTCGGGCAGAGCCCGACGCAAACGGTGATCACCGGTGGCGGCATCTACGCCAACGCGGCCTGGAACGACGGGAACGCGACGGAGAACTTCTGGCGCGGCGTGGAGAACATCACCCTCGACCCGTCCTCCGGCAGCACCGAGTGGGCGGTCTCGCAGGCCGACCCGATGCGCCGGGTAGAAATCGACGGCAACCTGGTGCTCGACGACGACACGTCGGGCAACACGACGAGCAACTGGTCGTCCGGTGGCTTCATCAGCGACTCCATCATCACCGGTCAGGTCAACTCGGGCAGCCAGCAGCAGTTCATCATGCGTAACGACCAGGTGGGCAGCTGGACCGGCTCGAACTGGAACATGGTGTTCGTGGGTGACACCGGAGTCCCAGCCCAGAGTTTCCCGAGCCCGCCGTACACGACGGTGAGCACGACCCCGACCGTCGACGAGAAGCCGTACCTGTACATCGACTCTTCCGGGAACTGGGACGTGTTCGTGCCCTCGAACCGGACGAGTTCGCAGGGCGTCTCCTGGGCGGACGGTGACACGCCGGGAACCTCGCTGCCGATCAGCGACTTCTACCTCGCGACGCCCAGCAGTACGGTCGCCGAGATCAACGCCGCACTGGCGGATAAAGAAGATCTGCTGTTCACCCCGGGGGTTTACCAGATCGCGGGCACCATCGACGTCACCAACCCCGACACCGTGGTGCTCGGCCTCGGCCTGGCCACCCTGGTGTCCAACGACGGCGACACGATCCTGGAAACCGCCGACGTCAACGGCATCCGCATCGGCGGGCTGATCTTCGACGCCGGTACCACCAACACCTCGGTGCTCGTCCAGATCGGCCCGCCTGGGTCCAGTGCCAGCCACGCGTCGGACCCGACCGTCCTGTCCGATGTCTTCGCCCGTATCGGCGGAGCCACCGTCGGCTCGGCCACCGAGACGTTGCAGATCAACAGCGACAATGTCGTCGGCGACGACCTGTGGCTGTGGCGGGCGGACCACGGCAATAGCGGCACGGTCGGCTGGACGGTCAACACCGCCGCCAACGGCCTGGTCGTCAACGGCGCCGACGTCACCATGTACGGACTCGCGGTCGAGCACTACCAGGCCGTGCAGACCCAGTGGAACGGCAACGGCGGAGCCGACTACTTCTACCAGAGTGAGATGCCCTACGACCCGCCCAGCCAGTCCGCCTGGATGGACGGATCCTCCGACGGCTATCCATCCATCGCCGTCGCCAGCAGTGTGACCAGCTTCCAGGCCTACGGTCTGGGCGTGTACTGCTACTTCGACGTGAACTCGAGTGTGGTCAGCGCGAACGCGCTCACCTCGCCGACCTCGTCCGGAGTCGACTGGCACGACATGGTCACCGTCTCGCTGGGCGGTGTCGGAACCATCGAGAACATCATCAACGGCACCGGCGGCACGGTCAACTCAAGTAACACAGTGGCCGACCTGACCAACTACAGCTGAGCACAACCGGACAGGGCCGCCGGACCGGCACCCCATGGATGGCCCATCGCTGGCGCTAGAACCCCAGCGATGGGCCATCCCTGGGGCCCGGAACCAGTAACGCCATCGGCCCGTCGGGGAGCGCTCGCTGGAGTTGCCGCCGGGAGCTGATATCGAGCTTGGTGAAGACCTTGCGCAGGTGCCATTCGACCGTCCGCGCGGACAGGAACAGCTGGGCGGCGATCTCCGGGTTGGACATGCCTGACCGAGCCAGTCGCGCGATCTGCGACTCTTGCGGGGTGAGCTGACCGCGGGTGCCCGCGACCCGCTTGCGGGCGGTCTCGCCGGTGGCCAGCAGTTCGCGGCGCCCCCGCTCGGCGAATGCCTCCATGCCGATCGCGTCGAAGATGCCGGTTGCGGTGCGCAGCTGCGCTCGCGCGTCGGCTCGGCGGCCTGCTCGGCGGAGCCACTCGCCGTAAAGCAGGTGCGCGCGGGCTAGTTCGGTACGGATACCGGTCCGGCTCAGCCGGTCAATCGCCTCGCGGTACCAGCCCTCGGCGTCCGCTCCGTCGCTGACCAGCGCCCGGCAGCGCGCGTAGATCCCCTGTCCCAAGTTGGTCTCGCCGACGCTCGTCGCTTCGGCCAGCCGGCTGAGGGCGTCGACGGCCAGCCCGGCCTGCCCGGATCGGCTGGCCGCCTCGATCAGCTCAGGAAGCGCCCACATGGAGGAGAACAGCTCGGGTGCTTCCTCCGCCGCTAGCTGCGCCTCGGTCCGCGCCGTCTCGTAGCGGCCGAGCCCGTTGTACAAGGTGGCGGATACCCGGTGTGACGCCTGGATGCCGTGGCCTTGACCGGCGGCTCGGGCATCCGCGATCACCGCCTCGATCAGTTCGGTGGCCTCCGACTCCGCGCCCCGGAATCCGGCCAGCATCAAGGCCGCGTAGGGGACGAAGCGCGTTCCGGTCGCCGCCGTGATCGACTGGGCCTCCGCGACCAGCGAAGCGGCCTCGGCAAAATCGCCGCGCCAGACCAGAAGCTGGGCCATCGCGTTCACGTAAATCAGCAGCGGGGTGAGCAAGCCCGCCTCCCGGCAAGCCTCCAGCTGGCTGGCCGCCATCGTGTCCCAGTACTCCTCGTCCCACACCATGATCGCGGCGACCGTGGCCAGCCATCCCCAGCGCAGACCCTCTTCGACGGCGATCTCGTCCTTGGCGAAGGCCCGCGCTGTCCGCCTCAGCAGGGACGCGGCCTGGGCGCGCCCCTCGATGACCAGGACGGCCAGGCCGTCGAGCAGCAGATCGGACGGCCGTGGCACGCCTTCAGGCGGGGGAGCTGACCGGGCGGCCCGGGCGACTTCGCGGAGGCTGCCCGGGCCGGTGGACCGCCCGGCGTGGTAGGCGGCGGCCCATGCTTCCAGGTACGTCTGCCGGGCGAGCGCGACGTCCAGCGACTCGAGCCGCTTGGCCGCCTCCACCAGCAGTTCCGAGGCATCGCTGTCCGCGCTCGAGGCGAACGCCAGCTGCCCGCGGAGCAGGGCAGCACGTGCCTGCTGGAGTTCATCCAGCGGCTCTGCTGTCGCCATGGCGAGCTGTTCAGCCGCGGCGTCGAACGCGCCGGCCTGCAGACTCGCCTGCGCGGCCGCTAGCAGACGCTCGGAACGTCGGCTGGTTTCGGCCGTCAGCTCGACCGCGCGCTGCAGGAACGCCGCTGCCGCGGCCATCCCGCCGCGGGCCTGTGCCCGGCCTGCCGACTGCTCCAGCTCAGCGGCCACCTCCTCATCGGGTCCCGATGCCGCCGCGGCCAGATGCCACGCCCGCCGGTCCGGGTCCTGGCCGCGATCGGTCACCTCGGCCAGCGCCTGGTGAACTGCCTGCCGTTCTGGCGGCGACGCCGCCGAATACACTGCCGACCGCACCAGCGGATGCCGGAACCGCACCCGCGTTCCGATCTCCAGCAACCCGCTGATCTGGGCGGCGACCGAGGCCGAAGCCGGGATCCCGAGTCGCCGGGCGGCCCGCCACACCTGCACCGGGTCGCCGACCGGTTCAGCGGCCGCGACCAGCATCAGGGAACGTGTATCGCCGGGAAGAGCCTCTAGCCGCTGCTGGAACTCCTGCTCGATCCTGATCGGGATCGCCTGCGCACCCATCAGCCCGAACCCGCCGGCCAGCTGCGCCGGCGTAAGCCCGCGTGGCAGCTCCAGCAGCGCCAGCGGATTGCCCCCGGTTTCGGCGACCAGCTGGTCCCGGACGCGTTCGTCCACCGGTCCGGCCAGCACTGAGTCCAGAAGTTCTAGTGCGTCGTCCTTCCGGAGGCCGGTGACCACTAGTTCCGGTAGCCGTACTACGTCATCGCTTGAAGTACGGGCCGAGAAGACCAGCCCGACCGGATCGGCCGCCAGCCGCCGGGCGACGAATCCCAGTGCCTGGGCCGAGGCCCGGTCGATCCACTGCAGATCATCGATCAGGCAGACCAGTGGTCGTTCGCTGGCGGCTTCCGACAGCAAGCTGAGCACTGCCAGCCCGACCAGGAACCGGTCAGGCGCCGGTCCGGTGCTGAGGCCAAGCGCCGTCCGTAGCGCTTCACGTTGCGGGCCCGGCAGGCGCCCGGCGTAATCCAGCAGCGACGTGCACACCTGATGCAACCCGGCGAACGCCAGCTCCATCTCCGATTGGACACCGGCCACGCGCACCACCTGGCAGCCCGACGCTTGGCGGGCAAGGTAATCCAGCAGCGCGGTCTTGCCCACTCCGACCTCGCCGCGTACCACAAGTACCCGGCTCTCACCCGACCGGACCGCAACCATCAGCCGGTCAAGCATGGCGCATTCGCTGCGTCGGCCCCTCAGCTCTGCGGTATGTCCCCGCAGTCCTGAATCTCTGGCCATGCGGCCTCCCGGCTTGCTCAGATCACGAGCGCGACCAGGTTAAACCAGGCGCGTCGCCGAGCCAAGAGGCACGGCTGCACCGTTCATTCTCCAACCCTCATGGCCTGGCTGGATCTCAATACCAGGGTAACCGCCAGGGATCGCACGGGCGCGATGGGGGACCACAGCGCGCACCATAAGTGTCGGAGCACGGCTGAGGAGTGATGCGCGATGACTGGTTCAGTGACCTATCAGCAGATGGGGATGGCGGACCGCAGCCGGACGCACGCCTTGTTCGCGCAGACAATGGCCTATGTCGCGGGAACCGCGGCGTTGTTCGCGCTTGGCGCCTGGCTAGGCCGCAACCTGTCCGGCGGCGTGGGCATCTTCGCCTTCATCGTGGCCTTCGCCTGCCTGATCGGCATGCGGTTCGCGGCGCGTCGCTCGGCGCAGCTAGCGGTCGGGCTGCTCGGTGCGTTCGGCCTGCTGATGGGGCTGGCGGTGGCCCCCACGGTCGCCTACTACGGCAGCATGGACCCCCGCGCGTTGTGGGAGGCGGGCGGGGCTACCGCGCTGTTCATCGCCGGGTTCGGAGCGGCGGGCTACGCCACCAGGCGCGACCTGACCGCGATCGCCCGAGTGAGCTTCTGGGCGTTGGTGGCGCTCATCGTGGCTGGCATCGTGCTGATTTTCGTCAACATCCCTGGGGCCGAGCAGGTGTATTCGGTGCTCGGTCTGGTCATCTTTGCCGGGTTCACCATGTTCGATTTCCAGCGACTGCGTACCAACACTGACGAAGCGACGGCACCACTGCTGGCCGCGTCGATCTTCCTCGACGTGCTGAACGTTTTCCTGTTCTTCCTGGAAATCTTCTCCGGCGGGGAGCGGCAATGACCCAGCCCACAATCGGAGCTTGGACATGAGCATGGCCACTGCGGGCGGCGACGAGCCGAAGATTCTCAACATCCCGATCGGGCTGGACATTACCGGCGAGCGGCAAGAGTTCGACAGTCTGGGGACGGTGGAGGTGCCGGCGGATCGGTACTGGGGTGCTCAGACGCAGCGGAGTCTGGAGCATTTCGCTATCGGTCATGACCGGATGCCGAAGGAGGTGTACCACGCCTACGGGTATGTGAAGAAGGCCGCCGCGGTGGTGAATACGGCGGCGGGGCGGTTGCCGGGGTGGAAGGGGCGGCTGATTGAGCGGGTCTGTGATGAGGTGATCGGCGGGGCGCTGGATGCGCAGTTCCCGTTGTATGTGTGGCAGACCGGGTCCGGAACCAGTCCAACATGAACCTGAACGAGGTGATCTCCAACCGGTGCATCCAGCTGCTGGGCGGGGTGCTGGGGTCGCAGGAGCCGGTGCATCCCAATGATCATGTGAATATGGGGCAGTCGTCGAGTGACACGTTCCCGACGGCGATGCATATCGCGGCGTACACGATGGCCACTGGTCAGACGATCCCGGCGCTGAAGCGGCTGCGGGACGCGATCGAGGCGAAGTCGAGGCTGTGGGCGGATGTGGTGAAGATCGGCCGGACGCATCTGGAGGACGCGACGCCGCTGACCGTCGGCCAGGAATGGTCCGGCTACGCCGGCCCCTGGACGACGCGATCGCTGAGGTGGAGCACGCCACCACGGGGCTGCTGGTGCTGGCCATCGGCGGCACCGCGGTGGGCACTGGGCTGAACGCCCCGCCCGGGTTCGGTGACCAAGTTGCGGCGCAGATCGCCACGATGACCGGCGCGGGGTATGTGAGTGCGGTGAATAAGTTCACCGCGCAGGGGACGCTGGACCGGATGGTCCGTGCGCACGCGGGGCTGAAGGCGGCGGCGGTGACGTTGTTCAAGATCGCCAACGACCTGCGCTGGCTGGGCTCGGGCCCGCGGACCGGGATCGGCGAGCTGACCTTCCCGGCCAATGAGCCGGGCAGTTCGATCATGCCGGGGAAGGTGAACCCGACTCAGGCGGAGGCGATGCTGATGGTCGCTATCCAGGTCATTTCCTCGGATGTGGCGGTGACGATGGGCGGCAACGAGGGGAACTTCGAGCTGAACGCCTTCCGCCCCATCCTGATCAGTAACTACCTGCATTCGGCGCTGATCATGGCCGACATGTGTGACCACTTCCGCAAGTTCATGATCGAGGGCACCCAGCTGAATGAGCCGAAGCTCACGGCGAATATCGATAACTCGGTGATGATGGTCACCGCGCTGTCCCCGGTGATCGGCTATGACAAGGCCGCGGCGATCTCCTACTACGCCATCGACCACAACCTGACCCTCAAGCAGGCCGCGCTGGCCGAGGGCGTGCCCGAGGACCTGTATGACAAGATCGTCATCCCCCTCGCCCTGACCCGCCCCGGCACCGCCGACCTGCCCGCCCAGCCGGACGCCTCCTGAGGAGCAGGTGGCCAGCGGGGAGCCTTGTCTCTTCGGTGAGATCAAGCAGGCGTCACAACCACGTGCTTGACCTCGGCCATGTAGCGGTTGGCCGCGGCCGACGCCTCGTCCGGGGCGCTGCCTGTTTCGCGCGCGTCCATGTACGCCGAGTACCAGTCCCACCAGTTGTGCGGTGGGGCGATTGCCTCGAATCTTCCGTGATGCTCGGCCGTCTCGTGCAGCAGGTCGGCCCGGGAGGCAATATCCATACCTTCCCAGGTGCGGCCGGGGAGCCGGGTGGTGATCTCCTGAAGTAGCCAGCCGTTGCCGTCCGGATCGCTGAATGACGCGTACGTGAAGTACGAGCGCCCCTTTTCCGGATCGGGACCCGGGACGCGCGACTCCAGTTCGCCGGCGTGGCCCGGCTGCCTGTCGTAGTGGTAGGCCTCGCTGACCTCGACGCCGCGGCTGATCAGATCCCGCCGGGCGGCGTCGATGTCCTTGACCGAGACGATCAACCGGTCAACAGCCCACAGTGCCGAGGCCGTGAGACCCCGGCCGAAATGGATCGAGCACTGTGAGTGGGGCGGCGTGAACTGCACTAGCCGGAAGTCGTCGCCAGTGGACCGGTCGTTGTCCAGCCGCCAGCCAAGGCCCTGATAGAAACGCTTGGCCCGATCGACGTCGGCGACTGGCAACGTCACCACCTCGAGGTTCATGTCGGTCCCCAACGAAGGGTCACCGGTTCCGTCATTGCTGGCCATGCCGGCCTCCGTTGCCTCGCCTTAAATAGCACAGTCGCACGCCGCGTCCCGGCTTCGCGCCCGTGGAGTCCCTGGTTCGAACCCCTGGGGCGATGGGCAATCATCGTTCGTATCACCTAGGAGGAATTATGGGAACAATGCCTGAGGCCACCCCGCCCACCTACGAGATCGCCGTCACCCAGTTCATCGTCGTCGCGGACGTCGAACGATCCCGCCGCTTCTATACCGAGGTACTCGGGGGCAAGACACTCCTGTCAGGTGAGCCGTCGTACGTCGCGCTGGCTAACAGCTGGATCATCATCAACGTCGGCGGCGGCCCGACCGACGACAAGCCCACCGTCACGGTGGAAACGCCGCCCGACCCGGATCGGGCCAGCAGCTTCCTGAACATCCGGGTCTCGGACATCGAGGCGGTATACGCCGACTGGAGCGCTCGGGGCGCCGAGTTTCTCACACCTCCGAAGCAGCACGCGACCGAGAAGCGCTGCTACATCCGTGACCCCGACGGCCACCTGATCGAGGTCGGCCAGACCACGCTGCCGGGCGGCTGGCGTAGCCGCCTCGATTCATAAGCCCGTGGTTTCCGGGCTGTAGCAGCGGGAGAGATACACCCTGTCGAGACGAGGAGAACCACGTGGGAACGATCACTACCAGCGACGGCACGGAGATCTTCTACAAGGACTGGGGCACCGGTCAGCCCATCGTGTTCAGCCACGGCTGGCCCCTGTCGGCCGATGACTGGGACACCCAGATGATGTTCTTCCTGCTGCACGGATATCGCGTCATCGCCCATGACCGGCGCGGGCACGGCCGCTCCACCCAGACCAGCGACGGCCATGACATGGACCACTACGCCGACGACCTGGCCGAGCTGACGGCACATCTCGATCTCCACGACGCCATTCACATCGGCCATTCGACCGGTGGCGGCGAGGTGGCTCACTATGTGGCCCGGCATGGCGAAAGCAGGGTGGCGAAGGCCGTGCTGATAAGCTCCGTGCCGCCGCTGATGGTAAAGACCGAGGCTAATCCGGGCGGGCTGCCCAAGGAAGTGTTCGACGGACTGCAGGAACAAGTCGCGACTAACCGTTCGCGATTTTACCGCGACTTCGCGTCGGGACCGTTTTATGGCTTCAACCGTCCAGGCGTGGAACCATCGGAAGCGATCATCGACAACTGGTGGCGCCAGGGCATGATGGGCGGGGCGAAGGCACACTACGACGGCATCGTGGCCTTCTCGCAGACCGATTTCACCGACGACCTGAAGAAGATCAACGTGCCCGTGCTCGTAATGCACGGCGATGACGATCAGGTCGTTCCCTATGCCGACTCAGGACCGCTTTCGGCGAAGCTGGTCAAGAACGGCACGCTGAAGACCTATCACGGATTCCCGCACGGAATGCCTACTACCGAGGCCCCGACCATCAACGCCGACCTGCTGACCTTCGTGCAGTCCTGACCGGCAGCCAGACGCGAACACCGCCTAGACTGCGCGGGTGAAGCGTGCGATCGATGTGCCTCCGTTCGGTGACCTGGCCGACCCGCGGGTCCTGGCCGAACTCGCGACCGCTGCGGAGGAAGCTGGCTGGGATGGGTTCTTCGTCTGGGACCACATCGTGCACCGTTCGCCGGCCAAGGCGGTGGCCGATCCGTGGGTAGCACTGGCGGCGGTTGCGTGCGCGACGAGCCGGCTGCGGATCGGGCCGATGATTACCCCGCTGTCGCGTCGGCGGGTACAGAAGCTGGCCAGGGAGACGGTCACCCTGGACCTGCTGAGCTCAGGCCGCCTCACGCTCGGGGTCGGGCTCGGCAGCACGCGAAACGGCGAGTTCGAGCCCTTCGGCGAGGTCACCGAGCCACGTGAGCGGGCCCGCCTGCTCGACCAGGGTCTCGCCGATCTCACCAGGTACTGGGGCGGGGAATTCGAGCCGGTCCCGGTGCAGCAGCCGCGGATCCCGGTGTGGGTAGCGGCCGAGTGGCCGCACCGGCGGCCAGTACGGCGGGCGGAGCGGTGGGATGGCCTGTTCCCCACCGGCTTGCCCGGCCCCGAGGCGCTGGCCGATCTGGTCAGCGAGATCCGCGAAGCGCGCCCGGCTGAGGATCATTTCGATGTGGTCGTGGACCTCGCGCCCGGTGAAGACATCGAGCCATGGGCGCGAGCCGGTGCGACCTGGACAGTCACTGATCTCGGCCTGCAACCCACCCAAGCCCAGGTCCGCGAGGTAATTGCCGCAGGTCCGGCCTGACTGAACCCGGCCGACGACCCCACCGATGGGTCATCGATAGCGCTCTGGCCCCAGCGATGGGACATCGGTGGGCTGAATTGGCTCGCTTATTTTGGTGTGAAATGCTAGCTTCTGCGGGTGTTTTGGAGGCTAGACGCGAGGTGACCGTGGCGGCTGATGCGCGGGGCCCAGAGGCCCAAGCGCTGATCGAGAAGATTCTTAAGCTCGCTGTCTCCGGAGATCATGATCAACGCGAGATGGAGTTCGTCTTCCAGCCTGATCCACCGAAAAAACGGCGGCGCTGGCGCCGGGATAAGCGCCCGGTGCCAGCGGTCAGGACGGGATGGCGAATCGGCTGCTACTACCGCTCGGCCTTGGAAACTTTCCAGGGCGGTTACCGGATCAAGAGAGAGTTCTCCCATCCCGTTTACTTGCTCTCGGACGGGCGGCTGGTGGTAGGCGCGTTCCGCGCGGTGGACGAAGAAGGCACGGTGACGGAACTGGAGCCGCGTCGGCCCCTGTGGTTCACCCCGCTCGAAGACGGTCATGCCTTCTTCGCCGCGTCACCGGGTCACTATCTCGGTGAGTTGCGAGTACTGCACGACGATCTCACCTAGCCAATGGCGGGCAGGCGGGGGAATTGGTCGCGCCGCCAGCGCAGATCACCGCGCTGCTCCGGCCTGCCTGACGTCACTGATGCAGGGCTTATCGCCACATTCGCGGGTCGGGCGGCTGCTCCGGCGGCCATGTCGGCCGGGCTTCCTCTTGCGGTTCCGCCATCCAGTCCGGCTGGTACTGGCCTTGGTCGAGTTCGGCTTCCGGAGTGACCGGCGGTTCCGCGGTCTGCGGCGGCGTCACCGGCTGCGCTTGCAGCGGGACGCTGCCGGACTGCGGGAGCGTGACGATCGCCGGGTGGCATTCGACGGGCTGCACATTACCGCGCTGGTCGATGAGCAGCAGCGCGGTCTCGGGCAGTCGCTGCAGCACGCTGGGCTCCACCGTGTACTCGTAGACGCGCTGCCGAGTTGAGGCGTCGCTCCAGTTCGTTCCGTCAGACTGGCTGATCTGGCTGGCCCAGGAGTAGTTCTTCGAGAAGTCCTGGCCCCGGTTCTTGCCGCCGGACACGCCACGGGACTCGTGGTGTCCCCAGGTCTCGGTCTGGCCGTGGGTGGTGGTCTCCTGGCCGCCGCGGGTGGCGGTGAGTGAGGACAGCACGAACTTATGCTGCCGGCCGATGAACGAGGCGGCTTGCTCGGCTTCGCGGTGGTTGCCGAGCCGCATGAAGGCGGTGGCGCCGCCGCCGACCAGCGCGGTCGCGTCGTTGCGCAGGTGCCGGAACAACAGGGTCAGTGGCACGCCGGAACGGTCGCAGGCGTCGGCGAGGCGTTCCAGGTGCTGGCCGGTGATCTCATCGGCCCCGGCGACGATCACCGCGGGCGCATTCGCGGCGCTCGCGGTGACCTGGACGGTGAGCCACTGGATGACCAGCGCGGCGAGCATCTCGGCGTGAGCACGAACGCGCCGCCGGCTCGGCTACGAAGAACGTGCAGTACGCGGGGGCCGGCGTCGGCAGGAGAGCCGGCCGCCGTCGTACCGGGCGAGATCGGACAGGAACGCGTCCAGCCGGACCAGGTTGGCGGCGATCTGCGGCTGGTAGTCCGCGCCGAACAGCGGCCCCGCGATGAAGTCGGTTTCGCCAGGACGTCAGCAGCCCGGGCGCGGGCGTCCGGCCGAGCGCGGCTTCGGCGGCCGCGGCGAGCCGGGCCAGCGTGATGCCGCCGCCGCTGAGCGCGGCGCACAGCTGCTCCAGGATCCGCACGTCGACCGCGCGGTCGCTGCGGGCGGTACCGGGGGCGCCAGCGTGGATGGCCTCGGCGAGCGCGCGGGCGAGCTGCTGCGGGCTCAGCCGGGTGAGCAGCCCGGAGCGTTCAGGTCCCGCGGCAGCACGATACTCGGCGGTCTGGACACCCGCGTGGCGGGCGAGCGCGGCCAGGTCCGCGGCGGCGTCCTGGCCGGTGAGGTCGGCGACCAGCAGCGGCCGTTCGGCGAGGACGGACGCGCCGTGCACGGTGAGCAGGCACTGCCACCCGGTCAGCGTCCCGCCGAAGACGTCGGTCCGCCGGGACCGGCGCGACTGCGCTGCCCCATTCGGGCACCCCGGCGAGTTGCGGCGAGCCCGGCGTGCTCGTGCGCGGCGGCCGTTGCCGCCAGGCCTCGTAGGCCGTCTCGTACTGGCGCTGCGGATCGACGTCCTTGGCCAGGTTGAGCTGCGCGAACCGCCACAACGCCCAGCCAGTGCCGGGCAGGGCGAGAATGATCCCGCTCAGGACCGTGGTACCGAACGGCGCGTTGGAGTTCAGAATGTGCGCGCATCCGCCCAGCGCCACCAGCACGATCAGGACTACCAGTGACGGGCGCAGCCCCCATTTTCGCGCCCGGTCCCACGACCGCTGGGCGGCGCCGACCCGCTGCGCGGCCTGCTCCTTCAGCGAGTCAAGGTCCGGCGGCGGCTCGGAGTAACGGGCGATCCGTGACCGCGGGTCGGTGTAGGTCCAGCCAAGCCGCGGACCGGGGGTGAACAGCATGTCTCGCGGTTCCGGCAGCTGATCGGCGGGGGATGGCTGGATGGTCATGAACCCGTTATTCCCCTCGGTGCGTTTCTTCGCGCCTTCCCCGGCGGTCGGTTTCCGATAATGCCAGGGATCGTCCCTCTTTGTAACCCGATGCACTGAATCGCCGACGGAGCGGGACCACTAGCAGCTCGCTCCGCTGGCTAAATCCCACCAGCACTAGTGGCCCGGCTCGGGATCAGCCCGGCCAGCAGGATCTCCCCGGTCCGGCGCAGCCGCGGTGTCAGGTCAACGCACGCCTGCGCCAGCGCCGGGTCGGAGACGTAAAGCTCGGCGAGGGCAGGCGGCGGGTTCGCGATCTGCCACAGCGACCCGGCCAGGGACGCCACGGTGGCGACGAACTCCGTGCACTCAGCGAGCGTCAGTTCGGGCAGCACTTGGTGCACGAGCGCGGCTGCCTCGCTGACCGCGGCGAGTGAGGTCAGCTTGTAGCGGCGTACGCCCTCGGGGGAGACGTTGCGCTCCAGGTTGAGCGGCGTGTGCGCGAGCAGGTCACACAGCAGCGGCCGGTCGCCGAAGCTGCGGGCGAAGACGTCGGCCACCAGCCCGGCCGAACCTGGCGGGGCATCATCGAGCCCAGCGTGCAGCGCCTGCGCCCAGTCACCCCAGGCCTGGGCGGTCAGTTCCAGGAAGATCTGCTCGCGGGTCTCGAAGTAGCGCAGCAGCGCCGACTTGTGGATGCCGACCTGGGCGGCGATGTCGGCCAGGCTGACGTTGCGGACGCCATTGCGCAGCGCTAGTTCGCGGGCGGCATCGAGGATGGCGTCCTGGCGCTGCCGCTTCTGCTCGGGACGCCGGGCTCGCTGGAAGGTCTCCTCAGTCATGACGGGTCCAGTTTACATACCGCAACGCCGATGTGTTATTATCAAACCGTCGTTTCGTTAAGTTCCGGAGGTGCAGAGCTCATGCCGCAGGTTTTCTTTCTCACCGGGAGCAGCCGGGGTCTAGGCCGCCAGATCGCCGAGGCCGCCCTGGCCGCCGGCCACCAGCTGGTCGCCACTGCCCGTCAGCCCAGCAGCCTGGCCGACCTCGCTGACCGCTATGGCAGCCAGATCTTGCCGGTGGCGCTCGACGTCACCGACCCCGATGCCGCCGTGGCGGCGGTGGCCGTCGGGATCGAGGCGTTCGGCCGTCTCGACGTGGTGGTCAACAACGCCGGATACGCCAACGTCGGCGCGGTGGAGGACGTCACGCTCGCGGACTTCCGTGCGCAGGTCGACGCCAACCTGTTCGGCGTCGTGAATGTCACCAAGGCCGCGCTGCCGGTGCTACGTGCCCAGGGCGGCGGCCACATCATCCAGGTTTCTTCCATCGGCGGGCGGCTGGCCACGCCGGGCCTGGCGGCCTACCAGGCGTCGAAGTGGGCGGTCGGCGGCTTCTCCGAAGTCCTGGCCCGCGAGGTGGGCCCGCTCGGGATCAAGGTCACGGTCCTGGAACCGGGCGGCATGCAAACCGACTGGGCCGGGTCGTCTATGCAGATTCCGCCGATCAGCGAGCCGTACCAGCCGACCGTCGGCGCGATGGCCGCGGTGCACCAGGATCTCGGCAGCGCCGGCTCGCTCGGCGATCCGGCCAAGGTGGCCCAGGTCGTCCTCACGGTCGCCGCGATGGCCGAGCCGCCACTGCGGCTGATCCTGGGCAGCGAGGCCTACGCCTACGCGATGGCAGCCGCCCAGGCCCGCGCCGACGCCGACGCCGCCAACCGCGACCTCACCGTCTCCACCGACCGTGACGACGCCACCGCCACGCAGCGCGATCCGCTCGGCGCAGGCCGCGCTCCCAGCAACCAGACAGGATGATGGTAACTAGCCGTCGGCGCACGACGGCTAGTTACCATCATCTTTCTGGCAGGCCGTTGGACGACCCCGCAGGCCCGGCGGCCGCGGATCTCAGCACGCTTCGCGACCTGCAGCTCGCGCACCTCCGCATCGACGAGGACGACGTCTTCAGTGACGGCTCGCCCGCCTGCCGCGGCGAACTTGACCGGGTGCCAACGGTATGAAGAACATGCTGGCCGAAGCGGGCATCTCGTGGGATCAGGTGACCGACGTGACCCCACTGGACGGTGGCACGTTCAACAACGTCTCGCGTGTCACCCTGGCAGACGGTCAGCGGCTGATCCTCAAAGCGGCGCCTGATGTCCCCATGCTCACTTACGAGCGCGGGATCTTGCGGACCGAGGCGCTGTTCTATGAGCTGGCGGGGCCGGACCGCCAGCTTCCCGCCGTCGTACACAAAGGATTTGGCGACCATAACGGCGCTAGCGATTTCCTCCTGATGACCGAGCTCCCCGGGCGTCCGTGGCCCGCGGTGGCGGACCGGATCGACGACGACCAGCGGCAGCGGCTGCGCGGCGAACTCGGGCGGATTGTCGCTGGGCTGCACACCATGACCGGGACCGGTTTCGGGTATCCGACGAACCCGCTGACAGCGAGCTGGCGGACCGCGTTTGGCGACATGCTGGACGTCATCCTCACCGAGGCGGAACAGTTCAGGGTCGTCCTGCCACGGACTCCCGCCGCCATCCGCGAGCTCGCCGCGGCGCACGCGAGCGTGCTGGATGAGGTGACAACGCCGGTGCTGGTGCACTACGACCTGTGGGACGGCAACATCCTCATTGACTTTGATGGCGAGACCCCGCACATCAGCGGCATCATCGATGCCGAACGTGCGTTCTGGGGAGATCCGCTCGCCGACTTCGTCTCGCTGGCACTGGTGGCGGACATCCGGCCCGACCAGGCATTCCTTACTGCCTACGGCGAGGCGGGCGGCCCCGCACGGCTCGATGCCAGCAGCCGGATCAGGCTGGGCCTGTACAAGAGCTACCTGTACCTGATCATGCTCGTCGAGGCGGTGCCCAGAGAATACGGCGGCAGTACCCGTCAGTGGCTCGACGGCCGGGTAGTTCCCGCGCTGGCGGCCGAGCTTGACGCGCTGGCGTTTCCACCGGATACAAACGGGTAAGAATCGCACCACTGTTACGCACAGTGACCGGGGGGACTGGGCGGGGTGGCCGCATCGACGGAGACAACCATTGTCGTCGTAGCGGCCGCCATCGCGGCCGCACCCATCCTGGCCGACTCGGTGCGGCGCTGGATCGCGATACCCAACGTCGTCGTCGAACTCATCCTCGGCATCCTCATCGGACCCGTCGTGCTCGGCTGGGCGAGCGACACCACCGTCGTCGCGGGCATCGCCGACTTCGGCCTCGCGGTGCTGATGTTCCTGGCGGGCTACGAGATCGACTTCCAGCGGATCCGTGGCTCGCCGCTTCGCCGCGCTATCGCGGGCTGGGTCATCTCGCTGGCCATCGGCTTGCTGGCGGGCATGGCGATCCGCGGGGCCTCGCTTGGCGGTCTTGTAGTCGGACTAGCTCTGACCACGACGGCGCTCGGCTCGATCCTGCCGATTCTCGGCGACGCGGGGGTGCTGGCCACGCCGTTCGGCGCGCGGATCATGGCGATCGGGGCACTGGGGGAGTTCGGCCCGATCGTCGCGGTCGCCCTGCTGCTCACCAGCGACCAGCCGCTGAAGACCAGTCTGCTGCTGGCCGCGTTCGCCATCATCACGGTCGTCGCGGGAGTCCTGGCGGTGCGCCGCTCGCATCACCCGCTGCTGACCAGGCTGATGGCCGTCACCCTGAACACTTCCGGGCAACTGGCGATCCGGCTCTGCCTGCTCACGATCGCGGCGATGGTGTGGATCACGCACTCCTTCGGCCTCGATGTCCTGCTCGGCGCGTTCGCCGCCGGGATCATCGAGCACCTCGCCGTGCGGACCGCGGATTCCGGGCAGCGGGAGATCATCAGGTCCAAGCTCGAGGCGATCGGCTACGGCGCGGTCGTTCCCTTCTTCTTCGTGATCAGCGGCGTCAAGCTCGACATCTCCGCCTTCGGGCACGACCCCGCCGCGCTGGCCCTCATCCCGGTCGCGCTGATCTTGTTCCTGCTGGTGCGCGGTGGCCCGGTCCCGTTCCTCTACCGCCACGACACGACGCGGAACGAGACCATCGCGCTCGCCCTGCTGTCTGGTACCGCGTTGCCGCTCGTCGTGGTTATTACCACCATCGGCACCGAGGCCGGGGTGATGAAGGCCAGCGTCGCCGCCGCGCTGGTCTGCGGCGGAATGCTTTCGGTGCTGATCTTCCCGCTTACCGCACTCAGGCTCCGGCCGGCTACTACCGCGCGGAAACTCTTACTGTTTCCTGAGAAAACCAATGGACTAGGTTGAGACGGCTGCGCGAGCGCCGCGAGCTTGGTGCGGTGGGTGGCGATGACTTCGCCGCGAACAACCCAGGCCCCCACCCAGCTACCCTCACTCACTGGCTTGCGCTGGATCGCAGCGTTGCTGGTCTTCGGGCTCCATGTCCATGTGGCCGAGTACTTCGGCGGTAACGCCGGGAACGTCGTTACCCAGCTCTTCGTGGCGGGCAAGACCGGGGTCTCGTTCTTCTTCATCCTCTCCGGCTTCATCCTGACCTGGTCGGCGCGGCCGGTAGACCGAGCCCGCGGCTTCTGGCGCCGCCGGGTGGCGCGCATATACCCGGTACATGTCGTCACCCTCGTTATGGCCTTGGTAATGGGTTTCACCATTGACCCCGGGATGCTGCGGCTGTCCGCCTGGGAAGGGATCGCCAACCTGTTCCTGGTCCAGTCCTGGACGCCGTTCCGGGCCATCCAAGCTGAATCCGGTGAGCTGGTCGCTCGCCTGCGAGGCCTTCTTCTACGCGCTGTTCCCGCTGCTGGCGCTGGTCGTGCGGCGCTGCCCGGTCTGGCTGACGGCGGTGCTGGCCGGACTGGCAACGGTGCTCGCGATGGTGCTGCCCACGATCAATTCCCACCTTGACCTGTTCTGGAACATGTACTACGACCCGCTCGCCCGGCTGCCCGAGTTCCTGGTCGGCATGCTGCTGGCCCGGCTAGTGATGCTCGGCCGCTGGCGCGGACCTGGTGTCGCGATCTCCTTGCTGATCGCGGCCATCGGCTACCTGCTGGCGCCGAAGGTCGGCGGCGCGAGTACGGCGACGGCGACCATCATCGGCTACGGGCTGCTGATCGCGGCGTCCGCTCAGGCCGACCTCGATGGCACGCCATCGCCGTGGCGGCATAAGTGGCTGGTGCGGCTCGGCGAGATCTCGTTCGCCTTCTACATGATTCACCTGCTGGTCATCCGGACCGGCGAGCAGCTCTTCGAGCCGCACCCGCAGCTTTCGTTGCTGCCTGGACTAGGCGCGACCGCCGCCGCGTTCAGCTGCTCCCTCTTCCTGGCCTGGGTGCTGTACCGCTACGTGGAAACGCCGGGCAGGCGGCTAATAATGCGCGGCTTCCGGCCGGCGTCAAGCCCGGTGATGGCGGCCTCGGCGGTGGCCAGCCCGGTGGTTACCGATTCGCTGCCCGACACCGAAACCACGCCAGAACCAGCGAGCGCCGAGGTCTCCTCGTGATCGGGTAAGCGCTACCGGGGCTTGCATGATTATGCAGTGGTGTGCATATACTTGTGTTCGTGTCCAAGGTACTTAGCTCTCTCCCAGTCGGTGAACGCGTCGGGATCGCCTTCTCCGGCGGCCTCGACACCTCGGTGGCGGTCGCGTGGATGCGCGAGAAGGGTGCGATTCCGTGCACCTATACCGCCGACCTCGGCCAGTACGACGAGCCCGAGATTGCCTCGGTGCCCGGGCGGGCCGGGGAGTACGGTGCGGAGATCGGCCGCCTGGTCGACTGCCGCGAGGCTCTGGTGGAAGAGGGCTTGGCCGCCCTGTCCTGCGGGGCGTTCCACATCCGCTCCGGCGGTCGCGCCTACTTCAACACGACGCCGCTCGGCCGGGCTGTGACCGGAACCCTGCTGGTTCGCGCCATGCTCTCCGATGACGTGCAGATCTGGGGTGACGGCTCCACCTTCAAGGGCAACGACATCGAGCGGTTCTACCGGTACGGGCTGCTCGCGAATCCGTCGCTCCGCATTTACAAGCCCTGGCTGGACGCGGCGTTCGTCAGTGAGCTTGGCGGCCGGCGTGAGATGTCCGAGTGGCTGGTGGCCCGTGGCCTGCCGTACCGGTCCAGTACCGAGAGGGCCTACTCCACGGACGCGAACATCTGGGGCGCCACCCACGAGGCCAAGTCGCTCGAGCATCTGGACGAGAACATCGAGATCGTCGAGCCGATCATGGGCGTGCGGTTCTGGGACCCGGCTGTCGAGATCGCCGCCGAGGACGTCACCGTCGGCTTCGAGCAGGGACGGCCGGTGACGATCAACGGCAAGGAGTTCGCCTCCGACGTCGACCTTGTGTATGAGGCCAACGCGATCGGCGGGCGGCACGGCCTCGGCATGTCCGACCAGATCGAGAACCGGATCATCGAGGCCAAGAGCCGCGGCGTGTACGAGGCCCCTGGCATGGCGCTGCTGTATGCGGCCTATGAGCGGCTGGTCAACGCCATCCACAACGAGGACACCATCGCGACCTACCATAACGACGGTCGGCGGCTCGGCCGGTTCCTGTACGAGGGCCGGTGGCTGGACCCGCAGGCGCTGATGCTGCGTGAGTCGCTGCAGCGCTGGGTGGGGATGGCCATCACCGGCTCGGTGACGCTGCGGCTGCGCCGCGGTGAGGACTACTCGGTCCTGTCGACCTCCGGGCCCGCGCTCAGCTACCACCCGGACAAGCTGTCGATGGAGCGGGTCGAGGACGCGGCGTTCGGCCCAGTAGACAGGATCGGCCAGCTGACGATGCGCAACCTGGACATCGCCGACTCCCGGTCCAAGCTGGAGCAGTACGTGGGTCTCGGCATGGTCGGCAGTCCGCAAACCGCTCCCGGGGCCGGCCTCGTCGGTGCGTTGTCCTCCGGCGGCGCCGAAGCGATCGCCGACCGCGGCGAGCCCGCCCTAGGCGTCCCGACCGACGAGGAACTCCTAGACCACGCCGCCATCGAGTTCGGCACCGACTGATCGGCCCTCCGGCGCCCTCGCGCGCCCGCGGCGTCCCCGTGCCCCCGCGCGCCCGCCCGCGCGGCCTGCACGCGGCCCGTTGCCCCCGCGCGGCCCGCGCGCCCCGCGCGGGCCCCGCGGGCCCTCGCCCGGCCCGCTTGCGACCCCACCTATGGGCCACCGCTGGCGCTCCAGCCCCGGTGATGGGCCATCGACGGCGTTGTAGAAGACGAGCCTTTCGGGTGATACGCCCGATATGTTGGTTAATGTTCCGTGAAGCGGCACCCGTCATGGGCGTCGGTGTGACAGCAGAGTCTTGCTGTCACACCGACGCCCTTCGTGTTGGCGGGGGTGGTCGGCCCCCGAACGCAGCCCCTAAAGGCCGCTATTGACACCCCCCAAATGCGGAGTTATCGTCCAAATCGAAACAGATAGGAAACTTACCTATTAATAAATCATAAACAAGCAGAGAGGATGAGCGCTATGCCCCCCGCGCGTCGAAGAGCCCACGAGCCGCCCAGCACCCGAAGTTTCGGAAGGAGATGGTTCCGGCGCGGCAGGGCCGCGGCCATCGTGCTCGGCATCCTGCCGGTGGTCGCGCTAGTCATGTCCACCCAGCCAGCCGCGGCCCAGTCGACTACCACCACCGCCGTAACCCAGACGGCGGCAAAGACAGCGACCGCGGCGGAGGCGGCCAAGGCCACGGCCGGCGTCGCCGGAAGCGCCATCTCGCCCGCTACCGTCCCGTCGCCGCCCTCCGGCTGGTCGACGGAATTCAGCGACGACTTCAACGGATCGGCCGGTTCTGGGGCCGACTCGCAGTGGATCTACGACACCGGTCCGGGCTCGGACTTCGGCACCGGCGAGATCGAGACGATGACCAACTCGACCAGCAACGTCTACCTGGACGGCAACGGCGACCTGGACATCACCGCGCTCGGCAGCGGGAGCTCATGGACCTCCGGGCGGATCCAGACATCCAGCGCCAACGTGGGCGCGCCCGCCGGGGGCGAGCTCGAGGTCACGGCCTCCATCGAGCAGCCAAACGGCGGGCTCGGTTACTGGCCCGCGTTCTGGATGCTCGGCCCGGGTCAGTGGCCGGAAAACGGCGAAGTCGACATCATGGAGGACGTCAACTCGCTGTCCGAGCTCTCCGGCACCGTGCATTGCGGCACTGACCCCGGCGGTCCGTGCAACGAGCCGGATGGCATCGGCTCGGGCCTGGTGGGCTGCAGCGGCTGCCAGAGCGGCTACAACACGTACACGATGATCCTCAACCGGGTGGACACGTCCGCCGAGTCGATCACGTTCTACCTGAACGGCAACGCTTACTTCACCGTCAACGAGAGCACGGTTGGCGCGTCGACCTGGGAAGCGGCCTTCGACCACAACATGTCGATCATCCTCGACCTGGCCATGGGCGGCAGTTACCCGGACGGTGTGTGCGACTGCACCTCGCCCACCAGTTCCACCGCTTCGGGCGGAACGATGAGCGTGGCCTACGTTGCCGCGTACACAACATCAGGCTCGACATCCACAGGCACGACCGGACCGATTACTGGTTACGAGGGCCTGTGTGTCGACGTCCGGGGCGCGAGCACCGCAGAGTTCACTCCGGTGCAGGTGTACACGTGCAACGGGACCGATGCTCAGGAGTGGACGGTCGTCGAGGCGGGCAGCACCCTGCAAGCGCTCGGCATGTGCATGGATATCAACAGCGGTGGCACCACGGACGGAACGACCGTCGACCTCTACACCTGTAACGATACGGCGGCCCAGGTATTCATACCGCAGTCGAATGGAGAGTTGTATAACCCGCAATCCGGTAAATGCCTGGACGACACCGGGTACGGCGGCTCCGGTACCCAACTGCAGATCTGGGACTGCGCCGACACCTCGAACCAGATCTGGAACCTGCCATAACACCCCCCAGGCCTGTCCTGAGGTAAGCCTGAAGTGCTCGTCGGCGAGCACGGCTTGCACGAGAGCCCGGTGCTGCTTCCGTGTCGTGACCAAGCTCGACCCCTTCTCGAATGTCCGTAGAATCTGGTGCCAGAACGCCAGATTCTACGGACGTTTGGTTAGAGCTCGAAGCGGGCGCTTTGCAGGTCGAGGCGGCGCAGCATGTCATCGGCTGTCTTGGGATCTGTACCCGGTTCGGAACGCGCGGCGACGATCGCCTGCCGCGCGGCGGACAGCATCTCCGAGTAGGCCCGCCCGGCTAGCCGGGCTCGCTGAGTCGCCTCGGCCAGCTGCTCCCGCCGGTCGTCGTCGGATGGGGCGTCGCTCAGCGACGAGACCAGCGCGCGCTGCCGGTCGCGAAGCCGGTCAACCAGGTCGTCGGGCAGGTCCTCGCTGGCTTCCAGCTCCCGGAGCCTGATCAGCGCGGCCTTAGCCGCTCGCTTGGCCAGCGGGCGGATCCGCGCCTGCTCCGCTTCGGCTGAGCCCTGCACGCCGAGAGCACGAGTGAGCATCGGGAGGGTCAGCCCGGGCAACACCAGCGTGGCGGCGATGACGGCGAACGCGGTGAACAGCAGCTCACCGCGAGCCGGGGTGTCCGACGGGAGGGCGAGGGCCGTCGCGATGGTCGCGAGCCCCCGCATGCCAGCCCAGCCGAGGACGACGTCCTCGCGCCAGTTCCGGGGCGCGTCGTCCGGTGTGGCGGCCAGCCGCCGGCTAAGCGGGCCGCTGATCAGCAGCCAGGCGAAACGCACCGCGATCACGATCAGGCAGACGATCACCATGTGGCCGACGATGGAGGTTATGTGCGGCGACGCGTCAAGGGCGGCCCGCAACTCGAGCCCCATCAGCCCGAAGGCGATCCCGGTGACGATCAGCTCCAGCGTGTCCCAGAACGCGCCACCGATAAGCCGATCGGATACGCCGGTCTCCTCAGCCTCCGCCGACCCGAGTATCAGACCGACGGTGAGTACGGCGAGCACGCCGGAGGCGTGCGCCGCGTCCGCCAGCAGGTAGGTGCCGAACGGTACGACGAGCGTGAACCCGCTCCGCGCGTTGGGATCGGTCAGCCTGCCCATCAGCCACCGGCCCGCCCAGCCGATGAGCCAGCCGATCGCGACGGCGGCGGCAATCTCGTAGCAGAAGCTCCCCAGTATCCGAGGCACCGAGAACATGTGGCCGCCGATCGCCCCGACCGCGACCGAGTAGACCACCAGCGCGGTCGCGTCGTTGCACAGTCCCTCGGTCTGCAGGATGGTCTCCAGCCGGCGGGGCAGGTGAATCTTGCCGGCCACCGCCTCAGCGGCCACCGGGTCCGGTGGCGATACCAGCGCCCCAAGCGCCAGTGCGGCCGCCAGCGTCACCCCCGGGATCAGCGCCTTGACCGCTGAGGCCACCGCCACGATCGTGACCACCACGAGGGCGACGGCCAGCGACAGGATCGTCCTGCGCCGCGCCCAGACCATCGGCCACGAGGATCGGCGCACCGAGGCGAAGATCAACGGCGGGAGGAAAATAGGCAGGATGAGATCGGGATCGAGTTCTGGGGTCGGTATGCCCGGCGCGATCGCCATGGCCGCGCCGAGCAGCAGCACCAGCACCGGGTAGGGCAGGCCGAGCCGGTCACCCACGCCCACGAGCAGTACCGTGGCCAGCCCCAGGCCGACGATGACCGCGAGGATCGCCACTCCCGAACTCGACACGAGGCCATTGTCACAGCCCGGGCACGGCCGCAGGCGTCGACACGCGGCTTGTTAAGTTCGTGGCAGGTGCATAATCGGGCAACTCGCCACTAAGCTTCTTGCCGCGTGGGAGCACGGCGCGCAGGGCATGGCCGAGGAGGGCACATGAGAGCACTGGATGACTGGGTAGTCGTCGGGATCGACAACGGCGGCACGGCGAACAATGCGACGGTGCTCGACTCCGCCGGGCGGTTCCTGGTGGACGACCTCGCCGAAACCCCCAGCTATGTCAAGGAGGGACCGGACAAGGCCATCGCCGCGCTGCTCGAGTCCTTCACCAGCGTGCTGGCGCTGACCGGCGTCCCAACCGGCAGCGTCAAGGCGATCGGGCTCGACACACCCGGCCCGGCCAGCGCCAACGGCGTCATCTCATCGCTGGGGGCGACGAACTTCGTGCACCCCGGATGGCGTGGATTCGACATCCGGGGGGCGCTTCGGGACCGGGTCGGCATATCCGTCGTCTACAACAATGACGGCAACTCGGCCGCGCTGTACGCGCACCACGTGAACTTCGGCGCCGAGGCGCCACAGCGGAGCTCGGTGTCCGCGATCGTCGGCACCGGCCTGGGCGGCGGCGTGGTGGAGTCCGGCCGCGTGGTCAGCGGCGCGGCGGGCATGGCCGGTGAACTGGGGCACATCCCGATCCCGATGGAAGGCATCCTGGCCGACGATCAGCCGATCCCCGGATGCAACTGCGGGCTGCACGCCGATGTGGAATCGGTGGCCTCGCTCACCGGCATCCAGAAGAACTTGCTGCCCTACTGGCTGACCCGGTACCCGGATCACCCGCTGCACGACGTGGACCTGGCCAAGGCGGCCAAGCTGGTCCGGGGCTACGGCGAGGACGGCGATCCGATGGCGCTGGCGATCTTCGGCCAGCAGGCCGCGGCGATCGGCTCGCTCTTCTCGATCGCCGCCGCCTTCACCGACCCGAACGCTTACTTCGTCGGCGGCGGAGTGGTGGAGGCGGCGCCGCACTTCCGCGACTGGTTCCTCGACCAGGTGCGGGAGCACACCCTGCTGCGGGTGGAGCAGCAGCGCGTCGTCCAGATCGCGCTGGTACCCGACCTGGACATGGCGGGCGCCCGCGGCTCGGCCGTCGCCGCCCGCGACCAGATCCTGGCGCGATAACCCCGTCAAAAGTCCGTAGAATCTCGCGCTCCGGCGGCAGATTTTACGGACTTTTCGAGAACGGAGCGCTGCTGCCGCGCACGGTGAGCACCGGGGGGAGCAGCTGGACGGCGGGGGGCTCGCCGTTTTCGAGACGGCGCATGAGCAACCGCACCGCCGACATGCCAAGTTCACGGGCCGGCAGGTTCACCGAGGTCAGCCGGGGCGAGGCCTGCTCGGCTAGCTGATCAGGGCAGATCGCGACGATCGACACGTGCTCGGGTACGGTCCGGCCCGCCGCCCGCAAGAGTGACATGAGCGGGGGAATGATCGCTTCGTTCTGGACAATAAGGCCTGTGGTGCGCGGACGTTCATCAAAGACGCGGGCCAGTACCCCAGCGGCCGCTTCGTAGCTGGCCTCACACGGCCGGTGCACTATCGCGGCCCCCTCCACCGCGGCGGCCGAGCGCACGCCGCGCAGCGTGCGCTCGGCGAAGCCGATGTGCCGTTCGTAGATTCCGGCGGCCTCGCCGATGAACGCGATGTCGCGATGCCCCAGGTCGGTCAGGTGCTCCACGCACAGCCGCCCGGCCGCCTCGAAGTCCAGGTCCACGCAGTCAAGCCCGTCCGGGTCCGCGGGGACACCGATCAGCACGGCCTCCACGCCCGCCTCGCGGATGGTGGGGATGCGGTCGTCGTCCAGCGCGATGTCGGTGAGGATGACCGCGTCCGCTCGCGCGCTGGAAGTGACCCGCCGGATGCCTTCAGAGCCCTCGTCGTTGGTGAGCAGCAGCACGTCGTATCCGAACCCGCGGGCCGTGGTGGTCACCCCGATGGCGATCTCCATCATGACCGGCACGTACAGGTCGCTGCGCAGCGGAACGACGAGCGCGAGCACGTCGGTGCGGCTGCTCGCCAGCGCACGGGCGCCGGCGTGCGGGTGATAGCCAAGCTCGGCGATGGACGCGCGGACCCGGCGGCGGGTTTCCTCCGATACGGACCTCTTGCCGCTGAGCACGTAAGACACCGTGCTGGCGGCAACGCCTGCGTGCTTGGCAACGTCAGCGAGCGTCGCCATTGTCCCCCCTCAAAGTACTGAGGGATTCAAATTATCGCTGGGCGGTCACCAGCGCCACACCGATACCCGCGAGGATAAGCCCGGCACGCTGCACCCATCGCATCCGCTCGCCGAACACGCACCGCGCCAGCAGCACCGTGATCCCCGGGTACAGCGAGGTGATCACCACCGCCAGCCCGAACAGCCCGGCCCGCGTCGCGAGCACGTACGCGACGTTGGCGGCGGCATCCAGCACCCCCGACGCAACCGCGATGCCGAACGTCGCACGGTTCGGCCGCCAGCCAAGCGGCCGCACCCGGAGGGCGAGGCAGCAGGCAATCGCCACCAGAGTGCCGCTAACCCGGGCCAGGGTCACCGGCCAGATGACGCCGGACGTGCCCGCCTCGCGCAAGAACAGGAAGTACAGGCCGAACGACACGCCCGCGGGTACGGCGTACATGAGGGCGCGCAGCCGTGCCGAACGTCCTGCCTCTTTCTTTTTCGCCGCGTCTCCGGACTCCATGCTCACGCAGATGACGGCCGCCACGCAGATGACCGCGCCGGCCGCCACGGCGAGGCCCGGACGTTCGCCCTGCGCGACGGCGACCCCGACCGGCAGTACCGTCGCGATGAGCGCGGTGACCGGCGAGACGACGCTCATCGGCGCCGCCACGAAGCCCGCGTAGAAGGCGAGCAGCCCAGCCGAGCCCGCTACCCCACCAGCTATCGCCCATCCCGCGCTGGCCGCTGTCACGCCTCCCCAGCCCGTGCTGGTGGCCGCGGCGGCGGCCAGCATCACCACCGCGCCGGTCGGCCCGGTTATCGCCAGCACGGCCAGCGGCTTGGCGCGCCGGGACGCTGCGCCGCCAAGGAAGTCCGCGGTGCCGTATAGCGCGGCGGCGATCAGCGCCAGGATCGTTACCATTGCCGGTGTCCCTACAGTTGAGCCGGTCGGTTAGATGAACTATATGGTTCATTATAACGACCGGCCAGGCAGGATGGAAACCGTTGAATGCCCGACATCGCCGGCGAGGTCGCCCGAACACTGCAGGCCTTGCGTACCGAACGAGGGTGGTCGCTCGATCAGCTCGTCACTCGTTCTGGCGTCAGCAAAGGGGTCCTGGTCGCGATTGAGCAGGGACGTTCCAACCCCAACCTGGCAACGCTCGCGCGGCTCAGCGACGCCTTCGGCGTGCCGGTGACGCGGCTGGTTGAGGTCGGCGACGAGCCGGAAGTGCGCATCACAGATCCCGACGAGCGGCGCGTGCTGTGGCGCGGCCCGTCCGGCGGGACCGGGACGATCCTCGGCGCCACCGAACCGCCGTGGGCCACCGAGCTGTGGCGGTGGGAACTCAAGCCAGGCGAAGCGTTCGGCGGCGACGCGCACACGCCGGGCACCCGGGAGATGGTCGCGGTGGAACGCGGCAGGCTGACGGTCGTCGTAGCTGGCGAGACGTACCAGGTAACGCCCGGTCAGTCGGCGCGTTTTTCCGGCGCGCGCCCGCACCGGTACTCAAACACCGCTGAGGACGACGTGGTGCTGACGATGGTCGTCGTCATCCCGCCCGTGAGCAGCTAGTCGTCGCCGCTCTGGTCCTTGAAGATCAGCCCGCAGACCTCAAGGTAGAGCTGCTCGGGGTACGGCAGGTGATCGAGGTGAGCCAGTGCCTGGTCCTTGGCCGCCGACTCGACGATGAACTCGCCATAGCCAAGGATCCGGCCCATCGTCGAGCGCTGGAAGCTCATGTCCATGACCTTGTTCAGCGGCATCATGTTCACCTTTTTGGTGAACGTGCCAGTGGCTAGCAGCAGCCGGGCCGAGGTGACAACGAAGTGGTTGTCCCACCACTCCCAGACCTTGAACGCCAAGCGCCCGAGCAGCACTGCCCACGCTAGCCAGATCACGAGCAGAACAGCGCCGTTGCCCTTGGCGATCAGCGCGCTGAGCACTGCCGCCAGCGCGAGCCCGCCCAGAGTCTCCGCCACCGGCCGGATCAGCACCGCCGGGTGAAGTCGGACGGTGATCACCTGCCGCTCGTGCGGAAGCAGGTATCTCGCGATAGCGGGGGGTACCGTATCGCTACCCGGTACCACCCTGATACCCATGGCTACCTCAGATCGATGTGACGAAGTTTGACAGGCCGTGCGCCGCAGTGGTCAGGAAGGTGCCGATGTTGTGCACCAGGTGAGCGGCGTTCGTGGGCTCAGTAACCACCCACCAAACGACGAAGGCCAGAGCCGCCCACTTCAGGATCGTTCCCAGCTTCACCGTCGCCTCCCTGGAAGCGAGGAATTGTTCACCTTGTCGGTTTCCTTCATGCTAGCTTGCACGGATTCGCCCCGCCAGCCTAGTCGATGGTGTCGTCCTGTCGGCAGCAGTATGCCCGGTCCTTCGGCTTTTTGAACCCCCACGCCGAACCCCGCTACTCCCCAGGGTGGAGTATGCAGGCCGCGGGGAGTGCCCGGAAGCAGACACGCCGGCAGATTCGCGAATTCGATCGATGCATCATTGTCGTTTAGCTCGCGTTGACCGGCCATGATCTGGCAGCATTCCTCCGTGTGCGCGATGCTGGACTGGCGGCGATGACCGACGTGAGTGATTCTTCTGACGACACTGATTTCGTCATCATCGTTTACCGAGAAGAAGATCAATGGGAAGCTGACGTGCTCCCCGCGGCGGTGACCGTGGACTTCACCGGATTCCTGGAGGTACTGAGCCAGCAGCCTAGTCTCGGCGGCACGATCGGGTTCGTCGGCGTGGGTGATGAGGCGTTCATCGCGGTGCGGGTTCTCGGTACCGAGGTCTCTGCCCTGCTCTCCGACGTGCTGGCGGCGGTCGACTACCCGCTGGCCCGTGAGGTGCTCGAGTTCCTCGAGATCGACGTCCCGGATGAAGACGACGTGGACCAGATCTTGCCGGCGGGTGACCTGTCCATCTTCGCTGACCTCGGGCTCGACGAGATGGACCTCGGCATGATCGTCGGCGATGTGGACCTGTATCCGGACGACGCGGTGCTGCAGATCGCGGAGCGTCTCGGGTTCGGATCAGCGGCGGATCGCGCTCTGGACATCGCGCTAGGACCGTGACGGGGTACCTCGCGTCGTTCGAGCCCGCGATGCGGCTCGCTCTCGAGTCTGCCGCTACCGCCGCGCTGCCCGCGGCGGCGGATGTACCGGTGGGCGCGGTGGTGCTCGATCCGGACGGCGAAGTGATCGCGCGTGCGCATAACGCGAGAGAGGCGACGGCCGATCCCACCGCGCACGCCGAGATCTTGGCGTTGCGCGAAGCGGGCCGCGTTGCTGGCGACTGGCGGCTGACCGGCTACACGCTAGTGGTGACGCTTGAGCCGTGCCCGATGTGTGCCGGGGCGGTGACCGCCGCGCGGATCGGCCGGCTCGTCTACGGCGCCGACGACCCCAAAGGCGGCGCGGTCGGGTCGCTGTTCGACCTGGTCCGTGACCCTCGGCTTCCGCATCAGCCCGAGGTCATCGGCGGGGTACTGGCCGGCGATTGCGGCGAACTGCTCAGGGCTTTTTTCGCGGCGCGGCGCGTTCAGGGGGAACCCAGCTAGCCCTTGGCGCGTTCTCAGTGTCGAATGTCAGGTAAGCTCTGCGGCGGTGGAGTCGCCTAGTGGCCGAGGGCGCACGCCTCGAAAGCGTGTGAGGGGGCAACCCCTCCGTGGGTTCAAATCCCACCTCCACCGCTCATAGTGTGCCGGGCCCAGGCCTGGGGCAAGGAGTACACGTGCTTGGACCGCAGGGAACTGTTTTCTTCCTGCTACTCATGGTTGCTTTTGCGGCACTGCTAGTGTGGGTCGCGCTAGCGAAGCAGGTGGTGTTCCGGATCTTTGCGGCGTGTCTCGCTTTCATTCCGGCGATGGCTTTCGGCGTCGCCGCGGTCAACAAGTACTACGACTACTACCAGACCTGGGGTTCGCTCATCAGCGACCTCAGCAACTCCGGTGAGTCGACGATTCCGAAGGTGAGCGCGGCGGGTGTCGGCGACTCCATCGACAACCAGCTGCGCCTGTCCGACACCCAGGAAGACGCGCAGCTCGGCTACCTGTTCCAGACCACGGTGACCGGGGCGCAGAGCCACATCACCCGTGATGTTTACGTCTTCCTGCCACCGCAGTACTTCCAGTCCGCCTACAAGAATTACCACTTCCCGGTGATCGAGCTGCTGCACGGATCTCCGGGCGAGCCGTCGGCCTGGGTGAACGTGATGAATGTGGACGCGTTGTTCCTCCAGCTGCTTGGCGACGGCAAGGCGGACCCGGCGGTGCTGGTTATGCCCGACACCGATGGCGGGCAGCAGTACGCCTTGCAATGCCTGAACTACCCGGGCATGAAGTACCTCCAGGACATGACGTTCGTGGCGGAGGACGTTCCGGATTACATCGCCAAGGAGCTGCGCGTCATGGCTCCCGGCCGGGCGTGGGGCATCGCGGGCTATTCCGAGGGCGGCTACTGCGCGGCCAACATCGCGTTGCAGTTTCCTTACCAGTTCGGGTACGAGGGGAGCCTGAGCGGCTACTTCACGTTGGCCGGAAATCAGAGCCAGATCCCCGCGGGGGGCAAGCCCGGCGGTAAGCCGGTGCAGTACACCCCCTACGTGCACGACCGCAAGCTGCTGGTAAAGAACTCGCCTGCTGAGTTCGTGCTCAGGATACCGATCGGGGTGGAGATCCCGCAGTTCTGGCTGGCCGCGGGCAACGAGGACCCGGGTGATGTCCAGGCGGCGGAGCAGTTCCAGCAGCTGCTGGAGACCAGGCTCGCCAGCGTGCCGGTGGACATCGTTCGAGGGTGGCGGTCACCAGGCGAAGGTCTGGCGCGCCGCGCTGACCCCGATGCTCGAATACATGACCCCCGGCCTGCAGAAGTGGGCGCAGGAGATCACCGCCCAGGAGGCGGCCGCCGCGAAGCACCACACGACGCACACCAAGTCCACTAAGTCCGCCAAGCCCAAGGCGTCCGCCTCCGCGACCGCCACGGACTGATCCGCCCGCCCAGCGGGGCGGCGGCGGCCGGTGGGGCGGCGGCCGGTGGGGCGGCGGCCGGTGGGACGGCGGCGCGCCGAGCGCTCGGGCGTCGGCCCCTTTCCTGGTTGGTGCTGCACTGACCACACTCTTCGCTGGTTGGTGTAGCACTCACCAGCAAAAGCTGGTCCTGGACAGCCTCACCGCTGCCTGTTTTGTCGGCTTTGGTGGGTGAAAAGGCTCCACGGTAGCGCGGGCGCCCGCGGTCGGTCATCGCGGATTTTGGGCGGCAATTGAGGCCGGACAGCGAAAGAGCCAGCCCGTGTCCAGACTGGCTCTGCTGTTCTTGCTGGTCAGCGACGGCGGAGGACGGGGGATTCGAACCCCCGAGGGCTTGCACCCAACACGCTTTCCAAGCGTGCGCCCTAGGCCACTAGGCGAGTCCTCCGCCGCAGAGCTTACCGGAGCGTGGCGGATGCGACATCCGCTCCGCGACGTGAATAGACTTGCCTGCGACCCCCCGTGCGGCGTTTATCCCGCCAACCCCCCCAGGGCCGGAAGGCAGCAAGGGTACGCGGGCTCTGACGGGTGCGCGGGGGGTCCCCTAAGGTGTTCAGGGGGCGAAGCAGCTCCCGCACGCGGGGGGATCCGGGGGTCGTTCCCCCCGGGGCGACACGGAGGTTCACGATGGGTGACGGCCTGGCGCTGTACCGCAAGTACCGTCCCGCCACGTTCGCCGAGGTCAAGGGGCAGGAACACGTTACGGCCCCGCTCCGCCAGGCGCTGTCCACGGGACGAATTAACCACGCGTATCTCTTCAGCGGCCCGCGCGGCTGCGGGAAGACTTCCAGCGCTCGGATCCTGGCGCGCTCGCTTAACTGCGTCAACGGCCCCACACCGGACCCGTGCGGCGTCTGCGACTCGTGTGTCGCGCTCGCCCCGTCCGGCCCCGGCAGTATCGACGTCATCGAGATCGACGCCGCTTCCCACGGTGGTGTGGATGACGCGCGTGATCTGCGAGAGCGGGCGTTCTACGCGCCGGTCAGCGGCCGCTACAAGATCTACATCATCGACGAGGCTCACATGGTGACCTCGCAGGGGTTCAACGCCCTGCTGAAGCTCGTCGAGGAGCCCCCGCCGCACCTGGTGTTCATCTTCGCGACGACCGAGCCGGAGAAGGTGATCGGGACGATCAGGTCCCGCACTCACCACTACCCGTTCCGGCTGTTCCCGCCGTCGGTGCTGCGCGACCTGATGGCCGAGATCCTTGACCGCGAGGGCATCACGTACGACCCGGCCGTGCTGCCGCTGGTGGCGCAGGCCGGAGGCGGCTCGGCCCGTGACTCGCTGTCGATCCTGGACCAGTTGCTCGCGGGTTCCGATACCGAGGGCTTGAAGTACGACCGCGCGATCTCGCTGCTGGGCTATACCGACGCGACCTTGCTTGACGAGATCGTGGTGGCGTTCGCGCACTCCGATGGTGCCGGCGTGTTCCGTGCCGTCAACAAGGTGATCGAGGGCGGGCATGAGCCACGCAGGTTCGCGCTCGACCTGCTGGACCGGCTGCGCGACCTGATCGTCCTCGCCTCGGTTCCCGACGCTATCGAGACCAGCCTGCTCGACGTGCCGCCCGAGCGTACCCAGCCGCTCACCGACCAGGCCCGCGATTTTGGCATGGCCGGGCTGACCCGGGCCGCGGAGATCGTCAGCAACGGCCTGGACCAGATGCGCGGCGCGACGTCCGCGCGGTTGCTGCTCGAGCTGATGTGCGCTCAGGTCCTGCTGCCCGCCGCGGCATCCGATGAGCTTTCCGTCCTCGCACGGCTCGAGAAGCTAGAACGAGGGGGACTGATCGCGCCGCGGGCCGGGGCCCAGGCCTCAGCAGCGGCTCCGGCTCCTGAGGCGGTCCCGCGCCCGGCAGCGGCCCAGCAGGCGCCCGCCCCGGCGGCTCCCAGCGTGCCCACTCCGGCGGCGAGCCAGGAGACAACTGAGCCAGCTCCACCGGCACGGCCGGCCCCAGCGCCTGCGCCAGTCCCGGCAGTGGCCCCGGCCCCAGCCCCGGCGGCCCCGGCACGACCAGCCGCGGCGTCCACACCAGGGGCACCAGCGGCATCCGGAAAGTCTGTTACGGCGGACACGCTGCGGCAGGACTGGGACGTCGTGCTGAACACGATCAAGGCCCAGCGGCGGGTGGCCTGGATCCTGCTCAGCAACGCCAGCGTGGTGGACCTCGCCGAGAACATCCTGACCCTGCGTTTCCCGCGTCCTGGGGACGTTAAGGGCTTCCAGAGCAGTGGTTACGAGGACCTGCTCAAGAATGTGCTGGTCCAGCGTTTCGGGCTGCACACGATGATCAAGGCGATCTCGGGTGGTGACCCGCCCTCCGGCCGTTCCGCGCCGCGCCCGAGTGCGCCTCCGCAGACCGGAACGGCGGCTCCGCAGCCTCCGGCCGCATCCGCTCCGGCGGCCGAATACTCAGGCGGTCCCGCCGCGGACTGGTCCACACCGGGCGCCCCCGCGCCAGCGACGCCAAACGGCGCCGGCCCGGCCGGAGAAACACACGGGTCGGACGCGACGCGGACGCCGGCGGCGAACGGGGCGCCGAAAAACCGCGGCGACGACGCGCCGTGGCCGACGGACCCTGAGCCGGTGAGCGTCTCAGATGAGAGCTTCACCGACGACATGCCCGACGAGAACGACATGGCGGCTCCTGCGGCGAATGTGCTCACCGGGATGGCCCTGATTCAGCGTGAACTCGGCGGCGAGGTCATCGCGGAGATCGACGAGTAAGAGCCGGGGCGGCGGGTGGGCTCGGATGCTGACACGTCGTAGGCTCCAATTAAGGAGGATGACGTGGACGGTCAGATGGATATGCAGCGGTTGCTTGAGGCTGCGCAGCAGATGCAGCAGCAGCTAGTGAACGCGCAGCAGGCGCTCGCGGACAGCGAGGTAATGGGGACGGCCGGTGGCGGGCTCGTCATGGCGCGAGTAAACGGACAGGGCGAGCTGCTCGGGTTGACCATCTCGCCGGATGCCATCGACACCACCGATGCGGCGGAAACGGCCGAAACCGTCGCTGACCTGGTGGTCGCGGCGATCCGGGCGGCGGGCGACGCCGCTCAGCAACTGCAGGCTGAGCGGATGGGTCCCTTCGCGGCCGCCTTCGGCGACGCGGTGCCGCCCGGTTTCGACACCGGCGCGCTGGGCTTGGGCACGCCAGGCGACCCAGGCGACGAAGACGACGAGTTATGTACGAGGGAGTTGTCCAGCAACTCATCGACGAACTCGGCAGACTGCCCGGTGTCGGGCCGAAGGGCGCGCAGCGGATAGCGTTTTACCTGCTCGCCGCTGATCCCGAGGATGTGAAGCGGCTGGCGAGCGTGCTCAACGAGATGACCGAGCGGGTCCGGTTCTGCCGGACCTGCGGGAACGTCGCCGAGGCGGAGGAGTGCCGGATCTGTCTTGACACCCGCCGGGACCCATCCGTGATCTGCGTGGTCGAGGAACCGAAGGACGTCGCCGCGGTGGAGAAGATCAGGGAGTTCCGCGGCCGGTACCACGTCCTCGGCGGCGCCATCAGCCCGATTGACGGAGTAGGTCCCGACGACCTGCGGATCAAGGAGCTTATGACCCGGCTGGCCGACGGCACTGTGACGGAGATCATCCTTGCCACCGACCCCAACCTCGAGGGCGAGGCGACCGCGACCTACCTCGCCCGGCTGGTCAAGCCGATGGAGCTCAGGGTGACCAGGCCGGCCAGCGGGCTCCCGGTTGGCGGGGACCTGGAGTACGCCGACGAGGTGACGCTGGGCCGTGCGTTCGAGGGACGGAGACAGCTTGATGTCTGACTGGCGGCCGCTAGCCGATCAGATCGCGGAGAGCACGCGGGACTTCCTGGACGGCGTCACCGCCGTCGCGGCGGGCGAGGGGAGCGGCGGCGCGGTGCCGCTGTTGCTGCTCGAGGTGTCCCAGATTTTGCTGGCGGGCGCCCAGCTCGGCGCGTACCAGGACATCGTCCCACCAGGAAACGTCGAGCCGCCACTCAGCCCGGACCCGGATCTGGACGCGCTGCGCAGCGGGCTGGCCGTCAGGCTGGCCGGCTTCGATGACTACGCCGAGCTCTTCGATCCGTACAAAGACGCGACCGGCATCCCGTTCCGGCTCTCCGATGACATCGCCGCGGTCGCCGACGACCTGATCCACGGAATCAAGCACTACCGGGCTGGCCGTGGACTCGAAGCGCTGTGGTGGTGGCAGTACTCCTACTTCAACCACTGGGGGACGCACGCCGGTGCCGCGTTGCGGGCGCTGCACGCCGTGGTGGCGCACGCGAGCCTCGACGTGGCGGACGAGGATGTGCCTACTTCGCCAGGGGAAACGCCACCGTAATCTCGGCTAGACTCCAAGCCTGTGGCCCTTATCGTGCAGAAATACGGTGGATCATCGGTCGCCGATGCGGACGGGATCAAGCGCGTAGCTAAGCGGATCGTCGCCACAGTCAAAGCCGGGAACCAGGTAGTCGTGGCGGTGTCCGCGATGGGCGACACTACCGACGAGCTCATCGACCTGGCCGGTCAGATCAGCCCCCAGCCTCCCGGGCGTGAGCTGGACATGCTGTTGACCGCCGGAGAGCGGATCTCGATGGCGGTCCTCGCGATGGCGATCGCCGACCTCGGGATGGAAGCCCGGTCGTTCACCGGCTCCCAGGCGGGCGTGATCACCGACGCGGCGCACGGACGGGCGCGGATCATCGATGTCACGCCAGGCCGTATCTCCGGTGCCCTCGACAAGGGATACATCCCGATCGTCGCGGGCTTCCAGGGCGTCTCACAGACCACCAAGGACATAACGACGCTTGGCCGGGGTGGCACGGACACCACGGCCGTCGCGCTCGCGGCCGCCCTGGACGCGGATGTCTGCGAGATCTACACGGACGTGGACGGTGTGTTCACCGCCGACCCGCGGATCGTGCCCATGGCGCGGCGCATCGACTCGATCAGTTACGAGGAGATGCTCGAGCTGGCCGCCAGCGGGTCCAAAATCCTCATGCTGCGCTGCGTCGAGTACGCGCGGCGCTACGGGGTGCCGATTCACGTACGGTCATCGTTCAGCGAGAAGACGGGCACCTGGGTGTCCGGGAACGTCAACCCGCAGGCGGAAGGGGACGGGATGGAGCAGGCGATCATCTCTGGCGTGGCGCACGACGTCAGCGAGGCGAAAATCACCGTCGTCGGGGTGCCCGACCGGGTCGGCGAGGCCGCGCGGATCTTCGGCACGGTGGCCGAGGCCGGGATTAACATCGACATGATCGTGCAGAACGTCTCCGCCACGGCCACTGGCCGCACCGACATCTCCTTCACGCTGCCCGCCACGGACAGCGGGCGGGCGCTGGAGTCGCTGCGCCGTGTCCAGGAGGAGGTCGGCTTCGAGTCGCTGCTTTACGACGACGCCATCGGCAAGGTGTCGCTGATCGGCGCGGGCATGCGGTCGCACCCGGGGGTCACCGCTAAGTTCTTCGGCGCGCTCGCCAACGCGGGGGTGAACATCGAGATGATCTCCACCTCAGAGATCAGGATCTCCGTCGTGGTGAACTCCGACGACGTCGCAACCGCCGTGAACTCCACGCACCGGGCCTTTGACCTGGAGGCTGACGAGGTGGAGGCCGTCGTGTACGGAGGTACCGGCCGATGACCAGCAAGCCCACACTGGCCGTTGTCGGTGCCACCGGCGCGGTCGGTTCCGTGATGCTCGACCTGCTGACTACCAGGCAAGACGTCTGGGGCGACATCCGGCTCATCGCATCGCCCAGGTCCGCCGGACGCACCCTGTCCGTGCGCGGTACCGGTATCGAGGTCCAGGCCCTAACGCCCGAGGTCTTCGACGGGGTCGACGTGGCCATGTTCGACGTGCCGGACGAGGTGTCCGCGCGCTGGGCACCGGTCGCGGTGTCGCATGGCGCGGTCGTGGTGGACAACTCCGGTGCGTTCCGCATGGACCCGCAGGTCCCGCTGGTCGTGCCGGAGGTAAACGCCCAGGACGCACTGAACCGGCCCAAGGGCATCATCGCCAACCCGAACTGCACCACGCTGTCGCTGATCGTGGCCGCGGGGGCTCTGCACGCGTCGTTTTGGCTAAAGTCAATGGTCGTGGCGTCGTATCAAGCGGCGTCCGGGGCTGGCCAGTCCGGGATTGACACTCTCTACGGTCAGCTGGACAAGCTGGCCGGCACGCGCACGCTGGGCCAGCGGGCCGGTGACCTACGCCCCGCGGTCGGCGACCTCGGGCCGTTCCCGGCGCCGCTGGCGCTGAACGTGGTGCCGTGGGCCGGGTCGCTGAAGGACGAGGGCTGGTCCTCGGAGGAGCTCAAGATCCGCAACGAGTCGCGGAAGATCCTCGGGCTGCCCGACCTCAAGGTATCCGCCACCTGCGTGCGGGTGCCCGTGATCACCACGCACTCGGTCGCGGTGCACGCCGAGTTCGACCAGCCGGTCACCAGGGAAGCGGCGTGGGAAGTGCTGCGCGCCGCGCCTGGCGTTGTCGTGTCAGACAACCCGGAGAACAGCGAGTTCCCGACGCCCGCTGATGTGGTGGGCACCGATCCGACGTGGGTGGGCCGGGTGCGGCAGTCCCTCGACGAACCGAACGTCATCGAGTTCTTCGTCTGCGGTGACAACCTGCGTAAGGGCGCCGCGCTGAACACGGCGCAGATCGCCGAGCTAGTCGCGGCAGAGTTCTCGGAACGCTAAAGCCGAAGTAGCGGTAAGACGACCGTAAGCATGGCCGGGGAATTACCCCGGCCAGCTGCGGTTTTTTGCTATGCGACCGTTTGTTGCGTTAACTCCGTTTGGCTAGACCGTGCTAGCGCCAGAGTGCCCGTAACCTGGGTGATTGCCCATTTCGCCTATCTTGCCCGTGTGTCCGCTGTATAAAGGTCGTTGAGCGGTTGGCGCAAGGAGGGGTTGTGCTAGATCGTCGATGCATCGCTGCAGTGCGGCACGGCGCAGCAGCAGAGGGCGCATATGTCCCGGTTTACATGCTGTTTATATATCGTTTCGTGCCCTAAAGGTTATCTAGCCTGCTAGAGTCAGACACCCAGTTAACCACCCGCATCATGCACCACCGACGCGCTCGCGGGGCGCGCGTCGAAACGACGCAAAGTTCGCATTCCGCGACTCCGAGGAGGTATAGGTGGCAACGACTCGCAGCCGATCCATTGGCCGTGAGACCGCTCGCCCGTCGTCCCACGGGCCGATCGCCGAACACATGCCTAAGATCTATGCGGTCGCCATCGCGGGGATCATCGTCGTCGTGGCGTTCCTGACGTTCACCGGCATCGGACATACGATCGACCTAGCCACGCAGCACTTCATGCTCTTCTACGCCGGCGTCTTCGCGCTCATCGCGCTTTGCGCCTCGGTGGGGCTTGGCCTAGTGGCGACTGACCGCATGGTGCTCAACCCCGGTCACAGAGTGTTCGTGCAATCGATGCACAGGATCGCGTCGTTCGGCGCACTGGCGTTCCTGATCATCCACATCGTGACCGAAATCCTCGCTCAGCGTGTTCACGTAATCGATGCCTTCGTTCCGTTCCTCGCCCCGTTCAAGACCTTCTACATCGGCCTCGGGACGATCGCGTCGGACCTCATCCTGCTGCTAGTGGTAACGAGCGTTTTCCGTAGCCGGTTCACTACAAACGGAAAAGCTTGGCGCTGGCGGGCGATCCACTACATGGCGTATGCGGCTTTCGTGTTCGGAGTCTGGCACGGACTGCTTGGCGGCCGTCCCGGCAAGCCATACGTGGACTGGAGCTACGGCTTCGTCATCGCCTTCGTAGCGCTCGGTGTCGGCGTGCGGGTGATCGCCAACTCGCTTCGGCCGAAGGAGAAACTCAGCTCGCCCGCGGTGGATGAGCGCAGCACGTCGTCCGCGCCGCTGCGCGCCGCTACGCTGGGCATGGCCGCGCAGGTCGGCGGCAAGTTCCAGGCGCTTGGGCGCGGCGGGCAGACGTCCACGACGATGACCGCGACGGCGTTGTCCGCTAGGCCGACATCCGGTCCGATGCCCGCGCTGACCGCACTCCCGGCGGGCGGGACCGTGGAAGACGGTCGGCAGCCGTTCTACGAGCAGGGTTACGAAGGACCGCCGCGGTTCGTCGGCGCGCCTCGGGCGTCCGATTCCGGTCCGATGCCTCGCGTCGGCACCGGTCCGATGCCTCGGGCGTCCGATTCCGGTCCGATGCCTCGCGTTGGCACCGGTCCGATGCCTCGGATGTCCGGCTCCGGCCCGATGCAACGTCCCGCGCCGCGTCCGGCGACTGGTCCGATACCGCGGGCCGCTACGGGTCCGATGCCTCGTGCCGGTGGTCCTGCGCCGCGTCCGGCGACAGGTCCGATGCCGCGGGCGAACGGCGGCGCCCGTCCGGGTACTGGTCCGATGCCGCGTCCTGGCACCGGTCCGATGCCTCGTGCCGGTGGTCCTGCGCCGCGTCCGGCCACTGGTCCGATGCCGCGGGCGAACGGTGGTGCGCGTCCGGGTACTGGTCCGATGCCTCGTGCCGGTGGTCCTGCGCCGCGTCCGGCCACTGGTCCGATGCCGCGGGCGAACGGTGGCCCGCGTCGTGGCAACGGCAACGGTGCCTCGCCGCGCGGTCAGGCACCGCGAAAAGCTCCACCACCCGAGCAGTGGTCGGATGAGCAAGACGGTTTCGGTGGCAGGCCGTACGGCGGAAGTGAAGGGGGTAGGGGAGGCGGGTGGGGATGAACCCGACCAACCCGGCCGAGCTGGATGTGCCCACGATCATGCGTATCGGGGCCGCCCGGCTGACCGCCGGCCTTGACCGCATGGCGCGGATCGATCTGGACGGACACCGCGACATCTTCGGCGCACTGCCGAGGATGTCGGCCGACGAGCTGATCGGCGCGTGCAAGCAGATCGATCTGCGAGGTCAGGGTGGTGCGGCTTTCCCTTTCGCACGCAAGCTCCAGGCGGTGATCGACAACTGTGAACGCAAGAACCAGCCGCCGATCATCGTCATTAACTGCACCGAGGGCGAGCCGGGTTCCTTCAAGGACAAGATGCTCATGATCAGGTCTCCATACCTGATCCTGAGTGGTGCCGCGCTGGTCGCCGAGGCGATCGGCGCGGAGGAGATCATCGTCGGCGTGACCAACAACGAGATGGCCAACCGCTCGATGGAGGCCGCGATCTCCGCCGAGCCGGGACTGCGGAAGATCTGCCGGATCCTCGAGCAGCCGGAACGGTTCATCTCCGGAGAGTCCGGCGCCCTGATCCGCGGAATTAACGGCAAGCGGCCCATCCCGCCCGGCCGTAAGACGTTGGCAGCAGAAAAGGGAGTGGATGATCTCCCGACGCTGCTGTCCAACTGCTCGACGTTCGCGCAGGTCTCAGTGCTGGCTCTGCTGGGGCCCGAGCGGTTCGCCGCGGTGGGCACGCCGGAGGAGCCGGGAACCGTTCTGCTGTCGGTGAGCGGCTCGGCCAAGCGGGCGGCGGTTGTCGAGGTGCCGACGGGTGTGCCGCTCGGCGCCGTGCTCGACATCTGTGAGGCACCGGCGGGCGACGGCGTTCTCGTCGGCGGGTACCACGGCAAGTGGCTTGACTCCGAGACCGCGTACAACGCACCGGTGTCACGCGAGGGGCTGGAGTCGCTTAACGGCACGCTCGGCTCCGGCATCGTGCTGCCGCTGGGCGAGGGTACTTGCCCGCTCGGCGAGGTGTCGCGGATCGCCAGCTACCTGGCGGGCGAGTCCGCGGGACAATGCGGTCCGTGCAAGCTGGGCCTGCCGACGGTAGCGCGTGCGCTCGCGCAACTCGTTGACGGTTCTGGTGGGGCCGAGGCACTGGAGGTCGCGCGGCGGGCTGCCGCCACCGCCAACCGCCGCGGCGCGTGCTCTCATCCCGATGGGACTGTGCGTTTCGTACTCTCGGCGCTTGAGGTGTTCACCGAGGACCTGGCGGCGCACGTCTTCCACACCACCTGCGGCCGGCCGGTCCGTGGCATACTGCCGCTGCCGGAGGGGCCGCAGGTCGAATACGAGAAGACGCTGATAGTCGACTGGTCGCGGTGCGAGGGTCACGGGCTCTGCGCGCACCTGGTGCCGGAACTGATCCACCTGGACCGGCAGGGGTTCCCGGTGATCATGTCGATCCCCGTTCCGCCATGGCTAGAGAAGGACGCGGGGCAGGCGGTCGACATGTGCCCGGCACTAGCGCTGCGGCTGGGCACCGACCCGAAGAAGCGCAGCGGAGGCGGCAAGGGCAAGTCCGCGCAAGTCGCGCTTCCCGCGCCCACCGCGCGCTCTGGTCTCCTTGGCGGCGGGTCTTCCCGGCGCCGTGCCATCACGGCCTGAAATCGTTGAGGGTCGCCGCCCTAGCGGACGGCGACCCGGGTTTTAGTCGCCGTCCGGACCGTACAGGCGTGGCACGATCTTGCGCAGCTCCCGGTCGAACTCGGCTAGCGCTCCGCGCAGCAGGTACTCCAGCCACGGATCGGGCTCGGGGCGCAAGTGTCCGGTGATCACGAGTCTTCCCCGCGCAGAGCGCCGGAGGATGCCGCGGCCCGCGAGCAGGCCAGCCCACAACGCGAAGCAGGCCGCGGAGATCGCGAACGACAGCGATGCGAGTGGTATACCGCCTCCGGTTCCAAGCATGCGATGATCACCTCTCCCTTTGCATCATGTGACGCGCAAGGGCTAGTCCTGGAGTACGCGATCGGGCTTATTTCGCAGTTTGTTCTCAGTGGCGACCAGGAGCCGTGACGCGTGGAGGGTCATGCGTTGTAAGTGGTGCTTGTGGGTCTTCTTGTCCGATTCAGTGTCTATCCGGCATCCATCTTAGAAGTCGGATCAACACAAACGCTAGGCACGACCCGTCGGTCAGGCCAGGCTGGGCGTGAGCTCCGGCATCATCAGCCAGGTGTGTGGTGGGTCATAACACACGACACGTGCTCCGGCGCGTTCACACTCACCGCACTGCCACGTTAGGTGCCCCGTCGTCCCCGCCGCCGCGGCCGAGGGGCATCCACATGGCAGCCACTCCCCGGATACGCCATCGAGCGGGTGGCCTTCGGGGCAGATGAGCAGTGTCGTCACGACGGTGGAGTACCCAACGCGTACGAAACTAACACCGGATTTTCGCCGTCAACTAGTCGTGTCCGGCGTTGCGGCGCGCTGGTGCTGGAACCCCCGCATGCCAGTCCGCTCCGCGGTCGTGCCCGCGGTCGTGCCCGGATCGTGCCCGGACCCCAGCTATGTCCCATCGCTGGTGCTCTGGCGCTATCGATGGGACATAGCTGGCCCCATCAGCTTGGGGTCGCCGGAAACGTGAGCCCCACAGGAATCACAGAGAACTCCTGTCTTGGTGAGACCGTGCGGTGCTGTGCTCTAACCTCGACTGCCATGGACATCGATGAACTTCCCGTCGCGGAGTTCGCTTTCCCCGGGCCGCTCCGGGATCAACTCGTAGGCGCAATCTTGTCCGGATCGAAGACATCGACGTCCAGTCTGTTGCTGGGATACGAACGTGCCGGCGAACCGTTGCCAGAGGTTGGCAGCCTGTCGGCGGTCGTGGACTCCGCTGGGCGGCGTGTCGCGGTGATAGAGGTGACCGAAGTGCGGATGGTTCGGCTCGCGGACGTTGATCTGCAGCATGCCCTCGACGAGGGTGAGGGATATGAGTCGGTGGATCAGTGGCGAGCCGGGCACGAAGAGTTCTGGCACGGAGCCGAGGTTCGCGAGGAGATGGCCGACCCAAACTTCACGGTGGACGACGACACATTGGTAGTCGCCGAGCGGTTCCGGTTGGCCAGCGTCGCCGAGCGTTAGTTCTTCTCCGGACGCGATGAGCGTCGTGGAAGCGGATCGTCTTCCCTACGACAGCTATGAAGCGGAGGCACGGGCATGCTGATCTACTCGTCGATCGCGTCGTTGGACGGTTACACCGCCGATGCGGAAGGTAAGTTCGACTGGGCCGAACCAGATGCGGAGGTCTTCGCTCTGCTCAACGACCTGGAGCGGGGGGTCGGCACCTACTTGTACGGGCGCCGGATGTACGAAGTCATGCTCCCCTGGGAAACCATGTCCGTCGAGGACGAGAGTCCCGTCGTTCGAGACTGGACTGGGATATGGCGAGCGGCTGACAAGATCGTGTACTCGACGACGCTCCAGACCGTGTTCGAGCGCCAAAACCCGGATCGAGCCCCATTTCGACCCGGAGGTTATCCGGGAGTTGAAAGAACGCGGCGACATATCCATCGGCGGCCCGAATCTAGCCGCGTCGGCGATACGGGCCGGGCTGGTCGACGAGTACCAGTTGTTCGTCACGCCCGTGATAGTCGGCGGTGGGACTGCTGTCTTCCCTGACGGGGTGCGTGAAGGGCTCGAGCTAGTGGATCAGCGGCGCTTCGCCAGCGGGGTCGTCTACCTGCGTTACCGGCCGAGAAAGTAGCTTTAACTCTCCCGAGCATGGCTAGCCGCGGTGTTTCCAGGATGGTGTGCATGTACCCAAGTATCCCGTGGCCACGACTGGGAGATAAGCCGCCCATATCCCTTCCCGCGGTGCTCAGGATTGATCTCGATGTTATAGATCCAGGCATTGCCAGGCTGCTGCCGGTCGAGGGCGACCCAGACCATGCCTAGCGACGTGCCGTCCGCGGTTTCGGCCACGAACAGAAGCATCCCGGGAGTGCTGGGACCTGCTGGCAGGAGATCGTCTGTTTCCCGCGCGGCCCTGTCCTCCGCTTCCTCGGCGGACCAGTCACCGGCCCGGACATGCGATGCCGCGTAGCCGCGGATCAGCCGGGCGCGGAAGGGCTTGAACTCTGCGGCGGTCATCGGCCGCAACCGGATGGGCTCCATCAAAGCGATGATAGGCAAAGCGATGATGGGTGGGGCGGCGTCTGGAACGCCGCCCCACGAAACCTGGCTAGCCGCTCACCAGTTTGCGCGCGGCGCCCGCGATGTGGTCGGCGTCGATACCGGCCCAGGCCAGCAGTTCCGCGCCGGTCCCCGAGCCGGGCATCCCACGGACCGCGAGGTGGACGAGATGCAGGTTCTGCTGTCCGGCGGCCAGCAGCGCGTCGGCAACCGCCGAGCCGAGGCCGCCTTCGGGGTGGTGATCCTCGGCGACGACGATCCGGCCGCCGGTCGCCTCCGCCGCCGCGACCAGCGTCGCGGTGTCCACCGGCTTGACGGAGTAGCAGTCGATGACCCGGGCGGCGATGCCCTCGCTCTGCAGGATCTCGGCGGCACCCAGGGCCTCGTGCAGCGTTACGCCGGCGCCGACCAGGGTGACCTGATCGTTTTCTCCGGAACGGGGCAGCTTGGACCCTCCAACCGCGAACTTCTCCCCGGCTCGATAGAGCCCCGGGTAGCCGCCGCGCGTGGTCCGCAGGTAGCTGATGCCTGGAGTGTTAGCCATCGCCTCGACGAGCGCCACGGTGCTGGTCCCGTCGCTCGGGTACAGCACGGTCGAGCCGTGTACGGCCCGCATCATGGCCAGGTCCTCCAGCGCCATCTGCGACGGGCCGTCCGCGCCGATCTCGACGCCCGAGTGCGAGCCGGCCAGCCGCAGGTCCACGCCGGAGATCGCGCCCATCCGGATGAAGTCGTAGGCCCGGGTGAAGAACGCGGCGAATGTGGACGCGAACGTCCGGTAGCCGCGGACGGAGATCCCGGTCGCCGCGGCCACCAGTTGCTGCTCGGCGATGTACATCTCGAAGTACCGCTTGTCGAACGCGTACGCGAACTCGTCGGCGAAGGTCGAGTTGTTGACCTCCCCGTCCAGCACGACGATGCGCTCGTCGCGCGCGCCCAGGGCGACAAGCACGTCGCCATAGGCCTTCCTGGTGGCGATCTTCTCGCCGACCTCGTACTCGGGAAGCGTCGGGCTCGGCTTGGCTTGCGGGCCGGCCCGCGGCGGCAGGGTCGTGGGCTTGTCTGGCACCGGACCGGGCTCGGCCGGCTCCGGGCGCGGGCCGCGAAGCACCAGGTTGCGCACGCCGCCAAGCTCGGCGATCGCCTGCTCGGCCATCTCGGGCGGGAACGGCTTGCCGTGCCAGCCGTCCTTGTTCTCGACCTTGGAGAACCCCTTGCCCTTGATGGTCTTGGCCAGGATCACGGTGGGCTGGCTGCCCGATGTGTCCTCCGCGGTGGTCATCGCCTGGTCGATGGTGGCCAGGTCATGTCCGTCGTCGACGGTCAGCACCCGGGCGCCGAATGCCTCCATCCGGCGCTGGTAGTCCTTAAGGTCCCAGCCGATATCGGTCTGTCCGCGCTGGCCCAGCCGGTTGATGTCGGCCATCACGATCACGTTGGACAGGTTGTAATAGGAGGCCTTGTCGAAGGCCTCCCAGATGGAACCCTCGGCGAGTTCGCTATCTCCGCACAGCACCCAGACCCGGTAGGGGAGCCGCTCCAGGTACTTGCCTGCCAGCGCGACTCCCACGCCATCTGGCAGCCCTTGGCCCAGCGAGCCGGTGGCGACGTCAACCCACGGAAGTATCGGGGTGGGATGGCCCTCCAGCCGCTGGCCGAAGCGCCGGTAGCCGTTCAGCAGTTCGTCCTCGGAGACGACTCCCGCGGCCTTGAACACCGAGTACAGCAGCGGGGAGGCGTGGCCCTTGGAAAAGATCAAGTGATCGTTGACCGGCAGGTGCGGCTGATCCCAGTCGTAGTGCAGATGCCGGGTCATGAGCACCGCCAGCAGGTCCGCCGCGGACATGCTCGACGTCGGGTGACCGGACCCGGCGCTAGTCGAAGAGCGGACCGAGTCGACCCGCAACTGCGCGGCCAGTTCCGCAACAGTGTCGAGTCCTATCGTGGAGGCAGGTTCCGTGGTAGTCAATTGCAGACTCCCCTCATATACGTTCGATCACCGCTAATTCCCATCTGAACACAGTCCACACCGATCGGTAGAGCCGGGTGGCCGATGGCGGCCACTGAATAATCCGGGTAGCCCGGGGTAGCCGGGCCCCGAAGGGGAGTGACCGGACATGAACTATGTGATCGGAATCGTACTGATCGTCGTCGGCACCGGACAGATCCTGCTGCGCGGCCGGATCGCACGAGCGAACGCTGCCAGCAGCAGCGTCATGTTCAACGGACGGCTGAACGGGAAAGGCTTCCAGGCCTACAACCAGGGGGTGGCGATCGTGGTCGGCCTGGCCTTCGCGGCCTTCGGGATCGCCGTGATGCTGAACGTCATCCACCTGGGCTCGCACCACTAGCCAGGGAACGCCAAAACCACGAACGGCAGATCACAGAACTCTCTGTGATCTGCCGTTTCAGATGTCGGGGTGACTGGATTTGAACCAGCGACCTCGTCGTCCCGAACGACGCGCGCTGCCAAGCTGCGCCACACCCCGGTGCTCGGGCAGTGCCGAGCGGGTTCCCAATACTCTATCGGATACCGGGACCCGCTCGCGCACTCAAATCAGAGCAGGCTCACGACAGCGGCGACAGCCCGGACAGGTCCCTGACGACCGTGTGGTTGCGGTCCGCGATCGTCCCCAGCATGTAGTGCGGGTACAGCGAGTAGTACTCGTGCCGCGTCCGCTGCTGCCAGGCTAGCGCCAGCGGCGTGCGGTTCTTGTAGTACGAGACCGTGTAGCCACCCGTGTAGAGGCGAAGCAGCGAGTAGCCGCCCGGGTACTCCTTGGTCGCGCCGACCTCGAGGAACTCGATGGACTCGATCGGGTTCTGCCCGTCGTCCAGCAGGAACGTCCGCTTGTTGCGGTGCGTGTGCCCGCTGTGGTGGAAGAACACCCCCGGTGTCCGCGCATACAGCCGCTGCAGGGCCAGCGCCGTCGGACGGTCGATGTCGAAGGTCGGGCCGGCCTCGGTGGTGGCCGCCGATTCGTACGTGATCGGGTGGTGGCCGAACAGCAACGTCGGGCGGTCCCGGTCGCGTCGCAGCACGTCCTCGAGCGCGCCAAGCTGCGCGGCGTCCATCGTGCCGCCGGCGTCATCCAGCGTCGTGGTGTCCAGCCCGACGATCCGGAGTCCCCCCACGAGATAGTGCTGCAGGGTCTGCAGCGGGTACGGGAAGACGTCGCCCCAGCAGTCGTAGTGCACTGGGTTGGTGCCCGGTACGACCGTGCAGGTGTCCCAGTCGGTGCCGGCCTCCGACCGGTCGTGGTTGCCGCGGGTAACGAAGTAATCCTGCTCGAGGGTGCCCCACCCGTCCAGCATCTGCTTGGCCTGGGTGGCCTGGGACAGGTAGCCGCTGCTGGTCAGGTCGCCGGCCACCAGCAGCCGGTCCGCTCCCCGGTCCGCCGAACGCAGGTCGCCGAGCATCGCGTCCAGCATGACCGTCGGGTACGCGGGAAGCCCGGGGTCCTGTTCGAACGCGGGCGGCCAGCCGTTCTCGATGATGCCGCTCTCGCCCTCGCCCATGTGCAGGTCGTTGCTCAGCGCCAGCGTGAACAGATACCTTCCCGGCGGCGTGGTCAAGGTCTGGAAGACGTTCGCGTAGTCCAGCGACCCGCCGGCTCCGACCGGGAACTGCATGGAGGTCCGGACCGCCACCTGGCCGTTGGACAGGGCCTGGTACGCGTACGCGGTGCCGGGCTCGAGCCCGGACACCTCGGCGTAGTGGTACGCGGTCGGCGTGGAATCCGAGTACACGGTCTGGTACGTACCGGGGGTCAGCGTGGTCGTGCTGAACGGCGCGAGCTGCAGCCCGGAGTCGGTCGCGACCGGCGCCGGGAAGCCATACTCATCCAAGGTCGTCGTAGAGCCGGTGAACCAGGTGACGATGACGCTGGTGTCGGTGACGGTGGACACTTCGACGTCCGTAACGAGCACATCGGACGCGGCTGCTGAAGCGGGAGTGGCCGATGCAACGGCAGTTGCGGACGCGGCGAGGCCTGCCCACAGGAGTGCCTGTCGGCGTGAGGGTCGATTACAACAGTCCATGTAACCGATCATGGCCCTTCGAGGTTAAAAATTAACTAACACTAACTGACCCGAGGGATAAGCGTCAGCAAGGTCGCCTCCGGGCGGCACGCGAACCGGGCCGGCGCCCACGGCGATGTGCCCAGTCCAGCCGACACGTGCAGCCACGAGCGGCCATAGGGGTGCAGCCCCTTAACCCGGGGCCGGTCGATCCCGCAGTTCGTCACCAGCGCCCCGAAACCGGGTATGCACAGCTGCCCGCCGTGCGTATGCCCGGCCAGCATCAGGTCGTACCCGTCGGCCTCGAACCGGTCGAGTACCCGCGGCTCCGGCGAGTGCAGGACCCCGAGCCGCAGGTCGGCTGACGGGTCCGCCTGGCCCGCGATCCGGTCGTACCGGTCCCGCTTGATGTGCGAGTCGTGCACGCCGCCGACCGCGATGTCCAGCTCGCCAGCCTTGATCCGCCCGCGCCTGTTGTTGGCGTCCAGCCAGCCAGCGCTGGTGAACTCGTCCCGCAGGTCCTCCCAGGGCAGATCTGGCTGCTTGCGCTCGTGCTCGCCCTGGCTGGTCCGCCACAGGTAGCGTGTCGGGTTCTTGGGCGTCGGTGAGAACAAGTCGTTTGACCCGTACACGAAGATTCCCGGCCGCTCCAGCAGCGGTCCGAGAGCATCAATTAGTCCCATAACGGCGTTGGCGTGAGCCAGTGAGTCCCCGGTATTCACCACGAGGTCGGGCTCAAGCGAGTCCAGCCCCCGGATCCAGGACATCAGCCGGTGGCGTCCGGGGGTGAGATGTATGTCGGATATGTGCAGCACCCGAAGGGGCTCCGCCCCGGGGGGAAGCACCGGTACCTCAAGCTCACGCAGCGCGAACCAGTTGCGCTCGATTACGGATGCGTAACCGAATGCCACCGCGCCGGCGGCGGCACCCAGGGTAAGGAGGGTTCGTGCTCGCATGATTCATGGTAACCAGTATCCGTGACCACACTAAAAGACAAGCTGCGGACTGACCTCACGGGCGCGATGCGGCAGCGTGACCAGGTGCGCGTCCGCACCATCCGGATGGCGCTCACCGCGATCACCAACGAGGAAGTGTCCGGCGCCTCCGCCCGCGAGCTATCCGACGACGAGATCGTGAAGGTGCTGACCCGCGAGGCCAAGAAGCGGCGCGAGGCCGCGGAGGCCTTCGACGGCGCGGGCCGCACCGAGCAGGCCGCGGCCGAGCGCGCCGAGGGTGAGGTACTGGCCACCTACCTGCCCGCCCAGCTCTCCGATGAGGAGCTGGCCAAGATCGTGGACGACGCGATCACGGCCACCGGGGCGTCCGACATGAAGGCGATGGGCCAGGTCATGAAGGTTGCCACGCCGCAGGTTGCTGGCCGCGCCGAAGGCGGCCGGGTAGCCGCCGAGGTCCGCCGCCGCCTGTCGGGCTCCTAGCCGTCTCAGGGCCGCCCCGGCGTGGGCATTTCCGGGGAAATGCCCTACTCTGCGGGACGTGACGACCGAGGTTAAGGACCGGCTCGACGACCGGTTCGCGAAGCTGTGGACGGCCGCGACCACCTCGGCGCTCGGCACCGGACTCCAGGAGGTCGCCACGCCGTTGCTGGTGGCTTCCCGGACCCACGATCCGCTCATCATCGCCGGCGTCTCGGCCGTGTCGTGGCTGCCCTGGCTGCTGTTCGCACTGCCCGGTGGGGTGCTGGTGGACCGCGTCGACCGGCGTCGGCTGATGATCGGGCTGGACTGGAGCCGGGCGGCGGCGATGCTCGTGCTGGCCACCGCGATTGTGACCGGGCACCCGAACATCGCGCTCGTGTACATCGTGCTGTTCTGGATCAACACCGGCGAGATCGTCTTCCGTTCGGCGAGCCAGGCGATGATCCAGTCCGTCGTGCCGCGGAGCCGGCTGGAACGGGCGAATGGCTGGCTGACCGGCGGCGCGACCGTGACCGGCTCGATGCTGGCCGGGCCGCTAGGTGGCTTCCTGTTCGCGATCGCGGTCTGCATCCCGTATTACGTCAACGCGGGCACCTACGTGGCCAGCGCCATCGCGATCACCCTGGTCGCCGGCCAGTTCCGCGCGACCCCGGCGACGGCCACCGAGCCGGAGGGCGCGCGATCACTGCGGCGGGATCTTTCCGAGGGCCTCCGGTGGCTGATGAAGCAACGGCTGCTGCGGACGATGGCACTGCTCATCGGGCTGCTGAACGTCACGCTCACCGCCGCCCTGGCCGTCCTGGTCCTGCTGGCGCGGGAACGGCTGCACCTTGGGTCGGTCGGTTACGGCGTTCTCTTCACCTGCCTAGCGGTCGGCGGCCTGCTCGGCGCGGTCATCGGGGACCGGCTCATTCAGAAGGTGACCGCGACCTGGACGGTACGGGTGGGCCTGCTGATTGAGGCCGGGACGCATCTCGCGCTGGCCACGGCGACCCGCGGCTGGATCGTCGGGGTGGCACTGTTCGCGTTCGGGATCCACGGGAGCTTGTGGACAATCGTCGGCGGATCGCTGCGGCAGCGGCTGACCCCGCCGGAGATGGTCGGACGGGTGGCTAGCGCGAGCCTGTTCCTCTCCGCCGGAGGCAATTGCGTCGGCGCGCTGCTCGGCGGCGTGGTCGCCGCTAGTTTCGGCATTACCGCGCCCTACTGGGTCGGGTTCGTGGTCGCCCTCGGCGTCTCGGCGGCGACCTGGCGCGTCTTTAGCCGCCCGGTAGTCGCCGCCGCCTACGCCGAATGATGCTGGTCAGTGCGGTCCTGCCCACACTCTTTGCAGGTCAGCGCCGCACCAACCAGAAACGGGTCGGCGCCGGAGGCTAGAAGCGGCCGCCGTTTATGCGGCGGGAACGCTGGGTCTGGCCGCGCTCGCCGTAGGGGTAGTCGGGGGCGATGGGAGCGCTGGCCTCATCGAGTTGCTGGTGGTCGGCATCCGTGAGCACCAGATCAGCCGCGGCGAGGTTGTCGTTCAGCTGGTCAAGCGTGCGGGCGCCCAGGACGACCGAGCTGACCGCTGGGCGGTGCAGGACCCAGGCGATCGCCACCTGGCCCATCGGGACGCCATGGGCGTCCGCGACCTTGCGCAGCACGTCGAGCACCTGCCAGGTGCGCTCCTGGTTGCCGCGGTCATTCCAGATCCGCATCCCCTCGTCCATCTGCTCGGCGAGCCGGGTGCCTGCAGCGGGTGCCTCATCGCGCTGATATTTGCCGGTCAGCCAGCCGCTGGCCAGCGGCGACCAGGGGAGCAGGCCGATTCCCGCTGCCTCGCAAGCGGGCACGATCTCCCACTCGATCGCCCGGGCGAGCAGGTTGTACTGCGGCTGGACCGTCACCGGGCTGGATGCCACGCCGAGCGTGCCGGCCAGATCTACGTACTTCTGGATCTGATAGCCAAGGAAGTTCGACAGCCCCGCGTAGCGGATCTTGCCCGCCCGGATCGCATCGTCGAGGAATCGCAGCGTCTCCTCGATGGGAGTCACCGGGTCCCATCCATGCAGCTGGTACAGGTCGATCGTGTCGACGCACAGCCGGCGCAACGACGCGTCCAGCGCCAAGCCGAGATGACGGCGGGACAGGCCGTGACCGTTCGGAGTCTCGTCAGTCGGGAACCGGCCCTTGGTCGCGATGACCATCCGCTCCTTGGCGCCGTCACGCGAGCCCAGCCAGCGTCCGATAATCGCCTCAGAACGGCCGTCGGCGTATACATCGGCCGTGTCGATGAGCGTCCCGCCGACCTCGGCGAACCGGTCGAGCTGGGCGAACGACCCAGCCTCGTCGGTCTCGTTGCCGAAGGTGAGCGTTCCAAGCGTCAGCGCCGACACCGCACATCCGCTGTCACCGAGCACCCGGTATTCCATGCCTACGCTCTCCCGTCCGGTCTAACCGCCCTGTCGGATTTCCGTTATTGCCACCGCCACCACCGCCGCCACGGCCACCGCCGTTCCCGTTCCCGTTCCCGCCAGTCGTCGTGGGCGTGGTGGTCTTCGGGGCGGCTGGCTGCTTGACGGAGACGCCGTTGCCTGCGGACCACAGGCTACTGCTGGCGGGGACCGCGGTGAAGTACTGGAAGGAGCCGAGGTCAACGTGGGTGAACGCGTAATACCAGGTGGACGCCGGCGCGTTGGCGCCATACATCTCGGCGGGGCATTCCTGCCCCTCTTCACCCGGCATGGTGCTGTCGTAGCAGGCAGTCTCGCCGGCCATCGTGTCGTTGACCGTCGGGGAGATCGGGTTGAACACCGAGGTGTAGCCGGCGAGGTTCGGGGTGTACCCCGCGAACGCCGCGTACGGGGTGCCATTCCCGCTGGCGACGTTGGAGGTACCGGTCTTGCCCGCGCTCTCCCGGCCGTCGGGGAGGCTGTACCCGGCGGCGGTGCCCGTTGCGATAGTGCCCTGCAGGATGTAGTTCACCGCGTTCGCGACATCCCGGCTGACGGCCTGGCGGCAGCCGGCCGACGGAACCCCGACGGAGGCACCGGTCTCGGCCTTGATGCCGGTGAGGACGATCGGTGAGCAGTACCGGCCCTGGGCCGCCATCGTGGCGTAGGCGGCCGCCATCTGGAGCGGGGTGACATTCAGCTCGCCGAGCGTGAAGCCGGGGTAGTTGTCCGCCGAGTAACCGAAGCCCAGGCTCGGGTCCGCCTTCAGCAGCGGGACGCCGTTGGCCCAGGTCATGCCCAAGTCAGCCGCGGTCTTGACCACGTTGCAGAGCCCGACCTTCTGCTCAAGCTGACCGAAGAACACGTTGATCGAGTTCGTCGTACCGGTGTACAGCGAGTACGTGCCGGTCCCGGTGCCCTCGGAGTTCACCACGTTGAAAGCGCCGTCGATGCCGTTGTACTGGCCGGCCGGGCCTCCCGCGCAGGTCGTGTAGCCGGTGAACGTGCTCGGGCTCTTCACGGTGGAGGTGTAGCCGAACGGTATGCCCTGCTCAAGCGCGGTCACCAGGGTGAACAGCTTGGAGGAGGAACCGGTCTGCACGCCGTCCGCGCCGCCGTACTGGTTGCCGACCGCGTAGTCCACCTCGGTGTCGCCGCCGGCGGTGCCGTAAGTCCGGTTCTCCGCGATGGACATCACCTGGCCGGTTCCCGGCTGGATCAGCACCTGCGTATCGGCGTTGCGCCCGGGGTTGTACACGTTGCTGTACTCGGGGAGCACGTAGTTGACCGCGTCGGTGGAGGCATGCTGGTCCGATGGGTCGAGCGTGGTGGTGATGGTCAGGCCGCCGGTGGCGAGCAGCTTGGCGCGCGCCTGCGTAGTCGTTCCCAGCTCGGAGTCCTGCAGCAGCACGTGCTCCACGTAGTCGCAGAAGAATCCGGCGTCCCCGACGGTCGAGGCCGTACAGCCGTTCTGAGCCTCACCGGGGTGGGTGGCCAGCGGCTGCTTCTCGGCGGCGGTTGCCTGTGTCTTGGTGAGCCCGTTGTTCGTCTGCCACATCCGGGCGAGCACCGTGTTGCGACGTTCCTTCGAGAGAGCCGCGTTGGTGATCGGGTCGTAAGCCGTGGGGTTTTCCACGATGCCCGCCAGCGTCGCCGCCTCGTTGAGCGTGAGGTTGGCCGCCGTGGTGCCGAAGTAGGTCTCGGCGGCGGCCTCGATGCCGTAAGCGCCGCTGCCGAAGTACGCGTCGTTCAGGTAGCCGGCCAGGATCTGCTGTTTGGTCATGTTGTGCTCGACGTCGACAGCCATCCGGAGCTGGTTCAACTTACGGGAGAGCGTCAAGGCGGTGGCCGCCTGCGCCTCTTGCGGGTCGTTGGCGGACAGCAGGAGCACGTTCTTCACGTACTGCTGGGCGATCGTCGAGCCGCCCTGGACCGGCTGGTGCCGCAGGTCGTTGACGAGGGCGCGGACGGTGCCCTTGACGTCGATCGCGCCCTGCTGCCAGTACGTGTTGTCCTCGATGGCGACGATGGCCTGGAGCATCACCGGGGCGATCTGGTTGTAGGCAACCGGCGCTCGGTCGATGCCGCTATAGGACATCCCCTGGCCTACGTCCACGCCATATACGTAGGTCAGGAGCTTGCCGTCACGGTCAAGGATCTCCGAACGGGCAGGCAGGTCACCGGTGCCGGTGAGCGCCAGCGTGGTGAACTTGTCCGCGGCATTGCGGACCAGGATGCCGGTAGACGCGATTACCGGCACCACCATGGCAGCGATGAGTACGCCGCCGATCGCTGAGAACAAAGCCAGGCGCCCGACGGCGCTCGTCTTGCTTGACGCCAGTGACGTCCAATCGGTGCGCAGCACAGGTCATAGGGTATGCCTCGTAGCAACATGTCGAAACCCACCATCTGTAACATGAGGTTGTCAGCTCACACCAAACCGTGACTAGTCACACGGGTGTATATAGTCCATCAGGACTATTCCTGAAATGACCATGCCGGGGTCTTGGCACGGGGGGTGTAACTTCCGTAAGTTGCTTTGTCACGAACCGATAACCGTGGTCGGGTGGCCGCACACCCCCGCGATTGTCACAAACCCGTCGATGAGGACACCGGGCACCGGCGTGTGCTCGGCGGACCAAATGAGGAGTTGGGCACATGTGGATCACTGACTGGACCACACGCGCCGCATGCAAGGGAACCGATCCGGACGAGCTTTTCGTCCAGGGCGCAGCGCAGAATCGCGCGAAGCTGATCTGCCGGGGATGCCCGGTTCGGACAGAGTGCCTTGCGGACGCGCTCGACAACGGCATCGAGTTCGGTGTCTGGGGCGGTATGACCGAGCGGGAGCGCCGCGCGCTGCTCCGCCGTCGTCCGGACGTCGAGTCGTGGCGTTCTCTCCTGGAGAAGGCCAGGGAGAACTACGAGCGGCAGGGTATCGACGAGCTGGTAGAGGCCTGACAGCGCCGCTGCCAGGCGCTTCTCAGCTCACCCAGCCAGCACCTCTCGCAATCCGGCGAGATCGTGAACATCTAGTGGCAGCGCGGCCACCTCAGCAACGGGAACAGCGGGATGGACCGACGTGAACGTCGCGGTCACCCGTTGTTCCCGCTGATGCAACTGCATCCGGTCGGCGTGGAATCGCAGCGCGGCGATAGCCACGTCCCGGTCGGACGCGCTACCGTCGTTTTGCAATGATTCAAGAGTCTCGGCGGCGCCCAGCGCGCGTGCGGCGGACAGCTGTCCGGCGAGCGGCGTGTGGACCCGGTTGAGCACCAGGCCGGCCACCGGCATCCGCTCGGCGTCTAGCCGCTCGACGAAGTACGACGCCTCACGCAGCGCGTCCGGCTCAGGGGCGGCCACCACCAGGAAAGCCGTCCCAGGTGCCTGCAGCAGCCGGTAAGTTGCCTCGGCGCGCTCACGGAAACCGCCGAACATCGGGTCAAGCGCGGAAATAAATGTCTGCGCGTCCTTGAGAACCTGTGCCCCGAGCAGTTTGGTCATCGCGCCAGTGACTACGGAAAAACCAGCATTGATCACTTTTAGGTAGCCCACCCGGGCCGGTGCGGCTAGTAGCCGGATCAGCCTGCCGTCCAGGAACCGGGACAGCCGCTGCGGCGCGTCAAGGAAGTCCAGCGCCGAACGTGACGGCGGGGTGTCCACGACGATCAGATCCCACTCGTCGGACCGGCGGAGCTGGCCCAGCTTCTCCATCGCCATGTACTCCTGCGTGCCGGCGAAGCTGGAGGACAGCGACTGGTAGAACGGGTTCGCCAGGATGCGCTTGGCCTGCTCGGGATCGGCGTGGGCCTCGACGATCTCGTCGAAGGTCCGCTTCATGTCGAGCATCATCGCGTGCAGCGAGCCCTCCCCGTCCCTCCCCACTCCTTCCACCCGGCGGGGGGTGTTGTCCAGCGCGGTCAGGCCCATGGACTGCGCTAGCCGCTTGGCCGGGTCGACCGTGAGCACGCAAGTCTGCCGGCCGCGTTCCGCCGCGCGGAGGCCGATCGCGGCCGCGGTGGTCGTCTTGCCGACGCCGCCCGAGCCGCAGCAGACGATGATCCGGGTGCGCCTGTCGTCGATGATCCTGTCGATCTCCAGCTTGGGTGCCGTCATGCCGCCCCTTGGTCACGGAGGTTCCTGGCCAGCGTGTACAGCCCGGCCAGGTCGATGCCGTCATTGAGCAGCGGAAGCTCGTACATCGGCTGCCCGGCCAGTTCCAGCTCTGTGCGGGCGGCGTCTTCGGCGGCAATATGCCGGACGTGCTCGTCCAGTTCCGCCGTCAGATCCGGGGCGAGGCCAGGATCCAGATCGGCCGCTTTGAGGCTAGCGGCGAGCCTGGCAGGATCCACTGGCGTCGCGGGGAGCGGGTCGATCATGGCTGGCTGGGCCATGTTGACCACGATGCCGCCGACCTGGATGGAATTCATCGCGCGGAGCTCGGCGATCCCGTCGAGGGTCTCCTGCACCGGCATCTCCTCTAGCGTCGAGACGAAGTGCACCGCCGTTTGCGGGGAACGGATCACCTTCGCCACGGTGTCGGCGTGGGTCCGGATCGGTCCCACCTTCGCGAGGTCAGACACCTCTGAGCTGACATTCAGGAACCGGCCGATCCGGCCGGTCGGCGGGGCGTCCATGACCACGTGGTCGTAGACGTGCTTGTCCCCGCGCCTGCGCCGAGCCGCCTCGGTGGCCTTCCCGGTGACCAGGACGTCCGAGAGACCAGGGGCGATCGTGGTCGCGAAGTCCACCACGCCGATCTTGGTCAGCGTCTTGCCCATCCGGCGCAGGTTGTAGAACATCTCCAGATAGTCGAGCAGCGCGCCCTCTGGATCGAGGGCCAGTGCGTACACGTCCCCGCCGCCCACTCCAGCGGCGATCTTCCGCTCGGCGTAGGGCAGCTGCGGCACGTCGAACAACCTGGCGATGCCCTGACGGCCCTCTACCTCGATAAGGAGTACTTTCCTGCCTGCCCCGGCGAGCGCCAGCGCCAGGGACGCGGCCACGGTGGTTTTGCCGGTTCCACCCTTGCCGGTTACGACGTGCAGTCGTACTCCGTCCCAGTCGGTGTCTCTTGCGGTCATCGGATGTGCGGCGGGAATACTCTGCTGTCCACGGCGGAGAGGAAACGCCGCCCCCTCCTTCCATCGTTCGCTGCAATGTTCGTATGTCTCGCTTCAGGCTTTACCGATCTCCGGAACAAGAGCGAGCGCTGTTGGATCATTGCGCCCATGCAAGGTTCGTCTGGAACCTGGCGGTCGAGCAGCAGTCCTGGTGGCGTCCGGGTCGTCTGGGCGCGCCCGGGTACCTGGAGCAGTGCCGGCAGTTGACTGCGGCACGGGCGGAGAACCTGTGGTTGGCGGCGGGCAGCCAGACCGTGCAGCAGCAGGCACTGCGCGACTTCGCCAAAGCCATGTCCGACTTCTTCAACGGCACGCACGGCAGGCCGTCGTGGCGCAAGACCTGGCGTAACGAAGGATTCCGCGTAGTTGGTCAGCGGGGTCGCCAGTGGGACGTACGACGGCTGAACAGGCACTGGGGTGAGGTGCGGATCCCCAAAATCGCCCGGCTCATGGCCCGGGAGACCGACCGGCGGAAAGACTGGTGCGAGAAACTGTCCACCAGCCTTGCCCGCCGTTTCGACATCATCCGCATCGAGGACCTCAACATCCGGGGCATGATGCGGTCGGCGAAGGGCACCATAGAGGCGCCCGGACGTGTGGAGAAGGTAAGCCCCGTGTTCACGAGCCAGCGGTGCAGTGCGTGCGGGCTGGTGGACCGGAAGTCGCGCGAGAGCCAAGCCGTCTTCCGGTGCACCGCCTGCGGATACGCCAGCAACGCTGACGTGAACGCGGCTAAGAACATCGCCGCCGGGCGGGCGGTGACTGCGCGGGGAGGACACCGGACTACCGGCCCTGGGAACCGCGAACCTCAACTGCTGCTCCAATCGGCGTAGCGGTAGGAATCTCACGCCTTCAGGGCGGAGAGGACGTCAAGCCCCTCGTTCCTCGCTACTCGGTTACTCGTACTCCTTACGGAGGCTATCTCCGCGCGCTGACCACACGTGCGCCATCCGTTTTGCGGGTAGCAGGACTAGGCTGACTGGTATAGCTCTCGAGGAGGCTTCCGATGGCGGCTCTAATCGCGATCCTGGTGATCGTTGTCATAGTGATTCTTATCGGGGTTGGCCGAGCGATCCGAGTTGTGCAGCAGTACGAAAAGGGCATTATCTACCGGTTTGGCCGGGTGTTGCCCGAGGTTCGCGGGCCTGGCTTGCACGTCATCCGCCCGGTTGGCGACCGCATGCAGAAGGTCAACATGCAGATCATCGCCATGGCGGTGCCGGCCCAGGAGGGCATCACCCGGGACAACGTGTCGGTCCGGGTGGACGCCGTGGTCTACTTCCGGGTTATCGACCCGATCAAAGCCACTGTGAATGTGCAGAACTACATGTTCGCGATCTCTCAGCAGGCCCAGACCTCGCTGCGGTCGATCATCGGCCAGTCGGAGATGGACCAGCTGCTGGCCGAGCGGGACTCGGTTAACCGGGAACTGCGCCGGATCATTGACGAGCCGACCGAGGAGCCATGGGGCATCCGGGTCGAGCGGGTCGAGATCAAGGACGTCTCGCTTCCTGAGGGGATGAAGCGCTCGATGTCCCGCCAGGCCGAGGCCGAGCGTGAGCGCCGCGCCCGCATCATCACCGCCGACGGTGAGTACCAGGCTTCGAAACGACTGGCGGCCGCCGCCAATGTGATGGCGCGCGATCCGGCGGCACTGCAACTGCGGCTCCTCCAGACGGTCGTCGAGGTGGCCGGGGAGAAGAACAGCACGCTGGTCATGCCGGTCCCGGTGGAGCTGCTGCGCTTCTTCGAGAAGATGGCCCCGGCTCCTGCTCAGCCCGCTTCTGCTCCGGCAGTCGAGGACCCGGATGATCTCGGGGACGCTGAGGTGGCGGAGGCCGAAGCGGCGATCTCGTCCGCGAACGTCCCGCCGCTGGAAGAGTCGGACATCCCCGCGGTCTCCTCCGAGTCAGGCCCGAACGAGCTAGCCGCCAGCGACCAGCCCGCCCCTGACGCCGCCCCTGACGCGGCCTCGAACGGTGCCGAGCCCGCTCCAGTGGCCAACGACCCATCCTGACGCCCGTGCCCGGGGCGCGATTCTGGTGGATGCTGCAGTAGCCACACAAGGGACGCGCCGTCATCCAGCCGGTCAGGTGACGAGACAGGATGGTGGTAACTAGCCGTCTCCCCGCGATAGCTGGTTTCCACTGTCTTGCCGGCAGGCCTTGTCCGGGCCGTCGGGCGGCCCCGCAGGCTCGGCATATCGGGCAAGTTGCCGGGCGGTCGTCGCGAGATTCCCGAAGGTTGAACGGCAAGCAGCGAGGTGCTGCGGCTCCGCTATCCCGGCTCCCGGCTCGTATACGCGGCGGACCGGATCCCTCGCTGCGGCACCCGGGGCACCTCCAGCGCCACCGCACAGATGCGGCACACCCGAAACCACGGCTAAATCCCCGGCGAGCCCAAGAGCGCGGTTCGTGCAGCACCAACCAGAATCATTCGACGTGTTGATCAGTAGGCTGCTTGGGTGGCAACCGTCTCGCTCGTCACGGGCGCTAACCGGGGGATCGGCCGGGAAGTCTGCCGCCAGCTCGCCGAACGGGGCCACACGGTTCTGCTCAGCGCGCGTGACGGCCATGCCGCGGCTGAGGCGGCCACCGCTGTCGGCGCCACGCCGCTGCGGCTGGACGTCACCGATGCGGCGAGCGTCGAGGAAGCCGCGGCGATCGTCCGGGACCGGTACGGCAAGCTGGACGTGCTGGTCAACAACGCCGCGATTACCTACGACACGTGGCAGCGGGTGACCGGTGCCGATCTCGGGGTGGTCCGTGAGGCGGCCGAGACGAACCTCTACGGTCCCTGGCTCATGGTCGAGCGGTTCCTGCCGCTACTGAGGAGCAGCGACCATCCCCGCATCGTGAACGTGTCCAGCGAGGCCGGATCGCTGACCAGCATGGGCGGCGGGACTCCCGCCTACACCGTCACCAAGGCCGCGCTCAACGCGCTGACCAGGATGCTTGCCGCCGAGTTGCGTGCCGATCATTTCCTGGTCAATGCGGTATGCCCTGGGTGGGTCGCCACTGACATGGGCGGCCGCGGCGGCCGCCCGGTGGCCGACGGCGCCACCGGCGTCGTCTGGGCGGCCACCCTTCCCGATGATGGCCCGACCGGCGGATTCTTCCGCGACGGGCGGCCCCTTCCCTGGTAGGTGAGCGCATATGAGGTACTTGATCATCGGCGGTTCAGGCCGGACCGGCCGTCTGGTGGCGGACTTGCTCGTACGTGACGGGCACTCGGTTGTCGTCGCTAGCCGCCGCTCTCGCTCCGGCGGAACCCGCGCCGACTGGCCAGCACTTTTCGCGAGGCTGCGCGCCGATTCGCCGACGGTCTAAAAGCGGGTTGTGATCTTTGGGGTCTCCGAGGGACTACATGGTGACGACCGCGCCACGTCTGGTGCGGTTCAGCCACCGAGATAGCGAAGGAGGCCCGCGTGACCTTGAGTTTCCTCGAGAGAACGCCCACGGCGGAGGTGCCCTATGACGGCATTGAGATCACCGATGAGCAGCGCGCTGATTTCGACCGCGACGGCTACCTCGTCATCCGCGACGCGATCCCGCCCGAACTGCTGGAGCGGCTGATCGAGGCCCAGGACCGGGTCTACGCACAGCAGAAGGACCAAGGGCTGCTCAACCCCACGGACCAGAGCATGCACCTGATGGGCTTCTTGCACCGGGACAAGGTCTTTCTCGAACTGCTCGAGTTGCCGTCGGTCTTCCCGCTGGTATGGGGCATCCTCGGCTGGAACATCCACGCCTACCACCATCACATCGACGTCCACCCGGGTGTCTCCAAGGACGTGCGCAAGACCTGGCGCTGGCACCAAGACGGCGGACGCCAGAACCTTGAGATCGAGACCGAGCCGGTGCGTCCGCTGCTGTCTATCCGCACGGTCTACTACCTCTCGGACCTGTCCGAGCCCGGCCGCGGCAACTTCATGTGCATTCCGGGCTCGCACAAGACCAGCCGGCTGCCCAGGCCGGAGGACCCGGCTGGCGATTTCGCACAGCCACCGGACGCGATCGAGGTCTGTGCCAACAAGGGCGATGTCATGATCTTCGACCGGCGGATCTACCACGGCCGGTCGGACAACTACTCCGCCATCAGCCGTCGCTGCCTGTTCATCGGCTGGACCTACCGCTGGATCGCCGCGCATGAGGAGCGGATCCTCGCTCCCGGGCACCCCTGGTGGAACGAGCTGACACCGATTCAGCAGCAGTTGCTCGGTGCTGGCAAGGACTCGCTGTCCTTCTGGGGCATCGGCGACACCTACCCGTTGCGTGAGTACCTGGACGAGAGAGGACTGCTTGACCCAAAGGTGAGCAACAACCGCTAATTCAGCTGTGATTCTGCGCGTTCTCAAGGGACTACGTAGTGACGGCCAGGTATCCGGACGGCGCAGGAGGTGCCAGTGGACGACCCGCTTGAGCGGTTCGCCGGTGTGTACGACATGTACTACCGGAACGTTCTGCGGTACGCGCTGCAGCACGCCGAGGCGGGCACCGCGGAGGATGTCGCTAGCGAGACGTTCCTGATCGCCTGGCGGCGGTTCCCCGCGATTCCCGACCCGCCGCTGCCGTGGCTGCTCGGGGTGGCACGGAACCTCCTTAGAAAGCAGGCGGGGGCCGGGCAGCGGCGGCGCGCGCTAGTTGACCGGATCGCCGCGCTCACGTCGCGGGCCGATAGCTTCACGGTTGACGCCGGGGATTTCGTGGTCGAACGGACGGTCGCGCTGGAGGCGCTCGCCTCGTTGCCTGAGCGCGACGCCGAGGCGCTGACGCTCGTCACCTGGCATGGCCTTACCCCCGCCGACGCCGCCGAGGTCGTCGGGTGCTCAACACGGGCGTTCACCGTCCGGCTCTCCCGCGCTCGGCAGCGGCTGGTCAAGGCGCTCCAGTCCGCCGATACCCCCGCGAGCGGAACGCCGTACCGGTCGCGTGCACCGTTTCGTTCGCCCGCACCGTCGATCACCAGGAATAGAACATGAACAAGGTCAACGATCCGCTGAAGGTCGTGTTCGATCTCGAACCCGAGATCCTGGACAGCCTGACCAACGACGGTTATCGCAGGAACAGGCACGACGACCTTGCGAGGATGGCCGCCGAGGGCAGCGCACGGGCCAGCAAGACGCGACGGTTCGCCAAGCCGCGCTGGTCACTGGCAGCCGTCGGCCTGGCCGTGGCCGGGGCGGTCGCTGTCGCGGTCACCGGGGCGTTCCCGGCGGCCCGGGCAGCGAGCGCCCACGGCTTCTTGATGACCAAGTCAGCGGTGGCGGCCCGGTCCCAGCCGGTCACCGGTACCTACTGGTATGTCAAGGAGCGTGACTACGAGCCGGCTTTGACGAAGGTATTCGGAGCCACCGGAAAGTACGTCTACAGCGCGACGTACGCGGCCACCGAGGAAAGCTGGACCGGGCCGACGCAGGCGCGGACCATCGTGAACGAGGATCCCGTGTATAGCTTCCCGTCCCCCGTCGACAAGGCCCGCTGGGAGGTCGATGGCAGGCCGCCGCTATCCAGCGCGACCACCCCGCCCGTCCCGGTCACGAGCAATTACCCGATGACGCTGCACTGGGGCGTCGGCAGTACCCAGCTCACGATGGCGGAAATGCTGAAGCTGCCCACTACCCCCGCCGACCTGGAGAGGGTGATTTTGCGCATGTACCTGAAAGAAGCCGGCAACGCTGGTGCGCTCGGGCCCGCCCACCCGGCATTCACCGACTACCTGGTGCAGTGGACCGACGTCCTGCTGAGCGGGCCGGCCCAGCCAGGGACCAAGGCATCCATCTACCGGCTGCTGGCGGACCAGCCTGGATTGCATCTGGTGACGGGGGTCACCGATCCCCTGGACCGTACCGGGGTCGCGGTGGGCGATGGCGCCGGTGACTACCTGGTGATCGACCCGGAGACCGCCCAGTTGCTGGCGTATGTCTCGCACCCGGTCGAGGAGAACTCGGCCATCACCGGGGTGGGGGTCGAGGTGTACATAGCCACCGGCTGGACCAGCCAGCTCGGGGTTAGGCCATGACCACAACTACGTATTTTTAACGCGGTGGCACTAGTGTCAGGACCATGCAGAAGTGGGAATACGCGACCGTGCCGTTGCTGACGCACGCGACCAAGCAGATCCTGGACAACTGGGGTGACGACGGCTGGGAGCTAGTGAGCGTCATCCCGGGCCCGAACCCGGAGCAGCTTGTCGCCTACCTGAAGCGGCCGAAGGCATGACGGCGACGCAGCGCCTAGCCGAGCTGGGCTTGACCCTGCCGCCGGTCCCTGCCCCGGCCGCTGCTTACGTGCCTGCCGTGCGTACCGGCCGCTATGTCTACACGGCCGGCCAGCTCCCGTTCGTGGACGGGAAGCTCCCCGCCACCGGGAAGGTTGGCGGCGCCGTCACGGCGGAGGATGCCGCCCTGTATGCCAGGACCGCCGCGCTGAACGCGCTGGCGGCCGCCGCCTCGGTGGCTGGCGGACTGGACAACATCGCCCGCATTGTGAAGGTCACCGGCTTCGTGGCCAGCGAGCCTGGCTTCACCGGCCAGCCGGGGGTCATCAACGGGGCCAGCGAGCTGCTGATCGAGGTTTTCGGCGAGGCGGGCAAGCACGCCCGCAGCGCGGTCGGCGTGGCGGTGCTCCCGCTCGACACCCCGGTCGAGGTCGAGCTCATCGCCGAGGTGGCCGGGGACTGAGAACATCGTGGCCCGCCGCATTCCGCTCAATAATTCGCCGCGAGCGCGCCAGCTCCTCGCTGGCGAGCTGACTCCCTCGGCGCCCCGGGATGCCGCGACGGTGATCCTGTTGCGTGAGGGGCCCGAGGTTTTTCTGTTGCGGCGGGCTAGGGGGATGGCTTTCGCGCCTGGCGCGTACGTCTTCCCGGGAGGGTCGGTCGATCCAGCGGACGCCCATCCGCCGGACGTTGGCCCCGCGCCGGAGCTTGGCGTGCCGCCCGAGCGGGCGCGGGCGATCCTGCGTGCCGCGGTACGCGAGACGTTCGAGGAATGCGGAGTCCAGCTCAGCCCGGAGCTGCTGAAGCCCTGGGCGCGGTGGGTGACGCCGGAGATCGAGCCGCGCCGTTATGACACATTTTTCTTTGTCGCGGTGCTGCCGGACGGTGCGGAACCTGACGGCGGGACGGGTGGTGAGTCAGACGACGGCGGGTGGTTTTCGCCGGAGGCCGCGCTGGAAGCGTCCCGGGCGGGCACGGTGCCGCTGATGCCGCCGACCGCGGCGACCCTGGCCGAGCTGGCGGCGGCGGGCGGCCTGGACGTCATCTGGAGCCAGCGGCGGTCACTGCGGCCAGTGAACCCGCGGGTGATCGAGGATGGCGGCCAGTTGTGGCTAGAGGTGCCGGAGGGAACACCGTGATTGATGGTTCTGGCACCGAGCGGGCCCGTTGCGTGCTCGCGCCCAACCCGTCCCCGATGACGCTGGACGGCACGAACACGTGGATCGTCGCGGAGCCGGAATCGTCGGCGGTGCTGGTGGTCGATCCCGGTCCGGAGGACGAGGGCCACCTGCGGCGGGTCATCTCGATAACCGGGGATCGCCGGGTGGCGCTGATCGTGCTGACCCATGGACATCCAGATCACTCCGCGGGGGCGGCCCGGTTCGCTGAGCTGACCGGCGCGCCGGTCCTCGCCCTGGACCCCAGGCAGCGACTCGGTTCCGAGGGGATCGGCGACGGCGACGTGCTCACGGCGTCCGGCTGCGACGTGCGCGTGGTGGAGACGCCTGGACATTCGGGTGATTCGGTGAGCCTGCTGATCCCGGCTGACGGGGCGCTGCTGACCGGCGATACCGTGCTAGGCCGCGGAACGACGGTGATCGCTCCCGACGGTTCGCTCGCCGATTACCTGCGTTCGCTGGACGTGCTGCGCGCGCTGGCTGATGACCTTCGTGTTTTGCTGCCGGGCCATGGCCCGTTGCTGGCCGATCCGGCGGGTGTTCTCGACGACTACATCGCCCACCGGGCGGAACGCCTTGATCAGATAAGGGCGGCGCTAGCGGCTGGTGACCAGACCCCGGCGGAGATAGTGGCCCGGGTCTACGCCGATGTAGACCCGGCGGTATGGCCAGCCGCGCAGTCGTCGGTCCGTGCCCAGCTTGAGTACTTGAACGGGCTTTAGCGTTAAGCGGGCGCGCTTGCGCAGTCGCTCCGGGTCCATGATCAGGACGGAGCGGGCGGAAATTTGCAGCCAGCCACGGGCCGCGAAATCGGCCAGGGCCTTGTTCACGGTCTCCCGCGACGCCCCGACGAGCTGAGCGAGTTCTTCCTGGGTCAGGTCGTGGTGCACATGCAGCCCGTCAGGCTCCTGGGTGCCGAACCGCTCGGCCAAATCCAGCAGGTTCTTCGCAACCCGGCCGGGAACGTCGGTGAATACCAGGTCCGCGATGACGTCGTTGGCCCGGCGCAGCCGCTGAACTAGCGCCCGCATCATGTGGGTCGAGCCTTGCGGGTGCTCGGTGAGCCACGGGAGCAACGCGTCCTCACGCAGCGACGCCAGCGTGGCGTCGGTTACCGCGCTCGCGGTCGAGGTACGCGGTCCAGGATCGAATAGCGACAGCTCACCGAACATGTCGCCAGGCCCGAGCACGCTCAGCAGGTTCTCCCTGCCATCCGGGGCCGCCCGGGTGAGCTTGATCTTTCCATCGAGCACGACATAGAGGCTGTCCCCCTCATCGCCCTCGCTGAATAGGTGCTCACCACGGGACAGTTTGACATCTGTCATCTGCCGCCGCAGTGTTCGGGCGCCTTCATCATCGAGCGCGTTGAACAGGGGTGCTTGCCTCAGCACTCCTTCGGCGTCGGTCACCGGTCCTCCTTGTTCCTTACTTTGCCCGTACTAAGTGTGGATCATGCGGACCTATGACACGTGCGTTCGCCGTCAGCCGTGGTCCGGTGTTACCGGATAAGCATGGAGAGCTACATCACGATAAGAGATATATCCATTACACTAAGTGATTAATCTGAACGTCACGGGGAAAAGGGAGTTCGAATATTGCAGCTTACGCGCATCCCCCGACCCGTCCGACACGCCGCCGTCGTTACCGGAGCCCTTGCCATAGCGGTCATACCGCCCTGGGGGCGCGCCGCGCAAACACCCGGCGGCACGCCGTTGCTAACCCGGTATGTCCTAGGTGATGATCCGGCGCCCCCGACACCGGCGCAGATGGAGGCGGCGGCCGCCGCGGTCAGTGGACGGGCCGCGGCGCTGCAACGGCAACAGGACCAGCTCGGCGTGGCGAACACGCGGCTAGTCCAGCTCGCGAACCAGGCCGAGGTTCTCACCGAGAGCTATGACCAAGCCGTGCTGGCTCAACAGCAGGCCGCCGCGGCTTATCGGGCGGCGCAGGCCAGGCTCGCGACGGCTACGGCCGCGGAGCGGCTCGCCGATCGCCAGGTGGCGGCGCAAGCGGCGGCGGACTTCGAGATGGCGGGCGGAGCGGGCCGGATCTCCGCGATGCTCGGCGACCAAGGCGGCCCGCAGCAGTACCTCGACATGGTCGGCCTAGAGCAACTGCTCGCCCAGCATGGCTCGGAAGTGTTCGCCGCGCGGCAGGCCGATGACGTGGTGGCCAGCGTGTTCCGCGGCCAGGCCCGCGACCTGCTGATCGCCAAGCAGGCCGATGTGCGAGCCGCGGCGGAGCTTCGGACCGCGGTTCAGGAGGCGGTGGCGCGCCAGCAAGCGTTCGTGGCCGCCGCCAAGTCGCGCCGGAACGCGCTGGCTGGCCAGCTCTCGAACGCGCGGGCCCACCAGGCCGCGTTGCAGGCGGCTGCTCAGGCCGCCGCCGCGGCAGCGGCCGAGGCGGCCCGGCAGGCGGCGAGCGCTGCCACCGCGGCCAACGTCAGTACGGCTGCCTCGTCGTCGCCATCTTCCTGGGCGGCCGGGTCGGGCGCTTCCACCACCCAGGGCGATATCGCGGCAAACTGGGCACTCGCCCAGCTCGGCAAGCCGTATCAGTGGGGCGGCGCGGGGCCAGACAGCTACGACTGCTCAGGGCTGACCATGCGCGCGTGGGAGCACGCGGGTGTTGAGCTGGGGCACTGGACCGGGTGGCAGTGGGCGTCGGGCCCGCATGTTCCGCTGGACCAGCTGCAGCGCGGTGACCTGCTGTTCTACGCGACGAACACCTCCGATCCGAGCACGATCCACCACGTCGGCATCTATATCGGCGACGGGATGATGGTCGACGCGCCCTACACCGGCGCCTTCGTGCGGATCGACAGCATGTACCAGCCCGGCGGCCTAATCGGCGCCACCCGCCCCGCCGCCAGCTAACCCCCGCCGCCAGCTAACCCCCGCTTTGCGGCTTATGTTCGTTTGCTCCCCGGTCGGGGTGGCCCATGGATGTCCCATCGCTTGCGCTCCAGCACCAGCGATGGGCCATCCATGGCGTGCCCAGCGGCCCTGACGCTTCCGCGAGGCGGCCCGTGTGAGCGTTTTGAGGGCGTCCCGCGACGACAGCAAGCCGCCCGTTTTTTCGCATATGTCCGTCGACCAAGGATAGTGCGAAGAGTTTTCGTACCCCCAGGTGCAAATATCCTTCGCGCTATCCCGGATAGCCCGGGCAGCGGTCGGCAGGCGGGACTGAGTGGCCAGGGAGTTCGTTGGCTGCCGGTATCACGGGCTGGGGAATCCCGCAGCATGACAGGCGCGCCCCAGTCGCGGCTTTCCCGTTGCCGCCTGAACGGAATATAGCTATACGAAGTAATCAGTTTTGACTGATAAGGTTGAGCTGTCTACCTAAGGATGGCCGCACGCTGGTCAGCCGGTTGCGCAGCCTGACACTCAACCTTGAGAGGAACCCTCATGATCGACCCCCGTACGACGGCGCTGCTCGTGATGGATTACCAGAACGGGATAGTTGGTTCGCTCGCCGGGTCAGAGGACTTGCTTGAGCGGGCGAGCCAGGCGATCGCCGCACACCGTGAGCGCGGTGGGCACATCGGATTCGTCAGGGTCGCATTCGACGATGCCGACTTCGACGCGATGCCCTCCCGCAGCGCGATGGCGCGCAATATCACGCCGGAAAGCCGGGTCGCCTTGCACACCGACTCCCCGCACACCGCGATCCACGACTCGATCGCCCCCGAGCCCGGTGACATCGTCGTACGCAAGACCCGGGTGGGTGCGTTCTCCACCACCGACCTGGAGGATCAGCTCCGCGAACGCGGAATCGACACGCTGCTGCTCGCGGGCATCTCGACCAGCGGGGTGGTGCTGTCCACCGTGCGGGACGCGGCCGACAAGGACTACCGGGTGATCGTGCTCGCCGACGCCTGCGCCGACCGCGACCCGGTTGTGCACAGCGTGCTCACCGAGAAGGTCTTTCCGAGGCAGGCGCGGGTCATTACGACCGACGAGGTGGAGAAGCTGTTCAGCGAAGGTTCAGGCTGAACCGCCGGACGATCGCCGTGCCGAAGCCGCTGCTCGCGCCCGTCACCAGCACGGTCGTCATCTCAGTCCTCCGCTGAACCGGCGTCGCGCGCGGCGCGGTACTCGGCGTAGCGCTTGCGGCAGGCCTCGACCTCGGCCTCCGCCGCGGCGCGGTCCGCCCAGTTGGCGCCCTGCACCGACTTGCCCGGCTCGAGCTCCTTGTAGACCTCGAAGAAGTGCTGGATCTCCAGCCGCTCGAACTCGGAGACGTGGTGGATGTCGCGCAGGTGCTCCATCCGCGGGTCGTGCGCGGGCACGCAGAGTATCTTGTCGTCTGGCCCTTCTTCGTCCCGCATGCGGAACATCCCCACTACGCGGGCGTCGATCAGGCACCCAGGGAACGTGGGCTCCTCCAGCAGCACGAGGGCGTCCAGCGGGTCGCCATCCTCGGCGAGGGTGTCCTCGACGAACCCGTAGTCAGCGGGGTACCTAGTAGACGTGAACAGCATGCGATCGAGCCGGATGCGTCCGGTTTCGTGGTCGACCTCATACTTGTTGCGCTGTCCCTTGGGGATCTCGATGACTACTTCAACGTCCACATCAACTCCCGCGTTTAGCTGCTGATTTCAATTCATTGTCCCCGATGGGAGCGGTACGCTGCGACGCCGGGGGCAGCAAACGGACCGTGGGCGGGCGGACAACGTACGAGGCCACCGACCCGCGAGAGGGGAATCCAGTTGCGCAGCACCCGAGTGGTGACCTTGGTCACGCTGGCATTGCTCTGCGTCTTCACGTTGGCGGCTAGCGTGTCGGTTGCCCGCATGCTGCCGTCGCGACTGGCGGCGATGAAGATCCCGACGGCCGCCACCGGGACGACGCGTACCGTGACCAGCGTACTGCAGGCTGCGTCGTCCGATACCGAAGTGCCCACCTCAGCCGGGCTGACCCGCGCTCTGCAGAGCGCGCTCGACGGATCGGTATCGGCCCGCGATGCCGAGATCGTGGTGGCCAACGGGAGTAACGGCGCGGTGCTGTACGACGACAAAGGCACCACGGAGGCCACCCCAGCCTCGACCACCAAGCTCCTCACCGCGACCGCCGCGCTCGCCGCGCTCGGGCCGGACGCCAGGTTCACCACCAAGGTGGTCTCGACAGGTGCCGGCATCGAGCTTGTCGGCGGCGGCGACCCGGATCTCGCCGTAAACAGCTATCCGTCCAGCGACTACCCGCAGCCAGCCACCCTCGCCGACCTCGCGCACAAGACCGCGGTGGCACTTAAAAAGTTGGGCAAAACGTCGGTCCAGCTCTCCTACGACACCAGCCTCTACTCGGGTGCGCTGTACGCGCCAGGTTGGACATCTTCCGATGTGACCAGTGGAAACGTCACCCCGATCGTCTCGCTAGAGGTCGACCAGGGCAGGCTGACCGTCGGCGGCGCGCCGGAAGATGATGACGACGCCACGAACTACCGGCCGCGCACCACCGATCCGGCCGGCATGGCGGTGTCGGCGTTCGAGTTGCTGCTGAAAACCGACGGCATCGCGGTGACGAACACGCCGTCTAGTGCCGCCGCGCCCGCCTCGGCCGCGACGATCGCGAGCGTCTCCTCGCCCACCATCGCGCAGCTCGTCCAGCAGATGCTCACCGAGTCCAACAACGTCATCGCGGAGAACCTGGGGCGGCACGTCGCGATAGCGACCGGGCGCCCGGCCACGTTCGCTGGCGCCGCGGCGGGTGTCGAGGCGGAGCTAAGGCACCTCGGCGTCACCGCAGGGGTGAAGCTCTACGACACCAGCGGCCTGTCGCCCAACGACGGCGTGGCGCCCGCGGCGCTGGTCGAGACGCTGCGGACGGCGATGACCGAAGCCAGCCTGCGCGCCGTGATCACCGGGCTGCCGGTCGCGGGGTTCGACGGGACGCTGTCGACTGGCGAGAGCGTGTTCGGTGCCATTTCCGGCGCCGCCCGCGGCGTCGTACGCGCCAAGACCGGCAACCTGGACACCGTCGCCACCCTGGCCGGCCTAGTCACCACCAAGGACGGCCACGTGCTGGTCTTCGCGATCATGGCCGATGGCGCCCCGGCCACGACCCTAGCCAACGGCATAAACGCCGCCGCCGAGTCCCTAGCCAGCTGCGGCTGCCGGTTACGGCGGGGCCGGTCGATGTCACATCGACCGCTGTGCGTACGGTGAGCGGCGGATGCGGCGTAGCCTAAGAGGATGGCGAGCGGACAGATGATCGACTGGGATCTGGCCATCTCCACCGGAGCACGGTGGGCACGGTCAGGTCCGCAAGTGAGCCTCAGCGAGGCACGGCAGACGGTCGCGGAGCTGCGTGGGCTGGCGGGAGCCGTCCAGACTCCGGTGCGTGAGCTCACCGGACTGCACAGCGACGGCCCGCAGGGACTGGTCGCGGTCGTGGACCGTCCCGGCTGGATCCGCGCCAACGTCGGCGGATTCCGCGTCGTCCTTGACCCGCTCGCCGACCGGCTGGCCGAGCGCGGCAACTCCATGCCCTCGGTGCTGAATTCGGTTGGTTCCCGGGTGACCGGCGTCCAGGCCGGGCTGATCCTGGCCTACATGTCAGGCCGGGTCCTCGGCCAGTACGAGCTTTTCCTGCCACCAGGCGAGTCCGGCGAGGATGGAGTCGGGCGGCTCACGCTAGTCGCGCCGAACATTTCGCTGGTGGAGCGCGAGCTTGGCGTGGACCCGCACGACTTCCGCCGCTGGGTCTGCCTGCACGAGGAGACGCACCGGGTGCAGTTCACCAGCGTCCCGTGGCTGCGCGAGTACGTGCAGGGACAGATGACCGAGTTCCTGCTCGCGTCCGAGATCGACCCGGGCCAGATGCTGTCCCGGGTGCGGGACGCGGCGGGAGCGGTGGCGGGCGCGGTGCGCGGTAGTTCCGGATCCGAATCGTTGCTAGAGGCGATCCAGACGCCCGAGCAACGGGAACTGATGGACAAGCTGACCGCCGTTATGACCCTGGTGGAAGGGCACGGCGACTACGTGATGGACGCGGTGGGACCCCAGGTGGTTCCGACCGTGGCCGACATCAGGGAGAAGTTCAACGCACGGCGGGGTAACTCGGGACGGGTGGAGCAGACGATCCGCCGCCTCCTGGGCATCGACCTGAAGATGAAGCAGTACGCGGAGGGCTCCGAGTTCGTGCGCACGGTGGTCGAGGAAGCCGGGATGGCCGGCTTCAACAAGGTCTGGACGTCCCCGGAGACGCTGCCCACCCGCGAAGAGATCACCAACCCCGCCGCCTGGCTGGCCAGGGTCGGCTGACTTCCTGTGGGGGGTCCGGCTCCGGCGGAAGCCGAAGTTAGGCACGCTGTGCGCGGGACGGTGTCGGACCTGGATCGCGGATCTCTCGTGCTCGCGGCCTGTTCCGGCGGGGCTGACTCGCTCGCGCTGGCGGCGGCGCTCGCCTTTGTCGCGCCGCGCGCCGGGCTGCGGGCCGGCGGGGTGACCATCGACCACGGGCTGCAGGCGGGTTCCGGTGAGCGTGCCGAGGAGGTCGCGGCGAAGCTGCGCGCCCTGGGCCTCGACCCGGTGCTCGCCAGGCGGGTCAGCGTGACCGGGCGCGGCGGGCCGGAGGCGGCCGCGCGGGCGGCCAGGTACGCGGCGCTGTCTGAGGCGGCGGCGGAGACCGGCGCCGCGGTGGTGCTGCTCGGACACACCCTCGATGATCAGGCGGAAACCGTGTTGCTCGGTCTTGCCCGCGGTTCCGGGGCGCGTTCGCTGGCGGGCATGCCCGCGGTACGGGGCCTGTTCCGCCGCCCGCTGCTCGGGGTACGCCGGTCCGTGACCGCCGAGGCGGCGGCTGGCCTTGAGCCGTGGCAGGATCCGCACAACGACGACCGCCGGTTCGCCCGGGTGCGGGTAAGGCTGGACGCGTTGCCCGCCCTCGAGGCCGCGCTCGGTCCCGGAGTCGCGGAGGCACTGGCCAGGACGGCCACCCAGCTGAGAGCCGACAACGAGGTGCTGGACAATCTAGCTGTGTCCCCCCAATCAACCACCGCCCGCGGGCCCATGGAGGCGAGCTTCCTCGCCGCGCAGCCAGCGGCCATCAGATCCCGGCTGCTGCGGGACGCGGCGGTGGCGGCGGGCTGTCCGCCAGGGGCGCTTACCGCGCGGCATGTCGGGTGGCTGTCCGGGCTCGTCACCGACTGGCACGGTCAGCGCTGGATAGATCTGCCCGGTGGCGTGCGAGCGCTGCGCCGAGACGGGGAAGTGTTGTTCACGGATCAGAAAGGTCAGGATGGACGCGGAAGATGTGGGTCCGGCGCTCAAGGATGTGCTGATCAGCACCGAGCAACTGCAGAAGCGGATCGGTGAGCTGGCCGCGCAGATCGACGCGGATTACGCTGGCCGCGAACTCCTGATCGTCGGCGTGCTGAAGGGCGCCGTCATGGTGATGGCGGACCTGGCTCGTGCGATGCACCTGCCGGTAGAAATGGACTGGATGGCGGTGTCGTCTTACGGCTCGGGCACCAAGTCGTCTGGCGTGGTCCGCATCCTCAAGGACCTGGACACCGACATCAGCGGGCGTCACGTGCTGATCGTCGAGGACATCGTGGACTCTGGGCTCACCCTGTCGTGGCTGGTGGGCAACCTCAAGTCACGCAATCCGGCCTCGGTGTCGGTCTGCGCGATGCTCCGCAAGCGCGCCGCACTCAGGATGGACGTGGAGGTAGGCTATATCGGATTTGATATAGCTGACGAGTTCGTCGTCGGGTATGGACTTGACTATGCCCAGAAGTACCGGAACCTCCCCTTCATCGGGACGCTGGCACCGGATACCTACGGGGCCTAGGAATGCGTCGGGTGCGAAAGGGCGTTGACAGTTGCGAGATGTGCTGACAGCGCACGACCGGGTCGCCGGTGCTGACGCTGCTGGTACCGGCTGTGCCGCTGCACGAGGGCGGCTGGCCGGTGTACCGTCGTATATTCGGTCCCGCCGGTGGTCGGCGGGATGTGAGGCTGGTCAGGAGGGAACGGCCCCGGGCCGAAGGGGTCGCTCGTCATGGAGTTGAAGCGCATATTCCGCGGGCCGCTTGTCCTGGTGATCATCGCGGTGCTGCTCATGCTTTTCGTGTTGAATTTCGCCAATTCCGGCACCAGCTATACGTCCGTTGACACAGCCAAGATCGTCCAGCTCATCGAGCGTGGCAATGGTCTTAAGTCGGCGCAGGTCACCGACAAGAACCAGACGATCCAGCTCACCATGGACAACGGGACCGTCTACCAAGCGGACTGGATTGAGGGCCAGGGCCAGGCTCTGCAGCAGGATCTGCAGAAGCTGTACGACACGGGCAAGCTGCCTGGCGGCTACGACATCCAGATCCCCAAGACCAGCGCGCTGCTGACCGTCCTGGAGGACTTCCTCCCGTACGTGATCATCGGGCTGTTCTTCTTCCTGATGCTGTCCGCGATGCAGGGCGGCGGCTCCCGGGTGATGAACTTCGGTAAGTCCCGGGCCAAGCTGATCACCAAGGACACTCCGAAGACCACCTTCGCTGACGTGGCTGGTGCCGACGAAGCCATCGAGGAGCTCCAGGAGATCAAGGAGTTCCTGCAGAACCCGGCCAAGTTCCAGGCCATCGGAGCGAAGATCCCCAAGGGCGTGCTGCTCTACGGCCCGCCTGGTACCGGCAAGACGCTGCTGGCTCGGGCCGTGGCGGGCGAAGCCGGCGTGCCGTTCTACTCGATCTCCGGCTCTGACTTCGTCGAGATGTTCGTCGGTGTCGGCGCGTCCCGGGTCCGTGACCTGTTCGAGCAGGCCAAGGCCAACGCCCCGGCCATCGTGTTCGTCGATGAGATCGACGCCGTTGGGCGGCACCGCGGTGCCGGGCTCGGCGGCGGGCACGACGAGCGCGAGCAGACGCTGAACCAGATGCTGGTCGAGCTTGACGGCTTCGACACCAAGGGCGGCGTGATCGTGATCGCCGCCACTAACCGGCCGGACATCCTGGACCCGGCGCTGCTGCGTCCTGGCCGGTTCGACCGGCAGATCGTCGTCGCCCAGCCTGACTTGGCGGGCCGTAAGGGCATCCTGCGGGTGCACGCCCGTGGCAAGCCGATCGCCAAGGACGCCGAGCTGGACATCATCGCCCGGCAGACCCCCGGCTTCACCGGCGCGGACCTGGCGAACGTGATCAACGAGGCCGCCCTGCTGACCGCGCGCAACAACGGCAAGCAGATCACGATGAAGAACATGGAAGAGGCCATCGACCGGGTGACCGCCGGGCCGCAGCGCAAGAGCGCGATCCTGTCTGAGGCGGACCGCAAGACCATCGCCTACCACGAGGGCGGCCACGCCCTCGTGGGGCACGCGATGGCGCACGCCGACCCGGTGCACAAGATCACGATCATCCCGCGCGGTCGCGCCCTCGGTTATACCCAGTCGCTGCCGACAGAGGACAAGTTCCTGGTCAGCCGGGCCGAGATGCAGGACCAGCTCGCGATGCTGCTCGGCGGGCGTACCGCGGAGGAGCTGATCTTCCACGAGCCGACCTCGGGCGCGGCCAACGACATCGAGAAGGCCACTCAGATCGCGCGGAACATGGTCACCGAGTTCGGCATGTCCGAGCGGCTCGGCGCGCGGAAGTTCGGCTCCGGCGACAGCGAGCCGTTCCTCGGCCGCGACATGTCGCACGGCAGGGACTACTCAGAGGAGATCGCGTCCGCGATCGACGAGGAGATCCGCCGGCTGATCGAGTCCGCGCACGACGAGGCGTGGGACGTGCTGACCGAGTACCGGGACGTGCTGGACCAGCTCGTGCTCCGGCTGCTTGACCAGGAGACCCTCTCCCGCAAGGAAGTCATGGAGGTCTTCGCCCCGGTTCAGAAGCGGCCACGCCGCGGTTCCTACACCGGGTACGGCAAGCGGCTGCCGTCGGACCGGCCGCCCGTCGTTTCGCCGAAGGAACTTGCCTCACTGAGGGCGGCGAACGGGCAGAACGGCAGCGTGAACGGCCAGCCCGCTCTCGGTAGCACCGACGACCAGGTCACCGATGGCGGCGCCTGAAGTCGATCATCCCCGCATCGAGCGTGCTGTAAGGGAGATACTGCTCGCGGTCGGGGAGGATCCCGACCGCGACGGTCTCCGTGACACCCCGGCGCGGGTGGCCAGGATGTATGCCGAGCAGTTCGCTGGGCTGCGGCAGGGGCCGGAGGACGTGCTGACCACGGTCTTCGACGCCGACCACGATGAGATCGTGCTGGTCAGGGATATCGAGATGTACAGCATGTGCGAGCATCACCTCGTGCCGTTCTTCGGCAAGGCGCACATTGGTTACATCCCCAATGAAAAGGGCGAGATCACCGGGTTGTCGAAACTCGCGCGGCTGGTGGACGTTTACGCCAAACGTCCGCAGGTGCAGGAGCGGATGACCGTCGACATCGCGGACGCGCTGGTCCGGATACTGGAACCGCGCGGGGTCATCGTGGTGCTCGAAGCCGAGCACATGTGCATGTCCATGCGCGGGGTGCGCAAGACGGGCGCGAAGACCGTCACCTCCGCGGTGCGCGGCGTTTTCCGTGAGTCGCGGACTCGCGCGGAGGCCATGTCGCTGATGTTCGGCCACAGCTAAGGCGCACAGCTGAGGCGCCACAGCTAAGACGCCATACTGAGGCAGCAGAGCGCGAATAAATAGGCTGAACCGTCCGGGGACGCCGCGCGTCTAATCGGTTAGATGTACCTTGACTGTGGGCGCGAAAGCGGTCATGGGATGCCGTGACGGGGGTAGTGCATGGCTCTACAGCGCCAGTTCGCGAACAAGGACCGGGTTTCAGGCACAAAATGAGCGAATCCACGTCGGTAGAACGGCCAGATAGCGCCGAACGCCAAGCGCGTACCCGCGCGAGCAGGGGAGCGTGGATACCAAACGTCGCGGCACTGCTGTGCTTCCTGATCGGGCTCAGCGACGTGCTGGCGGTCCTCAAGCCGGATTGGCACACCAGGCTGCACCGGGTCAACGCCTTCGTTCCCGGCACGCTGCCCAACGTCGGCCGCGCCGCCGACGTGATCGTCGGTCTCATGCTGCTGCTGCTGTCGTACGAGTTGCGCCGCCGCAAGCGCCGGGCCTGGCAGGCGGTCGTCGCGCTGCTCGCCTTCGATGTGTCGATCCACTTCCTGCATGCGCCCAGGGTCTACCCTTCCGCGATCGTGGCGATCGTCTTGCTGGTAGCCCTGCTGTACTTCCACGATGAGTTCTACGCGGTCGGTGATCCACGAACCCGGTGGAGCGCGCTGTGGGCGTTCATCGGGCTGGTGATCGCCGACATGGCGATCTCGCTCGGCTACCTGTCAACGGGGGGCCTGGAGGGGAACTGGCCGCTGACTGGCCGGATCGAGGACGCGATCTACGAACTCGTCGGGATCAGCGGCCCGATCACGTTCACCTCCGACGGCCGCGGCGACTTCTACCACTTCCTGACCAGCGCCCTGGGCCTGTTCACGCTGATCGTCACGGCCTACCTGTTCTTCCGCCCGGCCCGGCGGCGGGCCCGGCTGTCCCCAGCCGACGCCGAGCGGATCCGCGAGTTGCTCACCAAGCAGGGCGACCGCGACTCGCTCGGCTATTTCGCGCTGCGCAAGGACAAGAACGTCATCTGGTCCCCGACCGGCAAGGCCTGTGTCTGCTACCGGGTGGTGTCCGGCGTGATGCTGGCGGCGGGCGACCCGATCGGGGATCCGGAGGCCTGGCCGGGTGCGATGGGCGCGTTCCTTGACGAGGCCGATCGGCACGCCTGGCGGCCCGCGGTGATGGGCTGCAGTGAGCTAGGCGCGGAGATCTGGTGCCGCGAGGGTGACCTCACCGCGCTCGAACTCGGTGACGAGGCGATCGTCAACGTCGCGGACTTCAGCCTGTCCGGCCGGTCGATGCGGAACGTGCGCCAGATGGTCAGCCGGGTCTGCCGTCAGGGCTACGTGGCCGAGGTCCGCCGGGTGAAGGACATACCGGCCGAGGAACTACGGCAGATGTTGAAGGTCGCCGACAACTGGCGGGACACCGCGACCGAGCGCGGGTTCTCGATGGCGCTCGGCCGGGTCGGCGGACCCTATGACGGCGATTGCGTCATCGCTACCGCCCACGAGAACGGGGTGCTGCGCGCGATTCTGCAGTTCGTGCCCTGGGGCGCGGACGGACTGTCGCTGGACCTGATGCGCCGGGACCGCTCGGCCATGCCGGGACTGAACGACTTCCTGATCGTGGAGACGATCAAGGCGTGCAACGGGATGGGGGTCAAGCGAGTCTCACTGAACTTCGCCATGTTCCGCGCCGCGCTGGAGCGGGGCGAGCGGATCGGCGCTGGTCCCGTGCTTAAGGCCTGGCGTTCGGTACTGGTGTTCATGTCGAAGTGGTTCCAGATCGAGTCGCTCTACAAGTTCAACGCGAAATTCAACCCGGTCTGGCAGCCGAGGTTCTTCGTGTTCCCGAGCGGTAAGGACGCGCCGCGGATCGCGGTGGCCGCGCTCGAGGCCGAGGCGTTCCTGGTGTGGCCGCGGCTTTCGCTGCGCCGGCTGGCGCGCGCGCTCGGCCTGGGCCGGATCAGGCGCCGTCTGCAGGCGATCCCCAATGGGTAACGGCCCCCAGGGCCTGCCTGACGCGGATCGCTGCCTGGTGATGGGCGTGGTCAACGTCACGCCCGACTCGTTTTCCGATGGCGGCCAGTGGTACGGGGCCGAGGCGGCGATCTCCCGCGGCCTGGAACTGGTGGAGCAGGGCGCAGACATCGTGGACGTGGGCGGCGAGTCGACCCGTCCTGGGGCGCAGCGCATCACTGCCGAGGAGGAACTGCGCCGCGTCGGCCCGGTCATCACCGAGCTGGCCAGGGCCGGAGTGCCGGTCAGCGTGGACACCATGCGTGCCCAAGTGGCCGAGTTCGCGCTCGAAGCGGGCGCGAACCTGGTGAACGACGTCAGCGGCGGCCTCGCCGACCCCTACATGCCCCGGCTGGTGGCCAAGGCGGCCGTGCCGTACGTGGTCATGCACTGGCGCGGCCACAGCCACGACATGGACTCCCGGGCCATCTACACCGACGTGGTGCGCGAGGTGCACGACGAACTTGCCCGCCGGGTGGACGCGGTGACGGCGGAGGGCGTGGACCCGGCGCTGATCGTGCTCGACCCCGGACTCGGCTTCAGTAAGCAGTCCGAGCACAACTGGCGGCTGCTCACCCACCTGGACGAGCTTCGCCAGATCGGCGGGATCAATTTCCCCATCCTGGTGGGCGCGTCACGCAAGCGCTTTCTTGGCAAGCTGCTCGCCGGTCCCGACGGCGCGCCGCGGTCGTTCGTCGACAGCGACCCGGCGACCGCCGCGGCGACCGCGCTCGCCGCTGCCGCGGGCTGCTGGTGCGTCCGGGTCCACGAGGTGCCGCCGAGCGCGGACGCGGTACGCGTCGCCGCCGCGTGGAACGCAGCGTCGTGAACCCGGGAGGTCGGTCGGGGCTGGTTGGTTGGGGAAATACAGCCGTCATCGCCCTGGGGAGCAACCTGGGGGACCGGCTGGGTATCGTGCAATCTGGTGTTGACGCTATCGCGGTACTGCCTGGTGTGGAGGTCATGGGAGTCTCGCCGGTCTACGAGACGGCGCCGGTCGGCGGGCCGGAGCAGCCGGACTACCTCAACGCGGTGCTCGCCGCGCGCACTACGCTGCCGCCGCGCGAGCTGCTTGACCGGCTGCACGAGATCGAGGCGGCCGCTGGGCGGGCCCGCGAGGTCCGCTGGGGCGCCCGCACGCTCGACCTGGACATCATCGCCTACGGACAGGTGCGCAGCAGCGATCCTGAGCTGACGCTGCCGCACCCCCGTGCCGCCAAGCGCGCCTTCGTGCTCGCGCCCTGGCATGACCTGGACCCGTCCGCCGTGCTGCCGGGCAGCGGTCCGGTCGCGGACCTGCTGGCCGTCGGCGACAATGGCGTACGCCGCACCGACCTCACGCTGCGGGTCCGTACGTGAAGCCCACGCGTCCGCTCACGCTCGTCGGTGTCGCCGCCGTCTGCGCCGCGATCACCTGGGGCATCCTGGAGATCATCTACACCAGCCTCCCGGCTCTTCCGTGGACGATGGTCCCCGCCCTGCTTGTCGCCGCGGGCGCGGAGGCCTGGGTAGCGCGCGATCTGCGGGCCCGGATCCGCAAGCCGGACGTCAAGCGCCCGAGGCCTGTCCCCGAGTACACGATGCGGATGCTCGCACTGGCCAAGGCAAGCTCGCTGGCGGGCTCGGTCATCGGCGGGGTCGCCGCCGGGTTTGTCTTCTACACCAGTGGCTCGTGGGACATCCCTACACCTCGCCAGGACCTGATCACGGCGGCCGTCATCTTCGGTGCCTGCGTTGTCCTGACCGCCGCGGCCCTGTTCCTCGAGAACAGCTGTCGCGTCCCTGATGCCCCGCGTTGACCTGGGCTTTTCACTTTAGGTATAAGAACGACTACACATTGTCGGCAGAATCGACTACTCTCTGCGATGGCAGCTCACATAAAGGAGTCGCCGTGTTAACCCCCTGACCCTCGATGAGAGGAGCAACACGTGCAGATGAAGACCCGTGTCGTTGGAATGCTGGCAGTATCCGGTGCGGCGGTCGCCCTGATGGGCGCCCCGGCATTCGCGAGCACTGGCCCCGTGACCAGCGGAAACGACTCGATCCTGAGCGGTAACCAGGTCATCGCCCCGATCTCGATTCCGGTGGACGCGTGCGGGAACGCGATCGCCATTCTGGGTGTCGCCAACGCTAGCTGCGAGGGGGGCGCCAGTGTCAACGGTCCCCTGCTCGGCTGGGGCTGGTAGTCGCGACTAGTTTGCCGTAAGCGGGGCGCCGGATTCCCAAGGGGGATTCCGGCGCCCTTTCAAACAGGCTCTAAGCTGAGCACCGTGAACAGCCCGGACAACCACCCAGCACGGCTTCGGGCCGGCGTGATCGGGCCCGGCCGCGCCGGTGTCGCGTTGGCCCGGGCGCTGGCGTCCGCCGGACACGAGGTGGTCGCCACCACGCCCGCGTCGCAGCGGTCGATGGACCGCATCCTGGCCAGCTTTCCCGCCGTCGAGGTGACCGAGCCGGCCGGCGTACTCGAAGCCTCGGACCTCGTGCTCGTCACCGTCCCCGACGACGTGCTGCCTGGCCTCATTTCCGGCCTCGCGGCCACTGGCGCACCTTACGCGGGCCGCCTGATCGCGCACGCCAGCGGACGGTACGGCACCGGCGTGCTGGAACCCGCGACGCGTCAGGGCGCGCTGCCGCTGGCCCTGCATCCGGTGATGACTTTCACCGGCCGGGACGACGACACCGAGCGGATGAAGAACGTCAGCTTCGGCGTGACCGCGCCTGAGCAGCTACGTCCGGTGGCCGAGGCACTCGTCATCGAAATGGGTGGCGAGCCGGTCTTCATCGCGGAGGACCAGCGCGCGCTGTACCACGCGGCGCTCGCCAGCGCCGCCAACCACCTCGTCACGCTGGTCGCTGAGTCCGCCGACCTGCTCGGCCAGGCGGGCGTGCCCGACCCGAGCCGGATGCTCGGCCCGCTGCTGTCCGCCGCGCTTGACAATGCGCTCAGGTTCGGCGACGCGGGTCTCACCGGCCCGGTGGCTCGCGGCGACGCGGGAACGGTCGCCCGCCACATTGGGGCGCTCGGCGAGGCCTCAACGGGCGCCAGGGCCGCCTACCTGTCGCTGGCCCGGCTCACCGCGGAGCGCGCGCTGGCCGCGGGCCTGCTCAAGCCAGAGGACGCCGAGCGGCTGCTGGACGTCCTCGGCGGTGCGGCATGACGCGGCTGCTCACCACCCGCGCGGAACTCGCCGCGGCCCGCGCGGAGACTCCCGGCCCCGTCGTGCTCGTCCCCACCCTGGGGGCGCTGCACGACGGCCACCGCGCGCTGCTACGCCGCGCCCGTTCGTCCGGAGAGACCACGATCGTCTCGGTCTTCGTGAACCCGCTGCAATTCGGCGAGGCCGCCGACCTGGAGCGTTATCCCCGCACTCTGGACGCCGACATGGACGTCATCGGGGCCGAGGGAGGGGATTTCGTATTCGCCCCGTCGCTCACCGAGATGTACCCGCGCGAGCAACGGATAACGGTGGACCCGGGGCCGCTCGGAACGGTCCTGGAAGGCGAATTCAGGCACGGCCATTTCGCCGGAGTGCTGACCGTCGTGCTCAAGCTTTTCAGCCTGGTGCGCCCGGACGTAGCGGTGTTCGGTGAAAAGGACGCGCAGCAGCTCGTCCTGGTCAGGCTCATGGTCGATAATTTCGGCTTGCCCATTACCATCGCAGGGGTGCCGACCGTACGGGACGCTGATGGCCTCGCCATCTCCAGCCGTAACAGATTTCTTTCCGTATCAGAACGCCGGGCCGCGCTCTCCCTGCCGCGCGCACTGTTCGCGGCGGCCAAAGCCGCTGGTGACGGCCCCGTCGCCGTGCTCGCGCGGGCACGGAAGGTGCTGGCCGACGGCGGCGTGAACCCTGAGTACATCGAGCTTGTCGACGGGGATGATTTCACCGTCGTTATGGAAAATTATCGAGGAACGGCGCTGTTGCTGATCGCGGCGCGAGTGGGTCAGACAAGACTAATCGACAATATTCGGGTTGAGATCGATGCTGCTGGCAATTGACGTCGGGAACACTAACACGGTGCTTGGCGTGTTCGACGGGGAAACGCTCGTCGAGCACTGGCGGATCGCCACCGTGCCGGACCGTACCGCGGACGAGATATTCGTCGTGATGCGGGGCCTGATCGCGCTGAGCGCGGCGGTGAAGGACGCGGATATCGCGGGCATCTCCCTGTGCTCGACCGTGCCCTCGGTGCTGCACGAGCTACGGGAAATGTGCGCGCGGTATTACGCCGACCGGACGACGATCATCGTCGAGCCCGGGGTCAAGACCGGCGTGCCGATCCGGTACGACAATCCCAAGGAGGTCGGCAGCGACCGGATCATGAACGCGCTGGCCGCCGTGCACCTCTATGGCGGTCCGGCGATTGTCGTGGACTTCGGCACGTCGACAAACTTCGACGCGGTGTCCGCGCATGGCGAGTTCGTCGGCGGGGCGCTGGCGCCCGGAATCGAGGTCTCGGTGGAGGCGCTGGCCCGGCGGGCCGCGCAGTTGCTGAAAGTGGAGTTGTCTCGTCCGCCGCACGTGATCGGGAAGAGCACGGTGGACGCGCTGCGCTCCGGGATGCTCTACGGGTTCGCCGGGCAGGTCGAGGGCATCGCGCGCCGGATGCGCGACGAGCTAGCACCTGATAACCCGGACGGCGTGACCGTAATCGCCACCGGCGGGCTGGCGCCACTGATCATCAATGAGGTACCGCTCATCACCGCGCATGAGCCATGGCTGACGCTGATCGGGCTGCGGCTGGTTTATGAGCGGAACGCTCAAGACTTATTCGGTAGCCTCTGGGCGTGGCTGAAGAAAATATCCCGGAGCAGGTCCGTGTCCGGCTTGGCAAGCGAGAAAGGCTGCTCGAGTCCGGCACCGAAGCGTATCCCGTCTGGTTCGAGCGGACGGCGACCGCGGCGGAACTGCGCGCCAAACACGGGGCACTTCCGCCCGATACGTCCACCGGTGAGGTGGCGAGCGTCGCCGGGCGGGTGATGCTGTCCCGGATCGGCGGGAAGCTGTGCTTCGCGACGCTGCGCGATGGCACCGGTGATATCCAGGTGATGATCTCGCTGAACGGTGTCGGCGCCGACCGGCTCGAGGACTGGAAGCGGGACGTCGACCTCGGCGACCATGTCGGAGTGACCGGCGAGGTGATCACGTCGCGTTCTGGCGAGCTGTCGGTGCTGGCCTCATCCTGGGTCCTGACCGCGAAGTCGCTCCGGCCACTGCCGGAGAAGCACGCGGGCCTGTCCGACCCGGAGGCCCGGGTGCGGCAGCGGTACGTGGACCTGATCATCAATCCCGAAGCCCGGCAAGCCGCCGAGCGCCGCGCGGCGGTGATGGCGTCGCTGCGAACCTCCCTCGCCTCCCAGGGGTTCCTTGAGGTCGAGACGCCGGTGCTGAGCCCGCTGCACGGGGGAGCGAACGCGCGGCCGTTCGTTACCCACTTCAACGCTTACGATTCGCAGGTCTACCTGCGGATCGCGCTCGAGCTGTACCTGAAGCGCCTGGTCGTCGGCGGGATCGAGCGGGTCTACGAGATCGGGAGGATCTTCCGCAACGAGGGCGCCGACGCGACCCACAACCCCGAGTTCACCATGCTCGAGGCCTACCAGGCGTACGGCGACTACCACACGATCGGCGAGCTGACCCGCGAGCTTGTGCAGCAGGCGGCCCTCGCGGCCCTTGGCACCACCGTGGTCACCACGCCGGATGGCACCGAGGTGGACCTCGGCGGTGAGTGGCCGTATGTCACCGTGCATGGCGCGGTCTCGGCCGCCGTCGGCGAGGAAGTGTCGCCCGACACCACGGTTGCGGTGCTGCGCAAGCTATCGGAGCGGCTCGATGTGCCGCTGCAGCCGGACTGGAGCCAGGCGCAGATCGTGCTGGAGATGTACGAGCGGCTGGTGGAGAAGAAAACCGTTCAGCCGACGTTCTACTGTGACTTCCCGGTCGAGGTCTCGCCGCTGACCCGCCAGCACAGGTCCGACCCGCGGCTGGCCGAGAAGTGGGACCTGGTGGTGCTCGGCGCCGAGCTTGGCACCGGCTACTCGGAACTCGTCGACCCGGTGATCCAGCGCGAGCGGCTGACCGCCCAGTCACTGCTCAAGGCCGGCGGCGACCCCGAGGCGATGGAAATCGACGAGGACTTCCTGCGGGCGCTGGAGTACGGCATGCCCCCGTCCGGCGGAATGGGCATGGGCATCGATCGTCTGCTGATGACGTTCACGGGCGACAACATCCGCGACACGATCCTGTTCCCGTTCGTCCGTCCCGAATAACCCTGCCGGGTCCCTGTGAGCCCTGCCGGGTCCCTGTGAGCCCTGCCGGGTCCCTGTGGCCCTGCCGGGTCCCTGGTGAGCGCCCAGGAGCGCTCCCAGAGCCGCCGAGAGGCCTTTAGCACCATGGATGGCCCATCGATAGCGCTACGCCGCCGTCGATGGGCCATCCATGCGGCTCCGTGAAAGTGAAGCCCGCTCCAGGAATGCCGCATTCACGTCCTGTCCTGTCCGGCCCGGCCCGCGCCTCCTGTCCGGCCCGCGCCTCCTGTCCGGCCCGCGCCGCAGCCCCGGTCGCGGGCCAGACCCCGGCCCCGCCATCCCGCTGGCCTCACCCCGTGCTGCCGCAGCGCTCACCTGGTCACGCACGCCCCGTCCGTCTCACCTGCCCGCTGCCCGGACCAGCCAGAATAACGCGAAGCATCCTCGTGCCCAGGGGTACGAAGATGCTTCGCGTTATCCGGAACCAAAAACGGGCGACTCGACGCCGGGGACAGCCAAGTTGATGACCTGCCCGCACGAGAGGCAAGACAGTACCGGCTCGCGCACCCCGCGATCACAGCCGGGCCCGCTCACTCCCATAGAGGGCCATTGGTGGGCTAGGGGAGATGCGGTCAGGAGATGCGGACGGCGCCGACGTAGGCGCTCCAGTCGATTTGCTGGACCTGGACCGGCTGGCCGTAGGTCGGGGCGTCCACCATCAGGCCGTTGCCGACGAAGATGCCTACGTGGCTTTCGTCGGCGAAGAAGAACACCAGGTCGCCTGGCTCGAGGTTCGCTTCCGATACGTGCGTCCCCAGGTCCCACAGGCTGCCGGTGTAGTGCGGCAGCGCAATGCCTTCCTGCGCGAACGACCACACCACCAGGCCTGAACAGTCGAATTCACTTGGCCCAGCGGCGCCCCATACGTAAGCGTCCCCACGCCTGGTGAGCGCATAACGCAGGGCGATGGCGCCCACGGTGTTCTCTGTCGGCAGCGTGAAGGTCGGGTACGAGCCGGTGCTGTCAAAGACCTGCATCGCCTGCTCCATTGCGGAGCTGTTTATCTTGCCGATCTCTTGGTCGATAACCGAGGTCTTCGCGTCCAGCCGGGTCTGCAGCGTGGTCGCCTGTGCGATCTGCTGCTCGGCCGTGGTCCTGGCGCGTTCCGCCGCGAGCTGGGCCGAGTGCACCTGCGTGTAGCGCATCCCCGCGTTGTTATCCAGCTCGGTGACCGTGGCGGCCTCGTTGAGGAACGCGTTGGGATTCCCGCTGGTGAGCAGTTCTAGCGTCGGGTTTGAGCCCAGGTCCATGTAGCTCTGCGCGGCAAGCGCGGCGACGGTCGCCTGAGATGAGTTAACCGACTTCTCGTCACGAGCCGCCGCCTGCTCCGCCAGCTTGGCCTCAGCGCGGGCCTGAGAAAGCTGGATACGCAGACCGTCAATTTGCTGGCCAAGAGAGTCGATCTCGTTGGACAGCTGACGTGCCTGCGCCACAAGTGAGGTGAGGGAGGGCTGTGGCTGGACGGTCTGAGCTCCTCCGACACCCCCGGGCAAGACAGCTACCAAGGCAGCGGTTCCTGCCGCGAGCGTCGCGACTCTCCTGACTGTAAGCACATCGATGGACGATATTGGATTCACTGGCCGCTGCCAACCAACTCTGAAGAAGTTTTGCTCACAAGTAACTTCCGGAGGCTCGCAAAGCGGCTCAAGGGGGCCGTGTGCGGCAGTGGCCTCGGCTGCCGGCTCCGCGGCCGGCTACATAAGCTGCCGTACAGTAGTGCAGCCATGGAATACAAGGTGAGGCCGGCTCGGACGTCCGACGTGTCGGCCATCCGGGCGCTGATCGACGCCAACGTCGCCTCCAGACGGCTGCTGAACAAGCCGACGGTCACTCTTTACGAGGACATCCAGGAATTCGTTGTCGTCGATCCTCCAGAACCAGGTCCGGTCGTAGCGTGCGGCGCTCTGCATGTTATGTGGGAAGACCTTGCGGAGATCCGCACAGTAGCGGTCAGCGGACGTTGTTGCGGATCTGGAGCGGGCGGACTGGTCGTGAACGAGCTACTCGGCCGAGCACGCGAACTGGAAGTTGCACGAGTATTTGTGCTGACCTTCGCAGTCTCGTTCTTCGCCAAGCATGGTTTTGCGGAAATCAGCGGTACTCCCGTCGCACCTGAGGTGTACGCGGAGTTGCTGCGTTCCTACGATGAAGGTGTCGCGGAGTTCCTAGACCTAGACCGAGTCAAGCCGAACACTCTGGGTAACGTACGTATGCTGCTTCGCCTATGAAGGAATGGCCGGGAATGTCGTCCCCGGCGCCGTCCTCCTTAGATCTGCGGAGTACGGTGGAAGAGCGCCAGTGAGATCGGGCGCTAGCAGTGATCCGTGTCACGGTGATGTGCTCATCCGATACGGACCAACACGATACCGATCATGACGATACTGACACGGTAAGAGGGTGTAAGGCGTGCTACAGGACGTGGCGGCTCTGGCACCGCCGCTGATCATGTGCGTGGCCATTCTGGTGGGTGTCCGCTGGTTCCTGCGTCGTGAGATGGCGCCCCAGCTAGGCCGCGGAGATGAAGAGACCAGCCTGGATAGTGAAGTCGGCGGGCGTGCTGACAACACCGCCATGGCGCAGGCTGAAGGAGCTTCCCGCACTGCCGATCATCGCGAAGATGCGTGATATTTCACTCAACAAAGGCCTTTAAGGCGCTTTTGGAGCCTGGTATCCGCTCCCCTCGGGCCTGTCTCCTGACCGCAGTCGAGCGTGATGAATGAAAACGTGGCGATGACGGTTAACCGACGACCAGACGGTCGATTACGCTCAGTGTCCGGATCTGAGGGCTGTCAGAGATGCTCGACGAGAACATCAACTGCGAAACTCCTACCCCCGAATTGTCAAAAGCAAGTAGTGGGGTATATCTTTGGCAACCGAAATAGGTTGCTCCGCAGAAGGGCTGTTTCCATGGCACAGAAGGTACAGGTGCTTCTCGTCGATGATCTCGATGGGAGCGAGGCGACCGAGACCGTGAGCTTTGGTCTCGACGGCTCCACCTATGAGATCGACCTTAGTTCCGGCAACGCGAGCAAGCTCCGCAAAGAGCTGTCCCAGTACGTGGAACATGCGCGCAAGTCAACATCGGCAGGGCGCCGTCGTCGTGCGCGTACCGGTGCCGGTCGTGAGCAAAGTGCGCGAATCCGCGAGTGGGCCAAGGCGCACGGTTACAAGGTGAATGAGCGAGGTCGTATTCCGCAGAACATCGTCGCCGAGTACGAGGCCGCTCACTAGCACTGGTCTGACCGGACGGGTCGGGCCTGGCTGATCCCTTCCGTCCGATTATTCCCGCTCCTGAGTCAGCCGCCCGGTCGTGGATCCGGGCGGCCTCAGGGTTGGAACTTCTCTCTCTTCAAGTCTCTGTCTCCGCCGGATCCGATGGCGATCCGGCGGGTCCGCCCAGAACCTTCCGCCGTTCGCTTGTGGCGTACCTGGAACATCATTGCCACTCCAGGGGGTTTCATGGGATGAAGGCGCGCTGTCCGGGGAACGTCTTGTGTGTACCTGACGCATAATGCGTTGAGTACCACGGCGTCGGGCACGCGGCTACCATGCGGAGCAGGCGGGCATGCGGGGCCTGCTAATCCCCGCTGTGTGAGGAGAGCGAATGTTCGAGAGGTTTACCGACAGGGCGCGGCGGGTTGTTGTCCTGGCTCAGGAAGAAGCCAGGATGCTCAATCACAACTACATCGGGACTGAGCACATCCTGCTGGGCCTCATCCACGAGGGCGAAGGCGTCGCGGCCAAGGCTCTGGAGTCGCTGGGCATCAGCCTGGAAGCGGTGCGGCAGCAGGTCGAGGAGATCATCGGCCAGGGCCAGCAGGCGCCGTCAGGGCACATTCCCTTTACGCCCAGAGCGAAAAAGGTCCTGGAGCTGTCGCTTCGCGAGGCGCTTCAGCTCGGCCACAACTACATCGGGACCGAGCACATCCTGCTCGGCCTTATTCGCGAAGGCGACGGTGTAGCCGCCCAGGTGCTCGTCAAGCTCGGTGCGGACCTGAACCGGGTCCGGCAGCAGGTCATTCAGCTGCTGCACGGATACCAGGGCAAGGAGCCCACCGCCGCCGGTGGCGCCACCACCGAGTCCGCACCATCGACATCGCTCGTTCTCGATCAGTTCGGCCGAAACCTCACCCAGGGCGCCCGCGAGGGCAAGCTGGACCCCGTGATCGGCCGGGAGAAAGAAATCGAGCGGGTCATGCAGGTGCTGTCCCGCCGGACCAAGAACAACCCGGTACTTGTCGGCGCCCCTGGCGTCGGTAAGACGGCCGTTGTCGAGGGCCTGGCGCAGAAGATCGTCAAGGGCGAAGTCCCGGAGACGATCAAGGACAAGCAGCTGTACACACTCGACCTCGGCGCTCTGGTGGCGGGCTCCCGTTACCGCGGTGACTTCGAAGAGCGGCTGAAGAAGGTGCTCAAGGAGATTCGCACCCGCGGCGACATCATCCTGTTCATCGACGAGATCCACACGCTGGTGGGCGCCGGTGCGGCCGAGGGTGCTATCGACGCCGCGTCGATACTCAAGCCGATGCTGGCCCGCGGTGAGCTGCAGACCATCGGCGCGACCACGCTGGATGAGTACCGCAAGTACCTGGAGAAGGACGCCGCGCTTGAGCGCCGGTTCCAGCCGATCCAGGTGGCCGAGCCGACGATCGCGCACACCATTGAGATCCTCAAGGGCCTGCGCGACCGGTACGAGGCGCACCACCGGGTCTCGATCACCGATGGCGCGCTGGTGGCGTCGGCGCAGCTTGCCGACCGCTACATCAGCGACCGGTTCCTGCCGGACAAGGCCATCGACCTGATCGACGAGGCGGGCTCCCGGATGCGCATCCGGCGGATGACCGCGCCGCCGGACCTGCGTGAGTACGACGAGAAGATCGCCGCCGTCCGCAAGGAGAAGGAGTCGGCCATCGACTCCCAGGACTTCGAGAAGGCGGCCGCGCTCCGCGACACGGAGAAGCAGCTCCTGGCCAAGAAGGCGACCAGGGAGAAGGAGTGGAAGGCGGGCGACATGGATGTCGTCGCCGAGGTGAACGAGGAGCTCATCGCCGAAGTCCTCGCGACCGCCACCGGCATCCCCGTCTTCAAGCTCACCGAGGAGGAGTCCCAGCGGCTGCTCCGCATGGAGGACGAGCTGCACAAGCGTGTCATCGGGCAGAACGACGCGATCAAGTCCCTCTCGCAGGCCATCCGCCGTACCCGGGCAGGCCTGAAGGACCCGAAGCGTCCCGGTGGCTCGTTCATCTTCGCCGGCCCGTCCGGTGTCGGTAAGACCGAGCTGTCCAAGACACTGGCGGAGTTCCTGTTCGGTGACGAGGACGCGCTGATCCAGCTCGACATGTCCGAGTACATGGAGAAGCACACGGTCTCCCGGCTGTTCGGCTCCCCGCCCGGCTACGTGGGTTACGAGGAGGGCGGCCAGCTCACTGAGAAGGTGCGCCGTAAGCCGTTCTCGGTGGTCCTGTTCGACGAGATCGAGAAGGCCCACCCGGACATCTTCAACTCGCTGCTGCAGATCCTTGAGGATGGTCGGCTTACCGACGCCCAGGGCCGGATGGTGGACTTCAAGAACACCATCATCATCATGACCACGAACCTGGGTACCCGGGACATCTCCAAGGGCGTCTCGGTCGGGTTCGCCAAGCAGGGTGAGACCCGCGGGTCCTACGACCGGATGAAGGCCAAGGTCGGCGAGGAACTCAAGCAGCACTTCAAGCCCGAGTTCCTTAACCGTGTGGACGACATCGTGGTCTTCCACCAGCTGGAGCAGTCCGAGATCTTCCGGATCGTGGACCTGATGGTGGCCAAGGTGGACGACCGGCTCAAGGACCGCGACATGGCCCTGGAGATCGAGCCCGCCGCCAAGGAGCTGCTGTCCAAGCGCGGCTACGACCCGGTGCTGGGTGCTCGTCCGCTGCGCCGCACGATCCAGCGGGAGATCGAGGACAACCTGTCGGAGAAGATCCTGTTCGGTGAACTGCGGCCCGGCCAGATCGTGGTGGTGGACGTCGAGGGCTCCGGCGACGAGGCGAAGTTCACCTTCGCCGGGAAGCCGAAGCCAGAGTCGACCCCCGAGCCGGCGCTTGAGGCGGTCGGGGTCGGCAGCGACCCGGCTCCCGCCCCGCGCGCCAAGTCCCCGGCCGGCGGCGGCGAGTCCGCAGGACCGGCCCAGGCCCACGCCTAACGCGCAGCACCCAACGCGGGGCGCCCGACGCGCCCCGCGCTCGTGCCGCTCGTGCCGCTCGTGCCGCGGGGCGCCTGACGCGCCGCGCTCGCGCCGCCCGACGCGCCGCGCTCGCGCCATCGATGGCCCATCGCTGGGGCTATACCCCCAGCGATGGGCCATCGACAGCACTGTAGAAGCCGCTCGCTGCGGCGATATGTCCCGTATGCCGCCGTTGCCCTACGGAGTGGTTGTCCCGCGGTGGGCCGCTCTCCGGCACGCCTCGCCCTCCGGTGCGCCCCAGCCCCGCGGTGCGCTCCCGATCGGTCGGCCGCTGCCCAGCGGCCAGAAATGTCCGATTATGGGGTTCTTGCTGGTTGGGGGTGCGGACCTCCCGTATGAACTTGCCGTTCGGAAAGCTTTTTCCTGGCCTTTCTAGGGGCAAGTTCATACGTGAAGCTGAGTGCTGCGCGGGGTCAGTACACGAGGGCTTTGGCGTCGTCGGCCATTATTTCGGCTACGAAGGTGGGGGCGCCGGCGATACGGATGCCGTCGATGAGGTCATCGGGCTCGATCGACCGGCGGGCGGCGCACTGGGTGCACAACGTCACCGCGCCACCCGAGATTATTATCCCGAGTAGTTCTTCCAGCGGTGCCGCATGCGGGAGCTTGAACTCGGCGGCTCGGCCCGGCAGCGCGAACCACGCCGATTCGCCGGTGAGCCACATCGATACATCCACTCCGCTGGCGATGGCCGCGGCGGCGACGGTGAACGCTTGATTGCAGCGTTCCGGGTCGTTCTCGCCGGCGGTGACCTTGATCACGAGTGTCACGTCATGAACTTTACGCCGCCACGGTACGCTCTGGCCCATGCATGGCATGCTGAGCGCCGCGATCATGATCGGGTTTTTCGCCGTGATCGCGATCGTCACCGCGGTCGCGGCGGTGCGGATCTACCGGGGAGGGTCTCATGAGTGAACCGCCACTGCATCCGGGCGTGGCCCGGCTGGGGTTCCTGCTGGGCAGGTGGGAGGGCGCCGGGGTCGGTGGCTACCCGACGATCGAGTCGTTCCGTTTCGGGCAGGAAATCGAGTTCAGCCATGTCGGGAAGCCGTATCTCATCTACCGCAGCCGGACATGGCGGCTGGACGACGAGGGGAACCTGGGTGAGCCGCTGTCCACCGAGTCCGGCTACTGGCGAGTGCAGCCCGAGGACAAGGTCGAGTTGCTGCTCGCCCACCCGACGGGGATCACGGAGATCTACCTCGGCGAAGTCGAAAATACCCGGGTGGAACTAGTTACTGATGTAGTCGCGCGCACCGAAACCGCGAAGGAAGTTACCGGGGGGCGTCGGCTCTACGGCCTGATCGGTGAGGATCTCGGCTGGGCCTACGACATGGCCGCGATGGGCCAGGAATTGCAGCCGCACGTTTCCGCACAACTCAAACGCGTCTTACGGGGGGTATAAGTCCCCCCGGGCGACTCGCGTCCGCGTAGATCGGGACGGGATCAGCTGGACTCGGCTGATCAGCCCGGGGGGCCGGTGTATGCCTTGGATTAGCCCGCCGCCGCTCCGCAGAGGAGTACCTACCGGCGGGTCGGGCGGCTAGCTGGCAGCCACCTCACGTGTCCAAAATCTATGCATACTTTCGGACCACCTCCTTTCCCGCTTACGGATACGTTATGTCGGCCGGGGCTCGGGTGGCAAGTGTGTTTTGCCGGAGGCGAACCAGGGGCACTGTGCCGGAGGCGAACCAGGGGCACTGTGCCGGAGGCGACAGGGGCACTGTGCCGGAGGCGGACCAGTGGGCACTGTGCCGGAGGCGAACCGGGCCACTGTGCCGGAGGCGGACCGGGGCACTGTGCCGGAGGCGGACCGGGCCGCTGCGCCGGAGGCGAATCAGGGGCGCTGCGGCAGGGGTCGGCGGAACTAGACTCGGTGGTATGGCGGAGCAGCGAACGCAGGCCTGGGATCAAGAGCTGAGGGCCCGGGGATACCGGGTGACGCCCCAGCGTCAGCTCGTGCTGGAGGCGATCTCCGCCCTTGACCACGCCACACCCGAGGAAATCGCGGAACGCGTCCAGCAGACCGCCCGCGGCGTGAACATCTCGACGATCTACCGGACCCTGGAGCTACTGGACAAGATCGGGCTGGTTACCCACACCCACCTGAACCACGGAGCCCCCACGTACCATCTGGCCTCCGAGGCAGACCACGTGCATCTGGTCTGCCAGTCTTGCGGCCGGGTCAGCGAGGTCCCCCCGGACGGAATCAGGCCGCTCGTCGTAGCGCTAGAGCAGGAGCAGGGTTTCGAGACCGACGTGACGCACCTCACCGTCTTCGGCAGGTGCGCGGATTGCAGGGGTAGATAGCGACATGACCACGGCTCATTACGGGGACCCGGCGGCCGAGCAGCGCGCCATGGCGAACGACGTCGCCGTCACCGACCGCTCCGACCGTGGCGTGCTGCGGATCACGGGGCAGGACCGGCTGGGCTGGCTGAACGACCTCACCAGCCAGGACTTGCGGAACCTGGCGCCCGGTACCACCACGCAGGCGCTCATCCTGTCTCCGCAAGGCCACGTCGAGCATCACCTGACCATCACCGACACCGGCGATGCGACGTGGGTACATACCGAACCGGGGACCGCGGCCGAGCTTAAAAAGTTCCTCGACTCGATGAGGTTCATGCTCCGGGTCGAGGTCGACGATCTCACTGGCGAGTACGCGCTGTTCAGCCTGACCGGTCCGAATGCTGACCAGGTGGAGACGCGCGATGTCGTGAGATGGAACCCGCCGTTTGGCATAGATGTGCTTGTCGAGCGAAGCGAGGAACCCGAAGGCACGCGCGCCGGAATGCTGGCGTACGAGGCCGGACGGATCGAGGCGAGGGTGCCAAGGCTCGGGCTTGACACCGACCACAAGACGCTGCCGCACGAGGCCGGATGGATCGGCACCGCGGTGCATCTGAACAAGGGGTGCTACCGAGGCCAGGAGACCGTCGCCCGCATCCACAACCTGGGGCATCCGCCACGGAGGCTGGTGTTCCTGAACCTCGACGGCAGCGTGGACCGGCTGCCCGAGCCTGGCTCACCGATCACCACGCAGGACGGAACCGTGGTGGGCTTCGCGGGGTCGTCGGCACGGCACTACGAACTCGGCCCGATCGGGCTGGGGATGATCAAGCGCACGGTGGATGTCGACGCGCCGTTGCTGGCCGACGGGGTGGCCGCCAGCCAGGAAGTGATCGTCGCGCCGGACGCTGGCGGTGAGGCGACCACCGTGGTGCGAGGGTTCCGCAGTTCCGGGCTGGGCCGAGCGCGGGGGTAGCCTAGCTGCGAAAAAGGCCCTTCAAGCGGGAGGTCATGGCGCGTGCTCCGTCGGACGTTGCTGGCGGCTTCGGCTAGTCAGCGGATTCGTGAGCTCATTACGGACTACCCAGTGACGCGCAGCGTCGTGGATCGGTATGTCGCCGGGGAAACCAGCGCCGACGCGGTGCGGACAGCCCAGCGACTCCGCGCCGAGGGGCTGCTGGTCACACTCGACTACCTCGGTGAGGACACGAAGGAACAAGCTCAGGCCGACGCTGTCACGGAAGAGTACGTGAGCCTGATCGGCAAGCTCGCCGCCGAGGGCCTGACCGCCGAGGGCGCCGTCGAGGTATCGGTGAAGCCGACCGCGGTCGGCCTGTACCTGGCGCAGGACGGGGAGCGGACCGCGTTCCGAGAACATCGCGCGGATCGCCGCGGCGGCCCGCGACGTCGGCACGACGGTGACCGTCGACGCCGAGGATCACGTGGCCGACGATGCCGCCCAGCGGATCGTGGCGGACCTCCGTGGTACCTGCCCGGATCTCGGCATCGTGGTGCAGGCCATGCTCCGGCGAACCGAGGCGGACTCCAGGAAGCTGGCCGCGAAAGGCAGCCGCGTGCGCCTGTGCAAGGGCGCCTACAACGAGCCTGAGTCCGAGGCGTACACCGCGCGGCACGACATCGACCGGTCGTACGCGCGCTGCCTGCGGATCCTGATGGAGGGTCCGGGGTACCCGATGGTGGCTTCGCACGACCCCCGGCTCATTCAGATCGCCGGCTCGCTGGCTATGCAAAACGGGCGGTCGGCCGATGACTTCGAGTACCAGATGCTGTTCGGCATCCGGCCGGACGAGCAGCGCCGGCTCGCCGCCTCCGGTGCCAAGGTGCGGGTCTACGTGCCTTACGGGGACGACTGGTACGCGTACCTGGTCCGCCGACTGGCCGAGAAGCCGGCCAACCTGCGGTTCTTCCTGCGCTCGCTTGGGCCCGTGGTCGGCGGCAGGGCCTCATGATCGCGATACTTGGCGCCGGGAAGATGGGCGAGGCGCTGCTGTCCGGCCTGCTGCGAGCGGGGCGCCCGCCGTCCAACGTCGTCGCTGTGGTGCGGCGGCAGGCCCGGGCGACTGAGCTCACCGAGCGGTACGGGATCGCCGTGGTCGAGGCGGCCGAGGCGGTGAAGAACGCGGACACGCTGGTGCTCGCGGTCAAGCCGCAGGACATGGACCGGTTGCTGTCGGAAATCGCGGACTTCGTGCCGGCTGGTCAGCTGGTGATCTCGGTGGCCGCGGGGATCACCACCGGGTTCATCGAGCGGCGGCTCCCTGGCGATGTTCCGGTGGTGCGCGTCATGTCTAACACCCCGGTATTGGTGGACGAGGCGATGTCGGTGATCTCGCCGGGACGTTTCGCGGACGAGACTCATCTGGCGCGCACCGAAGAGCTGCTGCGGCCGGTGGGAAAGGTCATGCGGATCCCTGAGTCGCAGCAGGACGCGGCCACCGCGCTGTCCGGTAGCGGCCCGGCGTACCTGTACTACCTGGTCGAGGCGATGGTGGACGCGGGGATCCTGCTCGGCGTTCCGCGTGGCACGGCGATGGAACTGGTAGTGCAGGCCGTGTACGGGGCCGCGACCATGCTGCGGGACTCCGGCGAGCATCCGGTGCTGCTGCGCGAAGCGGTCACCTCCCCAGGCGGCACCACGATCAACGCGATCCGCGAGCTGGAGAACCACAGCGTGCGGGCCGCGTTCCTGTCCGCGATCGAGTCCGCCCGCGATCGCGCCCACGAGCTAGGCGCGGCCGAGTTAGTCACCGGGTTCGCAGGTTATCGTGGCTTACGTGGCCTGTGAACTCGCTGTCTTCTGGGACCCGGCGCTGGTTTCCTACGACTTCGGGCCCGGGCATCCGCTCGCCCCGGTACGGGTCCGGCTCACGATGGAGCTCGCGGCGGCGCTGAACGTGCTGCCAGAACCGAGGACATTCCAGCCGGCGAGCTACGACGAGCTCGCCACAGCGCACGACCCCGCGTACATCGCGGCGGTCCGGCGTGGGCGCCCCGACCGTCGTTATGGACTTGGTACGCCAGACAACCCCGTGTTCGCTGGCATGCACGAGGCCTCCGCGCTCGTGGCGGGCGCGACGCTGGCCGCGGCGTCGGCGGTCTGGTCCGGCGAGGCGGTGCACGCGGCGAACATCGCGGGCGGGCTCCATCACGCGATGCGGGATCACGCGAGCGGGTTCTGCGTCTACAACGATCCGGTGCTCGCGATCACCCGGCTACTCGATCACGGTGCCGAACGCGTTGCCTACGTCGACATCGACGTGCATCATGGCGACGGGGTACAAGACGCTTTTTATAACGATCCGCGGGTACTCACGATCAGTCTGCACGAGGAACCGGCGACGCTCTTCCCGGGAACCGGACTCCCAACGGAAATCGGGACTGGCGCCGGCAGCGGATACGCCGTAAACGTCGCGCTTCCGGCGGGCACTCCAGACGCGGGCTGGCTGCGCGCGTTCGACGCTATTGTCCCGCCGCTGCTGCGGGCTTTCGATCCTGAGATCCTGGTGTCGCAGCACGGCTGTGATAGCCATTTTCTCGATCCGCTAGCGCATCTTGAACTGAGCGTAGACGCGCAACGCCAAGCGCATGCGTGGCTCCACGACCTCGCTCACGAGGTGGCTGGCGGACGCTGGCTGCTGACTGGCGGCGGCGGATACGCGCTGGTCCAGGTGGTGCCGCGGTCCTGGACGCACCTGCTGGCGATAGCGGCGGGGACTCCTGTTTCGCCGCAGACCGCTACCCCTGGGCGGTGGCGCGCTTTGGCCCGGGAGTTGACCGGTGAAACGGCACCGGATGCCATGACGGATGGCGCGCCGCTAGCTTGGAAATTGTTCAGATCTGGTAATGAGACTGGCGACCGGGTAGATCGCTCGATCATGCGGACGCGCAGTGCTGTGTTTCCCGCACACCGGTTGTCGGTGGACGCGGATCCGCTGTGAACTAGGGCCTCCCTGGGGTCGCGACGGTACTCGCCGGCGTGTCGCACAAACCTTTTTTACGGCTTTTCCCATCGTTCCGGGTGTCGTTTGCGCAGGTAGCTGGGTCTGAGTTCGCGATGAAGCCAAAAGGTAACAACAATGAGGCTATTCGGTGGGGTTGCTCTTTTCTGTGCGGGACTTACCCTGGAGACGTACGTGACTGGTGCGCTGAATCCGGTCCCAGGCGCACGCGGCATCGCGGTGGAAGAGGGCAATGATGGCAGGCGAAACTCCCCTAAGTGACGTGAGATTCCTAACCGTTGCCGAAGTGGCCTTGATCATGCGTGTCTCGAAGATGACCGTGTATCGGCTGGTCCACTCCGGCGAGCTGGAAGCGATCCGTGTGGGTCGTTCTTTCAGGGTTCCCGAGCAGGCGGTTAACCAATACCTCAGGGCTGCCTTCGTCGGCACCTGACAGAGGTTGGCAACGCTGTAGGCCTGGCGGTACGGCAGGACCGGAGCCTAAACCGCACCGGGGGGCAGCGGTTAGCCGTACTGCGTTTGCTCCTGGTCCTCTGGAAGGGGGGGCCAGGAGCCGGCCTTTGTGCCGGCTTCTCGTTGGAGCGGGTAACCTAAGAGACTGCGCGAGCCGAGCGTGCTCGCGTCTACCTAGCTCCGGGCGTTTGCCCAGCCGCCCTCGCAGGGCGAGCGCGATGGCGTGCCCGTCTGCCAACAGTCTGTGGAAAGGTGGTGGCCTGATGGGCTCTGTCATCAAGAAGCGCCGCAAGCGTATGGCGAAGAAGAAGCACCGCAAGCTGCTGAAGAAGACCCGTATCCAGCGCAGGAACAAGAAGTAACCGCTTCGCTGGCGGCGACCGGCCCGCGTCATGCACCATGGGAGGTAATGACTCCATCGATCGTGGCGTGGTGTGACGGTAGCCGGGTCGTTCGGGAGCAACGCGATCCGCGGCCGGACCGGCCAGCGGGGCAGGAGGTACCAGCCAGATGACGTGGCCAGTGCGAGTGCGCCCCGGGACCAGTCGCCCATGAGGGGCTGGCGAGGTCGCAAAGAGGATTGGGACGAACCGGAGTGGCATGGGTCCGGTTCGCCCGCTGCTGGTTACCCCGACGGCGCTTACGGCGATGCTGGCTACCCCCAGTCTGGTTACAACGAGCCTGGTTACGCGGGCTCCGGCTATCCGGAGCCCGGGTATCAGGAAGCCGGATACGGCAGCAACGGCTACCAGGGCAACCGCGACCGGGCTGGCGGATACGAGGCCAACGGGTATGAGGCCAACGGCCGTCAAGGCGGCGGCCAGCGGGGTGGTTACCAGGCGACTGACGACGGGTACTCCGCCGAGCCGTCCTACGACCAGCGCGGCTTTCAGGCGCGTGACCCCAGGTATGACCAGCCGGGTTACGAGGACACGCAGTATGGCCAGCGCGGTTATGCCGAGTCCGGGAACGGCTACGGTTCCGCGAGTCAGCCTGCTGGAGGATACGACTCCTACAGCGGCGGCCCCGCCGATGCCTACGACAGCGTGGGCGGCCCATATAACGGTGCCCCTGCCAACGGCGCCCCGGCCGATGAAGGCTTCGACCAAGGCGGCTACCAGGCCCAGGAGTACCAGGGCAACCAGTACGCCGCGGACGATTCCTACCCGGCCCCAGCCAACGGTTACGCCGCGGCCAACGGCCGCGCGGCCGGTAACGGTTACGGCGAGACCAATGGTTACGGCGGCGCTAACGGTTACGGCGCCGGTAACGGTTACGGTCAGGCCAGCGGCCAAGGCGAGGCCAACGGCTACGGTCAGGCCAGCGGCCGGGCCGGCGCTAACGGCTATGGCGAGACCAATGGTTACGGCGGCGGTAACGGTAATGCCCCGGCCGCTGCCGCCGGCTTCGTGCCCGCCGATGGTTACCCGCCTGCTCCGGCTAACGGCTATGCCGCTCCTGGCGGTTACCCGGCGGAGGCCGGCGCTCCGCAGAACGAGGCTGGCTCGGTGTGGGAGACGGCTTCGGCCCGTCGCCAGGCCGAACCGAGGCCCGCTCAGAGCGGCGCGCCGAACCGTCCTTACGGCACGATCTCGATCTTTACCCTCCTCGACGACAAGGTGGCCGAGTTCGACCGGCTCGCCGAGCAGACCGCGGAGGCCGTCAGGCTGGCCGAACCTGACACTCTCGTCTACGTGATCCACTTGGTGCCGAAGGCGCCGCTGCAGCGGATCTTCTACGAGATCTACCGTGATCGCGCCGCGTTCGAGTTGCATGAGCTGCAGCCGCACAATCAGCGTTTTGAGAATGAGCGACGCAGCTATGTCCTGGCGACAAACGTCATCGAGCTGCGACTCAAGTACGCGAAGGTGTCGCCGCTGACCCCGGCGGCGTCTAAGCAGCAGGAACTCCCGCAAGCCACCCGCGGGCAGCTGCCGTCGGCCGAGCAGCGCCAGCCCGCCGCTGTGGGCTGGGACCAGCAGGGCCAGCCCGCCTATCCGGACCAGCAGGGCTACCCCGAACAGCAGGCCTATCCGGATCAAGCGGCCTACCAAGGGCAGCAGGCGTATCCAGAGCAGGCGGCCTACCCGGGGCAGCAGGCTTACCCCGACCAGGCCGCGTACCCGGATGAGACGGCGTACCCCGGGCAGCCGGCCTACGCGGGGCAGTCCGCCTACGCGGGGCAGTCGGCCTACGCGGGGCAGTCGGCCTACGCGGGGCAGTCGGCCTACGCGGGGCAGTCGGCCTACGCGGGGCAGCCAGAATACGGGGGGCAGCCAGAATACGGGGGGCAGCCAGAATACGCGGGGCAACCTGCGTACGCGGCGCAGTCGTACCCGGCGCAGTCGGCCTACCCGGAGCCTGCTGGCTACCAAGGGCAGCCCGCCTATCCGGACCAGCAGGGCTACGCCGAGCAGCAGGCCTATCCGGATCAAGCGGCGTACCAAGGACAGTCGGCGTATCCGGACCAGCAGGCGTATCCGGACCAATACTCGTATCAAGGCCAGCCCGCGTACGACGACCAGTATCAGGCGCAGCCTGCTTACCAAGGCGAGCCCTCGTACTCAGGCCAGCCGTCGTACCCAGAGCAGCCCTCGTACCAGGGCCAGCGCTACCGGGGAAACTGACCCGTGCCCGAGACCCGGATCACGTTGCTCAGCAAGCCCGGGTGCCACCTGTGCGACGACGCGCGTGAGGTGATCGAGAAGGTCTGCGCTGATCTGGACGTCGGCTGGGTGGAGCGTGACATTGCTCTCTCGAAGGATGACCTCCAAGAGTACTGGGACAAGATCCCGGTCACGCTTGTCGACGGGGTCGAGCACGATTTCTGGCGCGTCTCGGAGTCACGGCTCCGCGCTGCCCTCGGCACGCCCAGGCCCTTAAGCCAGCTAGAGGTGAATGCTGCACCAACCAGCGAAGAGTGTGGGTAATGCAGCACCCACCAGGAACGGGGGCCGGGGGAAAACGTTTGTCCCGAGTCGTCGGCGTATTCTGGGGACATGCTGGGGCCGGACGGACGGTGCGGGCGGCGGCCCCAGCGGGCTCCGCTGACTTTGTGCAAACTTTCACAAACGGCGTATGGTTAATGCAACGGACCGTCCCCATCCCCCCGGGAGCGCCGCATGTCGAGCACCCTCGCGCAGTCAGATGCCAGCGGATTCCCAGAGCCCACAGGGATTCCCGAGGCGACTGTCGCCAGGCTTCCGGTCTACCTGCGAGCTCTGTACACCCTCAGCGAGCGCGGCGTAACGACCGTCTCCAGTGACGAGCTGGCCACGCTGGCCGGAGTGAATTCGGCCAAGCTCCGCAAGGATTTGTCACACTTGGGCTCGTACGGAATCCGGGGCGTCGGCTACGACGTGGACTATCTTGTCTATCAAGTGTCGCGAGCACTGGGTCTGACGCAGAACTGGTCGGTCGCGATCATCGGCGCCGGTAACCTCGGCCGGGCGCTGGCCAACTACGGCGGATTCGTGTCCCGTGGTTTTCGGATCGTGGCGTTGCTGGACACCGACCCGGATCTCGTCGGCAACAGAATCGGAAGGCTGACGGTCCAGCACGTGGACGAACTCGAAGACGTGGTCGCCGATCTGCACGTGGCCATCGGCGCGATCGCTACCCCGGCGGGCGGCGCCCAGCTGGTCTGTGACCGGCTGGTCGCGGCCGGTGTTACCAGCATCCTGAACTTCGCTCCGCTGGTATTGAACGTCCCCGAAGGGGTCGACGTGCGTAAGGTAGATCTGTCGATCGAATTGCAGATCCTGGCGTTCCATGCCAGGCGGCGTTCGGCCGCCCGGGTCTCCCAGGAAGCGGTGAACTAACCGGTGAGCGTCCTTGTCGTTGGACTAAGCCACAAGACCGCGCCGGTCGCGACACTTGAACGCGCGGCACTCAGCGGGGACACGCTTGGCAAGTTGCTGCGGGATGTTGCGTACCTGCCGGATGTCGCCGAGACGTTTGTGATCTCGACCTGCAACCGGGTCGAGGTCTACGCGGACGTGGACCGGTTCCACGGTGGCGTGACCGGGATCTGCGACCTGCTGGCCCGGTACTCGGGTATCCCGTCGGCCGATCTCACCCCCGTTCTGTATGTGCATTACGAGGACCGCGCGGTACAGCACCTGCTGGCGGTCGCCAGCGGGCTGGAATCGATGGTGGTCGGCGAGGACCAGATCCTCGGCCAGGTGAGATCCGCGCTGAAGACCGGCCGCGAGAACGGCACCGTCGGCCGGGTGCTCGGCGACCTGGGCCGGGCCGCGCTGCGGGCGGGCAAGCGAGCGCGCGCCGAGACCGGCATCGACCGGCTCGGGCTCAGCATGGTCAGCGTGGGCCTTGACCTGGCGCTGGCCGGACGGGACCTGCGCGAGCTTGACGTGCTCGTGGTCGGTGCCGGGGCGATGAGCGGGCTGACGGTGGCGACCGTCGCGCGAGCCGGCGCCCGGCGGGTGATCGTGGCCAACCGGACCCACGCGCACGCGGCCCGGCTGGCCGCGGGCATCGCCGACCTCACCACCGCCGAAGTGGCCGACCTGAACGACCTTCCGGCCGCCATCGCGCGCGCCAACCTGGTCGTGTCCTGCACCGGCGCGACCGGTACGGTGGTCGGCCCCGCCGACCTGGCCAGGCGCCGCGCTGAACTTACGTTGCTCGACCTGGCGATGCCCCGTGACGTTGACCCCGCGGTCACCGAGCTGCCCGGGGTGCGGCTGTTCGGCATGGACACGATCAGCGCCAGCGCCGCGCTCGGCGCGGGAGTTGTGGACGAGGCGCGCGCCATCGTGGAGGATGAGTTCGCCGCGTACACCTCGGCGTGCCGTGCCGCCCAGGTGGCGCCCACCGTGGTGGCGCTGCGCGCGAAGGCGGCCGAGGTGGTGGACGTCGAGCTAGCCAGGCTGGCCAGCCGGCTCTCCGGTGAGGGACTCACCGGCCACGCACTTGATGAGATAGCCCAGACCGTGCACCGGGTGGTAGACAAGCTGTTGCACGCGCCAACCGTTCGCGTGAAGGAGCTGGCGGGAGCTCCGGGCGGCGAGGACTACGCCGCCGCGCTTCGGGTGTTGTTCGATCTAGACCCGCGGGCCGTGGACGCGGTAATCAAGCCCGCAATCGATCAGGAGGGGTGACAGTGGACGCGCCGAATGCCGGCGGCAGAGCACTGCGGCTTGGCAGCCGCAGAAGCCCCATGGCCGTGTCGCAGTCGCGGCGCGTCGCGGACCTGCTGACCGAACGCACTGGACGACCAGTAGAACTAGTGGGCATAACGACGTTTGGCGACGTCAGCCGGGCCCAGATATCCCAGATCGGTGGCACCGGCGTCTTCGTCAGCGCGTTGCGCGAATCGTTGCAGTCGGGCGAGGTGGACTTCGCCGTGCACTCGCTCAAAGACCTGCCGACCGCGCAGCCGGAGGGCATCGTCCTGGCCGCGGTACCGCCACGTGACGATCCGCGCGACGCGCTGGTAGCGCGGGACGGCATCAAGCTCGCCGATCTGCCACGCGGTGCCCGGATCGGAACCGGCTCGCCCCGGCGCGCGGCTCAGCTGCTGTTGCTACGCGATGACATCGAGACGGTGGCCATCCGCGGCAACGCGAATACGCGTATGGACAAAGTCCTGACCGGAGAACTCGACGCGGTCGTGCTGGCCTGCGCCGGGCTGAACAGGATCTCCCACCTGGACGCGATCAGCCAGATCTTCGAGCCAGAAGAGATGCTTCCGTGCCCGGGGCAGGGCGCGCTCGCCGTGGAATGCCGCGCCGATGACAGCGAACTGGCCGGTCTGCTGGCGGCGATCGATGACGCGTCCACCCGAGCCGCCGCGCTGGCCGAGCGGACACTGCTGGCCGAGCTCGAGGCGGGCTGCAGCGCGCCGGTCGGCGCCTTCGCGACGCTGACCGCTGGAACTCTTAGGCTTGAAGGCGCAGTGTTTGGGGGTAACACAGCCGGGGGGATAGGAGTGCTGCGTGACCACGGCGCGGACGCGCCAGAGGAGGCGGAGCGACTCGGCCGCTCCCTTGCGGAGCGAATGCTGGCGCGAGGGGCGGCGGGGCTGATGGCGGCGCCATTTACCGGCGACGCCACAGATTAATGGCAGGAATGATGTGCAATGACTGACATGGACGGCTGGGTCGCGCTCACCGGCGTAGGCCCGGGAGACGAGGGGCTACTCACGCTCCGCGCCGTACGGCTGCTCGGGCTCGCCGATCTGGTGGCCGGTACGCCGGAACAGGTGGCCCGGGTCAAGAACCACCTCAGCCCGGCGGCTGAGATCATCGAGCTGGGTGAGCAGGTAAACGCGCGGCTCGCCGAAGCCGCGAACGAGGGCGGCTTGGCGCTCCGTCTCTATGACGGCGATCCGTTGCTGAACGGTGCCGCCGCCGACGCGGCGGCGCTAGCCGCGGCCGGCCCGCGGACGGAGATCGTTCCGGCGGTCGCGCACTCCACGGCGGTCCCCAGCTACGCCGGCATCCCGCTCGCGGGTGACGAGGTGCGCGTGGTCCAGGCCTCCGAGATCAGCCGGGTGTCCTACGGGCCTGGAACGCTGGTTGTGCTCGGCGCGGACGCCGCCCCAGCGGATCTGGGCAAGATGCTCATCGCCAACGGCTGGCCGGACACCACGCCATTCGCGATTACCTGGGACGGCACCACCACCGAGCAGCAGACGCTGACGACCACGCTCGGGCGCACCGGCCCGGACATGAAGGCGTCGGGCATCTCGCTGGCCAACACCCGCGGCGGCGCCGTCGCGGTCGTCGGCGACGCCGTGAAGAACCGGGCTAACTGGTTCGAGTCGCGCCCGCTGTTCGGCTGGCGAGTGCTGGTGCCGCGCACCAAGGAGCAGGCGGGAGCGGTCAGCGACCGGCTCCGGGAGTACGGTGCCATCCCGGTCGAGGTGCCGACGATCGCCGTCGAGCCGCCGCGGACTCCGCAGCAGATGGAACGCGCCGTTAAGGGACTAGTGACTGGGCGATACCAGTGGGTGGCGTTCACCTCCGTGAACGCCGTCAAGGCGGTGCGGGAGAAGTTCGAAGAGTACGGGCTTGACGCGCGCGCGTTCGCGGGCGTGAAGGTCGCGGCGGTGGGCGGCGAGACCGCCCGCGCGCTCCGTGAGTTCGGCCTCCGGCCCGACCTCGTACCGGAGACCAGGCAGTCGGCGGAGGGGCTGGCCGATGAGTGGCCGCCCTACGACGACCTGCTTGACCCGATCAACCGGGTGCTGCTGCCGCGGGCGGACATCGCCACCGAGACGCTGCTCGCCCGGCTGACCGAGCTCGGCTGGGAAGCCGAGGACGTCACCGCCTACCGGACCGTCCGCGCGGCCCCGCCGGCCGCCGAGATCCGCGAGGCGATCAAGGGCGGCGGCTTCGACGCCGTGCTGTTCACCTCGTCCTCGACGGTGCGAAACCTGGTCGGCATCGCCGGCAAGCCGCACGCGATCACCGCGATCGCGGTGATCGGACCGCAGACGGCCAAGACCGCCACCGAGTACGGGCTCCGGGTCGACGTCGAGGCACCCAAGCCCTCGGCAACCGACCTGGTTGACGCGCTGGCCGCCCATGGTGCCCGGCTGCGTTCGGCCGCGCAGGAGGCCGGCGAGGTCTACAAGCGTCCGAGCGAGCGACGCCGAGGTGGCCGCCGGCGGCTGGGCTGAGCGGCTAGGCTGAGCGCTATGTCCCCGTCGTACCCCATCGTCCGCACCCGTCGGCTGCGCCGTACCCCGGCGCTGCGCCGTCTGGTCGCCGAGACGGCGCTCCGTCCCGACGACTTGGTCCTGCCGGTATTCGTCAAGGAAGGCATCGCCGAGCCGCAGCCGGTCAGTTCGATGCCCGGCGTCGTGCAGCACACCCGCGACAGCCTGCGCAAGGCCGCGGCGGAAGCAGCGGACGCTGGTGTGGGCGGGATCATCGTGTTCGGTGTACCGGCGGTCAAGGACGGCCGGGGGAGTCAGGCTGACGACCCCAACGGCGTCTCGCAGCAGGCAGTGGCGGACATCAAGGCCGAGACCGGTGACGAGCTGGTCGTGATGGCGGACCTGTGCCTGTGCGAGTACACCGACCATGGGCACTGCGGCATCTTGTCTAGTGACGGTCAGGTGCTGAACGACCCGACGCTCGAGCGTTACGCCGCGACCGCCGTCGCGCAGGCCCGCGCGGGTGCCCACGTGGTGGCGCCATCCGGGATGATGGACGGCCAGGTCGGTGCCATCCGCGCCGCGCTGGACGCCGCCGGTTTCGATGAGACAGCGATCTGCGCCTACTCGGCGAAGTACGCGTCGGCGTTCTACGGCCCGTTCCGTGAGGCGGCCGAGGGCGCGCCGAAGTTCGGCGACAGGTCCACCCACCAGCAGGACCCGGCCAACGTGGAAGAGTCGCTGCGCGAAGTCGAACTCGACCTCGCGGAAGGCGCGGACATGATCATGGTCAAGCCCGCGCTCGCTTACCTCGACGTGATACGCCGGGTCGCCGACGAGGTCCGCGTTCCGGTGGCCGCCTACCAGGTGAGCGGCGAGTTCGCGATGGTGGAGGCCGCCGCCGCCAACGGCTGGCTGGACCGGGACAAGACCATCATGGAGACGCTCACCGCGATCCGCCGGTCCGGCGCCGGATTCGTCCTCACTTACTGGGCCACCGAAGTGGCCCGTCGGCTTGGCTGATTTCCTGAACGAATCGTGCTCGCGGCCCTACCATGAGTGATTACGGGCTGGGGGCGTTAAAGCGCTTGAAACGTCTCGGATAAATTAGCGGTAACCGGGCGGGCGGCCAGGTTCAGGCACCAGGGGCACAGGCGCCGTAGGCGGGCGCCAGAGGCAGGGAGTTCGGTCAATGGTGGTTGGTGTGCGGCGTCGTAGCCGCCGCGTGGCGGCGGAACAACAAGAGCCGGTAGGCATGGAGGCGGAACGTTACGCGGCCATGGGCTGGCCAGTGTGCACCGGCTCGCAGCCTGGCCGAGGACTGGGAGGTCGGTCGGGGCCGGTTGGTCGGGGAAAGACAGCCGGGACTCCGGAACATGGCCGCGCGTGCTCCTGCGACCGGGTTGGCTGTCCAGCCCCGGGAGCACATCCCGCGTCTCCCGCCTGGCAGATGCAAGCCACGGTAGACATCACCACGATCAGGCAGTGGTGGCAAGCGAACCCGTCCGCGAACGTGATACTCGTTACCGGGCGGGTTTTTGATGTCCTGGAGGTTCCCGCGGTCCCCGGCGCCTCGGCGCTGGCCAAGATGGCGGGGGACAGCGTGGAAACAGGCCCGGTCGCGATGCTCGGGGCGGACACCATGCACTTCTACGTCACGACCAGGGGCGCTCCGGTCGACGAGGACGAATGGTGGTCCTGCGGCCTGGACTGCTCGCCGGAGATAGCGACTCCAACCGGAGAGATAACGTGGCACTGCCGCGATAGTTTCGTGCTCGGTCCACCCTCTCGGTACGCGGGAGGGCAGAGCGTCCGGTGGATCCGGCGTCCCGAGAACCGCTCACTGCCCGACGCGCTGCGGCTGCTTGAGTATCTGGCTGACGCCGTGGAGGGCTGCGACATGGAGGGACGGAGATGACTTCCGAGGAGCTCTTCGCCCGCGCGACCGCGGTCACCCCCGGGGGCGTGAACTCCCCGGTCCGCGCGTTCGGCTCGGTGGGCGGTACACCGCGATTCATGGCGCGTGGCTCGGGACCGTACCTGTACGACGTGGAAGGCAATCAGTACGTCGACCTGATCTGCTCCTGGGGTCCGATGATCCTGGGGCACGCTCACCCCGCGGTTACCGAGGCTGTCACCGCCGCGGCCGCTCGGGGTACGTCCTTCGGTGCCGCGACGCCGGGTGAGGTGGAACTCGCCGAGGAGATCGTGGCCAGAACACCGGTCGAGCAGGTGCGCCTGGTGAGCTCGGGCACCGAAGCGACGATGTCCGCGATCAGGCTGGCTCGCGGGTACACCGGCCGTTCCGTCGTGGTGAAGTTCGCCGGCTGCTACCACGGTCACGTGGACGCGCTGCTGGCCGCGGCGGGGTCCGGGGTCGCGACGTTCGGGCTGCCTGACACGCCGGGCGTCACCGGTGCGGCCGCCGCTGACACGATCGTGCTGCCCTACAACGACCTGCCCGCCGTGCGCGCGGCGTTCGCCGGGCGAGGCGACGAGATCGCCTGCGTGATCACCGAGGCGTGCCCGGCCAACATGGGCGTCGTCCTGCCGGAGCCCGGGTTCAATGAGGCGCTCGCCGAACTGACCCGCGAATCCGGCGCGCTGCTGGTCATGGACGAGGTGCTGACCGGCTTCCGCATCTCGCGGTCCGGCTGGTACGGAGTGGACGGCGTGCCGGGCGACCTGGTGACCTTCGGGAAGGTGATGGGCGGCGGTCTGCCCGCCGCCGCGTTCGGCGGCCGCGCCGAGATCATGTCGCGGCTGGCACCGGTGGGCCCGGTCTATCAGGCGGGCACCCTGTCCGGTAACCCGCTGGCCACCGCGGCCGGACTGACCACGCTGCGCGAGTGCACCCCGGAGGTCTACGCGGCGGTCGACTCGTTCTCCGAGTCGCTGCGCAAGCTCACCGGCGAAGCACTCGCCGAGGCCGGTGTGCCGTACTTCATGTCGGTCGCCGGGAACCTGTTCTCCGTGTTCCTCGGCATCACCGAGCCAGTGACCAATTTCACCGAGGCCAAGCGGGTGTCGTCGCCCGCGTATGCCGCGTTCTTCCACGCGATGCTCGACGGGGGCGTCTACCTGCCGCCGTCGCCGTACGAGGCCTGGTTCGTCTCGGCCGCCCACGACGAGGCGGCGCTCGCTCGTATCGCTGACGCGCTTCCGGCCGCGGCTCGGGCCGCCGCGACTGCGCTGTAGGCTGAGGCGCTATGTCTGATACGACTGTGGTTCACCTGCTCAGGCACGGCGAGGTGGACAATCCGCACGGCATCATCTACGGACGGTTGCCTGGTTATCATCTGTCGGCCAACGGGCGTGCCATGGCCCGCGCCGCCGCTGACTATTTCGCGCCGCGACGGGTGGTGGCGCTGTTCGCTTCCCCCCTCGAGCGCGCCCAGGAGACCGCCGCGCCCACGGCGGAGAAGCTCGGGCTGCCCGTCGTCACCGATGACCGGCTGATCGAGTCCTGGAACCACTTCGAGGGGATGAACTTCGGAGTGGGCGACGGGTCGCTACGGCACCCCAAGCACTGGACCGCGATGATGAACCCGCTGCGCCCGTCGTGGGGCGAGCCCTACGACCACGTGCTGAGCCGGATGGCGGCCGTGGTGGAGCGGGCCCGGCTGGCCGCCGAAGGTGCCGAGGCCCTGTGCGTTAGCCACCAGCTCCCGATCTGGACGACCAGGCGTGGCCTGGAGGGAAAGCGGCTGTGGCACGACCCGCGCAAGCGGCAGTGCGCGCTCGGCAGCGTCACCAGCTTCACCTATCAGGGCGCGGAGCTGATCGGAATCTCCTATGTTGTGCCGCCCCGGCGTCCCGAGCATGACCTCGATGCGGCACAATAGGGGCTAAGTACTACCCCCCGTAGGAGATCGACTAGTGCTGAAGCTCAAGCGTCGCACGGCCGTCATCGTGGCGGTCGCGGGCGCAGTGCTCGTAGCCGGCGTCCTCACCGCCGTCACCTGGTCCGGCGGCGGGACGTCCACCCAGGATGTCAGCTACATCGACGGCAGCACGTCGGCGCTCTATTACGCCGCTGGCCATCGCAAGCTCGCGCCCGACTTTACCGGGACCACGCTGACCGGCACCGAGCTCACTCTTTCGAAGTACCGTGACGGCGACGTCCTGGTGCTTAACTTCTGGGGCTCGTGGTGCGTGCCTTGCCGGGAGGAGACACCGATGCTGGCCGCGATGGCCGCCACGGATGCGAAAGACGGCAAGAAGATCAAGTTCCTCGGTGTCGACGAGCAGGACACCCCGGCGAACGCGGAAGCCTTCGACTCCAACTTCGGAGTGCAGTACCCGAGCATCAACGACTCGGGGGCGGAGATCACGCTGGACCTCAGTCCGGTCGTCGCGATCTCCGCGACCCCGACAACGCTGGTGATTGACTCGTCTGGCCGGGTCGCGGGCGCGATCTTCGGTGGGTCGAGCTACGCGGAGCTTTCCGCGCTCCTGGACCGGATAACCCAATGACCGATACGCGCGAAGAAGCAACCCCCACGCTGGATATCGCGGAGACCCCGGCGGGCGGCCCGCCACCGTCGTATGGCGTAACCGGCCAGCTTGGCTGGGCCTGGCGAACGCTGACGTCCATGCGGACCGCGCTGATCCTGCTGTTCTTGCTGGTGCTCGGCGCTATCCCGGGCTCGATGCTTCCGCAGGAAGGCACCGATCCGGCGTCGGTGGACCAGTACATCACCGCCCATCCGGGGCTGGCGCCGTGGCTGAACCACCTCGGGCTATTCAACGTCTTCGCGGCGCCGTGGTTCGCCGCGATCTACATCTTGCTGTTCGCCTCCCTCGTCGGGTGCGTGGTGCCGCGGACGTTCAAGCTGGTCGGTTCGGCTCGGACCCTTCCGCCGCGAGCGCCGCGCAACGTCGCCCGGTTGCCGCATTCCGCCGTCTACGATGTGCGGCTGTCCTCGGAGCAGGCCATCGAGGTCTCCGCGACGCTGCTGGGCCGGCGCGGGTTCCGGCTGCGCCGGGAGACCGACTGGATCTCCGCGGAAAAGGGGTACCTGCGCGAAGCGGGCAACCTGCTGTTCCACTTGGCACTGCTCGGCGTGCTCGTCTCGGTCGCGATCGGCGGGATCTTCGGCTACAAGACCGACAAGGTACTGGTCGCCGGTCAATCGTTCGCCGACACGGCCAGCTCGCTAGACGAGATCCACCTGGGCCGGCTGGTCACCGATAGCGACCTGGCGCCGTTCACGATGTCGCTGAAGTCGTTCGAGGCGACCTATTACACCAGCGGCAGCGACGAGGGCGAGCCGCAGTCGTACGACGCCTACGTCAACTACACCGCGAGTCCAGGCTCCGCGTCGAGGTCCTACGACCTGCGGGTCAACGAGCCGCTGCGGGTGGACGGCACCAAGGTGTACCTGATCGGGCACGGGTTCGCCCCGGTGTTCAAGGTGACCGACGCCGCGGGCAAGGTCGTGTACGACCAGGCCACCGTGTTCATCCCGGACGCGTCGGCGAACTACATCTCGCAGGGTGTGGTGAAGGTCCCCGACGCCTCGCCTGAGCAACTCGGCTTCGCCGGGGTCTTCGCGCCCACCGCGGCCGAGACGAAGAGTGGCACGCTTCAGTCCATCTGGGCGGCGGCACTCGCCCCCGTGGTGTCGCTGATCGCGTACCAGGGAAACCTCGGCATGAACTCCGGCCCGACCCAGTCGGTGTATCAGCTGGACACCACGCAGATGCACAAGATCACCTCGTCGGCGAAGGTGCTGGCACCGGGGCAGAGCTGGAAGCTGGCCGGCTACGGCACGGTCACCTTCGAGGGCTACCAGCAGTGGATCTCGCTGCAGGTGACCTACGATCCCGGTCAGCTCTTCGCGCTGATCTGCGGGATCCTGGCGCTCTGCGGTCTGGTGCTGTCATTCCTCGTGCGGCGTCGTCGCGTGTTTGTCCGGGTGGACGGGGCGCAGGCCGGCTCCGTCGTCAGCTTCGGAGGGCTCGCGCGGACCGACGCCAGCGGCGGGTTCGCGGAGGAGTTCGTCGAGCTCGCCAACGACATGCTCGCCGCGCACCGCGGCGCTGAGCCTGATCAGCAACCCCCCTCCGAGGCAGACCCATCGCCCTCTCAGGCAGACCCATCGCCTTCTCAAGCAGATGGAGAGTGAAGGCCCGTGTCCGTTAACTCAACTTTGGCCAGCGTAAGCGGCGATTTCCTGATATTTGCGATCGTCGTCTACTCGCTCGCGGTGCTGGCGTTCGCCGGGGACTTCGCGTTCGGTCGGCCACGGCGGTCGGCCGCGGCGGCAACCAAGCGCGTCCAGGTCGCCCAGCTAGCCACGGTGGGTGCCCCGGCGGTCGGCTCGGAGGCCGGATCGGCCCCTGTTGCTCCGCGGGAGGACGTCCCCGAGCGGCGGCCGACCTTGTGGCGCGCCGCGCGGGACGCGGGCTCCTGGGTCGTTGCCGGGCTGGCGCTGTCCGGGCTCGGAGTCACCGCCCACGTGATCGCGGTGGTCACTCGCGGATTCGCCGTGCATCGCGTGCCGTGGGGCAACATGTACGAGTTCGTCGTCGCGCTCACCTGCGTCGCGGCGATCTTCTTCCTCGGGATGATGCTCAAGTACCGAGCCTGGGCGCTCGGGGTGTTCGTGATGGGCGTGCTGGTGATCGCGCTCGGCCTCGCCCAGACGCTCATCTACACCGCGGCCGGGCCACTGGTACCAGCGCTGCAGTCGTACTGGCTCGCCATTCACGTCGCCGCGATGGCACTGTCCACCGGTATCTTCTTCGTCGCCGCCGTGCTCGGCATCATCTATCTGTGGACCGACCGGCAGTCACGTAAGGGCGCCGAGGCGTCAAACGGCATCCTCGCCCGGCTGCCCGCCAAGGAGCAGCTCGACCGGCTGACCTACCGGACCGTGGTCTTCGGCTTCCCGGTGTGGACGTTCGGCGTGATCGCCGGCGCGATCTGGGCCGACCAGGCATGGGGCCGTTACTGGGGCTGGGACCCGGTCGAGACCTGGGCGTTCATCACCTGGGTGCTGTACGCCGCTTTCCTGCACGCCCGGGCGACGGCCGGCTGGCGCGGGCGCCGCGCCCACTATGTTCAGCTGCTCGGGTTCTCCAGCCTGATGTTCAACATCTTCGTCGTCCAGACGCTCCTCACCGGACTGCACTCTTACGCTGGCCTGCCCGGCTGAGCGTCACCGCCTGAGGGTCACCGCCTGAGCGTCGCGTCGCCCGGACACGCTAGCTCAGGCGCGGTCCTCACCGTGGATCAGCCGGTCAAGCTCGCTGAGGAACTGGGGATCGTCATCCGGCCCGCGAGGTATCGTCGCCTCGGCGCGGGACCTGCCCGCCGGATGACGGGCCACCGCCTCGGCGGCGGCGGTCCACTGGCGAGCGCGTCGCCGCCTGGTCACCAGCCACGCCGCCGCTCCGAAGATGAGCGTCACAGCGATGAACGTGAACCACACTTCTTTACTCCGGCCACGAAACGCCACTGCGGGCGTCAGAGCCACGTCAGTCAGGCTATACAACCAGCAACCAGTCAGAAACAGGACAAACAGGGCGATAGCCAGCAGCATGGCGGAAGCCTAACTCCAGGTCAGGGTGGTCCGGGGGGATTTGGCAACTTTCACCACCCGTCAGCCCAGTCGCTATCCATCACGTCGGGTGACGGGAGGCCTGTTTTCGGCTTAGTCTTGGCGTGGGCGAGAAACTCAGGGAGTACCGACCATGCGGCTGCGCATCTTCGAGCGAGTACGACGCTTCGCGCTTCGTGCTGGCTCTCGACGTGGTCCGCGGGACGGCACCGCACCGGAGGCGCCTGGCCGCCACCGTCGCGAGCGCCAGGCCGTGGCCGTTCCGCACCATCACGTCGCACCGCCGCGACCTATACCGCACCAGCCGATCGCCCCGCCGCCGCGCGCCGCGATCGGCCGGCCAGCGGCGACCCGGCCAGCGGCGGCCGGTGCGTCGGCGGCTGTGCGCGGCGGAGGCGCCCGCGCGCGGATCCGTGAGGCGCCGCCCGGCGCGCCGCAGAGCGAGGCGCAGGCCGCGCCGCCCGTGGTGAACCACGAACGTGAACGCGCCCGCCAGCCCTGGTACCAGGTCGTCAAGGGATACGTCCCGCCGCCGGCCGAGGCACTTCCGGCCCTCACGCCGCCACCGCGCCTCGGTATCGCCACGCCCACCGAGGAACGGCTAGCGTTCGCCGCGCCGCACCCGACCGGTATGCCACCCACACCGGACGGCCGCCGCAACACCGGCGTCCTGGAGAAGATCCTCTGGCGCCAATGGGACCCGAGCGTGCCGCCACCGGCGGATGTGGTCATCGCGATCGACCGGCTCGCCGAGTTCCCTCAGTCCATCAAGAACAAGCTCGCGGACGGCCTCGACGGCATCTACGTCGGTCCCGGCGGCGTGCCTGAACTCGACGACATGACCAGCCTCCGCGGCGTCCCGCTACCGTCCGGCCGGGCGACCTGGGACGCGTGCGCCGGTGCTTACGGTGAACGCAAGATCGTTATCGGCTCCCGACCGTCGCCCACCCCTGACGTGACATGTCACGAGGTCGGGCACGCACTCGATGATCTCGACAGCCCGCCGGGCAAATGGCAGTCCGACTCTGCCGAGTTTCGCATGCTCTACGAACTGTGCCAGCCTCATCTCGTCAGCGATTTCCACCGCCAGCCCGGTGGCCTGGGGCGCAAGGAGTTCTTCGCGGACGCGTTCGCCGCGATCGCCTCCAGCCAGCGGCCGGCGTTGGTGGACATGCTTGGCGGACAGACGAGGACGGCGCTGCGTGTGATGCTGTACTTCAACCGGCGCTACGGCCTTTAAAAGGGTGATCAACCGATGTTCGTGATACGGCTTCCAAACGGGAATCTGCAAGTACCGCAGACTGCAGTCGCACGCGACGGCCGGGTCATCGGCAACGCGTACGTGGAGATCACCCCGCAGGACACGGAATACGAGCGGCTAGCCCCCCTAGCGATTACCCCTGAAGAGATGGAGCGGCGGCGTGACGCATGGCGTGCCGGAGACGAGGCCCTGCGGCAGGAGTTCCTGGAGTTCGCCCGTCGCGCAGGGTCCGAGCCGGATGTTGACTAGCCGCCGCTCCTGTCCCTTTCAAGCCAATGTGTGGTCTTCAGCCGAGAACGCCGTCATCGCCGCGAAGCAGCGCGCGGACCTCGGATTCGCGGAACCTCCGGTGTCCACCCGGAGTGCGAATACTGGTGATCCTGCCCGACGCAGCCCATCGAGTCACCGTTTTCGGATCGACTCGGAAGAGCGCGGCCACCTCCCCAGGTGTAAGCAGTCTCTCGTTGTTGCCGTCCAAGTTGCCTCTCCTCCGAACCTTGGTCGGGGTATGCCCCTAGTTTGGCGACATACGAGTACTTTCTGCCTAGATTTCGGGAAATTAGGATGGACAAACTGCTAACCCTTGACCACGTTCGTGGTGTTGCCGCCCGTCTCGCCGCTGGTCATGCAGTGGTGCGCACGCCATTGCTGCCAGTCCCGCAGATCACATCCGGTTTGTTCATCAAGCCGGAGTGCCTTCAGCCAACGGGATCATTCAAGCTCCGCGGAGCGTACTCGGCCATCACCGCCGTACCGGAAAACGAGCGCCGCGGCGTGGTCGCGCACTCGAGCGGCAACCACGGGTACGCCGTCGCCTATGCGGCCGCGCTTGTCGGGATTCCGGCCGCGATCGTCGTCCCGGAGAACGCGCCCGCGGTCAAGACCGACCTGATCCTCGGATGCGGCGCCGAACTGGTGACCGTCCCGCCCACACTGACCGCCCGCATCGAGACTTCAAACGAGATATCAGAACGGCGCGGCTACATCCTCATACCGCCCTTCGATCATCCTGAGGTGATCGCCGGGCAGGGCACCATCGGCCTGGAAATCGCCGAGGACCTCCCGGACGCGGACGTGGTCGTCGTCCCGGTCAGCGGAGGCGGGCTGATATCCGGGATCGCGGTGGCGGTACGCGCGCTGAACCCGAAGGCAAAGATCATCGGGGTGGAACCAGAGCTCGCGGCCGACGCCCGTGACTCGCTGCGCTCCGGAACTCGCGTCGCCTGGCCGGCCAGCCAGACGGCCCGCACCATCGCCGACGCGCTGCGCGTGGAGCAGGTAGGCGAGTTGACGTTCCCGTATATGAAGGAACTGGTCAGCGACATCGTCACGGTTACCGACGAAGAGATACTCGAAGCGATGCGCACCCTGGCCACCAGCGCTCGACTGGTGGCCGAGCCAGGCGGCGCCGCCGCCGTGGCCGCGTGCCTGTACCGCGGAGATGAACTTCCTGGTGGCAGCCGCGTCGCCGTACTTTCCGGCGGAAACGTGGACCCGGTGCTGCTGTCCAAAGTCCTGGCGTAATCTGGAAAGCGTTATGCGAGCCTTCATTATTTACAACGCGGCGCGGCTCGGGCTGTTTCTTGTCGCCCTGGGCTTGTTGCACCTGTTCGGTCTCGGCGGCCTGATGATGTGGGCGCTGGCCCTGGTTATCAGCGGCATCGCGAGCTACGTTGTGCTCTCCAGCCTGCGCGACAAGGTGTCGGTATCGGTCACCCACCGGGTGGAGCGCGCCGGCGCCAAGGCCACCAACTTCAAGCAGCGGCTTGAAGAAGGTACCCGGGTCGAGGACGAGGGCGCGAGCGCCGAGTCCACCGCCACGGCTGCCGCCTCATCCGAGAGCTTGTGACCCTGGTGAGTGCGGCATTGCCCCGAGAAGAGCGCGGGTAGTGCAGCACCCACCACAAACAGCGCGGGTCTGGCTAGCCGATCCAGCCGCCGCGTGACAGCAGCGACAGGACCGCGTCCACCGCTTCGGTTCTGCTGAGCTTGGACGTGTCGAGCACGAGGTCCGCGTCGTCGGGCTCCTCGTACGGGTCGGAGATCCCGGTGAACGAGTCGATCAGCCCGGCGCGTGCCTTCGCGTACAGTCCCTTGCGGTCCCTCGCCTCGCACTCCGCGAGCGGGGTCGCGACGTGGATCAGCAGGAAGTCGCCGACCTCGCCGACTATCTCGCGCACCCGAGCCCGGGCGGCGGCGTAGGGCGCGATCGGCGCGCAGATGGCCACGCCACCGTGCCTGGCGATCTCGGCCGCGACGTAGCCGATGCGCGCGATGTTCAGGTCGCGGTCCGTGCGGGAGAACGTGAGCCCAGCCGACAGCAGCCGTCGCACCAGGTCACCATCGAGCAGCGATACGGTCCGGTCGCCGCCTTCGGCGAGCGCGTCCCGCAGGTCCCGCGCGACCGTCGACTTGCCTGACCCCGACAGCCCGGTGAAAAACACCACGATCCCGCGCTCGCGGCGCGGCGGCCGGGCCTTGCGCACCTCAGCGGCGACGGCGGGCGGCATATACCAGTCGGGCAGCTGCTGGCCCGCGTCCAGCAGGGCGTTCAGCTCATCGGGCGACAGTTCCTCGCGCTCGGTCCCCGAGGAGATCAGCGACAGCGGACGCCATACCTCGTTGACCGGGTTGTAGGCCCACTCCGGCGGGGCGATCACCCGCAGCGGCAACGTGTCGCCCGAGTCCGCGGGCAGGTCAGACAGCAGATCGGTCGCCCCGTAGGCCGCGGCGACCACGGCCCTGGCCTGCAGTTCACTGGCTAGGTCCTGACGCCGGGCCAGCGGCACCGGGACCACGATCGTGTTTGGCGGCAGGTGGTTGGTAGCCGCCGCCACCGACCGGACCAGCGCCTCCGGGCGGGCGATTACCTCGGCGCCATCGCCCATCAGCGGCAGCAGAAGTATTCGTGCCCTGAGCTGGTCCGCGTAATGCCTTAGCTGGCCGATGTGCCGGGCGGTCAGCGGGCCTCGGGTCGCCACGGCGAGTACCGGCCCGTCTCCGAGCGCCGCGCGTGCCTCGTCCGGCCGACGGCGAATCCGGCGGAACGGACCGTGCTCCGGCGCGCGCAATGCCTGGACCGGTCCGGCCAGCCGGATCTTTTCCCCGGTTGGCACGCGCTCGGTGATCTCGACCACGGCCAGCGGCGAGCCCTCCAGGTCGGTCAGCACCAGATGGTCCGCGTCGGGCTTGACCACGTTGGCCGGGACCTCAAGGGTGAGCGGAACCAGCCACGGCGTTCCGTCGGCCAGCTCACCGCGGGCGGTCACCGAGGCCAGGTCAGCGGATCCTAGGTACCCAGACAGCGGCGCGTAAGCACCGGAGGTGAGAAGCTCCAGCTCCGCGAGCTGCGCCTCGCCGGGGGTCCAGGCTGGCCAGGTCGCCAGTTCATCGGGAAGAAGGGGCGTACTCATCGGGCTCATACTACGCGGGCGAAACGATCTTCAGGCTTGCGGATGACGTAAAGCAGCTGGTCGTGGTTGGCAGACAGCCGCCCGCGGCTGAGCCACTCGATGAGCCGGCCCGCGGTGTCGGCGGCGTTGGTTACCCGGTCCGTGACGCCGATGGAGGACCGCGCCGTCGTCCGCGCCGTGATCACCAGGCCGCGCATCAGCGTGTAGCCCTGCATCCCGCGGGCGCTGACCACCTGCTCGTAGACGGCGGGGAACGGGCCAGGCACACCGGGTTGGTACCGCCGCCACAGCGCGCGGCGGGCAGGTCTTGGCAGCATCCTGTCCAGCAGCCCGGCGGCGCAGTCCCGGTCCGCCAAGCGCACCAGCAGCAGACCGCCAGGTCGCAGCGCGCCGGCCAGCCGGTCGAGAACGACCTCGACGTTATCGATCCGCTCCAGGAGCAGCGCGCAGTACACGATGTCGAACGTGCGTGGGCGCACCGGCGCGGTGCGCAGGTCTCCCAGGATGGCGTCGGATTCCCCGACGACGGAGCGCACGACGGGATCGTCTGTGTCCACGGTGGTGACCGAGAGCTCGATACCGGCGAATCGGTCAAAACCGAGATCGCGCAGTGGTGTCAGGCAGCCGGCCCGGAGCACGGCGACCTGGCGGCCGAGCCGCTTGCCGACGTACTCGCGTACCGGTTCCGCGAAGAACGGCTGGTCCGCCTGCTGGGGGGAGGCGGCCGTGCCCGGGGGTGATGGGGCGTGGCGGGGCCCACTGTTGCCGCGTGAGCCGGTGCCGACAGTCGTCATAACATCGGATAGTAGTTGACTGGCTACGATTCGATAAGGCCTTTGCGGTTGCCCGGCCAGCGGAATTTCTCCGCACGCGCGTAAGCTACATATCAGAGTGGCTTCGCACGGGAGCCAGCCTATTGGCGTGCCCGCGCTGTTGAAGGAAGCGCAGCGTGGGGAGGCACAGCCACCTCCTGCACTTGACCTTAGGACGTCATGAGTCTCGCCGGACTACTAAGTACCGTCTCCGAACAGCCTCAGCTTCGGCATGCCCTCACCGCCGAACCAGCCCTCCCGGACGAACAACGTGATCTAGTGGCGACGACCGCGCTGCGGCCGGTCATCACCGCATTGCTGGCCAGACAGCGATTCGTGCTGGCGGTCACCGCGACGGCGCGCGAGGCCGAGGATCTGACCGCCGGGCTGCAGTCGTTCCTTCCTGAAGACGCGGTGGCGCTGTTCCCCGGGTGGGAGACCCTGCCGCACGAGCGGCTGTCACCGCGGTCGGACACGGTTGGTCAGCGGATCGCCGTGCTGCGCCGCCTCAAGCATCCAGATGGCAACAACCTCAAGGCGGTCATCGCCCCGGTCCGCAGCATCCTGCAGCCGATCGTCGCCGGACTTGGTGACCTGGAGCCAGTCGAGCTACGGGCCGGACAGGACGCCGACCCGGACGAGGTGATCACCCGGCTGGTCGAGATCGGCTACTCCCGCGAGGACGCGGTGGGCAAGCGCGGCGAGATCGCGGTCCGCGGCGGGATACTCGACGTCTTCCCGCCGACCGAAGAGCACCCGGTTCGCATCGAGTTCTTCGGTGACACCGTGGATGAGATCCGATCGTTCCGGGTGGCTGATCAGCTCAGCTTCGAGCAGGCGCCGCACGGCCTGTGGGCGCCACCGTGCCGGGAACTGCTGCTCACGCCGGGCGTCCGCGCCCGGGCCAAGGAACTCGCGGACCAGCATCCGGCGCTCGCCGAGATACTTGGCAAGATCTCCGACGGGATAACGGTCGAAGGCATGGAGGCGTTCGCCCCGGTGCTCGCCGACCGGATGGAACTGCTGCTTGACTACGTGCCGCTCGGCGGCCTTGTCGTCTCCTGCGACCCGGAACGGGTCAGGGCCAGAGCCAAGGAATTGGTGACCACCAGCCAGGAGTTCCTAGAGGCATCCTGGGTGTCAGCCGCCGCGGGCGGTGAGGCCCCCATCGACCTGGCCGGGGCGGCCTTCCAGCCGATAGCGAAGATCCGCCAGTCCGCGGCTGACCTCGGGGTCCCGTGGTGGACGCTAGGCCCGTTCGGCGAGGAAGAACCGACCGTCGCCGCTGAGCCCGCGCACGCCTACCGTGGTGACACGGACAAGATGGTGTCCGACATCCGGGGCTGGCTCAGCCAGGACTGGCGGGTCGTGCTCGTCACCGAGGGACACGGCCCGGCCCAGCGGCTCGCCGAGATGCTGCGCGGTGAGGGCCTTGGCGCGCGGCTTGGTGACCTCGACACCGAGCCAGAGCCGGCTGTCCCTTACGTCGCCACTGGCGTCCTCGAACAGGGTTTCACCTGGCCGGACGCCAAGCTCGCGCTACTTACCGAGAGCGATCTGGCCGCCCGCGGCAGCGGCCGTCCCGCCACCAGGGACATGCGCCGCCTGCCGTCGAAACGTCGCGGCGGAATCGACCCGCTCCAGCTCAAGCCGGGCGACTACGTTGTCCACGAGCAGCACGGCGTCGGCCGCTATATCGAGATGACGAGCAGAACAGCGGCGGGGGCGACTCGCGAGTACCTGGTAATCGAATACGCGCCTGCCAAGCGTGGGCACCCGCCTGACCGGCTGTACGTGCCCACCGACCAGCTGGACGAGGTCACCAAGTACACCGGCGGCGAGGCACCGACGCTGCACCGGCTCGGCGGCGCGGACTGGGCGAAGACCAAGAGCCGTGCGCGCAAGGCGGTCCGTGAGATCGCCGCGGAGCTGATCCGCCTCTACTCGGCGCGGATGGCCTCGCCCGGGCACGCCTTCGGGCCGGACTCACCGTGGCAGCGCGAGCTTGAGGACGCGTTCCCTTACGTGGAGACCCCGGACCAGCTGGGCGCGATAGAGGACGTCAAGCGGGACATGGAACGCGCCGTTCCGATGGACAGGCTCATCTGTGGCGACGTCGGGTACGGCAAGACGGAGATAGCCGTGCGGGCGGCGTTCAAGGCCGCGCAGGACGGTAAGCAGGTCGCGGTGCTCGTGCCTACGACGCTGCTCGCCCAGCAGCACTACAACACGTTCTCCGAGCGTTACTCGGCCTTCCCGGTCTCGGTGAAGGCGATGTCCAGGTTCCAGTCCGGCTCCGAGGTCGAGGAGACCCAGCGCGGGCTCAGGGACGGGACCGTGGACGTGGTGATCGGTACGCACCGGCTGCTCTCGCCCGAGACCAGGTTCAAGAGGCTAGGCCTGGTGATCATCGACGAGGAGCAGCGGTTCGGTGTCGAGCACAAGGAGTACCTCAAGCGGCTGCGTACCGAGGTAGACGTGCTGGCCATGTCGGCGACGCCGATCCCGCGGACTCTGGAGATGGGCGTGGCCGGGATCAGGGAGATGTCGACGATCCTCACCCCGCCGGAGGAACGGCATCCGGTGCTGACTTTCGTCGGGGCCTACGACGAGAAGCAGGTCTCGGCGGCCATCCGGCGCGAACTGCTCCGCGACGGCCAGGTCTTCTTCGTGCACAACCGCGTGCAGTCGATACGCAAGGTGGCCGCGCGACTCGCCGAGCTGGTGCCGGAGGCGCGGATCGCGGTCGCGCACGGGCAGATGAACGAGCACGAGCTCGAGAAGATCATGGTCGACTTCTGGGAGCGGAACTTCGACGTCCTGGTGGCGACGACGATCGTGGAATCGGGCCTGGACATCCCCAACGCGAACACGCTGATCGTGGACCGCGCGGACGCCGCCGGGCTGTCCCAGCTGCACCAGCTCCGCGGCCGGGTCGGCCGGGGCCGGGAACGGGCCTACGCCTATTTCCTTTATCCGCCGGAAAAGGCGCTGACCGAGACCGCCCATGAGCGGCTGGCCACGGTGGCGCAGCACACCGAGATCGGCGCGGGCATGTACGTGGCGCTGAAGGACCTGGAGATCCGCGGCGCCGGGAACCTGCTCGGCGGGGAGCAGTCAGGGCACATCGCCGGAGTCGGCTTCGACCTGTACGTCAGGATGATCGGCGAGGCGGTCAGGGAGCTGAAGGACGACGCGCCCGCCGAGCGGCCAGAGGTCCGGGTCGAGCTGCCGGTCAACGCGCACGTGCCGCACGACTACATCCCCGGGGAGAAGCTGCGGCTCGAGGCGTACACCAGGATCGCGACCATCGACTCCGATGAGGACATCACCTCGGTGCGCAAGGAGCTCCGGGACCGCTACGGCGAGCTGCCGCAGCCGGTGGAGAACCTGCTGTCGGTGGCCGCGCTCCGGTTCCAGGCACGCCAGGCGGGGCTGACCGACATAACTTTGCAGGGGAACCACGTGCGTTTCGCCCCGGTGGAGCTGCCCGAATCCCGGGAAGTCCGGGTTCAGCGGCTATACCCGCGGACAGTGCTCAAAACCGCGGTGCGTACAATGCTGGTGCCAGTGCCGCGGTATAACCTCGGCGGCGGCTCCGCGCCGCAAGCCGCCTCTTTTGGCGGCCAGCCCCTACGGGATACCGAGTTGCTGGCTTGGTGCGCTGAGGTTGTACGCTCGGTTCTTGCCCCGTTATTGGGGGTTCCGGGGGTCGTCCCCCGGGTTAGCAGAGCAGGAGGATTACCTGTGTTGCGCAGGGTATTGACGTGCGCTGTTGGCGTTGGAGTTGTGGTGCTCGCGGCCGCTTGCTCGCCGGTCAAGATGGGCGCGGCGGCGACCGTCGGTTCGGACCGGATCACCGTGACTCAGCTTGATGACCAGGTGAACGCGTACAACCAGGTGTACCCGAAGTACGCCAGCCAGGTGCAGCTCACCTCTTCCAAGATCCCCGGTGAGGTTCTCTCCTGGCTGATCAGGTTCCAGATCTGGGACCAGCTGGCCGCCGACAACGGGATCACGGTCACCCCCAGCCAGGTGCAGACCACGCTCAACCAGATCAACGCCTCGGGCAAGGCTGACGCCGCCGAGTCCGGAGTGACCGACTACAGCCAGGATCTGTTGTCGGCATGCTCAAAGGTAATCGCCTCGATGAAGTCGCCAGTCTTACCTTCAAGAACAATGTGTTTGTCCCTGGCGAACTGAGTTCGAATCACGGTGTGGACGAGCTGCCGATGGTCGCTCAAGATCCGGCGGCGGTGAGTGCCCTGAAACCGGAACGCGGTATTGCGGCGAAGGTAACGCTGAAGGACGGACGCGTATTTCCGTCCGTCGGCACGGTGGACGCGCCGCGCCCGGCCGTGACGCTGCTGGGAATGAGCGTGCAGCCCTCGGTGTCGAGCCAGGACAGCAACATCCAGCTGGCGCACCCGAGCGAATTGCCGCAAGACGCCGTCCTGACTTTCTCCGTCCGCACCCAATCGCCGGCGGCATTTGCGCACGATGAGAATATTGAGGTCACCACGGGCGACGAGTCGTCCAGCGCAACGTTGAATTTCAATAACGGCACGGTGATGTTGGAGAATTCCCAGGTCGCGGTGGCGACCCTCAATCCTGCAAAGGTATTTGGGGGCGCGGCATTCGGCCCGCTGCAGTTCCGGGTGAACTCCAAGGGCGTCGTCGGGGACTGGCAACCACTCGCGAATTTGGTGCGTCTGCCGACGCTGAAGGATTTGAAGTGTCCCGCCACGCCTGAACTCGCCTGCAAGCTATCCGGATCGAATCTCTTCCTGATCGATTCAATTGCGGACGACCCGCAGTTCACGCATCCAGTCAAGGTGCCCGACGGCTTTCTAGGCGCCGCGCTGCCGGTGCCGCACCCCAAGGGCGGTTCACTGTACTTGAAGCTGCGCGACGACCCCTCGGTGGTCAATGCCACGAGCATCACGGCGCAGGAAATTCCCCCCACGCCCGATGAAGCCGCTCGCGCAGAGGTCCGCGGCTCCGCCGTGCCGGCCGCGAATCAACCCGGCACCGGCGCTTCAATACCCTGAAGCGCCGCGATTCGCGCCGCGAGAAAGCGCTGCTCAGGTTCGAGCTTCGTGTTACTCAATGCCGCGCGGTAAGCCTCGCGCGCCTCGTTTATGCGGCCAAGCTCCTGCAATAGGCGGCCTCGGGCGGCGTGCAGCAGATGATATTGGGTGACTCGTCCGCGGGCGGCGAGCGAGTCGATCAGGTCCAGCGCGCGTGCCGGCCCGTCCACCATCGAAACGGCGACCGCATGATTCAATTCGATGACCGGCGTCGGCTGCAGCCGTAGCAGCACTTCATACAGGCCGACAATCTGCGGCCAATCGGTCGCGCGGCTCTCCTCCGCCCTTACATGCAACGCTGCGATCGCCGCTTGGACGGCGTACGCGCTCAGCTGTCCGCGCAAGGACAGCGATTTGTCGACCAGCAACAGGCCTTCGGAAATCTCGACGCGATCCCACTGCGACCGGTCTTGGTTCTCGAGCAACACCACATCGCCGCTGTCCGAAGTCCGCGATGCGCGCCGCGCATCATGCAAGAGCATCAGTGCCAGCAGACCCATGACCCCTGCATGGGCCGGCAGCAGCGTATCGAGCAGCCTGCCCAGACGAATGGCTTCTTCGCACAGTTCAACATCGATCAGTCGGCTGCCGACCGTCGCGGCATAGCCTTCGGTGAAGACCCCATAGACTACGGCGAGTACTCCTTCGATCCGTTGCTCGAGCACCGCAGGGTCCGGCGTCTCATAGGGGATGCCTGCGTCGCGGATTTTTTTCTTGGCCCGCACCAGCCGCTGCGCCATCGTGTCTTCGCCAATCAGAAAGGCGCGCGCCACGGCTTGCGTGGACAGGCCGCAGACTTCCCGCAGGGTCAGGGCGATCTGCGCTTCCTCACTGAGCGCCGGATGACAACAGGTAAATATCAAACGCAGCCGATCATCGCCAAAAACCTCTTCGTCGGCCGCATCCATCGCCGCCACAACGCCGGATTCAGCGGCGCCGATCTCGCCGGATATTTTCGTTCTGAATAAAATGTCGCGGCGAATGCGGTCGATCGCCTTGTTGCGTCCGGTGCTGATCAACCAAGCGCGTGGATTCGCCGGCGTCCCGTGCGCAGGCCATTGTTCGAGCGCCGTCGCGAACGCCTCTTGCTGCGCCTCCTCGGCCAAATCGAAGTCGCCGAGCAGGCGGATCAGGGTCGCCAGAACCCGACCCGCCTCTCGGCGAAAGATCTCCTCGATTCCCTGGGCCGCAGCCGCTTCGCTCATCGCGTTTGACCGGTATTCAGGTCATCGGCGGCCAAACAGGACGCACTTCGATGCTGCCGAATCGGGCGCCGGGGATGCGCCCCGCTATGGCGGTGGCCTCGTCCAGGTTCTTGGCTTCAATCAAATAATAGCCGCCCAGTTGTTCGCGGGTTTCCGCGAAAGGCCCGTCCGTGATGGTGGTTTTGCCGTTACGCACCCGCACCGTTGAGGCCGAGGAAACGGGCTTCAGTCGATCGCCCGCCTTGAAGTTTCCGGCCTGCACGATCGATTTGGTGAAGTCCATGTATTCGCCCGAGATTTTCTGCAGCGCAGTCTCGCCAAGACCCATAAATTCAGCTTCGTTGGTGTAAATCAGCAATAAATAGTTCATGTGTGCTTTCCATCGTTGAGGCTTAAGTTCGCCGTTCAGTAGTCGAATGGTGCCGGACGAATTCGACATGGCAGCTCAGGATTTTGGACATAAGCGCCTTCGCCGCTCTTGTTAGCGGCGTAAGCGCTGGCCGCGCGAAGTCAGAAGATCGCAGGATATTCGGATAATGGTCGGTAAATAATGCAATTAGCCGGCTGCCATTGCCATGGCCGTCGTTGCCCTTGAGCCTTGCGGGAACTATATATCGCTCAAACGCTCAAATAGATCCGCTAAATCAGAAGCTTACAGGTTAAGGTTGCCGCGCTGGCGGCCTTAAGCCCTTGGCCGTAAGATCCTACTGGCTCTGTTTCCCCTCATACGTCTTGATAACTAGAGGATTCCCGATGAAGGCTTGGATACCCCTTACGCTTGTTTTTGCATTCGGTTTGGCTGCCCACGCACAGGCGACCTGTGTTTACCCGCAAGCGCCCGCCGCGCCCCCTAATGGCGCGACCGCCAGCCGCGATGAAATGATCGCCGCCAAGCACGATTTCGATCGCTATAACGGCGAAATGAATGTTTATCTGGACTGCCTCAATCTGGAAATGGATGCCTCACCCAAGGATGTGACCAAATTGACGGCTGATGAGAAGAAAAAGGCGGACCAGGAACAGAAAGCTCTTGTGCAAAAGCACAATGCTGCCGTCGATGAACTGCAGGCAGTGGTTGGAAAATTCAATGAGCAGTTGAAAATCTTCAAAGCGAAACAAAAGTAATGACTATCGGCGCAGCGGATCGGTCCGCCGCCGATATTGAACTATGCAGGCTAGTACGCTCATCACCCCGCGTCTGGCCGAAGAGGCCATCTACTCTCGGCTGACGTGTTTGCCCATCGAATCACTGCCGCTAACGCAGTGTGTCGGGGGAACGCTGCGCGAAAATGTCTACGCCGAACGCGATGCTCCGCCATTCGATCGGGTCTCCATGGATGGAATGGCGGTCGACAGCGACGCGCTGCGGCGCGGCCAGCGACGCTTTCAAATCCAGGGGGTTCAAGGGGCCGGCGCGCCCGCGAGCAAACTCAAGAGCTCGGAGCACTCGATTGAGGTCATGACCGGCGCGATCCTGCCGATCGGGTGCGACAACGTCGTTCCGATCGAGCAGGTCGATGTCAGCGATGGCTTCGCGTCGCTCAATACGGCCGTGGTGAATGCGCCCTACCACAATATTCATCGACGCGGTGCCGACAGCCGCCAGGGCCAGCTTCTGTTGGAAACCGGAACGCTGTTGCGCGCTCCGGAAATCGCCGTCGCCGCCTCTGCGGGGATGGCGCGCGTGCGCGTGAGCAGCCAGCCCGCCATCATGGTGGTCTCGACCGGAGATGAGCTGATCGAGCCCGGCGATCCGATCGCGGATTTTCAGGTACGGCGCTCCAATGCGTATGCCGTGGCCGCGACGTTTCGCAGGCGTGGTTTCAGCCGCGTGGGCAATGATCATGTGATCGATGATGAAAGCCGGCTGCGTGAACGGTTGGCTTTGCATCTGACCACGCATGAAGTGGTGGTGTTGAGCGGCGGCGTATCCATGGGTAAGTTCGATCTGGTGCCGAAGGCGCTTATGCAGCTGGGCGTGCAAGAAGTCTTTCACAACGTCGCTCAACGGCCTGGCAGGCCCATGTGGTTCGGCATCGGGCCGCAAGGCCAATCGGTATTCGGGCTGCCCGGCAACCCCGTATCGACCTTGGTTTGCCTGATCCGCTATGTCATTCCCGCGATCGCCGAAGCCATGGGCACCAAGCGCGCGCCGGTCGAGCGGCTCGCGCTTGCCAGTCCCGTGACCTTCAAGCACTCGCTCGCTTACTTCTTGCCGGTGACGATTGAATACGATGACTGGGGCCGCCCGTGGGCGACTCCGCGGCCGCCGAACGGATCTGGCGATTTTTTGAGTCTCGCGGGTACCGACGGCTTCGTGGAACTGCCGCCGGGACCCAACACCTATGCCAAAGGGTTCGTTGCCAGCGTGTACCGCTGGTGATCAGTCGGCCATGACCAGCGTTATCCACGATATTCGCGGCGCGCAAAATCCGCTCGATCGGCTGGATCGACCGCTGCGGGACTTGCGCATTTCGGTCATGGACCGCTGCAACTTCCGTTGCCCCTACTGCATGCCGCGCGAGCAGTTCCACGAGAGCTACCGCTTTCTGAAGTCCTCGCAGCGTTTGTCGTTTGAAGAAATCCTGCGCCTGGCGCGGCTGTTTGTCGCCCAGGGCGTGCGCAAGATCCGCCTCACCGGCGGCGAGCCGTTGCTGCGCGCGAATCTGGCCGACCTCATCGGCGACCTGACCAGCATCGCCGGAGTCGAGGATGTGGCCCTGACGACCAATGGCATCCTGCTGGAGCGTCATGCGGCGGAACTGAAAGCCGCGGGACTGAACCGCATCACGGTGAGTCTGGACAGCCTGGATCCGGAGGTGTTTGCGCGCATGAGCGGCGGCTTCGGCGGCGTCAACGAAGTCCTGGCCGGCATCGAGGCGGCCAGGCGCGCCGACCTTACGCCCATCAAAGTCAACGCGGTGATACAGCGCGGCATCAATGATCATACCGTGCTCGATCTGGTCGAACGCTTTCGCGGCAGTGGCGTGATCGTGCGTTTCATCGAATACATGGACGTTGGCAACCGCAACCAGTGGGAAGCGCAGCGCGTCGTACCCTCCAAGGAGCTGGTCGGCGCTCATCAATGCGCGCTGGCCCATCGAGCCGCTGGAGCAGAATTATCGCGGCGAAGTCGCTCGCCGCTATGGTTTCACGGACGGCGCCGGCGAAGTGGGCTTCATTTCCTCGGTCACCCAGGCGTTCTGCGGCGACTGCTCGCGCGCACGCCTGTCATCTGACGGCGCCCTGTACACCTGCCTGTTTGCGGCGCACGGCACGACGTTGCGCGATCCGCTGCGCGGCGGCGCCACGACGATGAACTGGCGCAGATCATCCGCAGGTCTGGTCCGGACGTGACGGATCGCTACAGCGAGCTGCGCGCCAACCTGCGCGACGCCAGCGGCGATCACACCAAGAAGATTGAGATGTACTACATCGGCGGTTGAACATGACATTCACACACTGACGGCTCGCAATCAAGCCGACCATGGTCGATGTCGGCGGCAAGGCGATCACCCGGCGGGCGGCGACCGCCGAAGCGCGCATCCGCCTGCCGCGTGCCGTGCTGCTGGCGCTGCGCAAGACCGGCCACCGCACCAAGAAGGGTCCGATCTTCGATACCGCGATCGTCGCCGGCGTCATGGCGGCCAAACGCACTCCCGAGTTGATTCCGTTCTGCCATCCCCTGAGCCTGGACAACTGCAAATTGGATCGATCTGGGGCCGCCCCCGGCGGTCATTCGCTGCACCGTCACCGTCCAGCACCGGACCGGGGTCGAAATGGAGGCGCTGACCGGCGCCACCGTCGCCGCCCTGACGGTCTACGACATGTGCAAGGCCCTGTCGCACGACATCGAGATCACCGGCATCCGGCTGCTGGCCAAGGACGGCGGCAAGCGCGACTATGCGGCAAAGGCGGCGCCGTGAAGACAGACACGATTTATGGTCTCGTTCTCGCGGGCGGCGCGGACAAACGCATGC
>CAVUOU010000037.1:0-103227 GCA_963743085.1 uncultured Actinomycetota bacterium
GAAGCCGCCGCCCAAGCCCACCTGCGGTTCTACTCAGCCCGGCTCTCACCCGCAGCAAACTAACGGGAAGGGTTGGTGCAGCTCCGGGCACGTCCGTTTTTAGTCGGCGCTCTCGGGCGTGCCGTGGGTTGCACTCCCGCAGCAAAGTGCCCGATTTGCGAGTTTCGGGGCGGGCGGTTCCATGATCGTGGGCAGCTTCGGCTGATATACGGTCCGAACTGTCCACGGTCATGAACGAGCTGGTCATGTCGGATCCGGTCATGGCCCGAGGCGGCATCCAGCCGTTCGGTTCCCTATCAAGCCGCAGGTCGAACATCGCTTGGCGGCCTAGCCTCAAGCTCATGGCGGCACTATCTTGTTATGTATGGTAGCTAGCGATGCAGCTAAGCTGATGAGCCAGATGAGGCACGGGGCGGCCGAGTACTGCGTGATGGCGCTGCTGCGTGATCGCGACTGCTACGGGCTAGAGCTCGCCCGAACCCTGGTGGCATCCGGCGAGATCGTCTCGAGCGAGGGCACGATCTACCCGTTGCTCAGCCGGCTTCGTAACGACGGACTAGTCGAGACGTTCTGGCAGGAGTCCGACCAAGGTCCCCCGCGTCGCTACTACACGCTGACCGGCCGCGGCCGCGAATCGCTGAAGCTGTTCATCGAGCACTGGGAACGGTTCCGCACCGCGGTCGACCGGCTCCTCGCGAACGGCGCCGAAGGATGAGCACGCGTCTCGGCGAGCGCCGCAATCATTCCGGTGATCGTTATCGTCGCCGCGTTTCTCGCGCAGCTTGTCTTTCAGACAGGCATGACGAGCAGGTACGACTACCAATGCGCTAACTGCGGCCGGACGTTCAGCCTCACGCCGCTGACGGCATCCCTCGCCCCGCATCGTTTCGGCGGCAGCAAGTTCGTGAAATGTCCGCACTGCGGCGTCCGCTCATGGGTCACGCCAGTGCCGAAGCAGTAGGGAGCTTCGAGCGAGCCAAGATAGCGGATTCTCTGCACGTCAGGGCTTGCCGTTTGACCTTCGGGAATCTCGCGACGACCGGCCGGAAGCTTGCCCGATATGCCCGAGCCTGCGGGGCCGCCCGACGGCCCGGGCAGGCCTGCCGGCAAGACAGTGGAAACCAGCTATCGCGGGGAGACGGTAAGTTACCACCATCCTGTCTTCGGTACTCACAGCCACCGGTGCAGGTGACCCCAACCTCGTCGCTAGCGCCTCGTGAGCAATCAGAGGTTAAACGGCAAGCAGGGAGGTGCGGACAATCCGCTATCTTCGGGCGCCTGCCCTCAGTGACCGGAAACCACAACAAATCCTCCACGCGGCCATATAGCTGAAAATGCTCGCGTCAACGTGGGCGCCGCCGCAGCGGCAGCCGACGTTCCACCGCACGGGAAACGGTCACGTCGGTCAGCTGTCAGGCGGCCGCGCGGTCGGCTCGCGGGCGGCGGCGCAGCAGCGGGTCCTCTAGCGCGGGCGGCAGCCAGGCGCTGTCGGAACGGTACAGGTCAGTCCCCCGGCGCGACAATGGCGTCGATCCGGTCCAGGGTGGCGTCGTCCAGCGCCAGCGACGCACCTGCCAGCGAGGATTCGAGCTGCTCCATCGTGCGCGGGCCGAGGATGACCGAGGTGACCGCGGGGTGCGCCACCGGAAAGGCCATCGCGAGCGACGGCAGCGAGCAGCCGAGGTCGGCCGCGAGCACGGCCAGCGACTCAACAGCGTCGAACTTCGCGGCGTTCTCCGGCAGCGAAGCGTCGAAGTGCCCGCGTCGGAGGACCGGACGTCCGGCCGACAGGTCGGCAGCGGCGCCGCGGCGGTACCTCCCGGTGAGCAAGCCGAAAGCGAGCGGGCTCCAGGTCAGCACCCCCAGGCCGTAACGCTGGCAGACCGGGAGCAGCGAGGTTTCGATGCCGCGGGCCAGCAGCGAATAGGGAGGTTGCTCGGTGCGGAAGCGGAGTAGGCCGCGCCGTTCTGATACAAAATTGGCTTCAACGATGTCGGCGGCGGGGAACGTGGAGCAGCCGAAGGTACGGACCTTCCCCTGGTGGACGAGATCGGTCAGCGCCGACAGCGTTTCCTCGACGTCGGTCGAGTAGTCGGGCCGGTGCACCTGGTAGAGGTCGATCCAGTCGGTGCCCAGCCGTCGCAGGCTGTCCTCGACCGCCCGGAGAATCCACCGCCGCGAGTTGCCGCCGCGGTTCCGCCCGTCGCCCAGCGGGAAATGCACCTTGGTGGCGAGCACCACATCGTCCCGCCTGCCGCGCAGCGCCTTTCCGGTGATCTCCTCGGACTCCCCCGCGGAATACATGTCCGCCGTGTCGACGAAGTTAATCCCGTGGTCGAGCGCGGCGTAGATGATCCGGGCGCAGTCGTCGTGGTCGGGGTTGCCGACCGAGCCGAACATCATGGTCCCGAGGCAGTAGGCGCTTACCTCGATGCCGGTCCGGCCTAGAACTCGATATCGCATACCGGCACATTAGGATCTAGAGCTAGCTCTAGGTCAAGGAGCACACATGCCAGACATGAGCATCGGGGAACTCGCGGCCCGGACCGGGCTGAGCGTCCACACGCTGCGCTTCTACGAGCGCGAGGGGCTGATGGTTTACCCGGTCCGGCGCAGGCCCGGCGGCCGCCGGGTCTACACCGAGGAAGACGCCGGCTGGCTCGAGGTGTGCGTGATCCTGCGGGCCTCGGGGATGCCGCTGCCCGTCATCAGCCGGTACACCTCCCTCGTGCGGGAGGGCGCCGGCAACGAGCGGGACCGGCTCACGCTGCTACGCGAGCACCGGGAGACCGTGCTAGCCCAGCTACGGGATCTCACGCGATGCCTGGACCTCATCAACTACAAGGTGGGCGTGTATGAGGACATCCTCGCGGAACCCACCGGTAACGACACATATCAAAATATATCTACGTGAAACTAAACAATATCTGTTGACTTGGCTGCGCGAGACTGCTTGATTAGGTGCCAAACCGACGGCCAAGGGAGTCCGGATGAACGGATCAGGCAAGCCGGCGGGGCGGCAGATGAGGCGCGGCTTCCCGGCGATGGGCAGACGCGGGTTCCTGGCGACGGCGGGCGGCTTGGTCGCGGGGCTCGGCCTGGTGACCGCCGCCGACCTCTCGCTCACGACACCGGCGAAGGCGGCCACCGCGTTCGGGTACACCAGCAGCGACGGGTATTTCACGGTGAGCACCGGCGCCGGGCTCACCTTCATGATCAACCAGTCCGACGGCGACATGACCTCGTTCAACTACAACGGCACCGAAATGCAGGACCAGACCTCGTTCTCGCAGGTCGAGTCGGGGCTCGGCGACGGCGCCACCGTGACCGCCGAGCAGACCGGCGACTACATCATCATCACCGAGTCGGTAACCGACTGGTACGGCAGCGGAACGCTCTACCACTACCTCGTCGCCGTCAGCGGGCAGAACAACATCTACATGGCGACCTACGTGAACTCCGAAGGCGCCGGGGAACTGCGCTGGATCTCCCGGCTCAACTCCGACGTGATCACCACCGTCTACACCCCGGCCGAGATCGAGGGCGGCACCGCGATCGAGTCCACCGACATCTACTCCCTTGACGGGCAGACCCGCTCGAAGTACTACTCCAACCGCCAGGCCATGGACCTGACGGTCCGCGGCATCACCGGCAGCGGGATCGGCGTCTACATGGCCTACGGCAACCGGGAGAGCGACGCGGGCGGTCCGTTCTTCCGCGACATCGAGCAGCAGGGCACGACCGACAACCAGCTCTACAACTACCTGTGGTCGGCCCATAACCAGACCGAGGACCAGCGGCTCGACGTGCTGTACGGCCCGTACGCGCTGATGGTCGCGGACGAGACGACACCGGACGCGCCGGACATGAGCTTCATGTACGACTTCGGCTTCGAATCCGCGGTGACCACGGCCGAGCGCGGCTACGTGGTCGGGGGTGCCTACGGGGCGACCAGCGGCACGACCGTGACCGTCGGGTGGGCGAACACGACCGCGCAGTACTGGGCGACGCCCGACTCCAGCAGCGACTACACCAGCCCGGCCATGAAGCCCGGCAGCTACACGATGACCATGTACCAGGACGAGCTGCCCGTCGCGTCGCAGTCGGTGACGGTCACGGCGGGCAGCACCCTCACCGGACAGAACCTCAACTCCTCCTGGGACACCCCAGCCGACCCGGTGTTCCGCATCGGCACCTGGACCGGCGCGCCGACCGGCTTCCTGAACTCCGGCAACCTGACCTGGATGCACCCGTCGGACACGCGGATGGCGAGCTGGGGACCGGTGACCTTCACGGTCGGCACCAGCGACGACAGCGAGTTCCCCGCCTACCAGTTCAAGGAGGTCAACAACCCGACCACGGTGCTGTTCGACCTCACCTCGGCCGAGATCGCCGCCCGCACGGTGCGGATCGGCATCACCGCCGCGTACGCCGGTGGCCGCCCGATGATCGCGGTCAACGACTGGACCTCCGACGATCCGTCGCCGACGACCCAGCCCGACTCGCGCAGCCTGACGATCGGCACCTACCGCGGCAACAACACGCTGCTCACTTTCGACGTTCCGGCCACCGCCTGCGTCGCCGGCACCAACACGATGACGATCACGGTCATCTCCGGGTCCGCCGCGCTGAGCGACTGGCTCAGTCCGGCGGTCAGCTACGACTGTGTCGAGATGTTCTGACCGAGTCACCCGCGAAGGAAGGTCGGCGCACCCTCGCCTCCTAGGGTCGCGCCCGCAGCGGGAAACCTCGTCTCTTAGGGCGCGGACGTCTCATACGAATCACCTACTATGTGGCTAAAGTGAGGATCGATGACGTTAGTCACAAGTAGCTTGGAGCGCACGTGTCAGAGCGGAAGCACAGCGCGAACCTTCAGTTGCTGCGTTCTCTGTATTTCAACAGGAACGGCATCCTAGTCCTCGTCATGGCCCTCGTCTCCGTGGGCCTCCTGTACTTGTCGGTTAGGACCCACGGAACCGCCAGCCAATTCTTCCTTGGGTTGGGTGCGGCGACGATCGCGACGACCGTGTACTCCTTCCTGCAGGTCCTGCTGACCACAAGCCAGTTCAACAACTTCCTGGCTTCCTCGATTGAGAGCAACATCCAGCAGGCAGTGGCTCTCAGCACCGCAGAGGCGATGGACACGTTTCACTCGATGCAGGCAACGTACCTGCCAGTCACCACCTATCCAGCGGGCGACATCCCCAATCCGAAGTTCAATCGCGACCTCAACGAAGCGATGTCCTCGTCCTCGAGGTTTATCTTCCAAGGCTGGTCGGCGCGCTACGCGGTCGCCCGGTTGTCGGTGCTGCCGCGACTGCCACGCGACATAACGCTCATCGTCCCCGATCCCACCAAGCCCGAGGTGGTCGATTTTCGTGCACGGCACGACGCGACTGATCCTAGCGACGAATCCTTCGGCCGGGCGCGGCAAGGCATCATCGATAACATCCATACCGCCATCGCGGGAGCATACCTGACCCGACGCAAGTACGAACGCATCGAGTTCGCGTTCACCCCCATTCCGAACGGCGACAGGATGGAACTCTTTGACAGCACTGTATTTGTCGCACGACTCAACGAGGACAGTCCTCACAAAACCAAATTCTCATCAAACTTGTGTTTTGGCCGCGACTCTCTGATTTACCAGATGCTCTACCGGGATTGCCGAATTCTGCTCACCTCGCCCGCCGTACGCCACCTAGAACTGCCCGGCGATCTGCCCGAGGAAGATTTCTTGGCCAAGCTCAAGGATGCGGGTATCACGCTCAGTGCGGAGCGGTGGGACGATATGAAAAACAGATTTCTTGATTTCCAGGCACGAAAGAGGAATGAACTGGACCCGTAACTCTTGTTTCTGACGGTACCCCACCATGCCTGCGTCAGCGCGTCGTCAATATTAAAGATCGTCCATCAAGCTATCCCACCGGCCATCAAAATCGACGAAATCGCGCGGTTCTCCCCCCACAGGGTATGCCGTACTGAAGTTTCTGATAGTTGGGCCCTCTATAAATAGAGACTTCGTTTTACTTTGGATATTCTCCAGGGAGTGGATCTGATCATAGCTAAGGCTCAATATGCTTCCCGGAGAAAATGTCTCACGATCTATCGCCGAGACTTCCCCGCCGACGTCATAAAGCACAGAATCATACCCGCCACGCAGAATTATCGAGCAGAGATCGTAACGGTGATTGTGCGGGACCTGAGCGTATCCAGCTTTTCGGTGGCCTTGAGGTTTGTAATCATGAAGCCATAGAGTGAAGCGAAGCTGAATGTCGCGATAGACGAGCCACTTATAATGAGTACTCGTCTCATGGCTACCGAGTAGCCTCTCTGCACGCGTCGCTAGGCCCCAGCCCCCCATATAGCTTCGGATGGAATCTCCGATGCCGTCGACATCGGGAAGAAGATCCACAGCCTCCTTTCTCCACTGCCGGTCGGCCCAGTCAATGCAACCGAGTTTCTGGATCAAATCCATAGTCGCGCCACTCCTACGTTCTAGAATCTCCGAGAAAGTTATTTAGCACTCGAAGGCTCCGCACAGCCGATCTGCATCTTTGCTCAAGCTCACCGGCTGTCAGATCCCACCCTTTCGCCTTGAGATGCTCCTGCAAGCTACTCATCTGGGTGCCCGAATCGAATCTTACCTTAGTCTTGGACAGCAGACCAAACTCCCTCTCGAATTCCAGGGACGCAACCTGTGCCGGGATCGAGTGAGGATCATAGCGAAACACCTCCGGATATTTATACCCTTGAGGCCTGTTTCGAATAAACGGGCTTATATACACAATCCCGTCGATTATCTCCATCCTGACATCGGTCGGGCGACTAGCATACACTAGCTCGAGCCACTCAATTCTACCTAGAGAGACAGCTCTATAAAGACCGATTAGAGGCTATCGAGCATGTCCTCAAGAATCATGCTACGAAGCTCATCATCTGTGAGATCATGAGAATCAGGTTCACCAAATCGTTTTTCATCTATTCTAGCATTCAGCACTTGGTCTATGGTCGCGTCCTCGATCACAACCCGAATGGTTCGCAGTCTTTGGTATCTAGTTTCGAGCAGTCGACCGGCGAGATGCTTCCCGCTTTGTCCTCTGAACTCATAAGTCGAAGCCTGTGACAGGTCAGATTCGAGGCTCTGATTGAACTCAGCATTCGGTATGTTGCTTTCCGGGTAAGTTTCAAGCGGCCAATGCCGCTTGTGCAGTGAAATAAACTGACTCGCGTAAATATTGATCGAGGCGGTAGTATCGGATGCGATAGACTGCCATTGATTCTCAATCTCTTGATTGGCTTTCCTTTGGGCACCCTCAACCTTCGATGTGATCAAATGAACAAGAGCGTCATTAGCCCAAAATTGATAGATGAAAGAAAATGCCGCCGCCCCTACAATTGCATACCCGACAGATCGAACGCCAGAGGAAGTGACACCGACGGACGAACTGGAACTCATTATTATTCCGATGAGAAGCGCTATCAAAGATCCCGTGCCCGCCGGGTCCTTGACGACAATTTTTCCAGTATGCCAGAACCTTACAAGAATTGACTTTCGAGTTCTGTCAGATTCGGCTATGAGTGTGTCCTGGGACGGCGCGGGTACGTCGGTACGGCTAGCGGTCATCGTCCCCACCCCAGGATTCAGCACAGCTTGCAGAAGTATCGCGTTAAAGCCTCATCCCAGACTGACTTGTCTGGCGAGACATGGGGAGATAGTACCTTGATTTTCCCCATTGCGCAGGCCTCAATCGAACGTAGCCGGGCCAGCATGTCCTTCGATTCCAGGATTGTTTCGCCGACCTCTGTTGCCGAAGACTCAGATGTGACTCTTGTTTAATAGCCACACTATCGACGTTATTGGAGGCTGTTGCGCGTGAGGGTGATGTTAAAGCTGACGAGCCGGAACGGGTTCGGCACGTCGTAATCGGCGGCCAGCGAGGGGTCGTCCACCTCCGCGAACTCGGAGACGAGCGACTTCTTCACCGCGAACACCGCGTCCGACTCGATGTACGGGCTGCCCGCCACGAAGATGTGCGTGGTCAGCGTCCGGCACCCGGGCGCGGCGACGATGAAATGGATGTGCGCGGGCCGGTACGGGTGCCGTTTGGTCGCCTGGAGCAACTGCCCCACCGGCCCGTCGGTGGGAATGGGGTAATAGCTAGGCACGATCGTCCGGAACCAGAACGCCCCGTCGGCATCCGCGGTGAACAGCCCGCGCCCGTTGGTACGAGGCTGGACGCCGGGCTGCTGGACGTCGTAAAAGCCTTGATCGTTGGCCTGCCACACGTCCAGCGTGGCACCGGGCAGCGGCGTGCCGCCGGAAGCCAGCACCCGGCCGCGGACCACGCACTTCTCCCCCGTGCCAACCAGGTCGATGTCGTCGCCGAGTTCGCGCACCGGAGACTCCACCACATGGAACGGTCCGAGGACCGTCGAACTCGGTCTCGGCGCCGGACTTCCGGTTGGAAATAGTCTCCGTCAGCATCGACAGACCGAGGACATCGGACAGCAGGATGAACTCCTGCCGCTCGTCGTCACACTTCTGACCGGTGCGGGTGAGGAAGTCGATCGCCTTTTCCCACTCCGGTATGGTCAGCTCCACGTCGCGGGCGAACGCGTGCAGGTGCCCAACCAGGCTGGTCAGGATCTCGCGCAGCCGCTCGTCAGGCGCTCCGGCGAACGACTCGACGACCGCGGCGGCCGCGGTCTCCTCGGTGAAATCAGTGGCCATGCGGGCCAGGGTAATTCCTGCGGCGGCTTCAGCGCCACATCGGAGACTGCCCCAAGATGCTGCAGTTTGTCGGGATTCACCACGGAACGAACGGTGACCACGAGGCCATCGACGATATCCAGGGCGAAGACGCCGATTATCCGCCCGGCCTCGTCATAGCCAATGGCGCCCGGCTGGCCGTTGACCTCGGCGAGCTGGACGCTGACGCCCAGGGTGTTGCCCCGGCGGAACAGGCCCGCAAGGAACCTGGCCACCCGCGCACTGCCCAGCAGCGGACCGGTGACCGCCTGCGCCTTCCCTCCGCCGTCGCCCTGGAACACCACGTCTGGCGCCAGCACGGCGAGCAGCGCGTCCAGGTCACCGCCTTCGGCGGCCGCGAAGAACCGCCGGGCCACCTCGTCTCGCTGCTCCCGCGAGGCCTCGAATCGCGGCTTTCCCTCGTCCACGTGCCGCCGGGCCCGGACCAGGATCTGTCGGCAGGCTTGCGGAGACTTGCCCACGATGTCGGCTATTTCCGCATGGTCGTACCGGAAGACGTCGTGCAGCAGGAGCACCGCGCGTTCGACCGGGCTCAACGACTCCAGCACGACGAGAAACGCCATCGATAGGGAATCGGCCATTTCGGCATGCTCCTCGGGGCCCGGCTCCGTCACCACGGGCTCGGGCAGCCAGGCGCCCACATAGGACTCCCGCCGCGCCCGGGCGCTGGTCAGCTGATTGATGGCCAGCCGGGTCACGGTGGTCGCGAGGTAAGCCTTCGGATCGGCCATCTCGGTTTCCACGCGCAGCACCCGGGCGAACGCCTCCTGCACAATGTCCTCGGCATCGCTGACGCTGCCGGTCATCCGGTAGGCGATCGAGAACATCAGGCCTCGGTACTGCTCGACCTCACCCATTCTGGAAACCCTTCCCCCCGCCCGCCTCCTCATCCCCCTCCACTTTGTAACGCGGCGTCCAGCCAAGCAAGCGCTTGGCCTTGGCGTCGGACGAACCACGGATGTCCGTCATCATCGACACGCCCATTTCGCCGGCCAGCGGGCGGGCCAGCCAGGCCGGCAGCCGCCTCGGCGACGCGGCGACCGTCGCCGCCGCCGCGTCGGTGATCTCGCAGAACGACCACAGCCCCGTCCCGCCGCCGACGATAGGCATCTGCCGCTTGCGGACCGGACCCAGCAGATCCCCCGACGCGCCGTGCCCGTAGAACCCGCCGTACCGCAGCACCAACCCGCCATGGGCCATAACGACGGACTCCACGTGCCGGATAGCAGCCATCGACTGGCGGGCGTTCCTCGGCGGAGCTGGATCGAGCGGATCGTCCTCGGTCTTGACCGGGCCACCGGTCCGCTCGTTCGGCCAGCGACGAATACTCGCATGATTGCCTCCTTCGCTATCCGAGACAAGGCAGCGCGGCGGCATGTGACAGGGTCTTATGGGGACGGTGCGGCGCCTTCCCGAATCCGCTGCGGGAGCACTTCCTCCATGCCGTCGGCGAACAGCGGGACCCGGTGCAGCGGCGGCAGCGGACCGGAGATGCCCTGCAGCCGCATCGAGCTGTGGACGGTGAGCCTGACCAGGCGGCGCGCCCCGGCGTACATCAGGAAGGCGAGCGGCAGCTCGACGAGGATGGCTTCGAGCAGGCTGGAACCGAAGTCCCGGGACCCGTAGGACGACGCCAGGTCGAACCAGGCGTCGCAGAGCAGCAGCGTCCCGGTCATGATCATGAACACGATCACGATCTGCCGCTGTTTCCAGGCCGCCCACGCGGTCGCCGCGAAGGCCGCGAGCTCGGCCAGGTCAAGGCCCACCCAGACAGCGGGCCAGTGCCGCACCACGAAATGCCGGTGCAACGTGAGAATGAGGATGGCGATCCAGGCCGCCAGGACCACGCAGATAGCCACCATAAGGATCAGGGCCAGGCGCCTGCGGCGGACCAGCCTCGGATCGCGCGACGCCTTCGGCATCTCGATCTTCGCGAGGATTCGTGCTAGCTCATGCCGCTCGGCTTCGCTCATCCGCCGCAGCTCAGCTTCGTCGATCACAACTCAAGTGTGCCCGTTATCGGCGAGCGTGAGCATACGATGGGTGGCGTGGCCGATGAGCTTATGTACCTGTACGCCGGGTTCGGTGCCGGAGCACTGGACTACACCGTCGGCTGGGATCTGCAGCGGCTCGTCCACGACCGCCGGGTGGCGGACGAGATCCCGGACAGCTGCCTGCTGCTGGAACACCAGCCGGTTTACACCGCGGGCAAGCGTACCGGGGTCTCCGACCGGCCGGTCGGAGACCCCGGCGCGCCGGTGATCAACGTCGACCGCGGCGGCAAGATCACCTGGCACGGCCCTGGGCAGCTCACCGGCTACCCGATCATCAAGCTCCGCGAGCCGCTGGACGTGGTGGCCTACGTCCGGACGCTCGAGGAGACCATGATCCAGTCCTGCGCCGACTTCGGGGTGCGCGCCATCCGGGTCGAGGGCCGCAGCGGCGCCTGGATTCCCGAGGACGACCGCGGCCCCGAGCGGAAGATCGGCGCGATCGGCGCCCGGGTGGCACGCGGGGTCACCATGCACGGCTTCGCGCTGAACTGCGAAAACGACCTGTCGTGGTTTGACCGGATCATCCCGTGCGGCATCAGGGACGCCGGGACCACGACGCTGTCCGCGGAGCTCGGCAGGCGGGTCAGCGTGTCCGAGGTCACACCAGGCATCGAGCGGCACCTGGCCGAGGCGCTCGGCTACCGGCGCTGGATCCGTACGCACAACGCCAGCCTGCTGACCGGCGCTCAGCCAGTGGCCGGCTGAGTTTCTAGTTTCTCTTCCGTCGGTGGGTACCAGTTGTAGGCCAGGTCAGCTTGGCGGAGTACCGCGTTCGGACCCAGCTTGCCCGCCGCCCAGATCGCCGCGTCCCGTACCCCGGCACGGACCGGATCACCGATCGCGCTGATCTTGCACAGCGCGAGCGACCGGCGGGCGATGACCGTGGTCCGTGGCAGCCTGGCGGCGGTGTACCCGGCCAGCCCTCCCCCGCCGGTTACCTCATGCGCCAGCACGATCGCGTCCTCGATGGCCTGACAGCCGCCCTGGCCGAGGTTGGGGGTCATCGCGTGCGCGGCGTCACCGAGTATCGCGACCTTGCCCCGGTGCATCGCGGGCAGCGGAACGGCGAGATGCCACATGTCGGTGCGCAGCACGCGGCCCGGATCGACGGCCTCGATGAGCCTCGGTATCGGGTCGTGCCACGTGCCGAAGAGCCTGGTGAGTTCGTCCTTCTCGCTGCCTGACTGCTCTCCTGGTGGCGCCGGGGCGGTCGCGTAGCAGTAGACCAGGCCGCCCGCGGCGACGTTGACGCCGAACGCCTGCCCGCGACCCCAGGTCTCCGTGAAGGCCACCACCGGGTCGTCAATCAGCAGCCGCCAGGAGGTCAGCCCGGTATAGACCGGCTCCGGATGCCCGGGGAACAGCGTGCCCCTGGTCCGCGACCAGAACCCCGTCCGCCGCGACCACCAGATCGGCGCGCTCTTCGCCGTCGGCGGTGGTGACGACTCCATCGTCCGGTGAAACCGCGGTCACTTCCGTCCCGGTGCGCACCTCATCGTCGCCGAGCAGGCCGCGCAGCAAGTCCACGACGTAAGAGCGGAGCACGATGACCGCCGGGTCTTTGTACCGGGCCAGGCCGGCTTCCGTATTCGCCCGGCTGACCCAGCGGCCGCTTGGACGGCGCAACCCGCCGTCACCCGGCACCCGGGCGACGGCACGGATGTTGCCGCCGACGCCGAGGACGTCGAACCCGCGCAGCGCGTTCGGTCCGATGGCGAGCGCCGAGCCGACCGCATTCAGGGTCGTAGCGCGCTCCAGGACCTGGACCTGCCAGCCCTTCCGCTTCAATGCCACCGCCGCGGTCAGCCCGCCGATGCCGCCGCCCGCCACTATCGCCGTCCGCATTCGCACTCCTCACTACAGCTGTAGTTAAACTACAGCTGTAGTGTATCGTCATGCAATCGCCACGAGCCGAGCTGATCGCGGAGACCGCCATCACCCTGCTCGCCGAACGCGGGATGCGCGGCCTCACACACCGGGCAGTCGACCAGGCGGCCGGACTGCCGCCGGGCTCGACCTCGAATCTGGCTCGCACTCGCGCCGTGTTGCTCGAGCTGGCGCTGGACCGGCTGAGCGAGCTAGAGGAACAGCACTTCGCGGCCGCCGGGGCGGATTCCCTGAGCCAGTTCGTCACGATGCCCCCGGCCGAAGCGCTCCCGGCGATCGTCGGGCGGTTGCTGTATGAACAGATCTACGTCGACCGGCGCCGGACGCTCGCCCGTTACGAGCTCGCGCTGGAAGCCACCCGCAGGCCGGAGCTCAGGACGCTGTACGACAGAGCAGGCCGGCCGTTCCGCGACGCGGCCATCATGCTGATGCGGTTGGCGGGCTCGCCCGACCCGGCCCGGCACGGCGGGCAGCTCGTCGCCTGCTGCGAGGGGCTGATGTTCTACGCGATCGCCGGCGCGGGAGACGAACCGCCGCTGAGCGCCCTCGAGGCCGCGGCGGCGGAGATCTTCCGCGGGTTCCTCGGTCGCTAATGGTGCCGCCTGCCGCACGCCGCCCCCCTGGCTGCCGGGCCATCGATGGCCCATCGAGGGTGCTACAGCGCCAGCGATGGCCCATCGATGGGCATCGCGTGAGGGCCGCTGGCGATGCCAATGTTACGGTTGTCCGATTACGTAAGGGGGCGACCACGAAGACGCGGGGCGCGGCCGCCAACCTTGGGCTGGCCGTCGGGCTGCAGGCGATGATCTCGGCGGGCGATGGGCTCGCGCAGATCGCGCTGGCGAGCCGGGTATACGAACGGTCGCACGCCGGGTGGGCCGTGGCATCGGTGTTCCTGGCAATCACGCTGCCGATCGTGCTGCTCTCCCCGCTCGCCGGGCTGCTGCTCGACAAGCTCCCGCCGCGGCAGGTGCTCGTCGGCGCCTCGGTTTGTTCCGCGGCGGTCGCGGTGGCCCTGATCTTCGTTACCAGCGTGCCTGGCACCCTCGCGCTCGCCACCGGATTCGGGGTGTGCGCCGCCATCCTGCAGCCCGGCCTCAGCGTGATCGTCCCGCTGCTCGCACCGGCTGAACGCATCACGGCGGCCAACGGGTACCTGCAGGCCGCGACCTGGGGCGGGATGACCGCGGGACCGCTGCTCGCGGGGCTGCTCAGCACCGTGGGCGGTACCGGACTGGCGCTCGGCGCGAACGCGATCTGCTACGCGGTTGGCGCCGTCGGCCTCGGACTGCTCCAGTTGCGGGGCTCCGAGCGCCAGCGCGCGGCCGGCGAGTCCATGCTGATCCAGATCCGGGCCGGGCTGTCGTATCTGCGATCGGACCGGATCGCCCGGCTGCTGGTAGTGGTGGTCGGGGTCATGATGGCGTTCGCCTACATGGCCGTGGTCGCCGAGGTCGTCCTCGCCGAGGGCGTCTTCCGGGCCGGGACCAGCGGATACTCGGTGCTGGTGGCCTCCTGGACGGCGGGCATGGTGGCCGGGTCGCTGGCCGCGGGGCGGATACCGGTGCGGTGGCTGGTCCCGGTCGCCATCGCCGGGACCTTCGTCACCGGGGTCGGCATCTCGCTGGCGGGGATCGCGCCATTCCTGTGGCTATCGGCGATCGCCTACGGCATCGGCGGGTTCGCCGACGGAGCCGAGGTGCTCGCCACCAGGTCCTATCTGAACCACAACGCGCCACCAGCCATCGCGGGCCGGGTGTTCGCGCTCTACGCGGCGGTGATGTTCGGCGCGGCGTCGCTGGGCATGGCGGTGGCCAGCGGGCTGCTCGGTCCGCTAGGAGCCCGCTGGGTGCTCGTCGTCTCCGGTGCCGGCGGCATCGGCGCGGGTGCCGCTGGCTGGATCACCCTGGCCGCCCGCCGGCAGTGATACATCAGCGGCGGCCGGCTCGCCCGGTTCTAGAGCTTCCGGATCTTGACGCCGGTGCCGTAGGCGCAGATCTCCTGGCCTATGTTCTGCAGTTCGCTGACGTCGAACCGCATCGCCAGCACGGCGTCGGCGCCCTTGTCCGCCGCTGTCTCGGCCAGCCGATCCTGCGCCTCGACCCGGCTGTCGGACAGCAGCTTCGTCATACCGCGCAGTTCGCCGCCCTTGAGGGACTTAAAGGCGGCCCCAAGCTGGGATCCCACGTTCCGTGACCGGACGGTGAGGCCGAACACCTCGCCGATCACCTCAGTGACCTCATATCCCGGCAAATCGTTCATCGTGCTCAAGATCATGGTTCCCCCTTGATCGTTATGTCCGCGGGGGAACATACCCTAGATACGTGGTAGTCGCACCGGAAGACAGGCGGATGCTTCGCCTGGAGGCCCGCAACAGCCAGGTTCCGATCGAACGCAAGCCGCCGTGGATCAAGACGCGGCTGCGGACCGGGCCGGAATACCGCGCGCTCAAAGACCTGGTGCGCGGTGAAGGATTGCATACGGTCTGTGAGGAAGCCGGCTGCCCCAACATCTACGAATGCTGGGAAGACCGCGAGGCCACCTTCCTGATCGGCGGCGACCAGTGCACCCGACGGTGCGACTTCTGCCAGATCGATACCGGTAAACCGGCCGCGCTGGACACCGACGAGCCGCGCCGGGTCGCCGAGTCGGTGGCGACCATGGGGCTGCGCTACGCGACCGTTACCGGCGTCGCCCGCGACGACCTGCCCGATGGCGGAGCGTGGCTGTACGCGCAGACCGTACGGGAGATCCACGCCGCGCTGCCCGGCTGCGGGGTGGAACTGCTGATCCCGGACTTCAACGCGTTGCCGGACAGGCTGGCCGAGGTGTTCGGCTCGGCCCCCGAGGTGCTGGGGCACAACATCGAGACCGTGCCACGGATCTTCAAGCGGATCCGGCCGGGGTTCCGCTACGAGCGGTCGCTTGACGTGCTGCGGCTAGCCCGCGAGGGCGGTCTCGTCACCAAGTCCAACCTGATCCTCGGCATGGGCGAGACGCGCGAGGAGGTCAGCGAGGCGATGGCGGACCTGCATGCGTCCGGGTGTGAGCTGCTGACCATCACTCAGTACCTGCGGCCGTCGCCGCGGCATCATCCGGTAGAGCGGTGGGTTAAGCCGGAGGAATTCGTGGAACTGCGCGAGGAAGCGGAGCAGCTTGGCTTCGCCGGGGTAATGTCCGGGCCGCTGGTGCGGTCCTCCTACCGCGCGGGCCGGCTGTACGCGCAGGCCATCGAAAGGCGTCGCGAGCAAGCTCCCGCCTGAAGTCCACGGGCCTTGCCACCAGCAGGGCGGTAGCATATACGCGACGTGTTCGCAGAACCTTACCGGGCAGTCCTGGCGATACCGCCACGGTTACTGCCAAGCGCACCGGGAATCGTATGCTGCGGGTGTTGGAACGCTTTATATGGAAGAAGGCTGGAACCGGTGACTAACACGGATGACGTCGCTAACATGGGCAGGCTTAAGCAGCTACGCATGGTAGCGAAGCTCGTACACGAGCGTAACCCCAGGGCGCTGCCGATGGTGGTGGGCACCCTGGTCGGCGTCATCGTCATCTTCGTGATCGTCGGGTTGCTCACCGGGCTGGTCGGCTTCCTGACCCCGCTGGGTGTGCTGCTCGGCATCCTGGGGGCAATGGTGCTGTTCGGGCGTTTCGCCCAGCAGGCACAGTACTCGGCGATCGAGGGCCAGCCCGGCGCCGCCGCCGCGATCCTGCAGTCAATGCGGGGCAACTGGACCGTGACCCCGGCTGTGACCGGCAACCGGAACATGGATGTCGTACACCGGGCCGTTGGCCGTCCCGGCGTCGTGCTGGTCGGTGAGGGTAACCCCAACCGGCTGAATGGCCTGCTCGCCGCGGAGAAGAAGCGCACCGCCCGGGTCGCGCACGACGTGCCGATCTTCGACTTCCAGGTGGGCGACGCCGAGGGCCAGACCCCGATCTCCAAGCTGCAGAAGAAGGTCCTGCGGCTGCCACGCAACCTCAAGCCCGCCGCGATCAGCGACCTTAACTACCGGCTGAAGGCGCTGCAGCCGTCGCTGCAGATGCCCAAGGGCCCGGCCCCGCAGAACGCGCGGATGCCGAAGATGCCCCGCCCCCGCACTCGCTGACCGGCGCCGGGCCGTGGGCGGCTGCCGAGTACGGCGGTCGGATGCTGCTGCTGGTACTGGTGGTGCTCATGAGCGCGGTCAGACCGCAGGCCCGGGCGTGTCGTTTCGGGTCAGTGCGGCACTGCCCGCACTCTTTGCTGGTCAGCGTCGCACCGCCCAGAAACGGTCGGCTGCCGTGCCCCCGCACGCGCTGAGGGCCTGGGAGACCGGAGCTAGATCAGGACGACGATCGTGTCGGCGGCGCGGTCGTGCAGGCCGCGCAGGTCACGGTCGGTCACCAGCGGTGGGATCACGCACAGCAGGAGCAGCAGCCGTAGCGCGGACCAGCCGAAGCCGGGCCGGTCGCCGTTGGTGCGGATCACCCGGATGCCGAAGAGCCGCTTGCCTACGGTCAGCCCGCTGATCGCGGTCAGCAGGTAGACCTCGAGCGCGAAGATCGGCAGCGTCCACTCCGGCGAATGAAGCAGGCCGCGCGCGATCACCAGGCACAGCAGCCAGTCCACGAACAGCGCGCCGAACCGGCGGATCATCGGCGCGACCGACGTCGGACCCTGCTCGGGCAGTCCGAAACGCTGCCCCCGGTACTCCGATGCTTTTGAGGTCTCCTTGAGGGCGGTATTCTCTGCCACGTCCCCACGGTATCTCTACCCTGGGGTGACCAACCACGGCGGGCCAGTCGTAACATCTGGGAAACATACGCGACACTGGACTGAAATTGCCGCGAGCTAACGTCCGAACCAGATGACCGCCGCTTTTTACCCGACATATTCGCCCTGTCTAGGGGAGGGTTGATGTTCAGCAGTGCCGAAGAGGTTCTCGGTTTCATCGAGGCCGAGAACATAGAGTTCGTAGACATCAGGTTCTGTGACCTGCCGGGAACCATGCAGCACTTCACCGTGCCCTCAAGCAACTTCTCCACCGGCGTGTTCACCGATGGCCTGATGTTCGACGGCTCGTCGATCCGCGGCTTCCAGCAGATCCACGAGTCGGACATGCTGCTGCTGCCCGACCCGTCCACCGCCTACGTGGACCCGTTCCGGACCCGCAAGACGCTCAACTTGAGCTTTTTCGTCCACGACCCGCTGACCGGCGCCCCGTACACCCGTGACCCGCGCAACATCGCCCGCAAGGCCCAGGAGTACCTCAAGGGCACCGGCGTCGGCGACACCGCGTTCTTCGGCCCCGAGGCCGAGTTCTACATCTTCGACTCGGCTCGCTTCGCGACCGGCCCGAACGAGGGCTACTACCACCTCGACTCGATCGAGGGCGCGTGGAACACCGGCCGGGTTGAAGAGGGCGGCAACCTCGGCTACAAGCCGCGGTACAAGGGCGGCTATTTTCCGGTCCCGCCGACTGACCACTACACTGACCTGCGCTCGGAGATGGTCGCGAAGCTGATCGAGGTCGGCATCGAGACCGAGATGCAGCACCACGAGGTGGGCACCGCCGGCCAGGCCGAGATCGACGTGCGCTTCGACACCCTGCTGAAGATGGCCGACAAGCTGATGACGTTCAAGTACGTCATCAAGTCGACCGCCCGCGCGGCCGGCAAGACCGTCACGTTCATGCCGAAGCCGCTGTTCGGTGACAACGGGAACGGCATGCACTGCCACCAGTCCATCTGGAAGGACGGCTCGCCGCTGTTCTACGACGAGGTTGGCTACGCCGGCCTGTCGGACCTGGCCCGCCACTACATCGGCGGCCTGCTCAAGCACGCCCCGGCGCTGCTGGCCTTCACCAACCCGACGGTGAACTCTTACCACCGTCTGGTGCCGGGCTACGAGGCACCTATCAACCTGGTGTACTCGCAGCGTAACCGCTCCGCCTGCGCTCGTATCCCGATCACCGGGACGAACCCGAAGGCCAAGCGCGTCGAGTTCCGCGTGCCTGACCCGTCGGCCAACCCGTACCTCGCGTTCTCCGCGATGCTGATGGCTGGCCTCGACGGCATCAAGAACAAGGTTGAGCCGCCGGAGCCGGTGGACAAGGACCTGTATGAGCTGCCGCCGGACGAGGCCGCCGCCATCCCGCAGGTTCCCAGCTCGCTCGGCGAGGTGCTCGACACCCTGGAGTCCGACCACGCGTTCCTCACCGAGGGCGGCGTGTTCACCCCGGACCTGATCGAGACCTGGATCGACTACAAGCGGTCCAACGAGATCGAGCCGATCGCGCTGCGGCCGCACCCGCACGAGTTCGAGCTGTACTACGACATCTGACGTCTTTTACGAGGAGCCCGCGCGGGACTGACTGTCCTCGCGGGCTTCTCGCCTTTTCCGCCATAACGACGAGAGGATCATGCCCTGGTCATCCGTCCTGCCCAGCCGGGCGACATGCCCGCCGTGGCGAAGATCTACGCGCATTACGTCGCCACCAGCGTGGCGACCTTCGACGTGACCGTCCCGGAGCCCGGCTACTGGGAGCAGCGGCTGGCCGACCTGGGCGACCGCGCACTCCCCTTCCTGGTCGCCGAGCTCGGCGGCGACATCCACGGCTACGCCTACGCCGCGCCATGGAAAACCCGGCCGGCGTACCGGCACACCGCGGAGGACTCGGTCTACGTCGCCCCGGGCCGGTCAGGGCAAGGCCTGGGCACCGTGCTGCTCGGCGCGCTGCTTGACGGTTGCGGGCGAGCCGGGGTGCGGCAGGTGATCGCGGTCATCGCCGACGGCGCTGACACCGGCAAGGCCTCGGTGGCGCTGCACCGCCGGTTCGGATTCACCCCCGTCGGCACCCTGCATGGAGTCGGCTTCAAGCACGAGCGCTGGCTGGACACCACGCTCATGCAGCGCGACCTCACCTGACCGTTCGAACCATGTGCGAGTTTGGTCCTTGTCTCGCGGGCTGCGGGCGGAACGGGCCAAGAGAAGGATCCTCGCTGAAGTGCCACAAAGCGAAGGCGCCTTCCCCCTCGTACGGCGGCGCCGACTCACGCACGAGCAGATGCTCCACGATCTACGGCTGGAGTTATTAGCGGGACTCCTCGTTCCAAAGCTCCTGGTGCATAAAAATCCATTGTTCCGGCAGTGTCCGGTGATTCAGTCTCGTATAGTGCGGGGCTATGCCTATTGAATTCCTGATCGACGATGAAGCGGGCGCGTACGGGCACCTAAAAGGGGTGTTCTCGGCCGGGGGATAGTGCGACAATTGCCAGGCAACGCGGTCAGTTCGAACGGTAAATTACTCGGAGGCCTGTTATGCAGCAGCGCGCCCTCAAGATCATCGTCCTTCCCCTCTTCGTTTCACTGCTGGCCGTCGCGGCCCTGTTGATGCCAGGATCGACGGCTGCTCGTGCTGCCGGACCGGAAGAATTCCTGCTTGTCGCCAACAGCGGCCAGACCCCTCTGCTCATCGACTCACAAGGCCACAACAACCCAGCCGTTCTCACCAGTTCCGGCGCGATCTGGGACTTCACGAACGAGCAAAGGTGGACGCTGCCCGGCACTACCGATATCGTCAATGTTGTCGAGATACAGAACGGCATAGGCAACAACGAATGCCTCAATGTCCAATACCTCGGGATCGAGGTATACGTCGACAGTTGCGAAACGGGCGACAAGAGCGAGCTGTGGTACCCGATCCCCACGGGATCCACGACCAACGGGCAACCTAACTACTGGTACGTCAGCGTCATAGGGACAGACGACGTCTGGCCTGATGGTGGTGGTTATGAATTCCTGACGGCTAACAGCCTCACCGCAGGGTCGACTCTGATCTACGAGCATTCCGATGAGGGCGGCCTGGCGGCCTGGGAACAAGACTGCTACATCGACTGCTGATCACGCGGCTGAAACAGAGTAATTACCGTGATCTCGGCGCGCCACCTCTGGCCCGTCGTCCAGCCAGCCGCCCAGAAGCGGGCAAGCAGCCCGAGATCCTTGCAGTCAATGACGAACTGGAATCCGGCAGGCATCGTGCTCCCCAGCGGCGCGTTGCCTTAGGGTTTGGGCATGGCGGACCCATCATCCAGCGCAGGCGGCCGGGACGACCTGCCTGCCGCCGTCGCGGGCGAGAAACTCCGCGCATCGCACGCGGACCGGGATCAGGTGGTGGAACTGCTGCGGGTAGCCGCCGGGGACGGTCGGCTCTCCCCCGAAGAACTGGACGACCGCCTGGAACGCGCGCTGACCGCCAAGACCTACGCCGAGCTCGCGCCGCTGACTGCCGACCTGCCAGCTGGCGTCGCGGCGCCCGGCGCGGGCACGGTGAGCGCCACGCCGAAGGACCTGGCCCGGATCCACGTCCGCGGAAGCTGTGTCCGCCGGGATGGCCGCTGGGTAGTGCCGAAGGAACTGGATGTCAGCGTGAGAGGCGGCGCCGTGACGCTGGACTTCACCGAGGCGGTCATCACGCAGCCGCTGCTGCGGATCACCGCCGAGGTGAGAGGCTCCGGATTCAGGCTGATCACCAGGCCGGGCGTCGAGGTGGACGCCGGTGACATATCGGTGCGCGGCGGGAGCGTCACACTGCCCAAGCCGCCCGGCCCGGGCGTCCCCGTCCAGCTGCGCGTCGAGATCGCGGGCTCGGTTCACGGCGGAAGTATCACCGCCGGGCCGCCACCTCCGCCACCTCCGCCCCGCCAGCCGCGACGCACGTTCTGGCAATGGCTGCGCCGCGCCCCGCGTCCCCCCGCCATCGCCGCCTAGCGCGAAGCCGGGCCGACCCGGTGGATGGCGCGTCAGTCGACCAGCAGCACGAGCTTTCCGCGCACGTGACCCGCCTCGCCGACGCGGTGCGCCTCCGCCACGTCGGTCAGCGGGAACGTCTGCCCAACCGGGAGCGAGAACCGCCCGGATTCGACCAGGTCGCCGACCTGGGCGAGCGCGTAGAGCGCCCGGCCCGTGTCACCTCTACTGAACCGCACGCCATACTGCTGCGCGCTGGCGAAGTCGGCGATCGTGATGACGTGCTCCGGGCCGCCCGCGAGTTTGATGAGCTCGGGCAGGACGCCGCTTCCGGCGACGTCGAGCGCCCGGTCGACGCCGCCGGGAACGAGCGCACTGACCCGCTCCGCCATGCCGTCACCGTAGGCGACGGGTTCGGCGCCGAGCGAGCGCAGGTAATCGTGGGTGGCAGGACTGCCGGTGCCGATCACGCGGGCGCCGCGGGCCACGGCGAACTGGACGGCGGCACTGCCGACGCTGCCGGAGGCGCCGTTGATGAGCACCGTGCTACCGCTCTCGACGCCGAGCTGGTCAAGCGCACGTGCGGCCGTCTCGACCGCGGCCGGCAGTGCGGCCGCCGCCGCGAAATCGAGCGACGGCGGGATGGGTGCGTACCAGGACAGCACCGCCAGTTCCGCCTGGGAGGCGCCGTCGCCGGAGAACCCGAACACGCGGTCACCGATGGCGACGTCGGTGACGTCCTCCCCAAGCTCGTCGACGATGCCCGCCGCTTCGTAGCCCAGGGTCTGCGGGAGCTCCTGGTCCATCAGGCCTTGACGCTTCTTCCAGTCGCTCGCGTTGACGCCCGCGGCGCGCACCGCGATCCGGACCTGTCCGGGGCCCGGGTGCGGATCTGGAAGATCCACGATCTCGAGGACCTCTGGGCCTCCGAACCCGCTGAACTGGACTGCCTTCATGAGTTGCTCCGCTCTCGACCCGGAGGTCGGTCGTGCTTGTCGTCCTGCTGCCCGTCCGGGCTGAGTCCTCGAAACAGCAGCCCGAGCGTGAAGTCGAACCGGTCGTGTCCGTCGCCGGAGGTCAGCTCGTGCGCGTACGCGACCGTGTTGGGGAAGCGGGTGACCGGGAGCATCTGGAAGCGCTCTATGCGTTCCGCTCGATCGAGTACCCGACCGCCGGTGTCCGTGACGGGGTCCCGTCGTAGCGATGCCTCGAAGCTGTAGGCGGCGACATAGAGCAAAGCGGCGTCGATCGCCCACGCGGCGGTCTGCGGCGGCATCCCGCCGGCCAGCAGGATCGCGAGCATGCCCTCGGCGACCCGCAGCGTGTCCAGGCTGTTCGGGGCGGCCGACAGCGCGGCACGCGAGATCCCCGGGTACCGGAGGTACTGGTCACGCAGCTGCCGGCACACGTCGATGACCTGTGCGCTCCAGTGAGCAGGGTCGGGCGCGGGCAGCGTCACCCGCGCACTGAGCGCTCCGACCAGCAGGTCGTCGAGCTCCGCCTTATTCCGGACGTGCGCGTACAACGAGCCCGGACCGGTCTCGAGGGCGGCGGCGACGCGGCGCATCGTCAAGGCGTCGAAGCCCTCGGCCTCGACCAACCGGAACGCGGCATCCAGGATCCTGCCGACCGTGATCGGCGCCTTACGAACCCGCGGCGGAGTCGGCGTCCCGTCCAGCGCCTCGATCTGGGCCGCCCACTGATCACGGGAGACAGCTCCGCGCGAAACACTCCTGCCTGCCATCGCCTCAGCATAACACGTGGAACGAACAGTGTTCCAAAGGCGAACATTGTTCGATATGGAGCACTTCGCGCCAGGTGCCGGTGGTGGACGGCGACCATTCTGCCCGGGAAACCGGACAGCAGATCCTTACGGACAGGCAAACGTAGCTAGAACCTTGTTGGAACCCGCGACGTTCGGGCCATAAAGTTAGTACTGCTGTGAGCGATAACGAGATCATTGAGCGGATTGACGCTTTCTGCGACGCGGTGCCGAGGCACCGGGCCGGGGCGGAGGAATACGGGCCGCTGGTGCTGTTCGTGCCAGTGGGCGCCGGATGGCCTTACTACGCCCGGCCTCGGGTAGGCGACCGCGGGCAGGTCACCGTGGCCGACGTGCGGAAGGTGCGCGCCCGGCAGCGGGAGCTGCTGATCCCGGAATCGTTCGAATGGATCCTGCAGGCCTCCCCCGACATGACCCTCGCGGCGGACGACGCGGGTCTCGAGGTACGCGCGCACCCGCTGATGGTTCTGGACGGGCCGCTGCGGCCGCCGACGCCACCCGATGACATCGCCGTCCGGCTGCTCACGCCGGATGATCCCGATCTGCACCAGGTCTGGGCGGTGCCCGCCGTCGCCTTCGGGCACCCGGGGACCGGCACCGCTGAGGCGGGTACCGGTGAACGGGACAAGGTCGCGGCCGGGCACGATGGCGGCACCATGGACATGCTGCGCGACCGGCTGCGTTCTGGCCAGTCGGTGCTCGGCGCCGCGTTCGGGCCCGAGGGGGCGGTCGCGGCCGGCAGTTATCAGGCAGCGGGCGGGGTGGCCGAGATAACCGGGGTGGGTGTGCTCCCGGCGTCGCGACGGCAGGGGCTTGGCGCGGCGTTGACGGCGATGCTCGCCGCTGACGCGCTCGCCCAGGGCAACGACGTTGTTTTCCTGTCCGCGACCGACGACGCGGTGGCCAGGGTCTATACCCGGCTGGGTTTCCGCACCGCCGGGACCGCGATGATCGCGGAAGCTAGCTAATCACCTTTTACCGGCTTACAGTGATAACCGTGGACGAACTCCGGGTTTTGTCGGACATCTGGTCCGCCCAGGGACAGAACGACATCGACTGCGGCGATGCCAAATCATGCAAGCGCATGGCGGATGTCGGTTTCGACGCGCTGGCGCAGGAGTACGACGGTGACCTGCGCGCCGCCTGGCGGGCCACGCTGAAACGCGAGGGCAAGCTGCGCGACCGCGTCCATGAAGAGTCCCGCTGACCTCGCGGCCGCGCTGGAGACCGACGGCTACCTTGCTGACCGGGGACTCGCCACCGCGCTGTTTATCGCGCTGTCGCTGAACCGCCCAGTGCTGCTGGAGGGTGAGGTCGGCACCGGCAAGACCGAGGTCGCGAAGGCGCTGGCCACCGTGCTGCACCGTCGGCTGATCAGGTTGCAGTGTTACGAGGGCATCGACGCGGGCCAGGCGCTGTATGAGTGGGATTACGCCCGCCAGATGCTGCACATCCGTGCAGTGGAGGGGGCAGGGGAGGTGGGCGGGCCTGCTGATCTGTACGGCCCCGAGTTCCTGACCGAGCGGCCGCTGCTGTCCGCGATCAGGGCCGGCGATGAGGCCGTGCTGCTGATCGACGAGATCGACCGGGCCGACGACGAGTTCGAGGCATTCCTGCTGGAGATACTGTCCGACTTCCAGGTGACGGTCCCGGAGATCGGCACCATCGCCGCGTCGCGTCCGCCGCTGGTCGTGCTCACCTCCAACCGCACCAGGGAACTGCACGACGCGCTCAAGCGCCGGTGCCTTTACCACTGGATCGGCTACCCCTCCGCCGAACGCGAGGCGGAGATCGTCGCGATCCGCGTCCCCGAGGCTGGAAAGGTCCTGCTCGGCAAGGTGGTCACCGCGGTGCAGCGGCTGCGCGAACTGGACCTGGCGAAGCCACCCGGCGTCGCCGAGACGATCGACTGGACCCGCACGCTCGCCTTCCTCGGAGTGGAGGAACTGGTGCCCGAGACACTAGGCACCGTCGTTAAGGATCACGAAGATTTTGAATTGGTGCGGGCATGGCTGGCGAACTGACGGACGTGGTTACGGCATTCGCCGCCCGGCTGCGCGCGGCGGGAGTGGCAGCGGGCTCCGGGGATGTGGTCACCTGGTACGCGGCCCTGGCGCTGCTCGATCCCACGGATCTGCCTGACATGTACTGGTCCGGGCGGTGCGCCCTGGTCCATCGCCGCGACGACATACCGACATATGACGATGTGTTCCGCCGGTTCTTCCTGGGGATGGGCGGGCCGGCCGCCGCATCCCCGGTTCCCGCCGCACCGGCTTCGGCCGCGACGTTGATCATTCCTGACGCAGAACGCCGCGACCGGTCCCCCGGCAACCCCGCGTCTCTCGGCTGGTCGGCGTCCGGCGCCGAGGTGCTGCGGGAGAAAAGCTTCGCCGCGTGTTCCGCGGAGGAACTGGCGGCGCTGCGCGCGATCATGGCGCGCCTGCGGCTCACGCCGCCCCGGCGCCGGACCCGCCGGTACGAGCGCGGGCCTTCCGGCACCCGCCCGGACGTGCGGCGGGTGATACGCGAGTCGATGCGCACCGGCGGCGAGCTGGGTCCGCCGCGCTGGCGACGACGACGGGTCCGGCCGCGCCCGGTGGTGTTCTTGCTGGATATCTCCGGCTCGATGGCGGACTACTCGCGGGCGCTGCTGCAGTTCGCGTACTCGGCCCACTCTGGGCTGGCGCGCACCGAGGTGTTCTGCTTCGGCACCCGGCTGACCCGGATCACGCCCGCGCTCGCCGGACGGGACCCGGATGCGGCGATCGCGGCAGCGGCCAGGACGGCGTTCGACTGGGACGCGGGCACCAGGATCGGAGCCTCGCTGGACTCGTTCGTCCGGTCGTGGGCCCGGCGCGGCGTCTGCCGCGGCGGGATCGCGGTGATCTGCTCTGACGGGCTGGACCGTGGCTCCCCTCAATCGCTGGCGATCGCGATAGCGGCGCTGCGCCGGCTGTGCTTCCGGCTCATCTGGGTCAGCCCGCACGCCGGGGCCGCCGCCCTCCCAGTCGGCCTGACCGTCGCACGGCCGCACATCGACCTGCTGGTTCCCGGCCGCGACCTGCGGGACCTGACGCGACTGGCCACTGTGCTGGCGGGATTGCGGTGATCCGGCTGGGGTCGCTGGCCGGGTACCCGTTCGAGGGGCCGCGGGTGCTGGCGGGCTGGGCTCCCCCGCCGGTCGCCGCCGTGTACGCGATCGTCCGCAAACTGGACTCCGGCCGTGACCGGTACGCGGTGCTCGACGTTGACCAGTCGGGTGACCTGTCGGGCATGGGCTTCCCGTTCCGGCACCCGAGGGCTGGGTGCTGGATCGCGCGGGCCGGCCTCCCGGTGGGACCTGTACGCCTGCTGGTACGAGATCCCCGGCGACAGCGCCGCCCAGCGCGCGGAAATCGTCCGGCAGCTCATCGCCGTCTACCAGCCGCGGTGCGTCGGTTCCCGGTACGTGCACGCCTGGGACCCGACGTGGCTGTGCTGACAGGTGTTAGCCATGCGTGAAGCGGGAACGAGTGCCGAATGAGCGTAGTCATCATCGCCACCGCGTTCCCGCTGCCGGAACACCGCGCGGAAGTGATCGCGGCCTTCGAGGCGGTGATCCCGCGCGTGCAGGAAGATCCGGGTTGTGAGCTGTACGCGTTGCATGAAGGGCGCGACCGGCTGGTCATGATCGAGAAGTACGCGTCGCAGGACGCGCTTTCTGCCCATTCCAAGAGCCCGGAGCTGGTTGAGCTGGCGTCCAGCCTGGAGGGCAAGCTCAACGGCCGGCTGGACGTGCAGGTGCTGGCCCCGCTCCCAGTGGGTGATGAGGTCAAGGGAGCCCTGTAGGCGGCGGATTAGGCATCCGGGCGTTCGCGCTTGTCAACCATGGCCACGGTCATCGTCTTCGCCCTGCTAGCGGCGCTGTGCAACGCGGTCAACGAGGCCACCCAGCACGTCGCCAGCACCACCGCCCCGCGGCAGGCGGCGGGCTGGCGGCTGATTCTGTACCTGTTCACGGACAGGTTGTGGCTTTTCGGCTCGGCCGCCCAGGTGGGAGCGTTCGTGTTCCAGGCCTTGGCCCTGTCCGATGGCCTGCTCTCGATCGTGCAACCCCTGCTGGCCACCGAACTGGTCTTCATGCTGGTCTTGCGCCTGTTCTGGATTCGCCAGTCGATTCCCCTGGTCGCCTGGGCTGCCGCGGCGGTGGCCTGCGTCAGCCTGACGGTGTTCCTCGTCTCCGGGGAGCCCACTAATGGCAAGTCCACGCCGACCAGTCACCACTGGGTCACGGCGGTGCTCGCGTGCTGCGCCAGCGCGGCGGTGCTGGCGCTGCTGGCGCGCTGGGGATCTCCGGGCCTGCGGGCGGCGCTGTATGCCACCGCCTGCGCTGTTATGTGGGCTCTGGTAGCAACGTTCATCAAGGCCACGACGGATACGCTGACCGAGTTTGGCGTGGCCGGAATGTTCGCCCACTGGCCGGTATACGCCCTGGCGCTGGGCAGTGCGGCGGCTCTGTTCCTGCAGCAGACGGCGCTGCACGTCGGGCCACTGCGGTTTTCTCAGCCTTTCCTGGTGATCGTCGATCCGATCGTCAGCATCGCCCTGAGCGTGTGGCTGTATGAGGAGCATTTCACCACCGACGCTGGCGTACTGGCGACGGCGGCGGTCGCCTTCGCCGTGATGTGCGGCGCGATCACGCTGCTGACGCAAACGACACCCGCCACGATGACAGCCGACCAGTCCTTAAGTGATTGATGGTTGGTGTGACACCAACCATCAAAGAGGCTTGCTAGTGCAGCACCGACCATAATCACCGGGGGCCGCAAACTCATGCGGCTGCGCCTCGCTAGGCGGCGGGCGGACCGAACGCCGGGATGTCGCAGGCCGGGACGCCGCCGGTGCCCGTGATCGGGGTGACCGTCACGTCGTTGGCGGCGTCGCCTTCCGGTCCGGTGGGCACGATGTTGGTGTTGTAGGTCTCGGCGTTCAGGTACTCGGTCGGACTCTCACCGGCCTGCGGGCTCTCGTTCCCGTGGTTGCCGTCCTGCGTGACGTTGTCCAGGTCGATGTTCTCGAGGGCGAGTTGCAGCGGGTCATCCGCGTCGAAACCCTCGAATATCGAGTAGGCGCCCGATTCCGAATCGGTCGAGACCACGCCGTTGAGGACGATGTCGCGCTGATCGGGGATGCTGGTCCCGCCCGAGGAGTAATGCGGGTTGAAGATCAGCAGATGCTTGATGTTGGTCATGCAGATCCCGGTGTAGGTCACCCGCGCGGTGACCCCGCCGCTGTTGGCGTCGGTCTTGATCTGGATGCCGGTGTCGCTGGCCGACAGGTTGCCCAGGCTGTCGTACCCGTTCAGCGTCGAGTTCTTGAACAGCACGTTGTCGACCCCGCCAGCGGTCTGGCTGCCGACGGACAGCCCGTGCGAGCCGTAGCAGTGCACGTCATCGACGGTGATGTTCCGCGATGGCGTGTCGCCGGTGGACTTGACGGCCACGCAGTCATCGCCGTTCTGGATCATGTCGTCCCTGATCGTCACGTCGCTCTCGCTGACCGGGTCGACGCCGTTCGGTGTTCCGCGCGGTGGCAGGGGTGTCGATCTCCACGCCCCAGACCGTCAGCCCGCGCCCGTCGCTGATCTCGACGTGGTACATCGGCGAGTTCTTCAGCTCGACCTGGTAGATCGTGAGGTTATCGGCGCCGTCCCCGTAGACGAGGATGGGGTTGTTCTGGTTCCCGCCAGATGCAGCCGTCGCCGCGACATCCCACCAGCTCTGCGTGCTGCCTACCAGCGCGTCCTCGCCGCGGCCGTCTACGGCACCCATGCTGCCGTCCACGCCGCGGGCACCCATCAAGCCCGAGCCGCTGCCGCCGAACGTGATGAACGGGTAACAGCCGCCGCCATCGGTGCTGACGGTTCCGCAGGTATTCGCCGGATACTGGCCGGCATCTGGTAATCGGCTGGGTTCAGCGAGGCATAGAGCGTGACGCCGTCGTCGACCAGCAGCACCTCGTGCCCGCGGATCGTGATCGGGCCGCTCAGGAACGAGTTGTTCGCGGCGTCGGCGGCGAGCACTACCGCCCGGCCGGTGCCAGCGCACGCGTCGAGTGCGCGCTGGATCCGCGCCGTGTCGGGCGGGGTGGTTTCCGCTGCGTCGCTGAATTCGCCGGTAGTCGTGGACAGCGTCGGCATGCAGGATCACGCAGGGACGTGGCAACCGCGGCTCGCGCACATGCCGGGGATCCCCGGTGGCTACCGGAAGCTTGGCCGACGTCGATGACCCCACCTGCGGGCTAGCGTGAAGCGCGGCGCTGGCGGGCGCAGCGGGCATGGCGAGGATAACGAGCGCGGCCGCACCCGCCCCGGCGAGCCAGGAGAACCGGATCTTCATTGACGTCTCCCGCGCGTTCGACTGTGAACCGAACCAGTCTCATTAAGTGTCAGATGCCGCACTAAGTCAATCGGGCGGTTATGGCGCTGGCTGCCCGGTGGGCTGGGCCAGGTCCTGGCATGCTTGGCTCACGGTCACACCGGCCCGGCTGGCGGCGGCGCGAATGCAGGCGATGGCCGCGTACAGCGCGTACTCCCAGAAATCATCGGCCTGCCACCAAGCGGCATCCGCAAGCAGGTCCGGTTCGGTTCCCCCGTGCAGCGCCGCGGCCGCCAGCACGGCGTACTGGAACTTCTTGCGCCGACTGCCGCGGAGGCCGCCCTCGGGAAGGAACCGCTCGCCCAGTCCCGCCAGGGCCAGCGGGTCAGCCTGGCTGGCACCGCACCAGTCCAGCGCGTCCGCGGCCAGATGCAGGAACACCTCACCAGGAAAGGTGTTATGGCGCGGGTGCAGCGACGCTAGTTCGTTCGGCAAGCTGAGGATGTCAGCGTCGCGAGCGAGTCCGTCGAGCAGGATACGGCGGGCGGTCACCGCGTCCGCCGGGGAGGGCGGCTTCTTGGCAGGCATGCCCCAACGGTACGGGAACCAGACTCAGCCAATTGGCGATGATCATTTCTAGAAAAATATTGCTTGTTTTCTCGGGCCGACGTAGCGTGAACGGCAGGCATCGAGGACCCGCTGTCGCCGGCGGCCTGGCTGCTCGGAGTCAGTGAGGGCTCGCCGATGAGCGATCGTTCTCGGCACCGGCCGACGCCACGTTCACGCGCCTTCGACAACCCCGATCACGGCGATGTCGGGCGCGACCTGCCCAGGAAGCCCGGCCGACCCTCGCCCAGACGGTCATCCACGTCGGCGGCTTCCAACCGAGGAAGACGGAGGTACCCAGCCATGACTGAGACCACGCAACAGACGCGCACCGATGTTCACCCGTTCAAGATCGCTTTCCCGGAATCGGACCTTACCGATTTGCGGAGGCGCATCAACGCGACCAGGTGGCCCGAGCGCGAGACGGTCACCGACGACTCGCAGGGCGTCCGCCTCGCGCTGATGCAGGACCTCGCGCGCTACTGGGGCACCGACTATGACTGGAGCCAGTGCGAGGCGAAACTGAATGCCCTGCCGAACTTCATGACCGAGATCGACGGGCTCGACATTCATTTCATCCACGTCCGCTCCCAGCACGAGGACGCGCTACCGCTGATCGTCACGCACGGGTGGCCCGGCTCAATCATCGAGCAGCTGAAGATCATCGAGCCGCTCACCAATCCCACGGCGCACGGCGGGACCGCGGCGGACGCGTTCCATCTGGTGATTCCCTCGCTACCGGGATACGGGTTCTCCGCCAAGCCAACCGCCACCGGATGGGATCCCGCCCGCATCGCGCGAGCGTGGGTCGTGCTGATGAAGCGTCTCGGGTACGCCCGGTTCGTGGCGCAAGGCGGCGATTGGGGTGCGGCCGTCACGCAGACGATGGGAGAACAGGCAGCACCGGAGTTGATCGGCATCCACTCCAACATGCCGGGGACCGCTCCAGCCGACATCAACAAGGCGGTCCAGCGCGGCGACCCGCCGCCACCGGATCTCTCAACCGAGGAGAGAGACGCATACGAGCAGCTGAGGAACTTCTACGCGAAGCACGTGGCCTACGCGCTGATCATGACGACGCGCCCGCAAACGTTGTACGGACTGGCGGACTCACCCATCGATCTCGCGGCGTTCATGCTCGACCATGGCGACGGTACCGGCCAGCCCGGGCTCGTAGAAAAGGCCCTTCAGGGGAAAAGCCCGCTTACCCGGGACGACATTCTCGACAACATCTCGCTCTACTGGCTGACGAACACCGGGGTTTCCTCGGCTCGCCTCTACTGGGAGAACAAGGCGGACTTCTTCGACGCCAAGAACATCTCGATTCCGTTTGCGATAAGCGTGTTTCCCGACGAGCTCTATCAGGCCCCGCGGAGCTGGGCGGAACGCGCGTATCCGCACAACCTCATCCACTACAACAGGCTCGACCGAGGCGGCCACTTCGCGGCCTGGGGACAGCCCCAGCTCTTCTCAGAAGAGATCCGCGCGAGCTTCAGGTCACTGCGCAATCACCGCGACTGAACCTACAGGCCGGCTTCTTCGCGTCCGACCGAGACGGCGATGTCCAGCTCGTTGCCCGGTCGTCGTAGACGACCTGTCCCGCGGCGAGGGCTGAGTCGATGCGGGCCAAGGCTTGGTCGTCGGGCACGAAGACGTCGACGTGGATGCGGTTGCGCTGCTCGCGACGGGCTTTCTCGGATGCGGGCATCTGCTGGAAGAAGATCGGCAGATTGAGCCGACGCGGATCGTAAATGTCGGTGACACCGGGCCGAGGGTCGAACTCGTATCCGAGAACGGCCTGCCAGAACCCGCGGACAGCGGGGATGCTGACCGCGTCAATCCCGATCTGGACGAAGCGCACTCGCGTTGTGTCCGCGGTCAGGTCCAGGCCTCGTGCCGCCGCCTGGACCTGGCGAGCCAGGTCGCCGAACCGCTCGTCCTCCCATTGGTCCTTGCCGGTATCGATCGTCACGCCGTCCGGGCGCAGATCCGCCAGGAGCAGCAGGCGCGCGTCGTCGGCCAGACCGGCCACGACCGCGGCCAGCTCGGCTGCCCGCAAGGGCGAGCCGACCAGGTAGAACGTCATGGCGCCGCCCGCCTCCTGGAACTGCTTCGCGGTAAGCCGCTCGCCGTCGCCCACGGCAGGATGCTATAGCCCTGGTCCGCTCGGCGCGGACAGCGAGCAGCCGGCTGGCCATCACCCGGTACCTGGGGCCGCAGCAGCCGTAAGTGCCAGGACTACGGTGGCAGCGCGCATATCTCCCGCCTCAGCCAGCCGCGGCCAGCATGCCCTGAAGCTGGAGAGCCTGATTCCTGCTGGACAGAAAGACTTCCAACTCCCGGTCTGTGAACCGTGTCGTAAAGCCGACGAGAACCCAGGTGCGGCCAGCAACGCTGACGGCGGGAATGTTGGTAGCTGAGGTGACAACCCTGGCGGTGGGATGGCCCGGGGACCCAGAAGCCGCCGGGATGACTGCTGCCAGCGCCGGCACATCGGCAGCGGGCACGGTGATCCAGAATCCGTACTGGATGGGTACTGCCTGCTGTCCCGGGGGCTGGGGCGGCCGGAATGAGGAGACCGAGGAGACCCCTGCGGAGGTGATCGTGACCGGCGTGCCGGCCTTGCGGTAGCACATGCCAGGGCCCCCGCCGCTGGAGAGTGCGACGTAACCGGCCAGGCAGCCATCGACTGGCGCGGCCGGCTGGATGCGCATGTCTTGCAGGATCAACGGTGACCGCAGATGGTGTGGCTGCGGCATGGTGGCGGCCGGGTCTGGCCCCAGCGGGGTCACGTGGCTGCAGCCGACGGCGGTGAGCATGACGCCTGCGGCCAGCACGCAGGCTGCGGCGGCCGTCAGGCGCGGCGGGGGCTGGAACGGCATGTCCTGGTTCTCCTGTCATCCCGGTTGCGGACGCGCCGGCGGTGCGGGCGCGGCTGCCTGGGCGCGGGCGGCGTCGGGGGCGACCAGCGCGACGGCGATCACCAGGATGAGCAGCTCCGCCAGGCTCACCTGGATCAGGTGCGGGTCATGCAGGTAGTCGCCGATCGAGAAGATCCGGTACGCGGGCCGTGGGCCAGCGCGGTGAGCCCTGCTCCGTCATGGGCCTGATAGCCATCCCGCTAATATACTGAAAACCAAGATATTAGTCCACAGTCAGCACCGGATCCTGGCCGCACCGGCACCAGCCAGCAAGCCGCTCAGAACGGGATGTTCTGAGTATTGCCGACGACCCACGTCAGCCACCTGCGCCCGGCGCATAGCCGACGATCTAGAACCGGTCATAGTCCGCCGCCGATCACACATCGTGATCGGTGGTGATGGATGCCCGCGATCAAGTTACGCCGAACTGTTTCCTGCTGCTGGATTGGCCGCCGGCGCGGAGTGCCGCACTTAGTCGGCAGCAACAACATCGGCCGGGTCTCCGCCAATGCCTGCGAAGGATCATCAAACGTCACGCTCGCGGCGTGGCGGTTGCCGGTGGCGGTGGCTGAGACACGGGCGCTGCTGCGCTTTCGGGCGGTTCCAGCAGCTTCGCCACGGTGCCCCCGTCGATACCCGTGAGCTTGTCCAGCTCGCCCGTGCCGGCCACTTCGCGAAGCAGTTCGGCTACGGCGCCAAGATAGTAGGCGAGCGCGCCGAGCGCGCCCCTGAGGTCGGCTAGGGCGTGGTCGGCGAACATCGCGCGGTTGTCCCGATCCTGCAGGGTTCCAGTCGCGAAGTTGAGTGCGGCCACTGCCCCGAGGACTGCCGACAGCTGGATCAGGGGCTTGGTGATCACGTATTGCTGCCCGAGCAGGCCGAACTGTGCCACGACGGCGGGGTGCAGGGTGTTCAGTAGGTCATTGGTTATCCCGCTGCTGATCGCGATCGTGCCGATGGCGATAAAGAGGATCGATATCCAGATGGCTATCGCGATGACGTTGAGGACCATCGTCAGCCCGAAGAGGACAGCCACGTTCACGGCCAGCATCCGCCGGGCCTTGCGCAACACGGGGAAGATGTTGCCGCCATCGCTGTCGTGGTCCGGTCTCCCGCCGAGCGGCGGCATCGGGTGCAGCATCCCGATGAGGCTGCGGGCCGGCGTCCCCGCCGCCCACTGCGTGAAGACCTCGTCCTCGGGGTCACCGCAGCCGAGAAGCGCCAGCCAACCCCCGAACGCACCCCGCACGTTTATGGCCATGGCCGCCAGGCTCGCGCCGAGCAGGATCGTCATCAGCGCCGTGAACCTCCACGGCGGATCCTGGCCGAATATCCGCCACGAGTCACCGGTGGCGAAGACGACGACGAGAACAGCGAGCAGGGCCGGGATCGGACGCAGCGCGGACCGGACCGTGGTAGTGACGCTCCGGATAAGCACCCACCCTAGGTACAGCGGGAAGTTGCGTAGTGGACCTATGAGATAGACGTACACCCACAGCGACCAGATGAGCAGCAAGGCGCGTCCTACCTCACCGCGAGTCGCCCCGTCCTCCGTCGCTGGCATGCCGGCGTAGCGCGACAACGCGACCTTGATCGCCGGCATCGGGACGCTCAGCACGTCCGTCCCCGGAAGGACGTGGTTAAGGAGGAACTCGATCCATAGCCAGGGATGCACAGACAGTTCGAGCCGGTTACCCCGGACAGTCACCCGCACCCAGAGGACGGTGACCCACCCTGCGCGCAACGGCAGCCGGGCGACCACCCCGCTTTCCGGGTCGTCGGCCCGCTCAGAGAACTGCAGCAGTGCCTTGTACACCGGGTGAATCACGACGATCGACAGGACACCGCGATGCCAGATGTACCGGTAGGTCCGGTCCATCTCGCGCTGCCTGTCTTCGGCATGCCCGGCCGTGACTGCCTTGGCCCCCATGACCATGCGTCGCGCCCTTCCTAGTGCCCCGCTCCACGAGTACCTGTATAGAAGTGACACTGTTGGCGGGCGCCAGATACACGCCGTGCGGACAGTTAGCTATTCGTTCCGAATCGTTATCTCGTCGGCAAATGAAAGCCCTCGATTCGGGGATCGGGCACCGCGCCACGGTCACGTTCCGTAAACATTCCTGGTTGACGGCCGTAATCGATAACCGCCTGATTGAGCCGGTGCACATAAGCGGCGCGCGGCAGACGCCAGTTCTGGTCGATCTGCGCTGCCGTGCCGCCAGGCCATGCCCATCAGAACATCGCAGTCAAGATAAGGCTTCAGATGGCGTGTCAGCGCTCAACGCGCGTGCGGGAAGCGGTGTACCTCCTGCGGCCAGCCGACCGCGACCGCGATCTTGCCGGCCCAGTACCGCGCCTGGGCATCATCGGGCACATCGACGACCGCGAACCCGCCGAGGTGCTCCTTGGTCTCGGTAAATGGCCCGTCGGTGAAGACGGGCGAACCGCTGCGCGGGTCGACGCTGCACACGGCGGTCGACGCGTTCAGGCCGCCGTCGCAGAAGACGAAGACACCGGCGGCCGTCATCTCCTCGATCACGGCCCGGCCGGACGTGCCCCTCTCGCGCACCTCCTCCAGCGTGAGGTCGGGCACCCACTCGTCGTTGAAGGCGATCAGGTACAGCGCCATCTCAAGCTCCTCTGTTCACGGGCAGCCCGGACGACCGCCGCTCACCTTCTCCACGAACGGACTCGTGTCGATTCGACACCCCGGACGAGACTTTTCTAAGCCTTTCGCATCGCGGTCGGCCGAACCGCTTGCGACCCGCCCAAGCGAGCTGGTTTCAGCGGCTACTGGCTGACGGTGATGCCGTTGAAGTCGGGAGCGTAAGCGGAGGCGTCTGAGAACTCCACGGTGTTGGAGCCGGCGTTGAGCGGCAGGTAGGCGGTTACCGTCCCTGGAGTGGTGAAGCTTCCGGTCGGCGTGAACACGATGGTCTGCACCACCACGCCGTTCACGGTGATCGTGGCTGACCGCCCAGTATCGCCGCTGGAGCCGTCGCAGTACTCGATCTGCACTGGGTAGACGCCCGCCGAGCTCGCGCTGACCCCGTTGAAGGTGAGGGTCCCGCCGTCGCCGACGTAGCCGACCTTCTGCCCGCCGGTGCAGGCAGCGCACGCCTGCACCACCGCGCCGCCGGCCAGGGTATTGGACGAGGACGCGGCCAGGTAGCCGGTGACCGACGTCGTCGCGGCGGCGGGCACAGTGATCGCCTCGAAGTCCGGGGCGTACGCCGAGGAGTTGGAGAACTCGACGGTGTTCTCCCCCGCCGCCAGGGGAAGTGAGACGGTGACCGAACCTGGATTCTGGAAGCTTCCGGTCGGGGTGAAGGCGACGGTCTCGACAGCGGTTCCGTTGACGGTGATCGCGGCCGACCTGCCGACGGTGCCGCTGGTGCCGTCGAGATAGCCGATCTGTACCGCGTAGTTCCCGGAGGCGGAGACGTCCACGTTGTTGAAGGTGAGGGTTCCGCCGTCGCCGATGTAGCCGACCTTCTGCCCGCCGAGGCAGGAGTTGCAGCTGGCGACGACGGCGCCGCCGGCCAGCGTGCTGGATGAGGAAGCGGCGTCGTACGTGGTGGCCCCGGCCGTTCCGGATACCGGTACGAGCTTGAGCAACTGCACCGCGCCCGGGCCGAGGGTGACGCTGTAGGTGCCGCTCAGCGTTCCTACCGAGTCACCGGTCCACAGGTCGGTCGCGGTGGCGCTGCCGCCGATCCCGGCGGCGGCCAGCGAGACGGACACGGTTTGGCTCGCGCTGCCGCTGTAGTTGAACAGGCCGAGGATCACATCGCCGTTCTGCTCGGTCTTGGCGAACACCTGCTGGTTGACGTTGCTGACGATCCGGGTGGCGTCGATCCCGTCCTGGTCCGCCGCGATGACCCCGGCGTTCTTCAGGTAGCCCAGCTCGGTGGAGTCCAGGTTCGTCAGGTCGACGCCGAGGAGCAGCGGCGAGGCGGCCATCGCCCACAGGCTGAGCTGGGACTGTGCCTCGGCGTCGGTGATCCCGTCGTCGGCCGGCCCGTTGCCGACCTCGATCGAGTCGTAGTCGTTGAATGCTCCCGGCCCGCCGTAGGGCTGCCACTGCGCGACCTGGGCGAAACGGGACTGGATGTTGGACCAGTCGGTCAGCGGGTAGCTCGCGCCGTCCGTGCCGCAATAGCATTCGACGTCGCCGCCGGTGCGCCAGCCGTTGGAGTACTCCGCCCACGTAGCGGCGTTGGCGATGTCCAGGCTGTTGGACAGCTCGAGGTGGATCGGCCTGCCGGTCTGCTCCAGCGCCGCGGACCAGGCTTCGACGTCGGCGATGTCGGAGTCGCCCACGCCGTCGAGCTTGACGTAGTCGACTCCCCAGGAAGCGAGCTCATCGGCCCAGGAGTTAATGAAATCCTGCGCGCCGGGCTCGCTGTAGTTGATGCCCGTCATGCCGCCGCAGTTGTAGTTGTTCTCGCTTGTGGTGGTGGCGATCTCGTCGGCGGTGTAGCTCGTACCGAGGATCGGGGTGTTCTCGGTCACCGCCTGATCCGAGATGCCCGGCGTGACGTAGAGCCCGAACTTCAGCCCGAGCGAGTGCACGTAGTCGGCGACGACTTCTATCCCGTTCTCGCCGCCGGGACCCGGCGGGAACTCGGTCGCGTTGGTTACCCACCTGCCGTTGGCGTCGACGTCGGGCCCTTGGCTGCCGGGACAGTCGTACCAGAAGTCGTCCACGTTCACGTAGTCGTATCCGGCAGCGGCCAGGCCGCTGCTGACCATTGCGGAAGCCTGCGCCTCAATGTCCGCGGCGGTCGGATCGTGCCGGATGAAACTCCAGCTGCTCCAGCCCATCGCGGGCGTCGAACCCACGCCGTTCGATTCCGCGGCGGCAGGAACGGCGTCCGCCGCGGCCAGACCGCTGATGGCGAGGACCGCCGCGACAGCGACCGGCAGCAGGCGGAGGCGACTAGCGCGGGCGACGGGGAAACACGGCATGGCGGCGCCCTTCGGCGATGAAGAGGACGGCATCGCTCCCCCAAGGCGACCGGCCTGAGGGAGTGTGTCGTTCGGCGTTCATCCGGAGTGAACTCCTGTGCGCATTCCTTGTCAATACCCATCCGTTAATGGGGATTAGTGATCGTCTCCAGGGGCATTCCGGGAGCCGGATGACGAGACTCCCGCCCGCAGCGAACAGCGGCGCGGTCAGGGTGATCGGCTGTGGTGATGAGCCTTTCCCGGATCGGCGGTTTTCCCGCCGGGCACCGGCACGCTTGACTTAGCGGTGAACGTGCACCGGCTGTCGATGGCTGAGCAGAGGACCGGGAATGTCTCAGTACGGTGATTACCAGAATGAGATCTACGAGGCAGGCATCGTCCGGGGGAGCCTGCCGCGCTGGCCGGTGGACTACCAGACGCTGGAGCGGAACGGGTCGGCGGCCCTTCCGGGGTGGATCCTGTCTTTCGTAGCGGGGGGCGCCGGTGCCGGGCGCACCCAGCGCGCCAACGTCGAGGCTTTCGACGGCTGGGGGATCGTGCCGCGGATGATGCAGCAGGCCACCACGCGCGACCTGTCTGTCTCGCTGTTCGGGCTCGAGTTGCCCAGCCCGCTGTTCCTGGCCCCAATCGGAGTCAGCGGCATCAGCTCCCAGGACTTCCACGGCGACCTCGCCCTAGCAGGAGCTGTTGCCCGCACCGGTGTGCCGTGGGCGGTAACGACCCTGGCCCAAGACCCCATGGAGCAGGTGGCCGCCCGGCTAGGTGACACCCCCGGGTTCTTCCAGCTCTATACGCCCAGCGACCGCGACGTCGCCACGAGCTTGATCCAGCGAGCCGAGAACGCTGGCTACCGCGCTCTTATCGTCACCCTCGACAGCTGGATATCCGGCTGGCGCCCCGGGGACCTGAGCCTCGCGAATACCCCGGAACTTCGTGGCTACGTCCTGGCCAACTACTTCTCGGATCCGTATTTCCGCAAGCGCCTCGCCAAGAGCCCCGAGGATGACCCGCGCGCCGCGGTGGAGGAGTGGGTGAAGATCTTCGGGCTCTCGGTGGGCTGGGACGATCTCGCCTGGCTGCGGGACGCCACCAGCCTGCCGATCGTGCTCAAGGGCATCAACCACCCCGACGACGTGCGCCAGGCCAAGGATCACGGCGTCGATGGCATTTACTGCTCCAACCACGGTGGCCGGCAGGCGGACGGCGGCCTCCCGGCCCTTGAGGCCCTGCCCGAGGTGGCCGACGCCGCGGGCGACACCCCGGTGCTCTTCGACTCCGGTGTCCGCACCGGCGCCGATGTGGTCAAAGCCCTGGCCCTGGGCGCTACCGCGGTCGGGATCGGCCGCCCCTATATCTACGCGCTGGCCCTCGGCGGTGAGGTCGCCGTGGTGCACGTTATCCGCTCGCTGCTGGCCGAGGCCGACCTGCTCATGGCCGTGGACGGCTACCCCACCCTGGCCGACCTGCGCGTTGACGGGGCGATCCGGCGGGTCCCCGGCCGCTGACCCTGTCCGTGGTCAACGACCCTGGTTCTCGCTGACCAAGACGGCCCCGCCCGCGTGGGCGGGGCCGTCCTTGGGTGCTAGCCCGGCGGTGCCGGGGCGTAGCCGGTTGGCCGGGTGGTGAAGGTACCCCGGCCCTGTGTCCGGCTACGCAGCCGGTTCGCGTAGCCGAATAGTTCGGCCAGCGGCACGGTCGCGGTAACAACGGCGGTCCCGGCCCGTACCGCCGAGTCCAGGACGTGGCCGCGCCGGGCCGCGAGGTCGCCCAGCACCCCGCCCATGGCGTCGTCGGGCACCGTCACGGTGACCTCGGCGACTGGCTCCAGGAGCTGCATCGCGCTCGCGCGCAATGCTTCCCGCAGCCCGAGCCGGCCCGCCGTACGGAACGCCATCTCCGACGAATCCTTCGGGTGAGTGGCCCCGTCGGTCAGGGTGACCCGCAGCCCGGTCACCGGCTGGCCGAGCGGGCCCTCGGCCAGGGCGTCCCGGCATCCAGCCTCCACCGCGCGGATGTACTCGCGCGGCACGTGGCCGCCGGCCACCGTCGACTGGAACACGAAATCCTCCAGGTCCGCGGCCTCGACATCGAGGACGACGTGGGCGAACTGGCCGGCGCCCCCGTCCTGCTTGACGTGCCGGTACACCAGCCCGGACACCCCGCGGACAACGGTTTCCCGGTAGGCCACCTCCGGCTGCCCGGTGTTGACTTCCAGGCCGCAGGCCCGGCGGATCTTCTCCACCGCCACCTCCAGGTGCAGCTCCCCCAGTCCGGAAAGCACGGTCTGGCCGGTCTCGGGATCGCTCCGCACGACCAGCGACGGATCCTCCTGGACCAGGTTCGCCAACGCCGACGCCAACCGTCCAGTGTCGGCTGCCCGGCGGGCCTCTACGGCCACCGAGACCACCGGGTCCGCCACCACCGGCGGCTCGAGGACCAGCGGGTCGCCGGGCTCGCAGAGAGTGGTGCCGACCCGGGCTGCCTTCAGCCCGGCGACCGCGACGATATCACCGGCGACCGCACCCGCTACCTCGGAGAGCCGGTCGGCTTGGACCCGCAGGAGCCGGGCGATCCGTTCGGTGCGGCGGGCACCGGCATCCCATACCACCGCTCCTTTCCGCACTGTTCCCGAGTACACCCGCAGGTAGGTCAGCCTGCCGGTAGCGGTCGCGGCCACCTTGAACACCAGCGCGGCGAACGGCGCCGCCGGGTCGGCGGGCCGCTCCTGCACCACACCGTCCCGAGTGCCGCGCACTGGCGGCACATCCAGCGGCGAGGGCAGGTAGGCCACGACGGCATCCAGCAGCGGCTCGATCCCGCGGTTGCGGTGGGCCGAGCCGCACAGCACCACGAGGCCGTCGCCGCTGCGGGTGAGGTCGCGAAGCGCGCGGGACAGCGTCGGCGCGGACACGGTCCCTTGCCCGCAGAACTCCTCCAGCGCCGCCGGATGCAGCTCGGCGACCGCTTCCTCCAGCAGCCGACGACGCCGGCGCGCCTCGTCCGTCAGCTCGTCCGGCACTGGGCGTTCCTCGGACGTTTCGCACCCGTCGGCCCAGACCAGCGCGCGCAGGCGCAGCAGGTCGACAACGCCGGTGAATCCGTCCTCCCGCCCGATCGGCAACTGCACCACGAGCGGCGCCGGGTGCAGCCGCCGCCGGATCGAGTCGACAGCCGCATCGAGTTCCGCGCCGGCCCGGTCCAGCTTGTTGACGAACGCGATCCGCGGCACCCGGTGCCGGTCGGCCTGCCGCCACACCGTTTCGCTCTGCGGCTCGACGCCCGCCACCGCGTCGAACACCGCGATGGCGCCGTCGAGGACCCGCAGTGAGCGCTCAACCTCGTCAGAGAAGTCGACATGCCCTGGCGTGTCGATGAGGTTGACCCGATAGCCGTCCCAGCCGCAGCTCACGGCCGCGGCGAAGATGGTGATCCCGCGGTCACGCTCCTGGGAGTCGAAGTCGGTGACGGTCGTGCCGTCATGGACTTCGCCGCGCTTGTAGGTGACGCCAGTGACATAGAGAATCCGTTCGGTGATGGTGGTCTTGCCGGCGTCCACATGGGCGAGGATGCCCAGGTTGCGGACGGCGCTCAGCGGGTTGGTGAAAACACGGTGCGGGTCAGTACGCACGGGACAGGACCTTTCGCGGCGATCACGGCCAGGACGGCGCGATTCCCGCGACAAACCGACTTCCGGATGACCGCACGAAAACCGGGCACGCCTGCTGGGCGGGCCGGACGGCGGGCACGGCTCAGGGATTCGTCACGAGCTCCGGCGACGGCCGCGCAGCCGACGCCGGGCAACCGGAGACACCAGAATCACCTCGTACCGCGACTGGGGGACGGCGACAACGGCGCGGTGACGCACGGCCGGCTCCCCTCGTTCGTCGCGGCGCGCTGCGACGAACGGCAGCGCGTGGTTGGTCACGAGGGTAGCGAGCCCGTCCCTTCAGCGAAACCGGTTTTCTCGCTGGCGAGCGAGCGCGACTCCAGGGTCTAAATCAGACTGGAGCGCGTCCGGCGCGACAGTGTCCATCTGGGGAGGCTCCGTTCGTCGTCCAGGTGGACGAGCCGAAAGGCCGGCTCGAGAAGACTTCAACCAGATGGAGGAGCGATGGTTTGCACGCTGTCGAACCAGATATACAAGTACGAGCACGGCCTTACCGCCGCCGAGCAGCGGGCTGCGGACGTCCGCGCGGGTGAGGCCGCCGCCGCACTGAGGCGCCTGGGGCTCCGCCTGGTGCATCACGTGCGGCCCGCCCGCGGGGCAGCAGACGCGGTGACGGCAAGCGGGGCCGCCGCACCGACGCGGGTCCCTTCGAGTGTCCGGTAAGGGAGAGACAATGCAATACATGCTGATCCACACAGGCGCCCCGGACCTCGCCCCGGCGTGGGACGACGAAGCCTGGGCCGCGCTTACCTCCTGGCTTGACGAGACGATCGGCTCCGGGGTGAGCATTGAGGGGAGCCCGCTGCGGCTGGACGCGGACGCTACCACGGTGAAGGTGCGGGATGGCCAGCTCATCGTCACCGACGGGCCGTACGCGGAAACCAAGGAGCAGGTGGCGGGCTTCGACGTGATCGAGTGCGCCAGCCTGGACGAGGCGGTGCGGTGGGCCGGCAGGCACCCCCACTCCTGGATGGGAGCGGTCGAGGTGCGCGCCCTGGCCGACGGCGGTGCCCCGGCCGTGCATCTGCCCGACGTGAGCGCGGGCAAGACCAGGTACATGATGCTCGTCTGTACCGACCCGGCGGTCGACCCGCAGGAGTTCACCCACATGCAGCCGGTCGGTCCGTGGGTAGCCGAGATGAACAGCCAGGGCGTCCGGATGTTCGGCAGCGAACTGGAGCCGCCCAGCGCCGCCCGGACGGTACGGGTGAGGGAGAAGCACGCCATCGTGACAGACGGCCCGTTCGCCGAGACGAAGGAACAGGTCGCCGGCTTCGACGTGCTTGAGTGCGCCGATCTTGACGAGGCCATCGAGGCGGCGGCCAAGCATCCGATGGCCCGCGCCGGCATCCTGGAGGTGCGGCCATTCCGGCCGCTCGGCGAGGCCTAGCCGGTTCCGGCGGCCAATCCCCCGAGCCGGCGGTCGCGGCCACCGCCACGAGCGTCGTGGGGACGGTCGTGGCCGGTGCCTTCCGCCAGGAGTGGGGCCGCATCACCGCGGCCCTGATCCACCAGATGGGTGACTGGGACCTGGCCGAGGAATGCGCCCAGGACGCCTTCACCCAAGCGCTGCGGCGCTGGCCCCGCGACGGCGTGCCGAACCGTCCGGGGGCGTGGCTGATGACGGTGGCCCGCAACCGGGCCATCGACCGCCTCCGGCGCAGCAGCACCTACCAGGCCAAGGTCGAGGAGCTAGCCGTGATGGCAGCCAGAGAGACAGGAACGGAGCCGGTCGCTGACGACAGCGGTGTTCCGGACGAAAGGCTCCGGCTGATCTTCACCTGCTGCCATCCCGCGCTGGCGATGGAGGCGCGGGTCGCCCTGACGCTCCGAACCCTGACCGGGCTGAGCACCGCCGAGATCGCCCGTGCCTTCCTGGTGCCGGAGGCCACGATGGCCAAGCGGCTCGTCCGGGCCAAGCACAAGATCGCCAACGCGCGCATCCCCTACCGGGTACCGCCGGCCAGCGCCCTGCCGCAGCGGGTACCGGGCGTCCTGGCGGTGCTCTACCTGGTATTCAACGAGGGATACTCGGCCAGCTCCGGGGACGACATCATCCGGCGGGATCTGTGCGACCAGGCTGTCGCCCTGACCCAGGTGCTGGCGGGGCTGCTGCCAGAAGAACCGGAAGCCAAGGGGCTGCTCGCCCTCATGCTGTTCCACGGCGCGCGGCAGGCGGCGCGGGTAAACGACCGCGGGGACCTGGTGACCTTGGAAGACCAGGACCGCGCCCGCTGGGACCAGGCTCAGATAGCGCTGGCCCGCCGGCACCTCGAAGAGGCCTTCGCCGCCCGGCGGCCCGGCCAGTACCAGATCCAGGCAGCCATATCCGGCTGCCACGCCGCCGCCCCGACGGCGCAGGCTACGGACTGGCTGAGGATCGCCCGGCTCTACCAGCTCCTGGCGGACATGACCGGCTCGCCGGTCGTCGAGCTGAACCGCGCGGTCGCGGTGGCCATGGCCGACGGCCCGGCGGCCGGGCTGGCGCTGCTGCAGCGCCTGGAGGCCGACGGCGCCCTGGCCGGCTACTACCTGCTGCCCGCGACCCGGGCCGACTTCCTGCGCCGCCTTGGCCGGAACGAGGAAGCCGCCAGCGCCTACCAGGAGGCGGCCGCCCTTACCAGCACCGGCCCCGAGCGCCGGTTCCTGAACGCGCGGCTGGCAGCAGTCCGCTCGCAGGGTGCGTTGTAAACCCGGCGGACGCGGCCGGCTGAGCGGTAGCGTTTGCTAGCCGTGCCCGGGCGCACCTCCCGCTAACTCGCTCCTGGCCGGCGTTCATCCTGACCCACCCGCATTCACGAGGTGAGATCCATGCAGATCACTGGCCTGTCACCCTGCCTTGCGCACGTCCGAAAAATTACTAGATATCCGCATTTCAGGACTATTGCGGAAATCGCCGGCGCGGCGGTGCTGCTCGGCGGCGGCGCCACCGCGGCCGCCGCGGTGCTGCCCGCTACCACGAGCACCACGATTCACGGTTGCGAGAACACCAAGACCGGCGCGCTCAGCGTGCGGCTCAGCTCCGCGTGCCCCAAGGGGACCACGGCCGTGTCCTGGAACACGACCGGACCCCAGGGACCCGCCGGGACGACCGGCGTCTTTGGCACCACCACCAACACCGGCCCCGGTGACGACGCGGCCAGCAACCCGTACTGCTATATCGGTCAGATCGTCCTCAGCGCGGGCCGCACGGCCCCGCCTGGCTCCGTGCCGGCCAGCGGCCAGACCTTGTATATCAACGAGAACCAGGCCCTGTTCGCTCTCCTCGGGGTGATGTACGGCGGAAACGGCACCACGACCTTCAAGCTTCCCGACCTCAGGAAGTCCGCGCCTAACGGCCTCACCTACTCCATCTGCGTGACCGGCATCTATCCGCCGGCGTCCTGAACTCGGCCCAGCATCGGGTGCCCGAGGCAATGGGCCGCGTCGTTATGGCTGAAAGAAGATCTTGAACTGGCGCGGCCGCGGGCGAGACCGGCACTGGCTCGCCCGCGGTCAGCCGGGCATGGTGCCGTGTCGTAGCAAATCCAGGCACCGGTCGACCTGGCCGGGGTCGGCGCTGCTGACGGCGATTCCGCTGGCCAGGGCGAGCAGGTCGGTGGTGCTGACGGTCGAGCGGACGGCGCCCGCATCCTGCGCCCGGACCAGCAAGGCGGACGCCGTTCGAGCGCATGGCCTGATGCCATTCGTCATACAGCGTTTCCTTGTCGCCGGAGATGGCGAGCGCCAGGTCGCGCTTGGTGGCCACGTGCGCGATGAAGGCCCGGAGCCAGCTGAACAGCGCTTCCCCGGGTTCCTCGCCGGTATCCGCCGGTGCGCACAGGTCGGCCACCTCACTGGCGTACACCGCGACGATCAGCTCGCGGCGCGTCGGGAAGTGCCGGTACAGCGTGGCGTTGCCGGTCCCGGCCCGGCGGGCGATCTCATCGAGCGACGCGTCGGCGCCCTGGGCATCGAAGACCTCGCGCGCGGCGGCGACGAGCAGTTCTCTGTTCCGGCGGGCATCGGCGCGCAGCGGTCGTCCCCCATCCGATGGCGGCATGCCTGCTCCCCTCTTGCTAAACGGGGACTTCCCCGGTTAAACTCTCCCGCAACCGGGGAGTTCCCCGATTCTAGGCCTTAGGAGACACCGGCATGATCACTAACCCGGCCGAGGTTCACCTGCGCGTAGTTGAACTGGGCGGCGCGGGCCGCCAAGAAGAAGCACTCGCGTTCATCGATGCCGACGTCATCGACCACCGGGGCGGGGTCTCCGGCGACCACGTGGGGCTGGCGGCGTGGAAAGAAAAGTGGGAACGGATGGGCACGTTCCCCGTGACCGTGGAGAACAACGTCGCCGCGGGCGAGTTCTCTACGAACCGCTACACGGTCCGCGGCACGGACGCCGCCTCCGGACGCGACTACGAGGTGACCGGCCTGGACATGGTCCGCGTGCGCGACGGCAAGATCGTCGAACACTGGGCACTGATGGACATGACAGCGATGCGGGCCCAGGTCTCCTTACTCGTAGCCCACCGCGCGCAGCAGCCGGGAGCGGCGGGTGCCCGAGGCCGGGCGCGCGGGTTCGGTGGGCTCTGCTGGCTGGTCGGCGACGATGGCCTCGGCCATTCCGTAGAGCAGCGGGAGCGCGCCGGCGACGACACCGCCGGTCTGGTTGATGTGGTCGACTCCGGGGCCGATGACCTTGGCGTTGCCGACGATGGTGCGGACCAGTTCCGCACACTCCTCCAGGTTGGCGGCGACGCGATTCAGCAGGCTGCCGATCCAGTACAGGTAGATGGCCAGGCCGGCGATCAGCGCGACGACGTCGAGGACGCTCCAGATAACCAGGCCAGTCATGATCGCACCTTTCCCAGCACCCGGCCGAGGAACAGGTGGTGCTGCAGGCCCTCGGCGAGCACCGCCTCCACGCCACCGGCGACCTTCGGGATGAGGGCGGCGTCCGCGGTGTTCTCGGCAGCCTGCCGCAGCGTGTCCCTGACCTGCTCAACCCGGCGGTCAATGACCTTGATCAGGTAGATCAGCACGGTCAGCATTACCGCGACGGCGACCACCACGATCAGGCCCACTACGTTCGCGACGACCCATGGTGTGTGCACTGGTCAGCCTCCGAGTTTCTCGCGGCCGCGGCGCAGGCCCGCGACGATGATCGTGGCGTGCTCGATCGTGGTCCGCAGCGCGGCGAGCGGCGCGGTGTTCGTAACGGCCTGGGCGAGCCCGTCGTTGATCCGGGGCGCCTCGTCGCCGATCGCCTTGGCCAGGATGATGATGGCGGTGACCAGGACGACGACCGCCAGCACCACGACGCCGCCGATGACGTAACCGGCGATCCAGCCCGCGCTCATTCCGGGACTCCTTCGCAGAAGTCGCGAACCGGTTTCAGTGCCTCGTTGACGCTTGTGAGCCGTGGGGGCACCGGCTGGGTGAGTTCGGCGACCGCGCGGACGCCGCCGGTGGTGGCGCGCAGCGTGGACAGCACCGCCCGCAGGTGGAAGATCACCCGGATCAGGCCCAGGGCGGCGAACGCCACGATGAGCAGGGCGGCGATGATGGTCAGGTAGGCGGCAGCGGGCATCGGGTCACTCCGCCAGGAGTTTTGCGACTGAGCCGGCGTAGCGGACCGCGCCGGCCGAGACCGCCGTGATGGTGGCGTCCGTGGTGGCGAGCGCGTCCGGCAGGCCGTCGAGTTCACCGACGAGCGCGACCCCGCCGTCGAGGATGTCGCTGGTGGCGTCGCGGATCCGCTCGCAGGCCGCCAGCACCCGGTTCAGCAGGTAGATGACCACCGGCAAGACGACCACCAGGAGGATGACTCCGCCAATCCACAACATCAGGTGCTCCTCGGCTCATAGGGCAGGAAGAATCGGCGCAGCACCCTGGTCAGCGCCAGGGCCGCCGCGCGGAACGCGATCGTGAGTCCCTGCGCGGGTGCCGCTTCGGCGGCCTCCGGCCCACCCTCGATCTGGCGGCGCATCGCGGTGGCGAAGTCCCGCATCAGCACCGAGGACACGTCGGAGATCATGCCCCGGCCGTATTGCGCGGCCGCGCCGGATAGCTGCAGGTCCTGCTTGACCTCGACCCGGGTGGCCGGTCCCGCCGACGCGAGGGTCGCGGTGATCACCATCGCCGCCTGGCCCCGGCCGCGCTCGTCGGCTCCGCTGGCATGCACGACGATGCGGTGGTGGTCGTTGTCGCGTTCGGTGATGTCGGCGATGCCGGTGAACCGCAAACGTACCGGGCCCATCCGTATCGCCACCCGGCCGGCGTAGCTGTCCTCGCCTTTTGTTTCTGTCAGTTCGGCGCCCGGCAGGCAGGCGGCGACCCGCGGAATGTCGCCGAAAAACTCCCAGACTCCTCCGACGGGCAGCGCGACCTCGAACTCGTTGCTGATCAGCATCGCGACGCGCTCTCCTCGAAAGTGTGACGGCACCCCACACAGCAGAACCGGTACGTAACCCCATCCCGCACCGCCGTGTACGCGTCGCTGGTCACCGACATCCCGCACACCGGGTCGGTCGATGTGACATCGACCGGCCTAGAGCCCGGTCGATGTGACATCGACGGCGCGAGCTCCCCGGAGGCGCGGAGGCTCACCAGCTCGGCCAGGATGGCGACGGCGATCTCTTCGTGGGTGGTGGCGCCTAGGTCCAGGCCCGCGGGGACGCGGACCCGGTCTACGCCCTCGATGCCCCGGTCGGTTAGGTAGCCGAGCACCGTCGCGCCCCGGCGGCGGGAGGCGACCAGGCCGACGTACGCGGGCTGGGCCGCGAGTGCCTGCTCGAGTGCCTCCTCGTCGCCGTGGCCCTGGGTCGCGACCACCACCATCGTGCCGGCCTCCGGGGAAGCGTCGGTCCGCCAGCCGAGGGCGACCGCCATGGCGGTCAGCGCCCTGGTCATCGGGGAATCGCCGACCACCACCAGGTGCGGCGCGGGCAGCACCGGCTCAATGTAGACCTGCAGCGCGCCCTCGCTCTGGCAGGAGATCGGCACGAACGTCACGCCCTCGGGGACCTGCTGATCCGGCTGGCCGAGAAACAGCAGTCGCGGCTCCCCCGCCTCCAGCACCTGCAGCGCGGCGCGGATCACCGCGGGCTCGGCGCACGCGCCGCCGATCCAGCCGTGCAGCGTGCCGTCGGCGGTGATCGTCGCATGCGCCCCTGGCTTGCCGGACGACGGTCCCTGCCGCCACACCACGGTGGCCAGTGCATAAGGCGGGTCCATCACTCGCCCCTGACCGGCGGCGCGCCGGACACGTCGTGGCGCTGGGTGACCGCTTCCCAGAACCCGGTCCGGAAGCAACGGCATGTCGATGTTGCGCACCCCCGTATCGGACAGAGCGTCGAGCACGGCGTTCACGTACGCGGCCGGACCGCCCACCGCGGCGCACTCCCCGATCCCCTTGGCGCCGATCGGGTGGTGCGGGCACGGCGTCACGACCTCGCTGTGCAGCTCGAACCCGGGCGTCTCCCACGCGGTCGGCACCAGGTAGTCCATGAAGTTCGACCCGACGCAGTTCCCCTCGTCGTCGAACGTGATGAACTGCATGTTCGCCATCGCGTACGCCTCGGTGAGCCCGCCCATGATCTGGCCCTCGACGATCATCGGGTTGATCCGCACCCCGCAGTCGTCCACCGCGACGAGCTTCAGCACGTCCCACACCCCGGTCTCCGCGTCCACCTCGACCGTCGCGATGTAGACCGCGAACGGCCAGGTCAGGTTGGGCGGATCGTAGAACGCGGTGGCCTCGAGCCCCGGTTCAAGCCCGTCCGGCATGTTCGAGTAGGCGGCCATCGCGCACTCGGTGATGGTCACTCCCCGGTCCGGCGCTGACCTGATGTAGAACCGGCCGAGCTCCCACTCGACGTCTTCCTCGCTCGCCTCGAGCAGGTGCGCCGCGAGCCGCCGCGCCTTGGCCCGGACCTTCCTGGCCGCCATCGACACCGCCGCGCCCGCCACCGGTGTGGATCGCGAAGCATACGTGCCCATGCCAAACGGCGCGGTGTCGGTGTCACCCTCCTCGACCACCACGTCGTCGGCGGGGATGCCGAGTTCATGGGCCACGATCTGCGCCCAGGTCGTCTCGTGGCCCTGTCCCTGGGTCCTGGCCCCGGTGCGCACGATGGCCTTACCGGTCATGTGGACCTTCAGCTCGGCGGAGTCGAACATCTTGATGCCGAGGATGTCGTACTCCCGGCTGTTCCCCGCGCCGAGCGGCTCGGTCATCGTGGAGATCCCCAGCCCGAGCAGCCGGCCGTTCTCCCGCGCCCTGGCCTGCTCTTCGCGGAACTTGTCGTAGTCGATGGCGTTCAGCGCGACGTCGAGGCATTTCGCGTACTGCCCGGAATCAAGCAGAAAGCCAAACGTCGTGCGGTGCGGGAACTGGTCATCGCGCACCAGGTTGATCCGGCGAAACTCGGCTGGGTCCATCCCCAGGTCCCGCGCCGCCTTCTCGACCATGCGTTCCTGGAAGAACATCGCCTCGGTGACCCGGAACGAGCACCGGTACGCCACTCCGCCTGGCGCCTTGTTGCTGTAGGTGCCGCGGGCCTGAAGGTAGGCGGACGGGACGTTGTAGCAGGAGAACGCGGAGTGGATCAGTCCCAGCTTGAACTTGCTCGGCTGGGCGTCGGCGAAGAACGCGCCGTGGTCGGCGTCGGTGCGCATCCGGACCGCGAGGATCTTGCCGTCGTTTCGCAGGGCGAGCTGGCCGTGCAGGTAAACGTCCCTGGCGAAACCGGTGGAGATGAGGTTGCCCGTCCGGTCCTCGATCCACTTGACCGGCCGCTCGGTCAGGATCGACGCGAGAATCGAGCAGACGTACCCGGGGTAGACCGGCACTTTATTGCCGAAGCCGCCGCCGATGTCCGGGGAGATGATGCGGATCAGGTGCTCGGGTATCTCGGCGATCATCGAGACCGCGGCCCGGATGATGTGCGGCGCCTGGGTCGTCATGTAGACGGTGAGCTTGCCGGTGGCCCGGTTGAAGTCCGCGATCGAGCCGCAGCACTCGATGGGCGACGGGTGGCTGCGCGGGTAGTGCAGCGCCAGCTCGGAGACCACGTCCGCTTCCGCGAAGGCTCGCTCGGTCCCGTCCTTGTCGCCGATCGCCCAGGTATAGATGACGTTGTCGTCCTGCTTGTCGTCCCGGATGACCGGCGCCCCGTCGGCAACGGCCTGATCGGGGTTGACGATGGCGGGCAGCTGCTCGTAGTCGACCTCGATCGCCTCGCAGGCGTCCTTGGCTATGTACGGGTCGTCGGCGATGACGCAGGCGACCTCCTGGCCCTGGAACCGCACCTTGTCGGTGGCCAGCACCGCCTGCGTGTCGTAGGACAGCGTCGGCATCCAGGCCAGGTTGCGCGCGGCGAGCGTCTCACCGGTGAGTACCAGCCGCACCCCCGGTATCTCGTAAGCCTTGCTCGTGTCGATGTTGGTGATCCGCGCGTGCGCGAGCGGGCTGCGCAGGATCTCCATGTGCAGCATGGCGGGCAGCGTGATGTCGTCCAGGTAGGTGCCCTTGCCACGGATGAAGCGGCTGTCCTCGACGCGCTGGCGGCGGGCACCGAGCCCGCCGATCTGCTGTTCGTCCATCAGGCGTCGCCTCGCAGCCTGGCCGCCGCCCAGAGGACGGACTTGACGATGTTCTGGTAGCCGGTGCAGCGGCATAGGTTGCCGGACAACGCCCACCGGACGTCGTCCTCGGTCGGGTCGGGCTCCCGGTCGAGCAGCGCCTTCGCGGCGAGCATCATGCCCGGCGTGCAGAACCCGCACTGCAGCCCGTGTTCCCTGGTGAACCCCTCCTGGACCGGGTGCAGCTCGGACTGCGTTGCCAGCCCCTCGACGGTGGTGATCTCGTGCCCGTCGGCCTGGACCGCGAGCATCGTGCAGGACTTGACGGGCGCGCCGTCGTACAGGACGGTGCAGGCGCCGCAGTTGGTGGTGTCGCAGCCCATGTGGGTGCCGGTCAGCCCGACGCCCCTTCTGATCAGGTGGACCAGGAGGAGCCGCGGCTCGACCTCGGCGCGCTTGGGCGCTCCGTTGATCCTGAACGCGATCCGGCGCAGCGGAACGCTCTCGGCGCCATCGTCATCGATGACGGTCATCGTCATGCGGCGGTCCTCTCCTGTCGGCAGTCCCGGAGCACTCCGTCGAGAATGCGCGTGACGAACAGACGCACCATGTGCCGCTTGTACTCGGCGGAGCCGCGGTGATCGGCGCGCGGCCGGGCGGCACCCGCGGCGGAGTCGGCGGCCTCGCCGATGGTCTCGGAGGTGAGCGGCCGGCCGGTCAGCGCGAGCGCGGCGGGTCCCGCGTCGCCGCCTACCCCGGTAAGCGCGATGCCCGCCGTGTACACGGTGTTTCCGTTTCCGCCCATCTCGAGCGCGACCGCGACGCCCACGGTCGCGAAGTCGCCGACCCGGCGTTCCAGCTTCAGGTAGCCGCCGTACCGGATGCCACGCGCCGCCGGGATCGTCACCTCGACGGCGATCTCGTCCGGCGCGAGCGTGTTGCTGAACGGTCCGGTGACGAACTCGCCGATCGGGATGGCACGCCGTCCGGCCGGTCCCTGCGCGATGATGGTGCCGCCGAGCGCCGTGACGACGGAGGCCCAATCACCTTGCGGATCCGCGTGGCACAACGACCCCACGAGAGTGCCCCGGTTTCGCACGATCGGGTCGGCTATGACCGGCGCGGCGGAGGCCATCAGCGGCTGAGTGTCCTTGAGCAACGTTGATCGTTCCAGATCAACGTGACGGCATAGCGCTCCGACGCGCAGCGTGCCGCCAGCGTCCTGATGGTGATAGGTAAGGTCACCGATGTTATTGATGTCGACGATGAGCCTCGGCGCGGCGAACCTGAGCTTCATCAGCGGGATCAGGCTCTGCCCGCCGGCCAGCACCTTCGCCTCGTCGCCTGCCTCGGTGAGCAGCCCGATCGCTTCATCGAGGCTGCGCGGTGCCTCGTATCCGAATCGCGCCGGATACATCAGTCGTCCGGATCCTTGACCGCCTCTGGCCCTGATCCGTCACCCGGGTCGGGGCGCGGCTCCTGGTGTGGCGGCCATGGTCCTGGCACCGGCTGCCCGGCGACCTTCAGGTACTCGACGAGCTGCGGCCACGCCCAGACAGTTGGCGATTTGGCCGTCTTCGGTGCGTCCTCGATGAGCTCGTAGAGCCTGGGGTTGCCGCGACTGTGGCCGTCGGACTCTACCCGCATGTCGCCCTCCCTCTGCAGGCGTCGTCGCCGGCATTACGTCCAATGATGTATCGGGCGGCAGTCATTAGCAATAACGTCATTTGCGGCTGTAAGTGCGCGAGGGGCAGGATGTCGGCTATGAGTGACATGACGGTCAGGACCTGGTCGGCCACCGCCACCGAAACGGGCGCCGACGACTACAGCAGCTACTTCGCCGGCACGCTGCTGCCCGAACTGCGCAAGCTCCCGGGATTCGAGGGCGCGTACCTGCTCAGCCGTGACCTTGACGGCACCGTCGAGCTGACCGCGCACACATTCTGGGACTCGCCTGCCGCCATCCGCGCGTTCACCGGGGATGACATCAGCGTGTCCGTCGTCGAACCGGAAGCGCAGGCGATGCTGCTCGACTTCGACCGCACCTGCGCCCCGCCGCTGCGACGCCCGGGCGCGCGGAGCCCCCGCACCAGCGCCATCGATGGCCCATCGCTGGGCCTATGCCACCAGCGATGGGCCATCCATGGGGTCGGCCAACGCCCCATGAGGCCCAGAAACCCCAGCTGCCCCGGCCTGAGGTGCGCCGGATGCGTGAAACACCGCCAGTGGGCGCGGCTTCTTGACGCCGCTGCTTGACAGTCGTAATCCTCGGATCGTGCATTCCTGGGACGTAAAGCTACCGTTGTGACTGGAGATCAATGATGGCCGAATCGGCGCGGACTCTGCTGGACAACGTGCGCGAGGATCTGAAAGCCGCCGAGGCCGGTAACCGGCTGGTGCCCCTGGTCATGGCGGGAACGGCTTCGCGATCGGTGTTCGGCCTGATCGCGGCCGAGGAGACACGGATCGTGCCCAGCGACTGGCGCGCCTTCCTGACGCTGGCGGCGCGGTCGCAGGAACCCGCCGCACGGCAGTTCTTCTCCGCGATGGCCGACGGCGAACGGCTGTCACTCGCTAAGCTCCCGGCGCTAGCAGCGGCTGGGGGTATGGACGAGCAGGCGGTGCGCGAGTACCAGCCGATGGCGGGCTGCCAGGGGTACCCGTCCTACGTCGCGTGGCTCGCGCTGAACGCGGAGCCGGCCGATGTGATCGTCGCGCTGTGCGCGAACTTCGCGGCCTTCGGCGAGTACTGCGGGGCCCTGGCGGCGGCCATGCGGGACCAGTACGGGCTGGATGAGGAGGCGAGCGGCTTCTTCGGCTTCTTCGCCACGCCCGCGCCGGACCTGGAGGCGCTGGCCGAGTCCGCCGTCCAGGCCGCGGCCGGCGCCGGCCAGCTCACCGGCGAAGCACCGTTGTACGCGCGGCTGTTCCAGGAGTTCGAGCTGATGTTCTGGAACACCGTCGCCGACGCCTGATCCTGGGTGACACCGAGCCTGAATGCCGGGCAGTACGGTGATGCGGCTGGTTCTGGTGCACCCGGCCGGATCATCAGCTGCCGGTCACCGGGTGATGCGGTGCCCCGATCGGCGACCAGCCCAGGTCGCGCACCACCGCGGCCCGGGCACCGGTTCCGCAGCAGAGGTCCGGGCAGCGACCGGTTCCCCCGCCGAGCAGTTTCCTGGTCAGCTCGTTGATCCTGTCGTAGTACCCGGCGGCCGGCGAGGCACTGATGTAGTCCTCGTACCAGTCCGCGTACGCGTCATAAGCCGCCGACTGCCTCACACCCGAAGCGTAAACCGCCGCCCGTTAGCCCCAAAAGCCCGATTCGCGCTCGGCTGAACCGCCGCACGCACCCCAGCGATGGGCCATCGATAGCGCCCGAGCGCCTGCGATGGGCCATCGCGGGGCGGGGCGGGGCGGGGGCTGGCGGGCGGAGCGGGCTGGGGCGGGAGGGATGGGAGGGACGGGCAGGGCGGAGCGGGCTCGGCGGGGCGGAGCGGGCTGGGGCGGGGCTGGGGCGGGGCTGGCGCGGGGGTCACCGGGGGCTAGGCGCCGTAGAAGAGGGGTTCCATTACGGCGCGGGCGCGGCGGGCGGTGCGGCGGTAGGTCTCGGTGAGCGCTTGGGCCGGGGACACGATCGTGCCGTGAACCTCGGTGTCGCCGGGGACGAAACCCAGCAGCCGGGCCACCGCGGTGAGCTCGATGTGCTTGGCGGGCAGCATGTCGCCGGGGCGGCCGGTGACCAGGGTGACAGCGTTACGGATGCGGGCCGCCAGCTCCCATGACGCGCGCAGCGCGGCCGCGTCGGCGTCCGGGACCAGGTCAGCCGCGACCGCCGCCGACAGCGCGTCCATGGTGCGGGTGGTACGCAGGCCAGCGATGGTGTGGCCGTGGCGCAGCTGCAGCAACTGCACGGTCCACTCCACGTCGGACAGCCCGCCCGGGCCGAGCTTGACGTGCAGCGCGCGGTCGGCGCCCCGCGGGATCCGCTCGGCCTCCACCCGCGCCTTGATCCGGCGGATCTCCCGCACGACGGTGTCCGGCAGCGCGGCGGGATAACGGTACTGGTCGGCCAGCGCCAGGAACTCGGCGCCGAGCGACGCGTCACCCGCCGCGAACTCGGCGCGCAGCAGCGCCTGCGATTCCCAGGGTGCGGACCGCCGTTCGTAGTACCGGCGGACCGCGGCCAGGCTGCGCACCAACGGCCCCTGGCGCCCTTCCGGCCGCAGGTCCGCGTCGAGCACCAGTTCCGGATCCGGTGACGGCAGCGACAGCAGCCGTCGCATCTCCATGCCGATGGCCTGCGCCGAATCCGAGGCCACGCGGTCTTCGGCCGCGTCGAGTCCAGGCAGCGGGTCATGCACGAAGATCACATCGGCGTCGCTGCCGAAGCCGGTCTCGTGGCCGCCGAACCGGCCCATCGCGATCACCGTGAACCTCGTCGGGACGGGCCGTCGCAGCTCCATCTCGATTTTCGCGATGGACGCGGCCAGCGCCGCCTCGATCGTCGCCGCTGTGACCGCGGTCAGCGCTTCCCCGATAGGGGCCTGCACCGCATCCGCTTCCGCGACAAAGCCCTCCGGGATCGCCGCGTCACCCGCCGCGAGCCGGGATGGCACGCCGAGCACGTCCGCCGCGGCGACCCGCAGCAGCTCACGCCGTCGCAGCGACCGGACCGTGGCGACCGCCGCCTCGGCGTTATCGCCATGCCGTCTCGCCGCCGCCACGAATTCAGAACGCAGCGTCTCCATCTCCCGGGGCACCAGTTCCGCGTCGTCGGCGAAGATGGCCACCGCCTCCGGTGCCCGCAGCAGCAGCCCGGCCGCGTACCGGCTGGACGCGAGTACCGAGGCGAGCCGGTGCGCGGCCTTGGTCTCATCCCGTAGCAGCCGCAGGTACCAGGGGGTCTCCCCCAGAGCCTCGCTGACCTGCCGGAACGCCAGCAGGCCCGCGTCTGGCTCGGCGGCGTCCGCGAACCAGCCGAGCAGCACCGGCAGCAGGGTTCGCTGGATCGCCGCCCGGCGGGACACCCCCGAGGTGAGCGCCTCAATGTGCCGCAGCGCCCCGGCCGGGTCACGGTAGCCGAGCGCCTCGAGCCGGGCGCGGGCGGCGGCCGGTGTCAGCCTGGCCGCGTCGGCGGGAAGCCTGGCCACCGCCTCGAGCAATGGCCGGTAGAAGATTTTCTCGTGCAGCCGGCGGACCTGCCGCGCGTGCCGTCGCCACGCCTGGGAGAAGGCTTCGGCCGGGTCGAGTCTGCGACCGTCGTTATGGTCGATCATGACTCTTCCAAGCCGGCGAAGTACGGCGGGATCCTCGGGCAGCGTGTGGGTGCGGCTGAGACGGAACAGCTGCAGCAGATGCTCGGTGCGGCGCAGGAAGCGGTACGCCTCGGCGAGGTCGGTCGCGTCGGCGCGGCCGACGTAGCCGCCCTCGGCCAGGGCGGCCAGCGCGGCGAGGGTGGACTGCTGGCGCAGGCCAGGGTCGGTGCGGCCGTGCACGAGCTGGAGCAGTTGCACCGCGAACTCGATGTCGCGCAGCCCGCCGGGGCCGAGCTTCAGCTCGTGGCTGGCGCTGCCGCTGGGCAGCGAGCTGATCACCCGGCGGCGCATCGCCTGGACGTCCTCGACGAAGTTATCCCGCTGCGCGGCCTGCCAGACCAGCGGCGCGACGGCCTCGACGTACAGCTGGCCGAGCTCGCCGTCGCCGGCCACCGGCCTGGCCTTGAGCAGCGCCTGAAACTCCCAGGTTTTCGCCCATTTCTGGTAGTACGCGAGGTGACTGGCCAGGGTGCGGACCAGCGGCCCGCTGCGGCCCTCCGGACGGAGGTTCGGGTCGACCGGGAACAGCGAGCCCTCGGGGGTGACCCGGCCGCAGACGTCGATGACCCCGGCGGCGAGCTTGCTGGCCGCGGTGTCGGACGGCTCGGCGACGAAGATCACGTCGACATCGCTGGCGTAGTTGAGCTCGCGGCCGCCGGTCTTGCCCATCGCGACAATGGCGAGCCGGGTGGTGCCGTCGCCCAGTTCTGAGCGGGCGATGGACTCGGCCGCGACGAGCACGGCGGCGGCTAGGTCCGCGAGTTCGGCGGCGGTCTCGTCGAAAGTGGCCAGGCCGGTGAGGTCGCGGGCCGCTAGGTGCAGGATGCGGCGGTGGTAGCGGGCGGTGAGCTCGCGGGCGGTCGTGGCGACGGCGAACTCATCACGCAGCTCGTGAGGAGACGGGCGGCGCATCGGGCCGCGCAGCACGCTGATGTCCTCCGGGTGCCTAGCCAGGTGGTCGGCGAGCGCCGTACTGGCACCGAGCACCGCGGCGAGCCGGGCCGCCAGCTCGGGATCGGCGCGGAGCTCGGCCGGGAGGTCGGTCGGGGCTGGTTGGTCGGGGAAACGCAGTACCGGATGGCGCTCCTCCAGCCTGACCAGGCCGTCGAGCGCGATGTCCGGGTCGGGGGCGGCGGCCAGCGTCACCACGAGGCCGACGTCCGCGCCCTCGGGGAGCGCCCGCGCGACGGATGGGACGCTCACGTCCGCGCGCAGGTCATCGCGGAGCTGGTGCTCGGCGCGGGCCGCGTCGGCGAAACCAAGCCGGGCCAGCCATCCGGCCAGGCTGCTCCGCGTATCGGTCACGATGTAACGGTATACGGCGAGCCCTCATAGCGAACCCGCAGGTTCCTGGGTCATCTTTCAGATCCCGGTTGGATACGGTGCACCGTCCCGTACAAGAAGGAGCTGAATTCCGTTGCCCCGCGTACGTATTCTCGCCGTCGTCGGCCTGGCCCTCACGCTGACGGCGTGTGGCGCATCGTCCACAACCTCTCCCTCATCTTCCGCCACCTCATCGGCCTCATCGTCGTCGATGAGCGCGTATTTCGCCTGCCTTAAGAAACACGGGGTGACCACCGGCGGCTTCGGCGGCCACCGGCCATCCGGAACGTTCAGCCCGGGGGCTGACGCCTCGGCGCGGCCCACCGCCCGGCCCTCCGGAGGCGCCGGATTCGGCGGCGGGAAGAACTCGGCCGCGTTCAAGGCGTGCGAGTCGCTACGCCCGTCAGGCGGTTTTGGCGGTGGTCCAGGAGGAGACGGTGGCTTCTGAGCCCGCTCTCAGCAGGCTGAAGTTCTGCACAAATTCTGAGGATCTTCATGAATCCATGGCTCGGGCCGAGGCGCACCGCATGGGACGTGCAGTGACTCCCTGGATGCTGGGGCGAGCATCCCAGAAGGAGACCCTCCATGTTCCTTACCTACCTGCGCCGGGAACTGCGGCAGCGGGCCAAACAAGCCGTGTTCATCGCGCTCGGCCTGGCCGTCGGTATCGGCCTGGTGCTCACGGTGACGTCGGCGTCGGCCGGAGTGAAGAAGGCACAAGCCAAGGTGCTGGACTCGCTGTACGGCGTCGGCACCGACATCACCGTGACCAAGACCGCGGCGGCTGGGTCCGGCGGCGCGCCAACCATCAAGTTCGGCGGGGGCGGCGGGTCTAAGTCCGGGTCGTCGTCGCAGAGCATCCATGACTCGTTCAGCAAGGACTCGCTGACGTCCATGGGCTACGGCACGCTGAAGGCATCGGAGGTCAGCGCGATCAAGAAACTGGCCAACGTTTCGTCGGCGGCCGGTGCCCTGGTCCTCACCGAGACCTCGGTCTCTGGGAACCTGTCGGCGTCTTCCGGCGCCGGTTCGCGGGGCTCGATCTCCACCTCGACCACCACCGTGGATGGTGTGGACCTGTCGACCACCTCGACCGGAGTGCTGAGCTCGGCGACCATCGTCTCCGGGCACACCTTCACGTCCGCGGAGACGGACTCCGACGTCGCGCTGGTCAGCAAGGACTACGCGACGTCGGCATCACTGAAAGTCGGTTCCACGATCACGGTCTCCGGTACCAAGTTCACCGTGATCGGGATCGAGAGCGGCGCGTCAGCGGACGTCTACATTCCGCTGGCCCGTGCCCAGGCACTGTCCGGGATGAAAAATGAGGTCAACACCATCTACGTGTCCGCCGACAGCTCGGCGAACATCTCGGCGGTGGCCACAGAGATCTCCTCGACGGTGTTCGGCTCGACCGTCACCACATCGGCCTCGCTGGCGAAGGAGGTCACCGGTTCGCTGTCGAGCGCGTCCAGCCTGATCAACAACCTCGGGAAGTGGCTGTCCATCGCGGTGCTGATCGCGGCGTTTGGCCTGGCCGGGCTGATGACCATGTCCGCGGTGTCCCGGCGGGTGCGGGAGTTCGGCACGCTGAAGGCGATCGGCTGGCCATCCAGCCGCGTGGTACGGCAGGTCCTCGGCGAATCGCTGGTGATCGGCATCATCGGCGGCGTGGCGGGCGTGCTGCTCGGGCTGGTCGGAGCCGAGGTCATCAACGTCGTGGCGCCCTCGCTCACCGCCTCGTCCTCCGGGACGTCGGGGTCGGGAACCGCTGGCTCGTTCGGTGGTCCTGGCGGGCCCGGTCGCGCGGCGTCCGACATCAGCGTGCACCTGACCGCCTCGATGACGATCGGGGCGATCGCGCTTGCGGTGGCGCTGGCCATCGCCGGCGGGCTGATCGCTGGCGGCCTTGGCGGCTGGCGGGCAACCAGGCTCCGCCCAGCCGCCGCGTTCGCCAGCGTCAACTGACGCCCCGCGCGCCAGATTTCCGGCCCCTCGATGGGCCATCGCTGGTGCTATTGCGCCATCGATGGCCCATCGCTGGGGTCGGGTGAGCGCCCGCGGGGCGGCAGGCGCGGGTCCGCCGGCGCGCGGGGCCATCGGCACTCGGGCCGCGCGCGCCGCGTGGACAGAAGCCTCTTGTCGGGCGTTTCTCGGCGCTCTAGACTTTGTCGCAGGTGAGCGAACGTTCGCTCACGCGTGTTTCCTACTTGGACCGACGACGCCCCCACAGGAGCACAGATGCGACTCCCCTCGCTTAGATCTCGCGTCACCCGAACCATCCTGCTCATCATGAGCGCTCTCGCACTGGTCGCTGGCGGTGCTGTTGCCGCGGTGGCCTTCACGGGCGCAACGACCACGGGCGGCTTGGCCGCCGTCTCGCAGGCGAACGCTCGCGCAGGCAGCTCGGCGGCGGCTAGCCCGACGACCACGAGCTCGACCGCCCCGTACACCTTTATCCACGACCCGACGATGGCCAAGGAGAACGGGACCTACTACGTCTTCTCCACCGGCGACCCGGCCGGGGTCATCGGTAACGGCAACATTCAGATCCGGACATCCCGCAATCTGAAGAACTGGACCTACGACGGGACCGTGTTCGCGACCATTCCCGCGTGGATCACCAGCGATATCGGCACCATCCCTAACTTGTGGGCCCCCGACATCTCCTACTTCGATGGCCTGTGGCACCTGTACTACGCCGGATCGAGCTTCGGCTCCAACAACTCGGTGATCGGGCTGGCCACCACGCCCACGCTGGACCCGAGCAGTCCGCGGTACCACTGGACAGACGACGGGCTGGTGTTCCGTTCCGTCAGCTCCGATGACTACAACGCGATCGATCCATCGCTGGTCACCGCCGCCAACGGCGCGAAGTGGCTGGTGTTCGGGTCGTACTGGAGCGGGATTCAGCTCATCCAGCTCGACGCCAGCACCGGCAAGCCGGCCTCATCCACGCCGACCGTGTACCCGCTCGCCGAGAAGGCCACTCCCGACCCGGAGGAAGGCGCGGGCATCGTCTACCACGACGGCTACTACTACCTGTTCGTCTCCGTCGGCACCTGCTGCCGGGGCATCAGCAGCACGTACCACATCCAGGTCGGCCGGTCGACGAGCATCACCGGCCCCTACGTCGACGCGTACGGGACCGCCATGCTCGCCGGCGGCGGCACCGACGTGCAGGGCACCGACGCCGGCATGGTCGGCCCGGGTGGCGAGTTCGTGTTCAACCCGGGCGGCGGCCAGCTCTGGCTCGGATACCACTACTACGACGCCTACGATGACGGTGACGCCTGGCTGCAGATCCGGCCGCTGATCTGGCTGAGCGGCTGGCCGGTCACCGGCGACCCGATGGTCCCCGTCCCCGGCGAGGACGGCCCTCCCGGAATCTGACCGTTCCTCGTGGGTGCGGCACCGCGCCGACAAGAGTGCGGGTAGTGCAGCACCCACGAGGAAACCGCCGCGTAGGATGCGCCGCGTGAAACTGCTGCATATCGCGGGAAAGTGGGTGCCGGCCGCCGACGGCGCGACCTCCCAGACGATCAACCCGGCCGACGGGCAACCGCTCGATACGCTCGCCGAAGCAGGCGAAACAGACGTCGCCGCCGCGGTGAAAGCCGCGCGGGAGGCGTTCGGCTCCGGCCCCTGGCGCGTCACCCCGGTTACCGAACGCGCCGCCTTCCTGTACCGCATCGCGGAACTCTTGCAGCGGGATCGCGAGGAGATCGCCGCCGCCGAGTCGCGGGACACCGGCAAGTCAATCGAAGAGGGCCGGTTCGACGTGGATGACACGATCGCCGTGTTCCGGTACTACGCGGGAATCGCCGGTGACCATGCCGGACGCGTCGTCGACCCCGGCCGTCCCGATGTGACCAGCAGGATCACCCATGAACCGGTCGGAGTCTGCGCGCTGATCGCGCCGTGGAACTACCCGCTGCTGCAGATCTCCTGGAAGCTCGCGCCCGCCCTGGCCGCCGGGAACACCACGGTGCTCAAGCCGTCCGAGCTGACCCCGCTGACCACGGTCAAGCTAACCGAGCTGGCACAAGAGGCCGGCGTGCCCGACGGCGTGGTGAACCTTATCCTCGGCGCCGGGAACAAAGCGGGCGAGGCCCTCACCACCAGCCAGGACGTGGACCTGATCTCGTTCACCGGCGGCCTGGCCACCGGCGAGCACATCATGACCATCGCCGCCCGTGGGGTGAGAAGGGTCGCGCTCGAGCTCGGCGGCAAGAACCCGAACATCATCTTCGCCGACGCCGACTTCGAGGCCGCGGTCGACAACGCGCTGACCGGCGCCTTCCTGCACTCCGGCCAGGTCTGCTCGGCCGGGGCGAGGATCCTGGTCGAGGAGAGTCTGCATCGCCGTTTTGTCCAAGAAATGACGCTGCGGACGGAGAAGATAACGTGCAATCCGCTGATATCGGCGCGGCACCGCGAAAAGGTCGAGCGGTACATCGCGTCGGCGCGGGCCGAGGGGGCGACCGTGACGGGCGGCACCCGGCCGGACGGTCCCGGGTTCTACCTGCGCCCCGCCCTGATCGACGGCTGCACCAGGGAGATGACCGTGGTCCGCGAGGAGGTCTTCGGCCCGGTCGCGACCATCGAGACGTTCCGCACCGAGGATGAGGCGATCAGGCTCGGCAACGACACGGACTACGGCCTGGCCGGCGCGGTGTGGACCTCGGACGCGGGGCGCGCGGAGCGGGTCGCGACGGCGCTGCGGCACGGCACCGTCTGGATCAACGACTACCACCCCTACCTGCCGCAGGCCGAGTGGGGCGGGTTCGGCAAATCTGGCATTGGCCGCGAGCTGGGGCCATCCGGGCTGGATGAGTATCAGGAGAAGAAGCACATCTACCACAACCTGCGGCCGGCCCCGAGCGGCTGGTTTGCCGTGTGATAGTCATGGGCCATGACGACAGAGCTGATCCCGCGCCGCGTCCTGTTCGGCAACCCCGAGCGCACTAGCCCGCGGCTCTCCCCCGATGGCACCCGGCTAGCCTGGATCGCGCCGAAGGACGGCGTGCTCAACGTCTGGGTCGGGCCGGTCGGCACCAACGGCGTCGACTGGGACGCCGCGCAGGTGGTGACCGATGACCGCGACCGCGGCATCCGGGTGATCGCCTGGGCGCGGGACAACCGGCACCTGCTCTACCTGCAGGACACCGGCGGCGATGAGAACTGGCGGCTCTACGACGTCGACCTGGAGACGATGGCGCGCCGCGACCTCACCCCGTTCGACGGGATCCAGGCGCGCATCGAGGGCACCAGCAAGCGGCACCCCGATCACGTGCTCGTCGGGATGAACCAGCGCAACGAACAGCTGCACGATGTGTACCGGCTGGACCTGCGGTCCGGCGAGCTGACCCTCGAGGTGGAAAACCCGGGCTTCGCCGACTGGCTCGCGGATGAGGAACTCATCATGCGGGCCGGGTATTCGCCGCTGCCGGACGGCGGCTACGAGCTCAAGGTGCGAGACACCGCCGACGGCGAGTGGCGGACGCTGCTGACGCTCGACGCCGACGATGCCGCGGCCAGCGATGTCGTGTCCTTCAGCGGCGACGGGCGGTCGCTGCTGCTGATCAGCGCGATCGGCTCCGACACCGGCCGGCTCACCAGGGTCGATCTCGCGACCGGGGACGCCGAGGTGATCTTCGAGGACCCCGAGGCTGACGTGACGGGGGCGGTGCTGCACCCCGATACCAGGGACCCGCAGATCGTCATCGTGCTGAAGGACCGGGCCGAGTACCACGTCCTCGACCCGTCGGTCGCCGAGGACCTCACCGCCATCCGCGCGCTGCACCACGGCGACCCGCAGTTCCTCGGGCGGGACGACGCGGACCGCACGTGGCTGGTGGCCTTCACCACCGACACCGGCCCCGTCCCGTTTTACAGCTACGCCAGGCCAGAACGGCGAGGCGATCTCCTCTTCGTGCACCAGCCATCGCTCGCGCGGTACGAACTCGCGCCGATGGAGCCGTTCAGCTTCACGGCGCGGGACGGGCTCACCATCCACGGGTACCTGACCTTCCCGCTCGGCGAGGGCACGTCCGGTCTGCCCGCCGTGCTGAACGTGCACGGCGGCCCGCAGGCCCGTGACATGTGGGGCTACGATCCGGAAGCCCAGTGGCTCGCGAACCGGGGTTACCTGTGCGTTGAGGTGAACTACCGCGGCTCGACCGGGTACGGGAAGAGCTTCGTCGCGGCCGGCGACCGCGAGTGGGGCGCCAAGATGCACGACGACCTGATCGACGCGGTCGACTACATCGTGGCCAAGGGCTGGGCGAACAAGGACCGGGTGTCGATCTACGGCGGATCGTACGGCGGCTACGCGGCGCTGGTGGGCGCGGCCTTCACCCCGGACGTGTTCGCCTGCGCGGTGGACATCGTGGGCCCGTCGAACCTCAAGACGCTGCTTGAATCGATCCCGCCCTACTGGAGGCCGATGGTCGCGGGCCTGTACAAGCGGATCGGGAACCCCGAGACCGACGAGGAGTTCCTGTGGTCCCGCTCCCCGCTGTCGCGGGCGCGTGACATTCGCATACCGCTGCTGATCGCCCAGGGCGCCAACGACCCGCGGGTCAAGCAGGCCGAGTCGGAGCAGATCGTCGCGGCGCTGCGCGACGCCGGGATCGACTACGAGTACATGCTGTTCCCCGACGAGGGCCACGGCTTCGCCAAGCCGGATAACCGGATGAAGTTCTACGCCGCCGCCGAGAAGTTCCTGGCCAAGCACCTAGGCGGCCGCTTCGAGGAGTGACGCCCGCGGCCCCGGCGCCCGGCCGTTTTTCCTGGTTGGTGCTGCACTGACCAGGCTCTTTGCTGGTTGGTGCAGCACTCACCATGATCATCGCGGCCGCGGCCGCGGCCGCGGGCGGCGCAGCGGGCGCGGGCGGGCGGCGGCTAGAGCATGGGGAGGTAGCGGTCTAGTTCGTGTTGGGTTACCTGGCGGCGGTATTCGGCCCACTCCTCGCGCTTGTTGCGCAGGAAGAAGTCGAAGACGTGCTCCCCTAGGGTCTCGGCGACCAGTTCGCTGTCTTGCATGACGCGGATGGCCTGGTCGAGGTTCTGCGGCAGCGGGCGGATGCCGAGCGCGCGGCGTTCCGCTGAGGTGAGCGCCCACACGTCGTCCTCGGCGCCCGGCGGTAGCTCGTAGTCGCCCTCGATGCCCTTCAGGCCCGCCGCGAGGATCACCGCGAAGGCCAGATAGGGGTTGCAGGCCGCGTCGATCGAGCGGAACTCGATCCGGGTGGAGTTGCCCTTCTGCGGCTTGTACATCGGGATCCGGACCAGCGCCGACCGGTTGTTGTGCCCCCAGCACACGTACGCCGGGGCCTCGCCGCCGGCGCCCGCGGTCCGCTCCTCCGCGCCCCACAGCCGCTTGTAGGAGTTCACCCACTGGTTGCAGACCGCGGTGATCTCCGGCGCGTGCCGCAGCACCCCGGCGATGAATGCCCGCGCGATCTTGGAGAGCTGGTATTCCGCTCCGGCCTCGTAGAAGGCGTTCTGGTCGCCCTCGAACAGCGACACATGGGTGTGCATCCCGGAGCCCGGGTGGTCGGTGAACGGCTTCGGCATGAAGGTGGCGTACACCCCCTGCTCGATCGCCACCTCCTTCATCACCAGCCGGAACGACATGATGTTGTCCGCCGTGGTGAGCGCGTCGGCGTACCGCAGGTCGATTTCCTGCTGGCCGGGCGCGCCCTCGTGGTGGCTGTACTCGACGCTGATGCCCATCTGCTCGAGCATCGTGATCGACTGGCGGCGGAAGTCGTGCGCGACCGAGTGCGGCGTGTGATCGTAGTAGCCGCCGGTGTCGATCGCCTCCGGCTTGCCGCCCGGCTCCGGCCGGTCCTTCAGCAAGAAGAACTCGATCTCCGGATGGGTGTAGAAGGTGAACCCCATCTCGGACGCCTTGGACAGGTTGCGCTTGAGCACCCAGCGGGGGTCAGCGTAAGACGGCGAACCGTCGGGCAACAGGATGTCGCAGAACATCCGTGCCACTCCCGGGTACTCCCCGCGCCACGGCAGCAGCTGGAACGTCGACGGGTCGGGGCGGGCGATCATGTCCGCCTCGTACACCCGGGCGAATCCCTCGATCGCCGAGCCATCGAACCCGATACCGTCGGCGAAGGCGCCCTCAAGCTCAGCGGGAGAGACCGCCACCGACTTGAGCGTGCCGAGCACGTCGGTAAACCAGAGCCGGACAAAGCGGATATCCCGCTCCTCCAGCGTGCGAAGCACGAACTCTTCCTGCCTGTCCACAACTATCACCCTATCCAGCGTGAAGCGCTGCCAGTAGCAAGGTCAGCGGTCGCGCCCCTGAGAGCGGTCGGGTCACGGTACCAGCGAAGGAGATTCCCCGGTGTTTCTGGTCCGTTACGGGCGGGGATCATCTCGCCAAGGCACCGCAGGGATGGCCTGAGCTGCGGATTTAATCAGATTTACCTACATCGTGCGCATCTAGGCAACTTTACCGACTATGTTCGCGTCTATACACGTAGATTGGTACGGGTCACGAACAAGGAACAGGGGAGTTATGTCTGACAGCACGGCTGTCCGGCCGATGTCCACAGCGGAGCGTGAGCAGTTCGACCGGGATGGTTACCTCATCGTCCGTGGCGCGCTGAGCCCCGACGAGGTTGATTTCTACCGGAACGCGCTCGACCGGGTGTACACCTCACAGCAGGCGGCCGGGACGATCGCTACTGGCGCGTCGATGCACCAGCTGTCGGCCGTGGCCAACTGCGGTGAGGCCGCTGGCCTGCTGGATCACCCCGTGACGTTCAGCTATATCTGGTCAATTCTGGGCTGGAACGTGCACGTTTACCACTCGCACCTCGACGTCCACCCGCCGCTGCCGTCGAAGCGGCCGTTCCGCTTCGAGTGGCACCAGGACGGCGGCCGGCAGAACCGGGAGATCGAGACCGATCCCCGGCCGAGGCTGTCGGTGAAGCTGGCCTACTGGCTGTCGGACGTCTCCGAGCCTGGCCGGGGCAACTTCAAGGTGGTCCCCGGTTCGCACCTGAAGAACTGGATCGACGGCCCGCCGCGGCGCGACGTCGAGTGGCCCGACCCGGAAGGCGCGATCGAAGTCTGCGCCAACCCCGGTGACGTGGTGGTGTTCGACCGGCGGCTGTGGCACGCGCGCTCGGACAACTACTCGGACATCACCCGCAAGGCGATGTTCTTCGGGTACACCCTGCGCTGGATCGCGATCAGGGACGAGAACGAGGGCATCTGGACCAGCGACTGGGCCGACCAGCTCAACCCGGTCCAGCGTCAGCTGCTCGGCGGCCTCAAAGACACCGACGGTGACCACCAGTGGGGCCACTACCCCAGTTCGACCCCGGTGTACGGGTGGCTGAAGGAGCACGACCTCTTCGACCCGTCCAACCCGCCGCTCAAGCCGTAAGACCGCACGACATGGCTTCCCGGGGTTATCGCCCCGGGAAGGCAAAAATTTCTCCGGGGCCGGTACCTTAGAGTTATAACCGTCCCTTAGGAGGGCGTGATGGCGGAGCCCGATGTCGGCATTCTGATTACAATCCGTTCCCTGCTGCCGAATCTGGCGCCGGTCGAGCGACGGGTGGCGCAGGCCGTGCTCGACGACCCCGCCGGGGTGGCCTGGAAGAGCATCTCCGAGCTGGCCCGGTCCTGCGGCACCTCGGCCACCAGCGTCGTGCGTTTCTGCCGGGCGATCGGCCTGCACGGCTACCCGGAGCTGCGGCTGGCCCTGGCCGGGGCCGTGGCCCACGACGACGCGGCGGCCCTAGGCACCGCCTCGGGCGACATCGATCCGGGTGATGACCCCGCGACGATCGTCAAGAAGATCGCTTATGCCGACGCCGCCGCGGTCACCGAGACCGCGAGCCGCCTCAACACCGACGCGCTGGTCAAGGCGGCCGATCTGCTGGCCGATGCCAACCAGATCAACATCTACGGCGTCGGGGCGAGCGGGTTCGTGGCCGGCGACCTGCAGATGAAGCTGCACCGGATCGCCCGCCCCGCGTTCGCCTGGCCCGACCCGCACCTGGCCATGGTCTCGGCGGCGCTGAGCAACCCCGGCGACGTCTCGGTCGGCATCTCGCACACCGGCACCACGGTGGACACCATCGACGCCCTCACCGAGGCGCGTACCCACGGGGCCACCACCATCGCGATCACGAACTTCCCGTGGTCCCCGATCACCGAGGTCGCCGATCTCGTGCTGGTCACCGCGGCCAGGGAGACCGCGTTCAGGTCTGGGGCCATGACCAGCCGGATAGCTCAGCTCACCGTGGTGGACTGCCTGTTCGTGACGCTGGCCCAGCGGAACCGCACGGCCACGATGGAGGCGCTCGAGCGCACGTTCACCGCCGCGCAGGCCAAACGGGTCAGGCGCCCGAAGGGCTCGAAAGCTAACCCCTGACCGATCCGGCGATCGAGGCACGGAAGATCTGCCGCTGCGCGGCCACGAACAGGATCACCACCGGCAGGCTGACGATCACGATGCCCGCCGCCAGCAGCGTCCACTCGCTCTCGTTCGACCCATAGAAGTTGTAGATACCCCTGGTGATCGGGAACAGGCTCGGGTCGGCCAGCAGCGCGACCGGGCCGATGATGTCGTTCCAGACCCCGAGCAGTCCGTAGAGGAACGCGATGACCAGGGCGGGCCTGGACAGCGGAACGATCACCCGCCTCAGGTACGACAGGTAGCCGGCGCCTTCCATGAAGGCGGCCTCATCCAGTTCGCGCGGTACCGAGGTGAGGAGCGCGACCAGCAGGATCACCGCGAGCGGCAGGCCGGGCTCGACGTGCAGCAGGATGTAGCCCGGCCGGTTGTTGTACAGGTGCAGTATCCGCGCCTCGGCGTACAGCGGGATGATGGAGAACGGCAGGAACAGCCCGACGAACAGCAGCGTGTACAGCGCCGAGGCGCCGCGCATCAGCCGCCTGGCGATGGGGAACGCGATCAGCAGGCCGAGCGCCGTGGACAGCGCCGAGGCGACGACCGAGTACAAGATCGTGTTCAGCAGTTCGACGCTCAGGTCCGCCCCGTTCCACGCGCCGCTGAAGTTGCTGGCGTCCGGGTGACCCAGCGTCATCGGGGAGTTGAGGAAGTGCGATGGCGTCTCAAACGCCATCATGAGCACGTAAAGCACGGGCAGCAAGAAGAGGATCGCCACGAGGACGCCCATGGCGATCCCGCCGACCAGCCGGGGACGCTTCATGACAGCAGCCTCCGCTCGCGATAGCGCAACAGCAACATTAGTGGCACCGACACGACCAGCGTTATCAGGAACAGCACCACGGACACGGCCCCGCCGAAGCCGAGGTTAGCCTGGAAGTTACCGAACGCCTGGTTGAACGCCAGGATGCCCAGGGTCTGGGTCCCGTACTGGCCGTCGGTGAGGACGTAGATCAGGTTGTAGGTGGTGAACGCGCCGACGATCGCCAGCATCACGCTTCCGGTCACGGCGGCCGCGAGCAGCGGCCACGTGATGCGGCGCAGCCGCTGCCAGGCGTTCACTCCGTCCATGCCGGCCGCCTCGTAAATCTGCGGGTCGATCGAGCGCAGGCCACCGATGAACACGAGCGTGGAGAACCCGGCGTTCTGCCAGATCTGCACGAAGATCACCAGCGGCATCGCCCAGCTATCGGAGCCGAAGAAGGCCGAGTGGATGCCGAACGCGCCGAACAGCGACGTCATTGGGCCCTCTTGCGGGTTGAAGATCAGGATCCACACCAGGCCGACGACCGTGACCCCGAGCGCGATCGGCAGGAACACCAGTACCCGGCCGATGGACGCCCACCGGCCAGGGCGCGCGAGCTTGTGCGCGAGCAGCAGCGCCAGCGCGTTCTGCCCGATGGTGACCGCGACGACGAAGACCAGCGTGGCGACGACACCCTGCTCGAACGCCGGCGCCTCGCTGGAGAACATCGCCGAGTAGTTGGAGAACCCGACGTTGTTGACCGAGGCGCCCGCCAGGCCGGTGTAGTTGGTGAACGAGATGATGATGTTGCCGATCATCGGCACCAGGCCGAACAACGCGTAGACGAGCAGGCCCAGCCCGACACCGGCCCACATCGTCATCCGCGAGCGGCGGCTGAGCAGATGGGCCGGGTGACGGCGAACCCGCCGGCCGCGCTGCGGCCGACGGGTCGTCTCGGCCCGGTCAGGGGCCAGAGCCTGCGTCACTAGGACTTCCAGTCCGATTGGTAGGTTGCCGCCGCCTGGGCCGCGGTCATCTTGCCCTGGATGACCTCGAGCTGCAGGTCAGCCCAGTTGCTCTGCTGGTCGTAGTAGCCGTTGCTCGGCGACAGCGTTGGGTAGAGGTCGTTCAGGGTGACGCCCTTGCCGAAGTCGGCTCCCATGACTCCCGCCGCGAAGCCGTTGAAGGTTCCGCTGGTCTGGCTGGAGGAGATGCCCGTCGTGTTGACGTACTGAGCGTAGACGGACGGGGAGGAGAAGAACGACAGCCACTTCATGGCCGCGGTCTTGTTCGGCGACGCGTTCAGCACGTAGAACGTGAGGTCATTCTGCGAGAAAGCCTGGTTGTCCGCGGCCGTGCTGCTGTACGGCAGCGGGAAGTAGCCAAGCTGGAGGTTGGGATTGGCCTCGTGGAGGGACGCCAGGTCCCAGGAACCGTCGAGCTCCATCGCGTACTTGCCCGCGGCGAAGTCACCGCCCGCCATGGACTGCCACGGCACGCCGGTGTAGTTCGGCTCGAGGTAGGACGCGATCGTCTTCTCCTCGCTCATGCCCTGGACGAAGTTCGGGTTGGTCCACTTTTCCGTCCCCTTCTCCAGCGCGAGGGCGAGGTTGCCGTTCGGCGCGCTCGGGTACCAGAGGTCGGCCATCATCTCGTAGTACATGAACTGGAGATAGATCGGGCCGACACCGCCGGTCGCCGTGAAGAGCGGCTGTACGCCGTGCGACTTCAGCGTCTGGCAGAGCGTGATGAACTGGGCGTAGGTGGTGGGTGGGCTCAGGTGGTACTTGGCGAAGATCTGCTTGTTGTAGAAGACCCCCTCCTGGTACTCACCAGAGACGAGGCCGTACGTCTTGCCGTTGTAGGTCTCCGCGCTCAACGCCGACGAGGAGTAGTCGTTGAGGAAGCTCTGCCCGTTGAGCGGGGCGAACGCCCCGGCCGTGCCCCAGTACTGGATCGGCGTCTCACTGGACCGCGTGGCGTTCAGCGGCAGCGGCATGAACGGCAGGTTGGCCGTCACGATGTCGGCGCTGCCGGAGTTGACCGTCTGCTGCAGCAGGGTCTCGTACGGACCGTTCACGTCAGCGGCGGTCTGCAGTTTGACGGTGATGTTCGGGTATTTCTTGTGGAACTCGGCATCGATGGCGTTAATCGCCTTGACGGCGGGCGGGTTGACCCATGTAATGATTTTCAGCGTGGTCGAGCCGCTAGCACCACCGGACGAGCTGCCGCTCGAGCAGGCGGCCGCGCCAGCCGCGACGGCGACCGCCAGTGAACCTATGAGCAGCGATCTGCGTAGCCGGAATCTCGTCACTGGCATAGTTGCTCCTTAAGCTGTACACCGTGCGTTCCCTGTGAGGCCGCACAGCGGCCATGTAAAGATCTTACGAAGTAAATATCATTCATGGACATTTCTTTACTTAACCGTAACAGCACGTTGAGCCTGGTGAGGGCCTCACGCACCACGCCGCCCGACTCCTGCAGCGCCCGCCGCGCTTCCGGCACGCCCACGCCGCCGAGCAACGCGACCAGCGCCGGGCGAAGCTCTCCGCTCGCGCGCGCGAGCGCCGCACCGCAGGATGCCTCGTCCGCGCCGGTGGCGTCAACCAGGATCCGCACCTTCCGCGTCCGGAGCTTGGAATTCGTCGCGGCGACCTCCACCATGAGGTTGGAGTACGTCTTGCCCAGCCGGACCATCAGCGCGGTGGAGAAGCCATTGAGTATGAGCTTGAACGCCGAGGTGGCCTTGAGCCTGGTGGAACCGGCGATGGCCTCCGGGCCGGTGTCGGCGACAATCGCCACCCGGGCCAGCGCCCGTAGCCTGGAGTCCGGATTGCAGGTGGCGACCGCGGTGAACGCGCCGAGCCCGCTGGCGGTGGCCAGCGCGCCGGCCACATATGGCGTGCTCCCGCTGGCACTCAGCCCGAGGACCAGGTCCGCCCCGGTGACGCTGGCCGCCGCTTCCTCCGCGCCGCGCGCCTCGTCGTCCTCCACGTCCTCCAGTGCCCGCTGAATCGCCTGCTCGCCGCCGGCCAGATGCGCGACGACGATGCCCGGCGCGAGGCCGAACGTCGGCATCAGTTCCGCCGCGTCGAGCACCGCGATCCGCCCGGACGAGCCGGCGCCGAAGTAGTGCACTCGTCCGCCCCGGCGGATGCACTCGGCCGCCTCGTCCACCACCATGGCCAGCGGGCCAAGGGCCGGCCGCACCGCGTCGGGCACGCGCTCGTCTTCCGCGTGCAGCAACTCGAGCACGCCTACGGTCGGCAGCAGGTCGATGTCGACGGTGCGCGGATTCCGCTGCTCGGTGGGCGCGGTCACGGTGGCCAGGGGTTCCGTGTCGGCACGCGACCCGTCAGCGTCTGGGGAGGCGGTCATGGTTGTTACGATATTCCATATCCGAGATGAAAGTCGTTCATGAATAACGCACCTTCAGAACTTGAGAAGATCATCGGCGCCGCGAGGGTTCCCGGCGTAGTGGCGGCGGCCGGGCGCGGGCGGTCCACGCTGGCCACCTGGACCGTTGGCGTTGCCGACACCACGCCCAGGCACACCCGGCCGATGACGCCGGACACGATCTTTGACCTCGCGTCGCTCACCAAAGTCGTGGCGACGACCCCGGCCGTCCTCGCGCTGGCCGCCCGCGGCCAGCTCGGCCTCGACGACGCCGTTTGCCGTTACCTGCCACGATTCACGCACTCCACGGTAACCGTCAGGCACCTCCTGACACACACGTCCGGTCTGCCGGCTTCGGTGAAGTTCTACCAGTGGTGCGCGAGCCGCGACGAGCTGCTCGACGACCTGTACGCGACCGCGCTGGAAGCGCCGCCCTTTACCAGGGTCGTCTACTCCGACCTGGGGTTCATGCTGCTCGGCGAGCTGGTCGCGGCCGTGGCGGGCGAGCCGCTGGACGTGGTCGTGCGCCGCCTGGTCACCGAGCCGCTGAGTATGACGCACGCCAGCTACAACCCAGGCGCGGGCTATTTCGCCGCCACCGAACCGCAGGACGACGGCACCCCCTGGACCGGTGTGGTGCACGACGAGAACGCGCGGCTGATGGGCGGCGTGGCCGGGCACGCTGGCCTGTTCGCCACGGCCGCGGATCTGGCGGCGTTCGCCGGGTGGTGGACCAGCGAGGACGACGGCCCGGTCCCGGTCGCGCTGCGCCGCGAGGCCGAAGGGCCGCAGACTGCCGGGCTCGACGGTGACCGCGGGCTCGGCTGGACCCGTCAGGGCGACCGCTACGACATCCTCGGCGGCACCTGGCCGCCGTCGGCGGTGTCGCACACCGGTTTCACCGGAACCAGCCTCGCGCTGGACTCCACCACCGGCGTGTGGGTCGTGCTGCTCACCAACTCGGTGCACTTCGGCCGGGACGCGACCGCGGTCAAGGCGCTGCGCCGCAACCTGCACGCCGCCGTCGCCGCCTGGCTGCTGTGAGCCCCCGGCTGAGCCCCCGGCGCTCCTCCCGCGTGCCCGTGGATGTCCCATCGCTGGCGCTACAGCGCTATCGATGGGACATCCATGGGCCTGGCAGGAGCCCGCGGGAGGCCCGCTAGCCCGCGCTCCCGACACAGACCGCAGCCGGGGCGGCCGCCGCCGGGGGCGTAGCACCGGCCGGGTAGGCGCCATGAACCGCGTAGTACGCCAGGTCGGCGGCTAGCGTCTCGGTGTCGGCGGCTGTCGCGCCGGCCGCGTTCTCGTATTCGTCCACCGCCGGCAGCGTGTTCAGCGCGCTGGACGCGTAGTAGAACGGCGTGGACCCGCCCGCGAGCCCATCCGGCGCGGTCCAGCCGCACTGGTTGAAGTACAGCGCGTCATCGGCGGGGCCGCCGACGGCGAGCACCAGGTACTCTCCGCTGGACGCCTGATCCCACGCGGTGGCGAACGACTCGGTCACCTGGCTGGCGGGCAGCCCGTCCGCCGAAGCCGCGGCCAGCGCGGCCTGGTCATCGGCCGGGTCCGCCGCGTACAGCCGCACGTCGACGCGCAGCAGCGCGGGGTCCGCGGTAAGCAGGAAGTTCTCGAACACGCCCTCCCCCACGACCTCGGGGATGGCGCTGGCCTGCGCGTAGTCCCGGCGCAGCCCCGCGTCACTAGGCGACTGCCCGGCCTTGACAGCTAGCAGGTACCGCACCGCCGCGGCGCCCGCGATCCCGTAGTCGCGGAACTTCGCGAGCCACGGCCCCGCCTCGGCGACGAAATCCTGGTGCGGCAGCAGCCGCTGGATGACGGTGGCCGCGCCCGCGATCTGCAGCCAGTCGGCGGTCAGCTTCGCGGCCGCGGCCGGCAGCCCAGCCGAGGAAGAGGCGTTATACGCGGTCCAGAACGCGCTGATGTCGGCGGCCAGTGCCGGCGCTTCCGGCAGCGTGCCGATGTACGGCGTCGACTGGTTGTCGGCGGCGAAGAGCTTCAGCGCGCCCGCGGCGAGACCGCCGTAGGCGTCGATGCCCGCCGTCCACGCCGCGTCGGGCGCATTGTCGTAGGCGGCAGAGTTCCACGCGTAGTCCGCGTCGGTGAACAGGGGTATCTCCGACGCCGCGGGTTCCTGCATCGGGTTAGCGGTGAACCCGGCGACGGCGGTGTCCAGGTCGGCGGCCCGCCCGGTGAGCGGCCCGAGGAACAGCCGGGTGGGCGTGTAGTCGTTAACCGGATAGTTGTCCCAGACGACGATCTGGTGCCCGAACTCGGCGGCCGTTTCCTCCGCCTGCGCCGCGGTGATCGTCTGCGGGATCACGCCGACCCCGGTCCAGTAGACGAGCACGTTGGAGTCCAGGCTGGCCTTCCAGACCTCGCGGTATGTCGATTCCGCGTCGCCCGAGTAGTCAGTGGGCGTGGTGATCAGCTCGTCGGCGCCCGGGTGAGTGTCGATGAAACCGGTCACGAACTCGTTCAGCAGGTAGGCCTGCGCGGCCGCGAGCGGGTCCGGCGACGAGCCGAACTCGGTGCTATCGGCGGTGCAGTTGAACCCGCTGCCCACGTCGTCGAAGAACAGCGCGAACTGGCGCACCCCGGCGTCCCAGAGTTGCTGGTCCTTGGCCTCGAGCTCCGCCAGATCGGTGGGGTCGGAGTAGCAGATAGACAACCCTGGTGACAACGCGTAGACGAAGTTCACGTGCTCGGCGCTGGCGTCGCTGACCAGGGTGGTGAGCGAGCTCAGCTCGCTGGCCGGGTACAGGTCCTGCCAGTCCGCGCGCAGGTACGGGTCGCCTTTCGCGGAGTAGACGAAGGTGTTCAGCTTGTTCTGGCCGTAGTACGTCAGCTGGCTGGCGATCTCCGCGTCGGACCAGGACGGCCCGTAGAACCCCTCGATGACGCCGCGCACCGGTATCGACGGCCAGTCCTTGATCACCACGTCGTGCACGGTGCGGCGCGTGATGAGCTGACGCAGCGTCTGCACCGCGTAGAACGTGCCGGTCGCGTCCGCGCCGGCCAGCACAAGATCACCACTACCCGCCGCCAGCACGTACCCGCCGGACGGCAGTCCCGTCGGAGACGGTGCGCTGAGTTCTTTTAGCGCCATAACGACGTCGGGATCATCTGTCGGTGTCCCCACATAAATCGTGAGCGGACCCGGCGGAACGGGACTCCCGGCGGTCACCGTGACGATCTTCCGTACGCCCGCGGCGCGCAGCACCGAGGCGAGCGCCGACAGTGCGTCGGGATCGGTACCGGTCCCCCGCACCTCGGTCACCGTGCCCGGCAGCTGGATGGCGCCAGGCCGTACGGTCTCCTGCTGCGGCGTCGGCCAGACCGCGGGCACGCCGGTGCTGGTGCTAGTGCTCGCCGATACCGTGCTCGCCGATACCGTGCTCGCGCTCGCCGCCGAGGCGGCCGCGCCGCCCACCGAGAGGGCCACGGCCACGGCTAGTGCCACGGGTACCGCGGCGAGTCTTCGTATGCGTTTCATGTTGATCCCGGCGCCTTTCCTGTTAGGACGATGACCCGGAGCAGACGTCTTCCGGATAGGCCTCGGCCGGCAGCGATGACACGCCAGGAGGCAGCGACCCGTGCACCGCGTAGTACGCGAGGTCCGTCGCGAGTTGCGTGGTCACGGCGGCGGTGGCGCCAGCGGCCTCTTCGTACGCGCCCGCGCCCGGCAGCGCGTCCAGCGGCCCGCCGACGGTGTAGAACGGTGTGGAATCGGGGATGTCGCCGGACGGGTTAGTCCAGCCGCAGGCGTTGAAGTACAGCCCGTCGGTCGCCGGCAGCCCGACCGCGATCACCAGGAAGTTGCCGCTCAGCGCGGCGTCCCACGCGGTGGCGTACGAGGTGGTGACCTGGCTGGCCGACAACCCGGCCGCGGTAGCCGCGCTGCTCGCGGCGGCGGCGTCGGCGGCGGTCGCCGCGTACAGCAGCACCTGGTCCGCGAACGTGGCGGGCGAGTCCGGCAGGGTCGTGGCCGTCCACGGTCCGGCGGGCGCGCTAGCCGAGTACTCGGTACTAGCGGTGAAGACCTGCGACGGTTGACCGGCGACCTGGTACGCCTCGGCGCCGACGATCGTCCCCGTTCCCGGCAGCGCGGCGGTCTGCCAGCTGGTCCCGGCGTCGTAGGTCACGCCGCCCGCGTAGAAGACCTCGGTGCCCAGGGAGCCGTCGGACTCCAGGTAGGTGGTGGCCGCGAGGCCGCCGGCCGCCGAGCCGGGGATCGTGCGCTCGGTCCACCCGGTGGATGTCTGGGCGACCTCGGTGATGGAGCCGCGCCGTTCTGGGATAAATACTGCTGCGCGGCCGTCGGGGAGGGTGACCGCGGCGAGCTGGGCGTGCGGCGCTATCTCGGCGGGCAGGATTTCACTGCCCGCGGTGGAGGTTACGGTGAGCAACCCGAGGGGGCCTGCCGAGAAGAGCAGCGGGCCGCGAGTGGTGTCGGCGAGGGCCAGCGTCGCGCTTCCCTCACGCGGCCCGGGTAGCTGCCTGACCGTGCCATCGGTCGATTCGGCCAGGTGCCCAGCGGTGTCGGTGAAGAACACTGCGGGCACGCTTCTTGCTGTTATCGTCGCCACGATCGGGCTGCCCGCCGCCGGGTCGCCCGGGAGCGTCTGGGTTACCCAGCTGGTGCCGTTCAGGTAGGTGTCGGCCAGCGAGCCGTCCGCGGCGCGGTAGTAGGCGTTCGGCGTGGTCGCGTAGGCCGCCTGCGGGTCCGGGTAGCTGAGCGTGGCGATCTGGCCGGTGGCGGATGGCTGGCCGCCGGTCGGGAGGTCGAGCCAGCTCGAGCCGTCGTAGGTCTGCGCGGTCAGCTCGGTGCCGGACCTGGCGAACAGGTACTCGTCGACTGGCGTGGTCGCGAACCATACGGCGTCCGACTGAACCGCGCTCACCGCGCCCGACGCGCCGAGGACGTCGACGTTCCAGGTCCTGGTGGTGATCGTGCCGAAGCTGGAGGTGACCGTCACCGTGGCCGTGTAGTCGCCGTCCTCAAAGAACACGTGATTCACGTCGGCGCCGGTGGTGTTGGTGGTCCGGCCATCGCCGAAGGTCCAGTAGTACTCGCTGATCGAGCCCCCACCCGCCTCGGTCGCGGCGGCCTGGAACGTGCCGGTGGTGCCGGCGACCGCGACGCGCGGCCCGGACATCCTCGCGTTCGGTACCGGCTGCTGAGCGGCCGTCGGCGGGGTGACCACCACCCACTGTTCTCCGGCGCCCCAGACGGCAGCGGACCAGGACGGCAGCGAGATGTCGGTGTCGTACTCGACGGTGATGCCGGTCGATCCGAGGAAGTCACCGTTGGCCATGTCGATCGTCCCGTCGGAATTAACCGACGTGACGACGCCGACGTGGTCGGCGTACCCGTCGGGGCTGACCGCCCCGGGGCCGAAGAAGACCAGCGAGTCGCCGGGGGCGATGTCCGTCGAGTCGATGGCGGGTGTCTCGCCCTGGTCGAGTGCCCAGTCGTAGAAGGAGACCGAACCCGCGTTCAGCGTGTTCATGTCGGCCGTGACCCCGGCTTGTTCCCAGACCCACTTGTTGAAGTCCGAGCACCAGGTCTCGTCGTCGTCCCGCACCCCGAAGCCCGTGTTGGAACCGCAACCGTCTTCGTTAGCGGAGAACCCGGCGACCAGCGTGCTGTACGGGTCGCAGTCCACCCCGGCGAAACTGGTGACCGCCGGGGTGGTGCTGACCCCGACCTGGCCGAGCGCGGTACTCACGATCGCGTCGGTGAGGCTGCCGCTGTCGTTGAGCGCCTTGCGGGCCGCCGGCGCCTGGCCCGATCCGGACGAGCAGCCCGCCGGGTCGGTAACGCCCCAGCTCTGCCGGAGTGCGGCCGGAAGCTCGGTGGCGCAGCCGTAGGGTCCCGTCCGCACCAGCCGCCACGAGCCGTCGTGCCCGCTGAATACGCCGGTGGCGCCGCCGTCCTGGAACCGAGCGGCCGCTGCCTGGCCGGCTGACTTGGCCGGGACGAAGGTGGCGATGGCCCACTCGGTCCCGTCGGCCGAGCCCACGTGCAGCGATCCGGCCCTGATCCCGCCAACGGCGGACCCCGGCACATGATCCCCGGACTCGAAAGACTGGATCAGCGCGGCCTGCGCGGATCCCGGGGCCGACTCGGCCGGCTGCGCCGACGCGGCCTGGCTGGCCGGCGCGCTCTGGCTGGCCTGCGCGGTCGGCGCCGCAAGCGCGGTTCCCGCCGACATGAACGAACCGCCGGCCACCATGACGGCCACCACGGCGTATCTGAGTGAAGCTCGCATCACCACGTCCCGCCCGCAACTAACTTGCACATTTCGGATTTGCTACGAAAATCCTTAACGTAGGGGCTTGTCCGCGTCAAGGGCTGGTTTGCCGGACGGACCACTAAGCTGGGGTTCGTGCCTGAACTGCGGATCGCGCTTGCCCAGGTGAACGCCACTGTGGGCGACCTGGACGGCAATGCCGACTTGATCATCGAGTGGACCCGCCTCGCGGCGGACCACGGTGCCCAAGTCGTGATATTTCCGGAAATGATGCTCACCGGGTACCCGGTTGAGGACCTAGCGTTGCGGGCCTCGTTCGTCGAGGCGTCGATCGCGAGGATTCACCAGGTCGCCGAACGTCTCGGTACCGAGGGTCTTGGCGGGATCGCCGTGGTCGCTGGTTACCTGGACCGGCGGACCGACCTGGCGCCGCGCACCGGTCAGCCGGCCGGCGCGCCACTGGACGCGGCCGCGCTGCTCTACGACGGCCGGGTGGTGCTCACCAGCGCCAAGCATCATCTGCCCAACTACGGCGTGTTCGACGAGTACCGCTACTTCGTGCCGGGGGACACGCTGCCGGTGTTCCGGCTGGAGGCCGAGGGCGGGCCGGTAGACATCGCGATCGCGATCTGCGAGGACCTGTGGCAGGACGGCGGGCCGGTCGCGGTGTGCCGGGCCGCGAAGGCGGGCCTGCTCGCGGTGCCGAACGCCTCCCCCTACGAGCGCGGCAAGGACGACACCCGGCTTGAGCTGTGCCAGCGCCGGGCACGCGAAGCGGGCGCGGCGCTCGCCTACGCCAACCTGGTCGGCGGCCAGGACGAGCTGGTCTTCGACGGGGACTCGATCCTGGTGGCCGCCGACGGGACCCCGCTGGCCCGCGGACCGCAGTTCGAGGAGGCCCTGGTCGTCACCGACCTGACGCTGCCGCCCGCCACCTCGGACGGAGTGGCTGACGGCACCGCCATCGCCGTGGAGGGGGACGGGGAGGTGGGCGGGGGGTCGCGGATCACCGTCCGCCGGGCGGATCTGCCCGCTGCCGGAGTTCCGGGGAACCGGGTGGAGCTGGAATCGCCGTTTTGGTCAAGGCTTGATGATCTGGCCGAGGTGTACGCGGCGCTGATCACCGGTACCCGTGACTACGTCCGCAAGAACGGTTTCCGGTCGGTGATCCTCGGGTTGTCGGGCGGGATCGACTCGGCGCTGACCGCCACCATCGCCGCGGACGCGATCGGCCCGCAATACGTGCACGCCGTGCTCATGCCGAGCAGCGTCTCCTCCGCCGGGTCCGTCACTGACGCCGAGGACCTCGTGCGGCGGCAGGGCATCAACGCGGTCACGGTGCCGATCGCGAACATCGTCGACTCGTACACCACCGCGCTCACGCCGGCCGGGTTCAAGGATTCCGGGCTGCCGCTGGAGAACCTGCAGTCCCGGGTGCGCGGCGTGATCTTGATGGCGCTGTCCAACTCCGGCGGCCACCTCGTGCTCACCACCGGCAACAAGAGTGAGCTGGCGACCGGTTACTCGACGCTGTACGGGGACTCGGCGGGCGGTTTCGCGCCCATCAAGGACGTGCCGAAGACGCTGGTCTGGGACCTCGCCCGGTGGCGCAACTCGGTCGGCGGGACTCCCCCCATCCCGCAGAACTCGATCGACAAGCCGCCATCGGCCGAACTCTCCCCCGGCCAGCTCGACACCGATTCGCTGCCGGAATACGACGTGCTCGACGCGCTGCTGCGCGATTACGTCGACAACGACATGGGCGCCGCGCAGCTGATCGCCGCCGGCCACGATCCAGGCCTGGTCGAGCGGGTGATCAGGCTCGTCGACATCGCCGAGTACAAGCGCCGCCAGTACCCCCCAGGCCCCAAGATCAGCGCCAAAAACTTCGGCCGCGACCGCAGGCTCCCCATAACCGACCGCTGGCGCGAACGCGTCTAGCCCGCGTCTTCTACAGGGCCGTCGACGGCCCATCGCTGGGGCTATCGCGCTATCGATGGCCCATCGGTGGGGTTGCGAGAGGCGAGCTTGGGGGTGCTACGGCGCGGGGAAGGCGGCGCCATCGATGAGGATCTGGGCTCCCGATGTGAAGCTGGCCGCGGGAGAGACGAGGCAGGTCAAGCCGAATTCCGCCTCGGGCTTTCTTTCGGAACGAGAAAATGGCAATCGGTTGCTATCACCTGGCAGCGATACTTTCCTTACCCACGCTGAGGGAAATGTCCGACAATTACATGATGTGCGGCTTATTCCGTTGCCATTGGCAAACCGGAATGTCGGTGGTCATGCGTATGGTCCTTGATGCCTGGTGCAAGCCGGGTGAATCAACGAGAAAGGAACCGCCATGCGCGTAGCAACATCGCCGGACGAAGAAATGCGGGAGCTCTTCGACGACCTCGATCTCGGTGCCAAGTACCGGACCGAACTAATCGACGGCCGGATCTCCGTCAGGGGCATGCCGAGTCTCCAGCACTGCCTGATCCTCACCTGGCTCGTGTACCAGCTCCGCCACCTCGGGGAGCCACGGGACTGGACCGGCCTCGGCGCCGGCGGCCTGGTCCTGCTGCCATCGGGCGATCGGGTACGGCCCGACCTCAGCGTCGTGCGCCGGGCGGACGTTCCGTCAGCGGGAATCCCCGCCGAGGACGTGATGCTCGCGGCCGAGATCATCACCGCTGACGCGCACCGCGATTCCGCGGAAGCAGTGCGGAAGGGGTGCTCCCGGGCGGGGATTCCGTTCTACTTGCTCATCGACATCCTGGCCGGGCCGCCCACGGCGACCCTCTACTCCGCACCGCTGTTCGACGGCTACCGGAGCATCACCCAGGTCCCGGCGGGTGACGAGCTCTACCTGCCCGATCCCTTCAACACCAGGCTCGACACGACCGCCCTGCTCGATACGACCACTCTCCCGCTGCCCTAACGGGGGCCGGACGGGGTGCCGCGGCTTCCGGCGCCCCGTCCGCCGTCCCTTTCCCCTTTTCCGCATACGGAGAGCATGTAATGCCAAACCCCTGGCACGATGCGGTCACTCACCTCATCGAGCACGATCCAGATATCGCGGTCACCATTGCCCGCGACTACCTCGGCACGTCCATAGCCCCCGATGCCCAGGCCAGGCTGGCCCCGTCGAAGTTCAACGACCGGCCGTCCACCGATTTCGACTGCGACTCGGTGGTAATCGTGGGGCCGCATCGCGATCCGGTGCGCGGCATCATCGTGGAGGCCCAGCAGTCGCGGAACGAAGAGAAACGGCTCAAGTTCGCCAAATATGTCGCCGAGCTCTGGATCTTGCTGGGCTGCCCAGTCGACGTCATCGTGATCTGCCCGGACGAGGCCACGTGTAATTTCTACGCTAGGCCCTTCCTTACGTCCTTGCCGGGATACGTCCATATCCCGCGCCCGCTGCACCCGAGGTTTGTGCCGGTGATAACGGACCCCCGAGCAAATGGCCAAGGATCCGGCCCGCGCCGACCTCGTCCTGGCATTCCACGGGGATAAACCTGGCGTCGTCGAGGCCTTCACTGAGGGCATGAGCATGCTCGGCGTCGGTGGGCGGGACTATTATGAATTCGGAACCAGTCTGGTGACAGACCGACTCAAGCGTCGCCTGGAGGAACTCGTGGCAGGTACGTACATCGCCTCAGAATGGGGCAAGAAGGCCCGCGCCGAAGGACGAGTCGACGCCGGACGCGAAAGTGTCCTGCGCCTGATCGAGATCAGGAAGCTTGAGATCACGGACAAGCAGCGCGCCCAGATCCTGTCCTGCGACGACGTGGGACAACTCCGCACCTGGCATGATCGCGCGGTCACGGCAGAGAGTGCCGACGAGGTTTTCCAGTAGAGCTACCGACCGACAGGAACTCAAGCGCCGCCTGGAGGAACTCGTGGAACGCCCGCTCGTCGAGTCAGAATGGGGCAAGGAGGTGGCCTACGCCGCAGGACGGGCGGCAGGGCTGGCTGAAGGACGGGTCGAGGGACGGCGCGAGACCATCCTGCGAGTGCTCATGCTCAGGGAGCTTGAGATCACAGATGATCAACGCGGCCGGATCCTGGCCTGCAAAGACCCGGAGCTACTCAGCACCTGGTACGACCGCTCCATCACCGCCGAAAGCGTCACCGAGATCTTCGGGGAAGCCCACGGACCGACGGCCTTACGAGTCTTTGTCGCCTTTGGCGCGGCCTTGGATGAAGTCGATGGCGTCGAGTGTGGCCTGGTAGACGAAGCGCTCGCGTTTGGGGGCGGCTAGGAAGCGCGCGGCGGCGGCTAGTGGTGCCCGGCCGCCGCCGGAACCCGATTCGGCGATCGCCGCGGTCGTGGTCTTGACCGAGTGCGCGACCATGATGGACGCGGTCGAATTGTCCTCGGCGGCCGCCTGGTTCAGCGCCGTCTCCAGCGGCGCCGCGGGACCGTCGTACCCCTTGACCAGGGCCACCGCCTGGTCGGGGTCCCGCTTGCGTATCGCGGTGAGCACCGCGCTGGCGTCCGAGCCTGCCCGGGGCGTGACCGGAGCCGGCGCACCGTCGAACTTGGCGGTCCACTGGACGAACCACGCGGCGTGCAGCACGCCGCGCAGTACCTGCGGGCTCGGGTCCGTCGACCATGCCCAGCGCAGCGCGTTCGTGTAGGTGAGGGTGTGCGTGACATCCAGCCAGCCCGCGTCCCGCGTGTCGTCGGTGTCGGAGTCGATGTCGAACCGGCCGAGCCGGGCGGCCGCGACCGCCGCGATGTCGTCGATGATCGCGGGCACCGGGACGCCGGCCGCCAGCGCGCCGCGGACCCCGGCGACGGCGTCCTCGGGGGATCCGTCAAGCAGCGTCCGCCGCAGCCCGCCGCCCGGAGCGGGCGGGGTACCGTCGGCTTCTAGCGCGCGGAGGAAGCGGCGCATGTAGGGCAGCCGGTCGTACCTGGTGGACCAGGTGATCGCCGGTACCAGCGGCGCCAGCACCAAATCCGCTGACGACCAGCCGATCCTGTCCAGCAGATCGAACGCCTTCTGGCAGTAGATCATCGGGTGGCCGTACCCGAGGAAATGATCGGTGATCGCGGTGAGGAACGCGTGCCGTATCTGTTTCGGCGAGGCCCCGGCGACCAGCAGGCCGCGCAGTAGCGCCTCGGCTTCGTCACCGCGTTCGGCGTCGACGAGAACGGGGAATTCCGCGAGACCGTCCGCCACCGATGACACGTCCGCGGGCGACGGCTGGGCACGCACCGGCCGGCGCACCTCCGTGCGGCTCACCGTGGACAGCCCCTGGACCACCGGCAGCGCCGACAGCGGGCCCTCGAAAGCAGCCGCCATCGTCAGGCAGTCGGCGAGCGTGGCCAGCGAATGGTTCCAGCCGTATTCGGCCCGCGTCACGCCGTACGTGACACCGGCGCGGACGACCTCCGTCAGCGGCGTTCCGAGCTTGCTGAGCCGCATCGTGTCCCGGGCGATCCGGCCCGTGTCCACGTCGCCCATGGCCTCCAGCAGGCTGCTGAACAGTTCCGGCGCGATCTCCTCGGGCGCGGGATCCGTCACGTCGACGTGCACCCATCCGTCGCGGACCGAGACCGGGTAGGTCCGGATGTTCTCGCCACCGAACAGGCACTGCCCGTCGGTGATGCGGAACTTCCAGTTGTGCCACGCGCAGGTCAGCACGTCGCCGCGGATGTCACCGTCCTTGAGCGCGTACCCCTGATGCGGGCACCGGTTGTCGGCCGCGTACACGCCCGCCGGAGTGCGGAACAACGCGATCCGCTTGTCCTCGTGCCGCCAGAGCTTGCTGCCGTCGTTCGGTATGTCGGCCGATGGTACGGCCCGCACGAAGTTCGCCATGCCCCGACGGTACGGCGAGCCACGATGGCGAGCCATCGGCAAATAGTCCTACGACCACCGCGAGAATCGGTTGTGGGCAGTGCGGGGCTGCCCACAAAAGAGTCTGAGCAACGCCGCACCGCCCAGGGAAGGCGTTGCGGGGGGCGCGGGCGCGGGGGGCGTGCGCCGGGGCGAGGGGTCGGAAGCGGGAAACCGGGGCGAGGGGCCGGGGGGCGGGAAACCGGGGCTCAGCCCAGGAGGAGGACGGCGAAGGCGGGGACCCAGTGGGTGACCATGTAGTCGCCGTCCGCGGCGCCGGGCAGGCCGGCGTCGGAGTGCCGCAGCGCGGCGTCCTCACAGGCTACGACGCGGGGGTCATCCGGCGGGAGCGTCTCGGACAGCCGTCGCCAGCACCAGGCACGGGACAGGTTCAGCCCGTGCAGGTGCGCGCCCTGGCCGTCGGCGCGGTCGGCTACCACGGCGGGGGTGAACAGCGATCCAGGGATCTCGTCCACGACGCCGGGCAGGAACCGGGACAGCCAGCCGGGGAACTCCTCGGCCGGCAGCAGCCGGGCCATCAGCTCCGCCTCGGCTAGCGCCGGGGACAGGAAGTCACTCCCCGACGGCTCATAGTGCGCCGGATAGTCCTGATCCCCGTAGTACCAGCGCAGCGTCGCGCTGGCGGCCGCCGCCGCTAGTTCTGGCTCGCCGCCGCTGGCCAGCGTCCCCGCGTACGGCAGCGCCCGTGATATGCCAAACGACGAATTCGAGTGCAGCCCGGACCGCAGCGGATACGTCGCGCTCGACAGCCAGTCGAGAAAGTTCTGGGTCAGCACCGATGCCAGCGGCGTCATGGCCCTGGCCCAGCGCACCGCGTCACGGTCGCTGGTCCAGGTCGACAGCTCGTTCATCAGATCGAGCGCCCAGCCCCAGCCATAAGGGCGTTCCAGCCGCGCCCCGGCGGGCGTGGCCATGAACGCGGCCTCGACGCGCAGCTTCGCCTCGGTGAACTGACTGTCGAGCAGCCCCCTGATCTGGCCGCCGGGCACCCGGTCGGGTGTCAGCTTGAGCAGCCGGACCAGCAGCCAGTGCATCTCCACGGCGGAATGCCAGTCGTAGCTGCCGTAGAACACCGGCGACCGGTCCCTTGGCCTGGTCAGCAGCTCACCTGGGCCGCTCAGCGTGCCGGCCACGTACGCGGGGTACTCCCTGACGATGTTCGCCATGGCCGCCTCGGCGTAGGCGGGTGCCTCGGAGCGGAGCCTGGCGCCGAACTCCGCGGCGAGGTCCATTAATCGCTGGCCGAGCGGATCAGCAGCATGGCCGCGTCGTCGTGCAGCGGGGCTCCGGCGTAACGCAGCAGATCCTCACGCAACCGGTCGAGCAGCTTCAGCTCCGCGCCGTCGGCCAGTTCGGCTAGCCGCTTATCCAGCGGATAGAACACGCGTTGCTTGTCCCGCGCTTCGGTCACGCCGTCCGTGTAGAGCAACAACGCGTCGTTATGGTGAAAAGCAAGCCTGCGTCCCGCGCCCGAGGTGTCCGCCAGGGCGAGCAGCCCGAGCGGCGGCGCGGGGGCGGGAACCTCGAGGACGGTGACGGCGCGGTCGCTGATCAGCATGGGCGGCGGGTGGCCGCAGTTGTAGATCTCCAGCCGGCCCGCCACCGGGTCGATCTCGGCCAGGCACGCGGTGACGAACTCCTCGAACTCGCCGAACTTGCGGGTCAGCACCGCGTCGAGCCGCCGGGCCAGCTCGGCGAGAGTGTGCACCTCGTGCGCGATCTCACGGAACGTGCCGAGCACGTCGGAGGCGATCTCCACCGCGCCGAGTCCCTTGCCCCGCACGTCCCCGATGATCAGCCGGGTGCCGAACGGCGTGCTGACGACCTCGTAAAGGTCGCCACCGACCCGGGCGTCCTGCGCGGCGGCCAGATATACGACACCCAGCTCGAGCGGGCCGAGCCGTTCTGGTAGCGGACGGAGCACGGCGCGCTGCGCGCTCTCGGCGGCGGAGGCGACATTGACATAGTGCTGCGACCGCTGCCGTTGCGAGGTCGTGACACCCAGGCTCACGGCACCGATCAGCAGTACCGTTACCGCGGCGGCCACCGCGACCAGGGTGTGTACGGCGATGGCGACGATCAGCCACGCGACACCGGCGACGGCCGCAACCGTCGCGACGGCCGAATCCACCATCTTGCGCACGAGATGACCTTATTGCAGGGGATCAGCGCGGTGCCAGCCCTGCCATCAGCTCATCTACGAGATGTTCCGCGAAACCGGGCGTAAATGGGATGTCCCCGTGCTTTGTGCAGGTCATCACGGCGCCGGTAAGCATGAACATCGCCAGCTCGGTGTCAGCGTCCGCGCGGATCACGCCAGTTTCGACGCCGCGACGCAGCACGGCCCGGATGACGTTCCGGCGTGGCTCGACAACGGTCTCCTTGAACCGGCTCATCAGCTTGGGGTACTTGTGACCCTCACTCATCCATAGCGAAATCTGCTGAGAACGCCGCGGATCCTCGGCGTCGGAGACGATCACCTCGGCGATCGCGATCAGGTCTTCGCGGACGCTGACGCCGCTGAGCGCCGGGTACTCGGACTTCAGCGACGCCAGCGCATCGATGAGCAGTTCCTCCTTGCCGGGCCAGCGGCGGTAGATCGTCGCCTTTCCGACACCGGCCTTGGCCGCTACCGCCTCCACGCAGACGCCTTCCACGCCCTCGGCGGCGAACAGGTCGAGGGTCGCCTCGATGATCGCCCGCTCGGCCGCCTCACTACGCGGCCGCCCGGGACGCCGCTCGGTCGCACTCTGTTCGAGGCGCCGTGCGGCGGTGGCCCGGGTCTGGTCAACGGTCATGGCTTCAGCCTTCCACACCGGCGGTCTCGACGTACAGCTCGGCTTCTTCCGCCGTGTCGGGGACCGGCGACGGCTTACCCGGCATCCAGCGGAGCATGACCAGCACGCCGAGCACCGAGACGGCGGTGGCCGCCAGGGTGGTGACGTGCATCGCGTCCACGTAGGCGGTGTTGGCTGGGGAGAGCAGCGCCTTGCCTGCCTGTCCGAGCTGGGCCGCGACCGCCTGGGTGGCGGTGATCGAGCCGGACGCGGCGTTCCTGGCCCCCGCGGGCAGGACCGACAGCGTGGTCGACATCGACGAGCGGTACAGCTGGGCGAGGATCGAGCCGAGCACGGCCACGCTCAGCGCCACCGCCACCTGCCGCGCCGTGTTGGTCAGCGCGGAGCCGGCGCCAGCCCGCTCGCGCGGCAGCACCTCCATCACCGCGGACGTCGCGGCTGGCATCGCGATGCCAGCTCCGGCGCCCTGGATCACGTACAGCACCCCCAGCACCCAGATCGGCGAGGTGGTGGACAGCAGCGCGTACCCGGCGAGCGCCACCGAGGTCAGCGCCATGCCCGACGCACCGACCGCCTTCGGGCCGAAGCGGCGCACCAGGCCCGCGCTGCGCGGCGACATCGCCATCTGGCCGACCGCGAACGGGACGTAGAGCAGCCCGGCCTCCAGCGGGGAGTAGCCGCGGACGTTCTGCAGGTAGTAGCTGGTGAAGAAGAAGACGCCGCCGAAGCCGAAGAACAGCAGGGTCAGCCCTCCGACGCTGGCGCTTAGCCGCCGGTCCTTGAACAGCCGCACGTCCAGGCTCGGGTGGCTGATCCTGGCTTCGTAGAGCACGAACAGCGCGAGGATCACCACGCCGGCCGCGATCGTACCGAGCACGGCGACGCTGGTCCAGTCGGAGGTGTCGCCGCCACGGACGATGCCGAACACCAGCAGGGTGAGTCCGGCCACCGAGGCGAGCACGCCCAGGTAGTCGATCTTGCCCGGGGCCGGGTTCTTCGATTCCGGCACCAGGATGAACGCGGCGACCATGCCGAACGCGGTCACCGGGACGTTGATCAGGAACACCGATCCCCACCACAGGTGGGAAAGCAGCACGCCGCCGAGCACCGGGCCGATCGCGATGCCGACACCGACAGCCGTGGCCCAGATGCCGATCGCCTTCGGGCGTTCCCGCGGCTCGAAGACGTTAGAGATGATGCTGAGCGTCTGCGGCATGACCGCGGCGCCGCCCATCCCCATGAGCGCCCGCGCGCCGATCAGCTCGGCCGGCGATTGCGAGTAAGCCGACAGCAGGCTGCCGACCCCGAAGATGAGCAGCCCGGCTATCAGTATCCGCTTGCGGCCGATCCGGTCGCCGATAACGCCGAAGGTGAAGAGCAGGCCGGCGAACACCAGCGTGTAGGAGTCAATCGCCCACTCCTCCGCGCTCTGGCTGGCACCCAGTCCAGCCGGCTTGGGCTCCGCGATCGTCTTGAGCGCTACGTTGAGCACCGTGTTGTCGATGACGATCGCCAGCAGCCCCACGACAAGGACGCTGAGGATTACCCAGCGACGCTTCTGAATGGCCTGTTGGTCCATGAAACCCCGATCCGAGATCGTGCGGGCAACCCCCGCACTATCGATACGGAACAGACCCGTATCGGAATTAATTCCCGGGTTCGCGAGTCCGCGCGCCGCGCCCCGCGGGCCAGCGATGGCCCATCGCTGGGGTCTGGGCGCTATCGATGGCCCATCGCTGGGGTGCCGGATTGCGCGGATGCCGCCGGGGCCACCGCGGGCGGGCGCCGGACGACGGCCAGGGCCAGGCAGGCGCCGAGCAGCATGATCGCGATCGGGATGGCCATCGTGGGGCGCAGCGCCTCGACGAAGCGGGCCGCCGCCCCGTGGCCGGCCGACGCCCCGTGGCCGGTGGCCGCGGCGAGCCGGTTCTGCAGGACGGCCACCGAGAGCGCGCTGCCGAGCGCCGACCCGAACTGGCGAAGCGTGTTCAGCACCCCGGCGGCGGCGCCGGCCAGCCGCGGGGTGACGGCGCGCGAGGCGATCGTCTGCATCGGGGACATCACGCAGCCGACCCCCACCCCGGCGACCAGGAACCCGGGCACGAAGTCCTGCCAGCGCGACCCGGACGAGGCGGCGAGCGTGATCCAGGTCATCCCGGCCGCGTACGCCACGAAGCCGGTGACCAGCAGGTATTTCCCGTACCGGTTGGCGGCCCGGCCGGCCAGCGGCGCGACCACCATGGAGGCCAGCGACGACGGCACCATCGTGAGCCCGGCCTTGAGCGCGCTGAAGCCGAGCGCCTCCTGCAGGTACAGGGTGAGCGGCAGCATCGTGGCGAGCATGCCGAGCGAGACGATCAGGTTCGCACCGCCCATGAGCGCGTAGTTCCGGTCGCGGAACAGCGCGAACGGCACCAGCGGCGACCGGTCCTGGCGGCGCGCCTGGATAAGCACGAACATCGCGAGCAGCACCACCCCCGCCCCGATCGACGCCACGATGCCCGGCCCCCACGAGTGCTGCTGTCCCTCCACCAGCCCGTACGTCACGCCGACCAGGCCACCGGTGGCCGATAGGACGCCCGGCAGGTCTAGCGGCTGGCGGTCGCCGCGCTTGCCCGCGGGCAGCAGCAACCGGCCAGCGACCACCACGATCACCCCGACCGGGACGTTCACGAAGAAGATCCACCGCCAGCCCACGGTGGAGACCAGCGTCCCGCCGATGACCGGCCCGGCCACCGCGGCGATACCGGCGACCATGCCCCAGATGCCAAGCGCCGTGCCGCGCCGGTGCGGCGGGAAGGTCGCGATGATGATCGCCATCGTCTGCGGCAGCAACATCGCGGCGCCGAGTCCCTGGACGGCGCGCGCCGCGATCAGTTCGCCGACGTTGCCCGACAGCCCGCACGCCACCGAGGCGAGGGTGAACACGCAGACCCCGATGAGGAACATCCGCGGCCGGCCGATCAGGTCGCCGAGCCGCCCCGAGGTCAGCAGCATGCTGGCCAGCACGATGATGTAGGCGTTGATCACCCAGTCGATCGCGGCCAGGCTCGCGTGCAGGTGCGCGGTCATCTGCGGTATCGCGACGTTGACGATGGTCAGGTCGACCAGCGTCATGAGGAACCCGAGGCTGAGGGTGACGAGCACCACCCAATCGTTACCCTTGCGCATTCGCCTCTCCCCAGGTCAGCCGTCCGGTCCTGATGTCATCGACCGCACTCGCGAGCCAGTCGCTCTCGGCCCGCAGCAGGGCCGTCATGTACTCGGTCTCAATGAGGTTGATCCGCGGCAAACCCTGCTTGAGGGTGGCGTCGATGGCCGCGTTGTTCGCCGACAGCCGTGCCTCCAGCGTGATGCGGCGGCGGTCAAGCAACTGCGCCACCTCCTGGGGCGTCAGCAGCGACGCGAATGCCAGCGCCGTTGCCAGGGCCGGGTACTCGCTGACCGACCGCATCAACCCGTCGCGCAACGCGTCAGTGAGCTGATCCCGGCCCGCGTCGGTCACCTGGTAGACGGTGCGTTCCGGCCGCCGTCCCTCCCGGTTGACCTCGACCGGTTCGATGAGCTCATCGGCCGCGAGCCGTTCCACGGTGCTGTAGAGGGTGCCGTGAGTGAACTTCATGATCCGGTCCAGCTCTTGCACCCGGATCCGGTGCCGCATCTCATACGGGTGCAGCGGTTCCCGGACGAGCAGCGCCAGGATCGCGATCCCGACCGGCGTGAGCCGCCGAATCCGCGCCATAGTCACCCCCAACTAGTCGCCACCAATTAGTCGAGTTCGACTATACGGGCGCGACGGCTTGGGGTCAACGCGGGGGGTGTCGATGTGACATCGACCGCGCTAGATGCCGGTCGATGTCACATCGACACCCCGCGGTACGGTCAGAAGCCGGTGATGGTTAGGTCGCGGATGGCGGCGTCGGGGCCTACGGTCAGCGTCAGGCGGACGGTCGCGTGCTCGCCGGTCAGGTCGGCGGTCGCCGTCGTCTCGCCGTCGCCGGCGCGCCACACGCCGCGGCGGACGGTGCCCGCCCAGACCGCCGCCATCCGCACCCGCCTGGACAGGCGCGCAACATCGGTGCCGGCCGTAACCGGCAAGTCGGTGGGCCAGTCGCACTCGCCGTCATTCATGGCCATAACGACGCGCTCCATCGCCCGGTCCAGCGCCGAGTCCTCGGCGGGCGGAACGGCGATCCGCAGCGACTGCACCAGCGGCGGCCGCTGCGGGCTGAGCTGGATCTGCACCTGGACGGTGCCGCGGTCCCCGGTCAGCCACCAGCGCCGGTGCGCCGGGGTGTCGGATTCCGGGTTCCGCTCGGGGTCGGGAATGAAGTCGCCGATGCGGTCACGGACCACGACGATGGTGTCGCGGCGCTCGGGATACGGGGCGTCGAGCGCGACGTTGGGCGCGAACAGGGCGTCGGCCACGTCGTCGTCCCAGTCGCGCAGCAGCCCGTTGACGGTATCGACCGCGGTCAGCGTCTCCGGCCACGGCCGCTGGCCGGGGGCGAGCGGGATCGCGGTCCGGGACGTGGCGCGCTGCCTGAGCACCATGTCCAGCAGCCGCCCGGCGAGTGTGGTCATTGGCGCGTAAGTCCCGTTGGCGAGCGCGATCGCTCCGGTGCCGCTGGCCGGGTGCCAGCGCATGTTGGTGCCGAAGCCGGGGTAGCCACCGCTGTGCTGGACGATCCGGCCCCAGGCGGTGTCCTCGCTGATGAACAACCCGTAGCCGTAACCGCCGCGGCCGTCGGGCAGCAGCGCGTGCGGCGACTGCATCTCGCGGCGGGACGCGGCGCTGAGCGGGTGCGGGTACGAGCCGTCGGCGGGCGGGAACGCGGCGGCGAAGCCCGCCACCCAGGTGGTCAGGTCGCTGACCGTGCTGAACACCCCGCCCATCGGAGCGAACGCGCCGTACGGGTCCCACGGAAGCTCCTCCCACCCACCCGGGGCCTTCCGGTAGCCGCGGGCCAGCGACCCGGCGGCGAACTCCTCCGCCTCGTAACCGGTGGCGTTCATGCCAAGCGGCACCAGGAACCGGTCACGGACCACGTCCTTGTACGGCGCGCCGGTGACCTCGGTGATGACCCGGCCGAGTATCGCGTAGCCAAGGTTGGAGTACTCGAACCTGGTGCCGGGCGCCCAGGCGGCGGTAACCCCGTCGGCCAGCAGCTTGCCGAACTGATCGAGCGGCAGCCCCTGCTGCCGGTCGCCCCAGGGGTCGTCGGTCGGGAACCCGGCGGTCATGGTGAGCAGATCCCGCAGCGTCACCGGCCGCGCGTCAGGGGTGACCATGGCCCAGCCACGCAGCTCGGGTACATAGTTCGCGGCCGGGTCGTCGAGCACGAGCACGCCCTCGTCACGCAGCGACAGGATCACCGAAGCGGTGAACGACTTGGACATCGAGGCGATACGGAACACTGTGTCCTGGCCGGGCACCTGGCCGCCGCCGACGACCTGTTCCCCGGTCCCCGCGGCGTGCACCAGTTCCCCGTCGATCACGATTCCGTAGGCGATACCCGGCTGTCGGCCGCCGGCCGCGAAGCCCGCGACTACCTGGTCTAGCTGGCCGAATTCGATGCGGGAGAGGCTGGACACGCGCTCTAGTGTGCCACGTCACACTATTGGCCTTACCGGCGGCCACGTGCGATTATCGGCTTGTCCGGGTACGCCACAAGGGCGACTCGAGATGCGAAAGGATCGACGATGCAGTCGAGAGTTACGGTACGTGATCTAGCCGCGATGAAGGCGCGAGGCGAGAAGTGGCCGATGCTCACCGCCTACGACGCCCTAACCGCAGGAATCTTCGATGAAGCAGGCATACCGGTCTTGCTTGTCGGCGATTCGGCGGGAAACGTGGTTTTCGGACATGACACCACGATCCCGGTCACCGTGGACGACCTGATCCCGCTCACCGCCGCGGTCGTGCGCGGCACCAAGCACGCGCTGGTCGTCGCCGACCTGCCGTTCGGTTCCTACCAGGCATCCCCGGCCGCCGCGCTGGCCTCGGCCACCCGGTTCTTCAAGGAGTCGGGCGCGCACGCGGTGAAGCTGGAGGGTGGCTCCCGGGTCGCGCACCAGGTTGAGGAACTCGTGGCGGCGGGCATGCCGGTCATGGGACACCTGGGCCTGACTCCGCAGTCGGTGAACGCGTTCGGCGGGTTCCGGGTGCAGGGGCGCGGCGAGGACGGCGCCAAGCTGCTGCAAGACGCCAAGACCCTGCAGTCGGCGGGCGCGTTCGCGCTGGTGCTCGAGGCCGTCCCCGCCGACCTCGCGACCCGGGTGGCCCAGGAGCTGGCCATTCCCATCATCGGCATCGGGGCCGGGCCTGGCTGCGACGCGCAGGTCCTGGTCTGGCAGGACATGGCCGGGCTGACCACCTCGGGGCCGAAGTTCGTGAAGAGATACGCCGACGTCGCCGGAGTGCTGCGCGACGCGGCCCGTGCCTACGCGGCCGATGTGGCCGCGGGCACGTTCCCCGATGAGGAGCACTCCTATCGGTAAGCCGGCTAAATGCCGGTGACGCGGATGCCGGACTGGGTCTTGTACCGGCGGTTGATCGCGATCAGGTTGGCGGTGAACGCCTCGATCTGGCCCGCGTTCCGCAGCCGGCCGGCGTAGACCCCGCGCATACCGGGGATCCGGGCGGCCAGTGCCCGCACTAGGTCGGTGGCCGCCCGGTCCTCACCGAGCACCAGGATGTCCTCCTCGAAGCTGGTGACGTCCGGGTCCTGCAACTGCTTCGCCGACACGTGGTGGAACGCGGCGACGACGGTCGTATCCGGCAGCACCGCCGCCGCCTGCTCGGCCGCGCTCCCCTCGGGCACCCGGATCGGGTACGGCCCGTGCTGGTCGAAGCCAAGCGGGTTCACGCAGTCCACCAGGATCTTCCCGGCCAGCTGGTCCCTGAGGCCGGCCAGCAGTTCGACGTGGCCTTCGTAGGGCACCGCGGCGATGATCACGTCCGCGGCGGCCGCCGCGTCGGTGTTGGCCATCCCCTCCACGCCAAGCTCGGCGGCCGCCTGGGCCGCCCGCTCGGCGCTGCGCGATCCGATGATCACCCGGTTCCCGGCCTTGCCGAACTGCCGGGCGAGCCCGCGGCCCTGGTCTCCTGTCCCGCCGAGTATGGCGAGCACAACGTCATTGACTTCGGTCATGGCAAGGATTTTCTCATCCCTATAGGGCTGCGAAACGTCGCGGGCCGGTGCACCATGGATACGTGGACGCGGATCAGGTCGCTACGCTACGTGCGCTACTGTCCCCCACCGGATGGATCGAGCGCACCGAGGCCTTCGCCCGGATACTCCGGTCCACCCGGTCACCGGGCGGGTTGCTGCTCGTCGGCACCCCAGCGGAAGAGCCGTGGCACCTGACGGCTCACCTGGACGAGGAAAGCCGTTACTCAGGCATTCCCGAGCTGGCACCGACACTGATCCGCTGGTCACCGCCAGAGGGCGCGCCCGCCCACCTGCGGGTCGGCATGGACCGGCTGGAGGCCGCTCAGCGTGGTGAGACCGTGTTCGTCGTCACCCCTGATGCGGCCCCGGTGCCGCTGCTTGAGCGGATCAACGACGCCCGCAAGATCGGCGCCACCGTGCTCGCGCTTGACCAAGGAGACCCCGAGCTTGAGGGGCTCGCGCACGAGTCGCTGATCGTTCCCCAGCAAACCGACGGTTATGTGTCATTCAGCGCCGTCCAGCACCTGGTCAGCGCGGCCGCCGGTGACCGCGACACCCCCGGCCGGGGCGCCGCCGCCGGTCGCGGCCTCCGCGCCCGGCTAGCCCGCCTGCTAGAGGCGGTAAGCGGCCCGGTCGCCTAAACCGCCCCTCGCCGAGCCACCCCACACCAGCCCCACCGCGCGCCGGGACCCACCCCACCACCCGTGACCGATTTGCCCGTGCCCATCACACGCCCGGCCCCACCGCACGCCCGGCCCCACCGCACGCCCGGCCCCACCGCGTACCCGTGACCGATTTGCCCGCATTTGGGCAGCTTGTCCATCCCACCGATGTCCCATCGCTGGTGCTATGGGCCCAGCGGTGGGACATCCATGGGGTGGGTCGCTGGGCTGGAACCGCGGGGTTCCGGGGGCTGACGGGGTTAGCTGTCTAGCGACAGGACCATGGTCGGGCGCTCGATGATGTGGTCGGCGCGGAGCGGGCGGACGGCGGTGCCGATCGCGAAGAACTCGGTGGTGTGGCTGCCCCAGGTGTGACTGTGCTGGCGGAGCTGCACTCCGACGATGCCCTCGGCGTGCAGCGCCTCGGCCTCGGCCTGCATCCGGGACATGGCCAGCTCGCGAGCGTCGTAGAGCGCCTGGGTGAACTGCTCGATCTCGACGTTTCGCCCGATGTTGCCCAGCTTGGAGCCGATCCGCTGGTGCGCGATGTGATACACACACGAGCCCATCGTCATCCCCAGCGGCGCGTAGCCCGCCCGGATCAGCGTCCAGAAGTCCTGGCCTGACAGGTCCGAGGTGAACGGCTGGTTCTTGTTGTTGCGCCAGTTGTCCACTCCCCCGCCGCCGGCCCCGGGCTCGGCCTTGACCGCGGTCCCGACCGCGATGAACTCGGCGATGTCCGCGCCGAACTCCTTCATCTCGACGTCAAGCCGTACCCCAACGATGCCGTCGGCGCCGAGCGCGTCCGCCTCGGCCTCCATCCGGGTCATCGCGAGCTCGCGCGCGTGGTACATCGCCTGGGACAGCACGTCGAGTTCCTGGTTCTGGCTCCAGCGGCCGATCTGCAGGCCCACGTGGTAAATCGACGAGCCAAGTACCAGTCCAAGCGGGCGGAATCCAGCCTCACGGACCAGCAGGAACTCATTCACCGACAGGTCCGACGTGAAAATCGAGCCTGCTTTACCGGGCTTCAGCTCGGCCAGGCGGGCGATAGCGTCCTGCGGGACGCCCTCGGCTGTGAGGTCTGACATGGAGCTCAACCTACCTTTACAGGCGAATCCGCGAGGCCTGCCGGCGCTGCGGATCGAGTGACAAGATGGCGAGCGAGGAACCGCCCGCCGTTTCGGCATGGGAAGAGAACCGGACAATAGCGGTGCCGAGGGTGACCGCCTCGACGATGTGGTCGCGCCGCCCCTCGGCGGCCGGGCATTCCCGTTCCCGTACGTTAAGTTCCATGTCGGCGATCACCACACCCTCGCCGCCGATGCGCTTGACGTCCGATTTGAGCTGAGTCCGGGAGTCGTGGCGCGCGTCGTTCACCACCTCGGTGAAGCCGCTCACCTCGGTGTTGCCCGAGCCCCACCGGGTCTGGTTGACCGTCCGCCAGTCGTCGTGCCGCGCCGCGATAGAGATGCCCATGGCCAGCCCCGCGGGCACCCAGCCTTTGGCGATGAGCTTGGCGAAGTCCTGGCCGGACAGGTCGGAGCTGAACGACCGGCGCAGCGGCGGCGCGCCGGGGGCGCGGATCGCGGTGCCGATCGCCTTGAACTCCAGGCCGCCAGAGGGGAAGGACCCGATCGTCAGCCGGACGCCGACCACACCGTGCCCGCCCAGCTCGTCACACTCGGCGATCATCCGGTTGAGCGCCTTGTGGCGTGCCTCGTACATCAGCTGCACCAGCGGCCCGTATGACCCGTATCCGCCCTGACTTGAGGTGCGGGACCGGCCGGGGAAGCCGCCCATGACCCCGTAGTCCCACGGTCCCGGGCAGCCGTAACCGCCGGTGTAGCCGATGTTGTAGACCGCGGCGCCGAGAACCTGGCCGACGGGCTCGAACCCGGCGGAGCGGATGGCCGCGAACTCTTCCGTGGTCAGCGCCGATCCCCACGTGCCGCTAGCCCGGATTTCGGCCATCCTGGCCTCTGCCGCCGGGGGCAGATGCTCATTCACGAGGTCAAGACTAACTCGTCTTGAGCATCCCAGGCTTCGTTGCGCTCTTTGACCTTCTCCAGAGCGTGGCTAGCCTCTTCCTGGCTGCGGTAAGGACCAAGTAGGTCTTTACCCGGGCATGGGGTGTTGTCAGGTTCCGGCCGCATGTCCTTGAGGCAGAACCACCATCGCTGATCACTCGTCATGGACATTAGACTTCCCCATTATGGCCACAGTTCTCCATCCGGGCCGCCTTTCTCCCACCCGGCAGGTCCCCGCGTCCATCGTCCGCCCCGAATACGTGGGCAAAAAACGCCCGAAACTCGGCGAACCGGACATCCAGGATGCCGAGACCATCGCCCGGATGCGGGTCGCGGGTAAGCTCGCGGCCCAGGCCTTGGAGGAGGTCGGCCGAGCGGTCAAGCCGGGGGTGACGACCGATTACCTGGATCAGGTCGGTCACGACTTCCTCGTCGCCCACGGGGCCTACCCGTCGCCGCTGGGCTACCGCGGCTATCCCAAGTCACTCTGCACCTCGCTGAACGAGGTGATCTGCCACGGCATCCCCGACGACACGGTGATCTCCGACGGTGACATCGTCAACGTGGACATCACCGGCTTCATCGGCGGGGTGCACGGGGACACGAACGCGACGTTCCTGGCTGGCGACGTCGACGACGAGTCTCGGCTGCTCGTCGAGCGCACCCACGAGGCGATGATGCGCGGCATCCGCGCGGTCGCGCCGGGCAGGCCACTGAATGCGATCGGCCGGGTCATCGAGTCCTACGCCAAGCGGTTCGGCTACGGCGTGGTACGCGATTTCACCGGGCACGGGATCGGCAAGACGTTCCACTCCGGCCTGATCGTGGCGCACTACGACGACCCGTCCAATCACGTGGTGATGGAACCGGGCATGACGTTCACCATCGAGCCCATGCTCACCCTCGGCACCATCGACTACGACGTCTGGCCAGACGGCTGGACCGCTGTGACCAAGGACCACCAGCGCACCGCTCAGTTCGAGCACACGATCCTGGTCACCGACGACGGCTACGAGATCCTGACCCTCCCGTAGATGTTCGCCTTCGATAGCGACACCACGGACGTCACCGCTCTTTCCGACCGGTGGAACGCCCTCGCGGGCGTCAATGGCGGTTTCATGCTGGCGGTCTGCCTCCGCGAACTCGGCCAGGTCATGCCGTTCCCCGATCCGCTCGTGGTCTCCGGCTTCTTCATGCGCCCAGGGAAGCCAGGCGCCGCGACCGTATCGTCGTCGCTGCTGCGGGCCGGGAAGGCGACGGCCTTCGGCCAGGCGGTGCTTTCCCAGGGCGGGCGGGAGATCCTGCGAGCCACCGCCGCGTTCACCACGCTCAACGACAAGCCCGCGTCCTTCGCCGACTTGAAGCCGCCCGCCCTGCTGCCGCCCGACGAGTGCATCGGTCCGGCGGCGGGCTCGTTGCCAGGCGTCACGATCGCCGACCGGGTCGAGTACCGGGTTGAGGAGCTGCCCGGGTGGCTGAAGGGATCCCCTGACGGGACGCCGCTAGGTGAGTTCTGGATGCGGTTCCGCGACGGCCGGGAGCCCGACCTGTGGTCGCTGCCGCTGTTCGTGGACGCGGCGCCGCCCGCGGTGATGGAACTCGGCGTGCTGTCCACCACGGTCGAGCTCACCGTGCACCTGCGCGCTCATCCCGCACCCGGCTGGCTGGCTTGCCGCACGTACACCCGCTACGTCTCCGGCGGCTACCACGAAGAAGACTTCGAGATCTGGGACTCCGCGGGCACCCTGGTCGCCCAGTCCCGCCAGCTGGCCCTCGTCCTCAAGTAGCGCTCTGCGAGACTAGGTCCATGATCGAGGCCGTGGTATTCGACTGCGACGGGGTGCTGATCGACTCCGAACCGGTCTGGGAGGACGTCAGGCGCATCCTGGTCGCCGAGTTCGGCGGCCAGTGGAAGCCCGACGCCCAGGACCGGATGATGGGGATGTCCACTCGCGAGTGGTCGGAGTACCTCAGCGATGACCTGGGCGTGAGCCTGACACCGGACGAGGTCGCGTCGACGGTCGTAGAGCGGATGGCCGCGCGGTACCGCGAGCGGCTGCCGTGGCTGCCCGGGGCCACCGAGGCGGTACGCGGGCTGGCGGCCCACTGGCCGCTCGGCCTGGCCAGCTCCGCGCCGCAGTCGCTGATCGAGATCGTGCTGGACGCCGGGGAACTGCGCCCGTACTTCCAGGTGGCGATGTCCACCGAGCTGGTGTCCCGCGGCAAACCCGCGCCCGACATCTACCTAGCGGTCACCCAGCGGCTTGGCGTCACGGCGACGGTCGCCGCCGCGGTGGAGGACTCGTCCAACGGCCTGCGCTCGGCCGCGGCGGCGGGCTGCCAGGTGATCGCCGTCCCCCGCCCGGAGTACCCGCCCGCCCCCGACGCCCTGGCCAGCGCCGCAGTTGTCCTCACCAGCCTCACCGACCTCACGCCTAACGTGGTCGCGGATCTTTGAGGCCCATGGGTGGCCCATCGCTGGTGCCATAACGCCAGCGATGGGCCATCGATAGCCGGTGGAGCGAGTCCCCCGGTGGAGCGAAGGCCCCGGCGGAGCGAGAGCCCAGGGGCGGGACTCAGTGGAGCGAGGCGCTAGGCGTCGCGGTTGCGGAAGAGGATATAGCCGATGACCAGCAGGGCGGCGGTGTAGCCGGCGAAGATGAGGAACTCCGTCCAGTGGCCGTACATGTACGCGGTGTCCCTGGTGGACCAGATGTAGGCTCCTGCGTTCGACGGGAGGAACTTGTTCCCGTCGTTCTGCCAGGACTGCGGGAGCGCGCCCCAGATGATCGGCAGCACGAACAGCAGGCCGATCGACGCCGCGATCGAGCCCGCGGTGTGCCGCAGGATCGCTCCGATGCCGAACGCGAACAGCCCGCACAGCGCGAGGTACAGCCCGCCGCCGACGACGGCGCGCGTCACGCCGGGGTCGGACAGGGTGACGCTCTCCCCGGTGCTGTGCAGCAGCGCCTGGCCGAGGAAGAACATAATGAAGCTGATCACCTCGCCCACGACCAGCGCGACCACGCCGAACACCAGCGCCTTGGCCCCGTACAGGATGCCGCGCCGCGGCATCGAGGTCAGCGACGTCCTGATCATCGCGGTCGAGTACTCGGTGGTGATGACCAGCGTGCCAAGCACCGCGATAACCAGCGTCCCCAGGTAAAGCGCGTTCAGGCTGTTGTTAGTCGCGTCGAAGTTCGACCGACTCGACCCGATCTGGTTCCAGTGCGCGGCTATCTCCGCGGTGATCAGCGCACTGAGCCCGATGCAGACCACCACTAGGGCCAGCAGCGTCCAGTACGTGGAGCGCACCGAGCGGATCTTGGTGTACTCCGAGCGCACAGTGCCGACGATGCCCGCCCGGCCATTAGTCGGCGGAAGGTCACTGAGCTTGATCTGTTCCGCTGCCGTCGTCGCCATCTCAGGCACCCCCGTCAGTCGCGCCCGCGGTGCTCGCGGCGTGGTATTCAACGCTGTCGGCGGTCAGTTCCATGAACGCCTCTTCCAGCGAGGCGTTCACCGTCGCCAGCTCGTGCAGCCGGATCGACTTGTCGAACGCGATGTCACCGACCTTGTCCACGGTCAGCCCATGTACGACGAGCACGCCCTCGCCATCGGCGGTGGCTTTCCCGCCCTCGGCGGCGATCGCCAGCGCTAGCTCGTCGGCCGACGGAGTACGCACCCGCACCGACGCACCGGAACTGCGCGCGATGAAGTCGGCCATCGAGCAGTCCGCGATGAGCTTGCCCCGGCCGATGACGACCAGGTAGTCGGCGGTGTTCCCCATTTCCGACATCAGGTGGCTGGAGACGAACACGGTCCGTCCCTCCGCCGCCAGGGCCTTCATCAGGTTCCTGATCCAGAGGATGCCCTCGGGGTCGAGCCCGTTGACCGGCTCGTCGAACATCAGCACCTTCGGGTCGCCGAGCAGGGTGGCCGCGATGCCAAGCCGCTGGCTCATGCCGAGCGAAAAGCCCTTGGACCGCTTCTTTGCCACCTCGCTGAGCCCGACTAGGTCTAGCACCTCGCCGACACGCCGCTTGGGAATGTCGTTGGTCTGCGCCAGGCACAGCAGGTGGTTGTAAGCGGACCGGCCGCCATTGACGGCTTTGGCGTCCAGCAACGCGCCCACCTCGCGCATCGGGTACGCAAGATCCTGATATTTCTTGCCATCGATCGAAACCGTCCCGCCGTCGGGATGGTCAAGACCGAGAATGAGCCGCATTGTGGTTGATTTACCCGCCCCGTTCGGACCGAGAAAGCCGGTCACCATGCCGGCTTCAACATCGAACGACAGGTCGCTGACCGCGAGTCTGTCGCCGAATCGCTTTGTGAGGCCCCGTACCTCGATCATGGGATGTCCTCTCTATTTCGAGACATACCTCAAGTCTCGCCGGCGGAGGCTCGGGACCGCGTCAGCCTGCGGGATGATTTGCCCGTCCACCATCTGGTGGAAACGCCATATGCAAAGTAACCGCATAGCCGGCGACCGCGGATCGGATGAGGTGATTTCCGTGAGACGCGTGCACCCTGATCTTGCCGGGACGCAGCGGGTGGTAATCCTCGGCGGCCTCCCCCGCCACCAGGGTGGCCAGTTCGCAGTCGCACTCGGCGGTGTGCCCGGGCGGCACGACCAGCAGCCAGCTCGTCTCGTCAATGGGCACCCGAACCGGCGCCGCCGGGTCGAAACGGACCCGGTCCCACCAGCGCCGCGGGTCGGCGGCCAGCGCGGTCAGTTCGGCCGCGCGTTCGCCGAGGGTACCGGGGCGAGTCCGGGGGGCGTCGACGGGGCCCGGCTGGGCGAACTGGGCAAGCTCAGGTGCGACGGAGAGGTCCATCGGGGAAAATCCTTCGCGCGCGGGATACCTCGGGCATCCCGGAAGACGGCTCTGCTGGGCTAGAGATGATCGTCTAGCTACAACAGGCCGTACAGGAGGTCACGCAGAAGGACACGGGCATTAGGACACCGGTTTTGCGTCCCGTTGTCAAATCGGCAACCCGCGGAGCGCGTCCTCGGCCGCCGCTGAGGTCACGGGCTCGGGCGAGGACCAGGCCGCCGCGCACAGCGCCCGCAGGCCCGCAATCGGGTCACCGTCCCCGGTCAGAGTCAGCCGCTGACCGTCGCGAGATGCGGTCCAGCCAGCGCACTGGTAGCCCTGCTCGCGGCGTTCTGGTCCAAGGTAGGACGTCAGCAATGCGGAGAGGTCAGCGGCGACGTACGTCGGACGCTGGTGCGGCGCCGCGGTCACCAGCCCGAGCGGCCGGGTCACGCCGGTGAGGACGAGCAGGCTGTCCGCGCCGACGCGGTGCGCGCCCTCGATGTCGGTGTCCAGCCGGTCACCGACGACCAGCGGGTGCTTGGCGCCGGTGCGGATCACCGACTCGTGGTGCAGCGGCGGCTCCGGTTTGCCCGCGACCAGCGGCTCGGCGCCGGTGGCGTGCGCGATCACCTGGACCAGCGAGCCGTTGCCAGGCTGCACCCCGTACGGGCCAGGCAGCGTGCTGTCGGCGTTGGTGGCGACGAACAGCGCGCCGTCGGCCACGGCGAGGCCGCCCTCGGCGATGGCACTGTAGCTGATGCCAGGCGCGTATCCCTGCACGACGGCCTGCGGCTTGTCCGCCGCCGTGCTGACCGGCACCAGGCCGCGCTCACGCAGCGCCAGACGCAACCCGGTGCCGCCGACCACCAGCACCTTCGCGCCCGCCGGGAGCTTTTCGGCCAGCAGCCTGGCGGCGGCCTGCGCGGACGTGACCACGTCCTCGGGTGCGGCGGGGACCTCCATGCCGGTCAGCAGGTCCGCCACGGCCGCCGGGGTGCGAAACGCGTTGTTCGTGACATACGCCAGCCGCATCCCGTCCTTGACGGCCTTCT
>CAVUOU010000038.1:0-146862 GCA_963743085.1 uncultured Actinomycetota bacterium
GACGACAGGCAATTGGTGCACAGCGCCCGCGGATGGAAGCGCAAATCGCCGCAGTCACGGCATTTCTGGATATACAATTCGTGCCGCTGGGTCGCTTCCCACCATGGACGGCTTTCTTCGTCGATATGGGGCAACGGCTTGGCGTAGCGTTTCTTATCTCTTTCCTGCGGCATCTCAATTTCTCACTGATTGGTCAGGATTAAAGTGGCGCCCGAATGCCGGGTGCCGAGCGCTCCGCCGGTCCCATGGGCCAAGGCGATTTTGCAATCCTTGACCTGACGCGGACCGCATTCGCCGCGCAATTGTTTGACCGCTTCGATCACCAGGAAGATCCCGCGCATCCCCGGATGATTCGACGACAGCCCGCCGCCGTCGGTGTTGATCGGGAAATCGCCGTCGTAGCGCAACCGCCCACCGCTGACGAACGCGCCGCCTTCGCCGCGCTTGCAGAAACCCAGATTCTCCAACTGTCGTCAGGACGGTGATCGTGAAGGAGTCGTAGATCATCGCCATGTCGATGTCTTTATGGCGTCACGCCAGCGCGCTGAAGGCCAGGCGTCCGGATTGCGTCGGCCGCGATTTCGAGAAGATCGCGCTGGCCGCGCGCTCGCATGACGCACCGTCTCGCCCGCACCGAGAATATAGGTTGGCTTCTTGCTTCAGGTCGCGGGCGCGTTCGGCGGAGGTCACGACCACCGCGCCGCCGCCGTCGCTGATGATGCAGCAATCCAGCAGATGCAGCGGCGACGAAATCACGCGCGATTTGAGCACGTCCTCGACTGTGATCGGATCGCGATACTTGGCGATCGGATTCATCGACGCGTGCAGCCGCATCGTCACCGCGATTTCCGGCAAGCTGCTCGGCGGTGGTGCCGTATTCGTGCATGTGGCGCTGCGCCGATCATCGCGTAGCCGTCGATGTGGTCGGCCCGTAGGGCAATTCGATATTGGTCGCAGCGGATCACCGCCCATCCGCCGCCGCCGCCCGTGCCAATCGCAAAGCGCGCCGACGCTGCGGTCGAGCCGTAAACGATCACGGCGACCTCGCACAGTCCGCGCGTTGATCGCGGCGGCGGCATGTGCGGTATGGGCGACGAATGACGAACCGCCGATAGTTGGTGCCATCGATGAAGTTGGGCGTCAGGTTCAGGTAGTCGCAGAAGCCAGACTGCCCATCGGACCCATGCCCATCCCGGCGGTGCACATCCCGTCAACGTCCTTGATCGTCAGCCCGGCGTCGGCCAGCGCCCCGCGCACGCTCTCCGCCATGATCTGGTACGATGCTCTTGTCGGGCGCGAAGCGGGTCGGATGCTCATAAACGCCCACGAGGGCGGTTTTGCGGCTTCAGACTCATGCGTGGTTCCTGGAAGCTTAGATTCGGCAAGGAACTTCTCGATCTCGGCGTTGACCTCGTCTGGCCTCTCGGTCGGCAGGTTGTGGGCGGCGTCGGCGATCGTCACCAGGTGAGCGCCGCGGATCGCGATCGGCGATGAGTTTCGCATCCGCCACTGCGGCCGTGGTGATCATCCTCGCCGGTCATAATCAGGTCGGCTTGTTGATTTTGCCGATCGGCTCGCGCAGATCCACCTTCGTGCAGGCGACCATATCGCCCCACCGGGTGCGCGGGTCGGTGCGAATCTGCTCGCCCCAGCCCTCGCGGATAACGTTCAGGCTTTCTTGGCGATCGTCTTGGGCGAGTAGCCTAGATTGGTGAACGGCTGGCCCGTGCGGCCCATCGTCACGTTGCGCCACGTCTCGATCATTTCGGCAGGTATGTTGAACTTGGCTGCCGTCGCAATCAGGACGAGGCCTTGCACGCGATTGGGATAGCGGCTCGCGAGGTCCATCGCGACCGCCCCACCCATCGAACGGCCGACGATTACGGCTGAATCGATCTTGAACGCGTCGGCAAAGGCGATCACGAAATCGGTATAATCGCTGACCGACGGCAACGCCTCGACACCGCCACTGCGGCCATGACCGGGCAGGTCGAGCGCGACCGGGCTATGCTTCTCGCCCAACCCTTCGTATTGGTAATGCCACGCATGGCCGTTCGAGCCAGCGGCATGAATCATCAGAATTTTGCGGCCACGAGACAGGTCGGGAACGACATCAGGCAGCGTCGTCTTCCCGACGTAGTAATAATAGGTCGCATAGCCGCGCACATCGGCGTACTTGGTCGGCATTGAGCCCAACTCTCCGCAAGCGGTGATGCCCGTTAGCTATTCGGATTGGCCCACGATTGTCAAACAAATTCCGAGCATCATAGGGTTCGCTCGCGAACCCGTGCGGGTGCGAGGCTGCGAGCATCCCGCCTAAGCTTCTGAAGCCGATTCGCTTGCGAACCCGTGCGGGTGCGAGGCTGCGAGCGTCCCGCCTAAGCTTCTGAAGCCGATTCGCTTGCGAACCCGTGCGGGTGCGAGGCTGCGAGCGTCCCGCCTAAGCTTCTGAAGCCGATTCGCTCGCGAACCCGTGCGGGTGCGAGGCTGCGAGCGTCCCGCCTAAGCTTCTGAAGCCGATTCGCTTGCGAACCCGTGCGGGTGCGAGGCTGCGAGCGTCCCGCCTAAGCTTCTGAAGCCGATTCGCTTGCGAACCCGTGCGGGTGCGAGGCTGCGAGCGTCCCGCCTAAGCTTCTGAAGCCGGCCAACTGCAATTGTCATCAGACGCCTAACCATTGTAAGTTGAGTTCATGGATACCAGTACTGGCGGTGGTGCCCCGGCAAACCTTGATCATGTACAAGCTCTCCTTAGCTATCTGGCCGATCGCAATGAGCGGCCGGTCGCCTATCTCTACGAGCCGCCGGAAGGCGTGCCGATGCGCTCCGGCAAGAACGTCAAGGAGCCGATGACCATCCTGAATGGCCGTCCAGTTGCGAAACATCTCACGCTTGACGGTCAAGGGTTCGAACTGGTCAATCACGAGACCACTGTACGGAATTTCTACGACGACGCCGAAGTGAAGGCGGTCTATTATCGCGAAGTCGCAGAACTGGTGAAGGAAGCTACAGGCGCGAAACGGGTCGTGGTCTTTGATCACAATGTACGCAATGGCCTGAAAGTGCCTGAGCGTAAACCGGGGATTCGCGAGCCGGTCAAGTTTGCGCATAACGACTATACCTTGACGTCTGGACCGCAGCGGGTCCGCGATCTGCTCGGTGATGAAGCTGAAGAGTTGCTCAAGCATCGCTTTGCCGTAATCAACGTATGGCGTTCAATAGCGGGACCGATTCAGGAATCGCCGCTGGCAGTGTGCGATGCGCAATCAATGAAGCAAGACGACTTCGTCGGCACCGACCTCAAATATCAAGACCGGACAGGCGAAGTGTATTCAATCGCCTACAACCCAAACCATCGATGGTACTACTTCCCCAAGATGCGGAAGGACGAGGCGCTGCTGCTCAAGTGCTACGATTCGGCGACTGATGGCCGTGCGCGTTTCACGGCGCATACGGCGTTCGAGGATCCGAATAGTCCGGCTGACGCGCCACCGCGGGAAAGCATCGAAGCCCGCACTCTGGTGTTCTTCGATTAAGCTCAAATCGCGTAATTTTATCGAATACAAACAGGGCGCCTCGCCACGAGACGCCCTGTTTCCGCATGACTAATTAGATCCTCCTGCTTGATTTCCATGAGTTGTTGAAAGACACTTTCTTGGAAGATATCGCGGAAGAATATCTCGGATAAATTTATGGAATTAATATCGCTTAAGCTGCCTGAAAAATTGCTAGCGGCTAGTGACCGCTATGCGAAGGCGCTCGGCATCGCACGCGCAGAGTATATTAGGCGTGCAATCCAACGCATGAACGATGACGCCGAGGCCCGTATGCGCGCCGACCGCCTCACGCGCGCCTCGCGAAAGGTCCGCAAGGAGAGCTTACGCGTCAATGCCGAATTCGCTGCCGTCGAGCGCGACTTAGATGCCTGAACGAGGCGAAGTATGGCTCGCCAACCTCAATCCGCAGCATGGCACCGAAGCGGGCAAAACCTGACCAGTGCTGATCGTTCAAGCTCAGGCGCTTATCAACGCGGGTCATCCCTCGACCGTCATAATCCCATTGACAACGAATTTGATCGACGATGCCGAACCTTTGCGCCTTCGCGTACTCGCCCAATCATTGTTAAGGCGCGACTCCGACCTGCTGATCGACCAGCTTCGCGCGATAGATAATCGGCGTCTCATCGAAGGTCCGTTAGCCCGCTTCGACGCGCCTATGTTGAGCCGTGTCGCCGCCGCACTCATTGAAGTCCTCGACCTTGGCTGAGGCCCGCGTCAGTTACTTCGCGCGGGTGTGGTGATCAGCGAGGACTTTCGCGACGGAGCAGCTGATGCGCTTGGCCACTGGAATGTGCAGAAACTCGTTGGGGCCGTGCGCATTTGAATGCGGTCCTAAAACTCCTGTAATCATAAACTGCGCTTGCGGGAACCGCTCACCGAGCATCGCCATAAATGGGATCGTGCCGCCTTCACCCATATACGCGGCCGGCTTACCGAAGTAGGCCTGCGAGGCCTCGTCGAGCGATCGTTCGAGCCAGGGCGCGAGTTCCGGCGCGTCCCATCCAGCGGCGCCCCAATTCCCCTCGAACTTGATTTTCGCGCCGTTCGGCGGATCTTCCGTCATTAGATCCTTCAACTTCTGCGACGCGACTTTCGGATCGCAGGTCGGCGGAAGACGCAAGGAAAGCCGCAGTGCGGTCATGGGACGTAACACATTGCCAGCATCGGCCAGCGCGGGAATTCCGTCAGCGCCTATAATCGACAAGGAGGGACGCCACGTTCGATTCAGGATCAATTCAGTCAGATCGGTCGTCACCGGACCGGCGTCACCGGCAAACGGGAATTTCTTGTACATCGCATCGCCGAGGATTTGCTGCCGCGGCCTGTGCCTGATGGTGACGCGCGTCGGGAATCTTGACGTGGAACGCGTCCGGCAGAATCCGTCCGGTGAATTGATCTTCGAGGCGGCTCAGCAATTGCCGCGCGACACGGAAGCTGCAAGGCACGACGCCCCCAGCGTCGCCCGAATGCACGCCCTCGGTCAGAATTTCGACCGTCAGCGTACCGCCCGCTAGTCCGCGTAATGACGTGGTGCACCATAGTTGATCGTAATTGCCGCATCCCGAGTCCAGCGCGATCACCAGGCTTGGCTGCCCGATCCGTGCTTCCAGATGCTTGATATAATGCGGCAAATCGCCACTGCCGCTCTCCTCGCAAGCCTCGATCAGCACGACCAAACGCGCATGCGGAATCCCTTGAGCATGCAAAGCGCCGATCGCCGACAAGCAAGCGAACATCGCATAGCCGTCGTCCGCTGCGCCGCGGCCGAAAAGCTTGTCGCCCTCAAGGACAGGATTCCATGGGCCGAGTCCATCGCGCCATGCGGTCATTTCGGGCTGCTTATCGAGATGGCCATAGAGCAGCACGCAATCGGAATTGTCGCCGGGTATGTCGATAAGGATTAGCGGCGTGCGCTCTTCCAGTTTCACGACCTCGAAATGGAGTCCGCGAATCGGCTGCTTCGTCGCCCATTGCTCGAAGTGCGTGACCACATGGTACATGTAGCCGTGCTCGCGCCATTGCTTGTCGAAGGCCGGTGACTTGTTCGGAATCCGGACGTAATCCATCAGATGAGGGATTACCGATTTGTCCCATAGCGGTTCGACGTAGTTGACGATTCCCGTGTTATCCATTCATTGGCCTTTCGCGCTGATTGTTGGTCGCTCCATCCCACCTGCTTGTCGCCGGGAGCCGCCGCGATCATGCTGACGACTCTTTCAGATTTCTACGCAGGATGCTCACAGAGCAATCTATACTGCCCGCCTCACAGCCTCGCTCGCTAACGACCTCGCGGCCTCGGCCTTTGTTCACGGGCACGGCGACCACTGCGCGCGAAACAAACCCCCGATGTGTTTTGTCTTAGGTGGCCGACCACACGTCGACGAGGTAGCGGCGATCGCTGGTCATCTGCTGAATCCAGCTTTCGGCCGCTTCAGCGCTGGCGCCGGTTTTGGCCGAGTAAATCGCGGCAAACGCTTGGCGTTGCGCGGGTGCCATCCCGGTCGCGTCGCCGCACACGTAGATTACCGCACCCGCCTCGATCAGCTTCCATACTTCGTCCTGATGCTCGCGCAGGCGTTCCTGCACGTAGACTTTGTGCTGAGGATCGATTCGCGAGAAGGTGCATACCAGTTCGGTGATGTTCTCTTCCGCGAAGCGATGTAGTTCCTCTGCGTAGATAAAATCCTGATCGGGCCTCCGGCAGCCGAAGAACAGCATCGAGGGACCGACTTTCTCTCTCGACGCCTTCAGCGCCGATCGTTCCTGCAAGAAGCCTCTGAAAGGCGCGATCCCTGTTCCCGGCCCAATCATGATTATCGGTACCGAGGGGTCGGCGGGCGGCCTGAATCCTGAGCAATTGTCCCTGACGAATGCCCGGACGCTGTCACCTTCCTTGAGGGAGGCGACATAGTTCGAGCATACCCCATGATAAATGCCACGGCCGGAACGCGCCGATCCTTCGACCACGGCAATCGTCAAACTCAAGCGGCGGGGATCAGCGAGCGGAGACGACGAAATGGAGTAGTAGCGAGGCGCGAGCGGCGGCATCATCTCCAGGAAGACACCGAACGGCAACGCACACGCGGGAGCCTGCTCGAGCAAGTCAATGACAGCGACCCGCTTGGCCAGCACCTCACTCCGATAGGCTTCGTCAGCCACTAGCGCCTTGAGCCGAGCCTTTTCCGGGGGACATTCAGTTAAGTCGGCGAGCGTTTCGATCTGCGAGCGGGTCGCAGCCTCCTGCAATTCGAGGTAGTCGCGCAAAAGCGTGAACACTGCTACCGGCTGATCGATTGGCAGCGCGCTCTTGCGGCTGGCGGTCTTGCGCAACCGCACCATCACGTCACCTTCGAAACCGAAGCGCCGCGCGACTCGCCGCACCATTTCATCACTATTGTGCGGCACCAGCCCCAGATGGTCTCCGGCGCGATAGCTGACGCCTTCGGGAATTTCAAATTCCAGATGGAGGGTTGAGCGCTCCGACGGGTTCGGTCCGTCTTTCGTATGAAGCTCGCGCTTGACGATGAGGCGCATCGGCCGCGCCCCCAAACTTTCCGCGATCGGATTGTCCGCACCGTTCGCTTGAACCATCTCCACGGTATAGAGCGGGGTACGCGACGCTCCATTATCGAGCATCAAATCGATCGGAATGGCCGCGGCGATAGTCGTCCAAAGCGGTTGATACCACGCCTGGAACTGGCCGTCGAAGTCGTCACGCGCGTCACCTTCGCCGCGCGGAGTAGTGCGTTGCGCCCCATGCTTTTCGAGTTGCGCGTCGATCAGTCGCGGAATCGCCTGAAACGTCGCCGTCCAATCGCGATTGCCGCATCCAAATACGGTGTACTTCACGCCCTTGAGGGCATCAGAGGCGAGGCCGGGTCCGGCGATCCATTCGCAGAACTTCGCAGCATTGTCCGGTGGCGTGCCGTTGTACGACGCGGTCGTCACGATCACCGCGCCCTCCGTCGGCAACTTTCCCGCATAATCGTCGAGTGGCGCCAGTTTGACCATGAAGCCATAAGCCTCACCGTCCTGCGCGATTCGTCCGGCGACTTCCTCGGCCGTTCCGAGGTTCGAGCCATAGAGCACGAGTAGGGGAGTGCCATGACGAGGAACCACCGGATGCGTTGCCACGTCATTTTGATGGGCATCGGAGAGTCCATTTGACGGCCCATTTTGATGGCTTGTCGCCTCGAGCGGATTCGCCGAGGTCGTCGACACTGAAGCTGTTGGATGGTCGGTTCGCCGCTTCACCTTGATCCGGAAGCCGTCGGGCTTCATCGTCAGCGTTTCCTTGATCGTCAACTTGTAGCGGGTATGATCGATCAGCCGGAACCGATGCAGCACCATTCCAAGCACCAGCGCCGCTTCGTGCATGGCGAATTGCCGCCCGATGCATGACCGCTGGCCGTTCCCAAACGGCTTCCAGGCATTAGCCGGGCGCTTACGTTCAGCTTCGGGACTGAAGTTATCGGGATCGAAGTTTTCGGCTTGATCGCCCCAAACAGCCTTATCGCGATGCAGCGCTGGCAGAAGAATCAGAACTTGATCTTTTTGCGCGATCGCGTATTTGCCACCTATCATCGTGTCCTCGTACGGATGGACCGAGAATGCGGGGGCCGTTGGCCATAGTCTCAATGATTCCTTCAAGATTTGGGTGATGTAGTTAAGTTGATTGACCTGCGCTGAGCTTGGCAGGATCGATGGGTCGGGACCGAGCACGCGGTCAACTTCCGTGTAGGCGCGTTCCAGCACCGCCGGATGATTGACCATCGCATTGATCGCAAACGACAGCATTCCGCTCGTCGTCTCATGCCCTGCGATCAGGAAAGTAATGATCTGGTAGCGGATATTCAGATCGTCGAGCCGCTCGCCAGTCTTGCGATCCACGCCTTCGAGCATCGAATTAAGCAGGTCAGTCTTTGCCTTTGCGCCGCCTTCCCGCTCGATGCCTCCGCGCCGATCTTGAACGATACGATCGACCATCTGATTCATGAAGTCGATATCGCTCGCGAAGGCGCGGTCCTGCCCCATCCGCACCAAACCCTCCAATGGCAGCCGCCGCAACTGCGCCATCGCGGTGCTAAGCGCATTGACCATCGCGCGGACGAACGGATGGTTGGTTTCGCGATAGAACGAGTTGAAACGGTAGTCGAAGCCGCAAATGCCGATCGTATCCAGCGTCAGCGACGTCATGTCATGAGCGACATCAATTTCGTCTTCGCTGTTGAGCCGATCCCATTTCGCCGCTAGCTGACTCGCGACATCCAGCATCATTGCGTGATAAGACTCCATCGCGCGATGGCTGAAATTTGGTAGCAAAATATTGTGCGCCTTTGGACCAGTCGGGGTCCGCCGTATTCGCGGTGAACAGCCCGTTACCGGTAAAGGCGCGAACCTTTTGCAAGGCGCCATCGACTGTCTTGTCGAAGCGGCTTTGATCGCACAACTCGTCTACGAGGCTGAACCCTGATACCACGATCAGCCGTCGGCCGCGTACGTTGAGCTGAAAGATAGGACCGTAGCGGTTAGCGAGCTTGACCAGCCCTTGCACTGGGGACACGCGATCGAACTCGAGCAGGTTGCCCAGAAAGGGCTTCTCCGGCGGCTGCGGAATCGGAAGCAACTCTTGCTGCGTCATTGGCGGATTCTCCCCTTTACCCTCGACTCCAATGAACGATCATTCATTTCTTTCCCGAGATAATCAACCTACCGTCGCGCGCGTGCGCACTAGTGGAGTGACAGGCGAGGAAAACACGAGTCCGCGAGGTGGGTGAGAGAGGAGAGGCCCGCGAGCGTCGCTTAGCTGTAACGGTAACGGTCGACGAGTCGCGTGGTTCCACTCAGATGGCTATACGCAATCCTGGCTGGCAAAGACGGCACGCGATAACTCGCGGATGGGTAGCAACGTCGCCTGATAGTCAGCACAATAAGATCACGGCCAAACATCTGGAATCTGACCGGGAGGCTCGCAAAGTATGGCATCGAAGGTGACGGGGTGAATTCAATCTGTTCCGCGTCGCGGGCGTGCAGATCGCGATTGATTTCTCTTGGCTGATCATCTTCGTGCTGGTGCTATGGGGCCTTTCGAGCGGCTATTTTCCCGTCCCTGCATCCCGGCTATCCGACTGCCGAATATTGGCTGGTCGGCATGGTTGGGACGATTCTTTTCTTTTCTTCGATTGTGATTCACGAGCTGTCGCATGCGATGGTCGGTAACTATCTGGGCCAGCCGGTCGATCGCATCTCGTTGTTTATTTTCGGCGGCATGGCCCATCTGGGCCACGAACCGACCGACCCCAATGCCGAGCTGAAAATTGCCGCGGCTGGTCCGATCACCAGTATCGTGCTCGGCGTGATGTTTTCTGTGGATCGCGCGGGCAATCGGACCAACCGGTCCCTACCCGATGTGGTCGTCGGTCTTCCAGTATCTCGGCTTCATCAATATCGCGCTGGCGCTGTTCAATCTGCTGCCGGGTTTCCCGCTCGACGGCGGGCGTATCGTGCGCGCAATCGAATGGCGCCGAACCGGCGACTTTCGCCGCGCCACCGGCGCGCTGCGGATTGGGGCCGCGGGATCGCCTACGGCCTGATCGCTTGGGCGCGCTCGAAATTTTCACGGGCTCTCTTGATGGGCGGCTTTGGCTGATCTTTATCGCGCTTGTTCCTTAAAGGCGCGGCCTCGACCAGCTATCAGAGCATCGTGATGGAACAGGTGCTCGGCAATGCGCACGTCAGCGAGATTATGGTGCATAATCCGGAAACCGTCGAAGCCGATGCCACGGTCGCCGACACGGTCAATCAGCATTTTATGCATCATGGTTACGGCGGCTTTCCCGGTGGTCAGCAACGGTACGCCAGTCGGGAATTATTTCGCTGCGCGCAGGTGCGCGATTGCCCGCCGGAAGAAAGGGCCGTGCGCAAGGTCAGCGAGGTGATGCGCAAGCGCGAGCCCGCGATTGAAATCTCGCCGGCGCGCGACGGTCTCGCAAGCGCTGCGGCAGATGTCCGAGGCGGATATCGGCCGCCTGCTGGTGATTCAGCAGGACCGCCTGGCGGGATTGATCACGCGATCGGCGATTGCACGTTACGTTATGCTGCGCAGCCAGTTCGGCTTTACCAATCCGCATGCCGCAGCCCGGGATCGCCATCCGCGCCCGATTGTAACGACCGCATCGACCATCCCGCCGTCGGCTTCGGCGGCGAGCTGATTGCACGTGACGCCAGACGCTTATTCTCGCGTGGCGGTGAGAAACTATAGAGTTGTCAGTGGTGCTCGGTTAGGATGAGGATGCAGAAGGGCGGCGGGCTGCGCTCGATTAGGTTGCGGCAGACCGTTCATCGTGGCTGCGGGCGAGCGGCGGATTCTGAAGGGCGGTAAAGCTGCCGTGGCGTCCGCCGTGCAAAACCTGGAACACCGGAAGGACCACCATTAGCACGGCGCTCGACACAGCGTCCGCCAACGCCGAAAAGGTCACGGCCGAGCGCACATCCTCTGGCGATCTCGCCGTCCGGTTGGCCGGCCGCTGGAATCTGCACGACGGAATTCCATCCGTCACGCCCGATAGAAAGTGAATTAGCCAAGACGCCCCCGCCGCGGCCGCGTCGTGATCGACACCAATGGCGTCGAGCGTATGGGATAGCAGCCTGCTCAGCTTTCTCGTCACTCTCACCGATACCTGTAAGGCGCGCAATATCCCGATCGCGCGTGACGACGCTGCCCGAGGGTCTGAATCGCCTGCTCGCACTGGCCGAGGCCGTGCCCGAGACCAAGGACGCCCACGCGAACCGGCAGCCGCTGACATTCGCCGGACGCGTCGGCGACTATGCTATTGGTTGGGGCGACGCGATTGGCGACGCGATTACCTTTGTCGGCGAGGTTGCGATTGCGCTGGCACGATGGGTGAGCGGCTCGGCCGCGTTTTCGCCGTTCGGATCTTCTCGAAGTCGTCCAGGCGTGCGGCGTCAACGCGCTTGGGATCGTCACGCTGATCAGCTACCTGGTCGGCGTCATTCTGGCCTTCATGGGTGCCGTGCAGCTTCAGCAGTTTGGCGCGTCGATTTACGTCGCCGACCTGGTCGGTATCGGAATCAGTGCGCGAAATGGGCGCGATGATGACCGGCATCATCATGTCCGGGCGCACCGGCGCCGCTTTTGCGGCCCAGCTTGGAACGATGAAGGTCACTGCAGGAGATCGACGCGCTCACCACCATGGGTATCTCGCCGATGGAGTTTCTGGTGCTGCCGCGGGTGATCGCCCTGATCCTGATGATGCCGCTGCTATGCCTCTATGCGGATATGATGGGGATTCTTGGCGGCGCGACGGTTGGTGCCGGGATGCTCGGTATTTCCGTTCGCAGCTATATGCTGGAAACGGTTCACGCGATACCTGACCGGCGAGGCTAATCGGTGGGCTGGTCAAGAGCATGGTGTATGGTGTGCTGATCGCACTGTCAGGATGCTACGAAGGATTCAATTGCGGCAATAGTTCCTCAGCCGTCGGCGACGCCGCGACGCGGGCGGTGGTCGATAGCATTGTCTCTATCGTCGTCGCCTGTGGCCTGTTCGCCGTCGTGTTTAATATTCTCAATATCTGATGCGAGCACAGCGAAGAGGTTCTGTTGCCGGACGCCGCCATTAAAGCGCGCAGCCCTGCCGCCGCCGCCCGGGCCGAGCGGAAGGTCCATATCGAAGTCCGCGGCCTTACGATGGCCTACGACAGCTACGTTGTGATGCGCGACCTCAACTTCAAAGTTCATCACGGCGAAATCTTCGTGATCATGGGCGGTTCCGGCAGTGGCAAGAGCACGTTGCTGCGCCATATGGTCGGCCTGATCGAACCCGCAGCCGGCGAGGTGTTATACGATGGCGAGAACTTCACGACGGCCGATCCCGACCGTCGCGAAGAATTGCTCAGGCGCTTTGGCGTGCTCTACCAGAGCGGTGCGTTATGGAGTTCGATGACGCTGGCGGAAAACGTCGGACTGCCGCTCGGCGAATTCACCCAGCTCAAGCCCGCCGAAATCCGCGCGATCGCGTCGCTCAAGCTGGCGTTGGTCGGACTCAAAGGCTTCGAGGATTACTATCCCGAGTGAAATCAGCGGCGGAATGCAAAAGCGGGCAGGCCTCGCGCGCGCGATGGCGCTTGATCCCGAAGTGCTGTTCTTCGACGAGCCGTCAGCCGGGCTGGATCCGATCAGCTCCCGCTTGCTCGACGAGTTGGTTCTCGAACTGCGCGAAAGCCTTGGCGCGACGATCGTGGTCGTGAGTCACGATCTCGCGAGCATTTTCACGATCGTCCGCCGGACCGTCATGTCGATCCCGCCGAAGGTCTCCTGGCCCGCCACCCCGTCGGTGATCTCGTTCGCGAGCATGATCATCCCCGCGCAGGACCCGAAGGCGGGCAGGCCCTCTTTGATGAGCTTCCTTATCGGGTCCAGCACCTCGAAGGCCATCGCCAGCCGCCACAGCGTCGTTGACTCGCCGCCGGGAATGACCAGCCCGTCCACCGCCTCGATCTCGGCGGGCCGCGCACGGCTACCGCCCGGAGCCCGGACTTCTCCATCGCGCGGAGGTGTTCCCGCACGTCCCCCTGCAGGGCAAGCACTCCGATAACGGGCACGTAGCTTCCTTCAGAATCGCGATAACGGGAGGTACTCACCGACCTCGCAGCTACTAGAACACCCGGCCGGCAGCCGATGTTCCGCGCCGCCCTTTGCTGGGCAGTGCCGCACTGCCCAGCGAAGAGTGTGGGCAGTGCAGCACCCACCAGGAACGGCGGGGTGGGTTACCAGCCGCGGCCGGCGTAGTGCTGGTCGGCGGGGAGCGTGTCGATGTTGATGCCGACCATCGGCTCGCCGAGGCCGCGGGAAACCTTGGCCACCACGTCGGGGTCGTCGTGGAAGGTGGTCGCCTTGACGATCGCGGCGGCGCGGCGGGCCGGGTCACCGGACTTGAAGATGCCCGAGCCGACGAAGACGCCCTCGGCGCCAAGCTGCATCATCATCGCGGCGTCCGCGGGGGTGGCGATGCCGCCGGCGGTGAACAGCACGACGGGAAGCTTGCCCGCCCGCGCCACCTCGGCGACCAGTTCGTACGGGGCCTGCAGCTCCTTGGCCGCGGTGAACAGCTCTTCCTCGGGGAGCCCGGCCAGCCGCCGGATACCCTGCGACAGCGACCGCATGTGCCTGGTGGCCTCGACCACGTTGCCGGTCCCGGCCTCGCCCTTGGATCGGATCATGGCCGCGCCCTCGGTAATCCGGCGCAGCGCCTCGCCGAGGTTGGTCGCGCCGCAGACGAACGGGACGGTGAACTTCCACTTGTCCACGTGATTGGCCTCGTCGGCGGGGGTCAGCACCTCGGATTCGTCGATGTAGTCGACGCCGATGGCCTGCAGCACCTGCGCCTCGGCGAAATGACCGATGCGGCACTTGGCCATCACCGGGATGGAGACCGCGCCGATGATCGCCTCGATCATGTCGGGGTCGCTCATCCGGGCCACGCCGCCCTGCGCCCGGATGTCCGCGGGGACCCGCTCCAGCGCCATGACGGCCACGGCACCGGCATCCTCCGCGATCTTGGCCTGCTCGGCGGTCACCACGTCCATGATGACGCCGCCCTTGAGCATCTCGGCCATGCCGCGCTTGACCCGCGCCGTACCGGTCTCAGCTTCTGCGGACACTTCGGGGAACCTCCAGTCGTTGACTCCTGCAACAACCAGGATAATGCCGACAGCAACCAGGCCCGGTTGGGCCGTCCCCAGGCCCCATGGATGTCCCATCGAGGGGGCTATTCAGCTATCGATGGCCCATCGCTGGGGTCGGCGGCCGCGGGTGGGCCGCGGCCGCGGGTCACGCGGCCGCGGGTCACGCGGCCGCGGGCGGGCGGGGCGTTAGTCCACTAGGGAGTCGTCCATCTCGAAGAATCCTGGTTCCGTGGCCTTACCCGCCAGCCGGAAGACCCGGGCCAGCGGGCGGTTCCTGGCTTCTCTGGTCGCCGCCACCGCGTCGTTGTAGAACTTTCTGGCCAGGAACACCTGATGGGCCGCCGCCTGAACACGGTCGGTCAGTTCCTGCGCACCCGCCATCGAATCGGAGAAACCGGGCTGCGAGAACGCCGCCCGCAGCGAACGGGTCAGGTCGCTTTCCGCCAGATCCCGCTCGACGCCATCTGACCGGGACCTGGCCCCCTCCACGGCGCCCGCGATCAGCAGGCTGGTCGCGGGGTCCAGCAGCCCCGAGGAGGCGAGCTCGGCCGCGGCCGAGGAGCGCCGCTCCAGCGCCAGGTCGAGCGCGGTGCGGGCCGCCTCCACCCGGGCGTGCAGCCGGTCAAGGCGCCCGGCCCGCCAGGAAACGTAGACACCGAGCAGCAGGACGACGGCGACAATCAGGACGATGTACGTCGCGCTCACTGAACCAGCCTCACTGAACCACCTGGACGACCTGGACGATCACTGGACCACCTGGACGCCGGCCCGGCCGAGCACCACCGTCTCGTAGACGCTCAGCACCTCCTTGGCCACCACCGACCAGTCGTAGGTCGCGACGGCCCGCAGGGCGGCCTGGGAGAGTTCCTCGCGGCGTTTTGGATCATCAAGAAGACGGGCGGCGGCGCGGGCTAGGTCAGCGGGATCCCCCACGGCGAAAAGCTCGCCCGCCGCGCCGCCCCGCAGCACGGAACGGAACGCGTCGATGTCGCTGGCCACGATCGGCGCACCGGCCGCCATCGCCTCGGCGGTGACGATTCCGAAGGACTCACCACCGGTGTTCGGCGAGCAGAAGACATCCACCGAGTGCAGCACCCGGGCCTTGTCCTCGTCCTCCACCTCGCCGGTGAACACGACGCGGTCTCGCAGTGCCGCGGGGATCCGCTGCCGCGCCTCCGCGATGTCCCCCGGGCCGGCGACCAGCACCCGCAGCCCTGGGCGCTGCGGCCCGAGGATCTCGAACGCCTTGAGCAGGACCGACAGTCCCTTGCGGGGCTCGTCCATCCGGCCGAGAAAGCCAATCGACCCGCCCGAGCCCGGCCACCCGTCGAGCGGCGAAGCGTGCAGGAACCGGGGAGTGGCCACTCCGTTCGGTATCAGCACCGCGTCACCGCCTAGGTGCTCGACCAGCGTGGTGCGGGCCGCCTCGGACACCGCGATCCGGCCGTCGATCTTCTCCAGCGCGGACCGCAGCACCGGGTAGGTGGCCAGCAGCACCCGGGACCGGGGGTTCGCGGTATGCATGGTCGCCACGATCGGGCCGCTGGCCAGCCAGCAGGCCAGCAGGGACAGCGACGGCGCGGCGGGTTCGTGCACGTGCAGCACGTCGAAATCCCCGTCGCGCAGCCAGCGCCGGACCCGGTTCGCCGTCAGCGGGCCGAACGCGAGTCGCGCCACCGATCCGTTGTACGGGACGGGCACCGCCTTGCCCGCGGGCACCACGTAGGGCTGCAGCGGGCGCTCGTCATCGGCCGGGGAGATCACGCTGACCTCGTGGCCCAGCCCGATCAGCGCCTCGGCGAGGTCCCGGATGTGCACCTGCACTCCCCCGGGAACGTCCCAGGAGTACGGGCAGGCGATGCCGATTCTCATGCCGGGTCGCGGAGGTCCCGCAGGAAAACCCGCTGGAGCATGTGCCAGTCAGTCGGATGCTCCCTGATCGGCGTCTCGAAGGCGGTCGCCAGCGCCTGCGTCATGGCCGCGACCTTCTCTCTTCTGCCGCCGGTCTCTGGCATGGGAATCTCGTCGTACACATGCGCACCCCAGCCCGTTTCCCCCTGGAACCAGCATCCCACCGGCATCAGCGCCGCACCGGTCTGCACCGCCAGCGCCGCGGACCCGGCGCTGATCTTCGCGGCTTCCCCGAAGAGCGTCACCTCCACCCCGGTGGCCGACAGATCTCGGTCGGTGACCAGGCAGACCAGGCCTCCCGCCCGCAGCCGCTGCGCCAGGATACCGAACGACGACGACGCACCGCCCGTCAGCGGCAGCACTTCCATCCCCAGAGATTCCCGGAATTTCAGGAAGCGCTGATAGACGGACTCCGGCTTAAGCCGCTCGGCGACGGTGGTGATCGATCCCGCACCGTAATTAACGACCCAGGCGCCGGCCTGCTCGAAGTTGCCCATGTGCGGCAGGGCGAAGATCACGCCGCGGCCGTTCTTCATATATTCCAGGGCTTTGTCGACCTGGTCGCGGTTGACGTGCATCTCGTCGTCAATGCGCTCTTTGGGGATGTCCTGGAGCCGAAACGACTCGCAGTAGTAGCGGGCATAGGAACGCAGCGCCTCACGGGACAGCGCGCGGAGTTCCTTGCCGTCGGCGTCGGGTACCACCCGGGTGAGGTTGCCCTCGAGGACCTGGACGCCGTGGCCCTGGCGGCGCCAGGCGATCCCGGCGCCGGAGTCGAACAGCGAGCGGGCGGTCGACTCGGGAAGCTTGCGCACGACGGACCAGCCGACCGCGAACGCGGCATCGGTGAGCTTTTCTTTCATGGGTTTCCCGCCGATACGTAGACGGATCTGATGCGCTGGGCCAGCGTCACCGTGCTCAGAACCGCCAGCGCCCACAGCCCGACATCAAGGACATATGGTACCCCGAGGCCGGACAGCCCGATGGAGGTCAGCCCGATCACCATCCGCTCGGGCCGCTCGATCAGCCCGTTGGCGCACTTCAGCCCCAGACCCTCGGCGCGGGCCTTGCTGTAGGAGACCAGGAACCCGACCGCGAGGCAGTACACGGCGACGGCCGCCATCGGATGGTTGTTCTTCGCGAACCACAGCGTTATCCCGCCGAAGATGGCCGCGTCGGCCACCCGGTCCAGCGTGGAGTCCAGGAACGCGCCGAACTTGCCGCTGCTGCCCTTGATGCGGGCCAGCAGGCCATCCAGCATGTCGGTGAAGACGAAGATCGTACAGATGAAGGCACCGGGAAAGAGCTCGCCTATCGGGAACAGGGCGAGCGCGCTGGCACTCACCCCCACGGTGCCGGCGACGGTGAGCATGTTCGGCGTGACCGGCGTGCGGGCGAGAGCCTCGCCCACCGGGGTGAGCAGGCGCGCCAGGGCGGGTCGGAGCGTATTCAGCATGGCCGTGACGATCTTAGTGCCTGGCGACCTCGAACAATTCCTTAACGGGGGGTTGTGGTATGGGGGCCAGCTGGTTAATGGTGGGAATTGCAGCGGCAGATCCATCGCGAGGAGGCGACGGGAGATGACTGAATCCGCGGGCAGGGTACCCACGGCCGGGCAGGACGTGCGAAATATCGTTCTGACCGGCCATTGCGGGGCAGGTAAAACCACGCTGACCGAGGCGCTGGCGGTCCATACCAACGCGGTGACGCGGCCGGGCCGGGTGGAGGAAGGCACCACGGTCAGCGACTTCGACGAGGTAGAGATACGGCAGCAGCGTTCAGTCAACCTGACGCTGGTGCCGTTGTCATTTAACGGGGTCAGAATCAACCTGCTCGACACCCCTGGTTACGCGGACTTCACCGGTGACCTGCGGGCCGGGCTGCGCGCGGCGGACTCGGCGCTTTTCGCGGTATCCGCTACCGAAGGTGTCGACGGCGTCACGCGGATGCTGTGGGACGAGTGCGCCGCGGTGGGGATGCCGCGGGCCGTCGTCATCACCAAGATCGATCACCAGCGGGCCGACTTCGAAGCCGCGCTGGCCGCCTGCCGCGAGGCGTTCGGTGACGCGGTGGCTCCCCTGTACCTGCCCGCCGATGGCGGGGGGCTGACCGGCCTGCTGACCTCGACCGGGCTGGACGGCCGGGCCGCCGAACTGCGCGATGAGCTGATCGAGGGGATCATCACCGAGAGTGAAGACGAGACCCTCATGGACCGCTACCTGTCGGGCGAGTCCATCGACCCGAAGGTGCTCATCGACGACCTCGAAAAGGCCGTCGCCCGCGGGTCCTTCTACCCGGTCCTCATCACGTCCGCCCCCGAGGGCCTAGGGCTGGCCGAGGTACTCGAGGTGATCACCCAGGCGTTCCCGTCCCCCACCGAGCACCCGATGCCCTCGGTGACCTCCGTTGACGGGTCGCCGAAGTCCCAGCTCGCCTGCGACTCCGACGGGCCGCTGCTGGCCGAGGTGGTGAAGACGACCTCCGACCCCTACGTGGGGCGGATCAGCCTGGTCCGGGTGTTCTCCGGGACGCTGCGGCCGGACATGTTCGTGCACGTGTCCGGGCATGGCCGGGCCGCCCGCGGCCACCAGGATCACGACAACGACGAGCGGATCGGCGCGCTCACCTCGCCGCTCGGCAAGCAGCAGCGCCCGGTGTCCGCCTGCCAGGCCGGGGACATCTGCGCGGTCGCCAAGCTGTCCACCGCCGAGACTGGTGACACGCTCTCGTCACGTGAGACGCCGCTGCTGATGGAGTCGTGGTCGATGCCCGACCCGCTGCTCCCGGTGGCGATCGTGGCCAAATCCAAGGCCGACGAGGACAAGCTGTCACAAGCCCTGGCCCGGCTGGTCGCCGAGGACCCCACGATGCGGCTGGAGATGAACGCGGAGACCAGGCAGCTCGTGCTGTGGTGCATGGGCGAGGCGCACGCCGACGTGCTGCTCGACCGGCTGTCCTCACGGTACGGCGTCGCGGTGGAGACCGTGCCACTGCGGGTGCCGCTGCGCGAGACGGTGTCGGGCTCGGCCCGCGGCCTGGGCCGTAACGTCAAGCAGACCGGCGGCCACGGCGAGTTCGGCATCTGCCACATTTCCGTGGAACCGCTGCCGTCGGGTCAGTTCGAGTTCGTCGACAAGATCGTCGGCGGCGTCGTGCCCCGGCAGTTCATCCCCTCGGTGGAGAAGGGCGTGCGCGCTCAGATGGAGAGCGGCGTTATGGCCGGATATCCAATGACTGGGGTAAGGGTCACGCTGTTCGACGGGAAGGCGCACTCGGTGGACTCCTCGGACATGGCGTTCCAGAAGGCCGGGAAGGCAGCCCTGCGGGACGCGGTCGACAAGGCGTCACCCATGCTGCTGGAGCCGGTGGACGAGCTGTCGGTACTGGTGCCCGACGAGTACGTCGGCGCCGTCATGTCCGACTTGTCGGGCAGGCGGGGCCGGGTGCTCGGCACCGCGCCGGTGGGAGTGGGGCGGACGGTGGTCCGGGCCGAGGTTCCCGAACTAGAGATCACCAGGTACCCGATCGACCTGCGTTCTGTATCCCACGGAACAGGCTCATTCACCCGTTCCTACCTGCGCCACGAGCCCCTCCCCGCGCACCTGGCTTCCAAGGTGGCCGAGGCGTCCCGGCCGGCCTGAGCTCGCGGGCGATCCGCGGGGTTCCGCGGATCGCCCGCGCGACGGCTTAGCCCACCACGGGAGCGCTGCCGAAGATCTCCTTCGCCATGTACATGTCGCTCCAGAAGCAGACTTCCCCGTCGTCGGCCAGGCTGCTGATGGTTCCGACCGCATACGGGTCGTCGACCGAGTTCTGCGTGAATACCGGTCCGCCGCTGTCGCCGTACCAGTCGATGAGGGAGCTGTCGGAGGAAGAGGCCTCGTCCAGGTCACAGACGTAGGTCGCGTCGTCCTCCAGGGAACAGACGTCGACGGCGTCCACCACCGCGGTGCAGTTCACCCCGGTGACCGCCCCGTCGGTGCAGTACGTGCCGCCGTCCGCGACACCGCCCGACCCGCTGACCGGCTCCGCGTCATCCCCGGTGGGGCCAGCCCAGACGTCCGACCCGTACGTTGATCCTTTGATCTGCTGCATGTCGATCCGGTCGTTACCCCACTGGATCGCGGAGGTCGCTCCCTCGTACGACCCGCTGCTCCCGGGGTCCTGGTTGTAGAAGCTGTTGCTGCCGCAGTGACCCGCGGTGCTCATCGTTCCATCGCTGAACGCGTACCCAGACGTGCAGAAGTCGTTCCCGTCGTCGTAGAAGACGATGTCACCGCCGTCCCAGGGGGCCTGGTCATCGGTTGGGCCGAGCGCCGGGCGTACCGTCTTCGGCATCGGGTCCGACGCGGACCGCACGCCGATGCTCTCGGTGGATCCCGCCGCCGTGATCACCCTGGCCGTGCTGCCGTACTCGGCGCGCACCTCGGCGATCTCGGCGGCGGTGACCCTGGTGAAGCCGATCACGATCTTGTCGGTCTCCGGGTCCGGGTACCACTCCGACAACGCCGCGTGCGATTGCGTGGCCGCGTGGCGCAGGCCCGCGTCGTTCAGCACCCGGCCGTCGATCTTTTCCAGCTGGGCGAAATCGTACTTGGCGTGCACCACGTCGATCTTCATCGTGGCCGCGTTCGTGACGGCGCGCGGCTCAAGCCCCGCGACGCTGGCCGACGTCACCTTGTCTGACGGCGCCGACACGTAGATCGTGTTGCCGTCGATCCACATACCGGCGTAGGTGGTGGTCGCGCCGCGCACCGTGTTGATCAGGCTCTGCAACTGGCTGACGGGCACCGCGCTAGGGGTGGCCGCCGCCTCGGCAACCGGAACGCTCGCGGTCTGGATCATCGCCCCGGCAACGGCGGCAACCGCCACACCCAGGACCAGTCCGTTGCGCTTCTTCCATAGTGCACGCCCGCTCATCCTGGCGAGCCCTCCTCGCTGTGGGGGTCGGCTCTAACCGAGCCACAGCAAGTCTCCGGTGCGCCGCTGGCGGTTCGCTGGCGTCCCGCTGGTGGCCTACGCCGGGGGCCAGGCGTCCGCTAGCAGCTTGCGGGTGTCCGGCAGCAACTGCGGCAGGACCCGGGTCTGGCCGGTGACGGGCATGAAGTTGGTGTCGCCGCCCCACCGGGGTACCACGTGCTGATGCAGGTGCGCCGCGATCCCGGCGCCGGCCACCGTGCCGAGGTTCATGCCGACGTTGAAGCCGTGCGGCGACGACGCGGCCTGCAGCGCGCCGATCGCCTTCTGGGTGAACTCGCCGAACTCGACCGTCTCCGGCCCGGTCAGGTCCGTGTAGCTAGCCACGTGCCGGTAGGGGCAGATCAGCACGTGGCCCGCGTTGTACGGATACAGGTTGAGTATCGCGTACACCAAGTCGCCGCGAGCGACGATGAGCGCCTCTTCATCCGACAGCTTCGGCGCCTGGCAGAACGGGCAGCCCTCATCGGCGCCGGGGCCGGTCGGCTTCCCCTCCCCCTTGATGTAGGCCATCCGATGCGGTGTCCAGAGCCGCTGAAAGGGATCCATAACACCTGCACGCGGTCGCGGACCGCGGCGACGATCTCCCCAACCGCATCCTCGACCGGCACGCCGTTCTTCTGGGTCCCGTCGCGGAAGCGGAACGACACCGCGCCCGCCGCCACATCATCATCCCCCGCGATCAGCATAAAGGGGATCTTCTGCCGCTGCGCGGTGCGGATCTTCTTCTGCATCCGGTCGTCGGAGTCGTCCACCTCGACCCGGATACCCTGCTCACGCAGCTGCTCGGCGATCTTGGCCAGGTACGGCACGTGCGCGTCCGCGATCGGGATGCCGACCACCTGCACCGGCGCCAGCCAGGGCGGGAACGCGCCCGCGTAGTGCTCGACCAGGATGCCGAAGAACCGCTCGATCGAGCCAAACAGCGCGCGGTGAATCATGTACGGCCGCTGGCGTGACCCGTCGGGCGCGGTGTACTCGATGTCGAACCGGCCGGGTTCCTGGAAGTCGACCTGCAGGGTGGACAGCTGCCAGCGGCGGCCGATCGCGTCCTTGACATGCACGTCGATCTTCGGCGCGTAGAAGGCGCCGTCGCCCTCGGCGATCGTGTAATTCAGCCCGGAGGCGTCGAGCGCGTGCTTCAGCGCGGCCTCCGCCGCGGACCACTCCTCCAGGGTGCCGACGTACTTGTCCGGACGGGTCGACAGCTCCGCCTCGAAATCGGTGAGCCCGAAGTCCCGCAGCAGCCCGACCACGAACTGCAGCAGCGACGCCAGCTCGGGCGCGAGCTGCTCCGGGGTGCAGAAGATGTGCGAGTCGTCCTGGGTGAACCCGCGCGCCCTGGTGAGGCCGTGCACCACGCCGGACTTCTCGTACCGGTAGACCGTCCCGAACTCGAACAGCCGCAGCGGCAGCTCCCGGTAGGAACGCCCGCGCGAGGCGAAGACCAGGATGTGCATCGGGCAGTTCATCGGCTTCGGGTAATACGTCGCCCCGTCAAGCTCCATGGGCGGGAACATCCCGTCCTTGTACCACTCCAGGTGACCTGACGTGATGAACAGGTCTTCCTTGGTGATGTGCGGGGTGTTGACGTACTGGTACCCGGCCTGCTCGTGGCGGCGGTTGGAGTAGTCCTCCATCACCTTGCGGATGATCGCGCCCTTGGGATGGAACACCGGCAGGCCGCTGCCGATCTCCGTCGGGAAGGAGAACAGGTCGAGCTCGGCGCCCAGCTTGCGGTGGTCGCGTCGTTCGGCCTCTTCCAGCATGTGCAGGTAGTCGTCCTGGGCTGACCGCGATTCCCACGCGGTGCCGTAGATCCGCTGCAGCTGCGGGTTCTTCTCACTGCCACGCCAGTACGCGCCGCCGGTCCGCATCAGCTTGAACGCCGGGATGCTTTTCGTCGATGGCACGTGCGGACCTCGGCACAGGTCCTTCCAGCACAGCTCTTGCGTCTTCGGGTCGAGGTTGTCGTAGATGGTCAGCTCCTGACCGCCCACCTCGGTGGCTTCCTCGCTGTCGCCGGGGCCCTTCAGCCCGATGAGCTCCAGCTTGTACGGCTCGTCCTTCTCCTCGATGCGGGCCTCTTCCTCGGTGACCACGCGGCGGGAGAAGAGCTGGCCCTGCTTGACGATCTGCCGCATCCGGTTCTCGATCTTCTTCAGATCGTCGGGAGTGAACGGCACGGGCACGTCGAAGTCGTAGTAGAACCCGTTCTCGACGGGCGGGCCGATACCGAGCTTGGCGTGCGGGAACAGGTCCTGGACGGCCTGGGCCATAACGTGTGCGGTGGAATGCCGCAAGATCGCGTGGCCCGGCTCGGAGTCGATGACGATCGGCTCCACGACGTCCGCGTCTTTGAGAGTAACGGCGAGGTCGCGCGGTTCGCCGTTGACGCGGACGGCGATGACCGCCGGCTGGTCACCGAGGAGATCGCCGGCGGTAGTGCCAGCCTCGGTCGCAAGCTCGCTGCCGGCGAGGATGATCCGAAGCTGCTGGGTGGACACGGTCGTTCTCCTCCTGGTATGGAAACCTGTTACTCGATGCTATCGGTCGCGCGACGCGGCGAGTAACCGGCTCAGGTCGGCGAGGTCGAGCAGGTCATCAAGTATGCGGTCGATGGCACTGACCGTCAGCGTGAGGTGGCCCTCTCCGCGCAGCAGGTGCTGGCGGGCGCCGGGGATGTGCCTGGCTAGCCACCCGCCGTGCGCGAACGGGACCATCCGGTCCTGGTCGCCCTGCCAGATGGATATCGGCGCCGGTCCTTGATCCTCGCCCAGGAGTTCGTTCAGTCCCCCGAGGCTGAACCCCCAGTCGGCGACGAACGCCAGGTCGTCGTCGCGCCATCCGGCCACGCCGTCACGGATCGCGGCGCGCAGCCCAGCCGCCATCGACTCGGCGTACTCCCCGGTCAGCGCGGCTACGTCCACGGCGGACACCAGCCCGCCCAGCGCGGCCGCCACCTCTGGGCCGGTGACGCTGGTCAGGCCCGCGGCCTCCCGCTGGAGATACTCGGTCAGCTGGCCGGGTCCGCTGACGGCGGCGCCGAATTCCTCGACGTTCTCCGGCGCCATCCCGTCCAGCCAGTCCAGCCCCTCGGCATCGCGGGGCGCGACTCCAGCCACCGACGCCGCCGCCAGGCACCGTCCGGGCAACAGCACGGCACACGCCAGCGCATGCGGGCCGCCACCCGACCATCCCGCCGTAATAAAGGTGTCCGCCCCCAAGTAGTCCATAACGACGCCAGCGTCGGCCCCGATATCGCCGACTCTCCGGCCGGGTTTGGGGGTCGAGCGTTCGTATCCCGGCCGGGCGATCTGGATCACGCGCAGACCCCGTATTCGGGCCGCCTCTACCGTGGGCGGGTAGACCCCCAGGCCAACCGGGGTTCCCTCGTGGATGACGAGCGGGAGCCCGTCGTCAGGGCCGGCCGTCAGGAACTCCAGCTTCCGGCCGTCAGGCATCGCGATAAGTTGCCGTTCCGTCACGCGGTACAGGGTAACCGGTTTGAATAGACGCGTTCCGGGGTGATGAGAACCGCGGCGCGTCTTTCTTCGGCCATCACCCGGTCGTAGGTCGCGAAGTCGTCATGGGTTCCGCCCGCCGCGGTGAAGATCTCCCGCAGCAGCAGCCGGGTATCGGTATCTGGCTTGGGATCGTCCGGCCCGATGAGCGTGACGGGCCCCTCGGCCGCCGCCCACTGCCAGCCGACCCGGATCACGATCGTCGCCCACGGCCGTTCCCGCAGGTTGGCCAGCTTGCGCGCCCCGCCGCGCGCGACCAGCCCCACCGCGTCCTCACCGGTAACCGGGTTCTTGATGACTCCCGCGTTCACCACCGACGATTGAATCGTGCCGTCGCTCCGCGACGTAGACACCACACAGCCCGTGATCCCCCGGCACCAGCCCAGCAAAATCCCCAATCGAGGTCATACCCAAAGCCTAACGTCGCAAGCCCCCGTCCCGCGCACCCCGCAGTGCGCCCCCCTGTCGCGCGCGGCCCCCGTCGCGCGCGGCCCCCGTCGCGCGGCCCGCGGCCCCCTGCCGACATAGCTCACATAAGGGGCATACCCCCAGGCAAGGGATCTTCTACACGGCTGTCGATGGGCCATCACGGGGCCTATAGCCCCAGCGATGGGCCACCGCTGGGGTCGTGGGAGCCGCCCCGGGAGCCAAGGAGACCCGTTTTGCCCGACTTGCCCACTGGCGCCGGTACTGCGTCCGTGGGACCGGTGCTGCGTCCGTAGGAAGTGTCACTATTGCAGCACTTCCTACGGACGCACCGGCAACCCACCGGCAGCCGCGCCCGGAATATCCCGGTTCAACCCCTCCAACGCGCAGTCGGGCGTCGCGAGAATGTGCCATCCAGCGGTTCTAGCCACGTGGACGGCACATTCTCGCGACGAGACCGGGCTACTTGACCAGGCCCGCCCGCCGTAGGGCGTCGGCCATCGCGCTGTCGGGCGCGGCCGAGCCGCCGCCGCGGGCGTCGCGGCCGCGATTGTCGCCACCACGCGAGTTGCCCCGATTGCCGCCGTCGCCACGCGAGCCGCCGTCGCCACGCGAGCCGCCGTCGCCACGCGAGCCGCCGCCGTCCCGGCGGCCGTCACCGCCGCGGGCGCTACCGCCACGATTGCCGCCACTGTCCCGGCCACCGCCACTGTCCCGGCCACCGCTACCGCCTTGGTTACCGTCACCGCCACGGTTGCCGCCGCCACGCGAGCCGCCGCCATCGCTGCGACCGCCCCCGCCCCCGCCGGTGCCGCGAGCCTCACCGCCACGCGAGCCGCCGCCGCCACGACCGACGGCGCCGTCTCGACCGACGGCGCTGCTCGCGGGGCGGTTGGTGCCGTCGCCGCGCGAGCCGCCGCCGCGGCCGCCGCCTTCGGCGGGGTCCTCCAACCTGAGGGTCAGCGAAATCCTCTTACGGGGAACGTCCACCGACAGGACCTTCACCCGCACGACGTCTCCGGACTTGACTACCTCGCGGGGGTCGGAGACGAAGCGGGCCGACATCGCCGATACGTGAACGAGGCCGTCCTGGTGCACGCCGATGTCCACGAAAGCGCCGAACGCGGCGACGTTCGTCACCACGCCCTCGAGGATCATCCCGGGCTCGAGGTCCTTGAGTTCCTCTACTCCCTCGCGGAACGTGGCGGTCTCGAAGGCCGGCCGCGGGTCGCGCCCCGGCTTTTCAAGCTCGCGGAGGATGTCGCGAACGGTAGGCAGTCCCGCGGACTCGGAGGTGAACTCGGCCGGGTTGAGACCGCGCAGCACGGTCAGGTTCCCGATGATCTCCTTGGCCCCGGTCTTGGACTGGATGCGGCGCACCACCGGATAGGACTCCGGGTGCACGCCCGAGGCGTCGAGCGGCTCGTCGCCCTCCCGGATCCGGAGGAACCCGGCGCACTGCTCGAACGCCTTCGGCCCGAGCCGCGCGACCTCGAGCAGTTCCGCGCGAGTACGAAAAGCCCCGCGATCGTCGCGCCGGGCGACGATCGCCTCGGCCAGCGTGCTGGTGATGCCGGACACCCGGGACAGCAGCGGCTTGGACGCCGTGTTCAGGTCGACGCCGACCGCGTTCACCGCGTCCTCGACAACGGCATCGAGGCTGCGCTCAAGCTTGCCGCCCGCGACGTCGTGCTGGTACTGGCCGACGCCGATGGACTTCGGGTCGATCTTGACCAGCTCGGCGAGCGGATCCTGCAGCCGCCGGGCGATGGACACCGCGCCGCGCAGCGAGACATCCAGCTCGGGCAGTTCGGCCGAGGCATACGCCGACGCCGAGTACACGCTCGCGCCCGCCTCGGAGACGACGATCTTCGTCAAGCCGAGCGACGGGTTGGCCGCGATGAGGTCCAAAGCCAGCTTGTCGGTCTCTCGCGACGCCGTGCCGTTGCCGATCGCGATCAGCTCGACCTTGTGCTGCGCGCACAGCGCCGCGAGCACCTTGAGCGAGTCTTGCCACCGGTTCTGCGGAACATGCGGGTAGATCACCGCGGTGGCCACGACTTTGCCGGTGGCATCGATGACCGCCGTTTTGACACCGGTACGGAAGCCGGGATCAAGGCCAAGCGTGGCACGGGGCCCAGCCGGTGCGGCGAGTAGCAAATCTCGCAGGTTCTTGGCGAAGACGTCGACCGCCTCTTCTTCCGCCTCTTGCCACAGCCGCATTCGCAGGTCGACGGATACGTGGGTCTGGATCCGGGTCCGCCACGCCCAGTGCACGGTGTCGTTGAGCCACTGGTCGGCCGGGCGCCCCTGGTCGGAGATGTTGAACTTCGACGCGATCGGCTCCTCGAAGACACCGTCGGCAGCCACCGGGTCGAGGTTCAGGTCGATGATGTCTTCTTTTTCGGCGCGGAACAGCGCGAGGATCCGGTGCGACTTCAGCTTGCCGAACGGCTCGGCGAAGTCGAAGTAGTCGGAGTACTTCGCGCCGTCGGCCTCGCGGCCCTCGCGGACCTTGGCCGCCACGCTCCCGGCCTTCCACATCGTCTCGCGGAGCGAACCGATCAGGTCGGCGTCCTCGGCGAACCGCTCGACGAGGATGGACCTGGCGCCTTCAAGGGCGGCCGCCGGGTCGGCGACCTGGTCGTTGACGAAGCTGAGCGCGAATTCGGCCGGGGTGAGCGACGGATCGGCGAGAAGCTGATCGGCGAGCGGTTCCAGACCCGCCTCGCGGGCGATCTGAGCCTTGGTGCGGCGCTTGGGCTTGTACGGGAGGTACAGGTCTTCCAGCCGGGCCTTGGTGTCCGCGGCGTCGATCTGGGCCCGTAGCTCATCGGTGAGCTTGCCCTGTTCCTCGATGGAACTCTTGATCGTTTCGCGGCGCTCGTCGAGTTCCCTCAGGTAACGTAGCCGCTCCTCAAGGGTTCGGAGCTGGGCGTCGTCGAGCGCGCCGGTCGCCTCCTTGCGGTAACGCGCGATGAACGGCACCGTGGCACCGCCGTCAAGCAGCGTCACCGCCGCGTTGACCTGGTTGTCCCGTACGCCAAGCTCTGCGGCGATACGGCTCGTAACGGATTGCTGAGGTGTCTCGATTTGCTGCGTACTCACGACGCTGAGCCTAGTGGCGTTCGCCCGGTCTCGCTGGCGCGGGTCACACACGAGCATTAAGCTACCCACGAGTACACAGGGGGGCTTCAAATATGAGCATCACTAGTCGAGAGTGGCATCTCGAGTCTCGGCCAGTCGGGGAGCCGGTGGCGTCGGATTTCAGCTTGGTGCCCGTTCAGCTGGAGGATCTCGGGCCAGGGCAGGTCCTGGTGCGAAACGACTGGATGTCGGTCGACCCGTACATGCGGAACCGGATGAACGACGTCCCGTCCTACATCCCGCCGTTCCAGCTGTCGGAGGCCATGACCGGTTCCGCGGTGGGGACGGTGCTCGCGTCGCGTGCCCAGGCCGTGCCGGTGGGCGCCACCGTGCTGCATTTCTTCGGGTGGCGTGACTACGCGGTGCTTGACGGCTCAGAGGCGCGGGTCATCGACACCGCCCTCGCTCCGCCGGAGGCGTACCTGGGGGTACTCGGCACGACCGGGTTCACCGCCTGGATCGGGCTGACCGAGATCACCCAGGTCCGGCAGGGCGACGTGGTCTTCGTGTCCGCCGCCGCGGGCGCGGTCGGCTCGGTAGCTGGTCAGCTGGCCCGGCTGCTCGGCGCGTCCCGGGTGATCGGCTCGGCCGGCGGTCCCGACAAGGCACGCCGGGTGGAGGCGGACTTCGGGTTCGACGTGTGTCTCGACTACCGCGCCGGCCACCTGTCGAGGCAACTCGCCAAGGCGGCGCCGGACGGGATCGACGTCTACTTCGACAACGTGGGTGGCGACCACCTGGGCGCCGCGCTGATCTCGCTGAACAACTACGGCCGGGTCGCGATGTGCGGCGCGGTCGCCGCCTACAACGCGGAGACACCGCTGCCTGGGCCCGCCAGCCTGTGGCTCGCGATCGGGAAACGCATCATGCTGCGCGGATTCATCGTCACCGATCATCTGTCGCAGCTGCCGTCGTTCCTGCCCCGGGCGGCGGGGTGGCTGCGCGATGGGTCGCTGCGCGCGGACGAGACGATCGTGTCCGGCATCGAGAACGCGGTTGAGGCCTTCGGTGCGATGATGCGCGGCGCCAACACCGGCAAGATGCTCGTGCGTCTCTGAGGCCCCGCCAGTACCAACGCCTTTGACCTAGGCGAAAACATTAGGTATTTCATTTTGGTTGCCGCTGTGTTACGCCTTGTTTTGTTATGTCCAAACCATCGAGCAATGATGCATCGACGGGAGGCACCCCTGATGGTTAGAGGACAAGGCCGGGAACACCAACGCATTAGGTATCGAGCCGCGGCGCTCGGGATCGCCGCACTGCTCGCGGTCCCCGCCGCGGTCGCGGTGAGCTCTACCGGAAGCACCGCTAAGGCGTCGAGCTGTCCCTGGGTCACATCCACCGCACCGGTCGCGCAACGCGTGGCCCAGCTGATGAACAACATGACCCTCGACGACGAGATCAGCATGGTCGAAGGACACGGCACGACCAACCCCTACGTGTTCTACACCCCAGCGATCACGTCGCTATGCATCCCCGCGCTCGGCCTGGAGGACGGGCCGTCGGGCGTCGCGGATGGCAACACCGGCGTGACGCAGCTCCCCTCGGGTGTGTCGCTCGCGGCCACCTTCTCCCCGCAGCTCGCGAAGGAGTACGGCGATGTCGTCGGGGCCGAGGAGTACGGCAAGGGCGCCAGCGCCAACCTCGGGCCGACCGTCAACATCGACCGCGACCCACGCTGGGGCCGGTCCTTTGAATCGCTGTCCGAGGACCCGTACCTAACCTCAGAGCTCGGCGTCGGCGTGATCGACGGCGTGCAGTCCCAGGACGTGATGTCCCAGGTCAAGCACTACACCGACTACGGTCAGGAGACTTACCGCAACTCCCCGGCGGACAACAACATCGTGTCCGACCGGGCGCTGCAGGAGATCTACAACGCGCCGTTCCAGGCGGCGGTGAGCCAGGCGAACGTGGCGTCGGTGATGTGCGCGTACTCGTATATCAACGGAGCGGCCAGCTGCAACAGCTCGTACCTGCTCACCGACGTGCTCAAGCAGCTGTACGACTTCCAGGGCTTCGTCATGTCGGACTATGGCGCGCTGCACGGCACTTCGGGTGCGCTGGACGGCACCGACGCGGAACAGCCGTTCAACACCAACTACGGCGCGCCACTCGAGACCGATATCGAGGACGGCATCATCCCGCAAAGCGCGCTGAACACGATGGTCTCGCGCATCGTCTCCGAGATGTTCCAGTTCAATTTCTTCGCCAAGCCGAACCAGAACACCACGAGCAACACCGTCACCACGCCCGCGCACGTCGCGGTCGCCAACACGATCGCCGAGGCCGGCACCACACTGCTGAAGAACGACGGCGGCACGCTTCCGCTGTCGAAGTCGGAGAACGTCGCGGTGATTGGCCCGTCGGCTTCGGCCAGCGCGACCTACGCCGGCGGCGGCAGTGCGTACGTGATCCCGTCGTCCACCGTCTCCCCGCTCGCCGGGATCCAGGCTGACGACTCGAACGCGACCTACACCCAAGGCCTGCCCGGCTGACACGTCGCTGGCGTCGGTCCCGTCGGCTGACCTCACCCCCGCCTACGCGGCCACGCCGTACGGCGGCTCCTACACCGGCACGCTGACCGCGCCGGAGACCGGCACCTACGTTCTCGCGGTCACCAACCCGTGCGGGTGCTACACGTCGACCTACCTGTCGCTGAACGGGACGCAGCTGATCGACAACCCGGGCACTCCCCCGGTCAGCACCTACTCGGTCGCGGTGGACCTGACGGCCGGCACCACCTACACCCTCAGCATCAGCGGCGCGTCGTCGCAGGTGCTGTGGGCTACCCCATCGGAACTCGCCCCATACATCAGTGCAGCCGTCACCGCCGCGAAGGCCGCGAAGGTCGCGGTCGTGGTGGTGTCCGACGACACCGAGTCCGAGGCGACCGACCGACCGTCGCTCGACCTGCCATCCGCGCAGAACGAGCTGATCCAGGCCGTTGCCGCGGCGAACCCGCATACGGTCGTCGTGGTCAACGCGGGCGCCCCGGTCCTCATGCCGTGGCTTTCGTCGGTATCTGGCGTGGTCGACGCCTGGTATCCGGGCCAGACCAGTGGTACCGCGCTGGCCTCGGTGCTGTTCGGCGAGACCGATCCCGGCGGCCACCTGCCGGTCACGTTCCCGACGTCACTGTCCCAGGTCTCCGACTCCAACCCGTCGGAGTTCCCGGGCGATGGCACCGAGGTGCTGCAGTCCGATGGGATCGACGTCGGCTACCGCTGGTTCGAGGTCAAGAACGAGACGCCGCTGTTCCCGTTCGGGTACGGGCTGTCGTACACGACGTTCCGGTACAGCGACCTGAACATCGACCGTACTTCGGTGACCGGCACGGACGATGTGCGCGTCTCCGCCACCATTACCAACACGGGTACCAGAACGGGGGTGGACGTCGCCCAGCTGTACCTCGGCGATCCGGCCGCGTCCGGAGAGGCACCGCGGGAGCTCCAAGGGTTCCAGCGCGTCTCGCTGGCGCCCGGCCAGTCGGAGCGTGTCTCGTTCACCATCACTCCGCAGCAGGAGTCCTGGTGGTCGGACACGGACAACGGCTGGACCCAGACCGCCGGGAAGTACCAGGTGTACGTGGGTGACTCCTCGGCGCTGGCCAACCTGCCGCTGCGCGGCTCGTACACGATGACGTCGACCCCCGGGGCGCGCCAGGTCACGATCAGCGCGCCATCGACGGTGAGCCCCGGTAAGGCGTTCCGCGTCAAGGTGACGCTGACGGCGGGTGGCGGCGAGACGCTGCGCAACGCGCAGATCGCGCTGCAGCTTCCGGCCGGCTGGAGGACCACCGGCCCGGTGACCTTCGGCACTGTCCGCCCGGGCCAGGCCCCGGTCGCGACCTTCGAGGTAACGGCCCCGTCCTACTCCCCGTCGGAAAACGAGGTAGTCCACGCCACAGCGACCCTGGGCGGCCTAACCCGCGAAGCGGGGGTGACCGTCTCGGTTAGCTAGCCCCCGGGGGGCTCGCGAACGTCCGTAGAATCTGCCGCCAGGGCAGCAGATTCTACGGACGTTTTGCGTTAGCGGAAGGTGAGGACTAGGCGGTCGCCGAGGGGCTCGCAGCCCAGGCGCTGGCGGAGGGTGCCGGTGAGGGGGCTGGAGACGTCGGTGATCAGCAGGGCCTCCGTCGCGCCGGCCTCCCGCGCGGCGCGGCAGGCGGCCACCAGCGCCGCCGACGCGTAGCCCAGGTGACGCAGCCGGGGCGGCGTGTAGACCAGCATGATCCGTACTGTCCCGGCCACCGGGCCCGCCAGCACCGCCATCGCGGCCGGCCCGTCGCCTGCCGTCTCCCAGAGCAGGACGGTCCACCGCCTCATCAGTTCGTCCGCGGTGGTGGGATGGGGAACGTCGCCGACCTCGTGCCCGAACGCCTCGAGCCACTCGGCCACGACGTCCTTGTCGTCGGCGGTGGCGGGCCGGAACCTTCCTGGCGCGCTCGGCAGGTCAGGGACCGGGCCGGCCAGCCGGTAGACGCGAGTGTGCCGGTGCACCCGCGCGGACTGGCGGGTGCGCTGCTTCCAGGTAGCGGCGAACGCCTCCGCCGCCCGGGCGGACGCGTCGATGCCGCCCAGCCGCCGCTGCAATCGGGCGAGGGCGTCCGCGAGCGCGGCCGCCGCCTCGGGAGCGAGGCTGCCGACGAGAACCGGATCCGGCGGCAGGTGAACAAACGCGCCGCGGATGCCGTCACCCTGCTCAAGCCAGCCGAACAGCGCGTCCGAGGGGACGCTCACGCCATCGCCCAGCTCGCCTGCGGTACTCAGCCCATTGGTGGCGCTGAGTTCACTAGCAACGCTGAGCAACAGCGTGTTCTCGGCGGGCCGGGAACGCAGGAACGCATCGGCCGCGGAGCGGAATTCAGTTATGTGATGGGTCGTGCACCAGCCCATGCCGCGATGCTTCCTGTGGTGACATGCGGGGTTGAGTGGGGCCGAACCTGACCAAGTATGCCGATCGATGCCAACGCTCTGCAACGTTACCGATTAGTAAGATCTGTCCCGCGCAAAAGCGATTACCACCCGGTCCTCGACCGGGCGGTACCCCAGCCGGGGGTAGAGCGCGTTGCTGACCGGGTTGGTCAGGTCGGTGTAGAGCAGGATCTCCTGCGCCCCGGCCGCGCGCGCCGCCCGGCTGACCTCGTAGGTGACAGCGCCCGCGAAGCCGCGGCCGCTTCCCCGCCGCACCGAGGAACTCCTCGACGTCTTCGGTGAGGCTCCAGTTCATGGGGACGATTGTGCCGGTTTAGGGTGGTTAGCGCACGCTCTTATTCAGCGGGGAGGTTCGCATGCGCGTACTCGTGGTCCGGCACCACGAAGAGGACGACGCGGGTTTCATCGCGGACGCGTTCCATGACGGTGGGGCCGCGGTGACGGACGTGCTGCTCACCGACGGGGTCCGGCTGCCCGACCCCACTGAGTTCGGCCACCTGGTGGTGCTCGGGGCGGTCAGCTCGGTCAACGACGAGCACGCGTGGATCGCCGCCGAACTGGAGTGGCTGCGTCGCGCGGACGCCGCCGGGGTACCGATCCTGGGGATCTGCTTCGGCGCGCAGGCGCTGTGCGTGGCCACCGGCGGCGCGGTGCAGCGGGCACCGCGCCAGCAGATCGGCTGGATGACCGTCGAGACCACCGACCCCGGGCTGGTCCCGGCCGGACCGTGGCTGGAGTTCCACTCCGACCGTTGCCTGACGCCAGCCGGGGCGCGCATCCTGGCCCGCGACGACCTGTGCACGCAGGCATATTCAATCCGGCGGCACCTGGGAGTTCAGTTCCATCCGGAGGTCGACGGGAAACAGCTCAAGCGATGGCTGGATATGGGCGGCGCCGCCGATGTGGCGGCCGCCGGTATCGACGCGGACGAGTTCATCGCCCAGACGGTGCGCGAGGAGCCGGCCGCCAGGACGCGAGCGGACCGGCTGGTGCACACCGCCCGCGAACTCGCGTCGCTGGTCACGGGTCCCGCGGTCGGCTAACGCCCTTGACTACCGGGACCGAGTGACAAGATTGTTGACAATTTTGTTGGCATATAGGTATCTTTTTACCCATGAGGGCTGAGGATGACGCCCCGGGCGAAACTCGGGTCGCGGGCGAGGCCGCGCGGCAGCGTGCCCGGGAGGAGCTGCGACGAGCGGTCCTTGCTGGGGATATGGCGCCGGGACAGCGGCTAGTGGAGACCGAGCTCGCCGAGGTGTTCGGCGTGAACCGGGCGAGCATGCGGGCCGCGCTGATGGACCTGACCGCCGAGGGACTCGTCGAGCGGATACCGAATCGCGGCGCCCGGGTGCGGATGATCACCCGTGAAGAGGCGATCGCGATCACCGAGTGCCGGATGGCCCTTGAGGGGCTATGCGCGGCCAAGGCAGCGGAACGGGTGACCGACGAGCAGATCGGCCGGCTCCGGGAACTGCGCGACGCGATCAGCTCCTCGGCGAACGAGCCGCTCAAGTACTCCTCGCTGAACAGCGAGCTGCACCGGCTGGTCCGCGAGTTCTCCGGGCAGATGGTCGCCGCTAACCTGCTGGAACGGCTGAACGCTCAGCTGGTCAGGCACCAGTTCCAGCTGTCGCTGCGCCCCGGCCGGGTCAAGGTCTCGCTACCGGAGCACGTCGCGATCATCGACGCGGTCATCGCCCGTGACCCCGAGGCGGCCGAACAGGCGGCCCGGCGGCACCTGCGCAGTGTCATATCAGCGCTGACCGAAGGTTGATCGAGGAGAATCGCATGCTGAACGTCATCGTCACCGGGATTCCCCGGGCGGACTCCGAGCTCGTGGACAAGCTGGCCGGCTTCGGTGTCGCGACCGTCCACGAGGCCATCGGCCGCGCCGGGTACCTGGGGACGCGGATCCGGCCGATCCAGGACGGGACGCGGATCGCCGGAACCGTCGTCACCGCGGTCTGCTGGCCGGGCGACAACCTGATGATCCATGCCGCCGTCGAGCAATGCCAGCCGGGTGACGTTCTTGTCGTGACCACCACGTCACCGTGTTCTGACGGGTCGTTCGGCGAACTGCTCGCGACCTCGCTGGCGGCGCACGGGGCGCGCGGGCTGATCACCACCGCCGGGGTGCGCGACGTGGCCGAGCTGCGCTCGATGGGTTTTCCGGTGTGGTCCGCGCACGTCAGCGCGCAGGGCACCGTCAAGGAGACCGCGGGTGCGGTGAACGTGCCGGTTTCGATCGACGGTGTGGTGGTCACTCCAGGGGACGCGATCGTCGCCGATGACGATGGCGTCGTATGCGTGCCGCGGGTGTCAGTCGCGGCGGCCATCGCGAACTCGGCCGCCCGGGAGGCCAAGGAGGCTGGCAGCAGGAAGGCGCTCGCCGACGGGCAGCTCGGCCTGGACCTGTACGGGCTGCGGGCCAAGCTGGCCAAGACCGAGTACATCAGCTTCGACGAATATCAGGCGAGGATCACCGGATGACCGGCGTGCGCTGCGCGCTGATCCGCGGCGGCACGTCCAAGGGCGCGTACTTCCTCGCACCCGACCTGCCCGCGGACCCGGCCGAGCGCGATGATCTGCTGCTGCGGATCATGGGCAGTCCCGACCCCCGTCAGATCGACGGCATTGGCGGCGCGCATCCGCTGACCTCCAAGGTGGCGATCGTCTCAACCTCGGCGGATCCCGGCATTGACGTGGATTACCTGTTCCTGCAGGTCGGCGTCGACAAGCCGACGGTCAGCGACAAGCAGACCTGCGGCAACCTGCTGGCCGGCGTGGCACCGTTCGCCGTCGCGCGCGGCCTGGTCGCCGCGGACCGGCCGGTCCGCATCCAGATGGTCAACACCGGCGAGATCGCGGTGGCGGAAGCTCACGGCCTCGAGGTAGTGCTTGGCTTCGAGAGCGCCGGTGCGCTGTTTCCGACGGGCAACGTCCGCGACGAGTTCGGCGGCATGCCCGTCACCTGCGTGAACGCGGGCATGCCGGTGGTGGTGGCGGAGGCCGCGTCGTTCGGGCTCACTGGACATGAGCCGGTCGCCGCGCTGGAAGCCGACGCGGGGCTACTGGAACGGGTGACGGCACTGCGACTGCAGGCCGGGAAGGCCATGGGGCTGGGCGACGTCTGCGCGACCACCGTGCCGAAGGTCTCGTTGCTGGGCACCCCCGTCGACGGCGGTTCTGTTTCCACCCGCACCTTCATCCCCGTTCGGGTGCACGAGGCGATCGGCGTGCTCGGCGCGGTCAGCGTCGCCGCGGCGCTGCTGACCGAGGGAGCGGTGGGTCATCGGCCGGATATCACTGGCCCGAGGCTGCTCATCGAGCATCCGTCCGGAGTCATGCCGGTGGAGCTCGAACTGGACGCGTCCGTCATCAGGCGTTCAGGGGTGGTGCGCACCGCCCGCATGCTCTTCGACGGTACAGTTTTCCCTCGTCAGGAGGTTTCATAGTGTCTCGCCCCCCGCTGCACGACATCGCGCACCTGAGCTATGTCGAGCTGTTCACGCCGAAGCCCGAGGAGTCCTTGCGGTTCTTCACCGAGATCATCGGGCTGACCGAGAACGGCAGCCGCGGCGACTCGGTTTACCTGCGCACCTGGGACGAGTACGAGCAGTTCTCACTCAAGCTGACCGCGCGTTCAACCCCGGGCATCGGCCCGACCGGGCTGCGGGCCGAGAGCGACGAGGCGCTGGAACGCCGGACCAAGGCGATTGAGGCGAGCGGTCTTGGGCTCGGCTGGCAGGACGGCGAACCTGGTCTCGGCGCGACCTACGCCTTCCACGACCCAGACGGCCACCCGATGCACGTGTACTACGAAAGTGACTGGTACTCCGCGCCGCCGGAGCTGGCCCCCGCGCTGAAGAATCAGGCCTCGCGCTACGCGCGCACCGGTTTCTCCGTGCGGCGGCTGGACCACGTGAACTACCTGGCCAAGGACGCGGCGCCCAATGGGGACTTCGTGCGGGACATCCTCGGCGGGCGGGTCACCGAGCAGATCCAGCTCAACGACGGGACCATTTCGGCGCAGTGGCTGCACTTCGCGACCAAGAGCTACGACTTGGTGTACACCAGGGACTGGACGCAGACCAACGGGCGGCTGCACCACATCGCGTTCGCGACCGACACCCGTGAGGACATCCTGCGCGCCGCGGACATCTGCCTCGACGCGGGCATATTCCTCGAGACCGGACCGCACAAGCACGCGATCCAGCAGACGTTCTTCCTATACGTCTACGAACCGGGCGGCAACCGGATCGAGCTGTGCAACCCGGTCTCGCGGCTGGTGATGGCGCCGGACTGGAAGACCATCACCTGGACCGAGGATGAACGCGCCAAAGGCCAGGCCTGGGGCCTCAAGACCATCGAGTCTTTCCACACCCACGGCACTCCCCCAGTCGGCTAGCGGCCGCTCGCCGCGGCTTTTCCCTGGCCGGTGCGGCATTAACCACACTCTTGGCTGGTCAGCGCCGCACTGACCATGATCATTTTGGGGCGCACGGGCCGGATCGGGGCGTGTCGGCGGGGTCGGGGGCGCGCGGGCGGGGTCGGGGGGGCGGGGTCGGGGGGCGGGTTTTAGGGTGGGGGTATGAGCACTCTGGAGGGAACCGCGGCTCTTGTCACCGGGGCGTCTAGCGGGATCGGCGAGGCGACCGCGATCGAGCTGGCGAGGCTCGGGGCGTCGGTGGCCCTGGTCGCCCGGCGGACGGACCGGATCGACGCGCTGGCCGCGCGGCTGAACGCCAGCGGCGGCGTTGGCAAGGCGTTGGCGATCACCGCCGACGTCACCGACGAGGAGCAGGCGCTGGCCTGCGTCGAGCAGACGGTGGGCGAGTTCGGGCGGCTCGACACGCTGATCAACAACGCCGGGCTCATGCTGCTCGGTCCCGCGGTCGGCTCCGACCTATCCGACTGGCAGCGGATGGTCGACCTGAACGTCAAAGGCCTGATGTACTGCACGCACGCGGCACTCCCCCACCTGCTGACAGCCGCCGCGGACAGTCCGCGCGGGGTGTCGGACCTGGTTAACATCTCCTCGGTCGCGGGCCGCGTCGCCCGCAGTGGCAGCGCCGGCTACAACGCGACCAAGCACGCGGTCGGGGCGTTCAGCGAGGCACTGCGCCAGGAGGTCGCGCGCCGTCACGTGCGAGTGTCGCTGGTGGAGCCAGGCGCCACCGAGACCGAGCTGCGCTCGCACAACCGGCCGGAGATCATCGAGCGGCAGAACCAGCGGTTCGCCGACATGACGATCATGGAGGCGACCGACATCGCGGAGACCATCGCCTTCATCGTTACCCGGCCAGCGCGAGTCGCGATCAACGAGGTGCTGATCCGGCCGACCGAGCAGGATAACTAGGTCTCGTGACGGCTGCCCGCTAGCTGCTCGCGGAGCACGTTCTTGCGGATCTTGCCGGAACCGGTCACCGGGAAGGCCTCGATGAAGGCCCAGACTCTGGGCACCTTGTGCGGGGCGAGGTGCGCCTTGCCGTACTCCTCAAGCTCGGCGGCGGCGACCGTGGCATCAGCGGCGAGGATGACGCAGGCGGCGACCTGCTCGCCCCATTTCTCGTCAGGCACGCCAACAACGGCGACCTGGGCCACCGCCGGATGGCGCGTCAGCACCTCCTCGATCTCCCTGGGGTAGATGTTCTCCGCGCCCCTGATGATCATCTCCTTGAGGCGCCCCCGGATGGTCAGGTACCCGCGCGGGTCCATCGAGGCCAGGTCGCCGGTGTGCAGCCAGCCGTCACCGTCGATCGCGGCGGCGGTGAGCCCGGGCTCGTCGTAATAGCCCGCCATGACGTGGTAGCCGCGAGTGCACAGCTCGCCGACCTCGCCGAGAGCGGCCGGCGTCGTGCCATCGCCGACGGCGATCTTGACATCGATGGCCGGCAGCGGCTGTCCGAGGGTCTCGGCCCGGTCGTCCGGGCTGTCGTCCAGCCGGGTCATGGTGATGCCGGGAGACGCCTCGGTCTGGGCGTAGATGATGGCCATACCGATGCCGAAGGTTTCCTCGATCCGGCGCACCAGCGCGGGATCGACGGTCGCGCCGCCCGACAGGGCATACCGCAGGCACGACAGGTCGCGCTCGGCGAGGCTCGGCTGGGCCAGCAGTGCGTGCAGCATGGTCGGCACGCCGCAGAAACCGGGCGCGCGGTACCGCTCGATGAGCTCCAGCTGCCAGCCGGGGTCGAATCCCGGCGCGAGCACGTGCGTCCCCTGGCTCCACAGCAACGACAGGACAGCCAGGCAGGAGCCCGCCGTGTGGAACAGCGGCATCGGGTTCACCATGGCCTCGCCGGGCCGCAGGCCAAGCAGCCGGGCGTAGGAGAGGATCGCGTTGTTGACGATGCCCCGGTGCCGCAGCGTCGCGCCCTTCGGGACGCCGGTGGTCCCGGACGTGTACTGGATCTGGACCAGGTCATCCGGCGTCACCAGCGGCAGCTCGGCGGCCGGGTCGCCGGCCGCGGCGAACGCGGCAAGCTCCTCAATCCGGACCGCCTCCCGCAGCGCGGGAAGCCCCGGGCGCAGCTCGGCGACCGCCGCGCCCACGTCGAAGCCCCGGTACTCACCGACGTGGAACAGCCCGTCCGCCCCCGACTGGGCCAGGACATGCCGCGCTTCCTCGTTCCGCAGCGCGGGGTTGACGGTGACCAGGATCAGCCCGGCCAGTCCAGCTCCGAGCTGGAGCAGGATCCACTCGGGGATGTTGGGTGCCCACACGGCGATCTTCTCGCCCGGGGTGAAGCGGCCGAGCAGGGCACGGGCCACCGCCTCGGCGTCGGCGAGCAGCCGCGCGTAGGTCCAGCCGCGGCCACCGCCAGGAATCGCCTCGACCAGCGCGGTCACCTCCGGAGACAGGCCAGCGGCCCGGCGCAGCAGGTCACCGACGGTCAGCTCCTGCACCAGACCGGAGTCCGTGGCCAGCACGACGCTCCGGCCCTGGGGCGGTGTGACACTCATCAGCGCTGCTGCCCCCTGAGATCGGCGATTCGCCAATCATAAACCGGCCAAATAACCCCAGCGATGGGACATCGATAGCCGAATAACGCCAGCGATGGGACATCGGTAGCGCAAGGAGCCAGGCGGGGGCGGGGAAGGCGGGCAAGGGGCATGGAGCGGGGAAAGGCGGGCAAGCGGGAGAAGGCGGGCAAGGAGCGGGGGAAGAGGGGCCTGTTAGGGGGCCACGGTCACGCTCATCAGGTTGAAGATGGCTCCTTGGTCGTCAGCGACGGTCGCGATCCGGCCGTATGAGCCGTCCTGCGGCTCGCTGATGGTGCTGCCGCCCTGCTCGATCACCTTCCCGAGCGCCCGGTCGGTGTCGGCGACGCCGAAATAGGTGCGCCAGGCGGCCAGCGCTCCTGGCGGAGTCTCCGCCGGAACCTGGCCGATGCCGCCGGCGTACCGGCCGTTGACCTTGAAGGCCGCGTAGTTGCTGGCGATATCCTCGTACTCATAGCCGAAGACCGCCTGGTAGAAGGCCTTCGCGGCCGCATAATCCCGGCTCAGGACCTCATTCCAGGTCTGTGCGCCCGGCTCGTTGACGAGTTCCGCGCCGGTGTGCTGACGCCCCTGCCAGATGCCGAACGGCGCGCCGCCGGTGTCAATCGCCACCGCCATCCGGCCGGACTCCATGACGTCCGCCGGCTCCATGATGAGCTGGCCGCCCGCCCCCTTGACCTTGGTCACCGTGGCATCCAGGTCATCGGAGGCCAGGTAGGTCGTCCAGATCGGAGCGGCGTCCGGCGGGCCTTGCTGAGGGCCGAGCCCCGCGACGTTATGGCCATGAAGGCTGGCTACGGCGTATCCGCCGGATTCCGGCGATCCTTCCGGAATATCCCAGCCAAATACGGCGGTATAAAAAGCACTCGCCCGGTTGATGTCGAGAACCCCGAGGTCCACCCAGCAGGGTGTTCCCTCCGGCCAGTTGCTTTCGCGTACCGGCATTTCGCCGCCCCTCGCCCAACGCCACGTGCGCTGCTCCCGGCAACGTAACACGAGCGTAACGCCGGTGCAGCGGCAACCCCGGGCGGTGAGAAAACTCTGGTCAGATGCATACAATGTGCCGACCATGCCGTACGCCAAGACGAACCTCCAGACCGGGGCACCGCTGAGCCCGCGCGCCAAGCGCGTGCTCCTGTCGGTGGCCGCGGTGGTGGTGCTCGTATTTGGTGGTCTTGGCCTGTGGAGCGTGTTCGGCCCCGATCCTTATGGCACCTCGGCCAACGGATGCGTGACCGTGAACCTGCCGAGCTCAACGGGCGGCTCGCTCATTCACTACTGCGGGTCGGCGGCCAAGTCGTTCTGCAAGTCGGCTTACGTCAACAGCGACCGGATCTCGCTGCTGGCCCGGCCGCAGTGCAAGCTGGCCGGGCTCAGCCCCGCTAAATAGCGCATGTGATGATGGATGGCATGACGGTGAACCCTGTGCTTGCTGAGGTTGTCCGGTCCGGGTTCACCGAATCCTGGCACCGGGGTGCGTTCGTGGCCCTGGACTCCAGCGGGAACGTCGCCTTCAGCGCCGGGTCCGCCGCTATTGCGGTCTTTCCTCGGTCGTCCAACAAACCGCTGCAGGCGGTGGCGATGCTGCGCGCCGGGCTCGACCTGGACGGCGAGCTGCTCGCGCTGGCGTCGGCGAGCCACTCGGGCGAGGACTTCCACGTCGAACGGGGTCCGGGCGATCCTCTCCGGCGCGGGACTGACCGAGGGCGATCTGCAATGCCCGCCCGCGATACCGCTCGACCCGGACGCGGCGCGGCGGGCGATCCGCTCCGACCAGCCGCCCGCCCGGGTCTGGATGAACTGCTCGGGCAAGCACGCGGCCATGCTCGCGACCTGCGCGGCCAACGGCTGGCCGACCGCGACGTACCGCGACCCTGGACATCCGCTGCAGCGGCTGATCTACGACACCGTCCAGGAACTGACCGGCGAGACGATCACCGCCACCGGGGTGGACGGCTGCGGCGCTCCGCTGTTCGCGCTGACGCTGACCGGGCTCGCCCGCGCGTTTCGCGCTCTCGTTCTGGCCGCGCCAGGAACTCACGAGCGGCGGGTGGCCGACGCGATCCGCGCGTATCCAGACCGGATCAGCGGCACGAAACGGGATGAAAACCTACTGATGCGGGCGGTGCCCGGCCTGCTGGACAAGGGGGGCGCCGAGGCGGTCGACGCGTTCGCACTGCCCGATGGCCGGGCGGCGGCGGTCAAGTTCGACGACGGCTCTCCCCGGGCGCGGACCCCGGTGACGGCCGCGATCCTGCGCCGGCTGGATGTCGACGTTCCCGCCGGGTTCCTGTCCGTCCCGGTGCTCGGCGGTGGCGAGCCGGTAGGAGAGATCCGGGCCGCCGCGGAGTGTTTCCGGCGTGAGAGAGTGGGCTCATGAAACTCGGTCTGCAGATACCGAACCTCACCAATCCCGACGGCCCGCCCGCGCTGGCGCGCGACCTGGCCTGGGCGGCTCGCACCGCCGACGAGGGCGGGTTCGAGTTCCTGGCCCTTATGGACCATTTCTTCCAGATCCGCGCGGTTGGGCCGTCCGAAGACGCGATGCTCGAGGCGTACACCACCCTCGGATTCCTGGCGGCGCACACCGAGCGCGCGAAGCTCCTCACGCTCGTCACCGGGGCGATCTACCGGCAGCCTGGCATTCTCGCCAAGATCATCACGACCCTGGACGTACTTTCCGAGGGCCGGGCCTGGCTCGGCATCGGCGCCGGGTGGAATGAGGAGGAATCGCTCGGCCTCGGGCTGCACTTCCCGCCGGTCTCCGAGCGCTTCGAGCGGCTGGAAGAGACGCTCCAGATCGCGCTGCAGATGTGGCGCGGGGACGAATCCCCTTATATCGGCCAGCATTACCAGCTCGAGCGGCCGCTGAACTCGCCGCAATCGCTGACCAGGCCGCACCCGCCCATCCTGATCGGCGGCGGCGGCGAGAAGAAGACGCTCCGGCTCGTCGCCCAGTACGCCGACGCGACCAACCTGTTCCCGACTCCCGATCTGCCCCGCAAGCTCGACGTCCTGCGGGACCACTGCGAACGGGTCGGCCGCGACTACGACACGATCCGCAAGACGGTGTACTTCGTGTTCGACCCGGGCAGCGGGGGCGAGCGGACGGCGGAGACCATCGACAAGCTCGGAGAGCTGGCGGCGCTGGGCTTTGACACCGCGATCGGCTCGGTAACCGGCATCTGGGACCGCGCGCCGCTGGAGATCGTCTGCTCCGACGTGCTGCCAGCCGCCGAAAAGCTGTAACCCGCGCGAGAGGAACTCCTCGACGATGGTGGCGAGGATGGCGGGGGTTTCGTACATCGGGTAGTGTCCCGCGTTCCTGATGACCTCGAGCTCGGCGTTCGGGTAGTGCTCCAGCCAGGTGTGCTCAAGGACGTCGGGCGACAGGGACGGGTCGTGCTCGCCGGCGATCACCTTGACGGGGACCGGGTTGCCCTTCACCTGCCCGACGATGTCCGCTTTCGCCCACGAGTCCAGGTAGCTGCCGAATGCCTCCGCCGAGGAGTTCTCCAGCGAATGCCGGACGATCATGTCGACGAATACCGGCGACAGCCGGGCGCCGGTGGAGAAATCCACGATCGCCGCGCGGCTTTGCGGGCTGATCGCCGCGCTGGAGAACAGCCGCCACGCCTCGTCGCCGAACGGCACTCCCCCGGCGGGCACCGGGTTGATCCCGACCAGCCGCCGAACCCGGCCCGGCGCCTGGAGCAGGATGTGCTGGGCGGCGACCCCGCTCATCGAGTGCCCGATCACGGAGAACGTGTCCCAGCCGAGCTCGTCCACCAGGGCGACCGCGTTGGAGGCGGCCGCTGCCATGGTGAACTCGCCTGGCTCGTCCTGCCGCTTCCCGTACCCCCGCAGATCGGGAAAAACGTAGCTGAAATCCGCGCCGTTCAGGAACTCGGGGAGCGACCCCCAGCCGCGCGCGGACCCGAACCATCCGTGCAGCGCGATGACGCGGTGGTCACCGGAACCGGCGGTCAGGTGGGAGATGGCCACAAAGCCAAGCTAGCGGAAATATCGCGACAGTCCAGTGCCGGTCACCCTGGGTCATGGCTACGCTGCGCAGGAATCGGACTCTTACCCATAGGATCTACCTAGACCAGGAAGGATCCGCGAGCATGGCACCTGACGTTGCCGAGATCGTTGAAGAGACCTACGAGAACCTGCCGACGGGCGTCGAAGCCGAACGCGACGACGATTCGCCGGGCATCGCCAAACCCTGGCATCCTGAGGAGATCCGGGTAGGAACGAAGCAGTTCTCGCTCCGCAACATCCTCGATCTTATCGAAGACGGCGACCTGGAACTCGCACCCGATTTCCAGCGCAACACGGTGTGGAAGTCGCGGCAGAAATCTCGCTTGATAGAGTCGATCCTTCTGCAGATTCCCCTCCCAGCGTTTTACTTCGCTGAGGACACTAACGGCATGATGCGAGTGGTTGATGGTTTGCAGCGGCTAAGCACGGTTCGCAGCTTTGTTCGTGGCGAGCCTCGCAGTTTCGGACTTACTGACCTTGAATACCTTGAGCTCGAGGAAGGTAAGCAGTTCAAAGAACTCGCACCGGCGCTACAGCGCCGCATCCATAACGCACAGATCGTTGTGCACGTGATTGCTCCGACGACGCCGCCGGGCGTAAAGTACGACATCTTCAAGCGCATTAACACCGGGGGAACCCCGCTCAACGGCCAGGAGATCCGGCACTGCATGAGCAAGGACCGAAGCCGCGAGTTCCTCAAGCGCTGCGCACATTCTGCGGAGTTCGACCTGGCCACCTCCGGCCGACTACGTGATCACCTGCGGATGGACGACCGCGAGGTGGTGCTCCGGTACAGCGCTTTCTCCCTGCTCGGCGTTGACGGCTATATAGACCGGACCAGCGGATCAATGGACGCATTCCTAGAGATCGCCACGGGAATGCTCGACGATCCGGAACAGGTACCGGACGCCATCCTCGAAAACCTTTACAACGAATTCCGTACCGCCATGGTGAACTGCTACACGATCTTCGAAGATCACGCCTTCCGCAAGTGGCCGCTCAACACAGACCGGCTGCTGCCGATCAACCGTCCGCTCTTCGAGAGCTGGTCGTACGTGCTCGGGCGCTATGACAATGCAGATCTCGAGCGCAGGAAGGACGCCATCGTTAACGAGGCCCGCGGGCTGATGACCGCAGACCGCGAATACATCGACGCTATAACCTCTAGCACCGGCGGGGTCACCAAGGTTCGCTTGAGGTTCGACAAAGCTGCTGAAGCCGGTCGGGCGGGCCTGTGATCTCGGGCCTGACGATACGGAACTTCAAGTGTTTCGCGTCTCTGGACCTTCGACTGAGGCCTCTCACCGTGCTCACGGGCGTTAACGGAGGCGGCAAGAGCACGGTCGTGCAGGGGCTACTGATCGCGCGGCAAGCAGCCGACCCTGCCAGCAAGGTCGTGCAGCTCAACGGCCCCTACGGGCTAGCGTTGGGCGAGGCCCACGACATCCTGCACCCCGACGCCGACCCACCGGTGGTCGAGGTCACGGTCGAGACAGCGGGAGTACCGTCTCATTATCTGTTCGACGTGCCTTACGACCGCACCTTGAACCTGCCAATCCGCGAACGGTGCGCAAACCCGCCGACAGTTCTCACGGCTAAGGGCGCGGCCTTCACGTATCTGAACGCCGAGCGGCTCGGGCCACGTGACCAACTCGACGTGACCGCGGAAGACCCCGATCTTGTCGGTGTAGGAGTGCATGGCGAATACACCGCGCAGGCTCTTGCCATGCACGAAACGGACGAGGTACGGCCACCGCTCCGGCACCCTCAGACCCGGGACCATGGTGTGACGACGCTGCGCACTCAGGTCGAGAATTGGGCCTCGTCGATCATCCGCCCCATCCGTATTACCGCGCAGTGGCCGCCTGGTATCACCGCGAGCATGATCCGCTTCCAGGAGCCGGAGCTCATCCGTCAGCAGATGCTGGTCAGTGAGCAGATCCGACCGGCGAACATGGGGTTCGGGTTCTCCTACGCGCTACCGGTCCTCGTCGCTGGCCTGCTCACCCCCGAAGGTGGCGTGCTGATCGTGGAGAACCCCGAGGCACACCTCCACCCAGCCGGGCAGTCGAGACTCGGCGCGTTTCTCGGTCGTGTCGCGGGCAGCGGCACCCAAGTCATCATCGAGACCCACAGCGACCATGTGCTCAACGGCATCCGCCTCGCAGTGGCTGAGGACCAGGTTATCGATCCAGACGACGCCATCGTGCACTACTTCGGCGGTGAACCTGGGCTAGCGCCGACGACCGTTCAGCTCACCAGCCGCGGTGGGCTGAGTCTGTGGCCGAAAGGCTTTTTCGATCAGATCGAGGAAGACTTGGGAAGGATCGCCCGTGCCAAACGACAGCAAGGCTGAACAGGTCCGGGTCGTCATCGACGAGGCGAGCTTCGACTTCCGTGACCTCGTAACGCATTCTATTGAAGCGTACCTCGATGAGTTCAGCGACGCGATGTGGAATCTAAGGGAAGCGGGCCTGGCCACATGGAAGCCACCCATGCTGGAAGCCGCAGAATGCGCGGACGGGTACGATCTCTTCGGGTATCTCAGCGGTGAACCGGGAGCCCTCATCGACAGGGACACCAGGAACCGCTTCTTCGGCTTAATAAGCAAGTGTCAGGACTGGGATGATTCCGTACCAGCAGTCGCGGATATCGCCATCGAGGAGGCCGGACCCACGCTGGCACTCTCGATCGCGTACGCCCATACCTGCGCGCTGTCTGGCCAGGGTGTCGCTTGCCTGGTCTTCGGACACTGCCCCCGGCGCGGTTTCATCCCCACTGTGAGCGAAGTCGGAAGCGCGAAGGTCTTCTTCTTCGCTTACACCTCGGCGCTTCCGAGTTTCTGGCGAGAACTCTACGAGCTCGAGGACGTAGGCGAATCCGACTTCTTCACCATAGCGGAACGGGCCTTCCCCGGGTTGATTTTCAATCCCGAACTGGCCTTCCGTCGGTTCGATGGAGACTACCGCGATCTGCGCAGTCGGGTGGTGACTCACCTAGGAGTGCTAAACGATCACTTCCTGGCAACCCACCGGGCGGCTAACGGCGTCGCGAGGGACATAGAAGCCACCCTGACCCCGAAAGGCTGTTCGGGTGTGTCACCCGAGGGCCCACGCACTCATAAGAACGCACAAGTGATGCGGCAACGCGACATCCTCTACGACGGCGACACGGTCCGGTGTGAATGGCACTCGAAGATCGAGCTGCACCGCAACCGGATCCACTTCGCCTTCGGCGATCGCTTCGGGGAGAAGGTGTTCATCGGGATCTTCGTTGACCATCTTGATACATAACCGGAAATTCCTGTCGATCCCGGCCCAGACCGCGTTGTAATCCCGTTGCCGCCATGGTGAGTCCATCGCTTGCTTGGTGGGCACCATCATCCACCGGCTCTCGAACATGAACGCCAGCGTGCGGTCGAGCTTCTCCGGCGCCAGTTCGACGCTGGAGGCACGCGCGAACGTCGCGGCGTCCGGTCCGTGCGAGGCGAACGTGTTGTGCAGGCTGGCCCCGCCCGGACCGAAACCCTCGGCCTTCGCGTCGTAGACACCGCGCACCAGGCCCATGTACTCGCTCATGATGTTGCGGTGGAACCACGGCGGGCGGAAGGTGTCCTCGCCGACCAGCCAGCGCGGCGGGAAGATCACGAAGTCCACGTTGGCCAGCCCCGGTAGCTCGCTGGGCGAGGTCAGCACGGTGTAGATGGACGGGTCTGGGTGGTCGAAGCTCACGGTGCCGATCGTCATGAACCGCTCGGTGTCGTACTTATACGGCACGTACGAACCGTGCCAGGCCACCACGTCCAGCGGCGAATGATCGTAGTCGGCGGCCCACAGGTTCCCGCCGAACTTCTGCACCACCTGGACCGGGCCGCGGCGTTCCTCATAGGCGGCGTGCGGCGCGAGGAAGTCCCGCTCGGCGGCCAGCCCGTTGGCGCCGATCGGACCGCGTTCTGGCAGCGTGAACGGCTGGCCGTAGTTCTCGCACAGGTAGCCGCGCCCCCACTTGTTCGGCAGCTCGACCCGGAACCGCAGCCCGCGCGGCAGCACCGCGATCTCGCCGGGCGCCACCTGCAAACGACCAAGTTCAGTGACCATAACGACGGGTTCCAGCTCCGGGACGACCAGCAGTTCCCCGTCGGCGTTCACGAAATACCGGTTGGTCATGTCGCGGTTCGCGGCATAGATGTGCACGGCCATCCCGGTCCTGGTCCGCAGGTCACCGTTGCCCGCCACCGTCCAGAGCCCGTCAACGAAGTCGGTCTCTTCTTCGGGCAGCGGCAGCGGGTCCCAGCGCAGCCGGTTCGGATCCGGCTCGATCTCGGTGAACGGGGTGCCGCACAGCCCGCCGTTATGGATCCTGCGAAACGCCGGGTGCGCGGCCGACGGCAGTATCCGGTACACCCAGGTGCGGCGGTTCGCGGCGCGCGGCTGGGTAAAGGCGGCACCGGAGAGCTGCTCGGCGTACAGCCCGAGCGGCGCGCGCTGCGGCGAGTTGCGCCCGGTCGGGAGCGCCCCTTCCACCGCCTCGCTACTGAACTCGTTTCCGAACCCTGACTGGTAGTGAAGGTCCTTGTCATCCATGCCTTACGGTATTCCCGCCTACGCCCACTCATGCCTCCTGCCCCGCGGCCCGCTGCCCCTGCGGCCCACTGCCCCGCCGCAGCCCACTGCCCCGCCATGGATGACCCATCGCTGGGGCTATGGGACCAGCGATGGGCCATCCATGGGGTCGCGGTCTACGTTGGGGGCATGGACAAATGGGTGACTTTCGACTGTTACGGGACAATCGCCGATTGGAACGCCGGGATGCTCGGTGCGATCGGCGGATCTGGCGAGCTGCTTGCCGCCTATTACCGCGAGGAACTCCGGCTTGAGGCTCGGCCGTACCGGACATACCGGGAGATACTCACCGAGGGTCTGCGTGCCGCGGGGGCTTCCGACGCCGACGCGTTCGTACGAGCATGGGCGTCGATGCCGGTCTTCGCGGATGCGGGACCCGCGTTGTCCGCACTCGCCAGCGACGGGTGGAAACTGGCGATCCTCACCAACTGCGACGACGACCTGTTCGCCACCACCCGGGCTAGGCTGCCCGTCGAGTTCGACCTGGTCATCACCGCGCAGCAGGTGCGGTCATACAAGCCCGATCTCGGACACTTCACCGCGTTCGCCGCGCAGACCGGCGCCACGCCTTCGAACTGGGTTCACGCGGCCAACTCGTGGGTGCACGACATCCTGCCCGCCGCGCGGATGGGGCTGCGCTCGGTGTGGATAGACCGGGACGGCAGTGGCCACCCGGCGGCGCTCGCCCGTCGGCGGATCACCTCCATGCGGGATCTGCCGGAGACGATCGCCTCCGTCAGCTGACGCCGAAACCCCTACAAACACGGCTTTTTTGCTAGAGTGTGCGCTCAGGTGGCTACTCGGCGCTTTCGCTTAGTAGGGACGGCAGGGGCAGCGAGGACCGGATGACGCAAGTCGCCGATCGAGGGGCGAAACGGGGCGAGCCGACGGCGCTCCGCGTGGGACGGAGCGGCTTCACAATCGGGGCGCTTCTTATCGGGCTGGCTATCGCCATGGTAGCGTTCACGGTCAGCCTGGCCGGGTTCGCGACGCGGCATCACGCGTCGGCGCCGCTGGTGCCAGTGGTGTCGGTGCTCGGCACTGTGGTGTGGGCGGTCCTCATAATCCGCTATCTCGGTGACCTGCTGTGGCCCCGTCGGCTGGCGGTGACGGCGACCGGACTCCGCTACGTCGGGCCGTCGCCCAACGCCCGGTTGAGCTGGGACGAGATCGATGAGATCTGCCTGGTCCCGGTGGAACGGCGGCGTGGCCTGCACAGCCGGGATACCCCGCTCGGCGCACGCCTGCTGATCAGGAAAAGCAAGCCCCGCCCGACACCGGCGCAGAACGCGCCACAGGTAGCGGGCCTGCTCTCGGTGGACCTGCGGCCGCTCTCAATCACCCCGGCCGCGCTCGACTCCTGCCTGGCCAAGAACGCGGGCGATAAGTGGCTGGGTGCGGCGAGGCTCACGGGGGCAACGCCGCCACGTGCGGTCAAGATCAGCGGTGCGATGTTCACCCCGCGCGCCACGATCCTGCTGGTGGCCAGGCTGCCGGTGTCCGTGCTGGCCGGCGTGGCGGCGGCGGTCTTGTACGGAGACGGTCCCGGCACCGGAGGTCCGGCCAGCAGCGCCGGACTGGCCGTGGCCGCTGGGGCGCTGTGTTACACCCTGATCTCGGTGGCGCGGATGTTCTGCACCGCGGCGTGCGCGCTGTGGATCAATCCCGACGGACTAGAACTTCGCGTCGGCGAGACCAGCCGCCGCCGCGTACTCGACCGATCGGCCCTGAGCTCGGTGGACGTCGTAACGACCCCAGCCGGAGCACAGCTGACCGTGCGGCTCGCGGAGGGGACCCAACCGCCGAAGCGACTGGGCCGATGGGGCTGCCAGCCCGGACCGGACGGCACCGTCGTCGTGGCGGCGTTGTTCCGCGACTACCACGGATACCAAGACGGGCTGCGGGTACTGCCCGGGCAGCTGACCGACATCCTGCAGCGGTACGGCTACGAGTCACTGCCGGCTTCTGACGGGTCAGGCTCTGATGTGCCCGTCGTCTCGGAGGCGAAGGGCAGCGGTAAGAAGTGGACGGTACGCGTTTCGCCCGGCGGGGACACGGTCCACACGACCATCGCGTCCGCGCTGAGTTCCGTCCCCGACGTCGAGGACCTGGTCGTCCTCATCGAACCCGGGCACTACACCGAGACGCTGACCCTCAACGGGGAAGTAGAGCTGCGCGCGGCGGGCGGACCCGGGACGGTGGTGGTCGAATCCGCCCGGGACGTCACGGTCACCTGCGACGGGCGGATAACCCTGATCGATCTGGAGATCGTCAACCGGTCGGTGGCCGCGGTGAGCGCCTCCGGCCGCCTCACGCTGAATGGCTGCGTGCTGCGCGCACACGGCGAGTTCGCGGTGCGAACAGCGCGCGGAACGGCCGTGGAGATGTCCGGCTGCGAGATCACGGCGGGCCGCGTGGCTGTGAGCGGCGGGACGGCGACGATCAGGGACACCCGGTTCATTGACGCCGCCAGCGAGGCGGTGACGGCGGAGAAGGACGCCACGCTCACCCTGGCTGACTGTGTGGTCCGCAATCCCCGATCGCACGGGGTCGCCGCGACCGGGGCACGCGTAACGATCGAGGAGTGCGAATTCCGGCAAGTGGGCGGCGCGGCGGTGCGCGCCACCGAGAGCACCACCATTGACGTCGCGCATTGCCGGCTGAACGGCATCCAAGGCACCGCGGTCGCCTGCCTGGACCGGTCACGCGGCACGATCACCGATACGACGGCCAGGAACGCCGGCGTGGGCGCGGAAGCACGCGGCGGTTCCGAGCTGACGGTGCGCGAGTCGAGGTTCGACAGCTGCCGCGGGGCCGGAGTCACCCTCGCCGACTCGCGCGGGACATTCGCCGACTGCGCCTTCGACCAGATAGGGAGCATCGGGATCTCCGCGGAGAACAGCTCGGTCGAGGCCCGCGACTGCACGTTTACCAACGGTCGCACCGGGATCAACGTCGGCAAGGGCACGGCCCAGCTGTCCGGCCTGGTGATCTCCGATCAGAGCGCCACCGGGATCGTGGTCAGCGACGAGTCCTCCGCTGAGATCGAGGCCACCCGCATCGACCACTGTGACAACGGCATCTACGTCCACGGCGACGCCTGCCGGGCGACTCTGCGGGAGGTGTCGGTCCGTGACGTGCTCGCCTCGGGAATCGTCACCGAGAAGTCGGCCCAGGTGACGATCGACCAGGGCACGGTGACCGGGGCGGGCGTTTTCGGACTCAACTGCCGGGACAACTGCTGGATGACGGTAACCGGCGTCGCCGTCTCGGAGGCCGGCGAGGCGTGCGTGCTGGTCAACAGCAACGCCCGCCTTGTCGCCAGGCAGATAACGGTCACCCGGTCCCGGCAGCGCGGGCTGCTGGCGCGGGACTCGGCCCGGCTCGACGTGACGGAATCAGTGTTCCGCGACTGTGCGGAACCGGGCGTCGTGGTGCTTGACAACGCGTTCGGTCAGCTCGCCGATTGCCTGGTGACCGGCAACGGCGACGAGAACATCTCGCTCAATGACCGGGTCGCCGCCGTCGGGCTGCGGACCGAGGATGAAACCGAGCAGGGGCGAGACGACGAACCGCCGGAGGCCGGACCGATGGCGGAGCTCGCCGAGCTAATCGGCTTGACCGCCGCTAAGCAGCAGGTCGAAGGCCAGGTGAACCTGCTGCGGCTGGCCAACTGGCGCCGCGCGGCGGGCCTGCAGGCACCGCCGATGGCCCACCACCTGATCTTTTCCGGTCCGCCTGGCACCGGCAAGACCACGGTGGCCCGGCTGTATGCCAAGATCCTCGCCGCGCTCGGGGCGCTGGAACACGGTCACCTCGTGGAGGTGACCAGGGGGGATATCGTCGGCGAATACCTGGGCCACACCGCGCAGAAAACCCGGCGCGCGTTCCGCCGGGCGCACGGGGGCGTGCTGTTCATCGACGAGGCCTACGCCTTGGCCAGGAAGTTCGGCGCGCATACCGACCTCGGTCAGGAGGCGATCGACGAGCTCACCGCCCTCATGGAGAACCACCGGGACAAGGTCGTGGTCATCGCGGCCGGCTACCCGGACGAGATGCGCAGCTTCCTCGACGCCAACCCCGGCCTGCGCTCACGGTTCTCCCGCGTCTTGGAGTTCGACCCGTACGACGCGGCGGAACTCGCGCAGATCGTGGCGCTGCAGGCACACAAACACGAGTACCTACTGGCCGACGGAGTGCAGCAGCAGCTGGCCGAGCACTTCGGGCGGCTGGCGCGCCGAGGCAACCCGGCGAACGCCAGGGACGCCCGGACGATCTTCGAGGGCATGGTTGAGAACCAGGCCGCGCGGCTCGGCGGAGCCGGCCAGGAACCGAGCAGGGAACAGCTGATGCTGCTGCTCGCCGACGACGTGCCGTCCTGACGTGCCTGACGAGGTGGAGGCGCTGCTGCTTGCCGTGCGTGAGCAGCTGGCCAGGACGGAAGCGACCGATGACGCCGCGTGGTTCGGCAGTCCCGAGGGCGTGTCGGCGGCCACCGCGTTGCACCGGGCGGCGGTCGGGCCTGATCAGACTGGTTCGGCCGACGCGTTCCTGGTGCTGGGCGCGGCGAACCTGTGCCGGTTCCTCGCCACTGGCGGAGAGGACGAGGCCGCGCTCGGCGGCGCGGTGTACTTCCTGTTCCCCATCTTCCTCCAGGCGCCGAAGGTGGTGCCGGAAATGCTGCTGCCGATCCTTGGCCTGCTGGCTGGCACCGCGACCGCGGATCCCGAACTGGCCGCCGCGGCGGCCAGCGGCCTGGCGGCCTTCCATCTCATCCATCGCTACCCGCAGGTGCTGCCCGTCGCGGAAAAGCTGATGCGGTACGCGGTCGATCAGACCGTGGGAAACGGTCCGCTGCACGGCTTCTGCCAGTCGTCGCTCGCCGTGGTGCTGTACCGCCTCGCGGCCGAGGAGCCGGCCCGGGCGCGGGCGCTGCTCGCGGAGGCGGTCGAGCTATGCCGGGCCGCGGTCGCCAGCCCGGCCGACGAACCCGGCGAACGAGCGCGCAGGCTGGGCAACCTCGGGCGGATGCTGATCACCTGGGCCTCGGCCACTGGCGACGCCGACGCGGCCGCCGAGGGCGCCGACGTGACACGACGGGCGCTTGGCCTGGTCGCCGAGGGCACCCCATATCACACGGTCATGCTGGCGAACCTCGGCAACGCGCAGTCCCTGCTGGCGACGAGCTTCGGCCAGCCGCAGGCACTCCCGGACGCGATAGCGCTACTGCGCCGCGCGCTGCGGGCGATGAGCCCCGCTGACCCGGAGCGGGCCGAACGGCAGTTCAGCCTCGGTGTCTGCCTGGCGGCGGTCGCGCTCCCGTCCGACGGTGCCCCAGACGCCGCCGGGTACGCGGCGGCCGTCGAGACGATCGAATCGGCGATCGTGACCGCCATCGCACAGGCGGACCGGCTGCGGTTCATCGCCACCCTCGCTTACCTGCGCTACGGCTGGGGGTCACAGACCAGCGACGCGCGGTCCCTCGAGCTGGCCGAATCCGAAGCGCGGCAGATCCTCGACACTGTTGACCAAACACACCCGCTGCACGCCCAGGCGCTGTTTGTGACCAGCGAGGTGCGGATGGCGCGTTTCGACCTGTGGGGCGACCCGCGGGATCTGGACGCGGCCATCGCCGAGGCGCGGCGGGCAGCCGACCTGACCCCACCCGATCGCCAGCAGTGGCTCGGCCGCGTTCTCGGCCTGTGCGGCAACCTCCGGCGCAAAGCCAGGGAGACCGGTGCCCCGGCCGCCGCCGCCGAGGCCGCCGAGATCGCGCGACAGGCGCTGCCGACCACGGCGCCTGGCAGCGAGGACCGGGCCAAGGTCATGTTCGAGCTGGCCGTCGCGCTGGAGTCAGGCCCCGCATCCGGCGACGACGCGCTGGGCTTGCTGCGTGACTGCCTCGAGCTCCCCGCCCCGGACCGGCGCTTCGCCGCTAAGGTCCGGTGGGAACTTGGCCGGGCGTACGTCCGCCGCACCGCCGACGACGGAGAATGGGACCGTGGCGTCACGCTGCTACACGAGGCGATCGAGCTGCTGCCGCCGGGCGACCTCAACCGCGCCGACTACGAGACCACACTCGCCGTCACTGTGCTCGACAGGGCCAAGGAATCCGGTGACGACACCCGATTCGCCGAGGCGCTGGAACTGGCCCGCCAGGCGGTGGCCGACGCCGCCACCGGAACCTCTCAGGAGGCGGCCTGCCGCTCGAATCTCGGGGTGGTGCTGGTCCAGTACGGCGGCCACGTCGGGGATGCCGGGCTGCTGGAAGAAGGGGTGAACAGCCACCGGGCCGCCATCGCGGCCACCAGGCCCGGCGACTTCCACCGCCCGCTGCGCATGGGCAACCTGGCCGACGCGCTTCGCGCGATGACTGAGCTCACCTCCGACACCGCGCTGCTCGCTCAGGCGATCGAGGTGTTGCGTGAGGCTGTCGTCGAGGCGCCCGGCGACCATCCGGTCCGGCACCAGGTCCTGAGCCAGCTCGGAACCTGCCTGCGCGCGCGCAGCGAGTTCGACGACGACCCGGCACCGCTAGAAGAGGCCGCACGATGCCTGCGGGAGGCCGCGGACCTGGCACAGGCGGCCGGAGCGCCGTCGTTCACCGCCCGGCATGCCCTCTCCAACGTGCTCAGCGACCTAACCACCTTCACTCGCGACGAGTCCCTGCGGGACGAGGCCGTGAGCATACTGACGGACGAGCTCGCCAGCCGTCCGGCGGGCACCGGCAACCCGGAGGAACGGGCAACGCTGCTGAACGCCCTCGGCATGAACCAGTGGCACCGGGCCACCGCACGCGGCGACGACACGCTCCACGAGACGGCGATCGCGACCCTGACGGAGGCCACCGCACAGTTGCCGCCGCGGCACATCGGCCGGGCCAACCTGCTCACGACCTTGGGCGCCGCGCTGCTGGAACGCGCGGATATCACCGGCGAGCCCGCGTGGGCGCTCGAAGCCGCCGAGGTGATGCGGCAGGCCCTGGCCGCGTGCCCCGAGCGCGGTGCGCAACGTGGCGGCGTTCTTTCGAACTTGTCGGCCGCGCTTCGCCAGGCGTACGAGGCGACCGGGGATCCGGTGCTACTCGAGGAGTCGGCCGCCCGGGCCGCCGAGGCGACCGCGCTCGATTACGGCCAGTCCGGGTCGCGAGTTTATGCCCGGCTCAACCTCGCGCTGGCCGAGTACGCCCAGGCGGCTGACGGAACCGATCCGCGGGCCTCGGCGCGTGCGATCGAGACCTTGGAAGCCGGCCTCGCGGAGATGCGCGACGACCATCCGCTGCGGGCGAGATACCTGCTCAACGTAGCGGTGTTCTACTGGCTGCGCGGTGTGGTCAGCGTCGGCGCGACCGGACTGCTGACGGGTGACTACACCGGCACGGCCAGCGCTCCGAGGGCTGGGGACGACGATGTTGCCGTGGCCCTGCGCCGGGGCGCGGAAGCCGCCCGCGAGGCGCTCACTCACATGCCCGACGGCTACGCCGAGCAGGCCCGAGTACAAGCGATGCTGGCCGACATCCAGCTTCGCCGCGCCCAGCGTGGCGAACACGCCGACCTCGCGGAGGCCGCCAGGCTGGCCAGGTCCGCCGCCTGGTCCGAGGCCGCCGCGGCCGACGTCCGGCTCCGAGCCGCGAGAACCTACGGCGAGGCGTCGGCCGCCAGCGGCCGGGACTCCGGCGCGCTCGAAGGCTACGCTCACGCCGTGGATCTGCTCGGTCAGGTCGCCCCGCGCGGCCTGGCTCGTACCGCACAAGAGGAACGGCTCGGTCTCACCTTCGGCCTCGCCAGCGACGCCGCCGCCATGGCGCTGCGCGCCGGCGACCCGGATCGCGCGCTGGCGCTGCTTGAACAGGGCCGCGGCGTCCTGCTGTCCCAGGAGCTCGACGCCCGCAGTGACCTGTCACGGCTGCGTGATCTTGACCCCGCACTCGCCGCCGAATTCGAGCGGGTGCGCGACGCGCTCAGCGCCGACGGGCTGTTCCTGGCCGGCAACGAGGCCATCCGGGCACCTGGCACCGCGAGCCGGGCGACCGCGCGCCATAGCCTGGCTCGTCAGTGGGACACGCTGGTAGCGAGGGTCCGTGAGCTGCCAGGCATGGCGGGCTTCCTGCGCCCGCCGAGCACGGCGGAACTGCGAGCGGCGGCGGGCAGCGGCCCGGTCGCGGTTATCAACGTCAGCCGCTACCGGTCCGACGCCATCCTGGTGACCAGCGGCGGATTGCAGGTCGTTGAACTGCCGGGGCTGTCACCGCGGGCCGCGCTGACCCGCGCGCTGGCTCTCGGTCCGCTGGTCGAGCGGGCCTACGGCGTCGAGGGACTGGACGCGATCCCGGCTGCCGTCAGGGCGCTCGCCCAGATCCTCGATTGGCTGTGGGAGGTAATCGCCGCGCCGGTCCTGGACCGGCTCGGCCTGCGGTACACGCCGGATGACGGCGAGCCATGGCCGCGCCTCTACTGGTGCCCAACCGGGTGGCTATCGTTCCTGCCGCTGCATGCCGCCGGGCGACGCCGCGCCGTCGGCGCCCAGTCCGTGCTTGATCGCGTGATCTCCTCCTACACGCCCACCCTGCGCTCCCTGGTACGGGCCAGGGAGCAGCTAGCCGAACCGTCTCCCGGCCACGGGCTCACCAGGCCGCTCGTGGTGTCGCTACCCCAGACGCCAGGCGGCGCACCGCTGCCGGGGGCGGCGGCCGAGGCCGACGTGCTCGCTCGGCTCTTTCCCGGACGGACCGAGCTGGCAGGCCGGGATGCCACGGTCAAGGCGGTGACGGCCGCGCTGCCCGAGTTTTCCGTCGTCCATTTCGGCTGCCACGGCGTGACCGAGCCGGGCCGTCCCTCCGACGCCGGGCTGCGGTTGTACGACGGCCGGCTGCGCGCGCTCGACGCCGCGGCGCTGAGACTCCGCCGCCAGGAGCTGGCGGTGCTCGCCGCCTGCGCCACCGCCCGCGGCGCGGTCATGCTCCCCGACGAGGCGATCCACGTGATGTCGGCCTTCCATATGGCCGGGTACCCGCACGTGATAGGCACGCTCTGGCCGGTCTCCGACCGGTTCTCCGCGCAGCTGGCCGAACGCTTCTACACGGCCCTCGCCGACGGCGCCACCCTGGGTCACCCCGCCGACCCCGCCGCCGCGCTGCACTTCGCCATCCGTGAGCTCCGCGACGGCTTCACCGCCGCCCCGCAGCTGTGGGCCGCCCACACCCACACCGGTCCGTGACGCCATTCGGCGGCCCCAGCGATGGCCCACCGATGGCGCTATTCCGCTATCGATGACCCATCGCTGGGGTTCCCGGAGCCCGAGTCACCAGCCGCGGCTGCCGGATCCGGGCCATCCGCGGGCTTGTCGGTACTCACAGCAGTGCCCGACGGGTCAGCCGGCACCTCGTCGGGCAACGGAACTTCTTTGCCGGGCCGGTAGGTCCGGCGCTCGGAATACTCGCCGACCAAGGCGATCAGGTCGTCGTCACTGGAGCGTCGTCGCTGCCTCGCCACTAGATCCTCCGTTCGTGTCCCGCTTCGGCGGCAGCAGCATCTCGATGACCTCGATGTCCACCCCGCGCACGTACACACCACCCGAGTCGCGTACCGGCGCCACGAAACCGCCGTCCGGCCGCATCTGGTACTGGGTCTGCAGGTAGATGTCCTGGTCCTGCGGATAAGCGGAGACCGCCGACCGGGTACTCAGCCAGCCTCCCACCCACAGTCCGCTTTTGGTCCGGATCCGGACGAAGCACGATTCCTGGTCGCTGAACATCGCGTCCCACGCGGTCGGCACCGGGTCATAGCGGGCCCGCAGCCGGCGCGCGGTCCAGGTCGCTTCCGCCCACGCGACGCCCGACGGAATCGCGACGATCAGCAGCAGCGCGGCGAGCCCCGCCGCGCGCGGATCCTTTGACAGCCCGCCGAGCGGCGAGTTTCCCTGGCCGCCGGAGATGATGCGGACCAGCCTGGGACCGGCGACCAGCAGGTACAGCCCGTCGAGCAATGTTCCGACCGCGATCGCGCGCATCAGCCGGTTCTGCGGTTCCCGTTCGGACGGCAGCATCCCGCGCAGCCGCTCGCGGACCGACTGATATACCACCCCGGGCAGCACGAGAACCAGCAGGATCGTCAGCTGTTGCAGGGTATCCGGGACCATTCTGGGACCTCCGCCACTGACCTTACAGCGCCGGGCGGCCGGCTCAGCTGGCCGTTACCTCAGACGTCTGCGGGACAGGTTTACTGGGCTCGCGACCATAACGGACGAGGGCGGGGAACGCGATAGCGATCAGCGCCGCGCTGGCGAAGCAGGCCGCTCCCCCGCTGAACGCGCTGACCGTCGCCGAACCGGTTAGCGACGCGACCGTGCCGGACTCGATGTTGCCGAGAGGGCCGCCGCCGAAGCCGATGATGTACTCGACGCTGGAGATCCGGCCGCGGAACTCGTCCGGCGTGACGGTCTGCACCATCGAGCCGCGGAACGTCACGGTGAGCGTGTCCGCGGCGCCCGCGATCGCCAGCATCAGCAGCGCCAGCGGGAAGCTACGCACCAGGGCGAACACCGCGAAGGCCGCACCCCAGACCGCGGTGGCCAGGATCATCCCGAGCCCCTGGCGGTGGACCCGGATGGTACGGCCGGACAGTACGGCCGTGGCGACGCCGCCGACGCCGACGGCCGTGGTCAGCAGGCCGAGGGTCTGCGGGCGGCCGCCGAAATGCTCCGCGTTCAGCGCCGGGAACAGCGCGACCGGCAGGCCGAACAGCATCGCGTCCAGATCGGTGAGGAACATGCCGGTCAGCAGCGGGCTGTGGCGGATGTAGTGCAATCCCTCGGCGGTAGCTCGCAGCCGGGAGGCTGGTCGTGGCGCAGCGGGATCCCGCCGCATCGAGGGCAGCCGGGCGGTCGCGTAGAGCGCCGCGAAGAAGCTGATCGCGTCGATCAGGTAGCACGCTTTCAGGCCGAAGGCCCCAGTCACAACGCCGGCCAGCGCCGGGCCGAACAGCATGGTCATCCGGCCGGCCAGCGTGTTCAGCGCGATGGCGGCCGTCAGATTTTCCCTGGACACCAGGTGCGGTATGAACGTCCGCCGGGCCGGAGCGCCCATCGACTGCAGGATCCCTTGCGCCATCGCCAGCACGTACAGCGGCCAGATCTGCCCGAAGTTCGTGAACGCCTGCGCGGCGAGCAGGGCGGAGATCACGGTGAGCCCGGAGATGGTCGACAGCGCGAGCCGCTTGCGGTCGGCCGAATCCGCGACCGAGCCGCCGAGCAGACCGAACGCGAGCACCGGGATGAACGTGAACCCGAGGGCTCCGACCGCGAAATTGGACCGGGTCTGATCCCAGATCTGCAGGGTGATCGCGTACGTGGTCATCGAGCCGCCGAGGCTGGAGATCAGCTGGCCGCCCAGCAGCCTGCGCAGCGCGGGGTTGCCCCTCATCGGGGTGACGTCGGGCAGCAGCCGGCTGCATCCGTCATCCCCGGCGATCGCGGCGAGCGCCTCGTCGTCGGCGGCACCGGTCCCCCGCAAGGCCCGGGCCGCGTCGGAGATGCGCGTTCGCATCGGACGATCGGCCACGCGCCGTTCCGCCGCGAAAAGGACCTCGGTTAGTACGGCGGGAAGCTCGGCCTCAAGCTCAGCCGCCGCGGCGCTGGTCGCCGCCCATTCCGCGTCGATGAGCGGCAGCAGTTCGCGGGCCCGGTCGGTCAGGCTGGCCACGCGCTGGCGGGCATCGGTCCCGCGGCCGAGGGCGAGCAGGCCGGCCCGGTTCATCTGGGCGACGGTCTGGCTGGCGGCGGAGTGCGTGACGCCGGTCATCGTCGCGATGTCACGGATCGACAGCGGGCCGCGGGCCACGATGGCCCGGATGACCGGGCTGAACTTCGGGCGGTATCCGTCGATGCCCAGGTCACTGTAGACGCGGCCGACATCGCCGTCGAGGAGTTCCAGCACGTGACGCATGAGGGTGCCGAGACCAGTGAAGGGGGGAGAGTCCACTCCCCCAATATAACAGCACTGTTAGATTTCGAGGGTGATGGTTATCGGACCGTCGTTGACCAGGGCTACCTTCATGTTGGTCCCGAAGCGGCCGGTCTCGACGGTGGCGCCGAGGTCGCGCAACTCCATGATCACCGCGTCGAGCAGCGGCTCGGCGACCTCACCGGGGGCGGCGGCCTGCCAGCTGGGGCGGCGGCCCTTGGCCGTGTCGGCGTACAGCGTGAACTGGCTGATGATGAGCAGCGGGGCGCCAACGTCCGAGCAGGACTTCTCGCCGTCGAGGACGCGGAGCCCCCAGAGTTTGGCCGCCAGCTTCCGCGCTTTCGCTGGGGTGTCGTCATGAGTGACGCCGACTAGCACCATGAGACCTGGTTCGCTGATCGCGCCGACGACCTCACCGTCGACGGTGACGCTGGCCTGACTGACCCGTTGCGCGACTGCCCGCATGGGCCGTAAGCCTACGTGGCCACGGCGCTCAGACAGCACGACACCAGGGGCTATGGCAGCAACTCGCAGGACAGCACCGCTCCACGGAACAATGCCGACATATACGATATATAGCCACATGAACGAGCCTCTACAGGACTGTCGATGACCCATCGCGGGGGCTATGACCCCAGCGATGGGCCATCGCTGGGGTTGCGGAAGCCGCTCTTACTGGCAGCTGGCCACGGCGGTCGGCACGGTCCGGCGGCGAACGGACGGCAGGCCGGCTGCCTGCTGCAGCGGGTTCGGCACGATCGCCGATGGGGTCCGCCGGACGTGCCTGGTCGTCTTCGCGGCGGGGGCGCCGGAGTACATCCATACCGCTGTGTCCTGGACGGCGCCCGGGGTGAGCTGGATTCCGGTCAGCGTGGCCTGATGTCCTTCGGTGTCGGTTACCTGGACATCAAACGGCCCGCTGCCCTCGCCCGAGGACGCGATCCAGTAGTTGTAGGACGCGCGGGTCAGCGCATGGCCGCCGACGCTCACCGAGGCGACCGGGTTTCCGGTGTTGATCACCTGCAGCGCCAGCCAGAACGCCGACGAACCCGTTTTGACGACGACCTGGAGCGGGCCGGCCAGGGGCGGGTCGGCGATCGGCTGGTAGCTCACGTCCACCTCACCGGCGGCCAGCGGCGCGATGTCCGCGAATGCGGTCTCGCTCAGGTCGAGGTGCCCGGTCTGGCAGGGCGGGCACTGGTCGATGACCTCGACCGTGACGCTGCCGTCCGGTCCGTTGACCTTGAGGTAACCGCCGCAGGCGGCGGCGTCGTTGTATTCGGCGGGCGAGAGCGCGACGAACAGCCCATTGGCGGGCGCGGACGGGTAGTCGCAGTTACCGGCGCCGGTCAGCACGTAGTGGGTGGCCACCTCGCTGCTGACCGCGGCGCAAGCCGTATCCGCGGACACTTGACTCATCATGATCGCCGCCGCGATACCGGCCGCGACGACAGCGCCGGTGCCGGCGGCAAGGTTGAACCACAGTCGCCCGCGATGACTGCCGCTCTGGTGCCGGACCATGAGCGATAAGCGTAGAGGTATCGATGCGGAAATGTGACCAAATAGCAGTAGTTGCACGCCCGCGCATTACAGCGGTTTGGCCGGTTCGAATGCTGTATCGTGTGCGTAACCAACATGTCACACATTGGTACTTTTGAGGCAATTTCAGCAACGTGGGGATGACGGGATGGATGTTGCTGTCGTGTCGGAGGCGGTAGCTGGGCTGCTTGCCGCCGACGGAGTGAAGGAACTGGGCGAAGCGGCCGGTGGCGGGCTCGCCGCCGGGATCATGACGCGGGTCAGGAAGGTATTCGGATCCGACGCCCGGTCGGCCGAGGCGCTGGACCGGGTCCAGCACGACAACTCCGCGGAAGCGATCAGGGAGCTGGCCTCGGCGCTGGCCGGGTACGCACGCCGGGACGAAGTGTTCGCCGGCGAGCTGGCCGCCTGGGCCGCGAAGGCTCCCGGCGGGGTCACGCAGAACGTCCACGCGGGCCGGGACGCCTACACCGCCGCGGGAGATCAGACCGTGAACAACTACCGGGCCCCTGGCGAGTAAGCCAGTAAGCGATGCCAGAGGCGCAGTATTCACGCGGCGATAGAGACGCTTACACCGCTGCCCGCGATCAGATCTTCAACTACTACGCGCCAAGCGGCGCCCAGCCCTCCGATGCGCCGGTCGTGACCGGGGACATTCCGCAGCAGCCGCCGGGCTACCAGCCGCGCGCGGACCTGCTGGCCGAGCTAGATACCGCCGGGCCTAGGGTGTCGGTGGTATACGCGGTGACCGGAATGCGGGGTGTGGGGAAGACCCAGCTGGCCGCCGCCTACGCCTGCGCCAAGCTCGCCGAGGGCTGGCGGCTGGTCGCCTGGGTCAACGCCGAAGATCCGGCCAGCCTGCTGTCCGGGCTTAACGCTGTGGCCGAGGCTGTATCCCTGACGGCTGGCGATGGCGACACGGGTCTGGCGGTGCGGCACTGGCTGGAAGCCGACGGGGACAAGCGGCTTATCGTCTTCGACAATGTCACCGACCCGGACGCCCTGCGCCGGTATATCCCGGCGGTCGGAGTGGCCCGGGTAGTGATTACCAGCACCCTGGCGTCGGCCGCGAACCTGGGGACCCGGGTCGGGGTCGAGGTGTTCACTCCGGACGAGGCCGTCTCCTACCTGTGCGACCGCACCGGCCTAACCGATGCCGCCGAGGGGAAAGAGGTGGCGGAGGAACTCGGGTGCCTGCCGCTGGCGCTGGCGCAGGCCGCGGCGGTGATCACCAGCCAGTACCTTGACTACCCCACCTACCTGCAGCGGCTGAGAACGCTTCCAGTTCAGGACTACCTGCCCCGGCAGAGCGGCCAGCCCTATCCTCACGGCGTCGCCCAAGCGATCCTGCTATCCCTGACCGGGCTGGACACCAACGGCCAGCTAGGCACATGTACCGCGCTGCTCGAGCTGATGAGCGTCCTGTCCCCGGCTGGCGTCCGCCGCGACATGCTGCACACCGCCGGGAGCACGCGAAGTCTCTCCGGTGCCGCCACCCAGGCCCAGGTCGATACGGCGCTGGGGCACCTGGCAGACCGATCGCTGCTCTCGTTCGCCGTCGGGGGTCAGGCCGTGGTCGCCCACCGGCTCGTCCTGCGGGTAATTCGCGACCAACTCGTCGGAGAGGAACGGCTGGCCGAGACGAGCGAGGCCGCCGGCACCGTGCTGCGTGAGCAGGGGAGTCTGCTTGCGGAGTCCGTAGACCGCGCGGCGATGCGTGACATTCCCGTCCAGGTCACCGCGCTGTTGACCGCCGCCGACAGCTGCCCCGGTGCCAGCGTTCCTGACCAGAAGACCCTGCTCAGGGCACGATTCTGGGCACTATATTGCCTTGGTGCACTTGGCGATAGCGCCACGCAAGCGATCGCGATAGGGGAATCACTGAGCACCGATTATGAACGGGTCCTCGGCCCGGACGCCCCCGACACCCTGACCGTCCGCAACAACCTCGCCCTCGCCTACCGGGGCGCCGGACGCACCACCGACGCCATCACACTCCACCAACAAACACTCGCCGACCGCGAACGAACCCTCGGACCCGACCACCCCCGCACCCTGCAGTCCCGCAACAACCTCGCCGTCGCTTACCGGGGCGCCGGACGCACCACCGACGCCATCACACTCCACCAACAAAACCTCATCACCAGGGAACGAACCCTTGGCTCCGACCACCCCCTCACCCTGGACTCCCGCGACAACCTCGCCCTCGCCTACCGGGATGCCGGACGCACCACCGACGCCACCACACTCCACCAACAAGCCCTCGCCGGCCGAGAGCGGATCCTCGGACCCGACCACCCCGACACCGTTCGCTCGCGCAACAACCTGGCCAAGGCTCGCTCCGAGCTTGAGGCCCGGCCTGATCAGTGAGCGCCCCTGCTGGCATGCTGGACCGCATGACGAGTGCTGAGTTGCTGGCCGACGCGTTCGGCCGGGTTGTCGATGACGTGCACGGCGCGGTCGCCGGGCTGACCGAGGATGAGCTGGCGTACCGGCTCGATCCTGACGCCAACTCCATCGCGTGGCTGGTGTGGCACCTGGCCCGGGTGCAGGACGACCACGTCGCGGGCGCGTTCGGTACGCCGCAGGTCTGGCCGGAGTGGGCCGGCAGGTTCGGGCTGCCGTTCGAGGAGACGGAGATCGGGTACGGGCAGGAATCCGAGGCGGTGGCCGCGGTCCGGGTACCCGGCGATCTGCTGACCGGTTACTACGACGCGGTGTACGCCGCGACGATCGCGCTGGTGTCGGACGTGAAGGATGCCGACCTGGACCGGGTCGTGGACCGCCGCTGGGACCCGCCGGTGACGCTCAGCGCGCGGCTGATCAGCGTGATCAACGACACCACCCAGCACGCCGGCCAGGCGGCGTTGATCCGCGGCATCCTGCTCCGCCGCCGCTGATCTCAAAACCCGGCCGCTCGGGAGTTTAATAACGACTGAGGATGGATACGGTATATCGGCACATCGCCACATCCGTCACGATAGAGTTCACGCGGTGGACATTCAGTCTTTGTCGCAGGATGACCCTAGGTCACTGGGACGTTACGAGCTTCTCGGGCGGCTCGGGCGGGGATCACAGGGGATCGTTTTTCTCGCTCGCGACCCGGCCAGCGGTACGCAGGTAGCGGTCAAACTGCTACGGGGACACCTGGACGGGGACGATGCCGCACGATCCCGGTTCCTCCGGGAGGTCTCGGCCGCTAAGCGTGTCGCGCCGTTCTGCACGGCGCAGGTGCTCGATGCCAACGTGGCGGGCACCCAGCCGTACATCGTCAGCGAGTACATACCCGGTCCGTCGCTGGCCGAGGTCATCCGCTCCGACGGCCCCCGCACCGGGGCCGCGCTTGACCGGATCGCCATCAACACCGCCACCGCGCTCGGCGCCATCCACCGCGCCGGCGTCGTCCACCGCGACTTCAAGGCGGCCAACGTCCTGCTGGGTCCGGACGGGCCCGTGGTCATCGACTTCGGCGTGGCCAAGGCGCTTAACTCGGTCGAACGGCAGGTGACACTGACCGGCCAGCAGGTGGGCACGCCCGCCTACATGGCGCCAGAACAGTTCAGCGACGCCCCGGTCGGACCCGAGGCTGACATCTTCGCGTGGGGCGCGACGATGGTCTTCGCCGCGACCGGCACGCTTCCGTTCGGCGACGGGGCGATCCCGGCCGTCATGTACCGGATCCTCAACGAGCAACCCCAGCTGAACGGCCTGAACGGCCCGATGCGCGATCTGGTCGCGGCTTGCCTGCAGAAAGACGCGGCGAGCAGGCCTACCGCGCGGGACATTGTCGACGGGCTGATGGGCGCGGTGGATGTCCTCGAGCCCGCGCTCGCCGCGGCCTCGGTCCAGGCTCCGCCTCCCGATGCCGGGTCGGCCATGTACACGATGGACCCGCTGCACGACGTGCCCATGCGGCAGAACCCCGCGGCAGCGGACGCCGCCGGCGCACCAGCGATGCTGTCCCAGGTTGGCGCCACCTTGCCATCGTCTCGTCGGCGACAGCGCGGCAGGCGCCGCGTTCCGCTGTGGGCGCTCGCCGTCCTCGGCGTGATCGTGCTCGCCGGGGGCGCCATGGTCGGGCTTAAGGCGTTTGACGGCCCCGCCTCGGCCACTGGCACGCATACCGCCGCGGGCGCACTGACCGGCGGCACCGTCTCCCCGAAGTCTCCCGCCGCGGCAGACAAGGACAGGAACAAGAAGGCAACCGCGAAAGCGACCCAGGCCGGTTCCAGGGCCACGACCGCGGCGCAGGCGGGTTCCACCCACGGCACGGGATCTTCGACGCACTCGGGTTCTCCGTCCGCTGGCAACACTGCCACCGGATCCGGAGCGGGCGGATCCTCGACCGTCACCCGCTACGACGCTCCCGGCGACATCACCGCTGGCAACCTCTCCCCGGTCGGCGACCTGTCCGGGATCCCGTATTACCAGCCCGCGAGCGGCGACTACGAGTGGCTGAACGACATTCACCGCTGCGAAACCATCGGCAGCGACGGCACCACCGAGGGGATCATCTGCCTCGACCTCGTCGAGGACAACCCGAGCGGCGGAACCACGTACTACACCCCGGCGCTGACCGCCTACTGCCAGACCATCTCCAATGGCGTCGCCACCGAGTGCGCGAACATCACCGGCGACTTCACGATGTACAACTCGAACGGTGCGCAGGAGACGCCCGAGGAGTACGCATCGTGCGGGCATGCGGCCGGCTCGTGCAACGACGTCAAGAACTACTTCATCGACGTCGACACGTCCTCGTGGATGTCGGTGAGCAGCGCCGCCGCCAGCACGTGCAGCAGCCAGGGTGGCGCCGGCACGGACTGCGAGATCGCGCCGTACGCGTACGCGGGGGTTGACATCGAGCTTCCGGGGAGCGACAAAAACGTCACCACGGGCGGAAGCTACACCGGCGCCGACGGTATCGGGTACTGATCTCCGGGCGGGGGCCCTTTCTGATGGGTGCTGCACTGCCCTCGTCAGGGATTTCGGTGTGTGGTGGCGAACCTGAGACCCGGCGGCGGCCCGATGATGCGACTAGTGCATGCCAGGAAGCGTTCCAGGCGCTATGAGTGCGCGGCGCATCCCGGGGCAAAAGCCCTCATGCCGGACAGTCATGCGAACCCGGCTCGCGACATCGGCTGCTAGCGATGGCCCATCGCTGGCGCTATCCCGCTAGCGATGGGCCATCGCTGGGGTCGCCAGGTACCCGAGGAGATAACATCAGCCTCAGGTGCCCGGCCGGGAAAACGCCGGATACGCAGCGGCGCGTCCCCATGGCACGCAAGCCACCGGTGACGGGACGCCTCACCCAGACAGCGGATTCATAGCACGTCAGGTCGGCACCGACGAGAAACGGCACACGGCCTGGGCGCACTTTCCTAGTATTTTGGTCGTGAATGTTGACATAACGGGCAAAGGGCTGCGAACCTGAGGGCATGAGGCTTTGCGCGGGCACCGGATGGCCACCAGACGCGGCCTACCGGGCCGGAGTCCGCATCGGACATCTTCCGAGAGGGACCCCATGCCACGTAAACCACTCGCCTTGGCGACGGCACTTGCCGCGATCGCCCTGACTGGCGGACTGGCCGCCTGCTCGTCCAATGCCGCGACCGCGACGACAACCTCGTCCGGCAGTGAAACCGTCATCAATTTCGGTGACCAGCAGCAGCAGCTGGAGACGCTGCTCACCGCGTCGGGCGCGCTCAAGGGTGCCCCGTACAAGGTCAACTTCGTGGAGTTCGACAGCGGCCCGCTGGTTGACGCGGGGTTCGCGGCCCGCCAGATCGACGTGGGGTCGATGGGCGACCTGCCCGCCTCACTGGCGGTTCATTCGGGACTGCCGGTCGTGGCGGTCATGACCGACCTGCCGGTCGGAGCGAGCGAGTACCTGCTGGCCGAGCCCGGCATCACGAGCATCGCGCAGCTACGCGGCAAGCCGGTCGCCTACACCACCGGCACGGCCGAGCAGGCGTTCGCGCTGCGCGCGCTCAAGTCCGCGGGGCTTACCCAGGCCGATGTGCACCAGGTGAACGTGAGCCTGGAGCAGCTGGGCACCGCCCTGCAGTCCGGCGCCGCGGTGGCCTCGGTGGTGAGCGTGGAGCAGAAGGTTGACTACGAAATCGACCATCCAGGCGCGAAGGTACTGGCCTCGGTCACCACCGTGGACCCGCCCAGCTACGGGTACCTGCTCGCGACCAAGACCGCGCTCGCCGATCCAGCCAAGCTGACCGCGATCGACGACCTCACCAAGCGGGTGGTCGAGGCGGAGAACTGGCTGAAGACGCATGAGAGCCAGTTCGTCACCGACTACTACGTGAACGTCGAGCACCAGACCCCGGCGGTGGCGAAGCTGATCCTCGCGGCCGGCGGCACCAGCAACTACGTGCCGATCACCTCCGCGGTGCAGACGGCGCTGCAGCAGATGGTCGATCTCATGGCCGCCGGCGGCGGCCTGTCGAGCTCGTTCAGCGTGGCGCCGCTGTTCAGCTCGACCGAATCAGCCCGCTACGACAAACTCCTGGCGGAGGTGCCGCAGAATGGCTGAAATAGTTCTTCGCCATAACGACGGTCTCCAGTCCCTCGTCCCCCCATCGGTCTCCCGGACCCGCACCCCGCGGTTCCATATCCCGCGGCTGGCGCGGCGGGCCGTGGGCCCGGTGCTGGTCATCGTCGCCTGGCAGGCGGTGTGCAGCGCGCACGTGTTCACCTCGTTCGAGCTGGCCTCGCCGATCGCGGTCGTTGACGCGGGCCGCCAGCTATGGGCGGAAGGCACGCTGCAGTCGGCGATGGCCATCTCGCTGCTGCGCGTTATCGCGGGGCTCGCCGTCGGCGTGACGGCCGGGGTGACGCTCGCGGTGATCACCGGGCTGCTGCGGGCGGGCGAGGATCTGCTCGACCCGGTCATCCACGCCGCCCGGGCGGTCCCTATCCTGGGGCTGCTGCCGCTGGTGATCATCTGGTTCGGCGTGGGCGAGTTCCCCAAAATCTTCCTGGTCGCCCTGGCCGTCACCATCCCCGTGTACCTGAACACGCACGCCGGCATCCGCGGGGTCGACATGAAGCTGGTGGAGGCGGGCCAGACGTTCGGGCTGAACCGGTGGGGGCTGATCCGCAAGGTCATCCTGCCCGGCGCGCTGCCCGGGTTCCTCGTCGGCCTGCGATTCGCGCTGGTGGGCTGCTGGGCGATCATCGTGGTCGCCGAGGAGATCAACGCCCAGAGCGGGCTCGGTTACCTGATCATGCAGGCGCAGACGACCAACCGGACCGACATCATGTGCCTGTGCCTGGCCATCTACGCGATCCTCGGCCTGCTCGCCGAAGCCATTGTCCGGGTGCTCGAGCGGTATCTGCTCGTGTGGCGGCACGGATTCAAGGGGGCATGATGACCGTCGTCATCGCGAAGGACGTCAGCCGCGCGTTCGACGGCCGCGAGGTGCTGCGCGGGCTCGGCCTGACGCTGGCCGACGATGAGTTCGTGGCGCTGCTCGGCCGCAGCGGCAGCGGTAAGTCCACGCTGCTGCGCATACTCGGCGGGCTGGACCCGTCGTATGAGGGCGAGGTGCTGGTACCACGGCAACGGGCCGTCGTCTTCCAGGAACCCCGGCTGCTGCCGTGGCAGCGGGTACTGCCCAACGTGTCGCTCGGCCTGCCCGGGCCACGGGACGCGCTGCGCCGGCGGTCGCTAGCGGCGCTGGCCGAGGTCGGGCTTGACGACCACGCCCGGGCCTGGCCGGTCACGCTGTCCGGCGGCGAGGCGCAGCGGGTCGCGCTGGCCCGGGCTCTTGTCCGGTCACCGGAACTGATGCTGCTCGACGAGCCGTTCGGCGCGCTCGACGCGCTCACCAGAGCCCGGATGCACATCCTGCTCACCGAGCTCTGCGCCCGGCATCAGCCCGCCGTGCTGCTCGTCACGCACGACGTGGATGAGGCGATCAGCCTCGCGGACCGGGTGCTGGTGCTCTCCGACGGCCTGATCTCATTCTCCGCGCCGGTGACCATTGACCGGCCTCGTGATCCGTCGACCTCCGAATTCAACGCCCTGCGTAAACGCCTGCTGGCCCAGCTTGGTGGGCCGCTGACCAGCTAGAAGGACATGTCATGACATTTCTCCATCTGAACGCGTTCCTCATGACGACCGGACATCACGAGGCTTCGTGGCGGCTGCCGGAGAGCGACCCGCTAGCCAGCCTGGACATCGAGCACTACAAGAACCTGGCCCGCGTCGCCGAACGCGGCACCTTCGACTCGCTGTTCCTCGCCGACTCACCACAGCTGATGGGGGCACCCGGCCGTCGTCCCACCGGGGCGCTCGAGCCGCTGACGCTGCTCACCGCGCTGGCGGGGGCGACGTCAAGGATCGGGCTGATCGCGACCGTGTCCACGTCGTACAACTCCCCGTACAACCTGGCCAGGCGGCTCGCCTCACTGGACTACGTGAGTGGCGGACGGGCAGGCTGGAACGTGGTCACCACGGCCGGCGGCGACGCCGCGCGCAACTTCGGCCTGCCGGACCTGCCGTCGCACGCGGAGCGTTACGCGCGGGCGGAGGAGTTCATCGACGTCGCGTTCAAGCTGTGGGATTCCTGGGATGATGACGCGATCATCGCCGACAAGGACGCGGGGGTCTGGGCCGACGATGCCAAGGTGCACCGGAGCGACCACCACGGCCAGTACTTCTCGGTCGCCGGTCCGCTGAACATCCCGCGTCCGCCGCAGGGGTACCCGTTGCTCGTCCAGGCCGGCTCGTCCGAAGACGGCAAGCAACTGGCGGCCAGGTACGCGGAGGCGGTGTTCACCGCGCAGCAGACGCTGGCCGACGCGCGGAACTTCTACGCTGACCTCAAGGACCGTGCCCGGCGGATCGGCCGGGATCCCGCGACGATCAAGATCCTGCCGGGGATCGTGCCGGTCATCGGGTCCACCGAGGCCGAAGCCCTCGCCCGCGAGCAGCAGCTTGACTCGCTGATCAGCCCGGAGTACGCCCGGCAGAACCTGGCGACCCTGCTGCGGCTGCCGGTCTCCGCGCTGCCGCTCGACGCTCCGCTGCCGGCCGACCTGCCCGCCGAGGATGAGATCGAGGGTTCCAAGAGCAGGTACACCCTGGTGGTGAACCTGGCACGCAGGGAGAACCTCACCGTCCGCCAGCTCATCGGCCGGCTCGGCGGCGGCCGCGGTCACCTGACGTTCACCGGGACACCCGAGCAGGTGGCGGACGCGATCGAGAACTGGTTCACCAGCGGCGCCGCCGACGGCTTCAACATCATGCCGCCGGCGCTCCCGTCGGACCTGGAGCTGTTCACCGATGAGGTGGTGCCGATCCTGCGCAGCCGAGGCCTGTTCCGCACCGAGTACACCGGCCGCACTCTCCGGGACCATTATGGCTTGGCGCGCCCGGCCAGCCAGTACCAGCCCGCGGAAAGGAGTGCCGCGCGGGCATAGCTAACTAGAGAATGGCTTTACATTTCACATGGTATTTACGCAGAGCTTGCGCCGGTCCGATCTTGAGCCATTTCCGGATCGGCGCAAGACCGATAACGCATCCGCTATTCTGCTCGCCGTACTTGATCACGGGCCCGTCGCACGATCAACGATCGCGCGGCTGGCCGGACTGAGTCCGGCGGCGGTCAGCAAGCTCTGCGCTGATCTCATCCGGCGCGGTCTTATCCACGAAGTGCGCGGTCCCGCTACCGGCGGCAAGCCCGCTGGACGGCCGCACGTGCCGGTGGATGTCGCCTGCGACCACGGGCCGGTCGCGTGCGGGGTGCACATCGCGCTGGCTCATGTCACCTTGGCGCTGGTTGACCTGCGAGGACGGGTGATCGCGCGGGAGCGCATCCCGCACGGCCAGCGGCCAGACGCGCGGCGGATCCTGGCCAGGATCGCGGACCGGCTCCCGCCATTCATCAGCGGCGGCGATCGGCGGGTGACCAGCATCGGGGTGGCGGTCGGCGGGTGGGTGGACTCGGCGGCCGGGGTGATCGTCGAGCACTCGCTGCTCGGCTGGCGTGACGTGCCGGTTCGCGATCTGCTGGCGGAGGCCACCGGCCTGCCGGTGCACGTGGACGGGCACTCCCGGGCGCTGGCCCGTGCCGAGCAGCTATTTGGCGACCATCGGGCCAGGTCCAGCGTGGTGCACCTGTTCGCGGGCAACGTGGTGGACGCGGCGTTCGCGGTCGGCGGCATCACCCAGCTCGGGCAGCGCAGCGCCGCGGGGACCATCGCGCACCTGCCGCTGCCCGGCCATGACGAGCCCTGCGGATGCGGCCGGGCCGGCTGCCTGCAGGCCGTGGTCTCCGAGACCACCCTGGTCCGGCGCGCCGTCGCCGAGGCGATCATTACCGAGCCCAGCTTCCTGGGGCTGCTTGACGCGGCGCAACGCGGCGATCCGCGGGCTGGCCTGCTGTTCCGGCGGCGCGCCCGCGCCGTGGGCGCCGCCGCCGCGGTCCTGGCCGACTTGTTCGATCCGGAGGTGCTGGTGGTCGTCGAGGTCGGCGCGATGCTGCTCCCCGGCTGCCTGGAGACGCTGCGCGCCGAGGTCCGCCGCCGGTCGCCGACCGCACGGTCAGCCTCGGTGGTCACCACGACGTTCGGCCTCGACGTGCTGCCCGTCGCCGCCGGATCGGTGGCACTGACCGAGATCTACGCTGATCCGCTAGCCCGCTGATCCGCTAGCGCGTTGGCCCGCTAGCCCGCCAGGGCGCCAGCCCGCTGCGTTTTCCATCCCATGGATGTCCCATCGGTAGCGGAATAGCCCCCTCGATGGGACATCCATGGGGCCCCGGCACCCCCATTTAATTTAGTTTGTTGCAATGTAGACGATGCCGACCGCCGTTATGGACAATTGTATTAAGAATTTGCTCAGAAAGGAACTGGTATGACTGCTGTCCAGGACGCGCAGACGCTCGTTATCAAGCCAGTAGCGGGCCATATCGGCGCCGACATCTCGGGCATCGACATCGCCCAGCCGCTGGCGCCGGAAACGGTTCAGCAACTCAAAGACGCGCTGCACACGTATAAGGTCATCTTCTTCCGCGATCAGCACCTGGATCACGCCGCGCAGATCGCGTTCGGGCAGCAATTCGGGACGCTCACCTACGCGCATCCGCACGACGAGGCGCCGCCAGAGGGCCACGCGGAGATCTTCACCGTCGACCCGCGGCGTTACGAGCAGCGGTACGGAACCGACTTCCGCAAGCTGCGTCGCCGGCAGTACAGCTACTTTTCCGGCTGGCACACCGACGTCACCGCGGCGGTGAACCCGCCCGCGGTGTCGATACTGCGCGCCGAGGTGGTCCCGGAGATCGGCGGTGACACGCAGTGGACGAACCTGCAGGCCGCGTATGAGGGCCTGTCCCCCGTCGTGCAGGCATTCGTCGACGGACTGCGGGCCGAGCACCGCTACGGCGGGGGCCAGGACGGCGGTTACGAGTCCGGAGGGAAGCTGCGCAAGCGGATCGAGGACAACCTGCTGGTCGCGATCCACCCGGTGGTCCGGGTGCATCCGGTCACCGGGCGCAAGGGCTTGTTCGTGAACCCGGGCTTCACCAGCCACATCGTCGACGTGTCCAGCCGTGAGTCCAAGGCGATCCTGGACCTGCTGTACTCCGAGATCACCCGGCCCGAGTACACCACGCGGTTCCGCTGGGAGCCGGGTTCGGTGGCGATCTGGGACAACCGCGCCACCTCGCACCTGGCCCCCACCGACATCGAGCACCTGGACCTGCAGCGCACCCTGCACCGGGTAACTGTCATCGGCGAGATCCCAGTAGGTCCCGACGGCCGCGAATCCGACCTGGTAGCCGGCCACCCCTTCACCGACAGCCACGTAGTCGTCGTCGAAGACGACTGACCCGCCGCGGTCGATGTGACATCGACCGCGCTCTATGCCGGTCGATGTCACATCGACAGGCCTGAGACGTCCGGCGCCGGCCCGCGTGGGTCCCGGTCCCTCGCGGGCCGGCGTCGGCTACCTCCGCTGGAGGCGGACGTCTAGGGAGTCGCGGAGGGCGTCGCCGATGAGGTTGAAGGCGATGACCGTGATGATGAGGATGATCGCCGGCGGGTAGACCATCCACCAGTAGCCGTCGAACAGGTAGTTCAGCCCGTCGGTCAGCATGCTGCCCCAGTCGGCCTCGGGCGGCGGCAGGCCAAGTCCGAGGAAGCTGAGCGCGGACAGCGTCAGGATCGCGTCGGAGATGGTGAAGGTGGCGTTCACAACGATGACGCCGACCGCGTTCGGCACCAGGTGGCGGAACATGAGCCGGCTGCGGGTCGCCCCCATCATCCGCGCCGCGTAGACGAACTCCCTGGTCTTCAGGCCGAGGACCTCGCCGCGGACCAGCCGCGCCACCCCGATCCAGGACAGCAGCGACAGCAGGACGATGATCATCCACAACGACGGGGTGAAGATGTTCACCAGGATCAGCAGCAGGATCAGCGTCGGGATCGACAGGAACGTGTCGATGATCCGCATCATGATCGAGTCGACGATCCCGCCGACCAGGCCGGCCAGCGCGCCGTAAACGGTGCCGAGCACCGTGGTGGCCAGGGTCACCGCGAAGCCCAGCTCCAGCGAGGACTGGCCGCCGAGCATCAGCCGGCCGAGCACGTCGTACCCGGAGGCGTCGGTGCCGAGGGGGTGACCGGCGCCGGGCGGCTCGGTCTCGTTGTTCAGGTTCACCGTCACCTGGTTGGTGTGGTAAACCAACGGGCCCACGAAGCAGAACAGGACAAGCACCACCACGACGCCGAGGCCGATCCGCGCCTGCCGACTGCGCAGGAAGGCGCGCACCGCCAACCGCCCGGACGGCTGGACCTGGAGCTCTCCGGCTTCCGGAACGATCAGCGCGTGTTCAGTGACCGCCATGGGAGATCCTCGGGTCGAGAACGCCGTACGCGATGTCGGCGGCCAGGTTCCCGATCACGGTGGCGACGCCCACGATGAGCGTCGAGCCGAGCAGGATCGGGAAGTCGTGGCTGGTGGAGGCCTGGAAGAACAGCAGGCCCATGCCCGGGTAGTTGAAGATCTCCTCGGCGATGACCGCGCCGGCCACGATACCGGGCAAGGAGAGCCCGACGACCGTGACGACCGGCAGCACGCTGTTGCGCAACACGTGGCGAGACAGCACCAGCCGCTCCGGCAGCCCCTTGGCCCGCACCACCCGCATGTAGTCCTGGGCCAGGGTGTCGATCGCCGACGAGCGCATATACCGGCTGTAGCCCGCCACGCTGACCAGTGTCAAGGTCAGCACCGGCAGCACCAGGGCGCGCGGGTCGGCGATCAGCGACCCGATCGACGTGTCGTCAGCCGGGACGGTGGGTGGCAGCCAGTGCAGCTGTACCGAGAACAGCGCGATGAGCAGGATCGCGAAGAAGAAGTCCGGCATCGAGTACAGGGTGAACGACCCGGCGGAGAGCAGGTTGTCGGTCAGCCCGTTGCGGCGTACCGCCTGGTAGATGCCCATCGGGATCGCGATGATCAGCGCGAGCACGGTGGACAGTCCCAGCAGCAAGAGGTCCCGCGGCAGCCGCTGCGCGACGAGCGTCGACACCGGCTCCTGGAGCGTGTACGAGACACCCAGGTTGCCGTGCAGCACCTGACCCACGTAACTGAAGAACTGCCGGTACAGCGGCTCGTTCAGTCCGTAGGTCGCGTTGAAGGCGGCGATGCGGGCGGCGGTGGCCTTGACGCCCAGCGCCGACCGCGCGGCGCTGCCTGGAACCATGTGCACCAGGATGAACGTCAAGACCAGCACGCCGATCACTACCGCGATGGACTGCCCGATCCGTCGGATCAGGTAACCGGTCATGACTTGACGTAGTACCAGTCCTCGGGGTTATTCGGGCCGATGAACGGGCTCAGCGGGGTGAGCCCGACGAGATCCGACTTGTACACGAATACCTCGTCCTGCAACGGCAGCCACAGGTACGGAAGCTGCCCGGCGGTGTAGTTCTCGTACTCGCTGAACGTGGCGGCGCTCGAGCCGTACTCCGTCTGCTCGATCAGGTTGTTCTCGGTGGGGTTGGAGTAACCGCCGTTGTCGTTGTCGCCGCCGGTGTTGAACAGGCTGTTGCCGTCGGGGTCGAGCGTGTATTCGTCGTAGCCGAGTTCCATGAGCTGCCAGTTGCAACCCGACGCCGGGTGACTGCTGGCCGAGCACATGCCGAGCTCGCCGACGAGCGTGTTGAATGGCTCGGACTCCAGGTTGAGCTTGATCCCGGCCTGCGCCTCGCTGGACTGGATGGCGGCGTTCATCTCGTCGGTGGTCGCCGTGCCCGAGGAGTAGGCCAGGGTGAACTGGAGCTTGACCCCCTTGCTGATCCCGGCGCCGCACAGCGACGGGGTGTCGCAGGTGTCGGTGCCGGTCGACGTTACCGTCCAGCCGTGCGCCTTGAGCAGCGCCGTCGCCTTGGCCGGATCGTAGGGGTACGGTCCGCCGCTCTTCTCCAGCGAGGTGGCCAGGTTCGGGTACACGTTGACCGGTACCGGGCCATTGCCCGGGTCGGCGTAGCCGTCGTAGATCTTCTTGACGATCTGGGGCCGGTCGATCAGATACTCCAGCGCCTGCCGGATGTAAAGCTGCTGCAGCAGGTCGCCAGTGTCACCGGAGGACGGGTACAGGTTCGGCAGGATGTTGGAGACGCCGGGCGTCCCGGTCGCGGCGACGGAGTAACCCTCGGACTCGAGCGTCTTGACCTGCCCGATGTCGTTCAGCGGAAGCTCGCCGACCTGGACGCTGCCGCCGGCCCGGATCGAGTCGAGTTCGGCGGCGTCGGTGGTGAAGTCCACGTTCTCGAAGTGGGCCAGGGTCGGCTTGTCGGTGCCCGAGTAGCTCTTATTCGGCACGTAGTAGTAGTCGCCGTTGGTGTTGTAATAGCTCAGCGTCCACGGACCGTAGGTCACCCTCCACAACGGGTTGGTCGTGAACGTGGCCTGGTCGGCGCCCTGCGTCTGCAGGAACGAGTACACGGCTTTGGCGCCCGAGGTGGTCTCGTCGTAGTTGCCGACCTTGCCGCTGACCGAGGTCTTGTCCCAGGCGTGCTGCGGGATGAGCTGCACGGAGGCCAGCACGTCCTCGGTGTAGTACGTCGGGTTGAACGACTGGGTCAGGTGCAGCACCACCGTGTGGGTGCCGTCGGTCGCCACCGAGGCGACGTCGGTCGGGAACCCGCCCGGCAGGTAGCCGCTCCAGTTGCTGTAATTGGCCTTCAGCAGGTTGTAGGTGAAGGTGAAGTCCCGGCTGGTGATCGGCTGGCCGTCGGACCAGTTCCAGTCCTGCAGCGTGATCGTGACCGTCTTGTCGTTGTCGCTGTAGGCGACCGACTTGGCCACGCTCTTAGCCCAGTTGATGGTCGCCTGCGAGCCGTCTCCCGAGTACACCAGGTCCGGCCACATCGGGTCGGTGAGGTTCCCGTTGTACCCGTCGGTGTTGGTGGCCGGCGCGTACGGGAAGATGAAATTGGGCGCTGCGGCGATCCACCCAACGGTAGCGGTGCCACCCTGCTCCTTCGTTCCCTTGACCGTGCTGCCAGAGCCGATGCTCGTAGAGCTACCGGTAGAGCACGCCGCCACCGCCAGGGTCGCTAGCACCGGTACCGCGATGCGGTACAAGAGACGGCGGGTAATGCCAGGTCGATGCGTTATCCGCATGGCCCGTCCTTCCTACGCCTGCAATCTGTGGAAAAGTCCGTATTCCCAGTTAACCTACTGGGTAAGTCGATAATTTGCTACCTGGGTCAGACAGGCTTCGCAAACCGCCTCAAACTACCACTTTCACCCCTCGGCTTGCACGAGGTCAGCATGACATAGCGGCGTCTTTCAGTCGTGTTATGTCACATTTTCGATGCCAAGGTGTGACATAACGGACGCGGGGTGAAGTCGTCAGTGGCGCGTGGTGTCGGCGAGCGGTTCGCAGATCAGGCCCCAGGGCTTGTCGTTGACCCGGGTGAGCACTATCACACCCTGGCGCGGGCCCTCGAGCCGCAGCCTCCGGCGGATCCGTTCCACGTCGCCCGCGAGTCCCCGGCGCCGGATATCGGCCGCGCCGATCCCGAGCGCACGCAGCCGCCGGGCGAAGTCCTTCTCGTTCCACGGCGCGGAGTCCAGCACCCGCAGCGTCCGCGCGAACGGCGTGGTCACCGCGTCATCCGCGGCGATGAAGGCGATCCGGTCATCGATCTTCCACCCGTCCACCTGCCGGGCCAGCTCCTCGACTAGGCCGGCCCGGGTGACGGCGGGGTTAGGGTCCAGCAGGTACTCCCCCGGCGCCGCTACCGGGACTTTGGGGCCGACGTCCGGCAGCAGCGTCGCCTCGCCGCCGGCCGTCAGCACGGTCGCCCGCCTGGGCACCGTCGCGAACGCCGGGGACCACAACGTCGCTTCCTTGAGGTCCCGACCGTCGGCGATGAACTCGGCTTCCCAGCCCTTCGGCAGCATTCCCAAGTCGACACCGGGGGCCGCCTTGATCGCGATCCGGCCTACCGGCAGCTCAAAGCACCATTCCAGTGGCGGCTCGCTGGTCCCGGTCCGCATCCGGCCGGTGGGGGTGCGCCGGGCCGGGTCGATGAACACCGCGTCCACGCCGCCCAGCCGCAGATCACGAACGTCCGCGACGAGTGCGGCGACCGTCGTTTGGTAAACGGCGGCGTTATAGCGGGCGAGCCGGGCATGGACCTCGTCGCGGTCTACGGCGAGCAGCGCCGGCAGCGTGACCAGGTCACCGCCGATACCGCAGCACAGGTCCGCGACCAGCTTTATTTGATCAAAACGGCGAGCTCGGTGTCTCCCGATCCGCTCCGCGGAGGACTGCTCAAGGCCGGCCCGGGTGAACAGCATGTCCATGGCCCGGCTGAACTTGGCCCGCGCGGCCAGCCGGAGTTCATGCTGCGCCAGTGCCGCGGCCACCAGGTCGGCGGGGTACTCCCGGCGCAGCCGGGTGCCAAGCGCTAGGTCGGGGGTGTCCTCGGTCGCGAGCCGTTCCAGCAATTCCTGGCCGCGAGCCGATAGCAGAAGATCGATGATCATAACGGAACCGTGGGCCATGCTAGCAGCCGTGCCTCCGTGCCTCCTTACGGCGGGGAAGCGGATCAGGGCTGGGACGTGCGCACCCATTTCTCCCCGCCACTTTCTCCCCGCCACCACGCCCGGCAATTGTGGTGGGTGCTGCACTGCCCAGGCTCTTTGCCGGGCAGGAACTTAAGAAAGCTCTCGCCCTTCGGGCACACTGGGGCGGGCGGCGCCATGGTCATGACCGCAGCCCGGAATGCCCCGACCCCGGCTCCGGGCATTGCCGGACGGAACGGGCTGCTCGCTGCGGGCCGACGCCCGGAGCGCCGCTTTATCACAGACGGCTCAGTACCATGTCGCGGCCGCACTGCCGCACATCCCGCCCGGAGCCCTGTGACCGGAGAGAACAGCAGTCCTGACCACTGCCACGGCTTTCTTAAGTTCCTGGCATTGGGCTCTTTGCCGGGCAGTGCAGCACCCAGGACCCAGGGACGGCAGCAACGGCCGGCGCAACCGGACGATACCCCGCCAAACTGGTCAGCTGCGGCGGAACGCCACCTGATGCGCCTGCGGCGGGGTCGGGCACCTGCCCGCCGCGCGAGCCAACGACACCGATGCCCCATCCTGCGCAGGGCCTCCGTTGCCCGCAAGGGCAACCAAGGCAGCCCGCGGAACCGTCCTGGCGTCCCTTTTCCTGACCCGTGCGGCCTGCCAGCATAAAAATGGCCTGTACCTTACCGCGAAGGGAAGCTGCTGATGCATGCTCAGCATTCCAAGGACGCCGACGCCGCTCGCCGGGCGCATCGCGAGATCAGGCCCACGGCGTCCGTTCCCCGGGAGCGGGAGGACGATGTCCCGATGAGCCCGGCGGCGATCCTCGCTCTGCAGCGGTCGGCCGGAAACGCGGTCGTCTCCCGGCTCCTTGACCAGGAGCGGGAATTGCGCGGTCACGTGCCTCCTGGCGGCGATGAGGTGAACATCCAGCGCGACGTTGACGTCCATGCGGCGATCAGCAGAGGCGGGGGCCGACCCCTGAATCCGGATGTGCAAGCCGAGATGGAGACCCGGATGGGCCAGGCCCCGGGCACCTTCGACCCCGTACGCGTCGTCGGCGGAACCGAGGGCAAAAGTGTCGCCCGGGCGCTCGGCGCGAGGGCACTCACCAGCGGCAGCAGAATTTACGGCGATGTCTCCGAGCCGCACACCCTCGTTCATGAACTGACCCACGTCATCCAGCAGAGCAGGGGGCCTGTCGCTGGCACCGACAACGGCGATGGCGTGAAGATCTCCGATCCCTCGGATCGCTTTGAACGCGAAGCCGAGGCCAACGCGACCCGCGTCCTTTCCGCCCCGGTCCCGGCGCGGCCCGCAGAGGAGGCGGAAACGCCCGTCCAGCGAGCCTATTCCGCCAGCCACCCGGTCCAGCGGGCCCCCTCGGCTCCTCCGAAAAGGTCGCGGACCGAGAGCTCCGAGAGGTCCGAGAGTCCCGCGCCAGCCGCGAAGAGATTCCAATCAAGTCTCCCGCTTAGGCCCCAGAATCGCTTGACGAAAGGGCCGGAGATTACTTTTGACAGCGATCGCTCCGCTCGGCCGCGGGGACTCGCCTCCCTGAACCATCATGATCTTGAAATACTAGTTGGATTCTTGGATGATGTATCACAGGGTAACGTCGATATAAAAGAGGTCGAGGCGGGGACGCTTTCAACGGAGTATTTCGTCAGGAAGATCGACTTCAAAGACTGGTCTGTCGACGAACTCTCACACCATGTGCGCGAGATGCTGCGGCAGCAGAATCCCGCAAGCAAGGCATTCAACGTCAGAAGCCGCGCGGAGAATGTTACGGCGAAAGATGGACTTGTCTTCACAAACGACGTCGAGACGCGAAGGATAGCCGATGATAATCATGATCTCTTCGTAGGAAACTACGATCTCGGAGCGCGAATCCTTAGCAAGGAAGGCGCCGAAGAAGAGATTCAGCCTGTGGATCTCGACACTTTTCGGTCTATGATAGATAAGGCAGGCTGGAAGCCCCGGACCGTGAACGCGAACCCCAAGATGATCTACTACGGACCAGAGCTCACCAAACGACCTCCGCATGAGTCACCCGCGAAGCTTCGGGACGGGATTGGCGCGCCACCACGTCCCACGGGAACGCAACTCAGCCATGAGTTCAAGATAACGGGCGCCTGCAAGCGGGGCACATCATCCAAGACGCGCGCCGGGGCAATGGGGAATTATTCCGCGCTTAACTACGCCAAGGCAGTAGGATATCCCGCTGCCGATAAGATGAGGTGGGAATGGCTGCATCTCATCGGCAGCGCCATCGGCGGGGAAAACGAGGAAGGAAATCTTGTCGCCGGAACCTACGACGCGAACACCCAGATGACCATGCTGGAAGGTAATATAACCAAGTACTGCGCAGAAAAAGCAACTCCGGATAACCCGGTGAAACTCGAAGTCAAGGCCACTCTCTGGAGTGGCTCTGGGGGACCTGCATACATAGCCACAAGGATCCAGATGATCGTAACTCAAGGTGACCGGGAGATAGCAAACGACACCTTCGATGGCGTCCGCGCGGCCACGATGAACAAGATGGAATACGACTTCTACAAGAGCGCTTTCTTCAGGAAGTTCACGCCAGCCCAAAACCCCATGGATGCGCTGAAACAGCGGGCACTGAAAGAGGGGTAAGGCCTGCGGTCGGTAGTGCACTGGCCGGGTGCTGGCGATCATGCGGCTGGCGAAGCCGACGTTGAACTCGCGCCACCAGGACGGGTCCAGTCCGGGCTTGGTCGTGGCGGCTGGGACGGGTGCGGCCAGGATGCGCCGGTATATCGCGTCTGACTCGGGTGCGGGGAGACGGACAGCGGCCGCCCAGGCGGTGAGGCCGTCATCGAGTTTCATCGTTGCTCCCTGAGTCATCGTAGTTGCCGAGGATGTCGGCGAGTCCGCGCCGGGCTCGCCGGAGCCGGTAGCGAGCGGTGCCGGGCGCAATGCCGAGTGCGTCGCCGATTTCCGCGCTGGTCAGCCCACCCGCAGCGGCTAGGGCGAGGGTGACGCGCTGTGATTCGGGTAGCCGCCTGATCGCGGCGCCGACGATCGCGGCGCGCTCCGCGCTGATCACCGCGTCGCTGGCCGCGGCCGCGGGCTGGGCCGGCTCGGCCGCAAGAGCCTGCTCAGCGCGGGCCATGATCCGGTCGTGCCGGCTCAGGCCGATCGACAGGTTCCTGGCCACCGTGAAGATCCAGCCGCGCTGCCGGTCGCCGGGCAGGGCAGCGACTGCATCCAGGTGCCGCCAGAGGCGCATGAACACCTCCTGCAGCAGATCGGCGGCCAGCTGCCGATCGCACAGCCGCCCGGTCAGGTACGCGTGCACGGCGCAACGGTGCGCGTCATGCAGACGCTGGAACTCAGCTTTGGGTCATTCGGCACCCAGGTTCACCGCTAGAAACCCGCCCACACCACGAGTACGCACCCAAGCGCGGGTCCTGTGTGCTGGTCAGTGCGGTCGGACTTCCCAGGCGGGCAGCCGGGGCTCATCGTTATGCACGATGATGTCGGCGTGATCGGCCGGGCGGGCCGTGGCGAAGTAGAGCTTCTGGGCGGGAATGTAGCGGGTGCGGAAGCGCCGCTCGACTTCGGCGGTGGATCCGAGTCGCGCCAGGTCCCGGATCCGGGCGCGATCCAGTATCTGCTCGAACGCGGCGGACACGAAGATGCTCAGATCCCATCGGTCGATCAGCTCCGGGCGCAGGAGGAATACCCCATCAAGGAGCAGCACCGCGTCCGCGGCGGCTGCCGTCACCGGCGGGGACAGGGCGGTGTCGGTGTCGAAGTCGTAGACCGCGTGCTGGTACCGCCGGTCGCCGTCCGGGCCCAGCGGGTCGAGCAGGACCCGGCGGAGCGCGTCGTAGTCGAAGGAGTCGTGGTAGTTGGCTTCGGGCGAGAATTCGCCGCGCCGGTAGCGCTGGGCCCGGGGCAGGTGGAAACTTTCGGTCGAGGCGCGGATGACCTCGCGGCCCCGGGTGCGCAGGAGCAGGGCGAGCTCGTCGGCCAGCGTGGTCTTGCCGGCGGCGGGGGGCCCGTCGACGGCGACCCGCGGCGGGTGCGAGGTCGCGACGGACTCGATCGCCCCGGCCAGCCGGTCAAGAAGCTCGCCGCGGGTGCCTTTGCCCATGGCCTGCGACCTTACCGCAGCGATGACGGGCACCCAGGCGGCGTAGCGTTGGAACGTGTTCTTTGAACCGCTTACCGCCGAGGACCGAGCGTCCAGGCTGCCCGAGGCTCCACCGTGGTCAGGTCCGCCCGCCGCGGAGACTGGCGCGGTTGTACCCGTCGACCTGGTGGTGGCACGAAGCGCGAACGTAGTGATCCGGGTGCCGGCGATCCGGGCGTTCAGCATCGGCTGCATGATCGATGTAGAAGTAGCGTCCCGGCAGGGTGACCTGCCGGAGAACGACTGGTGGGACTTGCAGACCGGCGGGCACGCCTACACCCTCCCGTTCCAGGGGATCGGCGGGTTGCCGGACAAGTTGCTGCGGCTCGGCGTGCGGTTCGCCGACGGGACTAAGGCCACCACGCTGGACGAGGCGCCGTCGCGCCGCCGGTCCAGCGCTTCGGATGACCCGCCGGCCGGGCCGTCGCTGAAGTGGCAGCCGAGCAGCAGCGGCAGCCGCGGTCGCGGGGAGCACTTCTCCAGGTTCGGGCTCTGGCTATGGCCGCTTCCGCCAGCCGAGCCGTTCGAGCTGGCGGTGGAGTGGCCGTTCGGCGGGATCGATCTGACGTTCGCCGGGCTTGACGGCGCGGCCGTCGTCGCGGCGGCCGGGCGGTCGGTGAGCCTGTGGCCGGATTAGCCAGCGCTCAGGGGAGGGCCACGCTCAGCCGGCTTGCCCGCTCGGCGGTATCAGGCCGCTCTAGCCGGCGTTGCCGACCTTCGTGTAGCCGGCCGGGATGGGGTCATCGTCCTTGGCCTTGGCGATGTTGTCTGGCGTGGCCGGCATCCAGTCCGCGATGTACGGCCTCGGGTTGTCGTCGGCGACCGTCACCGTGCGCAGCGGCTGGCAGGTCAGCGCGTCGGCGTACAGGGTGCGGTGGAGGTTCCGGGCGTCCGGCACCGTGATCGCGAGCGCGATCGCCGGCGTGCCATGGACCGTCGTCGTGCCCTTCTGGGGCGCCTGGCCGCTCTGCAGCGCCTGCTGTACCTCGGACGGGCTGCTCCACAGGTCCAGAGCCTGATACCACGGTGCGTCCGCGCCGCCGGTGACGGAGTACTCGGTGTGCTGCTGGCTGTAGGTGTGGTTGGCGTGGTTGATGATGGTCGATGCTTGGTGCTGCTTGCCGTTGACCACGGGACCCATCACGCCGTGCCCGATGATCCCCGTCGGGCTGCCGTCCCTGTTGTACCGCCAGCCTCGCGTGTAACGGGTCCCGTCCAGGGCGATGTACAGGTATCCCTCCTCGGTCATCTGTCCGGAGTGGACGAGTGACCCGTCCGCGTTCACGTGGCCACTGAAGTAGCCGTAGGTGTGGCGGACCATTCTGCTCTCAGCGTGGGCGCTGTCGGGCTGCACGCGCTTGACGGGGTCCTCGCCGTTGACGGGGCCGCCAGTCACGGACACCGCCGGGCCGCCCCGAGCCGGGGCCGACCCGCCGTCCGAGGTAGCCCGCAGTCCGAGGTGGCCAGGACAGTCGCCATGCCCGCCGTCGCGAGCGGCTCTACCTCCGCGTCGATGGCTGGCCGCACGGCCTGCCCGCTGGGGCCTATCACACGGCGATCATATGCCGGCTTGCCGAGGTGCGGGATGGCTACTGCCTGTGCGGGTCGCTGTCGGGCAGCCAGGCGTCCGGCCGGTGGATTCCGAGGTCGCCGACCTCGTTGGTGACGGCGTCCACGACAACCAGGACGGCGGCGCGCTCCTCGCCGCGGCGCCAGACCAAGGACCAGGTCCAGTAGACCTGTGGCGCGATCACCGGGCGCCGGACCAGGTCGGACGGCAGCGGCGTGGTCTGACCCTTGGGCGCGTTGATGATGGGGCGGCGGCTGCGGCGCACGTGGTCGAAGAAGGCGGGGCCGGTAATGCCGCCGTCAGAGATCCGAACCGCGCGGGCGCCGGTGTCGCGGGCCAGCTGTGCGGCGTACAGGTTCCATGATCCCCACGAGGTGGTGTCGTCATCGAGGAGAACGGCGGTGTCCTGGGCGTGGACATCGCTGGTGTCATCACCGGCGGCGACCGCGTAGAGGCGGTCCGCGCCGATGAGCCGGGCGCTGAGCCCGTACTGCTCCAGGTCCTGAGTGGGCACCCAGCCCACCGCCAGGTCCAGGCTGCCGTCCGCGACCCGGGCGGCTTGGGCGTGGGAGGGCGCGATCCACGCATCCAGGCGTAGCTGCGCCACCGCGGACGCGCGGGCGGTCAGGTCCGCGGGCAGCCAGTCGACGTAGCCGAGCCGGACCGGTTCGGAGCCAGACATCTGAGCGGCGCGGCGCTGCAGGTCGTCGGCCCGGTCCAGCAACGCGCGGGTGTGCGGGAGCAGGGCCGCGCCGGCCGGGGTCAGGGCCACCGAGCGGCGGTCACGGTCGAACAGCCGCACCCCGAGGTCGTGTTCGAGCGCCTTGATCTGCTGCGACAGGGACGGTCCAGCGATCAGCAGCCGCTCGGCGGCCCGGCCGAAGTTCAGCTCCTCGGCCACCGCGACGAAGTACCGCAGCTGGCGCAGCTCCACGCCTTCACGTTACGTGCCGTGGAAGGCTGCGCCTACCAGCAGCGAGGAAGCCGGTCGTGGCGCCGGTCCCGGTAGCAGACGCACGGTGGAACTAGGGAAACGCTTTGACGGACGAAGGAAGGTAATCCGATGATCGAGCAAGCGAGCAAGGTGCGAAAGCACCTGGGCGGGCTCCTGACTGCTGATCCCGGGCGATTCGCCGGCGGCTCCGCGGTGAGTGACCCGTTCGGCCTGCTGGCGGTCGAGCGGGAGCACCTGACGGTGCCGCGTTCGCCGGGGAGCCCCCAGGCCGCCGCGCCCGCGGAACGGAGCACCCAGCCATACCCTTCTGGGGACGTGACTGGCCGCACGGAAACCCGCGCCGCGCGACGATACCGCCGACCGGTAACCGGGGCTGCCCGGGAGCAATCGCAGCCGAAGGGGTCGCCGCGGGCGGCGGCGTTCTGGCTGGTGGCGGGGGTTTTGTTCCTGTCTTTGGTCGCGGCTAGCGCTCCGGCGCCGCTCTATGGTGTCTACCAGGCTCAGTTCCGGTTCTCGGCGGCCACGCTGACCGCGGTCTTCGCGGTCTATGCCCTCGTCGTTCTCATCACGTTGCTGGTGTTCGGGTCACTGTCGGACTACCTGGGCCGCCGGCCCGTGATCATAGCTACCCTGGCTGTCAACATCGGCGCGTGCGCGTTGTTCCTGACTGCCCACGGCGTCGGTCTGCTGTTCGCCGCCCGCGTGCTGCAAGGCATCGCCGTCGGCGCGGCGACCGGGGCGCTCGGCGCGGCGCTGATCGACCTGCAACCCGGCGGCCGCGGGCTCGCGCCTGTCGTCAACACCGCAACCACCATCTTCGGCCTGGCCGCGGGCGCGCTCGGCGCCAGTGCGCTGGTCCAGTACGGGCCGGCGCCGACTCATCTGGTGTGGTGGCTGCTGCTCGGTGCCTTCTGCGTGGCCGTCGCCGGGATACTGGTGATGCCCGAGCCCGCGGCGCGGCATCCCGGCGTGCTGGCCTCGCTACGGCCGCGGGTGAACGTGCCGCCCCGGGCGCGCCGGGACTTCGCGGTGGCCGTGCCGTGCCTGGTTGCGGCGTGGGCCCTGGCTGGCCTGTACCTGTCGCTCGGGCCGTCGCTGGCCGCGCAGGTGCTTGACTCGCCGAACCGGCTGTGGGGCGGCCTAGTGGTCTTCCTGCTCACCGGGATCGGAGCGGCGGCCACTGTCATGTTCCGCCGCGTCGCCCCGCCCACAGCGATGCTGGCCGGATGCCTGGCCCTGCTCACCGGCGTAGCGGTGACCTTTGCCGCAGTCGCCACGATGTCAGCTGCCGCCTTCCTGGCAGGCTCCGCTGTGGCGGGCGTCGGCTTCGGGGTGACGTTCCTCGGCGCCTTCCGCACGCTCAGCGCGCTGGCCGATCCCGGTGAGCGCGCAGACCTGATCGCTGGGATCTTCACCGTCAACTACCTTGCCTTCGGCATCCCCGCACTGATCGCCGGGGTGGCCGTCACGCGCTACGGCCTGCACCACACCGCCCTGGTATATCTGGGCGTGATCGCCGCGCTCGCCGTGGCGGCAGCGAGCAGCATGATGGTCCGCGAGCACCCCGCTGGCCAGCGCACCCGAGCGCGCAGGCTGACGCTCAGTGACTCTTGAGCGGACTGACCAGCCATGCCAACTGATACCCCTAATGCGGCTAGCGGCGGTCACCGGGCCGATTGTGGGGATTCTGTGGGGATCTTGAAGATCGCGGCTGATGCCTGCGTCGCTTCCTGCGTTTCCACCTGACGCTTGCAGCTTGGAACGTGTGGGCGATACTGGGATCGAACCAGTGACCTTCCGCGTGTGAGGCGGACGCTCTCCCGCTGAGCCAATCGCCCGGGAAATTTTGGCGACCGTCCCTGCCGGGGCGGTGCTGCGGTCAATAGCGTAGCGCATTTCGCGCCCACCCGCGCCACCCGACGCGCTGGCCGCGCCCCCCTGCGGCGCCCCATCCCTGGGCTTCGCGGCGCCCCATCCCTGGGCTGGCGGCTCTGGGCGCCGCAGGTGCCCCTAGGTGCCCTAGGTGCCGGGCCTCAGGTGCCCCTAGGTGCCACAGGTGCCCCTAGGTGCCACGCCCCGCCCCGCCCCGGTTCGCCGCGCCTCGGGAATGTTGTTCCTGGCTGGTGCGGCGCTGCCCCTGAAAGAGTGTGGGCAGCGCCGCACCCACCAGAAACGACACACTCGGGCCGGTGGCTTGACCGCGCTCATGGGCACCACCAGCACCAGCAGTAGCGCCCGCCCCGGGCCCTTCCGGGCTGCTGGGGGCCCTTCCGGGCAGCCGGGGGCATGCCGAAGCGTCGGCTGCGACAAATGCCACATACCGGCCGCCCGGGCGGGTCCGGCTCGCGGCATCAGCCCCGTGGATGTCCCATCGATAGCCGAATTCGGCTATCGATGGGACATCCATGGTTCGCCCAACCGTCCTGGGCTGAGAACACCAGCCTCGGGCGAACCATGAACCGCGCAAGCCCCAAATGCACCGAACCGGCCGCGCGGGTGCACTTGACGGGCCGCTCGGGGCCGCAGGTGTACCGAACGGGCCACACCGGCCGCGCGCGCCGCAGGTGTATCGAACCGCCTGTAGGCGTACCGAACGGGGCCGTAGCCCGCCTCATTGGACAATAGGTATATACGGGATATATCGGCGTACGGGAGTCTTCCACCTGTCGCCACTGGGACTATGGCGCTATCGAAGATCCATCACTGGGGCGACTGGAAGGGTGCGGAGGCAACTTGACCAACAAAGTCCCCAGCCCACGAGCCCAGCTAGATCACCAACCCCATTGGCACCACGAGTTTTGCCGGTATCACAACAGGTCCGCACATCGTCGCCCTTAATTGAGCGAGGGAAATTATCACTCTCCGTGACTGCAAGCGTATGCAACGTGAGCGCCAGATAACGATCCCATAGCTTCGCGTTGCGAGCCGAAAACCCTGGGTAAACCCTGGTCAGATAGGCGATGAGAGCAAGGTCACATACTATGCAATCGATGCGCAGGAACATTAAACTGTCACAACGCCGTTCAATCCAAAGACGGCAGCTGACCAGGTCAGATACCGCAAGAAACCCAGACAACATAGGGGAAAATGGGCTCGCAAACGGACACTTTCGGGCAACCGAGGACATCACGCTCCGTACGCGTCATACCAACTCCCCCGTCGCGTCAGAACACTGAATCAAAGCCCGGTTTCCGGGTCCCAGCGAAGTAAAGGTTGGCCCCGACGATGAACAGTAGCAGCAGCACGGTTTCCGCCGAACTCGGTCTTCGGCTTATCGTCCCGCAGCAAACGATTGTGCCGTTGGTGGCTAGTCTCTTCTACAGCGGCGACGACCCCTACGCCATCCGGATCGCGTTCCACGTCGGCCTGGATGAGCCGGTCGAGTGGATCTTCGCCAGGGACCTCCTGGCGGAGGGAGTCAAGGGCCGCGCGGGCCTCGGCGACGTCCAGGTGTGGCCGTCGGCCGCCACCCCCGACCCGGCCACCGGCGAGAGCGACCGCGATGTGCTCAACATCGAGCTGTCCTCCCCGTTCGGCCAGGCGCATTTCGAGGCGCCAGTCAACGAGATCTCCGACTTCCTGCGCCGGACCTACCGGATCGTCGAGGACGGCAAGGAGAGCGAGTTCGTCGACGTCGAGTCCGAGCTTGACGACCTGCTCCGGCAGGCCTGACGCGGCTAACTCCATATAACGTCCCGGCCCGCTCCCCCGTGGCGGGCCGGGAAACAAACCCGGCGCCCCGGTCCGCCTCCCCCGTGCGGATCGGGGCGCTGGCATGTTCCCCCGCGGGTCCGCGCGCGGCGCCGGCCAGCACTGGACGTATCCGCCTATGGCGGAGTACGCAAGTAAACGTGACACGTCGCCAGCGCATCGAAGACCTGCCCACCTTCGCCCTTCCCGAGCAGCCGACCCTATCCCCGGACGGCCGGGAGATCGTATACGTGCTGGCCACGGCCGACGCCACGGCCGACCGCACCGTCCGCGCCCTATGGCGGGTGCCTCGTGCTGGGCAGGCCCGCCAGCTCACCCGGGGCACGGCGGATGCCTGTCCCGCGTGGTCTCCGGACGGGACGCGGGTCGCGTTCCTGCGCGCCAGTGACGGTACGCCGCAGGTGTGGCTGATGCCCATGGACGGCGGCGAGCCGGAGCAACTCACGACTTTGCCGCTTGGCGCGGGCGCGCCGGTGTGGAGCCCCGACGGGTCGAAGATCGCGTTCAGCGCGCCCGTCGACCTGCGCGCCGCCCCTGGCGAGGACGAGGGCACGAGGAAGCGGCGCGCAGCCGGACCCATCGTGGCCGACCGGCTCGACTACAAGGCCGATGGCGCCGGGCTGCTCGGAACGGTCCGCCAGCACCTGCACGTGCTTGACATCGCGGCCAAGGACTGCCGCCAGATAACCGGCGGCGACTGGTACGCGGGGCTGCCCGCGTGGTCCCCCGACGGGTCACGGCTGGCGTTCAGCGCGGCCACCGCACCAGACGCTGACCTGGATTATCGCGCGTCCGTCTACGTGATAGACGTCACAGCGGCGGGGGCTGCTCCCCGGCTCGCCGTCCTGGCTGGCGGCGTGGCGGGACCCGTGCTCTGGTCGGCGGACGGCGGCGCTCTGCTCGTCGTCGGGACGCCTGGCAAGTCCATCGGCCACGCGGGACTGCTGCGGGTGCCGCTGGGCGGCGGCGAGATCGTCAACCTGGCCGCGGCCCTGGACCGGAACGTGATGGCCGGTGACCCCGGCCACCCGGGCGCACTGCCCCAGCTGGGCGATGGCGGCGCGACCGTGCTGTTCTGCGTACGGGACCGGGGCTGCAGCCATCTCTACGCCGTGGCGGCCGACGGCGACGGCTCGCCGCGCCCCGTGCTGACCGGCGCGGGCCGCGTCGTTTCCGGTATGTCCGTTGCTGGGGCAACTGTCGCGGTCGTGCTCGCGACACCGACGAGCTACGGCGAGATCGTGACCCTCGACCTCGTATCCGGTGAGGAGACCGTCCGCACGTCGCACGGCCAGCCCGGCGCCGAACTGTTCACCCGCGCGGAACGCGAGTTCACCATCTCCGATGGCACCAGGGTGCACGGCTGGGTGATCAGGGATCCCGCCGCCACGATGCCTGGGCCGCTTCTGCTGGACATCCACGGCGGTCCGCACAACGCGTGGAACGGCGCCGCCGACCCAGCGCACCTGTACCACCAGGAGCTCACCGCACGCGGATGGACCATCCTGCTGATCAACCCGCGCGCCAGCGACGGCTACGGCGAAGCGTTCTTCACGGCCACGGCAGGAGCCTGGGGCGTGACGGATGCGAAGGACCTCCTGGAACCGGTCGACGCGCTCGTCGCCGAGGGGATCGCCGACCCCGGCCGCCTCGCGGTGACTGGCTATAGCTACGGCGGGTACATGACCTGCTACCTGACCAGCCGGGACGGCCGGTTCGCCGCCGCCGTGGCCGGCGGCGCGGTCAGCGACCCGACCAGCCTGGCGGGCACCTCGGATATTGGTCACGCGCTCGCCCAGGACGAAATGGGTGATGCCGACCGAAGTGAGATGTCGCCGCTGGCCCGTGCCGACGCGGTCCGGACGCCGACGCTGCTCCTGCACGGCGAGGCGGACCTGCGCTGCCCGGTCGGGCAGGCCGAGGAGTGGCACACCGCGCTACGCGAGCAGAACGTCCCCGTCCAGCTGGTGCGCTACCCGGGCGCATCGCACCTGTTCATCCTCGACGGCACGCTGTCACACCGGATCGACTACAACCAGCGGATCACCGCCTGGGTGGAGCAGTACACGAGCGCGTCCAGGCGCCTCCCGATCGACGCCACCCACTGGGAGCATCGGCTCGCCACCCTCGCTAGCAAGCATCACGTGCCGGGCGCCGCGCTGGGCATCCTGCGGCTCGAGCCCGACCGGCCCGACCAGCCCGACGAGCTCGTCGAGGCCGCTTACGGCACGCTGAACGCCCGCGCCGGGATCGAGGCGACCACGGATTCGCTGTTCCAGATCGGCTCGATCTCCAAAGTGTGGACCGCGACGATCGTCATGCAGCTTGTCGACGAAGGTCTGCTCGACCTCGATGCCCCGGTCGCTGAGGTACTGCCCGAACTGCGGCTCGCCGACCCGGACGCCGAGAAAACCGTGACGATGCGGCACTTGCTCACGCACACCAGCGGCATCGACGGCGACGTATTCACCGACACCGGCCGGGGCGACGACTGCCTGGAGAAGTACGTCGCGCAGCTTGGCGACATCCGGCAGAACCATCCGCTCGGTGCCACCTGGTCCTACTCCAACTCCGGCTTCGTGGTGGCTGGCCGGGTTATCGAGAAGCTGACTGGCAAGACCTGGGATGTCGCGCTGCGGGAGCGGATCGTGGCCCCGCTCGGCCTACGGCACACGGTGACGCTCCCGGAGGAAGCGCTGCTGTTCCGGACCGCGACCGGGCATGCCGACGTCGCGGGCGAGCGGTCGCTGGTCCCGGTTTGGGGGCTGCCGCGCTCGATAGGCCCGGCCGGGCTGATCTGCTCGGCACCGGCCGACGTTCTCGCGTTCGCGCGCCTGCACCTCACTGGCGGGCTCGCGCCCGACGGCACCCGGCTGCTCAGCGCGGCCAGCACGGCCGCCATGGCGGAGCAGCAGGTGGAGCTTCCCGACAAGTACGCCCTTGGCGACTCCTGGGGGATCGGGTGGATCCGCTTCGGGTGGGACGGCCGACGGCTCATCGGGCACGACGGGAACACGATGGGTCAGTCCGCGTTCCTCCGGGTTCTGCCCGATGAGGGGCTCGCGGTCGTGCTGCTCACCAACGCCGATAATGCCTGCGACCTGTACCACGAGCTGTACCGAGAGATCTTCGCCGAACTAGCGGACGTGGACATGGCCGCCCAGATCGAGCCGCCGGACATCCCCGCCGACGCGGACATCACGCCGCACCTTGGCGTCTACGAACGAGCCGGCACGCGCCTGGAAGTGCTGCCGGGCGAGGATGGTCCGATACTGCGCATGACGGTCACCGGCCCGCTCACCGACCTGGTCTCTGACCCCGTCGCCGAATACCCGATGACACCGGCTGGCCCTGACCTGTACCTCGTCCGCGAGCCCGGCGTCCAGACCTGGACCCCGGTCGCCTTCTACCAGCTGCGCACCGGAGAACGGTACGTGCACTTCGGCGCGCGCGCCACGCCGAAGGCGCCCCGCGGCGGATCGGCGTTACGGCCGCAGCCGCCGCCCGGCTCAGGCAAAATCCGGCAAGACCGTCTCGACAGCGGAACAGATCTCGGGAAGCAGCTCATCGATGGCGACGATCTGCGGGGCCACCTCTCGATCGACATCCATCCCCGGAACCCGGGACCGCACCAAGGCATGCACCGCGCGCAGCGGCTCGCTGGAGGCCACCGGGGCACGCAAATCGATCCCCTGGGCGGCGCAGCAGATCTCGACGGCCAGGCAGGTCCGGACATTCGCCACCACGTCGCGGAGCTTGCGGACCGAGGTCCAGCCCATGGACACGTGGTCCTCCTGCTTTCCGGAGGTCGGGATGGTGTCGACGCTGGACGGGTGGGCGAGGACCTTGTTTTCGCTGACCAGCGAGGCGGCGGTGTACTGGGCCAGCATGTATCCGGAGTTCGTGCCGGCCGCCGGCGCGAGGAACGGCGGGAGCCCCCGGGAGAAGGCGGGGTCAAGCATCCGGTCAACCCGGCGCTCGCTGATCGAGGCCAGCTCGGCTATGGCCATCGCGAGCATGTCCCCGGCGAAGGCGAGCGGCTCACCATGGAAGTTCCCGGTGGTCATCACCTCGCCGTCGGGCACGATGACTGGGTTGTCGACGATCGCTCCAAGCTCCGTCGTTATGATATTCCTGGCGTAGCCCAGCACATCGCGTACCGCGCCATGCACCTGCGGCGCGCAACGCAGGCAGTACGCGTCCTGGACCGCGTGACGGCTGTCCCGGTGGCTGGCCAGCAGTGGTGACCCCGCCAGCAGGGACCGGAGATTCGCGGCGCTGGTGAGCTGCCCGGGATGCGGCCTGATGATCTGCACACGTGTGTCGTAGGGCCGGTCGGTGCCGAGCAGTGCCTCCACCGACAGCGCGCAGGCCACGTCGGCGGCCTGGACGAGCATCGCCGCGTCATGCACCGAGAACGCGAGCAGTGCCTGCATCGGCTCGGTGCCGTTGACCAGCGACAGTCCCTCTTTGGGCTGCAGAACGAGCGGCTCCAGCCCATGCTCGCGCAGCACTTCGGCCGCCGGACGGCCCTGAATGGGGTCACCGGGTGCCCGCAGCCGCCCCTCACCGATCAGTGGCTCCGCCAGATGGGCGAGCTGGGCCAGGTCCCCGGAGGCGCCGACGGATCCCTTGCCGGGCACAACCGGGAGCAGGTTCTTGTCTAGCAACTCCAGTAGTCGCTGGGGCAGTTCGGCCCGCACCCCCGAGTACCCGGCCGCTAGCGTCCGTGCCCGGAGCAGCAGCAGCGCACGGACCGCCTCGTCAGCCAGCGGCTCGCCGACCGCGGCGGCATGCGAGCGGAGGATCGCGCCTTGCAGCGCGGCGAGGTCCCGCTCCCCCACCGGAGTATCCGCGAGCGCCCCGAACCCGGTATTCACCCCGTAGACGGGGCGGTCACCGGTCAGCGCCTTCAGCACGACCTGGCGACTGAACTCCATGCGTTCTCGGACATCTGGGCTCAACCGCGCCCTGGCCTGTCCCTTAGCGACCGCAACTACATCCGCAATGCTCAGCGCCGACCCATCGACCACGACCTCGTTCATGAACCTCTAGCCTGCCACGCATCCCGCAGTGCTCCGCCCGCTAGCAGCGGGATCAGGCCGCCGAGAGTTCCAAGCCGAAGGCGGCGGACAGTCCTTCGGCACCAGCGGCGGTGATGACGACCGAACGGTGGCGAGGGCCTCGCTCGATCCAGCCGAGGTCGAAGAGACGGTCGGTGATCGCGGCGCCGAGCGCGCCGTTCAAGTGGGCCCGCCGCTGCGTCCAGTCCAGGCAAGCACCCGCGAAACGCCGGCGCTGCCGACGCAACTCGCCGACATCTATGCCAAACGACGCGAGCCGATCTTCCCCGTACCCCGTCACATCGAAGACCCGCCGAGCTGGCGAGTCGGCTGCTTCTGGCCAGGAATCGGAATTACCCGGGGACCCGACATCCTTGATGACGCCGTTGCGCAACAGCGAGTCAAAAAGTTCCACGCCCGCGCGGCCCGCCAGATGGTCATAACAGGTCCGCGCCACGGCGAGCGCCTCGGCCTCGCGGGACTGGCGCAGAGTACGGACGGGGATGTCACGGCTTACCAGCGCGAGTTGCTCGAGTACCTCGGCGACCTGATAGCTCGCCAGCCGGTAGTAGCGGTGGCGGCCCTGCTTGGTCACCGCGATCATGCCGCCGTCGAGCAGCTTCGCCAGATGCGCGCTGGCTGTCGGCGGGCTGACGTGCGCGATCGTCGCGAGCTCGCCGGCCGCGAGTGGACGCCCCGGCAGCAGCGCCCGCAGTATCGCCGCTCGGCCCGGGTCGGCGAGCAGCGCCGCGACCGGGGCGATGTCTGAGTCGTATGCCGCACCTGCCATACCTCGACGGTAACTCAACGATCCTTCGGTCTGCGTCGAAGTATGGGCAGGCGGACATCGTTGCTGGTCACGGTGGGTAAGCGGCACCCATCACGGCCCGTACTCAGCAAGTCAGTTCATCGAAGCGCGTGTTTGAGTTTGCGTTGCGGCCAGGATCGGCTAAAGTTCTTCACGTCACGCGGACGTGGCTCAGTTGGTAGAGCATCACCTTGCCAAGGTGAGGGTCGCGGGTTCGAATCCCGTCGTCCGCTCCAGTTTTCCTTGTTTTCCCGCAGTGCCCTTCGTGGTGGTGCGCTTACGGCGGAGTGGCCGAGTGGCTTAGGCAAGGGCCTGCAAAGCCCTGTACACGGGTTCGATTCCCGTCTCCGCCTCTTATTACGTGTCTGAGCTGGGAAAACTCCCGTGACAGGCTGCGGTTCCTGGGTGCTGTGTCCTAGCATCCCGGTGCTGCTTCACCTCGGCATCGACGAAGTCGGCAAGCCGCGTAATGCCGACGACGATTTCGTCCTCCGTCAGGTAACTGACAGACAACCGGATGCTGTGGTCCCCGCCGCTGTGGGGATAGAAGTACGACATCGGCGTCCAGATGACCCCGAAATCTTCCGCAGAGCGCTCCAGGGCCGTGTCGTCGACCGTAAACGGCACGCGAATCGTGAGAAAAAATCCACCGATCGGCTCGTTCCAGCGGACGCCCAGAGCAGCCCGTCGCTCAGTGGGAAAGCACCGGTCGAGTTCCCGCAGGGTCGCCCGCATGGCGTTCGCATAGTAGGCCGCTGCCTGCCTGTTGAGCTCCGACACGCGCCCTCCGCAGGAAAGGAGCATGCCTGCGATGGCGGCCTGACTCAGCGGCGAGGTGTTCACCGTCACCATGCTCTTGATCTTGGCGAGTTCGTCGGCAAGCGTCCCAATCCGGCCCATGGTGTCGGTGACAGGCTGGTCGGCGACCGCAAATCCCACTCTGGCTCCGGGAAAGGCCGTCTTGGAGAACGAGCCCAGGTGGATGACTCTGCGCTGGTGGTCAAGGGACTTCAAGGTCGGCAGGTGAGGGGGAGGACTGACCATCCGGTAAGGGCTGTCTTCAACTATCAAGATGTCATAGCGGGCGGCCAGCTCCAGGAGTTCGTGCCGGGTCTCGATCGGCATCGTGGTGCCGGTCGGGTTGGAATGGTCTGGCACGACGTAGAACGCGCGCGGCCGGCGACCGCGCCCAAGCTCGGTCCGGATCGCCAGCTCCAGGTCCGCGCAGCGGAAACCATCCTCCTGCTCTTCGACCTCGGTAACTTCGATATCCAGTAGCCTGGCCGCGCCGGTAATCCCCACATAGCATGGGCTGGACACCATGAAAGCATCCCCGGGACCCGAGATGAGCGCCCGCAGCACCAAGAGCATGGCCTCTTGACAGCCCACTGTGACCACGATGGATCCGGCCGGGACGTCGATGTTCTCGTCCTCGCGAAGAGAGCTGGCGATCAGTTCACGGATACGCCCGGCGGTCGGCCCGTACTGAAATAGGGCACTGCGAATCTGACCGGGCGAGTTACCCTCCGCCGCCAGTCGATCTAGGTAGCTTCTTATGTACGTGAAGATCTGTTCGGTGTCGAAAAAGCCATCGTATGGACGACCGGGAGCGAACGAGATGGCCTTCGGATAGCGGAAGGCGACCTCGTTGAGAAAGTTCATCGTGTCCAGAACCGGATCAGATAGGCTGGCGTGCAGATCTTCCTGCCGCAGTGTCACTGCGACACTCATCCTGCCGCCAGCTCGTCACGTTCCACAGCCTCATAAAGAGCTTTGATGTTCGAGCTGCCGAAGCCGCGGGCACCACGCCGCTGTACAAGCTCGTAGAACATGGTGTTCCGCTTATATGGTGAACGCGTAAACAGCTGGAGGAGATAACCCCATTCGTCGCGATCGGCAAGAACATTCGTGGCGCACAGGCCTGCTATCTCCTCTTCAATGCCAGGAAGCCGATGAGCGAGCAGCTCATAATAAGCGTTCGGGGTACGCAGGAATTCCACCCCCTGGGCACGGAACTCATGAACTGCGGAGACGATATCATCGACAAGGAAGGCGAGGTGCTGGACACCCGATCCGCCATACCTTGAGATAAACTCATCTACCTGCCCTGATTTCTTGGTTTGGTCTTGCTCAAGAACTGTGAAGGTAATGCCTCCGGATGGACTGCGGACGACAATTGAGTCAATCGCCTGCTCGCCGATCTCGATGTACTCAGACGAGTAGCGGGTGAGCCCGAATGCGTCAGTGCAGAAGTCCGCATAGTCCGTCAGCTTCCCGGCCTCAACGAGGATAGCGACGTGATCAAGCAGCCAGATCCGTCCCGGTTTCGCCGGTGCTCTGGAGACAGGCTTCCACGCACGATCGCTGGGAAGGCTAGCGCCAGCCGAGCGAGCGACGAGCGTATGGCGTGTATCACCGAATCCGGAGACGACCAGCTTGCCGGGCGCCAAGTTGATCAGCGAGGCGCCAGCCGCCACGGCCCGTTCGCAAGTCCGCGCGGGATCGTCGCATCCGAAGGCGATGTCCGCAATCCCGTCTCCGTGTGCCTCGATGAACTCCTCGGTCCCCCGCCCTGCCGTCACGACCAGCTGGACAGTCCCATGCCGCAGCAACGACGAGCGACAGCCGTCTTCCACGAACTCAGCCATCCAGGTGAAACCGAATGACGATGCGAAATAGTCGACAGTAGACAAGATATCGCTCGTGTACAACTCGACATACTCGATGTCCTGCGCAGTCATCGAAGATACCTCCACTCGCTCATGCCGAATATCTGTATAGTTCTTCTCGATGAAATCTAAGCATTCCTGCCGTGGCCAGGGCTGATAAAGGCTACCCACTCTGGAAAAATCCGATGAGGGCCGAGTTCACCACATCAGGCCTTTCGATATATCCGAAGTGCCCACATCCCGCGATTTCTTGGAAGGTACTTCCTGGGATATGATCCGCTACCTCGCGGCCCAGATGCGGTTGCGTGATCAGGTCATCCTCGAAGGCCATTATGAGACAGTCTACTCTGATGTTCCGGTAGCTCTCCAGCCGGTCAGGAATCATATCGAGCACTAGATGTGAGCGGCTCAGCAATGGCCCCACGGATGACATTTCGAAGACGTCCAGCCAGTCCCGAACGACCTCATCATCGCTCAGCGTATGGCGCGAGAACCCCTGCATGACGCGTATTGCGGCGTCGAACCGTGGTGGCAGCTTGATCCCAGTGTCGAAGAGCTCGAGTTCGGCTGATGACATGGCCGCGCTCAGGGCATCAGTTCGTCCTCGTGTCGCCATCAGGACTGCTTGTCTTACCAACTCGGGGCGTTCAAGCAGGAGTTCCTGAACGATAATTGCTCCCAGCGACAGCCCCACAATTCGACATGGGCTAATCTTCAGATATTCGATCAGACTCGCCGTATCGTCGATCAAGTCACCAATGGTGAATCCGTTCTTGCATAGATCTGTTGGCGGCACACCTCTGCTATCGACGGTAATGACCCGGAAACCTGATTTGGTCAGCGCCGGTACCTGATGTGTATTCCATACCCGGCCACTGGCCCCTGTGCCCGTGAGCAGCAGGACTGGCTCGCCCGTACCGTAGTCTTCGTAACTAGTGTTGATTCCGTTGATCATCTTGATAGGCATCTGCCACTTGCCTTCCTCGGCGAGATGTCGCCAAAAAGATACTGTAACAAGCGCACGAATCCGTGGCGTCAGTTGTGCCGTTGAATTCGCACGCGGACGACTGCACTGGATCCGGACTGTACTGCAAGGGACGAGGAGAGCCGGGTAATCAGCACGCTTATTTTTAGGCCGAGTACCATATCCGCACGGGCGCCCCGCCGGGTTGCGATACGCAAGCCACCTGCAGTTTCATCCCGGCTGCGAAGGTAAGCAGAAGTTGCAGGAACCTCACTACCTGCTGCGCCTACCTATGCCGTGCCCCTTCTTCTCGCTCCGCATCTCTTGTTAGCGTTTAAGCCGGAAGCCGTTATCTGGAAGCTGCTAAGCGCTTTGGCGGCAATGGTGTGCCAGAGGAGACCACAGCCGTGAGTCATGATGTCGAACAAGCCGTTCCAGCGGACTGTTCGCTGGCGTATTGGAAGGCCGTCCTAGCAGGGTTGGCACCGCTGGACCTGCCCACAGACCGGCCCCGGTCGACGATACCGGCCTGCGGTGAGGCCGAAGTCAGCGGTCGCCTGAGTCCAGAACTTGTGGCGCGCCTGCGCGCGCTAGCAGACAGCGCCGATGCGAGCATGTCCATGGTGCTGCTTGCTGCCTTCCAGGCGCTACTGTCGCGGTGGAGCCGGCAAGCCGACGTCATTGTCGGCGCCGCTAGTTCCGAGTTCGCCGAGACGGAATCCGCCGACCGCGCTGGGCTCGTCGGCACCGCCTTGCCGCTGCGCGCCGATCTGTCGGACGACCCAGGGTTGCGGGTCCTGCTGCGCCGAACCAAGAAGGCCGTCCTGGACGGCCATCAGCACCGAGATGTGCTGATACGGCAACTGGCCGCTACCGTCGCCCCGGTACCGAGCCCAGGCCAGTCGCCGCTGTTTTCGGTGGTGCTGTCGTACCTGGGCGCAGCACCGTCACCAGCGCAGGAGGCTCCAGTGATAACCCCTCCGGGGCGGAGACCTGTGGTGCCAGAGGCGGCATCGGGCACTGGCGACGTCCGATTCGATTTCGATGTGTTCCTGCGCGAGGAGATCGGCGGCGCCGACGGTGGGGTCACGGTGCAGGTGAACTACCGCCCCGATCTCTACGACGCGGCCACCGCCGAGCGACTGCTTGCGCACTACGTCCGGCTGCTGGAAGGTGCCGCGGAGAGTCCGCAAACGTCCCTGAGCACCCTCAGCCTCTCCAGTCCGGCGGAACTGGCTCAGCAGGCCCGCTGGGGTAGCCAACCCGTGCCGCACCAGCGCAGCGCCCTCATACCCGAACTGGTCGCGGCGCACGCTCAGACCCAGCCGGAGCGTGTAGCTGTGCTGGACGGGCCATGCGCGCTAACGTACGGTGAGCTTGATCGCGGTGCCGAGCGGCTGGCCAGCCGGCTGCGGGCACACGGTGTAGGCCGCGACATACTGGTTGGCGTCTGCCTGCCGCGCTCCGCAGAGTTGGTCACCGCGCTGTTGGCCGTGCTTAAAGCGGGCGGTGCTTACCTGCCACTCGACCCGGAATACCCGCCGGATCGTTTGGCCTTCATGCTCACTGACAGTGGCGCCACTGTCGTGGTCACCAATGAAACGGTCGACACCGTCCTATCGGCAGACGGCGTCACCGTGCTGCGGGCAGACCATGAGCCAGCCGGCGGAGCGGTGGCAGAGTCCGGTCCTTTTGGTGCTCCCGAACCGGGCGATCTGGCGTACGCCATCTACACCTCCGGTTCTACCGGCTCGCCCAAAGGGGTGCTCGTCGAGCACCACAGCCTGCTGAACCTGTGCTCCTGGCACAACCGCTACTACCGGGTCACACCGGCGGACCGGTCAACCATGCTCGCGGCGCAGAGCTTCGACGCCTCGATTTGGGAGCTCTGGCCCTATCTCGCCTCCGGCGCCAGCATCGCAGTCGCCGACCCGGCCGTCCGCACCAACCCGGCGCGCCTCATCACCTGGATGAAACGCGTCCAGGTGACCATGTCATTCCTGCCCACGCCACTGGCCGAGGCGGTGCTCGCCGAGGACGACTGCATGACGCTGCCGCTGCGTGCTCTGCTCACGGGGGGTGACACACTGCACCGTCGTCCGCAGCCGGGGTTGCCCTTCATCCTGGTCAATCACTACGGACCGACGGAATGCACAGTGGTCGCCACCGCCGCGCCGGTCGCCGATACAGCGGCTGGGACAGGTGCTCCCTCGATTGGCGGCCCGATCGACAACGCCGAGGTTCACCTGCTCGACGCGCAACTGAGACAGGTGCCCCTTGGGGTGGCGGGCGAGCTGTACCTCGGCGGGGAAGGGGTAGCCCGCGGGTACTTGAGCCGACCAGAGCTGACTCGGGAGCGATTCGTCACCATCCCGGACGCTGCACCCGGCACCCGGTGGTACCGCACGGGCGATCTCGCCAGGTGGTGCAATGACGGCACCCTAGAGTTCCTCGGCCGCGTCGACCGACAGCTCAAGATCCGCGGGCACCGGATCGAGCCCGGTGAGATCGAAGCTCGGCTCATGGCGCATCCTCAGGTGGCTGAGGCCCTGGTGGTCGCGCGAAGCATCGCGCCAGGCAATTCACAACTCGTGGGCTATATGACTGTTAGCGGGGCCGTCCTGCCCGACCTGGCGGAGGTCCGCGGCTGGCTGGGATCCCGGCTGCCCAGCGTGATGGTGCCAGCCAAGCTGATCGTGCTGGCGAAGCTGCCTCTCACCCCCAGCGGAAAGGTAGATCGCGCTGCGCTGCCTGACCCCGGCGAGCTGACGGGCGCGCCGAAAACAGCGCCGCGTACCGATGCCGAGCGCCGCCTGACGAGCATCTGGGCGGAGGTCTTCGGGCGCAGGACGTCGGAAATCGGGGTCGAGGACAACTTCCTCGATCTTGGCGGACACTCGCTTCTCGCCGCTCAGGTCACCAGGCGTATCCGGCAGGAGTTCGGTACCGAGACGCCGCTGGCCTGCGTGTTTGAAGCCCCGACGGTGGCCCAGCTGGCCGACCTTATCGAACTGCGGCTGCGGGAGAGCCGGCCCGTCCAGACCGCAGGACCGGCCGGGCCGACCGCCCTTGCGCCGCCCAGCGGCGGGGTACTGCCGCGACGGCTTGGCCGCACCGAGGCGCCGCTGTCTCACGCGCAGGAGCGGCTCTGGTTCCTGCACGAGCTCCACCCGGACAACCCGGCTTATAACGTCTGCCACCGGATCGACTGGCCGACCGCCGTGGACCACCAGGTCCTCACCCTGGCGCTTGGTGACCTAGCCGAGCGGCACGAGGTGATGCGGACTCGATTCATCGTGGCCGCCGGCGCACCACGGCAGATAATCGACCCGCCGAGCGCGATACCGGTGCGTCTGGCGGACTTGCGCGCGATACCACCCGGGCAAGTGAACGCCGAACGGGACCGGATCGTCGCGGAGGAGGCGAACACGCCGTTCGACCTGACGTCCGGGCCCGTCCTGCGCGCCACACTGGTACGGCTCGGCGACGCGGAACACACGCTCATTCTCAGCCAGCACCACATCGTGTGCGACGCCTGGTCGGTGAACCTGGTGCTAAACGAGCTGATCGGCTGTTACCGCGCCCGGTTGGGCGGGCACTGCCCGCTGCCCGCTGAGCCGGCCTTGCAGTACGCGGACTTCGCCGTGTGGCAGCGCGAATGGCTCAACGCCGGGGTGCTGGACAAACAGCTAGCTTACTGGCGGGCACGACTGGCAGGCCATCCGGAACCGCTCGAACTGGCGGCCGACAGACCACGGGTGCCGGGCCGCAGCCTGCGCGGCGCGACGGTTCGGTTCGTGGTGCCAAGCACAACCCGCGCGCTGGTCGCGGGGCTGGCCAGGCACCACGACGCAACGATGTTCATGACCCTGCTGGCCGCATTCCAGACCCTGCTGCACCGCTACACCGGGCAGCCCGTCGTCACGGTCACCACACCGGTATCCAACCGGTCAGAGCCTGGCCTGGAGGCAGTGGCCGGGATGCTGCTCAACACCCTGGTCCTTCGGGCCGACTTTTCCGGCTCTCCCAGCTTCACGGAACTGCTCACCGACACTCGCGGGAGCGTTCTGGACGCCTTCGCCCACCAGGATCTGCCCTTCGAACGGCTGGTCCGGGAACTGGCACCCGAACGGGACGTGGCTCAGTTGCCGTTCAGCCCGGTCATGTTCGCGTTCAGCACGCTCTCGTCCTACCAGCTGGACGCCGACACGCCACTGACCGTCACGGAAATCCATGCCGACGCCACCCACAACGAGCTGGTCCTGGTGGCCGAGGATGGGCCAGCGGGCCTCGAGCTCTGCTACGAGTATGACCGTAACCTGTTCGAGCCACCGACGATCGAGCGCCTGCATGGGCACCTGGTGCGGCTGCTGACCAAGGTTGCCGCGGCGCCCAGCCTGCCAGTACGTGACCTTACTACGATCATCCCGGCGAGGCGGGAATCCCGGAACGGCACCGCGCCGACACGCAAGGCCGACCGTAAGGCGCTGGCCTGCCTCGCATTGCCGCGGGATGATGTGCACGACGCGCCGACCGGGTCCACGGGGCCGCGCGACGCCGTCGAGCGCGCCATCGCCGCCCTGTTCCAGGAACTGCTCGGCCAGGCCCCCGTGAGTGTCCAGGACAGCTTCTTCGATCTCGGCGGCCACTCGCTGCTCGTCACCCTGCTGGTGACCAGGATCCGGCGTGATTTCATGATCGATCTGCCTATGCGCACGATATTCGACTCGCCCACCGTCGAAGCTCTCGCCGCCGAGGTGGCCACGCGGATCATGGCCCGATAACGGGCGCCCGGCGGAAAGAACCCTGACCGCCCTCCGTCCTCAGCGGCGACGTACCAGGCCGACCCGGTAGGCCATGGCCACCAGCTGCGCCCGGTCCCTAGCCTCAAGCTTGACCCGCGCCCGGTAGACATGCGTACGGACCGTCGCCACGCTGATGACCAGTTCGCCAGCGACTGCCTCCGGTGACATGCCCTCCGCGATCAGCCCGAGAACGTCGCGCTCTCGCGGCGTCAGGAGGGCACGTACCCCCATCATCTCATCAGTCGGCTCCCCGCCGAACTCCCGAAACCAGTCCACCAGGTGCCGTGTGACCGATGGTGAGACCATGATCTGCCCGCGGGCCGCCGCCCGGATCGCGGCGGCCAGCTCTGCCTTGCTGGTGTCATTGACCACGAGCAAGCCGTCAACGTCTGCCCGCAAGAGGCTGGCCATCAGGTCGGCGTCGTCGTTCATCACGAACACGATCACCTTGGGCACAGGGGCACCGACGCCGCACGCTCCCTGGCTCAGGCGCCTGATCAGTTCGAGGGCCCTCATGCCGCCAAGCGCTAGGCCAGTGATCGCTACATCGGGGCGGTGTGCGCGGATGCTAGCGAGTGCCTGCCCGCCGCTGTCGACTGTCCCGATCACCTGGATGCCGGGCTCTGTCGCCAGCAACGCCCGCAAACCATCCCGAACCACCGGCAGCTCATCGCAGATGAGCACCCGCAGCACCCCGGACTCACCCGGGTCGGCCTCGCGCTGAGCGCTGGGCAACGGCCGTCCGGCGGGCGGCTGTGGCAGCCTGCCGGGCAACGGCGGGAGGCCGGCCGCGGGCGTGCGGCGCGACGGGTGCTTGACAGGCCGACGGCCGGGCCTCAACAGCTCCGGCAGCACATCGGTCGAAGGCTCGGTGGGCGCCGGGATCCCTTCCCCCCGCCACTTACGCAGGCCTTCGCCGAGGTCCGGTTCCGCCTCGGCGACGTGGGCGGCCGCTGACAGTGGCCGCCCCCTGCCCTCACGCGGACTCGAACTCTTCAATGTCCTCCTGCCCCAGACTGACCAGGGAAAAGTCGGATGGCGTGTGCCCTCCGCCCTGGCTGCGAGCGACGTGCGCTACGAAGCCATGCAGCATGTCCAGCCACCGGTGACCGATATCGGCCATCGTTTGGTGGCCGATCAGGTCCGCCTGCGCCTCGAGCGCCAAGCGCATGTCCGGGCCCTCCGGCAGGTCACGGACGCTGCCGCTCACCTCCAGCGGGTGACGCAGCGGCATGGACGGCCCGCCTTCGAGAGCCCCGGGCCCCTCTTCGGGACTGCCTTCCGGGGGTTCCGGCCGGGCCCGCTCGTCGCGGGAATCCTGGTCGGTCAGAGGGCTGGGCGCCGCGCCAGAGAATCGTCCCGTGTAGTTGAACCCAATCTGCGGTTCGGGCAGGGCGGCCAGCACGGGCTTGGTTGCCGGGTTGAGGAACCGCAGCATCCCGTAGCCGAGTCCCTCGCCGGGGACGGCGCGGATCTGTTCTTTGATCCGCTTGATCAGCCGCCCCGCGTCCGGCCCCCCGGCTCGCACCTCGATGAAGTCGACCGGCCCAGGCGACAGACGCACGGGATAGGAGGAAGCGAACCAGCCCACGGTGCGGGACAAGTCCATGTCGGCGCTGAGCGGAACCCTGCCGTGCCCCGTCACATCGAGGAGGATGCCCTCGGCCGTTCTCCCCCCGGCTCCCTGCCATTCGGTCAGTGCGGCGGCCAGTCCGGCCAGCAGCACGTCGTCGACGCTGGCGTGGAACGCCGCGGGAACGGAGGCCAGCAGCGCAGTGGCGGTGTCCGCGGGAAGCGGCTGTAGCCAGCGGATCATGGCGGTCGGCTCTTCGGCACCGATGGCCGGGTCGCCGGTCTCCGGGTCTATGACCTGGTCTCCGAGCGGCGGCTCGGAACCGGCAAGCGTATCGGTCCAGAACGCAAGCTCCGAGACCGTCTCCTCGGTGACTGCCCGGGCAGCCAGTTCGTTCGCCCAGCGCCGGAACGAGGTGGGCGGCTGCTCCGCCACGGCCTCCATCCCCTCGATGAGCGAAGCGTGCGCGGTCGCCAGGTCCACGAGCAGCACTCGCCAGGACACCCCGTCGACTACTAGGTGATGCGCGACGAGCGCCAAGTCTCCCGCGCCGTCCAGGCCGGGGTCCACCCATACGACCTGCAGCATCAAGCCCTTCGCCGGGTCCAGTCGGCTTTCCGCGTCCGCAGTCTCGGCAGCCAGCAACTCGCGCCGCGCAGAGTCGTCCAGCCCTCGCGCGTCGACCCGGTGGACGATATCTCGCGCACGGAACGACGCGTCGTCGGGAGCGGGGATTTCCAGCACGCCGTTGTCCTCGTCCAGGCGCGCGCGGAGCACCACATGCAGGCGGAGTACCACGTCGACGGCGGCCGTCAGGTTCTCCAGCGTCACCCGTGCCGGGGCGGGGACCCGCGCGGACTGGGCTCCCCCGGCCGCTGCCGCCGTGCCGTTCCGCTCCGCGAGGTGCCACATCGTCGGCGTGAGCGCGGCGGGCCCGGTGGCGATGTCCTCTGCGTTTCGCTCAGTCTGATCGGCGTTAACAGCGACGCGGGCTAGCGCGGCGGGGGTGCGGAACTCGAAGATCTGGCGCGGAGTGATCACCACGCCTGCCCGCCGGGCTTGAGCGGCCACCAGCATCGACATGATGGAGTCGCCGCCCAGGTCGAAGAAGGAATCTTCCACGCCGACCTGGTCGCGCTTCAGCACCTCGGCGAACAGCCGGCACAGCAGTTCCTCCATCGACGTAGCTGGCTGCCGTCCGTCCGTGGGTCCCGCGAGGGCGGGCGCGGGCAGCGCGGCTCGGTCGAGCTTGTCGTTCACGGTCACGGGCAGCGCGTCGAGCATGGTCACGGTGGCCGGAACCATGTAGTCGGGAAGCCTCGACGCCAGGTACTCACGCAGCACGCCTCCGGTCACCGGGTCCCTATCGCGCTGAGCCGCGACCACGTATGCGTCAAGCCGTTTGCCTCCCGACGGATCCTCCCGGGCGACGACCGCGGCCTGCGCGACGGCCTCGTGACCGGTCAGCGCCGCCTCGATCTCCGCCGGCTCGATACGGAATCCGCGGATCTTCAATTGCTCATCCATACGGCCCGCGAAGACCAGCGTGCCGTCGGTCGTCCAGCGAGCCAGGTCGCCGGTCCGGTACATGCGTGTCCCCCGGCCAGCCTGCCGGTGGTCCGGGGCGGGGAACGGGCAGGCCACGAAGCGCTCCGCGGTCAGCGCCGCCCGCCCGTGGTAGCCGCGGGCCAGGCCCGCCCCCGCCAGGTACAGCTCACCGGTAATCCCGGGGGTAGCGGGCGCAGGTACTCGTCGAGGACGAACGCCCGCATGTTGTCCATCGGCACACCGATCGGCACCACGTTCGGCACCGTGCTGTCCGCGGCGAACGGGATCTGGGTGGTGAACGCGGTGGTCTCCGTGGGCCCGTAGCTGGCCCGTATCACTATGCGGGGATGCTCGGCGAGCAGTGTCCTGATCGCGTTCGCCGACACCACGTCTCCGCCCGTGGACACCTCACGTACTCCGGCGAAGATGTGCGGAGTCTGCTCGGCCAGGACGCGGAATAGCCCGGCCGTGGCGTGCACGTTCGTCACCTCATGCTCGGCGATGAGCCTACCGAATTGCACCGCGTCCGTTTCACCCGGCGGGACCAGCACGAGCCGCCCGCCGCGCAGCAACGGCACCCAGATCTCGTAGGTGGACGCGTCGAACGCGTGGTTCGCCTGGACCAGGACACTGTCCGCCACACCCTCCGGCCAGCACCGGTCCAGGCAGAAGCCAATGACGTTGGCCTGGGTCACCGCCACCCCCTTGGGCTGGCCGGTGGAACCGGAGGTGTACATGATGTAGGCAAGGCTGTCCGGGCGCACAGAGACCACGGGATCGTTGACCAGCGAACCGTCGTTAAGCTCCGCCTCGATGACCGGCAGCGCCCGCCCGGCGCCGATGATGTCCGGCGATGACAGACCGCGACCGACCGCGACCTCATCGAGCAGGACAAGGTGCACGCCGGCCCCGTCCAGGCACCCGCGGATCCGCTCCGGCGGATAACCCACGTCCAGCGGGACATACGCGGCTCCGGCCTTGACCACGGCGAGTAGCGCGGTGATCAGCGCCGCTGATCGCTCCATCACGATGCCGACGCGGGTCTCAGGACCCGCCCCCCAGCCGATCAGTCGGTGAGCGAGCCGGCTGGCGCGCTCGTTCAGCTCCGCGTAGCTCAGCTCCTGGTCTCCGCTCACCACGGCGACCGATTCGGGCTGCGCGACCGCGCGCCGCTCGAACAACGCGGCCAGGCTCTCCTCGGGCAGCGGCCGGGACGTGCCGTTCCACATGTCGAGCTGGCGACGTTCTGACTCGTCCAGGATCTCGATTTCGCCGAGGGGGACCCGCGGGTCAGCAGCGATCTGACGGAGCACCCGGAGCAGTCGGTCAGCGAGTACCCTCGCCGTCGCCTCGCTGAAAACCCCGGGGCGGTAGTCCAGTTGAACCTCCATCCCGCGCTGCGGGGTGACGATCAGGGTGAGCGGATAGTGCGCGGCGGTTTCGCCGCCCCAGGACGTGACCTGCACGCCGTCGTACCGCGGGACCGTGCCCGGCTGCTCGTCACCCTCCGCATCATCCGGCGAATCACGCTGTGGTCCCTCGGCCGGTGCTGTGAGAGTGTCCGGCGGGAGGTTCTGGAAAACCAGCAAGGTATCGAATGTCGCGCCGGGACCGCCCGCCCGCTGGATGTCGGCCAGGCTCAGATGCTGATGATCTAGCAGCTCGGACTCCTGGGCCTGTAGTTCCGCCACCAGGTCGGCGAACGGCTTGCCGGGGCTGAGCCGTGCCCGTACCGGTACCGTGTTGATGAACAGGCCCACCATGCGTTCTACGTCCGGGACCTCCGCGGGACGACCGGACACCGTGCTGCCGAACACGACGTCGCCGCGCCCGGCGATCTTGCTGAGGAGCAGCGCCCACGCGCCCTGGAACACACGGTTCAGTGTCGCCCCGGAACTGCGGGCGACCTCACGGAGCTGTCCGGCCAGGTCCTCGCTCAGGTGCGAGGCCACGCCCTCGGGCGCGGCCGACGGCTCGCTATGCCAGTCCTCCGGCGCGATCAGTGTCGGCTCGCTGGTCCCCGCCAGCGCGTCCCGCCAGGCCGCCCGGGCCGCCTCCTTGTCCTGGCGGACCAGCCAGGCCAGGTAGTCGCGGTACTGCGCGGGGGGCGGCAGCGCGGAAGGATCCCCGCCGTTGCCGTAGATCTCCCACAGGTCGTTGAACAGGATCGGGAGCGACCAGCCGTCTGTCAGGATGTGATGCATCGCGGCCACCATCTGGTACCGTCCCGGCCCGAATCGCAGCAGCAGCACCCGCACCATCGGCGGCACCGCCAGATCGAAGCGCCGTCCGGTCTCCGCAGCGAGCCGATCCGCCTCCGCCTCGGCGTCCGCCTCCGGCAGCATGGACAGATCCCGGTAGCTCCACGGGACCTCCACGTACTCCGGGATGATCTGCACCGCTTCCCCAGCGGCCCGGTGCCGGAACGCCGCCCTCAGGCAGGCGTGCCGGTCGAGCAGCGCCTGCCAGGACGCGCGCAGTTGGTCTGGCCGCACGTGGCCTTCGAGGCCGAGAACCCGCAAGCCCACATAGACGTCGTTGGCCGCGCTGGTGTCATAGCTAGCGTGGAACAGCAGTCCCTCCTGCAGCGGAGACAGCGGCCAGATGTCCTCGACCTTCAGCTTGGACGTGTTCTTCATGATGGGTACTCCAATCAGGGTTGATCAGACGCCGGGAACCTGGGCGTCGGCGCGCCGGCCGGCGCTCGCATGGGTCCAGGACGCGGGGGAAGCAGGCGGGGCGGGCCGCCGGGCTGCGGGCCGCCGCGCGCCAGGCCGACGGGCTGGGGCTCGCCCTGCCCGTCTGGAAGCTCCTCGCCCTCCCCAGGGGAGCGGAGCGCCTGTCTCGGGCGGGTGAACTGGGTCCGGTACAGCTCCGCGTAGACGCCGCCGGCGTCCACGAGCTCGTCGTGACGTCCCCGTTCCACGATCCGGCCGGCGTCGACGACGAGGATCTGCTCGGCCTCCCGCACCGTGGACAACCGGTGCGCGATCACCAGCGACGTGCGCCCGGCAAGGGCGGTGCGGAACGCCTGTTGCACCGCCGCCTCCGACTCCGAGTCCAGGTGCGCGGTCGCCTCGTCGAGCACGACGACCGACGGCGCCTTGAGCAGCAGCCGCGCGATCGCGATCCGCTGCTTCTCGCCGCCAGAGAACCGGTAGCCACGGTCTCCTACCACGGTGTCCAGGCCATCGGGCAGGGACTTGATCAGGTCCCAGATCTGTGCCGCGGCGCAGGCCTCCTTGAGCTGTTGCTCGGTGGCGTCCGCCCGGGCGTACAGCAGGTTGGCGCGGAGTGTGTCGTGGAAGAGGTGGGCGTCTTGGGTGACCATCCCGACCGTCTCTCGAACAGAGGCCAGCGTGAGGTCCCGCAGGTCGTGTCCGCCGATGCGGACAATCCCCTCGCCGGGATCGTAGAGCCGGGGGACCATGTAACTGATGGTGGTCTTCCCGGCGCCGGACGGGCCGACGAGTGCGGTGATCGTGCCCGGTTCGACCCGGAAGCTGACGTCACGCAGCGCCCACGCGTCTGCGCCCTTGCGCTGCGGCGCCGGAAGCGTGAACGTCTCCAGCGACGTCAGCGACACGTCCTCGGCTGCCGGATAGCGGAAGGAGACGTTCTCGAATTCGATCTCCGGGGCCGCGGCGGGCACGGTCCTGGGCAGCTCGACTGCCCCCGGACGCTCGGTGATCAGCGGTTTCAGGTCCAGCACCTCGAAGAGCCGGTCGAACGATACCAGTGCCGTCATCACGTTCGACTGCACGCTGGATAGCTGGTTGATCGGCCCGAAGAGCCGGGCCAGCAGGGTCGCCAGCGCCACCAGAGTTCCGATCTGGAACGCCCCGCTGACCACCAAGCCGCCACCGATCCCGTACACGACGGCGGTCGCCAGCGACGCCACCAGGGTGACGCTGACCAGCAGCATCCGTGAATACACAGCGGTCAGCACGCCGACATTACGGACCCGGCCCGCGCGACCGTTGAACACGCGGGTCTCGGCGGCAGGGTCGCCGAACAGCTTCACAAGCAGCGCGCCCGCGACGTTGAACCGCTCGTCCATGAACGACCCGATCTGGGCGTCGAGCTGCATCGACTCCCTGAGCAAACGCTGCAGCCTCCGCCCCACCAGCCGTCCGGGGAGAATGAACAACGGCAGCACTGCGACGGCGATGATACCGACGACCCAGGACAGGTAGAAGATCGTGGCGAACACCAGCAGCAGCGTCAGCGAGCTGGCGACGACAGTGGACAGCAGCGATGTGACCGCCTGCTGAGCGGCTACCACGTCGGTGTTCAGCCTGCTGACCAGCGAGCCCGTCTGAGTTCTAGTAAAAAACCCAAGCGGCTGCCGCTGAACATGAGCGAAGACCTGGGTGCGCAGGTCGTAGATGAGACCCTCGCTGATGCTCGCCGATGCCCTGCTCTCCACGAACCCGACCAGGGCCTGGAGCAGCGCGAGCGCGCCCACAGCGAGCGCGACGCCGGCGATCACCTTGTCGTCGCGCGGGATGATGCCCTGATTGATGATCACCTCGAACAGCAGCGGCGTGGACACCACGATCATCGCGTCGATCGCGGTGACGCCGAGCAGGGCGAGCACCCGCCACCGGTAAGGCACCGCGTAAGGCAGGATGCGGCGCACCGTACCGGGCCTGACCCGCTGCTGCACCGCCTCGTCCTGCGCGTCCGGGTCGGCCATGCCGCGCACCGTGATGAGGGGTCCCGGGCCGGGGATCATGATGCCTCAACCCCTGCCTCGATGGTCTCCTCGATCAGGGACAGCGGGCGAAGATCGGTCCACGAGTGTTGGATGAAGTCCAGGCATGCGGGCCGCGTGTCCGTACCGAAGGCGACTTTCCAGCCCGTTGGCACGGACGCGAAGGCGGGCCAGAGCGAATACTGCCCGTCGGAGTTGACGAGCGCGTAGAAGGATCCATGCTCGTCGTCGAACGGGTTATCCATTGTTGTCCTCCTGAACCTTTCGGTTGACGGCCGGGCCACGCCTCGCGAAACGCCGGTCCTGTCGCGCCATATCAGGCGCGTGGACCCGCAATGCCTGCTGCACCGCGAACTCGGCCATATGGGCGCGCAAACGATCCGGTGATTTCCCGCCGGGGTAGGCGCGCGCGGCGGAATTGATCAGCTCGCCGATCCGCGACGGGCGGCTCCAGCCATCGGTGAGCTGGTGGTAGATGCTCTCAGCATGGGAGGCTCGCTCCGCCAGGGAGCCCTGCATCGTGCGCGTCGGCGCCGCGCTCATGCCGCCTGCCCGCCCGCCTGGCGAAGCGCCCGGTCGCATGCCGCCAGATGCGGCCCGAGGGCGTCCTCGAAGCTCATCCACGTCGCGTCGAGCATGAGCTGGCGCCGGATCGCCAGTTCGGGACCCGCGGTGGCCGCCAGCCTCCTGGACGCCGCTTCCACCGCCCCGGGAATGTCTTCGGTCATTTCGTCGACCAGGCGCAGGGCCAGCGCGCTGGCGGCGGTCACCGGCGTGCCGAACAGCAGGGCGGACCTGACCGCGGCCACCCCCGCCTGCTGGACGAGCCGGAATGCCGCCATCCCCGGCCAGCTAGCCCCGTGACCGGCCACGGCCAGCAATCGCAGGCTGGAGGTGGCGATCCGGAAGTCCGCCGCCAGCAGCACGTCGAGGGCGGTACCCCCGCAGTCGCCCGTGGCGACCGCGACCACGGGGAGGTAGCCGCGCTCCAGGCGCCGCACCGCTCTCTCCCACCGCGACACTAGCCCCACGTCGAGTCCGGCGTCGTTGTCTATCTCTCTGGGTGCTCCAGAGAGATAGACAACGACGATGCCCGGATTCTCCTTGCCCTCGGCCTCGGTGCTGGCCGCCTGCACGACCCGGATCGCATCGTCCGACAGCGGCCGGGTTCCGTCGATCCGCAGCACCGGCCCGTCCAGCGTCGTGTTCGCCATAGTTGTGCCCTTGCCTCACCACTGAATGAGCGCGGTCTCGATCGTGGAGCCCGGCCCCATCGTCATGAGCACGCCGTAGTCCCCAGAACGCACGGTGTCCTCCTCGAGCAGCCGTTCGTAGGAGAACAGGAAAGAGCCGCTGGATAGGTTGCCGTAGTCGCGGAGCACGCTGATCGTGTGCCGTAGGTCGTACCGGGTCAGGCCGAGGTTCACGGCGACGGAGTTGATGACCTTCTTGCCGCCGGAGTGCACCAGCCAGTGCGCGATGTCGTGACGGCGCAGGCCGGTGCCTGCCAGCAGCCTGTCCACCACGATCTCGGCGTGCGCGCCGACCACGTACGGGATCTGCGGGTCAAGAAAGAAGCTGAACCGGCCCAGCTCTCCGTCCCAGTCGTAGCGCATCGCGTCGCGGGCGTCGGTGATGATGATCGAGGCGGATTTCAGTAGCCGCGGCCCATCCGTTTCCCCGGCCGCGAGCCCAGGCTCGAGTGCCAGCACGGCGGCCGCGGCAGCACCATCACCGAACAGGCTGTTCACCACCGCGGTGCGCATCGTCCCGTCCAGCGCATACGCGGCCGAGCAGGCCTCGGCGCACACCAGCGCGGCCAGCCGGCCCGGGTTCGCCACGGCCCAGCCGCGCACCAGGTCAAGCGCGTTCAGCCCCGCGTTGCAGCCCATGCCGACGATGTCCGCGCGACTGGTGTGCCTGTCCATCCCCAGTTCGGGGATCAGCAGCGCGCTAAGCCCCGGGGTGAGAAACCCGGTCGAGGTGACGCAGCACAGGAGAGCGACGTCAGCCAGCGTCGCGCGTGCGCGCTTCAGGCATTCCTCGACCGCCTGCGCCCCCATCTGCACCGTGACCCGCTTGTGCTTGTCCAGCAGGTCCCCTTGCGACTCGATGATCCGCCGCCCGTCCCGTCCGGCCGGCGGAAGCACTAGGTGCCGCCGGGCGATGGCGCTGTTGCTGAACACCGAACGGACCTTCGGATCAGTGATCTGGAACTCCGCCAGCAGTTCCTGCTGGCTGTAGCACGTGTCCGGGAGGGCCGTACCCACGGCGATGATCGCCGGGAGCGTCCCGGCGCCGGTCGCACTCGCTGTCATCCGGCTGGCTTCCTCTCCTCATCGTGCCCACAGCGGGATGTTGCTGCGCTCGCGCCGCGGCGGGTGCTCGCGCACCGAATTGGGCGCGAAGGCGAGGGCGGAAACAGACAGTCGACACATCGTGATTTGCCAGGCAAAATACTCGACACCCGGCCGCAGTTCACCTGTGACGGCCATAGAAACATGACATGCCCCCCGATGGGTATTTCGTTGTCGCCTATTAGAACGAGCGTGAAACAGGACAGGCTCAAGGAATCTTGGGACCCTAATCTCCTGCTTCCTGAATGTGAGTACGCGGAATAGCCTGATTCTGCTGCAGTTATTACGGCCAGTCCATACCCTTTAGCGCGGATCGTCCGTTTACGGTATTAATCTAGGTCTCGGCAAGCACGGAGTCGACATGGCTATCCGGAAATATGAGGCTGGTCATCTGTATTTCAAGGGTAGGGACAACCGGAACAGCCCCAGTCCCGCGACACCTACACCGGCCAGGTCATGCTTGCCGCAGCCCAGGTCCGCGGCCAGCCATCTCCCCGTTATCGGCAGACGTACCGCCGAGGTGATTACCGTTTGTAACCGGTTTACATACCTGAGGAGATACCCCCTGCAAGTAGGTGAGGACGGCGAGGACACGTCGGTGGGTGTCCGGGTCAGCGGATAGACCGAGCTTGGTGAAGATGCTGCGGGTGTGTTTTTCCACGGAAGCTTCGCTGATGTGCAGGGATCTAGCAATGGCATTGTTGGAGCGGGCCTCGGCCATGAGGGTAATGACGCTACGTTCCCGTCCGGTCAGGCTGTCCACGGATGCTGTCGCATGCTGATGGCCAACCAGCAATGCGACGACGTCAGGGTCTAGAACCGAGCCACCGTTGCCAACTTGGCGCACGCTGTCAACGAAGCGGTCGATATTGTCGACGCGATCTCTGAGCAGGTAGCCGATGCCGCTGGTGCCAACCTCGAACAGTTCTCGAGCACAGGCAGCCTCCAAGCGCTGGGACAAGAAGAGCACGCCGAGGGCGGGATTTTCCCCGCGTAGCGTAAGTGCGGCGCGCAGGCCATCGTCGGTGCAGGCTAGCGGGACGCCGATGTCTACCACGATAATGTCGGGGCGGTAGATTCGGCCTTGGCTTAGGAGGTCATCGGCGCTGATTGCCTGCGCGATGACTTGGATACCTGCGCGAGTTAGGACTTGCACAATCCCCTCGCGCAGTAGCGGGGAATTCCCGGCGACTATAATCCGCACGTCGTTCACCGTCTTTCGACATTACGCCTTTATGTCAAGTACTTCAAGTTCCTCGAGAGCTATCTTTCCGGGCACAACGTCAAACGAGAACATCCCCTGGCCGCCCCTTCTCGTGGCACTCCGCACCCTCTCAATTAGAGAGGCGATCACGACGATGAGAGATACACCTTCCTCCTCCACCGCCTAGGGGGCGCACTGCTCACCTACGCCCCAGGAATTGACTGCCATTGAAACCAAGCTAGACCTGCCTCAGCACTAGAATCGAGTAGCCCGAGTCACCTTCGAAAGCCTCCCATGGCACGCTGGGGCTTTCCGGCCCACTAGTCGTCGCAAATGCAGCCTGCCCAGCAGTGCTTTGGTACCGCCTTGGCAGAATCAAAGCCAGCCTGTAGCTTGGAGCTAGCTGACATTCCCCGCGATCAGCATTGGCCCGATGATTTGGCAGTTGAGGTTGCGGTGGAATTTGTACTGCTCGGCGGTGTTGAAGCACGCCAGGGTGTGCGACTGGTCGATGTAGGTCATGCCCGACAGCGTCATGTTCTGGCCGTGCTGCTGGCCGAGCCGAACCGCGTGGTGGAAGCCGACCAGCTGGTGGACCGGGTGTGGGGGCTGGGTCGGCTTCCCGCCGACCCGGTCGGCGCGCTGCAGACCTACATATCGTTCCTACGACGGGTGTTCGCCGATTCCGGCGAGTTGGCGATCACCTGGCGGTCACCCGGGTACAAGATCGAAGTCGATGACCAGGCCGTGGACCTGCACCGGTTCCATGGCCTCATCTCCCGGGCCGACAGCGCGACGGACGAGGTCGCCGCCGCGCTGCTGGAGGAAGGGCTCGGGTTGTGGCGTGGTGAACCGTTCGCCGGGCTGGATACCCCGTGGGTCAGTGATGTCCGGGCCGTGCTGGCCGTGCAGCGGCACACGGCGCGGCTGGACCTTACCGATATCCGGCTACGGCTGGGTCAGCACGCCGTGGTCCTGCCCGGGCTTGCCGCCCTGGCTGCCGAGCACCCGCTCGATGAGCGGGTGGCCGGGCAACTGATGCTGGCGTTGTACCGCAGCGGACGGCAGGCCGACGCGACAGCGCACTACGGGCAGATCCGGGGCCTGCTGGCCGAGGAACTCGGCGCTGATCCTGGCCCCGCGCTGCGGCGGCTGCATCAGCGGATCCTGTCGGCGGACCCCGCACTGGCCGTCCGGGCCCGTGAGGCACCTGCTCGGGCGCGGGGCGAAGTGCCGCGCCAGCTCCCGGCACGTCCGCGCCTGTTCACCGGCCGCACCAATGAGCTGGCCCGACTCACCGCCGCGCTTGGCGGCGGGGAGGATCCGGCGGGCCTGGTGGTGATCTCGGTGATCAGCGGAGCCGGCGGCGTCGGGAAGAGCTGGCTGGCCCTGCACTGGGCCCACCAGCACCTGGACCAGTTCCCCGACGGCCAGCTCTGGGTGAACCTGCGCGGTTTCGACCCCTCGGGGGAACCAGTGCCCGCGCAGACCGCCATCCGGGGGTTCCTAGATGGGCTCGGCGTTGACCTGGTTGCCGTTCCGGCTGAACCGGAGGCAGCCGCGGCGCTGTACCGCAGCCTGGTCGCCGGGAAACGAATGCTGGTGGTGCTGGATAACGCCGCCACTAGCGGCCAAGTGATCCCGCTGCTGCCGGGCGGTGCCGGGTGCGCGGTGCTGGTGACCAGCCGCCGCAAGCTGACCGGTCTGGTCACCGGGCACGGCGCGCAGCCGCTGGATCTCGGCGTACTCCCGGGCGACCAGGCACGGGAACTGCTGGCCCGTCATCTCGGCACTGCCCGGCTGGCCGCCGAGCCCGACGCGGTGACCAGCTTGCTGACGAGCTGCGCGGGCCTGCCGCTGGCGATCAGCATTACGGCCACCCGGGCCGCTGCCCACCCCAGCTTCCCGCTGGCCGTGCTTGCGGCGGAGTTGCAGGAGGCCATCACCCGGCTGGACGCGCTGGAGTCCGCTGACCTGACGGCGAGCGTGCGGGCGGCACTGTCCTGGTCCCATCACTCACTCGGATCGCGGGCCGCGCGGGTGCTCGGTCTGCTCGCGCTCACCCCGGGGCAAGACATCAGCCTCCTCGCCGCCGCATCGCTGACCGCGCTGACTCCCGCCGCGGCACGAACGACACTGCGGGAACTGGAAGCGGTATCCCTGCTGCACGAGGACGTCCCCGGCCGTCACCGCATGCACGACCTGATCCGCCTGCACGCCGCCGAGCAGGCCCGCCGCGACCAGCCGGAGGCAGAACGGACCGCCGCGCTACGGCGGGTAACCGATTTCTACCTGCATACTGCCGTCGCCGCCGACCGGATGCTCACCTCGCACCGCTCGCCGATCGAACTGAGCATGCCCGCCGCTGGGTGCATCCCTTACCAGCCCGCCGACGTTGCGGCGGCCCTAGCGTGGCTCGGCACCGAACACTCGTGCCTGCTCGCCACGCAGGCCCTGGCCATCGAGCAGGGCTGGTACTCGCATGCCTGGCAGCTGGCGTGGGCGCTGAGTCCATACCACCAGCGGCAGGGTGATTCCCGCAGCGAGCTCGTGATCCGGCAGGCGGGACTCACCGCCGCTGCCCACCTGCGCCAGCCAGCGCTCGAAGCCGACGCGCACCGATGGCTCGGCGAGGCCTGTGGCAACGCTGGCTTGCACGCCAAGGCGCTGGATCATGTGACCCGTGCCATAGCCCTGACCGAACGCCTCGGCGACACCGCCCGCCTGGCTGCCAACCTCTGGACTCTGGCGAGCATCTGGGAACAGCAGCAGGACTACTATCAAGCGCTGGTCCATGCCACCCGGTCCCACCACTTGTTCCAGACCCTTGGCGACCCCGTGCGTGAGGCTAGTGCGCTCACCGCGGTGGGTTGGTATCACGCTCGCCTCGGTCACCTCGGCCAGGCCGCCGCCGCCAGCCACGCTGCCCTTGCGATGCACCGTCGGCACCACTATCGGGCTGGCGAGGCCGGGACTCTGGACACCCTCGGCTACATCGCCGTACACACCGGCCACCCTGCCCAGGCCATCAGCTACTACAACCGGGCCGTCGTCATCTGCCGCGAGGTCGGCCACCGCCGCGGAGAAGCCGACATCCTGGACCGCCTCGCTGAGGTCCACGCCGCCAGCGGGCAGCTCGACAACGCCCGCAGCGCCTGGCAACGGGCCCTCACCCTGTACCAGGCGCAGCACCGCACCGCCGACGCCGCCCGCGTCCAGCAGGAACTGGCTCCATTCGGCCGGTAGCAGCCCGAGGTCAACCGCGGCGCCCTGAAATCTTCGTAGCGTAACCGGGAGCCATTTAAGGTCTATCGCAGGTCCAGCCCCACGTGCCTGCCACGGCCTCCGAGCTACCTTGACCGCGTCACAACACAGGCGGGGATTGAGCCAGATGCTCACGCCATGGCGACCTCGAAGGGATCGCATACACGATGCTGGGTGCTGTCGTGGCACGGCGCGCGATCGTTACGTGATGGCCGATCCCCTCCCTTGACGCTGCTGCCTACCGCGTTATGGGGCCGGGATCTTGCTGTGCTTCATTGGAGCGGAGCATCTCCTGAAGCACGGAGGTAATGACGGGCACAGTCGCGGTCCTTCGCGGGATCGCGACATGATGGGCTACCCCGTCGTCGGTAGCAAACCAGATGTGGATCTCCTCGGGCGCGATTCCCGACGGCACAGTGCAAACGCGTTCCCAAAAACGTACCCGCGCCTCGCGCTCGGCTTGCGCGCTGGTGACCGCATCTCGCCGACCGGCCTGGACCATGGCTTCGATGTGATCGAATTCGTTCAGGAGAATATCGTCGCCCAGCGCGGTGGCACAGCGCCGCCAGAACGCGCCGGACGTTCTGCCGTCCGGTTTCCACGTTGGCCTGCAAAGCCCTGTACACGGGTTCGATTCCTGTCTCCGCCTCTTATTTCCTGTGTGAGCTGGGGAAACTCTCGTAACAGGTTGCAGTTTCTGGGTGCCGCCTCCTAGCTGCGTGAGCGGAGTTCTCTTACTCGGCAGCTAAGGCTGTGCTGGTCATCCCGGGGTGACCCGGCCGGGAACCATGATGATGGAATCTGCGCACGTCAGTCCTTGCCGTTTAACCTCTTATTGCTCACGAGGTGCTGGCGACGAGGCCGGGTCACCTGCACCGGTGGCTGCGACTACCGGATCAAGGTTTTCCCGGTGCTGGTCATCCAGCCGGGCCAGGCACGAGACAGGATGGTGGTAACGTGCCGTCTCCCCGCGATGGCAGGTTTCCACTGTCTTGCCGGCAGGCTTTGTCCGGGCCGTCGGGCGGCCCCGCAGGTCGGGGCATATCGGGCAAGTTGCCGGCCGGTCGTCGCGAGATTCCCGAAGGTTAAACGGCAAGCAGGGACGTGCTACGGATCCGTTATCTTCCGGGCGATCCCTTCGAGGGTGGAAGGGCCGACCGCCAAGGCATCTCGCTCACGAGACACTAGCAACCCGGTGCTGTGCACATAGCTTGACGGCCACCTGTTTGACTTCGCATATCATGCGAAGAAGTTTGCGTGATATGCAAAGAGGTGAGCCGCCGCCGCTTCTGGCGCTGTTGCGGTCCCGGCTGCAGGCCGACCTGTTCCGGCGGGCTGAGGGCACAACCTCATGATCGGATACATCATGCGTGATGATCCATACCCAACGCGCTGAGCGAGCTGGGCGGATCGTGGACTGACCTATATGCCGGGAAACTCTCGTGACAGGCTGCGGTTCCTGGCGGGACACTTTGCGATGGCGGCTGATCTCCGACCCAGCCGCAGCAGTGCCGACTAGACCATTGGAGCGTAGAAATAGGTCCTGCGGAAGCTGATGAGTAGCTTATCGTCCACCGCGAAGAAGTCAGCGAACCGCACGTCTACTACGCGACCATCCTTGAGCGTCCCAGCGAAAACCCCCTCGGCGAACGCCTGTCCCGCATTGACCAGCAACTCCCCGACAGTGTGCCGCCCCTGGTCGATCATGCGAACGCTTCGGTAGAAATCGTCAAGCTGCTCACGGCCTACGATGGTTGGATAGCCGGGCCGCTCGTAAACAGCGTTCTCGGCGAAGAGCCCGACAATGTTGCCGACATCGTTTTGATCTACCAGTTCGTAGTAGCGCCGGATCTGTGCGGCCACAAGGTCCGCCGAAGATAGAGGCATGGTGTGACTCCTTTGCGCTGCCCGCAGGATTCAATCCTCCAGTTTCAGCCACGTCGATATGTGCCCCCAGGTCTGGGCCAGCAGGTCAGGCTGCCTCATCTCTATATGCGTGCATGGCAGGCGCGATTCCGATATCTCGCCAGACACATAAGGCTTCCACCTCGCGGCAACGGATAGGTCTTCTGGATTATCCTCCGCCGCAACGACAAGCAGGAGATCCCCGTCAAGCATGCCTGGCTCGTGCGCGGAGAGAATTCGCGCATTGTTCTCGCGGATCCGCACATAATTCGCGAGCTCCTCATCGAAGACCCCCGCGAGCATGCGCTCGTTTTCCTGGCGGATCCTGTCTACCGTGCCGACCAGTCCGGGATCCTGGCCAACAGCCCCGGGTGTGCTGTCGGCGGCACCGGAAGCTGCGGGCCTGATTTCCTCACGCGGAGGATACGCATCCATGATGATCAGGGCTGTCTCCTCGCCGAAGGCTCGCAGCTGGGCAGCCATTTCGTGAGCGACAATCCCGCCGAAGGACCATCCGAGCAGACGATAGGGCCCCGATCCTTGCACGGTACGGATCTGCTCGATGTAGTCCGAGGCCATGTCCCGGACAGAGCTGGCAGGGCGGCCCGTGCCGTCAATGCCGCGGGCCTGCAGCCCGTACAGCGGGATCTCCGCCGGAACGTACCGTGCCAGCGGCAGATAGCACCAGCTGAGACCTCCTGCGGGGTGCACGCAGAAGAAGGGCGGATTACTTCCGTGGGCCCTGATCGGGAACAGAACGTCGAGTGTGTCCCGTATTGATGACAGGTCCAGCCGGTTGATGAGCTCGGCTACGGTCGGGGCCCGGTAGAGGTCCTGGACCGTGATCTGGATCCCCAGCTCGCGTAGCTGCTCGGTCAGTGACTGCGCCTGCAGCGCAGTGCCGCCGAGCGCGAAGAAACTGTCGCCGGGGCTTATCTGCTCCAGCCCCAGCGCCTCAGCGAATGCCCCGCACAAGACCTGCTCCGGCATCATGGCCGGTTCCCGGCCCGTGGCCCGGGCCGGGCTAGCCCCGGCCAGCCGCGCGGCCAGCCCGGCCACCGTCGGCGTCTCGAACACCATCCGGATCTCTGCCTGTGCGCCCAGCTCCGCCCGGATCCGGCTAACCAGCCGCATCGCCAGCAGGGAATGCCCGCCCAGGGCGAAGAAATCGTCCTCTGCTCCGACTCGGTCCAGCCCCAGCACGTCCGCGAAGACCGCGCACAGGATCTCCTCTGCCGGCGTGGCGGGGCCGCGGCCTGGGCCGGGCGTGTAATCGGGGGCGGGCAGTGCCTTGCGGTCGATCTTGCCGTTGGGTGTCAGCGGCAGCGACTCGAGGACGACGATCGCCGATGGGAGCATGTATTGCGGCAGCCGTGCGGCCGCATGCTCGCGCACCGCCTCGGCCAGCCCGTCCCCGGCGCCATCGGCGGGGACCAGGTAGGCGGTCAGCTGCCGGTTCCCGGCGACGTCTGGGGGGGCGGTCACTACTGCCTGGGCTACTGCGGGGTGGGTGGCCAGTACCGCTTCGACCTCGCCGGGCTCGATCCGGAACCCGCGGATCTTGACCTGGTCATCGGCCCGGCCGGCGAACTCCAGCAGTCCGTCGGAGGTCCAGCGGGCCAGGTCCCCGGTCCGGTACATCCGGCCCCCGCCGGTCCCGGGAATGGGCAGGCGGTGAACCGCTCGGCGCTCAGACCGGGACGGCCCGCATAACCGCGGGCCAGTCCGGTCCCGGCCACGTACAGCTCGCCGGTCACCCCGGCTGGGACCGGGGACAGCCACCGGTCCAGCACATAACAGCGGGTGTTGGCCAGCGGCTGGCCGATCGGGCTCGCGCCTGGCGCGCCGGCGCTGCGGGCCGCCAGCCGTGCGTCCAGCGCCAGATAGGTCACATGCACGGTCGTCTCGGTGATGCCGTACATGTTGACCAGTACCGGCACCGGGCCGTCGTGGCGGGCATACCATTCCCGCAGCCGCCCGGCATCCAGCGCCTCGCCGCCGAAGATCACCCAGCGCAGCGCCAGCCGCCGGCCCGGCCCGCTGGCCCCGGCATCGGCCTGCATCAGCTGGTAGAACGCCGACGGCGTCTGGCACAGCACCCGGACCCGTTCCCGGGCCAGCAGGCCCAGCAGGTCCGCGGGGGACCGCGCCAGGTCCCAGGACACCACGACAATGCGCCCGCCGTGCAGCAGCGCACCCCACAGCTCCCACACCGAGAAATCAAACGCGAACGAATGGAACCACGTCCACGCATCACCAGCCCCGAACCCGAACCGGCCGCGCGCCGCACCCAGCAAGCCCGCCACGCTGCGGTGGCTGACCATCACTCCCTTCGGCTGGCCGGTGGACCCGGAGGTGTAGATCACATATGCCGGGTGCCCCGGCCGCAGCGGCGCCGTGCGGTCCTGGTCATCCAGGTCACCAGCACGCTGGGCGGCCAGCTCAGCAGCCAGGGCCGGGTCACCGGCGGCCAGCACCGGCACCCCGCCGGGCCAGGGCAGGGCACCGGCCAGCCCGGCCGTGGTCAGCACGCACACCGGCCCCGCATCAGCGAGCATGAACCCGATCCGCCCCGCCGGGTACGCCGGATCCACCGGCAGGTAGGCGGCGCCGGTCTTGAGCACCCCCAGCAGCGCGGTCACCAGCTCGGCCGAGCGGTCCATCACCACCGCGACCACCTGCTCAGGTCCCGCGCCCCGCGCCACCAGCAGCCGGGCCAGCCGGGCAGCCCGCTGGTCCAGCTCCTGGTAGGTCAGCACCGCGTCAGCGTCTGTCACCGCTACCGCGTCCGGGGTCTGGGCCGCCTGCGCCGCGAACAGCCCGGGTAGCGTGGCGACCGGCACCGGCTGGGCGGTCTGGTTCCACCGGGTCAGGATCTGGTCGCGTTCGGCTGGTTCCATGATCTGCACGGTGCTGAGCCGGGCTTGCGGGGCGGCGGCCAGCGCGGCCAGCACCCGGACCAGCCGGGCGGTCAAGCTGGCGGCCGCCTCCAGCTCGAACAGGTCGGTCGCAACGGTGACCGACCCGCGCAGCCCCGCCGCCCGGCCCCGCTCAACGACCTCCGCCACGCTGACCTGCAGGTCGAACTTGGCCGGGGTGATGTCGGACCCCAGTGCGCTGGCCCGCAGCCCGGGCAGGTCCAAGGTGGCGGGGGCGTTGTTCTGCACGGTGAGCATGACCTGGAACAGCGGGTGGCGGGCCAGCGACCGCTGCGGGGCCAGCAGTTCCACCAGCCGCTCAAACGGCACATCCTGGTGATCCATCGCGCCCAGCGCGGTCTGCCGGACCCGGCTCAGCAGCTCCGTCAGCGGCGGGTCACCGGCCAGGTCGGTGCGCAGCACCAGGGTGTTGACGAAGAACCCGACCAGCTCATCCAGGGCCTGGTCGGTGCGCCCGGCCACCGCGGTGCCGACCGGGATATCCTCCCCCGCACCCAGCTTGGACAACAGCACCGCCAGCGCCGCCTGGATGACCATGAACAAGGTCACCCCATGCGCCCGGGCCAGCCCCGCCAGCTGCTGATGTACCCCGGCCGGGACCTCCAGCGGCGCCGCTTCCCCGCGGTGGCCGGGCACCGCCGGACGCGGCCGGGCGACGGGCAGCGCCAGCTCTTCGGGCGCCCCGGCCAGCGCCTGCCGCCAGTAGCTGACCTGGGCGGACAGCACGCTGCTGGGGTCATCCTCGTCCCCCAGCAGCTCCCGCTGCCACAGCGCGTAGTCCGCGTACTGGACCGGCAACGGCGCCCACTGCGGCGCGCGCCCGGCCCGGCGCGCGGCGTAGGCCAGCGAGATGTCGCGGGCCAGCGGCCCCCTCGATGAGCCGTCCCCGGCGATGTGATGCATCACCACCACCAGCACGTGCACCCCGGCCGCCAGCCGCAGCAGCCGGGCCCGCAACGGCAGCTGCGCGGTCAGGTCGAATCCCTGCCCGATCGCCGCCGCGACCGCCGCGGCCAGCTCATCCTCGGTGACCGTGGTCACTGGCAGTTCCCAGTTCAGCTCGCCGGGGTCCAGGATGTGCTGGGCGGGCTGGCCGTCGGCGGCCGGGAATACCGTGCGCAGCACCTCATGCCGCCCGGTCACATCAGCCAGTGCCGCGGCCAGCGCCCGGGTGTCCAGATCTCCGGCCAGCCGCAGCACCACCGGGATGTTATAGACCGCCGACGGGCCCTCCAGCTGGCCCAGGAACCACAGCCGCTGCTGCGCAAACGACAACGGCACCCGGTCCGGCCGCGGCCGGGCCGTCAGCGGCATCCGGGCCGGGCCCGCCCCGGCCAGCCGCACCGCCAGCCCGGCCGGCGTCGGCGCCTCGAACACCGTCCGCACCGTCAGGTCAGCGCCCAGCACCGCCCGGATCTGGCTGACCAGCCGGATCGCCAGCAGCGAATGCCCGCCCAGAGCGAAGAAATCATCCTCCGCCCCCACCCGCTCCAGCCCCAGCACATCCGCGAACGCCCCGCACACGATCTCCTCCACGATCGTGCCCGGGCCCCGGCCCGTCGCCCGGGCCGCGTCATCGGGGACCGGTAGTGCCTTGCGGTCGATCTTGCCATTGGGGGTCAGCGGCAGCTCCTCCAGCACCACCACCGCCGACGGCAGCATGTACTCCGGCAGCCGAGCCGCGGCATGCTCCCGCACCGCCCCGGCCAGCCCGTCCTGGTCTCGCCCATCGGCAGGGACCAGGTAGGCGATCAGCCGGGTACCGCCGGGGGTGTCCTGGCGGCTGATCACCACTGCCTGGGCCACTGCGGGATGGGCGGCCAGCACCGCCTCGACCTCGCCGGGCTCGACCCGGTACCCGCGGATCTTGACCTGGTCATCGGCCCGGCTGGCGAACTCGAGTATCCCGCCGGGCGTCCACCGGGCCAGGTCCCCGGTCCGGTACATCCGCTCCCCAGGCCCGCCGTGCGGGGAGGCGGTGAACCGTTCGGCGGTCAGGGCGGCCCGGGCCAGGTAGCCGCGGGCCAGTCCGGTCCCGGTGATGTACAGTTCCCCGCTCACCCCCACGGGAACCGGGTCCAGCCACTTGTCCAGGACGAACACCTGAGTGTCGGCGATCGGCTGGCCGATGGGCACGCCATCCCCCTGCTCCAGGTCAACGGGCCGCACCGGGTGGGTGGTGGTGAACGTGGTGTTCTCGGTCGGCCCGTACCCGTTGACCAGCCGGACTGTCCCGGCTTGCTCCAGCAGTTCCTGGGCGTGCCGTGCTGACAGCGCATCACCGCCGACCAGCAGCTGCCGCAGTCGGGCGAGCACCCCGGCGTCGGTGCCGGCGACCTGGTGGAACAGCCCGGTCGCCAGGCACAGCACGCTCACCCCGTGCGCGGACAGGAAGCTGCCCAGCTCGGTGACCGACAGCACCCCTTCGGGGGCGATGGCCAGGGCCGCGCCGCTGGCCAGCGCGCCCCAGATCTCGAACGTGGCCGCGTCAAACGACACTGATGACACCTGGCCGATGACATCGCTGCTGCTGAACTCGATGTACCCGGACTGGCGGACCAGCCGGTCAATGCTGCGGTGGGTGACCACAACTCCCTTGGGCTGCCCGGTCGATCCCGACGTGTACATCACATACGCCGGATGATCGGGCCGCAGTGCCCCGGCCCGGCCGTCGTCGCCCCGGCCGCGGGCGGGCAGGGCGGCCAGCTGGGCGGCCATTGCGGGCTCCCCGGCCACCAGTACCGGCACTCCGGCCAGCACCGGCAGGTCCCCGGCGGCCTGCGCCGCCGCCACGATCACAGCCGGTCGTGCATCAGCCAGCATGGACCTGATCCGCTCGGCTGGGTAGCCCGGATCGACCGGCAGATACGCCGCTCCTGCTTTGAGCACCGCGAGCAACGCGGTCACCAGTTCCGCTGAGCGGCCCGCGACGACCGCGACCACCGACTCCGGGCCTGCTCCCCACGCGGTCAGCTGCCGGGCCAGGCCGCCCGCTGCCGCGTCCAGTTCCCCGTAACTGAGCACCGCGTCGCCGCATACGATCGCCACCGCGTCCGGGCGGCGGGCGGCCTGCGCTCCGAACAGGTCCGGCAGTGTGGCGGCCGGGATATCGCGGGCCGTGCTGTTCCACTGGGCCAGCACCTGGTCCCGTTCAGCTGCGGCCAGCACCGGAAGCTGATGCACCCGGGCCTGCGGGCCGACGGCCACCGCGGCCAGCACGCGGGCCAGCCGCTCAGCGATCAGCGCGGCTGTCCCGGGGTCGAACAGGTCCGCTGCCGCGGTGACCGACCCGTGCAGCCCCGCCGGTGCGCCCTGCTCATCAGCGGCCTCGGACAGGATGATCTGCAGGTCGAACCGGGCAGCTGCGGTCCCGGCGGGCAGGCCGCTGGCCCGCAGTCCGGGCAGGTCCAGGGTTGCCGGGGCGTTGTTCTGTACGGTGAGCGACACCTGGAACAGCGGGTGGCGAGCCAGCGACCGCTGCGGGGCCAGCAGCTCCACCAGCCGCTCGAACGGCACATCCTGATGATCCAGCGCGGCCAGCAGGGTCGTGCGGACCTGGCTCAGCAGCTCGGTGAACGGCGGGTCGCCGGACAGGTCGGTGCGCAGCACCAGCGTGTTCACGAAGAACCCGACCAGCTCATCCAGCGCCACATCGGCCCGCCCGGCCACCGGCGAGCCGACCGGGATATCCTCACCGGCACCCAGCTTGGACAGCAGCACCGCCAGCGCGGCCTGGATCACCATGAACAGGGTCACCCGGTGCGCGCGGGCCAGGGCGGCCAGGTCCTGGTGTGTATCCGCCGGGACGTGCAGTAGCGCGGTGTGCCCGCGGTGGCTGGCGGCGGCCGGGCGGGGCCGGTCCGCGGGCAGCCGCAGTTCTTCGGGTGCCCCGGCCAGCGCCTGCCACCAGTAGTCGACCTGGGCCGACAGCAGGCTGTCGGGGTTGTCTTCCTCCCCCAGGACCTTCCGTTGCCACAGGGCGTAATCGGCGTACTGCACCGGCAGCGGCACCCAGTCCGGCACCTGTCCCCGGCACCGGGCCGCATACGCGACCGAGAGGTCGCGGGCCAGCGGCCGCATCGACCAGCCGTCCCCGGCGATGTGGTGCAGCACCACCACCAGCACATGCACCCCGGGCCCGGTGGACAGCAGCCGGGCCCGCAACGGCACCTCCGCGGCCAGGTCGAACGGCTGCCCGGCCACCGCCGCGACCGCCGCAGCCACCTCATCGCCGGTGACCTCGGTCACCGGCAGCTCCCAGGTCAGCCCGGCGGGATCCAGGATGTGCTGGTACGGCTGGCCGCTGGCCGCCGGGAACACCGTGCGCAGCACCTCATGCCGCCCGGCCACATCAGCCAGCGCTGCGGCTAGGGCTGGCTGATCCAGGTCTCCTTCCAGGCGCAGCGCCACCGGAAGGTTGTAAACCGGCGACGGGCCATCCAGCTGAGCCAGGAACCACAGCCGCTGCTGCTCGAACGACAACGGCACCCGCTCCGGGCGGGGCCGCGGCCGCAGCCCCTCCCGGGCTGGGCTGGCCTGCGCCAGCCGCGCGGCCAGCCCAGCCGGGGTCGGCTCCTCAAACAGCACCCGCACCGCCAGCTCCGCACCCAGTGCCGCACGGATCCAGCTGGCCACCCGCACCGCCAGCAGGGAATGCCCGCCCAGGGCAAAGAAATCATCGTCCGCGCCGACCCGGTCCAGGCCCAGCACGTCCGCGAACGCCGCGCACACCATCTCCTCCGCGAACGTGGCCGGGCCCCGGCCTGGCCCGGCCGTGTAATCGGGGGCGGGCAGTGCCTTGCGGTCGATCTTCCCGTTGGCTGTCAGCGGCAGCTCATCCAGCACCACCACCGCTGTGGGCAGCATGTATTCCGGCAGCCGCGCGGCCGCATGCTCGCGCGCCGCCCTGGCCAGCCCGTCACCGTCCCCGTCGGGGTCGTCCCCATCGGGGATCAGGTAGGCGACCAGGCTCCGGTCCCCGGCAGCGTTCTGGGGGGCGGTCACCACCGCCTGGGCCACCCCGGCACAGGCGGCCAGCACCGCCTCCACCTCGCCGGGCTCGATGCGGAAGCCGCGGATCTTCACCTGCTCATCGGCCCGCCCGGCGAACACCAAGGTCCCGTCGGGGGTCCACCGGGCCAGGTCCCCGGTCCGGTACATCCGCTCCCCGCCCGCCCCGAACGGGCACGCGGTGAACCGTTCCCCGGTCAGGGCCGCCCGGCCCAGATACCCCCGGGCCAGCTGGATCCCGGCCAGGTACAGTTCCCCGGTCACTCCGGCCGGCACCGGGCACAGACCGGCATCGAGCACGTAGGCGCGCATGTTCGGCACTGGCCGGCCGACCGGGACCGGCCCGGCCGGCAGCTGGCGGCCGGTCGGGGCCGTGAACGCCACGCACCCGACCGTGGCCTCGGTCGGCCCGTACTCGTTGATCACCCGCAGCCCCGGGTGATCACGCTGGCAGCGGGCCAGCATGTCCGCGGTCAGCTGCTCCCCGCCGACCACCAGATCGCCCCGGGCGGCCCGCAGCGGCCGGTCCGCCAGCAGCGGCAGGTGGCTGGGTGTCACCTTGACCAGCACCGGTCCCGTCCGGTCCAGCCTGTCATCGTCCAGGCCCGCGACGCACACCTGCCCGCCGCAGATCAGCGGGGTGAACAGCGCGGTCACGGTCAGGTCCGTTGAGACCGCCGAGTGCAGCACCGACATCGCTGCGGCGCCAGGATAGGCATCGCGCGCGTACAGCAGGTAGCTCACCAGCGAGCGGTGACTGACCATCACTCCCTTGGGCTGGCCGGTGGAACCGGAGGTGTAGATCACGTACACCGGGTGCGCCGGGCGCAGCGGTGCGGTGCGGTCGCTGTCGTCCAGGTCCCCGGCGGGCTGGGCGGCCAGCTCGGCCGCCAGGGCCGGGCCGTCGGCGGCCAGCACCGCCACCCCGCCCGGCCAGGACCGGGCACCGGCCAGCCCGGCCGTGGTCAGCACACACACCGGCCGCGCGTCAGCAAGCATGAACCCGATCCGCCCCGCCGGGTAAACCGGATCCACCGGCAGGTAGGCGGCGCCGGTCTTGAGCACCGCCAGCAGCGCGGTCACCAGCCCCGCCGACCGGTCCATCACCACCGCCACCACCCGCTCCGGCCCGGCCCCCCGGGCAGCCAGCAGCCGGGCCAGCCGGGACGCCCGCTGGTCCAGCTCCTGGTAGGTCAGCACCATGCCGGCGTCTGTCACCGCTGCCGCGTCCGGGGTACGGGCGGCCTGGGCCGCCAGCAGGGCGGGCACGGTGGTGGCGGGTACCGGCCGGGCGGTCTGGTTCCATCCGGTCAGCAGCTGGTCGCGTTCGGCTGGTTCCAGGATCTGCACGGTGCGCAGCCGGGCCTGCGGGGCGGCGGCCAGTGTTTCCAGTACCCGGACCAGCCGGGCGGCCAGGCCAGCGGCCGCGCCGGGGTCGAACAGGTCGGTCGCGACGGTGACCGATCCGCGCAGTCCGGCTGGCTGGTTGTTGTGGCGGGTTTCTGCCAGGGTGAGGTCCAGGTCGAACTTGGCGGTGGTGGTGCCGGGGGGCAATGCGCTGGCGTGCAGCCCGGGCAGGTCCAAGGTGGCGGGGGCGTTGTTCTGCACGGTGAGCATGACCTGGAACAGCGGGTGGCGGGCCAGCGACCGCTGCGGGGCCAGCAGTTCCACCAGCCGCTCAAACGGCACATCCTGGTGATCCATCGCGCCCAGCGCGGTCTGCCGGACCCGGCTCAGCAGCTCCGTCAGCGGCGGGTCACCGGCCAGGTCGGTGCGCAGCACCAGGGTGTTGACGAAGAACCCGACCAGCTCATCCAGGGCCTGGTCGGTGCGCCCGGCCACCGCGGTGCCGACCGGGATATCCTCCCCCGCACCCAGCTTGGACAGCAGCACCGCCAGTGCCGCCTGGATGACCATGAACAAGGTCACCCCATGCGCCCGGGCCAGCGCCGCCAGCTGCTGATGCAGCCCGGCCGGGACCTCCAGCGGCGCGGCATGCCCGCGGTGGCCGGGCACCGCCGGACGCGGCCGGGCAGCCGGCAGCGCCAGCTCCTGCGGGACCCCTTCCAGTGCCCGCCGCCACCATGCCACCTGGGTGGCCAGCACGCTGCCGGGGTCGTCCTCGTCTCCCAGCAGCTCCCGCTGCCACAGCGTGTAGTCGGCGTACTGGACCGGCAGCGGCGCCCACTGCGGCGCGTGCCCGGCCCGGCGCGCGGCATAGGCCAGCGAGATGTCGCGGGCCAGCGGGCCCCGCGACCAGCCGTCCCCGGCGATGTGATGGAGCACCACCACCAGCACATGCACCCCCGGACCGGTGCTCAGCAGCCGGGCCCGCAACGGCAGCTGCGCGGTCAGGTCAAAGCCCTGCCCGGCCGCCGCCGCGACTACCGCGGCCAGCTCATCCTCGGTGACCTGGGTCACCGGCAGCTCCCGGTCCAGCTCACCGGGGTCCAGGATGTGCTGCCAGGGCTGGCCGCCGGCCGCGGGGAACACCGTGCGCAGCACCTCATGCCGGCCGGTCACGTCAGCCAGCGCCGCCGCCAGTGCCGCCACATCCAGGTCCCCGGCCAGCCGCAGCACCACCGGGATGTTGTAGACCGCCGACGGGCCCTCCAGCTGGCCCAGGAACCACAGCCGCTGCTGCGCGAACGACAGCGGCACCCGGTCCGGCCGCGGCCGGGCCGTCAGCGGCATCCGGGCCGGGCCGGCCCGGCCAGCCGCACCGCCAGCCCGGCCGCCGTCGGCGCCTCGAACACCGTCCGCACCGCCAGCTCCGCGCCCAGCACCGCCCGCACCCGGCTGACCAGCCGCACCGCCAGCAGCGAATGCCCGCCCAGAGCGAAGAAATCATCCTCCGCCCCCACCCGCTCCAGCCCCAGCACATCCGCCAGCACCCCGCACACGATGTCTTCCACGATCGTGGCCGGACCCCGGCCACCCGGCCGGGCGGTGTAGTCCGGGGCGGGCAGTGCGGTGCGGTCGATCTTGCCGTTGGGGGTCAGCGGCAGCGACTCCAGGATGACGATCGCCGCGGGCAGCATGTACTCCGGGAGCCGGGCCGCGGCATGCTCCCGCGCTGTCTCCGCCAGCTGCCGGGCACCCGTGTCATCGCCGACCGTGGCGGGCACCAAATAGGCGGCCAGGCGCTGGTCACCGGGGGAGTCTTCCCGGACGGTCACCGCTGCCCGGGCGACCCCGGGGCAGGCGGCCAGCACCGCCTCCACGTCGCCCGGCTCGACCCGGAATCCGCGGACCTTCACCTGATCATCGGCCCGCCCGGCGAAGATCAGCTCCCCGCCGGGGGTCCACCGGGCGAGGTCCCCGGTCCGGTACATCCGCTCCCCGCCCGCTCCGAACGGGCACGTCACAAACCGCTCCGCGGTCAGCCCCGGGCGCCCCAGATACCCCCGCGCCAGCCCCGCCCCCGCCACGTACAACTCACCGACCACCCCGGCAGGCACCGGGTTAAGCCACCCGTCCAGCACGAACACCCGCATGTTGCAGATGGGCTGCCCGATCGGCACCGTCGCGCCGCCGTCGCCGTGTTTGCTGCGCGAGGCGGTGGCATCCACGGTGGTCTCGGTTGGCCCGTACAGGTTGTGCAGCGGCGTGCCTAGCAAGTCGACAAACCGCCCGTGCAGATCGGCCGCCAGCGGCTCCCCTCCGGAGAACGCCACCCGCAGCGTGGTGCACCGCGCCGCAGACGGCTCACGAACGAACGCTTCAAGCATTGACGGTACGAACTGGGCGACGGTGACCCGTTCCCTGCGGATCAGCCCGGCCAGGTAAGCCGGGTCCTGGTGGCCGCCCGGCCGCGCGAGCACCAGCATGGCTCCTTCCAGCAACGGCCAGAACAATTCCCACACCGAAGCGTCGAACCCGAACGGCGTCTTCTGGAGTACGCGGTCCGTCCCGGCCAGCCGGTATGCGTCTTGCATCCAGGCCATGTGATTGACCACACCGCTATGCGGCACCACCACGCCTTTGGGCTCCCCAGTAGAACCGGAGGTAAAGGTCACATACGCCGGATGCTGCGGCCGCAACCGCGCGTTGCCCCCGCGATTGCCTAGATCAGCGTGATCCGCCTCAGCGGGCGGCGCGGCCGGACCGAGATCGCCAACGGCCAGGACCGGCACGGTCACCGGTCCTGGCAGGCGCGAGGCAGCAGGCGCGGACGTAATGATCAGCGCCGGGCTGGCGCCGGCAAGCATGAACGCGATCCGCCGGGCCGGGTAGGACGGGTCGATCGGCAGATAGGCAGCCCCTGTCTTCAGTACCGCCAGCAGCGCGATCACCAGCTCGGTGGAGCGGTCCATCATCACCGCTACCACCTTCTCCGGTCCCACGTCCGTGGATGCCAACAGCCGGGCCAGCCGATTCGCCCGCCCGTTCAGCTCCGCATAGCTCAAGCTAGCGTTACCGCACGTCATCGCGATCGCGTCCGGGACCTGGGCCGCCCGCGCGGTGATCAGCTCCGCCACCGTCGCGTCCGGGATCGGCGCCGCAGTAGCGTTCCAGGCGGTGACCAGCTGCTCCCGCTCGGCGGGATCTAGGATGCCGACCTGCCACAGCGGGGTGGCGGGGGCGTCTTGCAGCGCGGCGGCCAGGCTGTCCAGCGCGGTGTGCAGCAACGCGCACACTAGTTCCGGGTCAGCCGGCGGCACCGCGTCGACGGTGATGATGAACTCATCCCCGGTATCGTCGACCGCGACGGCCAGCGGGTAGTTGGAGGTGTCGCGGGAGAACACCGTGGTGATGCCGGAGGCGGCCGGGCGTTGGCGGCGGGGGGTGCTGTGCCGGTAGTTGAACAAGGCGGTGAACAGCGGCGCGTGCGCCGGGACGCCGCTGGCCTGCTGGGCCATGACCAGCGGAGCGTGCTCGTGGGCTAGCAGCCCGGCCAGTTGCGACTGCATGGCGGCTACCGCCCCGGCCACGCTGCCCGTGCCGATCCGGGCCAGCACCGGCAGCGTGTTCATGAACAGCCCCGGCACCCGGTCCGCGCCGGGCCCGGCATCCATCCGGCCCAGCAGCACAGTGCCGAACACCACGTCATCACGACCGCAGACCGCGGCCAGCACCCGGGCCCAGGCCAGGTGGACGACCGTGGCCGGGGAGCCTCCCAGGGCCCGCGCCTGCGCCCGCACCCGTCCGGCGAGGTCCGCGTCCACCGGCCGACGGGCCCGCCGGGCCGCGGTCCCGCTGTCGCGGACGTCCAGCAGCCCGAATGGGGCGGTCGGCTCGGTCACGTCCCCCAGCAGCGCGGCGAAGTGCTCTTGGTGCTCTTGTTGCGGTACCCCCAGCCGGGCCTGCGCGACGAAGTCCCGGAACGGCAGCGGATCGGGCAGCCGACTCCCCTCCCCGGCCAGCAGCGCCGCGATCTCCCCCAACACCATCTCCAGGCCGGTGTGGTCCATCACCAGGTGGTGGTACTGCACTAGCACCAGCCATCCCGCCCGGGCCGGGTCAGCGGCAGTGTACAGCCGCAGCAGCGGTGCGTGGCTCAGGTCCAGTGATCCTCCGGCGGCGGTCAGCAGCCCGGCCACCAGCTCATCGCCGCTGCCGGGCAGTGTTGTCTCGGTGACCGGCAGCTCGGCGTGCCGCCAGACCACCTGCACCGGTTCGGGCAGCCCGTCCCAGGCCAGCGCGGTGCGGTAGATGTCATGCCGGTCGATCACCTGCTGCACCGCGCCCAGGAATCCTTCCAGCCGGGCCCGGGAGTCAAAGCCGAGTACCACCGCTCCCAGGTACGCATCCCCGCCGGCCTGCCCGGCGGTCATCAGGTGGTGGAAGAAGATGCCCTCCTGCAGCGGCGCCAGCGGGTAGATATCGGCGACATTCGCCGCGCCGCCCGCGACCGTGGCGGTGATCTGGCCGATCTGCCCGGGGGTCAGCTGGACCAGCGGCAGCATGCCCGGGGTGATCTGCACCGCCCCGGCCGGGATCAGGTTCGGCGGCACCGCCACCTCCCGCGGCCCGGCCACCGCGGCCAGCCCGGCTGGGGTCGGCGTCTCGAACAGCGCCCGCACCGCGATCGTCACCCCGCGCTCCCGCAGCCGCTGCACCAGCGACACCGCCAGCAGCGAGTGGCCGCCCAGGGCGAAGAAATTATCGTCGGCCCCGGCCCGGTCCAGCCCCAGCACGTCCGCGAACGCGCCGCACACGATCTCCTCCGCCAGCGTGGCCGGGCCCCGGCCCGGCCCGGCCGCGTACCCAGGAGCCGGCAGCGCCGCCCGGTCGACCTTCCCGTTCGGCGTCAGCGGCAGTGACTCCAGGATGACGACTGCCGATGGCAGCATGTACCCCGGCAGCCGCGCGGCGGCATGCTCACCCACCGCCCCGGCCAGCCCACCCCCATCCCCGCCGGGGTGGTCCCCGGCCGGGATCAGGTAGGCGACCAGCCGCCGGTCCCCGGCCCCATCGCGGGGGGCGGTCACCACCGCCTGGGCCACCCCGGGATGAGCGGCCAGCACCGCCTCGATCTCGCCGGGCTCGATGCGGAACCCGCGGATCTTGACCTGGTCATCGGCCCGCCCGCAGAACACCAGCTGGCCGTCGGGGGTCCAGCGGGCCAGGTCCCCGGTCCGGTACATCCGCTCCCCGCCCGCTCCGAACGGGCAGGCGGTGAACCGCTCGGCGGTCAGCCCGGGCTGGTGCAGGTAGCCGCGGGCCAGCCCGGCCCCGGCCACGTACAGTTCCCCGCTCACCCCCGGCGGGACCGGGGACAGCCACCGGTCCAGCACGAATACCCGGGTGTTGTCCAGCGGCCGGCCGATCGGCATGACCTGGGCCAGCTCATCGCCGCTGTGGACCACGTGCTGGGTCGCGCACAAGGTGACCTCGGTCGGCCCGTACAGGTGCCGGACCACCACTGCCGGGCATTCCCGCAGCACCCGTGCCACCGCGGCCGCGGGCACCACGTCCCCGCCGGTCAGCACCTCCCGCACCCCGGTGAAGCATCCGGGGTCCTGGTCGGCCAGGACCCGGCACAGCCCGGCCGTCACGTGCACGTGGGTCAGTGCCCGCGTGGTGATCAGCGACCGCAGCCCGGCCGCGTCCAGCGGAGCCGGGGGGGCGATCACACGCCACCCCGCCCGACAGCAGCGGCACCCACAGTTCATAGGTCGCCGCGTCAAAGGCGTGCCGGGCGTGCACCAGCACCCGCGGTCCCGGGCCCGGCTGCTGCCAGCACCGGTCCGCCACCAGCTCGGTGACATCACGGTGAGTGGCCACCACCCCCTTGGGCACACCAGCCGAACCCGAGGTGTACATCACGTACGCGGCCTGATCCGGCAGGCATCCCCCCAGCACCGGCCCCGGCACCGGCACCGGCACCGGCACCGGGGCCGGGGCCGGGGCACCCGGTCCCGCGCCGGGCCGGCCACCACCACCGCCGCCCCCGCCGCCCGCGCCACCCCCGCCAGCTCCGCGCCGCTGGTCACCGCGTCAGCGACCAGCACCCGCACCGCCGCATCGGCCAGCACCACCGCCAGCCGCGCCGCAGGCCATCCGGCATCGACCGGCAGGTAGGCGGCGCCGGTCTTGAGCACCGCCAGCAGCGCGGTCACCAGCCCCGCCGACCGGTCCATCACCACCGCCACCACCCGCTCCGGCCCGGCCCCCCGGGCAGCCAGCAGCCGGGCCAGCCGGGACGCCCGCTGGTCCAGCTCCTGGTAGGTCAGCACCATGGCGGCGCCGGCCACCGCTGCCGCGTCCGGGGTGCGGGCGGCCTGCGCCGCCAGCAGGGCGGGCAGCGTGGTGGCGGGTACCGGCCGGGCGGTCTGGTTCCATCCGGTCAGCAGCTGGTCGCGTTCGGCTGGCTCCAGGATCTGCACGGTGCGCAGCCGGGCCTGCGGGGCGGCGGCCAGCGCTTCCAGTACCCGGACCAGCCGGGCGGCCAGGCCAGCGGCCGCGCCGGGGTCGAACAGGTCGGTCGCGACGGTGACCGATCCGCGCAGTCCGGCTGGCTGGTCGTCGTGGCGGGTTTCTGCCAGGGTGAGGTCCAGGTCGAACTTGGCGGTGGTGGTGCCGGGGGGCAATGCGCTGGCGTGCAGCCCGGGCAGGTCCAAGGTGGCGGGGGCGTTGTTCTGCACGGTGAGCATGACCTGGAACAGCGGGTGGCGGGCCAGCGACCGCTGCGGGGCCAGCAGTTCGACCAGCCGCTCGAACGGGACATCCTGGTGATCCAGCGCGCCCAGCGCGGCCTGCCGGACCCGGCTCAGCAGCTCCGGCGAACGTCGGGTCACCGGACAGGTCGGTGCGCAGCACCAGGGTGTTCACGAAGAACCCGACCAGGTCATCCAGGGCCTGGTCGGTGCGCCCGGCCACCGCGGTGCCGACCGGGATATCCTCCCCCGCACCCAGCTTGGACAGCAGCACCGCCACCGCCGCCTGGATGACCATGAACAACGTCACCCCATGCGCCCGGGCCAGCCCCGCCAGCTGCTGATGCAGCCCGGCCGGGACCTCCAGCGGCGCGGCATGCCCGCGGTGGCCAGGCACCGCCGGACGCGGCCGGGCAGCCGGCAGCGCCAGCTCCTGCGGGACCCCTTCCAGTGCCCGCCGCCACTATGCCACCTGGGTGGCCAGCACGCTGCCGGGGTCGTCCTCGTCTCCCAGCAGCTCCCGCTGCCACAGCGTGTAGTCGGCGTACTGGACCGGCAGCGGCGCCCACTGCGGCGCGTGCCCGGCCCGGCGCGCGGCATAGGCCAGCGAGATGTCGCGGGCCAGCGGGCCCCGCGACCAGCCGTCCCCGGCGATGTGATGGAGCACCACCACCAGCACATGCACCCCCGGACCGGTGCTCAGCAGCCGGGCCCGCAACGGCAGCTGCGCGGTCAGGTCAAAGCCCTGCCCGGCCGCCGCCGCGACTACCGCGGCCAGCTCATCCTCGGTGACCTGGGTCACCGGCAGCTCCCGGTCCAGCTCACCGGGGTCCAGGATGTGCTGCCAGGGCTGGCCGCCGGCCGCGGGGAACACCGTGCGCAGCACCTCATGCCGGCCGGTCACGTCAGCCAGCGCCGCCGCCAGTGCCGCCACATCCAGGTCCCCGGCCAGCCGCAGCACCACCGGGATGTTGTAGACCGCCGACGGGCCCTCCAGCTGGCCCAGGAACCACAGCCGCTGCTGCGCGAACGACAGCGGCACCCGGTCCGGCCGCGGCCGGGCCGTCAGCGGCATCCGGGCCGGGCCGGCCCCGGCCAGCCGCACCGCCAGCCCGGCCGCCGTCGGCGCCTCGAACACCGTCCGCACCGCCAGCTCCGCGCCCAGCACCGCCCGCACCCGGCTGACCAGCCGCACCGCCAGCAGCGAATGCCCGCCCAGAGCGAAGAAATCATCCTCCGCCCCCACCCGCTCCAGCCCCAGCACATCCGCCAGCACCCCGCACACGATGTCTTCCACGATCGTGGCCGGACCCCGGCCACCCGGCCGGGCGGTGTAGTCCGGGGCGGGCAGTGCGGTGCGGTCGATCTTGCCGTTGGGGGTCAGCGGCAGTGACTCCAGGATGATGATCGCCGCGGGCAGCATGTACTCCGGGAGCCGGGCCGCGGCGTGCTGCCGGGCTGTCTCGGTCAGCTCGTCCCGGTCCTGGCCGGCGGCCGGGACCAGGTAGGCGGCCAGCCGGGTACCGCCGGGGGTGTCCTGGCGGGCGGTCACCACCGCCCGGGCCACGCCCGGGCAGCTGGCCAGCACCGCTTCGATCTCGCCGGGCTCGATGCGGAACCCGCGGATCTTGACCTGGTTATCGGCCCGGCTGGCGAACACCAAGGTCCCGCCGGTGGTCCAGCGGGCCAGGTCCCCGGTCCGGTACATCCGTTCCCCGGCCGCTGCGAACGGGCAGGCGGGGAACCGTTCCGCGGTCAGCCCGGGACGGCCGGCATATCCCCGGGCCAGTCCGGCCCCGGCCACGTACAGCTCCCCGGCTACCCCCACCGGGACCGGGTCCAGCCACCGGTCCAGCACGTACAAGCGGGTATTGGCCATCGGCTTCCCGGCCGGGACCGGCCCCGCGGCCAGCGGCTGTCCCGGCTCGATCCGGTAGTCCGTGCAGCCCACCGTGGTCTCGGTCTGCCCGTAGTGGTTGATCACCGTCATGCCCGGATGCCGCTGCCGCCACGCCGCCAGCTGGCCGCCGCTGAGTGCCTCGGCGCCGACCATCAGCAGGCCGCCGGCGGCGCAGCTGCCCGGCACGCCTTCCAGCAGCGGCAGATGACTCGGCGTGACCTTGAGGAAGGTCAGCCGCGCCGCGCTGGCCAGCTGGTCATCCAGCCCTGCCACATACACCCGCCCGCCGCGGGTCAGCGCCCCGTACAGCGGCGTGACCCCGGCGTCAAACGACACCGGCGCGTGCAGCACGGTAGCCCCGGCCACCTCCGGGTACGCCTCCCAGCACCAGGCCAGGTAATCGGCCAGGCCAGAATGCGTGATGACCACCCCCTTGGGCTGGCCGGTGGAGCCGGAGGTGTAAATCACATACGCCGGGTGCCCGGGCCGCAGCGGCACCGTCCGCTCCCCGTCATCCAGATCACCGGCCCGCTGCACAGCCAGCTCGGCAGCCACCGCCGGGTCATCGACGGCCAGCACCGGCACCCCGCCGGGCCAGGCCAGCCCGCGGGCCAGCCCAGCCGTGGTCAGCACACACGCCGCCCCCGCATCAGCGAGCATGAACGCGATCCGCTCCGCCGGCGCAGCCCGCATCAACCGGCAGATAAGCAGCCCCGGCCTGCAGCACCGCCAGCAACGCGGTCACCAGCCCCGCCGACCGGTCCATCACCACCGCCACCACCCGCTCCGGCCCCGCCCCCCGCGACACCAGCACCCGGGCCAGCCGCCCCGCCCGGCCACTCAGCTCCGCATAACTGATACTCCCCTCCCCGCCCACCACCGCCACCGCATCCGGAGTCCACCCCGCCTGCACCCCCACCAACCCCGGCAACGTCATGGCGCGTACCGGGTGGGCCGTGTCATTCCACCCGGTCAGCAACTGCTCCCGCTCGGCTGGTTCCAGGATCTGCACGGTGCGCAGCCGGGCCTGCGGGGCGGCCGCCAGCGTGGCCAGCACCCGGACCAGCCGGGCGGCCAGGCCAGCCGCCGCGCCGGGGTCGAACAGGTCGGTCGCGACGGTGACCGACCCGCGCAGCCCCGCAGCCCGGCCCCGCTCAACGACCTCCGCCACGCTGACCTGCAGGTCGAACTTGGCCGGAGTGATGTCGGACGCCACCATGCTGGCGTGCAGTCCGGGCAGGTCCAAGGTGGCGGGGGCGTTGTTCTGCACGGTGAGCATGACCTGGAACAGCGGGTGGCGGGCCAGCGACCGCTGCGGGGCCAGCAGTTCCACCAGCCGCTCGAACGGCACATCCTGATGACTCATCGCGCCCAGCGCGGTCTGCCGGACCCGGCTCAGCAGCTCCGTCAGCGGCGGGTCACCGGCCAGGTCGGTGCGCAGCACCAGGGTGTTGACGAAGAACCCGACCAGCTCATCCAGGGCCTGGTCGGTGCGCCCGGCCACCGCGGTGCCGACCGGGATATCCTCCCCCGCACCCAGCTTGGACAGCAGCACCGCCAGTGCCGCCTGGATGACCATGAACAAGGTCACCCCATGCGCCCGGGCCAGCCCCGCCAGCTGCTGATGCAGCCCGGCCGGGACCTCCAGCGGCGCCGCTTCCCCGCCGTGGCCGGGCACCGCCGGACGCGGCCGGGCAGCCGGCAGCGCCAGCTCTTCGGGCGCCCCGGCCAGCGCCTGCCGCCACCATGCCACCTGCCGGGCCAGTACGCTGCTGGGGTCGTCCTCGTCTCCCAGCAGCTCCCGCTGCCACAGCGCGTAGTCCGCGTACTGGACCGGCAGCGGCGCCCAGCCTGGTTCCTGGCCCCGGCACCGGGCGGCATACGCGACCGAGATGTCGCGGGCCAGCGGCCCTAGCGACCAGCCGTCCCCGGCGATGTGATGGATCACCACCACCAGCACATGAACCCCGGCCGCCAGCCGCAGCAGCTGCGTCCGCAACGGCAGCTGCGCGGTCAGGTCGAACCTGTGCTCGGCCGCCGCCGCGACCGCCGTGGCCAGCTCATCCTCGGTGACCTGGGTCACCGGCAGCTCCCAGTCCAGCTCGCCGGGGTCCAGAATGTGCTGCCGAGGCTGGCCGTCGGCGGCCGGGAACACCGTGCGCAGCACCTCATGCCGCCCGGCCACATCAGCCATCGCCGCGGCCAGCGCCACGGCATCCAGATCCCCCACCAACCGCAGCACCACTGGGATGTTGTAAACCGCCGACGGCCCCTCCAGCTGCGCTAGGAACCACAGCCGCTGCTGCGCGAACGACAATGGAATCATCGGAGCTACTCCTGCCTACGCCTTGGTCGCAACACGGGCCTGGCCTTCTTTTCACTGCTCAGCTTTTGGCTGTCGATTCGATTCGCGAGTCCGGCCGGCGTCGGTTCCTCGAACACCAGATCCATCGTCAGGTCCTCGCCCAGCGCCGCCCCGATCCGGCTGACCAGCCGGATCGCCAGTAGTGACTGGCCGCCGAGGGCGAAGAAATTGTCGTCGGCCCCGACTTGGTCCAGGCCGAGCACGTCCGCGAACGCGCCGCACACGATCTCCTCCGCCAGCGTGGCCGGGCCGCGGCTGGTCGCCCGGCCGGTGTATTCGGGGGCGGGCAGTGCGTTGCGGTCGATCTTGCCGTTGGGGGTCAGCGGCAGTGACTCGAGGATGACGATGGCTGATGGCAGCATGTATTCCGGCAGCCGCGTGGCCGCGTGCTCGCGCACCGCTGCGGCCAGCCCGTCCCCGTCCTGGCCGGCGGCGGGGATCAGGTAGGCGACCAGCCGCCGGTCCCCGGCAGTGTCCTGGGGGGCGGTCACCACTGCCTGGGCCACGCCGGGATGGGTGGCCAGCACCGCTTCGATCTCGCCGGGCTCGATGCGGAACCCGCGGATCTTGACCTGGTCATCGGCCCGGCCGGCGAACACCAAGGTCCCGCCGGGGGTCCAGCGGGCCAGGTCCCCGGTCCGGTACATCCGCTCCCCGGCCCCTCCGAACGGGCAGGCGGTGAACCGTTCCCCGGTCAGCCCCGGCCGGTCCAGGTAGCCGCGGGCCAGCCCGGCCCCGGCCACGTACAGTTCCCCGCTCACCCCGGGCGGGACGGGGTCCAGCCACCGGTCCAGCACGAATACCCGGGTGTTGATCACCGGCGACCCGATGCCGGCGGTATCGCCGGTCACCTGGCTGTCCAGCGGGGCGCTCATCGTGGCGCATACCGTGGTCTCGGTCGGCCCGTAGGCGTTGATCAGCCGCCGCCCGGCCGCCCAGCGGGCCGCCAGCTCTGCGCTGAGTGCCTCACCCGCTGATACCAGCGTCGGCACTCCGGCCAGGTCTTGTGGTGCCAGGACGGCTAGCGCCGCCGGCGGCATCGTCAGGTGCGTCACGCCCAGCCGTGCCGCCGTCGCGGCCAGCCCCGGGCCCGGCATCAGTTCCGCTGCCGGGGCCGTCACCAGGACCGCCCCGCCGCTGAGCGCCACCACCACCTCGGCTACCGACGCGTCGAACCCCGGCGAGGCGAACAGCAGTACCCGGCTGCCAGCCCGGACCGCGAACCGCTCGGCCTGGGCCGTGGCCAGCCCGGCCAGCCCCGCATGCGAGACCACCACGCCCTTGGCGACACCGGTGGACCCGGAGGTATAGATCACGTATGCCGGGTGGCCGGGCAGCAGCGCCACCGTGCGGCTGTCATCGCCCGGGCCGTCACCGTCGGGGCTGTGCAGGGCCGTACTGGTCCGCGGGTCATCCAGCACTACCGGCTCCAGCCCGTCCGCCCGCGGCAGACCGGTAGCTGCCAGCAGTGCCTGGGTGGTCACCGCGGTCACCGGGGCGGCGTCGGCCAGCATGAACGCGATCCGCCCGGCCGGGTAGGCCGGATCAGCCGGCAGGTAGGCGGCGCCGGTCTTCAGCACCGCCAGCAGCGTCACGATCAGCTGCACCGAGCGGTCCAGCACCACCGCGACCAGCTGCTCTGGTCCGGCGCCCCGCGCTGCCAGCAGCTGGGCCAGCCGCTCCGCCGCCGCGTCCAGCCCGGCGTAGGTCAGGCATGCGTCCCCGCAGGTCACCGCGACCGCATCCGGGGTCCGCCTCACCTGCGCGGCGACCAGTTCCGGCAGCGTGGCGGCCGGCACCGGCCGCGCGGTCTGGTTCCACCCGGCCAGGATCTGCTCCCGCTCATCCTCGCCCAGCACCTGCACCACCCGCAGCGGGACAGCCGGGTCGTCCTCCAACGCGGTGACCAGATTCGCGGTCACCGTGTGCAGCAGTGCACACACCTGCTGCGCGCCAGCAGGCGCGATCGCGCTCACCACGAACGCAAACCCGGTCCCGCGGTCGTCAACCGACGCACCGAGCGGATAGTTAGTGCGTTCCCGGGCGGACAGCAGCTCGATGCCATCCGGCTTCGGGCGGGGACCGGTGCTGTGCCGGCAGTTCAGGATCGAGGTGAACAGCGGTGCCGGCGCGGTGACGCCGCTGGCCTGCTGGGCCAGCGCCAGCGGGGCATGCTCATGCGCCAGCAGCCCGGCCAGCTGCCGCTGCATCCCCGCCACCGCCTCGGCTACTCCCGCGGCGCCCGCCCGGGTCCCTACCCGGACTGGCAAAGTGTTAATAAACAGCCCAGAGACCCGGTCAGCGCCGGCCCCGGCGTGCATCCGCCCGAACAGCACCGTGCCGAACACCACGTCATCGCGGCCGCTGGTCGCCGCGGCCACCCGGGCCCAGGCCAGGTGGAACAACGTCGCCGGGCTCACCCCGCGGGCCCGCGCCTGCGCCCGCACCCGCCCGGCCAGCCCCTGCTCCACGCTCAGCCGCGCCTCCACCGAGTCCACCCCGTCACCGCGCACGTCCAGCAGCCCGAACGGGGCGGTCGGCTCGGTCACATCACCAAGCAGCGCGGCGAAGTACCGCTCATGCTCCTGACGCGGCACCCCCAGCCGGGCCTGGGCCACGAAGTCACGGAACGGCAGCGGCGCCGGCAACCGGTCCCCCTGCCCGGCCAGCAGCGCACCCACCTCACCCAGCACCACATCCATCGCCGTATGGTCCTGCACCAGGTGATGGACCTGCAGCAGCGCCAGCCACCGACCGGTCTCGCCCGGCGTGGCGGCGGCGCAGACCCGCAGCAGCGGCGCCCGGCCCAGGTCCAGCGACCCGCCGGCCGCGGCCACCAGCCGGGCCACCACGTCCCCGCCACCACCGTCGTCGTCCAGCTCGACCTCCCGGACCGGCAGCTCGGCGTGCCGCCAGACCACCTGCACCGGTTCGGGCAGCCCGTCCCAGGCCAGCGCGGTGCGGAAAATGTCATGCCGGTCAATCACCCGCTGCACCGCGCCCAGGAACCCCGCCAGCCGCTCCCGGGAGTCAAAGCCGAGTACCACCGCTCCTAGGTACGCATCCCCGCCGGCCTGGCCCGGCGGTCATCAGGTGGTGGAAGAAGATGCCCTCCTGCAGCGGCGCCAGCGGGTAGATATCGGCGACATTCGCCGCGCCGCCCGCGACCCCGGCGGTGATCTGGCCGATCTGCCCGGGGGTCAGCTGGACCAGCGGCAGCATGCCCGGGGTGATCTGCACCGCCCCGGCCGGGATCAGGTTCGGCGGCACCGCCACCTCCCGCGGCCCGGCCACCGCGGCCAGCCCGGCCGGGGTCGGCGCCTCGAACAGCGCCCGCACCGCGATCGTCACCCCCCGCTCCCGCAGCCGCTGCACCAGCGACACCACCAGTAGTGACTGGCCGCCGAGGGCGAAGAAATTGTCGTCGGCCCCGACTCGGTCCAGGCCGAGCACGTCCGCGAACGCGCCGCACACGATCTCCTCCGCCAGCGTGGCCGGGCCGCGGCTGGTCGCCCGGCCGGTGTATTCGGGGGCGGGCAGTGCGTTGCGGTCGATCTTGCCGTTGGGGGTCAGCGGCAGTGACTCGAGGATGACGATGGCTGATGGCAGCATGTATTCCGGCAGCCGCGTGGCCGCGTGCTCGCGCACCGCTGCGGCCAGCCCGTCCCCGTCCTGGCCGGCGGCGGGGATCAGGTAGGCGACCAGCCGCCGGTCCCCGGCAGTGTCCTGGGGGGCGGTCACCACTGCCTGGGCCACGCCGGGATGGGTGGCCAGCACCGCTTCGATCTCGCCGGGCTCGATGCGGAACCCGCGGATCTTGACCTGGTCATCGGCCCGGCCGGCGAACACCAAGGTCCCGCCGGGGGTCCAGCGGGCCAGGTCCCCGGTCCGGTACATCCGCTCCCCGGCCCCTCCGAACGGGCAGGCGGTGAACCGTTCCCCGGTCAGCCCCGGCCGGTCCAGGTAGCCGCGGGCCAGCCCGGCCCCGGCCACGTACAGTTCCCCGCTCACCCCGGGCGGGACGGGGTCCAGCCACCGGTCCAGCACGAATACCCGGGTGTTGATCACCGGCGACCCGATGCCGGCGGTATCGCCGGTCACCTGGCTGTCCAGCGGGGCGCTCATCGTGGCGCATACCGTGGTCTCGGTCGGCCCGTAGGCGTTGATCAGCCGCCGCCCGGCCGCCCAGCGGGCCGCCAGCTCTGCGCTGAGTGCCTCACCCGCTGATACCAGCGTCGGCACTCCGGCCAGGTCTTGTGGTGCCAGGACGGCTAGCGCCGCCGGCGGCATCGTCAGGTGCGTCACGCCCAGCCGTGCCGCCGTCGCGGCCAGCCCCGGGCCCGGCATCAGTTCCGCTGCCGGGGCCGTCACCAGGACCGCCCCGCCGCTGAGCGCCACCACCACCTCGGCTACCGACGCGTCGAACCCCGGCGAGGCGAACAGCAGTACCCGGCTGCCAGCCCGGACCGCGAACCGCTCGGCCTGGGCCGTGGCCAGCCCGGCCAGCCCCGCATGCGAGACCACCACGCCCTTGGCGACACCGGTGGACCCGGAGGTATAGATCACGTATGCCGGGTGGCCGGGCAGCAGCGCCACCGTGCGGCTGTCATCGCCCGGGCCGTCACCGTCGGGGCTGTGCAGGGCCGTACTGGTCCGCGGGTCATCCAGCACTACCGGCTCCAGCCCGTCCGCCCGCGGCAGACCGGTAGCTGCCAGCAGTGCCTGGGTGGTCACCGCGGTCACCGGGGCGGCGTCGGCCAGCATGAACGCGATCCGCCCGGCCGGGTAGGCCGGATCAGCCGGCAGGTAGGCGGCGCCGGTCTTCAGCACCGCCAGCAGCGTCACGATCAGCTGCACCGAGCGGTCCAGCACCACCGCGACCAGCTGCTCTGGTCCGGCGCCCCGCGCTGCCAGCAGCTGGGCCAGCCGCTCCGCCGCCGCGTCCAGCCCGGCGTAGGTCAGGCATGCGTCCCCGCAGGTCACCGCGACCGCATCCGGGGTCCGCCTCACCTGCGCGGCGACCAGTTCCGGCAGCGTGGCGGCCGGCACCGGCCGCGCGGTCTGGTTCCACCCGGCCAGGATCTGCTCCCGCTCATCCTCGCCCAGCACCTGCACCACCCGCAGCGGGACAGCCGGGTCGTCCTCCAACGCGGTGACCAGATTCGCGGTCACCGTGTGCAGCAGTGCACACACCTGCTGCGCGCCAGCAGGCGCGATCGCGCTCACCACGAACGCAAACCCGGTCCCGCGGTCGTCGACTGAGGCACTTAGCGGATAATTGTTGCGTTCCCGGGCGTACAGCAGCTCGATGCCGTCAAAGCCGCCGCCCGGTTCCGGGCGGGGACCGGTGCTGTGCCGGCAGTTCAGGGTCGAGGTGAACAGCGGTGCCGGCGCGGTGACGCCGCTGGCCTGCTGGGCCAGCGCCAGCGGGGCATGCTCGTGCGCCAGCAGCCCGGCCAGCTGCCGCTGCATCCCCGCCATCGCCTCGGCTACTCCCGCGGCGCCGGCCCGGGTCCCTACCCGGACTGGCAAAGTGTTAATAAACAGCCCAGGGATCCGGTCGGCGCCGGCCCCGGCGTGCATCCGCCCGAACAGCACCGTGCCGAACACCACGTCATCGCGGCCGCTGGTCGCCGCGGCCACCCGGGCCCAGGCCAGGTGGAACAACGTCGCCGGGCTCACCCCGCGGGCCCGCGCCTGCGCCCGCACCCGCCCGGCCAGCCCCTGCTCCACGCTCAGCCGCGCCTCCACCGAGTCCACGCCGTCGCCGTAGGTATCCAGCAGCCCGAACGGGGCGGTCGGCTCGGTCACATCACCGAGCAGGCCGGCGAAGTACCGCTCATGCTCCTGACGCGGCA
>CAVUOU010000039.1:0-62054 GCA_963743085.1 uncultured Actinomycetota bacterium
GGCCGCCGGGGCCGTACGCGCCGACCTGGGCGATATCCTGACCACGGCAACAGGGGCCGTCGCCTCCGCCACCTCCCCAGGCTGTTCCTGGCCGGTCGAGAGCACAGCCACTACCGCCAATGTGGCGGCTCCCGACCCGTTCGCCGCCTACTGGCTCACCCCGTTTTCCACGAGCAGTAGCGAATCGATGACGATCAGTGGCTCGTTTCCGACGAGCCGGTTCATGTCCTTTGCGGTATACAACGGCTCTTTTCAGCTGTTCACCAATACTGTCAATGGGAAGAAAGTTTCTTCGTACCTCTCTTAGCTACCAGATAGCCCCCAATCAGGGCACAGGTAACCCGTGGCGCACCGGCCACGTGCGCAAGGGACAGCGGTTAAGGATGTGCGCCTGAAGCCGACCGTCACGGCCGCGCAGCAGCGTTCCGAGAACGCGATCCCGACGATCGACCAGCAGGCTCCAGCAGGCACATCCGGGCCGTCGGGAGTCGGCTACGTGGTCTTCCGGGCGTACGTTCCGGCCGGGGGCAGCGCCGGCGATCAGCTCCCGTCGATCACGGTCAAGGTGGCCGGTCGGAGCACCGCCCTGCAGCGCTGCACGCCGAGCCCGATCAGCGTGAGCTTGAGGTAAAACATGGGATTCGTGAGCGCTTTGGTCGGATAGCTGTACAAGAGGAGCAGGCCGGTTATGGTGCCCACCACGAGGCCTGCCCACATAATTTTGAAAAGCGGCTTCAGCGATTTAATGGGAACGTCGGGAGCGACACCCAGAATGCGAAGATCGATAACGATGCTCGAACCGACCAGAAGCGCCAGGCCGAAGTTATGGCAGAGAAGAATGAAATAAAATCCGAAAATCGATTCCGTTTGGCGGATCCACGTGCTTATACCGCTGGTTTCAATGGTGTTCAAAAACTCCGGAACGGCCACCTGTGCCTCCCTTTATCCTGAATGATTTTTGGCCGGGCCGATTGCGCGCGCGTCATTCAGGGCGAGACTCTATTTTTTTACGTAATTTATATGTGCCCGTACACGGATGTTTACGCCAGCAGCCTTCTAAAGTCAAGCCACACTTGCGCGAACGGGCCGACGCGATTGAATCTTTACGGCAATTTAACGATGGCCGACCGCGCGTCGCGATATAAATATCGGGCAGGAACGCAGCGTGCCGGTATTTGCGATGACAAACCCTTTCGGTATTCTTGACAAGCTCCGGGCGTTCCGATAGATTCCAAAGTCGCCCAAAAAGTTGTGATCCGGTACGGCCCGGACCTGTTGTTGTCGTGGATTCTTCGCTTTCGACATGTCCGGCCTTGCGTTCACCGGCCTCCGGCGAAGCTCCTGAAGTCGTGAAGAGAGGAAGGGCGGGCAGCCGCACATCTCATTTATGTCCCCATTACAATTTTTCACTTGGCTGAACGACAGCGGCGCGAGCACGTGGCTGCGCGAAGGGATTTGGCAGTTCCCGGTCGTCGAAACCATTCACATCCTGGCTTTGGGCACTTCGGTAGGAACGATCATGTGGGTCGATCTGCGCCTCATGGGCGTATGCATGAAGCGCGAGCGCATGTCTGACATGATCGCCCAGCTGGAGCCGTGGGCCATTGGCGGCTTCTCGATCATGTTCGTCAGCGGTTTCCTCTTGCTGTTGTCTGAACCGTTGAAGTGTTACACCACACTGGCATTTCGCCTTAAGGCCGTGATGCTAGTGTTGGCGGCATCAACGTATGGCTGTTTCACCGCGGTATTTATCGGACGATTGCTAAATGGGATGAGGCCGAAGTGTTCCCCTGGCAAGCGCGGCTGTGCGGATTCGCTTCGTTGATATTATGGTTTGGGATTATCATTGCCGGCCGCTGGACGGCCTATTTCTGATGAACGATTTCGGTAGGAGCGTTTCATGCGTGCGATAGATTATCTGCCCTATCATTTCTTTGTGTGGTCTCAGCATTCCGCGCTTGGCCAGTGGATTATTAAGGGCACGTGGATATTCCCCATTCTGGAGACCATACACATCATGGCCTTCTCGATTCTCCTCGGCACCATGATCATCACCGATCTGCGGTTGATGGGATTGGGGCTGCGGCGCACCGCGAGCCAGCAGGTGACCCGCGAGTTGGAACCATGGACCCTTGTTAGCCTGGGGGTAACCGTGATCACGGGCTATTTCATGTTCTGTTCCGAGGCCATACGTCTTTGCGTGAGCGGTCCTTTCTGCTGGAAGATGCTGTTCTTTGGTATTGCGATCCTGATTCATTTCACGGTTCGCTGGAAGACGGCCATGAAGGGGATTGGCAGGCATCTGTGGATTGGCAAAGTTGTCGGGGCGCTGTCGCTTTGCTCATGGTTCATGGTCGCGCTCGCGGGCCGGGGAATCGCCTTTCTGCCCTGATCGTTCCGCGTCGCGGTTCGACTCGCATCCCTTTTCATGAACGCCCCCTTTATAGTGACCGTCCCGCGACGTTCGCTCCTGAACTATCAACATCTGCCGGTTTTCCCATATACTATTTTTATCGATCAAGGTTATGAAACGCGCGGACTTGCGTCTACATAACCAGGAGTTTGCGGGAGCCTTGGCGTGCGAACTGTCGCAATTCGCTTCTTAGCCGCATGGACAGCCATCTTGCTGTGCACATTCGTGTTGGCGGCTCAGGGCAGGAAGGTCATCAAAACCTCGGATAACGGCTATTCCAGCCGTGATCTGAATGGCGTATGGATGGTGCGGCAAAACGCGATCGTTTTTAGTCCGAAAGAACCACCCATGCAGGCGTGGGCGTTGGCGAAGTTCAATGCCACTCGCCCGAGTTATGGGCCCCGTGCCAGCGTGGATTCACAGGACCCTCTGCTGCAATGCCTGCCGCCCGGAGTGCCGCGCATCCTGCTGCTGCCGTTTCCCATTCAAATTGCGCAGATCCCCGGGCAAGTGCTCATGCTCTTCGAATACGACCACTTTGTGCGTCAGATCAATATGGATCGGCAAACGCATTCCAGCGATCTTGATCCCTCCTGGATGGGCGATTCGATTGGCCGATGGGACGGGGATACGTTGGTAGTGGATACGGTGGGATTGAATGACCGCACCTGGCTCGATCAAGTGGGCCACCCGCATTCAGGCGCGCTGCACGTAATCGAGCGGCTGCGGCGCACCAATCGCACTACACTAGTGGATGACATTACGATCGACGATCCTAAGGCGTATACGCATAGCTGGACGGGGCAAGAGGTATTCACGCTGCGAACTGGCTGGCACCTGATGGAATACGTCTGCGAGGACAGCATGCCGGAGCCTCGTAAGTAGGGTCCACTTGTACAGGTAATGGTCATCCCGAATCGTGCAGTTTCGTTTACGGATGACGGGTGAGGGATCTGCTTTTCCGAATCTATGGTTTGGACGAAAAAATCCGCCGTCCAAATGATCGCCATCCTGGCGATGACGGCCGCGGTGTTGATACTCGCGTTTTTGCAATACCTGTGGACGGCGGAGATCAGCCGTACAAACCAGACGCAGTTGCAGAATGAACTGCGCACCAGCGTCCGCAATTTCAACGACGAATTTTCTTACGACTTTGAGAATTTGTGCGAGAGCTTCGAGGTGGATGCGGACGCGCCGGCCGCTACCCTCGAGGCGCGAGTGGCCCGCCAATACGCTACCTGGGCCGGCTCCACGCCACGTCCGGGTTTTGTGGCCGGTGTGCACATTTGGAAGATGGATTCCACGGGCACCTTCCATTTGGAGTCCCTGCACCCGGGAGACAAGCGATTCGAAAAGTCCGCATGGCCCTCTCATCTTGAGCCGCTGCACGATTTCATTCGCGGCCGCATGGACGATCTGTTTTTCTACGAAGACGACCGTGACGCCATGTATTTTCCCTGGACCTTTTACGAAGCGCGGCCCGCGCTGGTGCGTCCCGTTTTTCAGTTCTCACCGAACCTGAAAAATTCCACCATGAATATCGACCCGGTGGGCATTCTAGTGATCGAGCTTAGTGACCAGTACCTGGCGCAGCAATATCTGCCTGAGCTGATCGACCACGATTTTGGAGGCGCCGGCCAGCGGACATTTGACGTAGCCGTGCGTAGCGCGAAGGCTCCTTATCAGAGCGTTTATCCCGTGGCCGCGGATTCCGCCGGTAGCATAGTGGCCGCCTCTCCGGATGCGGCGGTCAATTTGTTCGAATCGGTTACCGAAGAGGCCAAACGCCGAGGCCACCCCGTGGTGCAGGCCAGCAGCGCCGCGCAGCAGTGGCAGTTGGTGGTGCACCATCCTGCCGGGTCATTGGAGATTGCGGTATCGCAGTGGCGGCGGCGAAGCTTGGCGATCAGTTTTGGATTGCTCTGCATCCTGGCGGGCTGTATGGTTCTGATCTTTTTTATTGCGCGGCGCGCCGAGACGCTCTCGAAGCTACAAATGGAATTTGTCGCCGGCGTATCGCATGAATTGTGCACACCGCTCGCGATCATCAATTCGGCCGCGGAAAATCTGGTGGATGGTGTGGTCGACAATCCGAATCAGATGGGCGAGTACGGCGGCCTGATTCGCGATCAGGGACGCCGGCTCGAGCGCCTGGTGGATGAGGTCCTGATGTTCGCCTCCGGCCGTCCGGCAAGGCGGGCGCGGACTTCCGCGCGATGGAAGTCGGAGCGCTGGTCTCGCAGAGTCTAGCGGTATCCGAACCCATGCTGCGCGAGGCCGGGTTTGTGGTAGAAAAGGCGATCGGCGCGGATTTGCCGCTGGTGATGGCCGATCCGACTGCTGTGAGCAAGTGCCTGGAAAATCTGATGAGCAATGCGATCAAATATGCGGGCACGGCGTTGGCTGGCGGTGCGGGCGCGGGTGGTCGCGAGACCACAAGCCGAGGTGCAGGTCAGCGTGGAAGATAAAGGGGACGGCATTCGCCGCCCGATCTGGCGAACATATTTGAGCCGTTCTACCGCGTGCCATAGGCGCGGGACGGACAAATTCGCGGCGTGGGACTGGGGCTCTACCTGGTGAAGCAAATGATGAAGCGGATGGGCGGAAGCGTGAGCGTTTCCAGTGTGTTTGGACAGGGAAGTTCGTTCACGCTGCATTTCCCCATTCCCAAGGAAGAGCAATGGTCCAGCGAGGCAGCCGCGCAAGTTCATGGAACCTAAGATTCTCATCGTCGAAGATGAACCAGATCCGTCCATCGACTAGGACCTCAGCGCCCCTGGAATCGCGGTGGCCTACGCTCGACGAACGCGCCCAGCGCCTCGCCAAGATCGTCGCTGGGCAGGAATGCCGCGTTCCACGCGGCCACGTAGCGCAGTCCGGCCCTGATCCGTTCGGCTCGGTCCGCGTTCAGGATCTCCTTCACGCCGTGCACCACCAGCGGCGGGTTCCCGGCGATCTCCGTGGCCAGCTGCCTGGCCGCGTCCAGCACCGCGGCTTGGTCGGCGTACACGTCGTTGACCAGCCCGATCCTCTCCGCCCGGGCGGCGTCGATGTCCTTGCCGGTCAAGGCCAGCTCACGCACGTGGCCATCGCCGATGATCCCGCCCAGCCGCTGCAGGCTGCCCAGGTCGGCCACGATAGCCACCTTCACCTCGCGAACGCTGAACTTCGCATCAGCACTGGCCACCCGGATGTCAGCAGCGGCGATCAGGTCCACTCCGCCACCGATGCACCATCCGGAGATGGCCGCGACGACGGGCTTGCGGCACTCCGCAACGCTGTCCACCGCGGCCTGGAGCGTGCGAATCAAATCAAGGAACCGGGTCCGGGGCTCGGCCAGCGCCTTCGGCGCGAGTACCTCGCTGAAGGAAGACATCATCGCCGGCAGATCCAGGCCGTAGGAGAAGCTGCCGCCCCGGCCAGTAAGCACCACCGCCCGCACGGCCGGATCGGCGTCCAGCGCACCGAACACCAGCGGCAGCTCACGCCAGAAGTCCGGCCCCATCGCGTTGCCCTTGCCGGGGCCGAGCAGCGTAACCTCCGCGATATCGTCCCGCAGCTCGACCCCGAGCGACTTCAATTCCTCATCTAGCCCAGCGATCTGGCTCACCGTCGCCGCCTCCTTTTTCCAGCTCTCGGCGGACTGCCGGAACACCGCGAGAATATCCTGGTCCACCGACATCAGCCGGCCGGGCAAGGCCTGCCGGCAAGACGGTGGTAACTAGCCGTCGGCGCACGACGGCTAGTTACCACCGTCCTGTCCCGTTACCTGGCTGGCCCGTGGCAGCAAGGATGAGGTCAGGCATAACGGACCCTTCGGGTGCTCATCTCGGTAGTTGAGAAAAGGCCAACGAGGGCGGGATGAGTACGTAGCCCCGCCATCGCCCGGGAGGCACCGCTCTTGACCGTGCCGGCGGAGACACCCAGCAGGGCGGCGACCTCGTTCTCGCTGCGGTCGTCGCAGTAGCGGAATACCAAGATCGCCCGCTGCCGCGCGGTGAGCGTGTTAAGCGCGGCGAACAGCGCGGGACGCAGTTCGACCGCCGCGACCGGATCACCAGATCGCAGGTCGCTGCGGTCGAGCCGCTGATCAAGCTCCACCTCACTCGGCCGCCGCTGCCGCGTTCGCGCCCAGTCGATCACAATGTTGCGCATAACGCGGCGACAGAATCCCAAAGGACTGTCCACTTTCGGCCATCGCGTCGAGAGCCGGTACATGGTCTCCTGATAGACGTCCTCGGCGATGTACGGGTCAGACGTGAGAAATACCGCCGTCCTCAGCAGCGCATCACCGGACTCGCTCACGAATGCCTCGAAGGCAGCCGCCTGTTCCTCGTCCAACTGATCTCCTGACTGTCGCGCCCAAGGTCTCCACCCTGTAATAGCCATTCACCCCCCAAAAGCGTTCAGCGGAGGGAGCCACGGGGCGAGCACGTCCGGGCAGGAGATCAGATCAGAAAGCCCGGCTTAGCCGGGCCAGGAACCCGTCCCGTAGGCGACTAGAGTCCAGCCGCCATCTTGTTGTCCGGGGACCATCACGATCAGGGTGTGGCCGGTGAAGTACAGCTCGTAACCTTGTGAGCTGGCGACGTCGAACGGGGCACCAGGGCCATCGCTGACCGTGCCGGATGCAGCCGACATGGAGGCCGTCGACAGGGAGCCCGATGGCGAGTTGTTGCCCAGTGAAGTGTCCCCGGCGCCCAGTGAATCGTCCGCGATCAGCGCTCCGCTGCCGTCGGCGCCGACCAGAGCGTCGGGAGGCTCTTTCTGCCACAACCGCTTGCCGGAGGTCAGGCTGATCGCGGTAACGGCCGTGACATCCTTGGAGTCGTCCACCGAGAGATAAAGCATGGTGCCAGCGGCGAAGTAGGACGGGTTGTCCTGTGCTTCCTCTGGATAGAGGAGCCCGGACTCCGTGCCGGAATAGGTCGCGACGGTCTGGCGGCTGGACCCCGCGTGGATCACCACCATCTGCTGCTGCCCCTCGATTTCCCCGCCTGGGCAGCCAATGAGCAGGTAGCCCGATGCCGCCCACAACGTCGGCGAACCGAGAACGTTAGCAGTACAGGATTGATCGTTGAGCGTGACCTTGCTCTCGACGGCGCCCGTGCTGGCCGACAGCCCGTACAGGATGACGGCGTAACTGCTCCCAGTAGGGGAACCAGAACTGACCGGGCAGGTCGCCAGGCCGTACGCGAGTGCACCTGAGAACGCCAGCCCGGTGAAACCGCAGCCCTTCAGCCCCGGCTGTGTGGCAGTCGACCAGGCCGGTTTCCCGGTCGCGAGACTGGTCGCCGCGATATACGCGTCCTTGGAGTTGCCCCGCTCGTCCATGGCGGCCAGAACGCCGTCGCCGGTCAGGTAGCCCGGCAGTTGGACGTTCACTGCCAGATCGATGGTGTTCCTCCAGAGCATACGGCCGTCGGCCAGGTCGATCCCGGCCTGGTAGACCGGAGTACTGGCCGTAGTGTCGAGCGAGTAGCTGACGACACCGACCCCGTTGGAAGTGGACGTGCCCGGGGTCATCTCAACCGACCAGGCATCACCCGACGGAGCGGCAGGCGGGTTCCACGACCATTCGGTGTGCCCGGTGCGCAGGTTGCGGGCAGTGAGACCGTTGCCGGTGCCTACCACCAGCAGTCCGTCAGTTATCCAGGTACCCGCAGCGCCAGCCTCATTGGCCTTCCCGCCGGCCTGCGTGGCACTCCACAGCTTGGTCAGGCCGGTCGTGGGCGGGCCGCCTGAGCTGCACGCGCTCACCCCGGCCACTAGCGCCCCGACCGCGAGGACGGCCCCGATACGCAAGCCCTTCACGACATGCCCCCATCCCGGCTGCTCACGCGCACATCCTGACCGGCGCGTTTTCCCCGCACAGTATGGAGTCACCACCCCACAAATGCGGGCAAATATCCAGAATCCGGGCTCTCGATACGGTCACGATCCCGGTCAGATGTCAGTCCGTCCAGCCCACGTCGTCGACCTGGAATTGCATGGACCAGGGTGTCGTCGAGCCGACGGCGGCGTAGCTCACCGAGATGCCGGTGATGTCGCCGCGGTACGCCCACGACGAGACATCCACGTCGACCGGAGTCCAGGCGTTGGCCGCCACCGGCACGGTCGTGGTCAGCGTCTGGCTGCCGCTGGTCAGCGTCACCGTCGCCTGATAGCCGGTGGCTCCGGGGGCACCGCCGTACCCGTTCACGTAGGCGTAGAACGTCTTGGCACCGGTCAGGTTCAGCGGCGTGGACGGGGCTACCTGCACGGTCCGCGACGCCGAGGCGGAGACGTCGTCAGACGACGCGGCGAGCGCGTACTGCGAGTCATACGGCGTGCCTGGCCCGTTGGCGAAGCTCGTCACCGCCGACACCGCCGACACGTTCGCCCCCGCCGTCCAGCCGTCGGTCGTGCCGTCGCTGAACGAGTACAACGACACCGCCACCGTCGCCGAGGCACTGGCGGTCGTCCCGCCCCCGCTGAACGTGAACGTCAGCGTGTGCAGGCCGCTGCTCGCATCCGACGGCACCTGCACGTAGAAGTCGGCGCTGGCCGAAGCGACCTTGCCGTCGGCGGGCAACGATACGGGCACCGATGCCGGTTCGGCTGTCCACCCAGCGGGCGCCGTGACCTTCAGCGCACCGTCCAGCGGGCCGGGCGCGATACCGGTAACGGTCACCGCCACGTGCTCAACGTCGCCGGGCGAGCCGCTCAGCGTCACCGGCGCGGCGGCGACCGAGACGGCCGTCGTGGCCGCCGTGACGTACGTGCTGGTCACGACGTGGCTGCCCGCTCCGAGCCCCTCGAGGTAGACGAACGAGCCGTCGGTGTGCGCTCCGTAGCCGACCGACGTTCCCGCGTCCCACGCCAGGTGTCCGTCCACTGTGACCCGCACCTGCCGCCCGAACGTGGGCACCGCCGCCTCGCCAGTCGTACCGGCCGGAGAATCAATTTTTAGCCAGAACGACGCAGCCTGACTCTTCCAGCTCACCCCAATCGACCCGTGGGATGTAGGCACGCTGCCCTGGGCCCAAGACAGATCGGCCGGGTGCGGGATCACTGAGTACGTCGAGAACCCGGCGCTCGTCGGCGTGACGCCAAGCACGTCGTTGGTCAGCGTGACCGTCGGTGAGGAGGCCCAGCCGTGCGCGAGGCTCTCGAACGAACCGAGCACCGGGGTGCCGTCCTGGCTGACCTTCTCCCAGAACGTGGAGCCCGGGTCCTGGGTGAGCATCCAGCCCCAGAACTGGCTGATCAGCTGGAGCCCGGCGTCGAAGCCGAGCTCGTCGGGGTCATCCCCGCTGAGCCGCGCAGCGGCCTCGAAACCGCTGGGCAAGGGTTCGTAGACCGGCGTTATGACACTATTGGGGGTAGCCGGTGAGACGTCCAGCGATCCGTACGTCGACCAGTTGTTGGCACGAAGGTAAGCGAGCGCGCGGTCGGCCTGCTGCTGGCTGGCGACGCCAGCCAGGATCGCGGTGGCGTTCCCGTCTTGCGGGTAGACATCGGGGGTTTGCAGGCTGAGCCGGTAGGCGCCGGTCGTGTTGTCCCACAGCAGCGTGTTGATCGCGTTCTTCACCGCGGTGGCCTGCGTGCTATATGAGGCGGCTGCCGACGAGTCGCCTTCGGCGGACGCCAGGGTGGCCATCTCCTGCAGGTTCCGGTAGTAAAGCGCGTTGATGTAGGTCTCGGTGCCGCAGTCGGTGTAGCCATAGTGCCCGCAGGATCCGGACGCGGCGAACGAGATCAGGTCATCGGAGAGTTGCTGCTGCGACAGCCAGGTCATCGCCTTGACCAGCGCGGGATACCACTCGTTGAGGTACGCCTGGTCGCCGGTGTAGAGGTAATGCTCCGCCATGTTGTAGACGAACCAGGTGACGTACTCGCCATAGGTCGTCTCCTCCCCCGTGTTGTGCGGGCCGACGAGGCCTTCGGCCGGCACGTAGCCGTCGGGCAGTTGCTGGGAGGCGAGCGAGGACAGCGAGTTGTTCACCGCGCTGATGTCACCGGTCGACAGGTAGGTGACCGGCGCCTCGACCGACAGGTCGCCCTGCCACGTGTCCCGGTCCCGCTTGCCGCCGTCGAAGATCACTTCCTGGTCCGGGTTGGCATCCGGGATCTGGGAATCGTAGGAGTCCGGCTCACCCGTGCTGTACGGCCAGGACTTGGCCGTGTCCGACATCCCGGTATCGATCTGCACGGTATAGGCGCCCGCGTACCAGATCTTGTTCAGCTCGTTGTCGCTGGACAGGAACCAGCCCTGGTACGCGGCCGGATCCTTCTGCAGCGGAGCGGCCGTGTAGTCCAGCGACACCCCGCTGATGTCCACGTACCCCGGGCTGGACTCCAGCAGCGTCAGGTAGCGGAAGCCGCCGCGCAGCGTGGGGTCGGTGACGCTGCCTGGGAGCGTGGCGCTGCTCAGCGGGAGGGTGTGGCTGTCGGAGTCCCAGGTGTACGACTGCCCGGGATAGCCGTTCCAGATGTTGGCGGTGTCGCAGCCGGGGGCGTAGGTGGCCTCACCGTCGTTCTGATCCGGGCCGAGCGCCATCTCCTCTTTCGACTCGCTGAAGCAGGCGTGCAGCACCGGCCGGGTGGCCGACGCGCCGGTCACCTGGACGGAGACCTGGCCCGCCACTTCCTTGCCGAAGTCGATGATCAGCAGCGGCGAGCCGGTCGCGGCGCCGGTCGAGGTCAGCCGGACCGTGCCGCCGTGGCCGAGCACCGCATCGGGGTTGCCGGTGATGCTGCCCGAGCGCGGGTACGCGGCCAGCACGCTGACCGGCTCGATCGTGTGGCTGGTCGGGGCAAGCACGTACGGCTGCCAGTCACCCGGCTGCGGATGGTAGGAGCTGTCCGTCCATGGGTTGCCGCTTTGTGCGGCTGCTACCGTGCTGGCCGCTCCGTAGGACGGCAGAACCGCGGCGCCGATCGCCAGCACGGCGATCGCGGCCACCCGGAATGATCTCATCGAGTTTCCCCCAGTGCCGCGGTCCCGGTCAGCCCGCTGACCTGGATGTAACCGCCGCTGTCGGTGACATTCGGCGCGGTCGCCTGGCCGTCGGCCCAGACGACCTGGCCGTTGAGGCTGACGGTGGCGCTACTCGCGTCCGGAACGCCGGCCGTGTAGGTCGTGCCGGATGGCGCCGTCACGGCGAGGCTGAGCCCGGCGCTGTTCTGCTTCCAGGCCGAGGTGATGTCGCCTTGCGGGGTCGGGACCTTGCCTTCGGCCCAGGTCACGCCGGACGCCGGGTGCGGGAGCACGGTGAAGGTACCGAAGCCCCCCGAATCCGGCGTGACACCGAGGAGCACGTTGGACAGGAACGGCACGACGCCCGCCGACCAGCCGTGCGACAGGCTGGTGTAGGCGCCCAGCTGGGGCGCGCCCGCCAGCGATACGTTCTCCCAGAACGTGCCGGACGTGTCGCCGGTCAGCATGTGCGGCCAGGTGCGCATCATCAGGTTCATCGCGGCCGCGGTGCCTTGCGACGTGTTCTGGTCGGCGTAGGCGAGCAGTTCGTAGTAGCTGATGAACGGGGACACGTACTGGTCCACGATGTTGCCGGACTCGTCGATCGTGTCGGCGCCGTACGGCGTCCACTGGGTCTTCAGGAAGTTCAGCACATCGGTCGCGCGCTGTCCGGTCGCGATGCCAGCGAGCACCGTCATGACGTTGCCGTCCTGCGGGTCCGCGGTGTTGCCCGGCTCGACGATGTAGGCGCCCGCCGAGGCGTCCCACAGGTTCGCGTTGACGGCCGCGGTCGTCGTGGCCGCGTCGGAGGTGTACTGCGCGGCGAGGCTTTGATCGCCTTCGGCGTCGGCGACCTGCTCGGCGGCTTGCAGGGTCCACACGTACAGCGCGTTCTCGTAGGTTTCCTCGCCGCTGTTGCCGTACCCCCACTGGCCGCTCTCCCCGCCGGGCACGTTGAGCAGGCCGTTGGAACCGACCAGGGAGGTGAGCCAGGCGACGTCCTTTTGCATGGCCGGGAACCACTTGTCCAGGGTGGCCTTGTCCCCGCTGTAGAGGTAGTACGTCCAGTAGTTGCGGACCCACCAGGCCGCGTACTCACCCCAGCCGTCGTTGTAGCCGCTGCTGGGCAAGAAGACGCCCGGTATCTGGCCATCGGAGCTGGCGCCTTCGGCCATGAAGTCGAGCGAGTCGAGCGCGGCCTGCTGGTTTCCGGTGGTGAGGTAAGCCACCGGGTCCTCGACGGACTGGTCCCCTGCCCAGTCGAGCCGGTCCCGCTTGGCACCGTCGGTGATGGCGGTCGGGCCTTGGGCGATAGTCGCGTCGTTCTGCACCTCGCCGGGCTCCGCAGGGTACGCGCGGCCGGTCGTCGGGTCAATGGTGTCCATCTGCAACGTATAGGCACCCGCGTACCAGAGCTTGTTCAGTGTGATGTCGCTCGACAGGAACGAGCCCTGGTACGCGCGCAGGTTCGTGGCTGTCGGGTCGGGAGTGAAGTGCAGCGTCAGGTTTTCTATCTTGACCGTGCCCGGGCTGTCGAGGAAGACCATCAGGTAGCGGAAGCCACCCCTGATGACCGGGTCGGTGACCTGCGATGTGCCGCTGGCGATGTTCAGGTAATGGGTCTCGGTGGCGACGCCCGCCGGGTCCTCGGAGAAGTCCGAGGCGCTCGTCATGTACTCCCACGACTCGCTGAACGCCAGCCCGATCGTCGTCTGGCCACTGCTGCGCGCCGTGAACTGCACTTGCCCGCCGACCTCGTGGCCGAAGTCGAGGATTTCGTACGGCTTGCCGAACAGGTTCGAGGTCAGCGTGGCGCCGCTGGTTGTCGCGTTCGCTGCCGTGCCGCCATAGGGCGATTGCGGCTGCCCTTTCGCGGTGGAGGCCCAGACCGCGGCGATCTGCGCGCCGTCCCCCGGGGTACCGGAGTTCTGGAAGGTGAGGGTGAACCCGTTCTTTTTGGTCACGGCGGCGGGGACCGTGAACTGGTAATGCACCAGGCCCGCCAGCCCGTCCCAGACGCCGCTTTGCTTCGGCTGGGGTTCGCGGTGGTAGACCTTGGTCCCGTTGACGAGCACCCAGTAGTCGGAGGTCGCGCTGCCCGCCTCCTCGACCCGGATCGTCACCGGCTGGCCGGCCGGGGCATGCAGCACGTAGGAGAAATAGCCGCCGGGCTGGTTCTCCCCCGCCTGCCGCACCGTGACATCGTCCGTCTGCGTCGTCGTGCTGGTCCCGACGTTGAGCTGGTGCGCGTTGACCTCGCTCACCTGATTGCCGGCCTGCACGTAGTCATCGTCAACCGGCGTCGACTCGGTCACCCGGGTAGCGTGCACGGTGCGCGAGGACGGGGCGAGGATGTACTGACTGGCGTCAGCCAGCGACGGCAGTCCCAGGGCTTGATGAGTCGCGCTCGCTGCGGTGTCTGTGGGTGAGGAGCCGACGGTGGCGGCTGCTGTCCCTGAGCCCGCCACCACGACCGCGGCGGCCACCACGATGAACGCGCGGGCTCTTGCATGCCTGACATAGCCAATACGGTTCATGTGACGCGGCCTCCTTGATCACGACTAAACGTAAGAAGCCGCAATGCCCCAGATCAAGACGTTGGGCCGAGCATGACCGCAACCGGCCACGTCACTTTTGATCGTCAGGGCCCCGGTCCGCCGCACCAGCTCACCTGGTCCGCCTCACCAGCCGCCCGCTGCCCGGGCCAGCCAGAATAACCCGAAGCATCCTCGTACCCAGGGGGACGAGGATGCTTCGCGTTATCCGACCCATCGCTGGCGCTATTCCGCTATCGATGGGCCATCGCTGGGGTCGGCAGGCCCGCGCCCCGCGTCGCCTAACCCGCGGCCGGGGTCGGCAGGCCCGCGGCGGGCAACGCGGACTGGCCGGCCGTCGAACTCCACTACGTCGCCCACGTGCAACTGGCGGCCGCGCCGGATCTCCGGTTCGCCGTTCACGAGGATCTCGCCTTCGGAGATCAGTTCCTTGGCGTCGGCACCGGACTCCACCAGGTCGGCGAGCTTCAGGAACTGCCCCAGCCGGATGGACTCATCCCGGATCGGCACGTCAACAGGTCTGGGCGCAGGCATATACGGATCCTTTCACGTCTCCCCGAGACCGCCGGGCACCGGCTGAATACTGCCAACATGCCGGATATAGCATGATCGTGGGGGCGGCTGAGGTCGGGGAGGTATGCGGCATGTCGCAGGAGCAGGACGATGAACGGGAACGGCGGGACAGGTGGCTGGCGGAGGGCATCAGGACGGATATCCCCCATCCGGCGCGGATCTACAACTATCACCTAGGCGGTAAGGACAACTTCGCCGCCGACCGGAAGATGGCCGATTTCACGCGGCAGAAGATGCCCCAGATCGTGGACACCGCGCGGTCGAATCGTCAGTTCCAGGGCCGGGTGGTCCGGTTCCTGCGTGACAGCGGCATCCGGCAGTTCCTCGACATCGGCACCGGGCTCCCCATCAGCCCAAACACGCACGAGATCGCCTCCGGTGCCCGCGTCGTCTACGTGGACAACGACCCGGTGGTCTTCCTGCACGCCGAGGCGCTGATGGCCGACAACAAGACGACCAGGGTCGTCCGGGCCGACCTGCGCGACGCCGACGAGGTGCTGGCCGAGGCAGGCAAGCTCCTCGATTTCCGCGAGCCAATAGGGCTGCTGTTCATCGCGTGCTTGCACAACATCCCGGACGCCGATGACCCGGCGGGGATCGTCGCCAAGTACCTGGCTCCGGTCGCGCCCGGCAGCTACCTGGTCATCTCCCACCTCACCGACGAGTTCGCCCCCGAGCAGGTGCACGAGATCTCGGCGGAGAACGCGCGTCGCGGCTCGACCTTCCTCGGCCGGTCCAAGGAGGCCATCACCGCGATGTTCAACGGCCTCGAGGTCATCGATCCCGGCGTGACACGCTGCCCCTACTGGCGCCCCGACGGCGGCCAGCCGCCACACAACGCGGACCGGGTCTGGGGTTACTGCGGCGTCGCGCGCACGTCGTAGCCCCCCAGCAGCGGGCCGTGGTCGCCTATCACCGAGAGCGCGGAGGCGGCGGTCACGTGGCCGAGCCGCAGGCAGCGCTCCATGGGCTCGCCGCGTAGCAGCCCGGCCAGGAAACCAGCCGCGAACGCGTCGCCGGCGCCGACGGGTTCGACGACGTCGACAGCCAGCGCAGGTACCTGTGTGGTGACGTCGCCCTGGAACGCCGTCGCCGCCCGTGGGCCGTCCTTCACCACGAGGATGCGCGGGGCCGGGAGGAGCGACCGAACGCCGTTATGGTCATGAAGGTTGTCACCCCACAGTGCGCGGGCCTCGTCGAGTCCGACGAACACGATGCCGGCGGCCTGGGCGAACTCGCGGAGCAACTCGCCGGGTGCCTCGCGCCACAGGGCGGGCCGGTAGTTCACGTCGAAGCTGACGGTCGGCCGGTCGCCGCTCAGCGCGGCCCGCACCAGGTCGTGGCAGCTCGCGGACAGCGCCGGGGTGATTCCCGTGAGGTGCCACAGGTCGGCGGTGCGCATCGCTTCGTCGTTGAGTACATCGGGTCCCATGGCCGAGGCCGCCGAGCCCTGCCGGCAGTAGGTGACGCGGGTGCTCCCGTTCTTCGCGGGATCCTTGAACAGCAGCCCGGTGGGCCGCGCCGGATCAGTCCGTACGCCCGAGACGTCGACTCCGGCGTCGCGCACGTGGCGCAGCACGCGGCGGCCGAAGGCGTCGTCCCCGAGTCGGGACACCCAGCGGGCGTCGATGCCGTGGTCGGCGAGGTACATCGCCACGTTCGACTCGGCTCCGGCCACCTCGAGGGCGACGCTGCCGGTGTCGTCAAGGGCCGCGCCGTCGGCCGGGATGAACGACACCATGGTCTCGCCGACACAGGCCACGGCGGACGTCATCGGATTGCTCCCATGAACGCGGCGATCCGCTCGCGCAACGCGGTCAGGTCGCCGCCGTCGGCGGCGTCGCCGATCAGGGGGCTGCCGACGCCGATGGCGATCGCGCCGAATTCCAGGATAGCGCCGGCCAGATGCTGCGTCCACGCCGCCGACGGGCACGAACGGGATGTCGGGGAACGGGGCGCGTAGCGCGCGCAGATAGTCGGGGCCGCCAATCGTGGCGGCGGGGAACAGCTTGACCGCGTCGGCGCCGGCCGCTCGTGCCGCGATCACCTCCGAAGGCGTGAGGGCGCCGACGACCGTCGGCAGGCCGAGGCCACGAGCTTCCTCGGCGCCGACGCAGAGGCCGGGGGTCACGGCGAAATCCGCCCCTGCGGCGAGAGCGTCGCGCGCGTCCTGAGCGGTGACGACGGTTCCCGCGCCGAGGACGGTCCCGGGCCCGAGCGCGGCGCGGGCGGCGGAGATCACGTCGAGTGCCTTCTCGGAAGTGAGCGAGACCTCGATCAGGTCCACGCCCTCGCGGGCCAGGGTGAACACGGTGTCAAGGGTTGCCTGGCGGTGCCGGCCACGGACGATGGCTAGCAGCCGCCGCTCACCCAGCAGGGTCAGAAGATCCATGGGTATCACCACTCCGCCAGCGAGCCGTCGTGGTGGCGCCAGACCGGGTTGCGCCATTGGTGGGCGCTCCGGTCCGCGGCGCGCACGGCGTCCTCGTCGCCATGCACCAGCTGGTCTCGGACGGCGAGCGCCGACTCGATGATGCCGCGCACCTCGTCGAGGCTGCGCAGCAGCGAGGCGTCCGCCTCCGCGCTGAACTGCCAGCGCAGCACGTCGGGGTCAAGCAGGTTCCAGTCCGCGCGCTCGCGCGCACGTAGGTGCCGCGCTTCTGGCGCGCGCCCACCAGGCCCTTGGCCGCCAGCACCTTGAGCGACTCGCGCAGCACGGTGAGGCTGACGCCGAACTCCGCCTGCAGCGCGGCGAGGTCGAGCGTCGCGCCCTCCGGCCAGCTCGCCGCTGAGCACGCGTCTGGCGATGGCGTCCACGGTCTGGCCGTGTACCCCGCGGTTTCCATACAGCGACATGTGCTCGTGTACTTCCTTCGAGTTCCGCTGGATCAAGCCGAGGCCTTGGCGACGGACCAGCCGCCGTCGACGACCAGGCTCGCCCCGGTGATGAACGAGGCCTCCGGGCTGGCCAGGAAGGCGATCGCCGCGGCCACCTCCGCCGGGGTGCCGAACCGGCCCGCGGGAGTGGCCTCGACGGTCAGCTCCCGGTCCGCCTCGCCGACCCGGTCCCACGCTCCGGTCATGACCGGCCCGGGCAGTACCGCGTTGACCCGGACGCGCGGCGCGTACTCGACCGCGAGTTGCCCGCACAGCGATAGGAGCGCGCCCTTGGCGGCGGCGTAGGCCGGATGCCCGGGGAGACCGAAGCGGGCGTGCACCGAGGAGACGAACACGACGCTGCCGCCGCGTTCCCGCAGATCGGGCAGGACCGCCCGCACGCCGAGGAAAGCGCCGGTGAGATTGACCGCCGAGTTGCCGGTCCCAGGAGGCGACGGCGTGGTCTCGTGCGCGGCGGCGACGTCGACTCGTGAACGCGTTGCTGACGAGGACGTCCACCGGGCCGTAGACGTGGGCGGCCGCGACGACGCGCGTCCAGTCCTGCTCGTCCGCGACGTCGGCCTGCACGAAGCTCGCGCGCCCGCCGGCATCGGCGATCCGCTGGCGACGTCCTCGCCGTGCGGCGTGACGTCGGTGAGGACGACGCGCGGCGCCCTCCGCGCAGGCGTTCGGCCGTCGCGGCCGATCCCCGATGCCGCGCCGGTCACCACGGCGACACTGTCCGGAACGGCCGCGGCCCGGTCACCACGGCATGACGCTGACTCATCGTCGTACTCCTGGACTCCGGATACCGGGTCTGATCAGGAATACATTAATGGCTCGATTACTTAGCCGGCGCGGGCCAGTCCCGCCGGGTCACTCAGCATCGCCGCAGTACCACCGCGTCGGCGTCGTAGTCGGGACGCCACGCGCCGCGGCAGCCCGACGTGCAGTAGATGAGCGCCGCTGTACAGCATGCCGGTGGACTCGTCCCGGTAGCGCGCGGCGGGGTCGAGCCCGCGCAGCGGCAGCCGGTCCGGTCGTCCGGGGACGAGCGGCAGCCCGGTGAGCGTCCCGCTGTTGTAGGCCAGGACGATCTCGTGCGTTCCGTCCGGCGCCGAGTACTGGATCCCGCAGGTGGGGTCCGCCGGGCTGCCGATCAGGTGCACCTCGCCCTGGTGGAGAGTACCGCGCCACCGCTTGTACCAGGCGATCCACGTCGCGGCCTCCGTGCGCTGCCGCGGCGTCCATTGGCCCTGATGTCGCGCGCCGATGCCAAGAACTCCGGCCATCTCGAGGACGAAGCGGAACCGCAGCGAGCGCGGCCGTGTGTCGAAGAGCCCGGCGGCGTCGGTCACCCACGAGCTCATCACGTGCGGCGCGTGGGCGTGCAGGAAGCCGTACTGGATGGCCAGGCGGTCCTGCGGGCCGGTGTTGTCGCTGGGCCAGACGACGTCGGTGCGCGGCGATGGCGGCCGCATCGGCTCGGCCTCCCCCGCCCGCGCAGCCTTCGATCAGGACGTGCGGGTGCTGTTCCCGCAGGTGCGTCGAGGATCCGGTAGTAGTTCGCCACGTGCGCGCGTCCAGGTCGGTGCTGCGCGGTGGCGGATCACCTGGGCGGCCCCGCTGCGTTGGCGGGCGGTTCATGTCCCATTTCAGGTAGCTGATCGGGTACTCATGTAGCAGCCGGTCGAGCGTGGCCAGGGTGTGCGCGGGCGGCGAGCCGGAATCCCGGACTTTCCGGGATAGCGGAGTCGTGGCACCTCAGGCCGGTGCGGAGACTCCGTTATCTCGGGTTTCCGCTCAATGCCGGGCGCCGGCTGCTCTGGGCCTGTGCGCGTTATGTCCGGAAGGTGGCTTCCGGGTGCTGGCCGTGGCCGCATCGATGGCGTATCGCGGCCGTTCTGGCGGCAGCGATGCGTCATTGGTGCCGTTGGCGTTCCGCTGCGGGCAGGTGGCCGACCCGCCCGGCAGCATGAGCCCGGCAGCATGAGCCCGGCAGCATGAGCCCGGCAGCATGAGCCCGGCAGCATGAGCCCGGCAGCATGAGCCCGGCAGCATGAGCCCGGCAGCATGGGCTGGGCGGCATGGGCTGGGCGGCATGGGCTGGGCGGCGCTGGCTGCTGGCTTCCGGCTTGGGGCGGTTCCGCGGGCAGCTCGGGCGCTGCCGCGGTGCCCGGGGATTGTGGTTGGTGCTGCATTGCCGAGACTCTTCGCTGGGTAGTGCAGCACTCACCATGATCACTTTTGCCTTGGGACGGCGGCGGTGGCGGGCACAAGCGGGCGGTACCATGCCAAACCGGGCGGGCCGAGGCGATACGCCGGGCACTAAGTTATCTATGCCCGGTTTGAAATCCCAGCTGCAATCCTAGCCTCGCTGGATTTTATGTATACGGACAGACGGGCCGACCTCCGAACAAATACGTAGCCTCTGTCACCCGAGATGCCGCCTGGCCAGCAGTTCCAAGTTGATCGCCGAGATCTCCGCCAGCACGGCCTCTGCGTGTTCGCCATGCTGCAGGAACGCGCGGACGGATTCCGCCATCACTCTGGGTACGTAGTGCATACCTGAACCGTTCGGCCTGAGGCTCAAGTAGACGTACGGTCCATGTGGCATCTCGGTAGCGCACCGGCATTTTTCTTTCCCGCATCGGCGCGTCTGTTCTACTACGGATCCGAGCAGTACATGGTCAAGGTCTCCGATGCACGTGGCCAGGCTGCTCCGCCTGGCTAGCAAACCCTCGGTCGGAAGAGGAAGAAGGTCCGGCTTACGTGGGATCACCACACAAGACTAACCTTGACACCCTTTAAGCGCCATGTGAGTCTTTGTGCATATAGACACCGGTCAGCCGACAGCGTCGGAACGGAATTCTGCGGAATTGCTGCATTAGCCAGATAAAGGAACGATTCACCAATGACATAGGCCGATTCGTTGGACGCTGATGCAATTCCTGCAACGGGCATGGGACCTGCCCAGCATCAGCGGAGAACTTTTCTATCGCCTCCGAAGAAAGGTTAAATGTCTTGGTAAAGGGAGCGGGGATCGATCCAGCGCGACATCATCGCTGCGTCGGCATCGGCGTGGGGCCGGCAAATCTGAGCCTCGCCGCCCTGATGCATCGCCATGCAGAGATTACTAACCTCTTCCTGGATAAGAAGGAGCGCTTCGGATGGCATGACGGTCAGCAGATACCGCACACCACCATCCAGGTCTCGATGCTCAAGGATCTCGTCAGCCTGGCCCAGCCAGCCAGCGAGTATTCATTCCTCTCCTACCTCCACGAGTCCGGCCGCCTCTATCACTACATTAATGCGCAGTTCGATGCGGTTCCGCGGCAGGAATTCCGTAACTACATGGAGTGGGCGTCCCGCAAAAACGAGAACATCGTGTTCGGCCAGGAAGTGCTCTCGGTCGAGTATTCCGACGTATTTCATGTCCACCTTCCCAGCGCCACGGTAACGGCCGACAATATCGTGATCGGTGTCGGGGTCCAGCCTCGGGTACCATCGCAGGCTTTCCCGTACCTCGGCGACAGGCAATTCCACGTAAACGATTTTCTCGGCAAGGCGCGCAACCTGGGTGGCCTGCGCGTCGGCGTGGTCGGAGGCGGCCAGTCGGGCGCCGAGGCGTTCCTCGACCTCATATCTCGCAACGGCGCGGATATGCCACGGCGAGTGGTCTGGATATCACGGCGGCCCAACTATTTCCCACTGGACGACTCGCCGTTCACAAACGACTATTACATACCGAGCTACTCAGATTATTTCGCGAGCCTAGACGCGGTGACACGCAAAGCATTCAATGCCCGCAACATGCTCACCAGCGACGGCATCTCCGAATCCACACTTCGGTCCATCTACCAGCAGATATACACACAGCGTTTCATTAATGGTAATGCCGACCTGGTCACGCTCTACCCCAACCGCCAGGTGACCCAGGTCACGCCCGTGACCAGCGGAGCGTGGCATCTCACGCTGGCGAATAATGATCATCAGGACGCAGCTGAGAGCACCGAACTAGACGTGGTGATCTGGGCCACGGGCTTCGTCCCGGCGCCGATGGATTTCCTGGAACCGATCAAGGCGCGACTGGAGCGCGAGGGCGACGAGTTCAAGATCGACAACAGCTTCGCTGTCCAGTGGGACGGTCCCGAAGATCGCAGCATCTTTGTCCAGAATGCCGCCCGCGGGCAGCGCGGCCTGGCCGATCTGAACCTCAGCCTGAATGCATGGCGCAGCCAGCGGATTCTTGACCGGCTGCGCGGAGTCAGCTCCGAACATCACCTGAACTCATTCATCCAGTGGGCGGCCAGGCCCGCCGATGACGAGATCGTGGAGAGTTTATGGGGACGGCAGAGTCGGCGATCGCCGTCGTGGGGGCCGGGATCATCGGCTGCCTGGCCGCGCGTGAAGTCGCCACCCGCCGCCCCGGCACGCCGGTCACGCTGCTCGACCGGGACGCGGTCGGGGCTGGCGCCAGCCGACGGTCGGCCGGGCTGCACTTGCTGCGCGGCGCCAGTGCGCGGACCCGGCGCATGTCCGGCTACAGCCACAGCTTCTACGCGGACCTGGCCCGCGAGCATCCGGGGATGCCGATCTACCCGGTCGGCGCCACCGTCGTGGCTGACTCCGGGGTGATCGGACACTACCTGCCACAGGCAGCACCGGAACGGGCCGCCGGGCTCGCCGCCGCGGCCGTATCGGTTCCGCCTGGCCTGGGCGTATGGCACATCGCCGGGAGCCACTACTGCGACGTACACCGGCTCACCCAGGCGATCGCACTGCAGCTTCGGCCCCGGGTAGATGTGCTGGAGGGTGTGACGGTCGCCGGGCTGGTGCCGGGCGAGGACTCGGTCACGGTGCATTGCGGGACGGGCGTCCAGCTCACCGTCGCCGGGGTGATTCTCTGCCCGGGGCCGTGGCTGGCCGCCCCAGCGTGGCGGGATCTCGTCGCCCCGCTCGGAATGCGGGTGAAGCGGATCGTCGCGCTGCACATCGCACGCCGACCGACCCCCGCCGACCAGGTGATCCTGTTCGACTCTGACGACGCGTTCCTGCTGCCGCTCGTCCACCGCGGACACTGGCTGTTCAGCTATTCCTGCCACGAGTGGGACGTCCATCCGGACACGCCGACGGCCGGGCTGACCGCGGCGCAGCTCGGCGCGGCCCGAGATTGCCTGCGGCGCTACTCGCCGGAGCTAGCCGACGCCTGCGGGGGCGGCCAGCTGTTCTGCGACGCGTACAGCCCAGACGGTGAACCGGTCGTGCGGGCGCTGGACCAGGCCGGCCGGATCGTTTTCGCCGGAGCGGCCAGCGGTTCCGGATACCGGCTTGGCCCGGCGATCGCGGCCGAGGCCATCGACCTGCTTGCCCACCGGAGTGAAGGAATCGCAGATGATCGTCAGTACGTATGACGCGGGCTCGCTGCACCGTTCGTTCGGCATCGACCTCGGCGAGATCGACATGGCCGCGGTCGAGTCGCTGGGAGTAGGCGCGGCCTGGGGAAGGGTTTCCGCGGGCCGCCATTCCGATCCGCATCAGCACGACGAGACCGAGACGTTCGTGATCGTGTCCGGGCACAGCGACCTGATCGTGGACGCCAAGCGGACCCCGGTGTCGCCGGGCATGGTGATCCAGTTCGAGCCGTTCGAGACCCACTACCTCGACAATCCTGGCCCCGAAGACCTGATCTTCGCGACGTTCTACTGGCGGGACGCCCCGCGGGCGTCACGGCTGGCGACCCGTGACGACCGCCGGCGCTTCGCCGACCGGCCAATCTTCGCGTTCTCCACGCCGCCGACGCCGAACGGCGGCCTGCACATCGGCCACCTCTCCGGCCCGTACCTGGGCACCGACGTGTTCGTCCGGTTTCAGCGGATGAACGGCCGGGCGGTATGGCACCTGGCCGCCACCGACGACCACCAGAGCTATGTGGCCGAATGCGCGCGCCGGGAAGGACGGGCGCCCGCCGAGGTCGCCGCGCACTACGCGGACGAGATCGCGCAGGCGCTGGCGCTCATGGATATCGAGCCCGACCAGGTGGTGCACACCAGCCGGGACGAATGGTACCCGGACGCGCTGCGGGCGTTCTTCGCCCGGATCGCCGGTTCCGGACTGGTGTCCCCGGCTCCGGGCCCGGCCCTGTTCGACAGCGAGACCGGCCAGTACCTCTACGAGCCCTACGTGTCCGGCGGGTGCCCAACCTGCGGCTCGGTCACCGGCGGGAACATCTGCGAGGAATGCGGCGAGCCCAACTCCTGCGTGGATCTGGTCAATCCGGTCGCCACCACTTCGGCCACCGGCGCCGCGCCGCGCACCGACACGATCACCCGGTACACGCTGCCGCTGCACGAGCTGCGGGCCGACGTGCTCGAGCACCACAAAATCGGGCGCGTCCCGGTGCGGGTGCGCGAACTCGCGAACCGGATCTTCGCGCGGGCACGGTTCGACGTCGCACTCACCCACCCGTCCAGCTGGGGAGTGTCCCCGCCGCAGGAGCAGGCCGAGGCCGTGCCCGGTCAGGTCATGTGGGTGTGGATCGAGCTGGCGTTCGGCTTCCTGTACGGCATCGAGTCGCTGGGCCGCCGACTGGGGACTGGCTGGCGCGCCGACGCCCCGGAGGATGACTGGAAGATCGTGCACTTCCTCGGCTACGACAACACCTTCTACCACTCGATCCTCAGCCCGGCGCTGTACAAGCTCGCCAGCCCATCGTGGACGCCGGACGTGGACTACCACATGAACGAGTTCTACCTGCTGGACGGCGACAAGTTCTCCACCAGCCGACGGCACGCTATCTGGGGCACGGATATCCTCGGGCCGGGCACCGTGGACGGCATCCGCTTCTACCTGGCGCTCACCCGGCCGGAGACGCAGCGCACGAACTTCACGCTGTCCGGTTACGAGCAGGTCGTGCGGGACACGCTGATCGGCACCTGGCAGCAGTGGCTGAATGATCTCGGCGCCCGGGTGGAGAAACACTACGGCGGGACCGCGCCGGACGCCGGCATCTGGACACCGGAGCACGCGGCGTTCCTCGGGCGGCTGGAAACCCGGCTCGCCGAGATGGCCGGCAGCCTCGGTCAGGATGGGTACTCGCTCAACCACGCCGCCAGGACGCTGACCGGCATCGTCGAGGACGCGCTGCGGTTCTCCCGGATTGAGGGAGCGGTCGCCGGACTGCCGGCGTGGCGCGACGAGACCCGCACCGTGATCGCGCTGGAACTCGCCGCGGCCAAGCTGCTCGCCACGTGCGCGGCGCCAGTGATGCCGCGGTTCGCTGGCCGTCTGGGGGAAGCACTTGGCCTCAATGACGGAGTCTCCCGGTGGCCGGACCAGGTGACGCTGGTGCCACCGGGCAGCTCGGTGAACCTGGCCCGGCAAGTCTTCTTCGATGCGCCGGAGAACCCCGTCGTCTTCGGCGGCGCAGTCGCCGGAGCTGGACTGTCTGGCCGACCTGGTCCGCCAGACACTGCAGCTGCCGGCGGACATGCCGGTAGCCGACGCGACGCTGGTCTCGCTGGGCGCCGAGTCCATGCAGGCGATCGCGATCCAGTACCAAATCCTGGCCCGCACCGGCGCCGACATCGCCGTGCAGGACCTGCTCGGCGATCACACCGTCACCCAGCTCGCCGCGCTGCTTCCCGAAGCGACCCAAGAAGAGGTCATAGCTTGAACCATCTCGAGGTGCTGCGCGATATAGAGCAGCGCGGGCTACGGCTCACCGTGTCGGGCCAGAACCTGCGGCTGCAGGGACCGCAGCAGCGCGTTGACGCCGAGCTCGTCGCCCGGATCAGGGCGGTCAAGGCCGACCTGCTGGCCCACCTGACCGCGGCTGGCCCGGCCGGGACGATCGAGGGCTTCCCGCTGACCTTGCTGCAGCGTGGCTACCTCATCGGACGCGGCGGCTCGGTGGAGATGGGGAACGTCGCCAGTCACGTCTACCACGAAATCGACGGGTGCTGGGACATCGGCGCGCTGGAGTCGGCGCTGCGCGCGGTGGTGGCGAGGCACGGCATGCTCCGCACCCGGTTCACCGCTGACGGCCGCCAGGTCACCGAGCCCGTCGCGGAGGTCCGCATCGGCCGCCTCGACCTGCGCGGACAGCCCGCGCCCGCCCAGCAAGCCCGGCTCGCGGAGCTGCGCGAGCAGCGTTCGCACCAGATCCTGCCGACCGATCGCGCGCCCCTGCTCGCGGCCGACGTCACGCTGCTCGCCGACGACCGGATGCGGCTGCACGTGGGCCATGACGGGCTGGTGATGGACGGCATCAGCATGTTTGGCTTCTTTGCCGAATGGTGGCGCGGCTGCGCTGGCCAGCCAGCCGACGGCGAGATGGTGGCGTTCGCGGACTACGTCACGTCCCTGACGACGATGCGGGACAGCGTGACCGGGAAGCGGTCCCGCGACTACTGGCTCGGCCGCCTCGACGACCTGCCGGCCCATCCCGATCTGCCGCTGCGCGCCAGCCCGTCGGCGATCACTCGACCCCGGTTCGTTCAGCACACCGCGCGGCTAGACCCGCTCGCGTGGGCCGCGCTGAAAGCCCGGGCGACGAGCGCCGGGGTGACGCCGACGGTCGCGCTGCTCACCGCATACGCGGAGACACTGGCCCGGTGGGGCGCCGGCCGCCGGTTCACGCTGGCCTCCACCGTCGCGGTGCGACCGCCGATTCACCCACGCATCGCCGACGCCATCGGGAACTTCTCCGAGACGCTGCTGATCGAGATCGGCCTCGACCGGCGCGCGACGTTCACGGAGCGGGCGCGCACCGTACAGGCACGGCTGCGAACCGACCTGGACCATCGCCACTTTTCCGGTATCGAGGTGCTGCGGGAACTGGCCCGGCGCGATCCCGCCGCGGACGCGCGGATGCCGTTCACGTTCAACAGCGCGATCGGGCACACCGGTGCCGACGGCTCGGCGCTGGAGTTGTTCGGGCCCGAGGTGTACACCTCCAGCCAGACCCCGCAGGTCTGGCTCAACGGATTCGCGTTCGAGCAGCACGGCGGCCTGGTGGTGCAGTTCGACGAGGTGGCGGGGCTGTTCCCCGACGGCCTCATCGCGGCCGTGGTGACCGGATACAGCGCGCTGCTAGACGGGCTGACCGGTGAGCAGGCGTGGTCGGCTACGACGTTCGACCTGCTGCCCGCGGACCAGCGGGAGCGCCGCCGGGCCGCCAACGACACCAGCGGCGCCGTGCCGGATTATCTGCTGGCCGCCGCGTTCGCCGCGCAGGCGGAACGCACGCCGGACGCGCCCGCGATATTCAGCACCGGCCAGTCACTGAGCTACCGCGAGCTTTATCAGCGGGCCGCGGCCGCGGCGGACTGGCTGCGCGCCCAGGACGTGAGCCGGGACGAGCTCGTCAGCCTGGTCATGAGGCGCGGCCCGGAACAGATCGTCGGCATCCTGGCCGCGCTCATGGCGGGCGCCGCTTACCTGCCGGTGGACGCTGCGCTGCCGGCCGAGCGGGTGCGCTACATGCTCGGCGAAGGCAAGGTCCGCTGCGTGCTGACGAACACCGGCTGGCGACCAGCGGACGGCGCCTTGAGCGTGCTCGCCGTGGACCTCACCGCGCCGGTATCCGCCGGGCAGTGGTCGCCGGTGCCGGGAGCCACCCCGGACGACCTGGCCTATGTGCTGTACACATCCGGCACTACCGGCGAGCCCAAGGGGATCATGGTCAGCCACCGCAGCGTCGCCAACGTGGCGGCGGACTGCAATGCCCGGTTCGGTGTCGGTCCGGCCGACCGCTTCATGGCGATCAGCGCGTTCAACTTTGACCTGTCCGGCTACGACATCTTCGGCGCGCTGACCGCCGGGGCCGCACTGGTCATGCCGGAGGCCGATCGGGCGGCCGACCCGGCGCACTGGCTGGAGCTGTGCGGCAGGTTCGGCGTCACCGTGTGGAACTCGGTGCCGGCCATCGTCCGGCTGCTCGCCGAGCAGGCGGCCCAGGAGGACGGCGCCACCCGGCTGGCAGCACTGCGGCTGGTCATGATGAGCGGAGACCGCATCCCGTCGTCGCTGCCAGCGCTGCTGCGCCGGGTCAAGCCGGATCTGCGGCTGGTCTCGCTGGGCGGCCCCACCGAGACCACGATCTGGAACATCCTGTACCCGATCGACGACGACCAGGTGGGCGAGCGGATCCCGTACGGCCACCCGAACACGAACAACCGCGCCTACATCCTGGACTCCGCCGGGCTGGACGCCCCGGACTGGGTGACCGGGGAGATCTGCGCCGCGGGTGTCGGCCTGGCCCGCGGCTACTGGGCCGACGAGGCGCGCACCGCGGCGCGGTTCGGCTACGACGAGCGGCTAGGCGAACGGCTGTACCGGACCGGCGACCTCGGCCGCTACCTGCCGGACGGGAACATCGACATCCTCGGCCGGAGCGACTTCCAGATCAAGGTCAACGGGTACCGGATCGAGTCCGGCGAGGTGGAAACCAGGCTGACCTCGATCGCCGAGGTCAAGCAGGCGGTGGTGGTCCGTCAGCCCGGCGCCGAGGGGGACCGGCTGGTGGCGCACCTCGTCCCAGCGGGCGACGTGCGGCCCGCCGCGGACCAGATCCGGCACACGCTGCACGAGCACCTGCCCGGCTACATGACGCCGTCCGCGATCGTGTGGCACGACAGCCTGCCGCTGACCCGCAACGGCAAGGTCGACCGAGGCCGACTGACCGCCATGACGCCGCCCGCGACTCCGGCCGGGGTAACGGCGCTCGCGGGCGAGACCGAGGGCCTGCAGCGACAGGTCCGGGAGCTGTGGGCGCCGGTACTGCGAGTGCCGACGGCGGACATCGGTACCACCACGGACTTCTACGACCTGGGCGGTGACTCGCTGGCCGCGGCCCGCATCTTCACCGCTGTCCGCAAGCAGTTCGGCGTCGGCATCACGCTCGACCAGCTGTATCAAGTGCGCACCATCGCGCGCATGGCGGCCTTCATCGCGGCGGCCGGTGCGGCATGAACGGCCAACAGACCAGAACCGGTTCCGTGATCAGCCAGATCGTGGCCGCGCCCCCGGCGGCCGGTCATCAGATCACGTTCCAGCGGCTCGACGGCGCGACCACCATGACGCTGACCGAGCTGTACGAAACCGCGGACCGGCTGGCCCGCGGGCTGCGGGCCATCGGCATCGGGCCGGGGATGAGGATCGGCATCGTGGCGGCCAACAGCCCGGAATGGGTACTGCTCGACCTCGCGGCGCTCCGGCTGAAGACGGTGACGTGCGGGTTCGAGGCGGGCAAATTCGAGGCCGGACCGGCCCTGCTGGACCGGTACCGGCTCGCCGTGCTGTTCACCGACCGCCCGGTGACCGGTGACCCGTGCATCCGCCCGATGAGCGACGTCGGACGGCTCGCGGAGGAGGGAGCGGGCAGCGACCCGCTGCCGGTGCCTCGTTACCAGCCGCCGGACGCGACCACGATCAAATTCACTTCCGGCAGCACCGGCGAGCCGAAGGGCCTGGCGGCGACCGTGGGGAGCATCGACAGCTCGATCAGCGCCGTGCAGGCGATGTTCGGCCACTGCGACGGTGACAACCTGTTCATCTTCTTGCCGCTGTCGCTGCTCCAGCAGCGCTACTGGATCTACTCGGCGCTGCGGTTCGGCCACGACGTCACGGTCAGCACCTACGAGGCGGCGTTCCCGGCGCTGCGCCGGGCAGGTGCCACCGTGGTGATGGGGGTGCCCGCGTTCTACGAGACGGCCAGGAACCACATCGAGGCCATGGCCCGCCGGGCGACTGACGGAGCCGCCCCGTCCGCGGCGGACCTGGGCGCCGCCGCCTCGGAACTGTTCGGCGACCGGATCAGGTACTTGTGGACCGGCTCGGCGCCGGCCCGGCCGGCCACGCTGCGGTTCTTCGAGGCCGCCGGCCTGCCGATCTACGAGGGCTATGGCCTGAACGAGACGTGCATCGTCGCCAAGAACCATCCGCGGGCGCACCGGGCGGGCAGCGTCGGGCAGGTGCTGCCGGGCAAGCAGGTGATGTTCGACGCCGACGGGCTGATCAGCGTGCGCAGCGAGCACCCGGTCAACTGGCGATACGAATACGCCGCCCGCGGCGAATCGGAGCGAGTGTTCGCACCGGACGGCACGATCCGTACTGGCGACCTCGGCTACCTGGACGAGGACGGGTTCTTGTTTATCCGGGGTCGCGCCGACGACGTGGTCGTCCTCGACAACGGCAAGAACATCCTGGTCCGGCCGCTCGAGGAATTCCTGAAGGACAGCCCCGCGATCGAGGAATGCGTCGTGGCCTGCCCGGGACAGTCCCGGCTGGTGACGGTGGTCTCGCCCGCCAGCGACCCGCCGGACACCGCCGCGATAGCAGCCAGGGTCGCCGCGGCCAACGCCGCCTTCGGCGCGGACGAGCGGATCAGCGACGTCGTGATCACGCCGGAGCGGTTCAGCGTCGGCAACGGGATGCTCACCTCGCAGTTCAAGCCGCGGCGCCGCCGCATCGCCGAGACGTACCTGCGAGAGGCGGCCCGTCGTGCCAGCTGACCAGGTCGCCAGGGCACCTTCGGGAGGGTTCGGGGCCGGGGGAGAAAAAGCCACCGCCGTTATGGCCAAAAGAGAAGTTAACCCGCGCGCGGGACTGGAAAGGTTAACGATGACGAAGAGTCCGCCGCCCCTGTCGTTCTCCCAGGAGCAGCTGTGGTTCATCGACGAGTTCCACCACGGGCTGCCCGCGCATAACGTGCCGGGCATTGCCTGGCTGCACGGCGAGCTGGACGTCGCCGCCCTGACCCGGGCGCTCGGCGCGCTGATCGCGCGGCACGAGCCGCTGCGGACCCGGCTGGTGGCGGGGGCCGACGGCTACCCGGTGCGGCTGATCGACCCGCCCGGACCCGTCCCTTCGCTGGAATTGATCTCCTGCTCTGGCCTGCCTGAGCAGGAGGCGGCCCGGCGGTTGCGGGAACTCGCCGACGACGAGGCGCTACGGCCGTTCCACCTCGCCGATGACCACCCGCTGCGGACCCGGCTGGTGCGGCTCGCCGCCGACTCGCACGCGCTGGTGCTGGTTGCGCATCAGACGGCGGTCGATGAGCGATCGCTGCGGGTGCTGGTCGCGGACCTGGCGGCGCTGTACGGCGGCGCCGCGGCTGAGCTGGCTCCGCTGCCGGGGCGGTTCGCCGAGCACGCCGAGCGGGAGCGCGAGTACCTGCGGGGTCCGGCGCTTGACGGGCTAGCGGATTACTGGCGGTCCACGCTGGCCGGCTTCGAGGTGTCGCGGTTCCCCGCCGACCGGCCACGGCCGCTGCTGGCCGACCATAGCGGGGCGATCGAGGAGGCGTTCGCCGACGCCGAGCTGCTCAGCCGTCTGCGCGAGCTGAGCCGGGACGCGGGCACCACCGTGGGCGTGACGCTGCTGGCCGCGCTATTCGTGCTGCTGCACCGCCACACCGGTCAGGCCGACCTGATTCTCGGCCTGGCCCACGACCCGGAGCTGGCCGGGACGGTCGGTTTCCTGGAGAACATGCTGCCGGTCCGGGTAGACGCGTCCGGGGACCCAGGGTTCGGTGAATTCCTGAACCGGGTGCGCGAGGCGGCCGACGGAGCGCGGGCCCACGACCTGCCGTTCGCCCGGGTGGTGGACGCCCTCGACATCGAACGCGACCCCGGGCGGTTCCCGGTTTTCCAGACGGCATTCCGGTATACCGAACCGGTCCCGCCGACCTCGGCCGGCGGCGTCACGTTCCGGTATGAGCGGGCGCCGTTGCGGGCGTCTCGGTATGACGTGTGTCTCGTGACCGAGCCAGGTCCTGGCGGGCTCCGGCTGGAAGCCAGCTACACCCCGGCGCTGTACGACGCGGCCACCGTGCGGCGGCTGCTGGCCCACTACGAGGTGCTGCTGCGGGGGGTGGCGTCCCGCCCGGCGGCGCGGCTGTCGGAGCTGCCGATGCTGACCGACGCCGAGCTCCACGCCGAGCTGGTGGAATGGAACGACACCGACACCGACCTGCCGGTGCAGTGCGTCCACGAAGGGATCCAGGAACGAGTCGCGGCGGCGCCGGCCGCGGCGGCGGCCGAGTTCGCGGGCGCGCAGATCAGCTACGCCGAGCTGAACCAGCAGGCCAATCAGATCGCCCGGCGGCTGCGCTCGCTCGGGGTCGGTCCCGAGGTGCTCGTGGGAGTCTGCATGGGCACCGGGCCGCGGCGGCTCGCGGCCCTGCTGGGGGTGTGGAAGGCGGGCGGCGGGTATGTCCCGCTGGATCCGGGCTTGCCCGCCGAGCGGCTGTCGTTCATGATCGCCGACACCGGCATGCGCGTGGTGCTGACCGACGACGCGAGCGCGGATCGCATCCCCTCAGGAAACGCAGTGTCGCTGGACGCCGCCTGGGATCAGCTCCGCCTCCTGGATAACTCCGATCTGCACGACACCGGCGTCACGCCCGGATCCGTGGCCTACGTGATCTACACGTCCGGCTCGACCGGGCAGCCCAAGGGGGTCGTGGTCGAGCACGGCCAGGTGATCCATTTCCTGCACGGCATGGCCCGGCACTGGCGGATCGGGCCGGGCAGCGCGGTACTGCAGTTCGCCGCCTTCACGTTCGATGTGTCGGTCATGGATATGTTCATGCCGCTGCTCGGCGGCGCGAAGGTGGTGCTGGCCGCGCCGGAGACGCTGCATTCACCGCCGCGGCTGGCGGCGTTGATCCGGGACGCCCACATCACCTTCGCGTGCCTGCCGCCGACCGTGCTCAACCTGCTGATCGGGCAGGACTTCCCGGAGCTGCGGACGCTGCTGTCGTCCGGCGAGGAACTGTCCAGCGAGCTGCTCAAGGCGTGGCTGCACATTGGCGCGGAGATCTACAACGGATACGGGCCGACGGAGTGCTCGATCGGGTCGGTGTTCATGAAACTGGAGCCGAGCACCCCGCTGCCGCCGCCGATCGGCCTGCCCAAGCCGAACTACCGGGCGTACGTGCTCGACCCGCAGCTGAACCCCGTGCCGGTCGGGGTGACCGGGGAGCTGCACATCGGCGGCCCGGGGGTGTCGCGCGGCTACCTGAACCGGCCGGACCTGACCAGGGAGCGGTTCATTCCCGACCCGTTCCGGCCGGGCGGCCGACTGTACAAGACCGGTGACCTGGTCCGCCGGCGTCCGGACGGGACGCTGGTGTTCGCCGGCCGGATCGACAACCAGGTCAAGATCCGCGGTCTGCGGGTTGAGCCTGGGGAGATCGAGACGACGCTGGCTGGTCATGCGGATGTCGCGCAGGCCGTGGTGACGGTGGTACCCGACCAGGCCGGGGTGCCGCAGCTCGCGGGTTATCTGCGGCCGGCCGACGGCGCTTCGATCGACGTGGCCGACATCCGCCAGCATCTCGCGCGATCGCTGCCCGCCTACATGGTCCCGACGTACCTGATCACGCTGGCCGAGCTGCCGCTCACCGCGCACGGGAAGATCAACAAGGCCGCGCTGCCCTCGCCGCTGTCGGGCGTCGGTTCCGGGGACCTGGTGCCACCGCGGACAGCGCTCGAGGTGGCGCTGACCGACCTTTACGCGACCGTGCTAGGCGTCGAGCGCGTCGGGGTCACGGACAGCTTCTTCGAGGCCGGGGGCAATTCGCTGCAGGCGATGCGGCTTATCACCGAGCTGCGGGCGGCGCTCGCCGTCGACCTGGATATCACCGCCGTGTTCCTCACCCCGACGCCGCGGCAGCTCGCCGAAGTGCTCCGCGACCAGCACGGTTTCGCCGACAGCGACCTGGGTCCCGACGGCGTCGAGGGGCTCGACCGGTACCTGCAAGACAACCCGGCCTGACCGGAGAGGAGCACGGATGCTCACGGATGCTCAGCGGGAGGCGCTCCTGGTCCGGTTGCGCCAGAGCCGACCGGACGCCGCCAGGGAGATCCCGCGCCGCAGTGAGCTCACCGAGCTGCCGCTGTCGTACGGGCAGCAGCAGCTGTGGTTCGTCGACCGGTTCGCGCCCGGGCTGCCCACCTACAACATTCCGTGCGCGATCGGTGTCCGCGGGCCGCTCGACCCAGGCGCGCTGAGGCGGGCGCTGCTGAGGCTGGTGGAGCGGCACGAGGCATTGCGGACCAGGCTGGTCACCGCCGACAGCGGCAAAGCGATACAGGTCATCGACCCCCCGGGGCCGGTGGCGCTGGCGACTGAGGACCTCGCCGGGTTCGAGCCGGGCAAGCGGGACGCCCGGCTGCTGGACTTCATCCACGCCGAGGCGATGCGGCCGTTCGATCTGGCGGCGGGCCCGCTCCTGCGGTGTTCGCTGGTCCGGCTGGCGGCCGACGAGCATCTGCTGCTCGTGGTGGTCCATCACGTGGTCTTCGACGGCTGGTCGTCCGGAGTGTTCGTGCGGGACCTGGCGGCTTTGTACGCGTCCTCGGTGAGCGGGGAACCCGCTGGGCTGGCCGAGCTTCCGGTGCAGTTCGCCGACTACGCGGTGTGGGAGCGGGATCGCGTTCAGGGGCGCGTGCTGGCTGAGCTCGAAGGCTACTGGCGGCGGGCGCTGGACGGTTTCGAGACGGTCCAGTTCCCGGCCGACCGGCCGCGCCCGCTCGTCGACGACTTCGCCGGCGCCCTCGCCGAGCGCACTGACCGACACCGCGCTGCTGGCGGGCTTGCGCGAGCTGGGCCGCCGGGAAGGCGCGACGCTGTTCGCCACCGTCCTGGCCGCGCTGCTGGCACTGCTGCATCGGTACACCGGGCAGACCGATCTGGTGGTGGGCACGGTCAGCGCCAACCGGGGCCGGACCGAACTGGCCCCGCTGATCGGGTTCCTGGTGAATACGCTGCCGATCCGCTGCGACGTGTCCGGAGATCCGGCGTTCACCGACCTGCTGGACCGCGTCAAGGAGACCGCTATCGGCGCGTTCGCTCACCAGGATCTCCCGTTCGGCAAGCTGGTGGACACCGTCGGGGTGGCCCGCGACGCCAGCCGCGCACCGGTCTTCCAGATCGCGCTGACCTACGCCGAACGCGACGACACCCCGGTACCGGCCGCTGGCGTCGACTTCGGGCTGAGCGACGTGGTAGCGCGGTCATCAACGCGGCTAAGTTCGACCTGACGTTCGCCGTCGAGGCACGCCGGGACGGGCTGTGGATCGAGTGCTCATACAAGACCGCCCTGTTCGATCGGGCCACCATCGACCGGCTGCTGGGACACCTGGAGGTGCTGCTGCGCGGCGCGGTGGCCGATCCGTTGGCGCGGCTGTCGGAGCTGCCGCTGCTGACCGAAGCGGAACGGCACGCCGAGCTCGTGGACTGGAACGACACCGCCGGGCCGGTCACCAGCGCAGTGCGTGCACGAGCTGTTCGAGGCGCAGGTAGCGCGGATCCCGGCCGCGGTCGCGGCGCAGTTCGAGGGCGAGCAGGTCTGCTATGCGGAGCTGAACCGGCACGCGAACCAGATCGCCCGGCTGCTGCGCTCACTCGGGGTCGGTCCCGAGGTGCTCGTCGGCGTCTGCATGCACACCAGCCTGCGGCGACTCGCCGCCTTGCTGGGGATCTGGAAGGCGGGCGGCGGGTACGTGCCGCTGGACCCGGCCCTGCCGGCCGAACGGCTGGCGTTCATGATCGCCGACACCGCGATGACAGTGATCCTCACCGACGCGGCCAGCGGCGATCGCGTCCCGGGAACGGTCACCGTGGTGGATCTGGACGCCGAGTGGGAGCAGATCTCCGGACTCGACGCCGCGAACCTGGCCGGTAGCGGCGCCGGTGGCGGTGTCACGCCGGAGAACGTCGCGTACGTGCTGTACACCTCGGGTTCGACCGGGCAGCCGAAGGGCGTGATCCTCGAGCACCGCAACGTGGCCAACTTCCTGCCCGGCATGGTCCGACGCTGGCAGATCGGCCCGCGGGACGCGGTCCTTCAGTTCGCCTCGTTCGCCTTCGACGTGTCGGTCATGGACATGTTCATGCCGCTGACCGCCGGGGCCCGGGCCGTACTCGCTCCAGCGGAAACCCTGCACTCCCCGCCCCGGCTCGCCGCCCTGCTCAACGACGCGCACATCACCTTCGCCTGCCTGCCTCCCGCAGTCCTCGGCCTGCTGCCGGAGCGCGACTACCCGGACCTGAGAATCCTGATGACCGCCGGGGACGAACTGCCGTCCGAGCTGGCCCGCCGCTGGATCCGGCCGGGCCTGAGCCTGGTGAACGGGTACGGACCCACCGAGACCACCGTGCTCGCGACGTATGCCGAGCTCCACCCCGGTACCGCGCTACCGCCGCCGATCGGCTTCCCGATCTGGCCGAACTACCAGGCATACGTGCTAGACCAGTGGCTCAACCCGGTGCCGGCCGGGGTTATCGGCGAGCTGCACATCGGCGGCGCCAGCGTGGCCCGTGGCTACCTCAACCGGCCGGAACTCACCAGGGAGCGGTTCATCACCGACCCGTTCCGCGACGGCCGGCTGTATAAGACCGGCGATCTGGTCCGCCGTCGCCACGACGGATCCCTCGTGTTCGCCGGACGCGTCGACCAGCAGGTCAAGATCCGCGGCCTGCGCATCGAACTCGGCGAGATAGAGACCGTCCTCACCCAGCATCCCGCCATCGCCCAGGCCGTCCTCACCGTCGCCACCAGCCCCGCCGGCGACAAGGAACTCGCCGCCTATCTACGGCGAGCGCCGGGCGACGACGCCATCGACGCCGACGAGGTACGCGCCCACCTGGCCCGCATCCTGCCCGCCGCCATGGTCCCGGCCCACCTGATCGTCGTCGATGAGTTCCCGCTGAACGCCAGCGGCAAGGTCGACAAGCGGGCGCTTCCGTCGCCGCGGCGGGAGCCCACGGCCGACCGGGCGGCGCCGCCAGACGCCGGCCGAGACGATGCTGACCGGCCTGTACACCACGCTGCTGGGCACCGGACCGGCGGGCGCGACCGACAGCTTCTTCGACCTCGGCGGCAACTCCCTGACCGCCATGCGCCTGGTGGACATGATCAGCCGCGAAACCGGCGTGGACCTCGGGGTTTCCGCGATCTTCCTGAACCCCACGCCGCGGCGGCTGGCGGCCGCCATCGAGGCCGGTCCGCGTTCAGACCCCCTTGTGGCGCTGACCGAGAGCTGTACCGGTCCCCCGTTGTTCCTGATCCACGCGATCGGCGGCACCGTCTCGGCCTACGCTCCCCTAGGCCAGGAACTGACGGACACGTTCACGGTCTACGGCCTGGAATCGCCGGTCCTAAGCGGCGGCGCCGTCCCCACTTCGCTCGCCGACCTGGTAAGCGACTACACACAGCGGATCCGCGCCGTCCAGCCAGCCGGACCGTACCGGCTGGCCGGCTGGTCGATGGGTGGCGTGGTCGCGTTTGAGATCGCCTGGCAGCTGGAACAGGCCGGCGCCGATGTCGGGCTGCTCGTCCTGCTCGACGCGCCGTTCACCGTCCCCGCCGACACAGTGGTAGCCGACACAGTGGTAGCCGACACAGGGCCGGCCGACGCCGAGCTGGCCGGACGTTTCGTCGCGGACGCGACGCACAGCCTGGGGATGGACGTCGCTGAGGCGCCTGACCCGGCGGCCGTCTCCCCGGCCGGTCAGCTCGCCTGGCTGGCGGACCAGCTAACCGCCGACTCTGCCGAGCGCGCCGCCACCGGAGCCCGGCTGGAACGGCGGTTCGGCCTGTTCGCGGCGCACAGCCGGATGCTCGCCGGGTACCGGCCGAGCGCCCCGGGAGTCCGGGCACCCACGCTGATCGTCAGCGCCGCGAATTCGCTTAACGCCCCGGCCGCCGGACACTGGCAGAACCTGCTGAGCAACGGCCCGGTGTCCGTCCTCCAGGTGGACAGCGACCATTACGCGTTCCTGCGTCCGCCGCTGGTCACCGGCATCGGCGCGGCGATCCGCCAGTGGTTCGGGGAAAACCAGTGGTCCGGGGAAAACCAGGAGGGACCGGCTGATGGCAGCTGAGCAAGCGGTGGCGGTTACCACGCCGGACCCGGCCGCCGACCGGATCTTCGCCAACCGGGACTTCGCCAAGCTGTGGGCCGGCGAGACGGTATCGCAGATCGGAACGCAGGTCACCCTGTTCGCGTTGCCGCTGGTGGCGATCCTCACGCTCAAGGCCACCGTGTTCGAGGTGGGAGTGCTGAACGCGCTGCGGTTCGTGCCGGTGATCGTGGTCGCGGTCCTAGCGGGGGTCGGGCTGGACCGCCGGCGCCGCCGCCCGGTGCTGATCACGTGCTCGGCGGCCAGCGCCGTGCTCATCGGCCTGATCCCGCTGGCCCAGCTGACCGGGATGCTCTCGCTCGGTCTGCTGTACGCGGTGACGCTGCTGGTCGGCACGCTGAGCGTGTGTTTCGACGTGGGAGCGCTGTCCTACGTGCCCTATCTGGTAGGCCGGCAGCATCTCATCGAGGCCAACAGCAAGCTGCAGGCCAGCACCGCGTTCGCCGGCATCGCCGGTCCTGGCCTGGCCGGCCTGCTGATCGGCCTGATCACCGCGCCGATCACGCTGACCGTGGACGCGGTGTCCTACCTGTTTTCGGTAGCTGGCCTGATCGCCATCCGCCTGCCGGAACCCGCGCCGGAGACCGGACAGCGCCCCTCGGTACGCCGCTCGATGGCCGAGGGATTCCGGGCCGTATACGGCACCAGGCTGCTGCGCGTCCTGCTCGCCCAGTCCGCGACGCTGAACGTCGGCTTCGGCGCGACATCCACGATCTTCACCGTCTACGCGGTGCGCACGCTCGGGCTGACTCCCCTCAAGCTCGGCATCGCCCTGGGCGCGCTCCAGGCCGGCGCGCTGCTCGGCGCGCTGGGTGCGGCCAGGGTCAAGCGGGCCCTCGGGCTCGGCCGGACGCTGGCCGCCGCCATTGTGGCGGTGTCGGCTTCGCCGCTCCTGCTGCTGGCGCCGCACAGCGCGACCCCGGCGGCGGTAGCCGTGTTCGCGGCCAGCTGGCTCGGCCACGGTTTCGGGATCGCGGTATGGAACGTGAACACCATCACGCTGCGCCAGGCCGTCACGCCCACCCGGCTGCTCGCCCGGATGAACGCCACCTACCGGATGCTGCTGTTCGGCGCGCTGCCGGTCGGCGCGATCGCGGGCGGCCTGCTCGGCACCGCGGTAGGCCTGCACCCGGCGCTGACCGTCGCGGTCATCGTGCTGACTGTCCCCATCGCCTGGATCTTCTTCTCGCCGGTGTTCCGGCTTACCGAGATGCCGTCGGTCTCACCGGAGGGTGACCGGTGAACTCGCGGGTGTATCTGCGCGGGGCGGCCTACGTCCTCGGGGAAAGGGAGGTCGGTTATGCCGATATCCCGGACCTGCCGCGGCTCGCGGCGTCGTTCGGACTGGTGCCGGACCCCCGCCTGTGGGGGTGGGGCACAATCCGGGCCACCGATCGGGACCTAGCCGAGCTGGCCGCCGACACCGGCCGCCGGACCTTGCTGGCCGCCGGCGTAAACCCATCGGGGGTCGACGCGCTGATCCTTTGCTCCACCCGCGTCCCCAGCCCGGCCGAAGGCCACGGCGGCTTCCTGGCCCGCGTACTGACCGGGATAGGCCTCGGCGACCTGCCATTCTACGGGCAGAACCTGAACCGGTGCGTGAACCTGCTCGCCGGGATCGATGTCGCGCGCGCGTTCGTACTGGCAGGCCGGTACCGCCGGGTCCTGGTCATCACCGTCGACGCGGTCGCCGAAGGAGCGGTCCCGATGTCGCAGTTCGCGCTGTTCAGCGACGGCGCGGCGAGCTGCCTGGTCAGCGCCGACCCCGGATCCGCCGACAGCTACGAGGTACTCGGCTGCGCGGTCGCGCAGGAGACCGCCGCACTCGAGTGGACGTCCCAGATCAGCTCCGACCTCGCCCGCCAGGTCAACGAGCGGCTGCTGGTACCGCCAGGCCTCAAGCTCGGCGACGTCACCGCGCTGCTGCACGTGAACCTGTTCAAGCCGCTACTGGTCATGAAGGAACGGCAAGCCGGTTTCCGTGAAGATCAGCTCTACCTGGACAACATCCCGCGAACCGGTCATTGCTTCGCCGCCGACCCGCTAATCAACCTGGTGGACCGGGTGGCCCTCGGGCACCTCGACGAGGGGCACTACGCCATGCTGGCGGCCAGCGTCCCCGGGTCCAGATTCGGAGTCCTGCTCCAGAAGGTCTGCTAGGGAGTTGCCATGTTCGAGCTGCCCGACACGATCGCCGCGCTGCCGCGGCGCGGGTTTGAATTCAGCGCCCAGGCGTCCGGGGAAGCCGACGCGATCATTGCCCGGGGACCGGCCGCATTGTTCCAGCGGCTGCTGCGCGATCAGGAGTCCGAGGCGGTCTACCTAGTCGCCCGCCGGGTGCTCGACGCGTTCCTGCGCGACGATACCGCCAGCCCGCTGCCCCTGGATTGCGGCGCGGACGACATCGCGGCCCATGTCCGCGCGGTCCGGGACGACCTGGCCGCGACGGCCGGGATGCTGCGGAACACTCAGCCGGACACCCGTGACGCGGTTCGGCGGCAGCGCGCACCGCTCGCCCTGCTCGGCGGATGCTGGCTCGACGTGCTCTCGCAGCCCGCTACCCAGCCATCGGTGATCGTCAACCGTCTCTTCGCACAGCACTACGTCATGCGCGGCGAGGGGAACCCGCGCCGGTCGCTGCCCGACCTGCGCCGTCGCCAGCTCGAGGAGGCCGGCATCTACCTGCCCGAGATCGGCGCGACGGACTTTCTGGCCCGGACCGGCGCCCGCCCGTTGACCGCCTTGCACGCCAGCTGCTACCTGTCGCTGTCCCGGCTGCCGGCCAATTTCCTGCCGGAACTGATCGGCGTGCACTACGGGGTGCTCGCCCTCGGCGTCGACGATCAGCTGACCGGCCTGCCGCCGACGCTGCTGGAGCCGGAGCTGCGCGACGTGCTGGCCGCTTACCTGACGCTGGCGGCGCCGGCTGAGCGTGAGCGGCTGCACACCGGGCTGCGGCTCGCTCTCGACCTGGAACGCGAGCACGTCGCGATGCTGGCCGAACTCGCCGCCTGGCACCAGAGCCTGTCGCTGGAGTCGAAGGTCGCCGCGATCGTGGCCCGGCACGCGCCGTATGCCGGAAGCCAGCACGCCCGGGTCCGGGTCCTCGGCCGGCCGCTCACCGAGACGTTCCGCGATCCGGATCTGGACATTGGCCGGTTCCTCGCCGAGTTTCGTGAGGCGTCCCAGCTCCGCCGCACCGGCGACGGACTGTGCCGGTTCATCAACGCGATCAAGTTCGGCGGCCCGATGTTCGGCATCTTCGACGAGCACGAGGCCGCCACCTTCCAGGCCTGGGCAGCGACCGTGCAGGCCGGCGAACGGCCGGACATCGTCATCACGCCTGACACGGTTGGCGACGCGCGGGCCCGCGAACGGGCGGAAATGCTCACCGCGGCCGCCCCGGCCGATGTGGTGATCGCCGACCCTGGCACGCCGGACGACCGAGGGCTGTTCTACCGGTTGGTGAATATCGAGAACTACCCGAACATCCGGCCGCTCGCCGCCGACCGCGCGGAGCGGCTGCTCGAGCAGGCCGAGATCCTCTTCGTGCGCGGCGCTGGCGGCCGGTACACCGACGCGAGTTACTTCGACTACACCGCCGACGCCCTCTACGAGCGCGCCGACCGGGTGTACTGGGAGAAACTGGTCGAGCCTTACCAGCCGCTGGAGGAGATCCCCAGCCGGGACGAGGTCATCTTCTTGCAGACCACGTACGCGCTCGGCGCGCTGGTCGACGCGGCCTGGATCCACCGGGTCGCGAACCTCGGCCGGTACGAGCGGGCCTGCGACGGCGCGCTGCTGGCGATCTATGCGGACGAGGTGGGCCATGGTGACCTGCGCAAGAACCACATCACCTTGATCCACCGGGCACTACGCAGCATGGACATCCGTCTCCCCCACATCAGGGAGGCCGCGTTTATGGACCAGGCCGACTTGCCCGACGACCTGTACGGCTTCTCGCTGCACCAGCTGTGCATGGCGCTGTTCCCTGACAAGTACTTCAACGAGATCCTGGGCTACAACCTGGCGATCGAAATGTTCGGCCTCGGCGAGCTGCGCCTGCACGAGATCCAGAAGCTCCGCCACTACGGTTTCGATGACTGTTACGAGCAGGCGCACCTCACGATCGACAACCTGTCCGCCGGCCACAGCAGGCAGGCCGCCGACATCATCGTGTCCTACCTGGACGAGGTGCGCCGCACGCTGGGTGACGCCGCGGTCCAGCGCGAGTGGCGCCGGGTGTGGCGCGGGTACGCCTCATTCGCCTACTTCGTCGAGCAGGCCGGGCTCGGGCAAGTCGCCGTGGAGCCGGAACCGGAAACCGTTGACCTGCTGCTGTAAAGTACAGCCACCTCAGATCAGCTCGACGTGCTGATCCGCCAGGACCACCGATCGGATAATACCGATGACCGGCCCGGGATCGGGTTCGAAATAGAAGTGGCCGCCGTCCAGCCAGTGCCGGTCGGCCTGCCAGGTCAGTTCTTGATCCCACGGCGCGATCTGCGCCTCTTCGACATGGGGATCGTCACGGCCCACCACGAGCGTGACCGGCACCTCCAGCCGCGGGCCCGCCTGGTACACGTAGCCGACGGCCATCCGGAAATCCGCGATCAGGCCCGGGAGAAGCAGGTCGCGGACTTCGGGATCGGCGGCGACTTCGGGCGCGAGGCCGCCGAAGAAGGCGAGCGCCTCGGCGAACTCGGCACCGGTGAGCGTCGCGATCTGCTTCACCCGCTGTGACGGGAGCAGCGACGGCGCCGAGCAGCCGGACGCGATGAAGTGCCGGGGCGCGGCCGAGCCGGTGAGCCGCCGGCACACCTCGAAGGCGACCAGCGCCCCGAGGCTGTGCCCGAACAGATAACACGGCCGGCCATCCTGCGCGGTGATCGCGGTAATGGCGGCGGCCGCGCCGTCGATCAGCTCATCAATCGCGGGGGCGGGCTCGGCGGCCCGGTGCTCGCGGCCCGGTCGGCATACCGCGACTATCTCGGCGTCATCGCCTAGGCCGGCCTGCCAGTCGAGAAATACTCGCGGGCTGCCGCCAGCGTGCGGAAAGCAGAAGATTCGCGGCACCCCGGGCACGCCGCGGGTGATGAACCAGCTCTCGATGGTGTTCACGAGGGTGTCTCCCCGTCGGTTAGCCGGAAGGTTTGGGTGGCGCTGACCGACGGATCGCCTGGCCGCAGATGCAGCTCGCCCCGACCCGGGAGCAGCACCACGGCGGCCACCGTCCGCTCACGCCGGATGTCACCCACGCCCGCAACGCAGATCGCTGGCTGTGCCAGCAGCTCGAAGTGCTCCTCAACTCCCGCCCCAGTGCCGGTTCTGGCGAAAGCGGCCAGTCCGGTGGCGGCCGCCTTCAACCGCAAGGTCGAGGAGTTGCGCGCGAAGACGTTGAGCTGGTCCCGGCTGGCGAAATCGGGGTGGAGGAAATGGTTCGTGTGCACGAACTGCGCGGTTTGGACGAGCCGCACCGTGTTGTCGAGCAGTTCGACGCAGGCGACGGACGCGGGATCGCACAGCATGAGTGAGCGTGAGCTGGCCAGCGGCAGGTCCGGCAGGATCCCGACCGCTTCGGCGACGGAACCGGCATTGTCCAGCAGGTACCGTATCGCCAGGTAAGGCGGCAGGCCCGGTCCCCATTCGCCGCCGAGCACCAGGTTCAGGCCGATCGCGAGCCCGTCGCTATTCACGCCGAGATAGCCGAGCAGCCCACCGAAGCTGAGCAGCAGTGCCCGGCGCCCCGATCCGTTCAGGCCGACGTCGAGCACCGCGATCTGGTCATCGAGATCTCCGTTGAGGTCGACGGTCTGGGCCAGCACCGGTTCACCGCCGGGGCCGGCCGACAAGCTGGCGTAAGTCGTACAATCCCCACCGGGCAGCACCGGTACCCGCTGGTAGCCGATGATCTCGCGCCTGACCTGCAGCAGTACCGCCTCATCCCGGGAGATGCCGGCTCCCTCGGCGAGCCCGCCGGTCTCCTCACTCAACCGCGGCGCCGCCGCCGTGATCAGCGCGTCGTACTCGGCGAGCACCGGACGCAGCGCCGACAGCGACACCGGTGCGGGAGCAAGCTTGTTGATCCGGGCCAGACCGTCGTCGAGGAACCCGCGCAACGGCGCGGCCTGGACGGTGCCGTGCCGATAACCGATCTCGAACGGCTCGCCGGTAGCCCGGATGAACGGGACGGTCATAACCCGGCCGCCACCTTCGACCTGGTCAGCAACTGCTCGCGTACATACGGCCATTCCGGCCGCAGCACGCTGTAATAGACCGCGTCGCGGCGGCGTCCATCCGGCATCGGATTGAAACTGCGGAGTGTGCCTTCCTCCCGCGCGCCGATGTTGCGCAGGCCATGCCGGGCCTGGACGTTCAGCTGGTCGGTCTTGAATTCAACGCGCTCGGCGCCCATCCGCTCGAAGGCGTGGCCGAGCATCAGGAACTTCGACCACCGATTGATGCCCTTGCCCTGGAAATTACGGCCCAGCCAGCTCCAGCCGATCTCCAGCCGCGCGTCTGGTTCCGACATATTGCAGAAACTCATGCTGCCGGCCGCGTGGCCGGTCTGCTTATCGGTAATGTGGTAAACGACCCGGCGTCCCGCCGCCTGATCCGCAAGGCCGAGATCGAAGAACGCGTTGAAGTCGGCATCGGACTCGATCCGGAGTACAAAATAGCGCCAGATTTGCGGATCCATCGCGATCGTGTGCAGAGAGTCGCGGTCTTGCTCGCGGACCGGGCGCAGGAGCACATGCTCATTCTCGAACTCCGCGGCCGCGAGGCCGGCCCAGGCCACGCTAGTTCCCGCCGTTCATGTTCCGCGTCAGGGCGTTGATGACTTCGCGAAGGGTACGCATCGCGGCCACGTCCGACTCGGTGAACGCCGAAAGGCTTACCTCGGTGTCGTCGCAGACCGACATCAGGAAGATCACCTTGTTGAGCGAGGTCAGTCCGAGACCCTCGGACATATCGTCATCTAGGTTGAGGTCCGCAGATTCTGTGCCAGGTTCGAGAACACGCGCGAGGGCTTCGCGAGCGGCGATTTCGATGTGCGTATCAGTAGGCATGCCCACTCCTAGCTTCCGCTCCGGCAGCAACTGGCCACGGTCGGCTGGAACCTAGGACAATCGCGCCGCCATGCCTCGCAAAGAGCCGCGCCCACGTTTCTCCGGCACGCCAGAAAAAGCATCGCGGCACAGCGAGACACAATCAATACCGTTGAATAATTATGCTAGTTGAGGCAGTTCATTATGTCAACAGGAGAAAGGTTATTCTTTACCGGGAGTCAACGCCGGTCACCCTTCGTAAATAACGTTTAATTGATGCCGGATAATTGCCATATTAAAAGACAAGCAGTACCGGCTGAAACGCTTTCAATATGACGTTTCAGAATGCCTCGGAATAGGGCAAATCCAGGCGGGAAGAATAACCAGAACTATTGCCCGAAGCCGGGTAGGCCGAATGGCACTTAGCTGATGCAGCCGGGCTGGTCGGGCACCTGGCTGTGGCGGACGCCAACGACACCAATGACGCGTCGGTGCTGCCCCAACGACATCGATGCGTCATTGGTGTCGTTGTGGCCAGCATCCGAAAGCCGCCTTCCGGACATAACGCCCGCATGCCGACGCCGGGTCCGCCCAGGCCAGCGGGCAATCACGGCAAAACACCCGCCCTGACCGGCTCCGCTCCAACAAGCTGACCGGCATTGCGGCTAGGCCGAAGATTACCGGGGTCTTCGTATGGCCCTGCTGGTTCGCGACTAGGGTCAGCTGGGACGAAAGCGCCTCGTTAGATCGGTCAGCGGCCCGGGGGAATTGGTCGCGTCGTTATGGCCAATAGAGCATTAAAAAATGAGGTACGTACCCGCGGCTACGATGAATCCTTAGCTATCGAGGCCACCGCGCTCGATGAGCTGCCTGGCGATAACGTTCATCTGAATCTCGTTGGTGCCCTCTCCGACGATCATGAGCGGAGCGTCACGAAAGTACCGTTCGACGTCGAACTCGGTCGAGTAGCCATAGCCACCGTGCACCCTGATCGCGGCGAGGGCGACTTCCATCGCCATCTCCGAACAAAAGAGCTTGGCCATCCCCGCCTCGAGGTCGCTGCGCTCACCGGAGTCGAATCGCTCGGCGGCGTGCAGCAGGAGCTGACGGCCAGCCGCGAGCTTGGTGGCCATCTCGGCGAGGTGGTTGCCGATGGCCTGGTGCTTCCAGATCGGCTGACCGAAGCTCTCCCGCTGCTGGGCATATCTGAATGCGTCATCAAAGGCCGCCCGCGCGACGCCGGTGGCCCGGGCGGCGACCTGGATCCGGCCGATCTCCAGGCCCCGCATCATCTGCTTGAAGCCGTTCCCTTCCTCGCCACCGAGAAGCGCGCTGGCGGGAACCCTGGCATCGTCAAAGATCAGCTCGCAGGACTCCACCCCCTTATAGCCGAGCTTGGGCAGGTCCCCTGACACCACGAAACCAGGCACCTTCTCCACCAGCAGGATGGAAATGCCCCGGTGCCGGGGCGTCGCACCCGGGTCTGTCTTACAGAGCACCGCTACGAGTCCTGACCTGCGGGCGTTGGTGATCCAGGTTTTGGAACCGTTGATCACGTAGTCGTCACCGTCACGCCTGGCGACGGTGCGCATCGCCTGGAGATCCGACCCTCCGCTCGGCTCAGTCAGCGCCATCGCCGCGCGCAGCTCGCCGGTCGCCATCCTGGGCAGGTACTTGTCTTTCTGCTCCTGCGTTCCGTAGGTGAGGATGAGCTTGGCCACCACAGTGTGCCCGCCCATGGCACCGGCCAGGCTCATCCAGCCGCGGGCCAGCTCTTCCGTGACCAGCGCGTAGCAGGGGGTCGAGACCTGCACGGGGCCGTAGGGCTCCGGAATGGCGAGCCCGAAGACGCCCAGCTCCTTCATCTGCTCGATGAGCTGCTCGGGATAGGTGTTGGCGTGTTCAAGCTCCCGCACCACCGGTTTGACCGCGTCATCGACGAAGTCCGCGACAGTCTTGACGATGGCTGCTTCTTCTGGATCCAACTTCATGCTGGGTGAGCCCTCACGTTCAGGTCAGATGATGCGCCGGGCGGCGAGTTCGGCGATCTCGGTGGATGAGCGGCCGAGTTCTTCAAGGACGTTGACGGTGTGCTGGCCGACATCCGGCACCGGGTCCATTCGCGGGGCGCAGCCGCCCAGGTCAATCGGGGGCAGCAGTGCCTCCGCGACACCGGCCGGCGTGCCGACCGGCCGCCATCTTCGTCGTTCGCGCAGCACCGGATGCTGCAAGAACTCCGCCACGGTGTTAACCCCGGCGTGGGCTATCCGGGCCTCGTCGAGGAGCGCGACCGCGGCGGCGGTGTCGAGCAGGCCGAAGCGCTCCCCGATCAGCTCGTTCAGCTCGCCGCGATGGGCGACGCGCAGCGTGTTCGTGGCGAAACGCTGGTCGGTGGCAAGCTCGGGGGCAGCGAGGAACACACGACAGAACCGGGCCCACTCCGGCTCGTTCTGGATCCCGATGAGGATCGTGTGCCCGTCATGCGCGGTGAACGGCCCGTAGGGGGCGATGGTGGCATGCTGGGTTCCAGCGCGCGGCGGCTGGCGCCCGCTGCCCGCGGTGTAGTTCGCCGGCTGGCCCATCCACTCGGCCAGGGCATCGAACAACGACACCTCAAGGGCGGCACCGACGCCGGTCACCTGCCGCTGGTAGAGGGCCGCGAGGACCCCGCTGAAGCCGTACATGCCCGCGGCAATGTCGGCGACGGAAATGCCCGTTCTGGCGGGTTCGTCCGCCGAGCCGGTCAGCGACACCAGGCCGACCTCGCATTGGACGAGCAGATCGTAGGCTTTGCGCTGCGCCCACGGTCCGCTGCTACCCCATCCCGTGATGCTGAGCACGATTTTCGCCGGATCCCGCTCACGTACCGCGTCAGCCCCAAGCCCTAGCCGGTCGGCCGCCCCGGGGCCTAGGTTCTGCACCAGCACATCCGCCCGGCCGACCAGCTCGTGCAGGATGTCACGCCCCGCTGGCGACTTCACGTCGAGCGTCACCGACTCCTTGGAGCGATTGAGCCAGACGAAATAACTGGACATTCCGTTCACGGACTCGTCGTACTGCCGGGCGAAATCGCCGGAGCCTGGTCGCTCGATCTTGATTACCCGGGCGCCGAGATCCGCCAGCTGGCGGGTAGCGAAGGGCGCGGCCACGGCATGCTCCAGTGTGAGCACGGTGATGCCTGAGAGTGGTGGCATGTTCCCCCTTCCCACCCTTATGTGCCCGAATGCCGCCAGCATTACCGGGCGGGACCTGTGGTTCGCGGTAGCGAGCTTGTGATCCTATGGGTCCAGCGGCGTCGCCCCGCTGATGTTCCACGTCAGCGGTTTCCATGGCCTCACAACGGGAGTAACTACATGAACCTGACCGGGAAAGTAGCGCTGATTACCGGAGCGGGCGGCGGTATCGGCCGGGCAACGGCGGTCCGCTTTGCCGAAGCCGGGGCCCGCGTTGGGCTCACCGACGTGAACTCCGAGACGCTGGCCGGGACGGCGGCCCTGCTGCCCGACGGCGCGGAGGTGACCGTGGCCGGGGACATCACCGATCCGGCGACGATCGACGAGCTGGCCACCGCGGCCGTCGCTCGCTTCGGCCGAGTGGACGCGCTGTTCAACAACGTCGGCATCCAGATCCAGAAATCGCTGCTGGACACCACGGCTGCCGACTTCGATCGGATCATGCACGTCAACTGCCTCTCCTATCTGATCGCCCTGCAGCGGGTCGTCCCCGAGATGCGGCGGGTCGGTGGAGGCTCGGTGATCAACGTCTCCTCGGTCGGCGGCCTGGTCGCGCTGCCCAACGTGAGCGTCTACGGCGCGTCCAAGTCGGCGGTGATCGGCCTGACCCGGTCGGCCGCCGCCGAGTTCGCTCCGGACATCCGGGTCAACGCGATCTGCCCCGGCGGGGTCTCCACTCCGATGTCGGCGGCCCATTTGGAGAGCTTCGAGGACCAGGAAGCGGCGCTGAAGCTGCTCACCGGACGCCAGCTGATCAAGCGGTTCGCCCGACCGGAGGAGATCGCGAACGTGGTCGTGTTCCTGGCCAGTGACGAGGCGTCGTTCATGACCGGTGCCGTGGTACCGGTCGATGCCGGGCACACCACGTGGTGACCGCCTGAGGCGGTTAGCCGGTGACGGTAACGCCGTCCGGGACGTTGCCGACGGTTACCGCGGTACCCGGCGTACCGGTTGCCACCGTCACCGGGACGACGTTGTTCACGTTGGTATTCACCACCCAGGCGATCGTTCCTTCCGAGTTGAAGCCCACCGCGTAGGCGCCGGAACCGGTCGGGATGAAGGTCCCGGCCGTGCCGGTCGCGACCGTGATCGGGGTGACGCCACCAGCACCGAAGTCCGCGACGTAGGCCTCGTCCCCGTTCGGGGAGATCTGGACGTACTGCGGACCCGCGCCGGTCGCGATCGTGTTGGTCACGGTGTCCGTCTCGGCGTCGATAACCGACACCGAGGACGATCCGCCATTCGTGATGTAGACCTCGTCGCTATCCGGGGTGACCGCGACGCCGAACGGAGCGGCGCCGACCACGATCGTATGCGTGACCGTATCGGTGGCCAGGCTCACGTCGCTGACCGTGCCGCTGCCCTGGTTGGCGACCCACAGCTGGGTGCCGTCCGGGCTTACCGCGATCCGCTCCGGCTGGGTTCCGACCGTGACCGGCGTCCCGGCGGTGAGCGTCGCGACATCGATCGGCTGCACGGTGCCGCTGCCGAAGTTGCTCACCCACACGGTCTTGCCGTCCGGGGTGGCGGACACGTCGGCGGCGACGCTGCCGACCGGGATCGTCGCGACCACGGCGTTAGTCGTCGTGTTGATCACGGTGACGTTGTTGCTGTTGTTGTTCGCCACGAACAGTAGTCCGCCCGTCACGATCATGCCGTCGGGGCCGCTGCCCACCGGGATGGGCGGGCCGGCGGTATCGGTCTGGGTGTCAACCGGCGTGACCGTGTTGTCGCTGTAGTTGGAGACGTAGGCGGTCGGGATCGACTGACCGGCTTGAGCGACCGTCACCAGCAGCGAGGCCTCGGGGATGATGGCTCCGTTGGCCGCGTGCGCGGTGAACGTGACCTGGTAATACCCGGCGGCCATGGACGCGCTGGCCGCGACCGTCACGGTCGTTGAGGCGGTGCCGCCGGCTGGTGCGCTGATGGTGCCGCTGGACGGGGATGTAGTCAGCCCGGACGCCGCCGTCTCCTGCCAGGTGACCGTTGTCGGGCTAGATCCGAGCGTGTTGTCGTTCTCGACCTGGATGCTGGTGGATGACCCGGGCGCCAGCCGGACCTGAGCCGGGCTGAGGTCGAGCGCGGCATTCGTGCTCGCCGGGAAGTGCACCGGGCCCGCGGCGAAGGACGGCGGGGCGTCTTCCTGGCTGCGCCCCACTGCTTGTTCGGGGTGGTTGAGAGGGAAAAGTCGAGCTCGTGGGTGGTATTTAGGTCGATCCAGGTGTGGTCCGTCGCTCGTCCGTTCACCGTCAGTGAATGCACGTAGGTGTCGCCCGCCCCGCGCGCGTTGATCGTGAGGTTGCCGAACGCCCCGTGGATCACCTCCTGGGAGAACTGCGGCGTACCGACCACGAGCATCGGCACGCCCGGTGTCTGCGGGTACACCCCGAGCGCGGCCCAGACGTACCACGAGCTCATCGCGCCGAGGTCATCGTTGCCCGGCTCGCCGCCTGGCGTCAGCGAGTAAAGCTGGCTGGTGATGTCGTGCACGACTTCCTGGGTCTGCCACGGCTCGCCGGTGCTGTCGTAGACCCACGGCGTGTCCAGCGACGGCTCGTTTCCGGCCCAGTTGTACGGCTCGTTCGGGCCCGCGTTCAGCTCAGAGAAGTACTCGTCAAGACGGGCGTTGGCGGCTTTGTCACCGCCGATGCCCTGGATCAGGCCGCTCAGGTCCTGCGGGACCATCCAGGTGTACTGGGCGGCGTTGCCCTCCTGGAACCCGTCCTGCCCGAATCCGGTGAGCGTGGGAACCGCGGGCCCGGATGGGAACGCGCCCTCGGCGTCCCGAGGCTCGATGTAGCCATCGGCCGTGTCGAAGATGTTCTGCCAGTTCTGCGACCGGTCAGTGAAAGTGCTGGCCGTTTGATCCTGGCCCAGGTCGAGGGCCAGCCGGGAGATGGCGAAGTCGTCGAGCGCGTATTCGAGCGTCTCGGAGGCCCCGTTGGGGACGGGGCTGATCGAATCGGAGCCGACGTTCGGCACGTAGCCCTTGGTGATGTAAGACGCGCCGTTGGGGCGCTCGACGTACCAGCCTTGACCGGGCGAGCCGGTGCTGTCGTCGGCGCCATGCACCATGGCGGCGAGCGCCGTGGCGGCGTCGAAGTTCCGGCCGCCGAACGCGTAGATGTCGGCGAGGATCGGGTCGGCCGAGTCTCCGTTCATCACCCCGGTGTAGCCGTTAGCGACCGGCCACTTCGGCAGCCAGCCGCCCTGAGCCTCGTCGTTGAGCAGCGAGGTCGCCATGTCGGCCGCGATCCCTGGGTCGATCGTCGCCAGCAGCGGCACCTCGGACCGGTAGATGTCCCAGCCCGAGTAGTCGGCGTACTGAGCGTGCCCCTTCGCGACGGAATGGACCTTGTCGTCGAAGCCGATGTACTCGCCGTCGGCGTCGCTGAACAGGCTCGGCTCGAGCGATGCGTGGTAGAGCGCGGTGTAGAACGTCTGCTGCTCTGTGCTGCTGCTGCCGCGGACGGAGATGGTTCCAAGCTGCCGGTTCCAGGCGGCGGTGGCCTGGGCCGCGACCTTGCCGACGTTCCAGCTGTGCGCCTCGGCGGCCAGGTTGCCCAGCGCTCCCTTGACGCTCACGTAAGAGACCGCGACCTGCATCCCGACGACTGGGTTTTTCGTGGTGTTGAACGTGACCCAGCCACCCGCGACGACGCCGGAGCCTTGCGTGCTCTTCTGGGATTTGGTGCTGTATTGCTTGCGCAGCGGGTCCTGCTTGCCTTTTTCCGTCACGGCGGTGCTGCCGGGTGTCTTTGTGACCTGTGCCTGGGTACTACCGCCCCAGGTGCCTGAGGTGGTGAATGAGCGGTTGAACTTGGCGGCGAAGTACACGGTGTAGGTGTCTGGCTGGCCGCAGAAGCCGCCGCTGGTGACGGCACCAGCGATCTCGTCGTCGCCGATTGCCTGGAATGTCGCGGCCGAGCCGCCGTTCGCGCTGTCAGCGACCTTCACCAGCAGCTGCGCGCTCGTTGTGGCCGGGTAGGTGAAGCTGGCGACGCCGGTGCGGTCGGTGACCGCGAGCGACGTCCGGACTCCTCCGGCGGTGACGGCGTACGAGCCGGGGTGAGCGACCTCGGATGAATGACTGAAGGCAGCCTCGGCGTCGCTTGGGTCAGTCGGAACCGCGCCGGTCAGCGGCAAGATGGGAAAGTCTCCGGCGACCGCGCAGCCCGGGCCGGAAAAGTGGGTCAGGCTGAACCCGGTGATGTCCGAATCCGCGTAGTTGTATCCACCGCCGTCCGGGCGGGACGGCGTGTCGGGACTCCACTGGACCATGCCGAACGGCATATCCGCACCTGGGAACGTGTCGACCTGCCCGACGATCGAGTTGCCGCTGCCTGTGCCCACCATCGGGTCGACCAGCGCGGCCGGGTCGGTCACCGCGGTGCTGGCGGGGCTTTGAGTGGTAGCGGCCTGGGAGGTGGCGGCGCTTTGAGTGGCAGCGGCCTGGGACGTGGCGGCCTGAGCCAGGGCGGGGGTCAGCAGGGCAGCTGCCAAGACGGTCGCCGCGATTACATAGGTGCGGGTCCGGCGCCGGGAGTAGGGCACGGGTGGTCACCTCGACAAGACCAGAGCCGGGGAAGGGCCGCCGGACTACCTGACAACGTTGTCGCCCCGACATAACCGACAGAACACAAACCAACAGCTGCTAGTGGATTCTGCGGCAAATCGGGTGCATTGTCTAGGGTCGGCGGGTGTTGTCCCACGGCCTGGCGCGGCCGCGCGGGGGCGTGATGTTGCTGCCCCGGGCGCCCATCAGCATTGGACGGGCCAGACTCTTCGCCAAGGCGGGCCGAGGGGTTCCGTTGCTTGATGGGCGTCCGCTCACTGCGGAGCGCACCGTCAGGGACGACGGGAACGTCCAGCTGAATCGTCATCCGCCCCGTCCTTTCCCGCCCTCACTAGGTTCTCGGATGCGGTGATCACGACGGTACCGGACTTCCGGAGTTTATTCAAACACATGTTCGGCAACTTGTTGCCATTCGCAATTGCCCTCGCGGACGAAAGCCGTCATTCCCCGGATGAGCCGGCCTGGTTCATGCAAGGAATGGTCGCGGTGGCGCGAAAGTGACGAGGCCGCGGGTTGAGATCCGCCGCCGCGCCCAGCACCCCGGGACGGACGTTGCTGCAGGTATTGATGATGCACGTGACCACAACAACGCCCGCGACCCGCATGCGCCGTTTCTGTGCCGTGCGGCCGTGCTCGCATTCTTTGCTGGGCAGCACCGCACCGCCCAGCCAAAGGCCCGCCGCCGCGCGGGCCGGCGGCCGCACACCCAGCCAGCGGCCGCGCGGGCCAGCGGCCGCGCACCCAGGCAACGGGCGCGCACCCAGCCGACGGGCGGGCTGGCGACAGCAGCGCGACTCCCCTCGCCCGCTGTTACCGGCAGCCTCAGCTATCCCAGGAGATTATTTGTAGAACCTGTTCCATGAAACATCGCAAAATATTGCTCCTGCGCTAAAAATTAGGCCCCTCAAACAACTAGAACGTGTTTCACTTCGCGACTACGTTCACGTCAAGAGCCTGCTCAAGCACGTGCTTGACGGACGGGCTGGTTCCCCCCGCAGGAGAGTCAATGGCGTCTCAACCCGCACACGAAGGCAAACCCCGCAACATCTCCCGGCGCGGCCTGCTGGCCGGGGCCGGTGCCGTCGGCATCGCCGCGGCTACCCTCGGCTGGATCCCAGGCGAGCGGATCCCGGCGGCCAAGGCAGCGATCTCGTCGCCGACCAACTTCCCGTCTGGCATCGACCTCTACCAGCAGTCGTTCGTGAACTGGGCGCAGCAGATCGACATCCCGGATGTGTGGTACTGCGCGCCGTCGTCCGCCGCCGAGGTCGTCACGGTCGCCAACTGGGCTTACCAGAACGGCTACCAGCTGCGGGCCGTAGGCGAGGGGCACAACTGGTCCCCGCTGGTCATGGCGCCGGGCGAGAGCGCGTCCAATATCGTGCTGGTCAACCTGGCCGACTCGCTGACGTCGATCAGCATCGACACCTCAAGCTCGCCGGTTACGGTCACCGTCGGGGCCGGCACGACGATGAACGCGCTGCTCACCGCACTGCAGAACGACGGATACGGGTTCACCACGGTCCCCGCGCCCGGCGACCTGACGATCGGCGGCGTACTGGCCATCGATGGCCACGGGTCGGCGATCGCGGCGACCGGCGAGACGAGGGTTCCCGGCACCACCTTCGGGTCGCTGAGCAACACCATCCAGTCGCTGACGATCGTCGCCTGGAACGGCAGCGAGTATGCGCTGCAGACGTTCAGTCGCACCAATTCGGCGATCGCGCCGTTCCTCACCCACCTGGGCCGGACCATCGTCACCGAGGTCACGCTCGAGGTGGGCGCGAACCAGAACCTGCAGTGCCAGAGCCTGACGTCTATCCCGGTCAGCACCCTGTTCGCCGCGCCGGGCGACGCGGGGTCGGACTCCTACGCCAGCCTGGTGGCCGCCTCCGGGCGGGTCGAGGCGATCTGGTTCCCGTTCACCACCAACCCGTGGGTCAAGATCTGGTCCCGCAAGCCGACCCAGCCTTCCGGCACGACCGCGGTGACGTCCCCGTACAGCTACACGTTCGCCAACGACATAACCACGGCGGAATCGGACTTCATCTCCGACATCGTCGATGGCCTGACCTTCGTCACGCCGGCCTTCGAGACGCTGCAGGAGTCGATTGTGGCGATTGGCTTGCCGGCCTCGGACACCTCCAACCTGTGGGGCCCGTCCATGGACACCCTGCTTTACGTGCTGCCGACCACGCTGCGGGTGACCGCCGGCGGCTGGACGATCCTCACCTCCCAGGCGAGCATCCAGCAGGTCGTCTACGACTTCTACACCAAGTACAACAGCCTGCTGAACTCGTTCCAGGACAACCTGGAGTGGCCGATGAACGGGCCGCTGGAGATCCGGGTCACCGGCCTCGACCAGCCTTCGGAGGCGGGCGTGAGCGGCGCGGTCACCCCGCTGCTGTCCGCGCTGACACCCCGGCCCGACCAGCCGGACTGGGACGTAGCGGTCTGGATCGACATGCTGACTATCCCCGGCACAGCGAACTCACTGGCGTTCTACGAGCAGATGGAGCAGTGGCTGTTCTCGCACTACACCGGTTCCTACGCCGCGGTCCGGCCGGAATGGTCCAAGGGCTGGGCGTTCTCCAGCTCCGGCGCGTGGACCAACACCACGATGCTCACCACCACGATCCCCAACGCCATCAACGCCGGCCAGGCCCAGGACAACTTCCAGGTCGCTTCGGCCGCGTTCGACACCTACGACCCCCACCGGATCTTCGTCAACAGCTTCCTCAACACGCTGCTCCCCTGATCCCCGCCGGGCTGTTGCCCGCGCCCGGTTCCGGGCGCGGGCAAGGGTTTCGCTAACGTGGGCGACATGTCGCGACGGATCGACTACTACGACGACCCCTCGGCTCCGAAGGCCAACAGCCTCGTTCCGTCGGTCAACGTCGTCGTGGTCAACAAGGCCGGTCAGATCCTGCTGATCCGCCGATCGGACAACGGCAATTGGGCGGTCCCAGGCGGTGCCATCGATCTCGGAGAGTCGATGGTTGACGCGGCGATCCGGGAGACCCGGGAAGAAAGCGGAATCGAAGCCGCGATCACCGGAATTGTCGGCATTTACACCGACCCGAAACACCGGATCCTGTACACCAGCAACGGCGAGGTACGCCAGGAGTTCTCAATCGTCGTGACGGCGCGTCCGCTCGGCGGAGAACTAACCCCCAGCAGCGAAAGCAGTGAGGTCCGCTGGGTTCCCCATAAAGACCTAGCCGGTTATCAGATGGACCGGTCCATGCGGCTCCGCATCGGCCACTATCTCGAAGACCGGGCGCCCTACCTGGGGTAGACGGGCTCGAGCCGGAAGACGGCGATCTCGGTTAGATGCTGGGCGATCTCAGGCACCGATGTGCCGACCGTAAATGGCCACTCATCCGAGGCCCGGCCCAGAGCGGACAGGTAGGTGTGCACTGCGGTCGCGGCCGTGTCGTCCTCGACCAGTACCGCCCGGTGCCGAGGCGCCGGGTCGCCTTCGATCTCGCACTCGCCGGCCGCGAGCAGGTTGCGCACCCAGTCTCGCCGCCGGTTCGGGGCACACAGGTAGCGGTCGCCCGCGACCATCTGAATCGCGATCGGCCACGGTCGAGGATGCCCGGTCTTGCGGCCGGTCACGGACACGACCCGCAGCACGTACCGGCCCTCTTGGTAGGGAGCGGGCCCGTCGGCGCGGATCTTATCCATCATGAACTGGTTGCGCTCCCGTGGACTCAGGTCCGCTGGATTCGTCACGTGCCTCTTCTTTCCCCCGCTGCTGGCTGATCACCACACCGTACCCAGAGCGCGATTCTGGTCAGTGCGGCGTTGCCCACGAAAGAGTCTGGATAGTGCAGCACCGACCAGAATCGTTCAGCGTGTCTCGACCGGTTGAGGCTTAGTTCATCGTCACCGGCCCGGCAAGCGGACACGGCAGGTTCCGGACGCTCTGCTATAACTCGGGCCCCGACGGCGATGCGGACCCGCCGTGGTTTCTCGCGCACCTCGAGGCGCTCGGCATGAGACCGGCGGCAGACTTCTCCTCGCAGCCGCTAACCGTCGGCTCGCCGCTGCCGGCAGAACGAGTATACGACCAAGCTACCGCCGCCGGCGGCCAAACGCGTCGTCGTCTTCAGCGAAAACGGGAAGCCGCAGTTTTTCATCAACGGACAAGTGTTTTCGATGAAGGCCAAGCCGATGTACGTGGTGCGTGCCGGTACGGTCGAGGAATGGCACGTCGTGAACGTCACCCAAGAAATTCACGACTTTCACATCCATCAGCTGCACTTCTTGGTCCAAAAGATCAACGGCGTCCCGGTTCGTCATCCGTATTGGGCCGATAGCGTCGTCATTCCGCATCGCTATCCGGTTGGAATCAGAGAGCGTCCGGGAACGCTCGACCTGCTGATGGATTTCCGCTCCTCCCTCATCAAAGGCGAGTTCGTCTTTCACTGCCACATCCTGGATCACGAAGATGAAGGCATGATGGCTAAAATCGAGGTCATTTAAAAAAGGCTCGCATTGCGTTCCTGGGTTCAGCGTGGCGCGGCGCGGCGTTCTGCTAGGCGGAGGGTGGCGTCGACGGCGATTGCTAGAGGCGCAGGCCGCGAGGCTTCCAGCCACGATCATTTGCGGCTGATGCAGCGTCAGCCCGTTGAAGATGAGGACGCCCAAACCCACGCCGCCGACGTATCCGCCGAGAGTGGCGATCGAAATCATTGCGATCGCCGCGATGCGTACGCCGCCGATCAACACCAGGCAGCGCTTGCGGCAGCTCGACGCGCAGCAGTACTTGCGGCGGCGACATTCCCAGGCCTCGTGCCGCGTCGACTTGCGCGCGATCGACGCCGTTGATGCCGGCCACGACGTTGCGCGCCAGCATGAACTGCGCGTAGAGTACTAGCGCGACGAAGATCGGGGTGAACCCAAGCCCGAACCACTCGACGAAAACGGCCAGCAACGCCAGGCTTGGAATCGTGTAGATCGCACCCAGCGTGCCGAGCAGCCAAGGCGCGGCGTTCGGGCGCCGCGCCGCCCATAAGCCGAGCGGGACGGCGATGAAGAGCGCGACCGCAAGTGCGACGCCGACGAGCTCGAGGTGCGCGGCCGCCAACGCAGCGATGCGCGCCAGGGTGAGCGGAGAGGTAGCGTCATGCGCTTGCAGTCCTCAACAGCTCTCGTGCGTGCACGAAGTAGCGCCGGTAGACGTCGTCGCCGGCATGAACGAGATCGCGCACGTACGGCGTAGCAGGCTGGTCGAAAAGGTCGAGCGGTGTCGCCACCTGTTCGACGCGCCCAGTGCGCATAACGACGATCCGGTCCGCCAGCCGAAACGCCTCGTCGACGTCGTGTGTCACGAAAAGCGTCGTCGTTTCGAGTTCGCGTACGATCCGTACGAGCTCGCGCTGAAGGGCCGTGCGAGCCAGACGTCGACTGCTCCGAACGGCTCGTCCATCAGCAGGGCGCGAGGTCGCGCGGCGATTGCGCGCGTAACCCCGACACGCTGGGCCTCGCCGCCCGAGAGTTGACTGGGACGGCGACTGCGATACGCAGCCGGCTCGAGTCCGACGAGTGCCAGAAGCTCGTCCACGCGCTGGGCGATCTGTGGGGCCGTCCAGCCCAGCAGCGATGGGACGACCGCGATGTTTTGGGCGACGCTCATGTGAGCGAAGAGTCCGACGGCCTGGATCACATAACCGATGCCGCGCCTCAACTCCACGGGGTCGAGTTGGGTGACATCGCGTCCGTCGACGACGACTCGTCCCTCGTCGAGCGGCACCAAACGGTTGACGGTGCGCAGCAGCGTCGATTTCCCACAGCCCGACGGCCCGAGCAGCACGACGAGTTCGCCGCCGTGCAAATCGAACGAGACGCCGTCGACGGCGTTGCGATCGGATCCCGGGTAGCGAACCACCACGCTCTCAAAAGCAATTTGCGCTGCCTTCACGATTGGCTTGGACGTCCTTTGAGCATTTTTAGGAAAGTGGCCGCCACGTCGGCCGGATCCGCTTGGGAGTTTTCGATCGCAGCGTTCATCGATCGAGCCGCTTGGTCGGTGATTGCTGGCGAGACCGCGTTGAGGGCGCGCGCAATCGCGGGGCGCGCCTGCAGTGCTGCCTTTCGAGCGAGCGGCGCGACGTTATAGGCCGACCACAAATGACGATCGTCGCGCAAGATCACGAGGCGATCCGACTCGATCGCGCCGTCGGTTGTAAAGGTGCTGGCCACGTCGGCTTTATTCTCGAGCAACGCTGCGTACTTCAGCGCAATGTCGTACGTGCGGATCTCTCGAAAGCGGAACCCGCCATAGCGCGTTTGCAGTCCGGGTAGCCCGTCGGGCCGCGCGAGAAACTCTTGAATCGTAGCCAAGCGCAAACGGGGCGCTGCCGCTGCGACGTCCGACAGGGTGGAAAGGTGCGCGGCTGCTGCGATTTCTCGAGTCGTCGCCAGCGCCTGCGAGTCGTTCATCGGCGATGGGCGCAGCCACACGATGTCGTAGCGCTGCGCGAAGAGCCGCGCGACGACGTCGTACGCGGTTTGCGAATTCGCAATGGGCGGCAGGTGCAGAACGTCGATGAGCGCCGTGCCGGTGTACTCCGGATAGCAGTCGATATCGCCGCGCTGCATCGCGGCCATGGCAATCTGCGTCGAACCGAGATTGAAGAGCCGCTCGACGGGCATGCCGGCATTCTCGAGCGCTTGCGCGTAGATCTCGGCGATCAGGAACGACTCGGTGAAGTTCTTGGACCCGATACGCACGTGCGACCGATCGAACGCGCAGCGCGCGAGCGCGGGCGCCGCGGCGATGAGCGTCAGTGCGCGCGCGCGAGAAATGCTCATTGATTCTCGGCCATCAGCCGGCCCGCGGCACCCAGTGCGAGATCGGCACCCAGGGCAAGCGCGGCGACGAGCGCCGCCGCTACGAAGAGCAGCGTCGCGTCGTCGGTTTGGAGGCCGCGAACGATCTCGTCGCCCAGACCGCCCGCGCCGATGAACGTCGCCAGCGTAGCGCTCGCGATGGTCTCCGTCGTGGCGGTGCGCAGACCGACGAAGGAGACGGGCAGCGCAAGCGGTACCACCACGCGCGTAAAACGTTGCAGCGAGGTCATTCCCATGCCCGTCGCGGCGTCCACTGCTGCGCCGGAAACACCGCGGATGCCGAGGTCAACGCTGATGACGATGGGCGGAATCGCGAGAAGCGCGAGCGCGATGATCGCGGGCGTCATGCCTACTCCCAACCAGGGCAGCAAGAGCATGAGGACCGCCAGACTCGGAAGGGTTCGCCCGATTCCCGCCAACGCGAGCACGATGCCTCGCAACCAAGCCGATTGTGTGGCCGCAATCCCTAACGGCAGGCCCGCCGCAGCGCGATGGCGAGCGCGCAAAGAGCCAGGGCAAGGTGTTGCGCGACGTGCGCCGGCAAGTCGTTCAGAGCCACCGGCAAGTTTTTGGCCGTTTGGGAGGCGAACCCCGGCCCGAACCGCTAAGCATCAGAATAATCGTGATAACGCAGCCCCTTACCCCGCAGCCGGCGATTCCGGTCGCAAGCCTCGACGATCCCGCTTTCTATATCAGCCGCGAGTTGTCGTGGCTTGAGTTCAACGACCGGGTCTTGGAAGAAGGGCTCGACGAGCGTAACGCCCTGATGGAGCGGCTCGGAAATTCGTCGCGATCTATGGAACGAACCTCGACGAGTTCTTTATGATTCGTGTCGCCGCGATCAAGCAGCAGATCGAGGCCCAGGTCATGCGCCGTTCCGAGGACGGCCGGACGCCGACCGAGCATCTCGCCGCCATCTCGCAACGGCTGCGCGCCTCGCTGCCGCTTCAAATGCGGCTGCTCAACGAACAGCTTTTACCCGCGCTCGACCGCGAAGGCATTCGCTTGATGCGCGTCGGCGAGCTCGACGAAGAGACGCAAGCCGGCCTCGAGCGCACGTTCGACGATAACGTCTTTCCGGTACTTACCCCGTTGGCCGTCGATAGCGGTCACCCGTTTCCGTACATCTCCAATCTCTCGCTCTCGTTGGCGGTCGAGCTTGAAGAGGCGACCAGCGACGGTGTCGAGCTGCATTCGCGCGCGTCAAAATTCCCCCGACGCTGCCGCGTTTAGCTTCCCGTCGAGGGCGCCAAGGAGCGGCGCCTCGTCTTGCTCGAGGATTTGATCGCGCACCACCTCGACGGGCTCTTCCGGGTATGCACGTCCGTGACTCCTATCTCTTCCGCGTCACGCGCGACGCCGACCTCGATTTGCCAGGAAGACGAAGCCGACGATCTCTCGCGCGATCGAGTCCGAGTTGCGGCGGCGACGCTTCGGCGAGCCGGTGCGCCTCGAGGTCGAACGGGGAATGCCCGAATATATTTCGCGATTTTCTCTGCAGCTCGCTGGAGCTAGAGCCGGTCGATTGCTACGAAATCGAAGGATTGATGGCCCTGAGCGACCTTTGGCAGATCGTCAACCTTCCCGGCTACGAGCACCTGCGAGACAAGCCGTACATGCCGGCCATTCCCAAGCGGTTGATCGGCGTCACGGACATTTTCGCGCAGATTCGCGAAGGCGACATCCTGCTGCACCATCCCTACGAGTCGTTCGATCCCGTGATTCAGTTCTTGCCGCCGGCCGCCGAAGACGAAAAAGTTCTCGCCATCAAGGCAACGCTCTATCGGACCTCGGGCACGAACTCGCCCATCGTCAGAGCGCTCCTGACCGCGGCGGAGAACGAAAAGCAAGTAGCCGTCGTCATCGAGCTCAAGGCACGTTTCGACGAACAGAACAATATCGAATGGGCCAAGCGGCTCGAGCCGCGGGGGCTCACGTCGTGTATGGTTTTGCCAATCAGAAGGTGCATGCCAAGACGCTCTTGGTCGTGCGCCAAGACGAAGACGGCCTCCGGCGGTACATGCACTTTGGAACCGGCGACTACAACAGAAAACGGCGCGCCTCTATACCGACCTGAGCCTCTTTACCTGTCGTCACGACCTCGGCACCGACGATGCCGCGTTCTTCAACGCGCTGACGGGCTTTTCCAGTTCATCCATTATGAAGATCTCTGGGTCGCTCCGGTCACCTTCCATCGCGAACTGATCGCGCGCATCGACCGGGAGACCGAGCACGCTCGCGCGGGCCGCACCGCCGGCATCCGCGCGAAGATCAACGCGATCACCGAGGGCGACGTCGTGCGCGGCGCCTATCGCGCCTCGCAGGCCGGCGTCCCGATCGATTTGCTCGTGCGTGGAATGTGCGTGCTGCGGCCGAGCGTTCCGGAGTAGCGAGAACATTCGCGTCCGCAGCATCGTAGGACGCTTTCTCGAGCATTCGCGCATCTTCGTCTTCGACAACGGTGGAGAACTCGAGACGATTATCGCCAGCGCGGATTGGATGGGCCGCAACCTGGACCGGCGCGTCGAGCTCGCCGTTCCCGTCTCGACCCGGTGATGGCCGAAACGCTGTCATCGCAAATCCTTACCGTGCTGCTTGCCGATAACGTGAAGAGCCGGGAGCTGCAGGGCGACGGCACGTACACGCGCCTATCGCCGGACCCGGCGAAATGCCGGTCGATGCGCAGCGCGTGTTTTTAGCGCAGGCGCAGGGCCTGTAGGGGGCGGCGTATGCCGCTGTTTGAAAGGCGCTGGATTTCAGGGCCGAAGTGATGCGTCATCCCCGACCTTCAGGGACGATGACCCAGGGAAAGGAGCCCAGAGCCGCCAAGACGAGACACCTGCTTGGCTCGCCTCGCCTCTCGGTGATCGAAGCCGGGCTATGCCGCTAAGCGATCGAGGCCGCTGTGCTGGCGCAGCTACAATGCCGAGCCACGCTGCAATGCCTGCAATGCTGCAAAGCCCGCATAGCAAACACGGCCCGCTTTCGCGAACGTCGTGCAAAGGGGCAGAGGCGTGGGG
>CAVUOU010000040.1:0-59287 GCA_963743085.1 uncultured Actinomycetota bacterium
GCTGATCGCGCCGACGAGGTCGCGCTGCTGACGTCGAACGGAGTCGTGGTGCGGCCTGGTGGTGCGCCGCGCGTGAGCACCTTCGATCCGACGCTGCACGTGGCGCAAGTCGACGCGCCGGACCTCGTGGCCGGGGTGCCCGACCTGGCGCTGACCGGGCTGGCGATCACTACCGTCGGGGCGTGCCGACGCATCCTGGACATGGTCGTGACCCACGTGAAGCAGCGCCCGCAGTTTGGCGCGCTGATCGGATCCTTCCAGGCCGTAAAGCACAAGGCCGCGGACATGTACGTAGCCATCGAGCGGGCGCGAGCGCTGGCGTACTACTCCGCGCTCACGATCGCCGAGGACGATCCGCGGCAGCACACGGCCGCGTTGATGGCCAAGGCCGCCGCCGGGGAGTGCCAGCGGCTGGTGTTTCAGTCCGGCCTGCAGCTGTTCGGCGCGATGGGGTTCACCTGGGAGAACGAGCTGCAGGTCTATCTCAAGCGGGCCAAGGCCTGCGACATGCTGCTGGGGACGGCCGCCGAGCATAGAAGGGCTCTCATCTCGTGAAACTCGCCGACGACCCGGAGGTCGAGAAGTTCCGCGCGGAGTTCTCCGCGTTCCTCGACGCGCAGCTGCCGACCGAGGCCGAGGCAGTGCAGCGACCGCAGTCAAGCTCGGACATGCCGGACTGGGCACGGCGCTGGCAGCGGACGCTATTCGATAACGGCTGGCTGCTGCCCGGCCAGCCGCCGGAGTACGGCGGGCGCAACGCCACGCTCCCGCAGCAGCTTGCCCACCTGGAGGAACTGTCCAGGAGGCGGATCTACCACAGCTTCAACCCGCAGGGACTTGGCATCATCGCGGCGTCCCTGCTCACCTTCGGCACGCAGCAGCAGAAGCAGCAGTGGGCGCTGCCCATCCTGCGCGGGGAGCTGACCGCTTCGCTCGGCATGAGCGAGCCGGGAGCTGGCTCGGACCTGGCGGGCCTGCGCACCCGGGCGGTGCTGGACGGAACCCACTTCGTCGTGAACGGCCAGAAGATCTGGACCTCCGGGGCGCACGACGCCGACGTGCTGCTGACGTTCGTGCGCACCAACCCCGACGTCCCCAAGCACAAGGGCATCAGCGTGCTGCTGATCCCGACGTCGACCGAAGGCGTGACCAGGCGGCCGTTCGGGTCGATGCTCGGCCCCGACGACCTGGACTTCAACGAAGTGTTCTTCACCGATGCCCGGGTCCCGCGAGAGAATCTCGTCGGCGAGCTGAACGGCGGATGGCGGGTCGCGCACGGCTCCCTCGGTCACGAGCGGACGATGCTCTGGATCAACTTCGCCGAACGGCTGGATGACCTGATCAGGGACGCGCCCAGCCACCAGGAGTGGTACGCGACGCTGCTGATGGACCATCAGGCGCTGCGCCTGCTCGGCTATCGCCAGCTCAGCGGCAACGAGAACCCCGCCGAGATATCCGTGCTCAAGCTGCTCGGATCGGAAGCGGTGCAGCAGGCCGCGCTCCATGCCCTGGAGGAACGTGAATCCGACGGGCTGATTCATCCAGCGCGGACCGGCATGGTCAACCACATGAACCACGACTCGTTCAGCGCTTCGTGGTTCGAGCGGTACGCGCGGACCTTCGGCGGCACGATCGCCGGCGGAACCTCGGAGATACAGCGCAACATCATCGCCGAACGAATACTGGGGCTGCCAAGATGATTCTTTACGAGGTCGACGAACGCGTAGCCGTGATCACCCTTAACCGGCCGGAGAAGGCGAACGCGCAATCCATGGAACTGCTCGACGAGCTGGACGCGGCGTGGACCCGGGCGGCTGCTGATGAAAACGTGCGGGTGATCGTGCTGCGCGCCAACGGGAAGCACTTCTCGGCTGGGCATGACCTCACCAGCGGGTTCGCGGCGGCCCCCGAGAAGATCACCCTGGAGTGGATTTACGGGCTCGAGGCACGCCGGTACCTGGGGTACTGCCTGTCGTGGCGGAACGTGCCGAAGCCATCGATCGCCGCCGTCCAGGGGAAATGCATCGCGGGCGGGCTGATGCTGTGCTGGCCGTGTGACCTGATCGTCGCGGCGGAAGACGCGGAATTCTCCGATCCCGTCGTCCGGATGGGGATCGGTGGCGTCGAGTACCACGGCCACACCTGGGAGCTCGGCCCGCGGCTCGCCAAGGAGATCCTGTTCACCGGTCGTCCGGTCACGGCCAGCGAGGCGGAACGGGTAGGGATGGTCAACCGTGTTGTGCCTCTTGAGTCGCTGGACGAGTCCGCGATGGAACTGGCGCGGCAGATCGCCAGGCAGCATCCGTTCGCGTTGCGGCAGGCTAAGCGGGCGGTCAACCAGACGCTTGATACGCAAGGCTTCTACGCGGCGATCCAGTCCGTGTTCGACATCCACGAGACGGGACACGGGAACGCGCTGAGCGTCAGCGGCTACCCGGCGCTGGCTGGCCTCGAGGAGTTGAAGTCGCGGTGATGCGTGTCGGATTCATCGGCCTAGGCAGCCAGGGCGCCCCGATGGCGCGCCGGATCGTCGACGCCGGCTACCCGGTGACGTTGTGGGCCCGGCGCTCCGTCACGCTGGCTCCCTTCGCCGAGGTGCCCGCCGCCGCCTCACCGGCCGAACTCGCCGCCGCTAGCGACCTCGTCTCCATCTGCGTGACGGACGATTCTGATGTCGAGGAGGTCGTCTGTTCCGAGCACGGAGTGCTGGCTGGCCTGGGCGCGGGCGGCGTGATCGCGATACACAGCACGGTGCACCCGGCGACCTGCAAACGGCTCGCCGCCAAGGCCGCGGGTTCCGGGGTCGTCTTGATCGACGCCCCGGTCAGCGGCGGGTCCCCCGCGGCGTCGGCGGGCCGGCTGCTGGTGATGGCGGGCGGGTCCGCGGATGCGGTCGAGCAATGCCGGCCAGTGTTCGAGACGTTCGGCGACCCGGTGCTGCATATGGGACCCGAGGTGGGCGCCGGCCAGCTCGCGAAGCTGCTGAACAACGTGCTGTTCACCGCCAACCTCGCGTCCGCGTCCAGCACGCTGGCCCTTGGCCGGTCGCTCGGCGTCGATCCGCAGCGGCTCGCCGAGGTGGTCTCGCACGGCAGCGGAGCGAGCTTCGCGCTGGACAGGATCGCGTCGGCGGGCGGCACCCTGGACCGGATCGGCGCGCACGCCTGCCCGCTGCTGGCCAAGGACGTCCGCCTGATGACCGACCTAGCCGAACAGGCCGGTGTCCCAGCCGCGACCGTGATGGCCGCCGCGAACGTAGCACTGTCCCTGATGAACCACGTCACGCGAACCTAGACGGCAACCCCAGCAATGGGCCATCGCTGGCGCCCCAGCACCAGTAATGGGCCATCGCTGGGGTTGCAGAAGGCGTCGATGACCCGGGTCAACGCGGGGCCATCCGGATCGCGCCGGCGATTACCGCGTCACGCATCCGTGCGGTCGCCGTTCAGCCGGTCACCCGCCAGCCCGTCACCCGCCAGCCGGTCACCCAGCATCGCGAGGTCGAACGACTGCCGGGCCAGCCAGAAGCGCAGGAACGCGGTGAGCGAGTACCTGAGAAACAGCGCGGCGCCGACCACGCTCAGCGTCACGCCGCCGAGTCCGATGGTTACCGCGTCGCCTTGCGTGAACGAGCTGGTGGTGCGGTGCGAGACCAGGTACGCGGTCACGGCGAGCGCGATGCCGAGCACCATCAGCACCACGCCCAGGCGCAGCCACAGCCGTGGGTGTCCGGCGGACGGATCGGGGATCTTGAGCGCGGCGATCTCCCGGACGAAGCGGTCAGCGCGCGAGTCAGCGGTGGCAGAGGTCAACGGGAACTCCCCAGGTAGAGGGTAGACAGTTCATCGCGCAAGATGTCATCGGCGGGCCCGTGCCGTTCGGTACGGCCGCGCACCAGCACCGCGGCATAGTCCGCGATGCGCAAGATCGCGGAGGCGTTCTGCTCGACGGCGAGAACCGCGACGCCGGAGCTGGCGATCTCCGCCACGTGCTCGTACAGCTTCGCGAGTATGACCGGCGCCAGGCCCATGGAGAGCTCATCCACCATGAGCACGGCGGGATCGGTGGCCAGCGCGCGGGCGAGCGCGAGCATCTGCTGCTCGCCGCCGGACAGCGTGCCCGCCGCCTGCGACCGGCGCTCGCCAAGAACGGGGAACCGCGTGTACGCGATCTCCTCGATCTCCTCGATGCCGCGCCCGCTGTACGTCATCATCAGCAGGTTGTCCCGGACCGACAAGTTCGGGAACACGCCCCGGCCTTCCGGTATCAGGCAGACCCCGGCGCGCGCGAGATCGCCCGGGTCCGCCCCCGTGACGTCCCGCCCGCCCAGAATGAGCGCGCCCGCCGTGGGGACGTGGATACCGGAAGCGACGCGGAGGGTGGTGGATTTGCCCGCGCCGTTTGGTCCAAGAAGAGCCAGAACCTGTCCGGGATGGACGGTCAGGCACACGTCGTAAAGGACGCCGATGCCGCCGTACCCGGCCCGGATATCTCGCAGTTCAAGCATCGAGATCTCCTAGGTAGGCCGCCAGCACGGTCTCGTTCTCCCGGATGGTCGCGGGCGGACCGGCCGCGATGATCTTGCCGAGGTCGAGCACGTACACCTCGTCGCACACCTCCATGACCAGGCCCATATCGTGCTCGACCAGCACGACCGTCATGCCCCCACCCACCTCCCCTTCCCCCTTCACGAGCGACCGCAGCAGGCTGCCAAACCGGCGGGTCTCGTCCTCGTCCTGACCGGCGGCCGGCTCGTCGAGCAGCAGCAGGCTGGGCCGGACGGCCAGCGCCCGGCCCACCTCCACCAGGCGCGCCACCCCGGTGGGCAGCGCGTCGGCCGCCTTATCCGCTACGTCTTCCAGCCCGAGCGTCTCGAGCAAGCCGGACGCTACGTGCGCCGCTCGCCTCCGTTGCGGTCCGAGCTCGGCGGCGACCAGCAGGTTCTCCCGTACGCTCAGCCGGCCGAACAGCTCGAGCCGCTGGAATGTGCGGGCCAGGCCGGACCGGGCCCGGCGGGCCGGACCGTACCGCGTCACGTCCTTGCCGTCCAGCATCACCCGCCCGGACCTGGGGTTGCGCAGCCCGCAAATGACGTCGAAGAACGTGGACTTACCCGCGCCGTTCGGCCCGATCAGCCCGGTGACGCTGCCCGGTTCGGCGCAGATGCGCGCCGAGTCCAGCGCCAGGTTCCCGCCGAACGCGACGGTCACTCCCTCAGCCCGCAGCGATACCACGCGTCAGCACTTCCTCGTCCTCGGACTGCCAGGGCCGCTGCACCCCGCGCCATTCGACAGGGACATCGGGAACGGCCGTTTCTTTCCGGCGCAGCACCTTCGCCCGCCGCATAAGCAGCAGCCGGGCCACGATCACCGCGACCACCAGTACTCCGGTGAACTCCCAGCCGTTGAACACGTGGGCCAGGCGCAGTGTCCAGCCGCCGACGGCGCCGACTAGCAGCACGGCCAGCGCTACGCGATCGCGCGCAAGCCCGCCCCAGTCGCGCCGCATCGAGGGGATGATGCCGGTCGGGTTGCTGCCGAGCGCGACGCCGGAGAGTCCGGGCAGCACTCCGGCGAGGTTCTGCGTCCAGGACGCGACGGCGGGCAGCGCGTTGAGCGCCCCCGCGTACCCCAGGCCGCTGAACAACCCGGTTCCGACCGTGCCCAGGCCGCCGATCACCGCGATGAGGAAGATCGGCAGCCCGCTGACAAAGCTGAACTGGTCCGCGGTGACCGGTCCCGCCATCGCGGTGATCGCGCCGCCAAGACCAGCGATGCCCGCCGACAGGGCGAACACGCCGACCTTCGCCACCAGCAGGTTCCCGCCGAGCGTCGCGTACGCGGCCTCGCTGTCCCGCAGCGCGATCAGCCGTCGGCCGAACCGGGACCGGCGAAGCATGGCGACACCGAACGACACGATCGCCAGGCACACCGCCGCGAAGATCATCAGCCCGGACGCGCTGGTCAGCTGATGCCCGGCCAGGGCGGGACCGGTGCCCGCCACCGATCCCTGGTTGAACAGTGAGATCCGCACCCCGGCGATCGTGAAGGACGGCAGACCGAAGATCCAGTCATCGCAGATGATGGCGAACGCGGCGGTCGCCAGCGCGAGGTACACACCGGAGACCCGCATCGCGGGTATCGCGATCAGCGCCCCGACCACCATGGACACCGCGACCGCCACGGCCAGCGCCCATAGCTGACCGTGCGGTGCGAGGTGCGCCCACACCAGCGCGCCGACACCCATCATCGTGAGCTGGCACAGCGAGATCTGCCCGGCGAACCCGGCCAGCGGTACATAGGAGAGCGCGACCAGGCCAAGCGTGAAGATCGCGCCGTAGGTCACCAGGTCGGACGGGCTGAGCACGGTGGCCAGGACCACGCCGGTCATCACGATCCCGGCCGCCAGCAACGCGGTGCCGCGCACCGTCGGCACCGGGACCTGGCGGAGCTGGCGGTCCCGGTGCGGGAGCTGACCATGGCGGAAGATCAGCAGCGCGCCGAACAGCAGCAGCGGGGAGGCCGCCAGCCGCAGCCCGGGCAGGTAGCTGTTCTGCGGCAGGTACCCGGTGAGGTAGGCCTCGGTGCAGCCGACGACGATGGCGCCCACGAAGGTGAGCGGCAGGGACCGCAGCCGTCCGAAGATGGCCGCGGTGTACGCGCTGACGATTACCAGTGATAGCTGCGAGGAGTCCATCGCGAGGGTGGGCGCGAGCAGGATGCCCGCTATGGCGGCGAGCTGGGTGCTGAGTATCCACGCGACCCGGCTGGCCCGGTCGGGATCGCCGCCGGTCAGCCGGAGCAGCGTACGGTCGTCCACCGTTGCGCGCATCTCGGTTCCGACCCTGGTCCGGTACAGCAGTACCCGCAGGCCGACCGCGATGAGGATGGCGACGCCCATCGTGATGGCCTGGTGCCAGGTGATGACGACCGGACCGAGCTTGATCGGCGCGTCCTGCTCGAAGTAGGGCGTCAGCGTGCGCTGGACGTTGGGGTTCCAGATCGTGTTGGCGAGCGCGATCAGCCCGGACAGCAGGGCGATCGTGACCACCAGCCGTTCGATCTCGCCCAGGCGCTGTATCGGCCGCATGACGACCCGCTCGAGCCCGAGGCCAAATGCGGGCGCGAGCACCAGCAACGTGATCACCAGTGCCGCCGGTACCGGCCAGCCCCAGCCCACGGTGAACTGCCAGTAGGTGAACGCCGCGAACATGCCGATCGCGCCTTGGGCGAAGTTGAACACGCCGGTGGTCACGTAGGTGAGGACCAGCCCGCTGCCGATGATCGCGTAGATCGCGGCGGTGAACAGGCCTACGATCCCGAAGGCGAGGATCTGCTGCATTTACTTCAGATCATTGAGCGACAGGCCGACGTTGGCGAGCGTCAGCGGGCTGCCATAGTTTCCCTTGAGCAGGTAGTACGGGCCGCCGCAGCTATAGGCGCCGTCGTTCGCGCCGAACGACGCGGGCTCCCATCCGCTCGTGGTGTCCTTCTCGACGTTCCAGCAGGTGACCGGGGTGGTCGTCGAGGACAGGCTCATCGCCGCCATCAGCCCGCCCGCGGTCCAGTTGGTCTGCTTGATCGCCGCGTCGTAGAGGCACTTTCTGGTGAGGTCGGCGCCGCAGCTTGACGCCGATTCGGCGAACAGCAGCCAGGATGAGAACGCGAGCACACCCGGCAGCGACAGCTGCTCATCGGGCTCGTACTTGGCCCACAGCTGGCTGAGCTCCTTGGTCGCCGGGTTACTCGACGCGTCCTCCAGCGGGTAGACGCCCTCTATGTCGGCCACGTTGTTCTGCTCCGACAGCACGCTCGAGCCCGCCAGCCCGTTGAACGCCGTGTCGTAGCTGTTGGTGTTGGCGTCGATCCAGTCGAGCTTGTAGTCCATGTTCGTGAGGATCAGCTCGAGCTTGGCCAGATCCTGGTACTGGCCGAGGAAGATCAGCCCCTTGATCCCCTTGCTCTTGATGGCCTCGGCGAACGGCGTCCAGTCGATCGAGCCGATCGGCGAGTACAGGGTGTTGTACCCGACGCTGCCGCCGAGTGACTTGATGTCCTCGGCCGCCTCGGCCTCGTCGGTCTCGGTAACCCCCACGTCGCCAGCGATGATGCCGACATGCTGGGCCGAGGCCGGGTACTCCTGCTTGATGAGCCAGTTGTAGTACTGGCTGTAGACGTAGTACTTGCCGGTGTTATAGCCCGGCGAGACCTGGAGGCTCGAGCCCGTGTTCAGTGTCGAGATGACCTGGGCGGGGAAGGAAGGCAGCAGGCACTTCAGCCGGGTTTCTACGCCCAGGTTGTCGAGCGCCGACTCGCCGCCGGCCAGCGCGAAGTCCTGGCCGCACGCCTCGACCATCTTGGCCTGGACGTTGTACAGCCCGTCGTCGAGGGTGTTGGAGACGACCTTGCGGCCGTCGATGCCGCCGAGCGAGTTGCACCATGAGGTGAATACCTTGGCGGCATCCACCATCGTCGGATCCTGGGTGAAGGACTGGTCGGTGAACGTGCCGACCTGGATCGTGCTGGCGGTCACCCCCTGATCCGTCGAACCGGATGGTGAACCCGAGCCGCAGATCTTACCGAGGGTGCCGAAGGTGCTGGTCGACGCCTGGGTGGCCGCGGTCGATCCAGCCGACGATGGCGAGCTGGTTGTCGTACCCCCCGCGCGGCTGCAGCCTGCGGCCAGCCCCGCCACTGCCGCGAATGCCGCGAGCGCGGCGATGGTTCTCTGCGGTTTCACAGTCGTCCTCCTCGACGCGGACCCGTGCGGCGGCTACCACTCGGAGTATGATCCTCTCATTGAGAGAAAGGTAGCTTCTCATTTTGAGAGAATCAATTGCTGGGACGGGGCTGTTCCCGGATCTTGACCCTAGGCTGGAGCCTCGTGGACGAAATTGGCATGAACCGTGCTCCCTGAGACCAGCGATTGGCTGCGTCGCGCTACCTGGCAGGAGCCGCCATGGTCGGTCGACGAACTAGGCGAGCTCAAGGGGTCGCGCACGATCGGCGTAGTGCTGCCCGCACTGAACGAGGAGGCCACGGTCGGTGACGTGGTCGCGTCCGTCCTGCCGCTGGCCGGGACGCTGGCGGACGACATCCTGGTCGTGGACTCGGGATCCGCCGACCGCACCGTCGAGGTCGCCCGCGCCGCCGGCGCCCGGGTGGTACGGCACGCGGACGTCCTCCCCTGGCTGGAGGTCCGCCCGGGCAAGGGTGAGGTGCTGTGGCGCGCGCTCGCCGCAACCGACTGCGACATCCTGGTCTTCCTGGACACCGATCTGGTGGACCCGGGCCCCGGCTTCGTCCCCGCGCTGCTCGGTCCCGTGCTGATCAACCCGGCAGTTCAGCTGGTGAAGGGGTTCTACCGTCGTCCGCTGCGGCTGGAATCGGTTGAGTACGGGACCGGCGGGGGCAGGGTCACCGAGCTTCTCGCCCGCCCGCTGCTAGGCGCGCTGCGGCCGGAGCTAGCCGGGATCATCCAGCCGCTTGGCGGGGAGTACGTGGTGACACGGGGATTCGCCGAGACCGTGCCCTTCGCCGCCGGATACGGCGTGGAGATCGGGCTGCTGCTCGACGCGCACACCCGCTACGGCCTTGACGGTCTGGCCCAGGTCAACCTCGGCGTGCGCAAGCATCGCAACCGGAACCTGCGGCAGCTTGGGGTGATGGCGCGGCAGATACTCGGGGCGGCACTTGAGCGGTGCGGGATCGATGCCGGGGACTCCGCCGCCTTCACCCAGTTCGTCCAGGTCGACGGCGAGTGGCTGCCCGACGAGCACGAGGTACCGCTGGCGAGCCGTCCCCCGATGCGCGAAGTCATCGGCGCGTAAAGCCAGCCCCAGCGCCCTGCTTGCCCCCCGCCCCGGCGCCCTGCTTGCCCCCCCGCCCCGGCGCCCTGCTTGCCCCCCCGCCCCGGCGCCCTGCTTGGCATGGATGGGCCATCGAGGGGGTTATGGCGCCAGCGATGGGACATCCATGGGGGCGGCAGCGGCCCTCCGCGGGGCGATTGTGGTGGGTTTGTCAGCTATGGGGCGGTGAGCTCACGCTAGGCCCCTGACTACGCGGGCGGGGGCGAGATCGCCGCGGACGGCCGCCACCATGTCGAGTGCCTGCCGGGTGTGCGCGACATCGTGCGCGCGGAAGATGCGCGCGCCCATCCAGGCGGTCACCGCGGTCACCGCGAGCGTCCCGGTGAGCCGCTCGTCCACCGGCAGGCCGAGCGTCTCGCCGACGAAATCCTTGCGCGACGCGGAGACGAGTACCGGCCAGCCGGTCGCGACCATCTCCTCCAGCCGCCGGGTGATCTCCAGCGAATGCCAGGTGTTCTTGCCGAAGTCGTGCGCGGGATCGATGATCACCCGGTCCGGGTCGACGCCGGCCAGCACCGCGCGCTCAGCCAGCCCGAGCGTGTGGTCCAGCACATCGGCCATCACATCCTCGTAGGCGACGCGAAACGGCCGGGTGCGCGGCGTTTGTCCGCCCGTATGGGAGCACAGGATCCCGGCGCCGTACTCGGCGGCCACCACGGCCAGTTCTGGGTCCCAGCCGCCCCAGCTGTCGTTCAGCAGGTCGGCGCCGGCCTCGCAGGCGGCGCGCCCGATCTCGTGCCGCCAGGTGTCTACGCTGATCACCAGGTCCGGGTACGCACCACGGACCCCCTTGATGAACGGAACGACGCGACGGATCTCCTCGGCCACCGGTACTTCCTCGCCTGGCTTGGCCGGGACACCGCCGATGTCGACGATGTCCGCGCCTTCGGCGACCACCTGGTGCACGCGGTCCATGGCGGCCGTCTCGTCCCAGGTGAGTCCGGGCCGGTAGAACGAGTCAGGTGTCCGGTTGACGATCGCCATGATCAGCGGGCGCGTCTGCGGAAACTCGGCGGCGCCGAGACGCAGGATTCCAGCTGTGCGACGCCTCACCCAGGCGATCCTATTTCCTGGCCGGCCTTGGCCCACAACCACGCCGCATAGGCATGGAGTCCCTCACCCATCGCGCGGTCCATCTTCCCGCCCAGTGCGCGGACGTAGCCGCCCTCCAGCAAGGCGGCCAGACGGAAGCAGGCCAGCACCTGGTACCAGCGGAAATCCGTGACGTCCCGGCCGGTGAGCTCGGCGTAGTAGCCGACCATCTCGGCCCGGCTCGGCATGCCGTCCCACGGCTTGAGCTGTGGGTCGCTGCCAGCCGGATCGCCTGGTTCGCGCCACGCGGTGAGGATCCAGGCCAGGTCGAGCAGCGGATCGCCGAGGCTCGCCATCTCCCAGTCCACGATCGCCGCCAGCCGCGGCGCGTCGTGCTGGAACATGACGTTGGCGAACTGCAGGTCCCCGTGCACGATTCCGGTCCGCGACTTCTCCGGCCGGTTCTGGGTGAGCCAGGACGCTACCTCCTGCACCAGCGGCGACTCGGTGTACCCGTCGGTCTCCCGGTAGCCCTGCAGCATCGCGTGGTACCTGGGCACTTGCCGCTCCAGCCAGCCCTCCCGCTGGCCCAGGCCGCCGAGGCCGATCGCGTCTGGGTCGGCGTTCGCCAGTTCAGCGGCACCCGCGACGAGATCGAAGGCGATCCCCCGACGCCATCCGGGATCGGTGGCGTAATTCCCTGGGAGCTGCCCGCGGGGGGTGAACCCATCGATCTTCTCGAGGATGGAGAAGGGAGTTCCTAGCGTCGTTATGTCCAGGGAAGATGCATACAACCGCGGGTGCGGTACTGGCGTGCGGGCCAGGGCGGAGAGGACCTTCGCCTCCCGCGCGAATGAGCTCGCCGCCAGGTCGGCGAGTTGCCGGCCGGGGCGGCGCAGCACCAGTTCGGTGCCATCGGCGCGGCGGAGGGTGCAGAGCATGTTCTGCGCGCCGCCGGGCAGCGGAGTGATCTCCTCGACGGGACCGGTGCCGGGGATGTCTGGCTGGGAGAGCAGCCAGTCGTTGAGTCTGATCGGGTCGATCGGGTTCACGGCGTTGTGACCTTTCCGGCGAGCTTCTTGCGGGCCGCTTCGATGCGGGCAGGGATGTGCTCGGAGCCGAACAGAGTGTCCTGCGCCGGTTCCTGTTCCTTGAGCAGGGCGCGGGCGACGACGTCTTTATGCAACTCGGTCGGGCCGTCGGCGATGCCGAGGACCGGGCCGACCTGCCACATACGGGACAGCGGCAGCTCATTGGACGTGCCGAGCGCGCCGTGGACGTGCAACGCGCGGTACACGATGTCGATCGCGGTTTTCGGGGTGGCCGCCTTGACCGCGGAGATATGCAGCCTGGCCCGGGCGGCGTCCGCGGGATCGCCGGTGGCGGCGGCGCGGTCGGCCTGCCAGGCGGCGTGCAGCACCTGCAGCCGGAACTGCTCGAGCTGAATCCACGAATCGGCGAGCGCCTGCCGGACGGCCTGCTGATCGCCAAGCGGGCGCCCGCGTGTCCGGCGGCTGGCGATGCGCTCGGTCATCATGTCCAGCGCGCGGCGGCACTGGCCAATCGCGCGCATCGCGTGGTGCAGCCGACCGCCGGACAGCCGGGTCTGCGCGATCATGAAGCCGGTTCCCGGTGTGCCCAGCAGGTTCTCTTCTGGCACCCGGCAGCCGGTGAACCGCAGGTAGCCATGCGCACCTTCACCGATCTCATCGCCGGCCAGGCCGGTGCCGCGCAGCAGTTCCATGCCGGGGGTGCCGCGGGGGACGATGAACATCGACGAGCCCTTGTGCACCGGGACGTCCGGATCGGTGATGGCCATCGCGATGACGAACTCGGCGTAGGCGTAGTTCGAGATGAACCACTTCTGTCCGTCGATCACCCACCCGTTCTCGTCGTGAGTGGCCGTGCAGGTGAAGCCGCCGGGGTCGGCGCCGCCTTGCGGCTCGGTCATCGCGAACGCCGACACGATGTGGCCGTCGAGCAGCGGCTGGAGATAACAGTCCTTCTGTTCCTGGGTCGCGTAGTGCGCGAGTATCTCGGCGTTACCGGAGTCGGGGGCCTGGGTGCCGAACACCGCGGGGGCCCACTGCGAGCGGCCGAGTAGCTCGTTCAGCAGCGCCAGGCTGACCTGCCCCATCCCCATACCGCCGAGTTCTGGCGGCAGGTGCGCGGCCCACAGCCCGCGGCTCTTGACCTGCTCCTGCAGCGGACGGACAACGTTGCGGAAGACCTCACTGTCCCGGTCATAGGGCTCGGCGGTCCCGGGGAACAGCACGTCGATCGGCTCGATCTCCTCCCGGACGAAGGCGGCCACCCAGTCGAGCTTGGCCTGGTAGTCGGGATCGGTGCTGAAGTCCCACATGCGGGCTCCTCTCGTGTCTGGTCGCCTCCACTTTAGAATGATGTTCTCACAAATGGAAACGTCGATCTCAAGGTGTGCACAGCGGACCGTTCCTGGTGTGTGCGGCACTGCCCCCACATCGCGGTACCGGCTCCCCGCGATGGCCCACCGGTGGCGCAATAGCGCTATCGATGGGCCATCGCTGGGGTCGTCAGGCACCCCGAGCAGCGCCGCGCCACCCGGCTGCGCGGGGCCGCCGCGCGGGGTGGCCGGCCGCTAGCGGAAATACGGATCGTCGCCATCCGAAATACGCACTTCTCCGTGTTAACGGAATATGTCTAATATGACCTTGAGTTCGACTCACGCGTAACAGCAAGTGAAAGCGAATACTTCAGAGCCTCGCGTGCCATGTAACGGACCAATTCATTTCATGAGCATTTCCAGGCCTTCAAAACGAGCACGGAATTAGCAGGAGGGGCAAGGAGGAGAGGTAGCAGATGAGGACGCGTAGCCGGAGGAGAACCACAGGCAGACGCCGTGTCAGTAGATACCTAGTTTCGCTGCTGGCGCTCATCATTGTGGCCGTGGCCGCGTGCAGCAGCGGCACGTCCGGCGGCGGGAAATCGGCCACCGCCAAGGTCCCGAAATCGAAGATAAAGATCGCCATCGTCGCCGGCGGCCCGAACGTGTACTTCACAACCTGGGGTCTTGTCGCCCAGGCTATGGCGAAGCAACTCGGCGTGACTGTCACCTACGTCGTCCCGCCTACCCCGACTTACGACCCGTCCGTAGAGGTAAGCACGATCGATTCGCTGGTCGCGCAGGGATACAACGCGTTCGCGGTCTTCCCCGACGGGGAATCGGCCATTAAACCGACCTATCAGCGGCTGATCAGCAGGGGCATCCCGGTCTTCGACCTGGCCGGCTGCACGACGGACCCGACCCCGGCACTGCTGTGCTACGCGACGAACGTGGAGGCCTCGGCCGCTTACGAGACGCAGCTGCTTCAGAAGGCGATGGGCGGCCACGGGAACATAGCATTCCTCACCGGACTCCTCACCGACGCGAATACCGCCCTTCGCGAGGATGGCGTCAACCAGGCGGTCACGCACTCGGCCGGCAAGGTCAAACTGTCCCAGGTCGTGTCGAACATCGACAGCCCGAGCGCGGCACCGCCCGCCGTCGAGAGCCTGCTCGCCTCGAAGGGCAGCATCCTGAACGGCATGCTGTCGACCGACTATTACCCCTCAATAGCGGCCGCGAGCATCGAGACCAGCAACCCGCAGTTCCGGCATGTCCTGTTCATCGGCCAGGACAACAGCCCGGCCGTCATGAACGCGATCGCGAAACACGACATCTACGGAACGATGTACCAGAACGACTACGGCCAGGCGCAGGTGGCCATCACCTGGCTGTACAACATCGTCGCGAAGGGCTGCACGGTCAACCAGCACGGCCCGTTCACCCCCATTCCCGGACCAACGAGCCGCTTCATCAACTCCGGCTACATGCTGGTGTCCCAGGCCACCATCGGCCAGTACATCAACAATCCCGAGAACATCCCGTCGAACACGGCCCAGGTCCTGGCGGAGACATCCAAGTTCCTGTCATGCCCCGGGTAAGCAGCATGACCCGGGCCCTGGTCGCGGACCAGGGCCCGGTCCTCGGCCTCATCGTCCTGATCGTGGTGACCTGGACGGTGTTCGGGGCGATAAATAGCTCGTTCGTGAGCAGCTTCAACCTCTACGGCATTGGGCAGCTCGCGGCTCGCGACGCGGTCCTGGGCATGGCGCAGGCGGCCCTCGTGGTCATGGCGCGGATGAACCTCGCCGTGGGCAGCGTCGGCGCGATCTGCGTGTCGCTGCTCGGCTACCTGCTGGTGTCCGCCCATCTCGCACTGCCGCTCACGCTCCTCGTAGTGGCGGCGGCCGGAGTGGCCGCTTCGCTGATCATGGGGGTCGTCGAGCTCAAAAGCGGGCTGTCCAGCTTCATCGTGACGCTCGCCTTCATGTCGGCCTACGGCGGAGGCGCCCTGCTCTTCACCCGCAACGCGAACTTCCAGATCTCGTCCGCGGCCATCAACGCGCTCGGCAGCGGCACGTTCCTCAGCTCGGCGATCTGCCCGCTGGTGGTCGTGGCCGTGATCTGCGGGGGTGCCGCCTGGGTGGTGTACAACCGGACAAGCTTCGGATGGAAGATGCTCGCGATCGGCGCGAACGAGCGTGCCGCTCGAGCGTCAGGCGTGAACACCGGGCGAGTGCTGCTGGGAGCGTACGCGCTGTCTGGCCTGCTCGCCGCGCTGGCCGCCGTCATGGAGTCGTCCTACGAGCTGAGTGTCAATGCCAGCGTCGGGCAGGACTGGCTATTGCCGTCCTTCGTCACCGTCGTGCTCGGCGGTGTGACGCTGACCGGCGGGGATATCACGATCGGCGGCATTCTGCTGGCGGCCCTGTTCTTCGACAGCCTGCAGTCCGGGCTGACGATCCTGGATGTGTCGAGCTACTGGATCGAGCTGGCCGAGGGGCTCGTCCTGCTGACCGCCGTCGTCGCCGACCAGCTGCGCCGTCAGCCGGCGCGGCCGTCAGCGGATACGCCGGGCGGCCGCCACGATGGAGGCGACGCGCGTATGAGAGGAATGCTCCGGGCGCGGTGGGCGCCCCTGCTGGCCGCGACGATCCTGCTGTGTATCGTGCTGGCCTCGGTCACCAGGTCATTCGGGACCGCTTTCAACGTCTACGTCATCTTGCAGACCGCCGCGCTGGACGCGGTGATCGGGCTTTCCCAGCTGGCGGTGCTGGCGGCCGGCGATCTCAGCCTGGCGGTCGGCGGGCTGGCCGCACTGTGCACGATTACCGTCGGCAATCTCTTCCAAGTGCACCACTGGCCCGTCGGCCTGGCGGTGCTGGGCGGACTCGTCGTCGGGACGGCCGGCGGACTCGCGAACGGCATCATCATCTCCCGCACCAAGCTTTCGGGATTCATCGTGACGCTGGCGACGGGCACCGCGTTCACCGGCGTCGCGTACGGCGTAACCCAGTCCAACGCGTACTCGGATGTGCCGTCATCGATACTGAAGCTGAGCCAGGGACGCGCCGGCTTTTTCCCGTACTTGCTGATCGTCGCCCTGGCGGTGACCGGCCTCATGTACGCGGCATTGCGCTGGCTTCCTGATGGCCGCCTGACCCTGGCCTTCGGCGGAAACCGGGACGCGGCCATGCTGTCGGGGCTCTCGTCGCGGCGCGCGCAGATCATCGCGCACACCGTCTCGGGGCTCCTCGCCGGGATCGCCGCGGTCATGTATATGGGGATGCTCGGGACCGCCACGCCGGCCGCGGGCAGCGACTGGCTGATCGTCTCGTTCGCCGTGCCGATCATCGGCGGGACGGCGCTCACCGGCGGTGAGGCTTCTGCCTTCGGCGCGCTGGTCGCGGCCGTTGTCCTGTCGGCGATCAGTGACGCGCTGATCGTGCTGAACGTCAACACCAACGCCGTCGAGCTGGCCGAGGGCCTGCTGATACTCGCCGCCGTGCTCACGTCCCGCGTTGGCCAGACGGCCCGGCGGGGAGTCCACGCACCGGGGTGGCGGGTATGAACACCGTCTTCGAGGTCAGGGCCATCAGCAAGGCTTTCGGCGGGATCGTCGCGCTGGACGAGGCTGACCTCGAGCTCAGCTGCGCCGAGATCCACGCGCTGATCGGCGAGAACGGCGCGGGCAAGAGCACGCTCATCAACATCGCCACCGGCGTCTACTCGCCCGACGGCGGGCGGTTGATCCTGGACGGAGCGCCGGTGCAATTCGGCGGGCCGCGGGCTGCCGCCAACCGTGGCATCGCCGTCGTCCACCAGGAACGAAACCTCGTCGGAGCGTTCTCGGTCGCGGAAAACCTGTTCCTCGGCAACCAGCCGCGGTCCCGGGGCCTGGTCAGCTACCGGCGCATGTTCAGCGAAGCCCGCCAGTGGCTTCTTCAGGTCGGCTTGGATATCGACCCATCGACTTCGGCGCGGCAGCTGAGCCCGGGCCAGGCGCAGCTGCTGGAGATCGCGAAGGCACTGTCCGCGCGCTGCCGGGTGCTCTTTCTCGACGAGCCCACCTCGTCGATCAGCGAAACAGACTCGGAGCACCTGTTCGCGATCCTGCGGGAACTGCGGGACAACGGCACGGCCATCGTGTTCGTCAGCCACAAGCTGGAAGAGGTCTATGGCCTGTGCGATCGGGTCACCGTGTTGCGCGACGGGCGGAATGTCATCACCGGACGCCGCCTGGCCGACATCTCACGTGCGGACATCGTCCGGGCCATGGTCGGCCGGGACGGGGCTGGCGCGGACGGGCGGGCACCCGCCAGCCGCCGGACCGATTCCGGGGCACCTCGGCTCGAACTCGAGGCCATCGCGACCGAGTACGGCCACGAAGACGTGAATCTGACCGTCCGCGCCGGCGAGGTCGTCGGTCTCTACGGGCTCGTCGGCGCCGGGCGGACTGAGCTCGCCCGCTGCCTCGTCGGGCTCGGGCGCATCACCGCCGGCACATTCAGCATCGAGGGCAAGCCCGCGCATATCAGGAACCCCTATGATGCGCTGCGAATCTATTCATTGGGTTACGTCAGCGAGGATCGTAAAGGTGAAGGGCTCATCCTCAGTCATTCCGTTAGCCGTAACGTCGGAATCACCGTCTGGGACCGGGTGGGCGGCCGTTTTGGCCGGGTATCGGAGCGGGCCGTCCGGCCGCTCGTTATGCGCCAGGCCGAGAGCCTGAAACTGAAAATGAGCGGCCTCTCCCAGGCCGTTTCCCGGCTTTCCGGCGGGAACCAGCAGAAGGTCAGCCTAGCCAAGTGGCTGGCGGCGGAGACGGAAATCCTGCTGCTCGACGAGCCTACGGTCGGTATCGACGTGGGGGCGAAGGAGGAAGTGCACGGACTTGTGCGCGGGCTCGCTGACCAGGGCAAGGCCATCCTGCTCATCTCCAGCGACCTGCGCGAGATAGTGCAGGTAGCCGACCGGATCGCCGTCATGGGAAATTTCCGCATGCTCGGCGAAATCGAGAATAACGGGGACTACACGTCGGCAAGCAAGGCGATCATGGAAAAGATCACCGGCGCTGTATCCGGTTTAGTGTGAGGACCACAATATCCATGGCTAAAATCACCGGATTCGTGACCCAGGACGTCCGCTTCCCGACCTCGCTGCGGCTGGATGGATCAGACGCGATGAACCCCAGCCCGGACTATTCCGCAGCATATCTTATTATCACGACCGACTCGCCGGGCTCTGACGGCGAGCCGTTGTCGGGGCACAGCTATGTATTCACCATCGGCGCTGGCAACGACGTGCAGCTCGCCGCTATCCGCGCCCTCGAGCCGTTCCTGGCCGACCATGATCTGGACGAAGTGCTCGCCGACCTAGGCGGCCTGTACCGGGCACTGGTCGGCTACAGCCCGATGCGCTGGCTGGGGCCGGAATGCGGCATCGCCCACATGGCCGTCGGCGCCGTCGTGAATGCCTGCTGGGACCTGGCCGCGCGCCGGGCGGGCAAGCCGCTCTGGCTGCTGCTCGCGGACCTGTCCCCCAACGAGCTCATCGGCTTGATCGATTTCCGTTACCTCAGCGACGTCCTCACTCCGGACGAGGCAGTGGGGCTCCTGGAGCGCGGTCAGGCCGGCAAGGCCGAACGAGCGAAGACGCTGAGCCGGGACGGTTATCCGGCCTACTCCACGACACCAGGCTGGCTGGGCTACTCCGACGACACCCTCGCCACGCTCTGCGCGCAAGCGGTCAAGGACGGCTTCACTCAAGTGAAGCTCAAGGTCGGAGCCCGGCTTGAGGACGACAAGCGGCGCTGCGCGATCGCGCGAGAGACGGTGGGCGAGCGGGTGGGCATCGCCATCGATGCCAACCAGGTCTGGGACGTAGCGGAAGCTATCGGCTGGGTCCGCGAGCTGGCCGCGCTGCGGCCTGCCTGGATCGAAGAGCCGACCAGCCCCAGTGACATTCTCGGTACGGCGGCGATCAGGCACGGGGTGCGGCCAGTACCGGTGGCGACCGGTGAACATGTGGCCAACCGAGTGATCTTCAAACAGCTGCTGCAAGCCAATGCCATCGACATCATGCAGATCGACGCCTGCCGGGTAGCCGGGGTCAACGAGAACCTGGCCAACCTGCTGCTCGCGGCGAAGTTCGGAGTGCCGGTCTGCCCGCACGCGGGAGGTGTCGGGCTATGCGAGATCGTCCAGCACCTGTCGATGTTCGACTACGTAGCGCTGACCGGAACCACCGATGGCCGGATGATCGAGTGGATCGACCACCTGCACGAGCACTTCACCGACCCCGCGATCGTCACTGGCGGGCGCTACCAGGCGCCCTCCGCGCCTGGTGCCTCCACCCGGATAAAGCCGGAGTCGGTCGCCGAGTTCGCCTACCCCACCGGAGCCGCGTGGCTCGTGTCCAGCCGGTAGATACGCTGCGCATTCGCCCCCAGTACCTGGTCAAGCTCAGCGGCGGGCAGCACCTGGATGAGGGCGTCGAGCACGGTGTGGTACGAGCCCGCGAGCAGGCAAACCGGCCAGTCAGAACCGAACATGAGCCGCTGCGGGCCGAACCAGTCGGCAACCTGGCTGACGAACGGGCGCAGGTCGCCGGGAGACCAGGTTGCCCAGTCCGCCTCGGTGACCATTCCGGAGAGTTTGACCGCGACGTTGGGCAGGGCGGCGAGCGCCGGCATCCGCTCGCTCCACAGGTCGTCGTGGCCGTCGGCGATGCGAGGCTTGGCGATGTGATCAAGCACGAATTGCAGGCCGGGGAATTTCCCGACCGTATCGATGGCCGCGGGTAGCTCCCGGGCGCGGACCAGCAGGTCGTAGCTGAGACCACGGGCCTGTACGGCGGCGAGGCCGCGGTGCACGTCGGCGCGGGCGAGCCAGTCCGGGTCGGGCTCGTCGTGGACCTGATGCCTGATGCCGGTCAGCCAGCGGCGGCCGGGCCGCCGAGGAGCTCATCGAGGTCGTCGGCGACACCGGGTGAGGTCAGGTCGACCCACCCCACGACGCCGTGAACGAAGTCGGTCTTGGCGGCGAGGTCGAGGAATTCACGCGTCTCCTGCTGGCTGGATAGTGTCTGCACGAGCACGGTCCCGTCGATGTGCTCCTCCGCCAGCGGGCCGCGCAGATCATCAGGAGTGAAGGCACGGCGGACCGGATCCATGGCGTCGCCGTCCATCCAGGGGTAGGAGTAGCGGGCCGGATCCCAGAAGTGATGGTGCGCGTCGACGCGCGTCATGGTGTGCTCTCCTCACTCAGGTGTCGGGACATCGGGGCCGAGCAGGTCCGCGTGCCGCAGATCCGCCCAGAGCCGCGGCGGGATCTCCACCTCGAACAGGGACAGATCCGCTTCCAGCTCGCCGATTGTCCGGGGACCGATCAGTACGGTGCAGACCCGTGGGTGCGCCAGCGGGAACTGGACGGCGGCCGCCGCGAGGGGCACGTCGTACTTGTCGCAGATCTCGGAGATTGCCTGCGCCTTGGCGAGGATCGCGTGTTCGGCGGGCACGTAGTTGAAGTTCACCCCGGGAGCTGGGTCGATCAGGATGCCGCTGTTGAACACGCCCCCGATCACCACGGAAACGCCGCGGCTCTCGCACAACGGCAGCAGGTCCGCCATCGCGGTCTGATCGAGCAGCGTGTACCGGCCGGCGACGAGCACCACATCCAGGTCGCAGCCGCGGATGAGTTCCGCGAGCGGTTCCGGCGCGTTCGCGCCCGCGCCGATCGCCGAGACGCGTCCTTCGGCCCGCAAATCGCTCAGCGCGGCGTAGCCGGTGGTCGCGGCCGCCGCGAGATGATCATCCGGGTCATGCATGTGCAGCACATCGAACCGGCGCAGACCCATCCGCTCCAGGCTCTCCGCTACCGACTGGCGGACACCGTCATAGCTGAAGTCCCACACCGGTCCGGCGCTGGGTACCTCTTTATAGAAGGAGACTCTGTCGTGGTACTGGGTTTCATCGCGGGGCGCGCCCTCGCGCAGCAGCCGCCCGACCTTGGTCGAGATGACCAGTTCGTCGCGCCCCGTGGCGGCGATGGCCTGGCCCGTCCGTTGCTCGGCCAGCCCGTGCCCGTACAGCGGCGCGGTGTCGAAGTAGCGCACACCGCTCGCCAGCGCCCGATCGATCACCGCGATGGCCTCGGCATCGCTGAGCGCCTGCAAGAAGTTGCCAAGAACGGCGGTTCCCAGGCCGACCCGAGGTGCGAAGAGGTTGGTGTGGCCGACCCGCACCGGTGCCGCATCTGTGATCATGAATCTCGCGCTCCAGCGACTCGTGTTGTTAATTCACATTCAGGCACGTGCGGGCGACGGTTGACAACGTCGTATAACGAATGCCACCGTTCCGTACCGCGAATATCGGACGGCGGGCGGGTTCAGTCCGGGAGGGCCTGCACACCCGGTGGCAGCGGTGCCCGCCGCTGGGCATCGAGGAAGGCCTTGACGGCTGCGGTGCCGGTCCGCCGCCGCGCCCAGTGCAGAGCGACATCCCGGTAGGCGGTGGGAGAGCCGATGGTGCGGACGGCCAGCCCCTCGACGCTGGTGGTGGCCAGCGCGAGGCGGTTGATGATGCCGATGCCGAACGCGGCGCGGACCAGCGCGACGAGGGTGGCGGGCTGGTCGGTCAGGTAGGCGATGTTGGCCCGGACAGCCGCGTCGCCGAGCGTGTGCCGCAGGTCGAATCCGCCGCCGTCTTCTTCGCTGCCGGCCGGGTTGCCGATCAGGGCCCGATCCAGGATGCCGTCGATGGTGACCGATTCCTGCCCCGCGAGCGGGTCGGTGTCGCGCATGACGGCCACGATGTCCTCGCGCCAGATCGTGCGGTGGCAAAGCGCCGTCTCGCGCATTCTCGGCAGCATCGGGCGGAACGCGAGGTCGGCGGTGCCGCTGACGACCATCTCCTCCAGTGCCGCGGCGGCCCCTTCGAGGAGGCCGACGGTCACCCCCGGATATTTCGCCTTGAGTTCCCGTAGCACCGAAGGCAAGTAGACGGAGCTGACGCTCGGGTAGCTCGCGATCGTCACATGCGCGACGATGTTGTCCATGGTGCTGCGGGCCGCCTCGACACCTCGCTGCAGCTCCTGCAGAGCAGTCATGGCATGCCCGCGGAACAGCTCACCGGCCTCGGTCATGCAGATCGGCCGGGCCTTGCGGTCGAACAGCGTGACACCGAGGGCGCGTTCAAGCGCCGCGATATGGGCGCTGACGCGGGACTGTGACAGGTGCAGTACCAAGGTGGCGGCCCCGAAGCCACCCTTGTCCGCCACCGCGAGGAAGCTGCGCAGCCAGGCGGTCTGCAGCGACAGGGCGTCCCTTGGATCACGCAACAGCTGGCTGGCCGCATCACCGAGGCCGTCGTCTGGATACTCCGGCGGCTCTGCGTGCGGCGGCAGGCCGCTCATCTGCCCGCGGCTCTGCCCGTGGCCGACGCCCGCGCCACGGCGGCGATCTCAGGGTTCGTCACGACAAGAAAGTCTAGGTCAAAGCGGGTAAGCGCGGCAGTCATGCCGCTGTCATCCCGCCGTCAAGGACGAGGGCGGCGCCGTTGATGAACCGGCCGTCCGGGCCGACGACGAACCCGACCATGGCGGCGACTTCGGCGGGTGACCCCATCCGGCCGTCGAGTTGCCGCGCCGCCATCGCCTCGCGCGCAGCGGCCGGGTCAGGCGCGTCCGCGAGGATCTTCCCGATCCACTCGGTCTCCACGGTCCCCGGGCAGATCGCCACGCAGCGAATGCCCTCCTTCGCGTGGTCGACCGCGACGGCGCGGGTCAGCCCGACCAGCCCGGCCTTGGACGCACAGTACGCGGCGCGGCGGGCCAGCCCAACCTGGCCGCCAACCGAGGCGATGTTGACGATCACTCCGCCACCGCGATCGAGCATCAGCGGCAGCGTGGCTCGTGTGGTGAGGAATGGCCCGGTGAGGTTCACCCCCAGGACGCGGCTCCAGTCCTCGTCGCTGGTTTCCAGCACGGTGGCAGCGACTCCGATGCCGGCCACGTTCACCAGCACCTGCGGAGCACCGGCTGTCACGGCGATCTCACGGGTCACCGAGCCCACGGCGAGCGGGTCGCGCAGATCGACCGGGAAGGTGTACGCCCGGCCTCCGGCCTGCTCGATCCGCATCCGGGTCCCGGCCAGCCCGGCGGCGTCGAGATCCAGCATGGCGACGTCGTAGCCGTCCTGGGCCAGCCGCAACGCGGTAGCGCGGCCGATACCGGACGCGGCGCCGGTCACGACGGCGACGCTGCTCATGAGTCGGCCGTTCCTGGCAGTGGGCCTGTCATGGGTCCGACTGTAGGTGCGAGGCCATTGCCCGGTGAAGCGCGACTAATGGAACGACGCTATCCGCATTCCGGATATCGCCGGCTGAAGGTTCGCCGTCGTCCGGACCAGCATGTCAGGCTGGCGCGAGCTTGCGAATGGTGTCGGCGAGGTCAACGCCGGGGACGGGCGCGATCGCGATGACGGGAGTTTGCAGACCGGCCGCTTGGTACTCGGCCACCCGCTCCCGGCACTCCTCAGCCGGCCCGTGCGGCATCAGTTCGTCGACGAGCGCGTCGGGAATTGCCTCGACAGCGCCCTTGCGGTCGCCGGAGTTCCAGGCCGTCAGCATGGGCTCGATGATGTCGCCGCGGCCGAGCCACTGATGGAATGCGGCATACACGGGCACGGTGAGGTAGGCGGCGATCATTCGCTTGCCGATGTAGCGGGCGGTGTCGGCGTCGGTGGTCGGGCAGACGAAGACTCGGGCGACCAGTTCGCAGTCTGAGCCTGCCGCGTCACGTACCCTCGGCACGTCCTTCGGGGCGAGCCAGTTGGTGATCGCCATGTCGGCCTCGGCGGCGGCGAGCTTGAGCATGCCGGGTCGCAGCGCCGCCAGGGCGAGCGCGGGCGGGATCTCGGGTGCCGGATCGAGCCGGAAGCCATCCACCGAGAACGTCTCGTACTCGCGGGTGACCTTGCCGCCGGCCAGCGCCTCGCGCAGGAACCGCAGCATGTCCCGCGAGCGCTGGTAAGGCTTCTCGAACGGGATGCCGTTCCACTGCTCGACAGCGACCTGGGACGAGGTGCCAATGCCCATCACGAACTTGCCGGGAGCGAGGGCGGCCAGCGTGCCGGCCTGCACGGCGAGCGAGACAGGCGCGCGGGTATAGATGCCGACGATCGCGGTGCCGAGGCGCAACTGAGGCGCCCACTGGGAGGCAAGGGTCAGGGGGGTGAAGCCGTCGATCCCGTTCAGCTCAGCCGACCAGACATCGGTATAGCCGAGCTCGGGCAGGCCCGCTACCAGATCTTTCTGGGCGGTAAGCGGCAGCCCGCTTAGCGGCAACGTCAGGCCCCAGCGCGATTGCGATCTCATCAGTCTCCTCTGGCATCCCACTGCTCCGAGCGGCCACGCATCCGCTCCACATACTCCCACGAGACTGCGGCGTGCCAGCCTGGGATGCCGCAGCGGCCAATTGATATCACAGTGACACGCTGGACTTCAGCGGCGGAACAGGCCAGCGGGATAGCAAATGTCAAATAGCAAGTTCATCGCGCTGGATCTGGCGCGCAAGCGAAAACGCGTAGATGATGAGACCAGGGAGCGGAAAATAGCCCTACATTTACACTTAACGCCCCAATTCGGACGAATCACCGCTCTTGGTCATGATTTTGACATGGGGGAGGTGTCCGATGCCAGAGGAGACTGATGAGATCGTAAGGTCGATCGGTCTGGAACTTGTATCGCGTATGGCGCCGGAAGAACTGCCGCTATACCCGTCGCTAGCCGATCAGTTTCAGGATACTAAGCGCGCCCGCAAGAGTAATAAGTCATCGGACGACCAGATCCTTGGTTTCGGCGCGGGCGAGATCGTGATTCTGCTGACGCCAGTGATCTTGAGTTTTACTCGCAGCTTCTGGGATGCGATCGTAGCCCAGGCAGCGCAGACGGCCCTGCATGGCGTCTTGCAGCAGCTTCAGGCGCACCGCCGCGGCCAGCGAAACAGCCCGGGCGAGATCCCGCACTTTACCGAGGACCAGATCCAGCTCCTCCGCAAGGTGGCCAAGGATGAGGCCGACCGACTGAACGTTTCTAAGAAGCAAGCAGGACTTCTCGCCGACGCGATTGTGGGAGCCCTGGTGGCACCCCCTGTCTCATGAGCGGCGATCGGCCTAGCGCGTTCGCACTTCCGGCCAGTACCAGTTTTCGTTTCGCCTTGCTCATCGCGGCGGTAGTTGCCTCGAGCAGCATGATTTACGAGAGCATCTACACGGCGGGCTCGCGTGGTGCCGCGCTGCTGACCGTAATTCGCGTGTGCCAGGCGCGCGCGCTATCGCCGCATCCATATGGGCTGAGTGCCTACGCCGCCGCGCTCGGCCAGTCCAGGGCATGCCGCGCCGGCGCGGAGCGGGTGGTGGGGTTGTGGGTCCTGCTTGGCATCGGGCTGCTTGTCGTACTGGCAGTGGCCATTTATAGTGCCCAGCCCTGGTGGTACCGGCGGCAGATGCGCCTCATCCCGCTGGCCAGTGAAGCGGCGCCACTGCTTGACCGCCTGGAGAAGTTGCGTGAGCGCGCCGGGGCCGGGCCCGTGGTCTGGCTCCTGCAGCCGTTCAATGTCCAGCTGTCGGCATTCGCGTTCGGCCGGGTCCGGCGCCGCTGTGTCGCCGTTAGTGCCGGAGCGGCGGTCGCGGCGGTCAGGCAGCCGGACGCATTTGACGCTGTCGTGCTGCACGAACTGGCACACATCAGGAACAAAGACATCGACCAGACATATCTCGCCATCGCGATCTGGCGTGCATTTGTTATCACCGCGCTGCTGCCACTGATATGGCTCTTGGCTTTCAGCTGGGGACCAGGAAGCCAGCAGCGGATAATCTGGCGGGTAGCGATACTGGCCCTGATCGTTTATTCCCTGAGAAATTCCATCCTGCGCTCGCGCGAATTCGACGCGGACGCGCGCGTGCGGGAAATCGACCCTGGCACCGCCCTGGGCGCTCTGCTCATCGGCCAGCCGGCCCGACGCGGGCGACGCGCGTGGCATCTGGGCTGGGTGCATCCATCCGGTCAGGACAGGGCGGCGGCGCTGCTGGATCCCGTGCCCCTGTACCGATGCGGCCTCTGGGACGGCCTGGCAACAGGCCTTGTCGCGGCCATAGGCGCCGAGGCCGCGCAAGAAATCGTGTACCTTCTTATCACCGCGAAGGCCATCGGGGGCCTCATACCGGCCGTTATTTTCGCGCTCTTCTCCGGGATTGCATTGACCGTCGCCATGTGGCGAAAGCGGTTTATGCAGACGGAAACGTCGGTCGGCACGGGCTGGGCCGCCGGGCTGGGACTCGGGATAGGTGTGGCTACCGGCCCGGTCATCACTCTCTCCACTGCCTTTGATCAAGGAGTGGCACCAGACAGCCTGCACCCGGAGGCCATCGCGGTACTCGCGGTGTGGGTGGCGATCATCACGATCATCTTCATGTCGGTCCCGACCTGGATCGGGCACTGGGCCGACGCCTGGCAGCATCAGGCGGCACGGAGCAGGCCGCGCGTCCCCGCCCGCGCCGGGATGTTCGTTGCGGCTGTCGGCACGTGGGTCGTCCTCGCGGTGGGCCTGGATTTCGTCTTGGCGCAGTTCACCTCCGTGGAGGACTTCGACTCCAGTACCAGGATCGTCCTGGAACAGACCTGGACTACGGCCGGACTGTACGCCGCCGAACAGGTCGGCGCCCTCGTGGTGTGCCTGGTATTCATCGCCGTTCCGCTGTCGGCCTCCATTGTCAGCCTCCGGCAGCGGGCAGGGGGCGTTCGCGACATCGCGGCGAGACTGCGGCCGCGGCTCGAACAGGCCCGGCCCGCGGCGCTGATCTGCCTCGCCGGAGCGATCGCGATGGTCGCCCTCACCCTGGCGACGGCCGCCTTCACGCACGTGCGCATCGCGCCAGACATAAGGTGGAGCGGATTCTTTTACGGCGACTTTAGTGTTTTCGAAGAGCAGGCGGTTATTTTGACCGCCGTCATCTTTGCCCTGATCGCCGCCGTACAGCTCGCTTCCGCGCAGTCACTGACGATCGCCGTCGCGGTTGGCGCGGTCGTCGCGGCGCTGGGCATCTTCGCCCTTATGGGCGCCCTGACCATCGGCAATTGCGCCGCACCGTTCAGCGTCACCTACACGCACCCGCCCGCTAGCATCTGCCCGGGAGATCCGGGTCTCTACACGGCACAGATACGTCCCGCTGCCGTGGAAGCAGCATTGGTCGGCATCCTGCTAGTCCCGGCCGCCGCCAGCATCGCCGCACGTGCTGGTTCATATGGCCACCGGCGGTTGAGGGCAAGGACGCTCCGATGGCTCGCGGCAGGCATCGCGGTCGGTGCGGTCATCGCCGGGTTCGCGCTCCGGGTGCCCAACGCCAGCGTGGGCGATGCTGTAGTCGCGGGGAACATCGGCGACGACGGCTGGATACCGGGAACCGGTTACGAGATCCGTCTTTTCCCCAACTGGTACGAGCTCACTCCTGTCAATCATGAGTACCTGCAAGCCGAATACGCCGGGACCACCGTCTTGCTTACCCTCGAAGCCGAGCAAGTCGGTCCCGGAGCACGGATCCGCGGGAATGGCGGGCGCACGTTCCGGCTGGACGGCGTAGCAGGACTGGCCTTCGTTCACCCTGAGGTACAGAGCTCTTATCCGCAATGGATTGTGATCCATGGCAATTTCGGCTACATAATAACGTTCCGGGGGAAATATCGCGATTACGCGGCTCTGCAACCCAACATCACCGCCATGCTCGACAGCTGGCGTTGGGTCACTAACTCATAGTGACAGATTGAACACACCAGCCAGCGGGGTCATCTCACCCGGAGGGACTCGGCGGCGGGCCTGATGGTGGGCAAATTGCCAGTTTTCTGGTCGGAAATATTGATAGCTGCGGAAATTGGTGAGAATCTATGCGAGGTCAACGTCTCACCGACGGAGGGATGACTCCGATGCGCGACTTTCAGCTATCCGATGGCGACCCGCGGCATGCGTCCAGGAGCCGCCCGCACGTGCCCGTCTCACGCCGCGTGTTCCTCCGCACGGCGGCCAGCGGAACGGCCGGGATGGCGGCATGGTCGCTGCTCAGTGCCCGCGGACCGGCGGCCAGCGCGGCCGATCGGGCGACGGAACCGGGAACCGCGCAGGCGTCCGGTGCCAAGGGGCCAGCCGCGAAGATCGTCTCGTTCGACGCCGGCTGGCTGTTCGGCCCGGCGGTGGCAGGCAGCGACCAGCCCGGGTTCGACGACAGCGCGCTGGCGACGGTGACGCTGCCGCACACGGTGGCCCCGCTGTCCTGGCAGGACTGGGACCCATCCACCTGGGAGCAGGTCTGGGTCTACCGCAAGCACTTCGACGCGCCGGCCGACGTGAGCGGCCTGCGGGTGTTCCTCGACTTCTCGGCGGCCATGACCCACTCGACGGTCACCCTGAACGGCACGCAGGTGGCAGACTACACCGGCGGCTACCTGCCGTTCAGCGCCGAGATCACCGGCCACCTGCAGCCGACGGACAACGTGCTCGCCGTGACGCTGGATTCCACCTTCAACCTCGACGTGCCGCCGGACCGGCCAGCCCCGTACATCAGCACGTCTGTCGACTTCTGGCAGCCCGGCGGGATCTACCGCGACGTCAGCTTGCGGGCCGTACCGCAGATCTTCCTCTCCGACGTGTTCGCCAAGCCGGTGAACGTCCTCGACGCCAGCTCGCGGCAGGTCGTCGTGCAGGCCACGGTCGACGCCGCCATCGTCCCCGCGGGCAGTGTGAAGCTAACCGTGGACCTGGTGGACGGAACCCGGACCCTGGCCTCCGCCACGGTACCGGTCACGATCAGCGAGGTCGGCCAGGTGACGGTGACCGCCACGCTCACCGGCCTGCCGGACATCACGCTCTGGGACACGGACAATCCCAGGCTGTACACCGTGGTCGCCACGCTGGTGGCGGACGGCAGCCCGCTGCACGACTATCAGGTGCGGATCGGGTTCCGCGAGGCGGTCTTCCAGCTCGACGGGTTCTACCTCAACGGCAACCTGGTCAAGCTGTTCGGACTCAACCGGCACCAGTTCTTCCCCTATGCCGGCGGCGCGATGCCCGCCCGCGTCCAGGCCAAAGACGCCGACGATACTCCGCAGCGAGCTCAACTGCAACATGGTCCGCTGCTCGCACTACCCGCAGTCGGAGGAGTTCTACGACGCCTGCGACGAGCTGGGGCTGATGGTGTGGGAAGAGATACCGGGCTGGGGCTACTTCGGCGACGCCGCCTGGCAGGCAGGCGGCGTACCAGGACCTGCACGACATGATCATCCGGGACCGGAACCACCCGTCCGTCATCGTGTGGGGCTCGATGCCGAACGAGGCAGGCGAGCACGTCGCGCGAGTACACCCTGTACAACGAGCTCGCGCACTCCCTCGACGACTCAAGGCCGACCGGGGGCGACGGCTCGGCGACCGACGCCAGCTTCGTGTTCGACGTCTACAGCAACCACGACTACAGCAGCCTGACCGGTCCCGACGGGGTGCGGGAGCCGACGCTGGATCCTCCCGTCGACGCGGCCGGCAAGCCGTACCTGGTCTGCGAGGCCGTCGGCACCTTGTCCGGACCGGCCCTCTACTACCGGCGCACCGACACCCAGGCCGTCCAGCAGGGCGAGGCGACGGCGCACGCGACCGTCCATAACATCGCGGCGTCCGACGACCGTTACTGCGGCCTGCTCGCCTGGTCCGGGTTCGACTACCCGTCCGGCAACGGCAACGAGTACCAGGGCGTGAAGTACACCGGCGTAGTCGACCTGTTCCGCATCCCCAAGCCAGGTGCCGCTATCTACCAGGCGCAAGTCGACCCGACGCTCGGGCCGGTCATCGCGCCCGCCTTCTACTGGGACTTCGGCCCCACGTCGCCGGTGACCAGCCTGGGGCCCGCGATGATCTGCTCCAACCTCGACCAGCTCCAGGTGTACGTCGGCGGGCAATTGTTCGCGACCGTCACGCCCGACACCACCGACTACGGGCACCTGCCGTACCCGCCGTCGTTCGTGGATTTCAGCGCGGTGGACGGCGCGGCCCGGCCGGAACTGCGTATCGACGGTTACCTGGGCGGCGTCAAGGTCGCATCCCGGTCCCTGGCCGCCGACCCGGCCGGCGACCGGCTGTCGTTGGAGGCCGACGACGCCGAGATCAACGGGGACGGCACGGACGCGACGAGGCTGGCGTTCCGGGCGGTGGATAAGTTCGGCGCGCCCCGCCCGTACGTGACCGGGCTGGTCACCCTGACCGTAGACGGGCCCGGGGTACTCGTCGGCGACAACCCCGTCGACTTCGCCGCCACGGGCGGCGCGGCCGCGGTCTGGATCCGCTCGCTGCCCGGCTCGCCGGGCACGGTAACGGTCAAGGCCAGTCATCCCACGCTCGGCCGCGCGGTCGCTCGGATCAGGGTCAGCGAGGTGCCGTCGGCCGGGGCGCCTGTCCCTTACGGATCGCTGACCGTCGCGGCCGCGCCCGCGCTCGTCGCGCCGGACAGCACCACGACGGTGACCGCCACGCTGGTCAACAACGGCCTGCTCGCCTTGGACCGGGTCACGTTCTCCGCTACGCTCCCCGACGGCTGGACGGCCAGCCCGGCCGCGCCGGTCACCGTGACCGGCGTGCGCAGCGGGCAGACTGCCGGTGCGAGCTGGCAGGTCACGGTCCCCGCCAGCGCCAACCCCGGTCAGGCCCCGATCACCGTGCAGGCTGTCTACGCCGCCGGCGGACAGCGGGGTGTCACGTACTCCAGCGTGAGCGTGCTGCGGGCCTACGCCACACTGGCCAGTGCGTACGACAACACCGGGATCAGCGACGACTCCGACGTCACGGCCGCGGACTTCGACGGCGTCGGCAACAGCTACTCCGCGCAGGCACTCACCGCCGCGGGCCTCGGGCCGGGGGCGACGGTCGCGTACGACGGGATCACGTTCATTTGGCCAGGCGTTCCTTCAGCCCAGCCGGACAACGTGGTGGCCCAAGGGCAGACGATCCTGCTGTCCGGATCCGGCACCACCCTCGGCGTCCTCGGCGCAGGCAGCCCCGGCGATGAGAGCGGCACCGGGACCGTGTACTACACCGACGGCAGCACGAGCAGCTTCACCATCACACTGGACAACTACTTCGACGCACCGAACACTGGTAACGGCGTCGTCGCGACGCTGCCATACATCAACGACTCCAACCCGGCGACCGCCGGCGGTACGGCCGGGAAACGGAACCAGACGGTCTACGTGTTCTACACGTCAGCCGCCATCACGCCGGGCAAGACGGTCCAAGCGGTGACGCTGCCGGCCGGAGGCACCATCCCGGCGGGCGGCGGACGGATCAGCGGGATGCACATCTTCGCGCTCGGCGTCGGCCCGCTGTCGGCGCAGGGAGTACCGCTGAGCGGAAACGACAGCTGACGCCGCGAGGGAAACCAGGCGGGCGCCGTCCTTCCGGCCGGGAATAACGGGAATACGGGAATACTTGTGTCACGCTGCCTGTTGGCAGGCAGCGTGACCTCGCAGCCAGAAGCTTATGAAAACGCGCAGTTCTGGTTCGATCCACTGTGCCCCTGGGCCTGGATCACCTCCCGCTGGATGCTGGAGGTGGAGAAGGTTCGGCCGGTGCGGGCCGACTGGCGGATCATGTCGCTGGCGTACCTGAACCTGATCCAGCACGAGGGTGAAGGCCTGACTCCGGAGTACCTGGAGCGGATGAGCAAGGCCTGGGGCCCGATCCGCGTGGTCGCCGCCGCTGCCCAGGAGGCCGGCCCCGGCACCCTCGGCCCGGTCTACACCGCCATCGGGACGAGGCTTCACAACCAGGGCCGCAGAGACGATCCCGAGGTGATCCCGGAAGCGCTGGCTGAGGTCGGCCTGCCAGCTTCCCTGGCCCAGGCCGCGGACAGCACCGAGTTCGACGACGAGATTAAGAGGTCTCACCACGAGGCCTTCAACGCCGTCGGTACGGACGTCGGCACGCCCGTCATCCGTATCCGGGGCAACACCATCTTCGGCCCGGTCATCACGCCGATCCCGCGGGGCGAGGCGGCAGGCCGGCTATGGGACGGCGTCGTGCTCGTGACCGAGGCCGACGGCTTCTTCGAGCTCAAGCGGACCAGAGACCGCAAGCCGACGTTTGACTGAGCCCGCGTTACAGCCCGAGCCCGCGGCCGATGATCTCCTTCATGATCTCGTTGGTGCCGCCGAAGATGGACTGCGCTCGGCTGTCTGCCCAGGCTCGCGCGACCGGGTACTCGCGCATGTAGCCGTAGCCGCCGTGCAGTTGCAGGCAGCGGTCGCACACGCGGTTGCATAGGTCGGAGTTCCACCACTTGAGCATGGCGGCCTCCTGCGGGGTGAGCGTACCGGCAATGTGCGCCATGATCGCCCGGTCGGTGAACGAGCGCGCCACCTCCAGCTCGGTGGCCATCTCCGCCAGCACAAAACGCGAATGCTGGAACGACCCGATCGGCCGCCCGAACGCCTGCCGCTCCTTGGAGTACGCGAGGGTCAGCTCAAAGACCCGCTCGGCCGTCGCGAGCGCGCAGACCCCGATGGTCGTCCGCTCGCGTGGCAGGTTCTGCATCAGCGCGACGAAACCGCCACCCAGCTCGCCGAGCACGTTCGACCGCGGCACGAATACGTCGTTGAAGAACAGCTCGGAGGTGTCCTGCGCCTGCATGCCGATCTTGTCCAGGTTCCGGCCACGGGCGAAACCGGGCATCCCGGCCTCCACCACCAGCAGCGAGATCCCGTGGTGCCCGGCATCCGGATCGGTACGCGCAACCACGATGATCAGGTCGCAGGACTGCCCGTTGGTGATGAACGTCTTCTGGCCGTTGAGCACGAAACCATCGCCGTCCGGGACGGCCGACGTCCGGATCCCCTGAAGGTCCGACCCCGCCCCCGGCTCGGTCATCGCGATCGCCGCGATCGATTCACCGGAGCAGTAACCCGGCATCCACCGCTGCTTCTGCTCGTCCGTGCCCAGCCTGTCAAGGTATGGGCCGACCATGTCGTTATGCACGAAAAGCCCGGGTCCGTGGGCTCCGGCCCGGGCGAATTCCTCGTCTATGATCGCGTAGTACCGGTAGTCCGGGTTGCCCCCGCCGCCGTACTTTTCCTCCACGTGGATTCCCAGCAGCCCCGCCCGCCCCGCGGCAAGCCAGAGATCCCTGGGAACAACGTGGTCACGCTCCCATTGCTCGTGGTAGGGAGTTATCTCACGAGCTACGAATTCACGCACCATGTCACGGAACGCGTCATGCTCGTCGGTGAAAATGTCACGCCGCATGCTGAAGAGCCTAAGCCCCGAGGGCTACGAACGACCACCCCGCGGCCAGCGCGAGCGGATCGTCGGCCACCGCCCGGCGTGCGTCGCGGAGCGCTTCGGCCAGCGATCTGCCCGGCGGCAAGCTCGCGTGCAGCGCCAGCATGACCCGGCTAGCGGCCTCGTCGTTCACCCGGACCACGCTGGCCACGATCCCGGTCGTGCCGCGCGGCAGCAGCGCCGCCGCCAGTCCCAGCAACTCGTCCGCCCCAGCCGGCGCCTGCACCCCCGACTCGCAGGCCGGGAGCACGAGCCGGTACGGCGCGCGCCGCAGCCCCTCCACGTCGTAGACGGTGAGCGGCCCATCGTCGAGCAGCAACGACGAGAACAACGGGCTGTCCGCCCGGAAGATCCCGTGTGTGGCGATATGCGCCAGTCGTGCCCCGTCGATGGCCGCCAGCACCCGTTCCGCCGTCGCGGTCCCGTCCCCGAGCACGATCGCCTCACCGTAGCGCCGAGCCAGGGTCCTGACTTCGGCACGCCCGCTGCCGAGCTCCGGCCCGTACACCAGGACTTCTTTGTTGCCAAACGACGTTGCGTGACTCGCCGTGAGCCACGCGCGTGCCGACGGGCTGACAGAAAAAACCCGGTCGCGCATCGACGGCAGCAGCGCCCAGGGGACCGCGTGCAGCCGCCCCGGCGGGACAATCACCAGGGGCCGGTCCCCCAGATGTTTCGCCGCCTCGCCGAGCAGTAGTTCCTGCAGCCGGTGCCCAGCGGTTTCGAGCGCGTCGAGGGCATCCTCGGCCGACTCCCCAAGCTCGTCACGCGCGAACCTATCAAGCCCAAAACGCGCGAAATCCACCTCCCGAGCCGCCTCCGCCGCCTCTCCCGCGGCAAACCGGCGAACCCGCCCATCCCCACAAACCAGCACCTGCAACTGCCCATCAACCTGCACAATCTCTAGAAGCCGGATCCCCCCAAGTCCCCCCAGCCCCCGGAGTAGCTCCTGCGAGGCTGTACCTTCCCGCTTGCCTCCGGCCGCCCTCGATGCGTCGCCTTCCCTCGTCGCTCGTCGCTGGCGCTCCTCGCTCCTCAGTCCAGGCAACGCGGCGGCCTTTGGCTCGCGGGTTCGGGTGCGGGTTCTGGCGAGGATGCTCGACTCTAGGCGCGCGCGTTCGCGGAGCAGGTGGGACTCCAGGGGCATGACTTGGAGGCCGGAGACGGCCATGTCGCGGACCTCGTCGAGACGTCGGGTGACCTCGCGGAGGGCGGCTAGGCCGGAGCGGAGTTCCGGGTCGGCCACTGGGCGGGGGGCTGGAGCCACTAGTTCGGTCGCCCGCCAGCGTTCGCTCCATTCCAGCAGCACCCGCGGCGACCCGGTGCGGAGCGCGGCTCGCAACGCGATCGCGGCCAGTTCCGCCCCGTGGGTGGTGGCCCGCGCGCGGAGTTCTGGGGCGCCTAGCGTCAGCCGGTGTTCGTCAAGGACCTCGAAGCCTCGGCGGCAGGCCGCGAAGACACCACGGGAATCACCGTCGGCCTCGGCCCGCAGCGCGGCGGCGTGCCAGCCGGTCACCCGCGTTAATGCGGGAACCTTACGTCGCCGGACGGCAGCGGCCGCGTCGAGGCACCGCCTGGCCTCGGCAGTGGCTCCGCGCGCCAGTGCGATCCGGCCTGCCAGCAGCCATGCCTGCGGTGCCTCATCCGACCGCAGCTCGGCGAGTCGCTCCGCCAGCCGTCCGGCCTCCGCCGCTCGCGGGGTCTTGCCGGTGAGGAACCGCGCTTGGAGTTCGAGCAGCCTCGCGTGCGCCTCCCACCACCCGCGGCGCTGCGCGGCAAAGGCGCGACGAGCGGCCACCCCTCGTTCTGCGGCGATAGTGAGAAGGCGTGCGGCGAGGGCGGCGCGGGCGGCGGCCAGCGTAAGTTCGGCGCGTTTTGTCGCCTGTCCACGGCGCCGGTCGGTGAGCGCCGCGTCCGCCTCCGCGAAGGCTTCCGCGGGCAGCCCGGCTGCGAGCAGCACGTTGCACCGGTCCAACGCCAGATCTGGCATCGGGACCTGGAGTTCCGCGTACCGGGTGGCGGCGTCGTCGAGGTGCCGCAGCGCGGCGGGCAGGTCGCCGGAGCGGAACGCTACCAGTCCCCGGTTGTGGATGGTCTTCGCCGCTTCCAGCTCCTGGTCGGTCCGCGCGAACAGCTCCTCGGCGGCCGCGAACTCGGCGTCCGCGCGTTCGGTGGCGCCTAGGGCCAGCGATGCCAGGCCAAGCCAGGTGCGCGTTCTGCCCTCCCACATCACGTCACCCGACTGGCGGAAGATCACCAGCGCCCGGCGCAGGTCATCGAGCGCCTCCGCGTGGCGACCCAGTTCGTGCAGGATGCCGCCGCGGCGCATCAGAACGGTACCGAGCATCATGCCCTCTGCGGCATTCGTCGCCTCGTCGATCGCCGCCAGGCCCGCGCTTGTCCGTCCCGACATCACGAGCACCGTTCCGAGAGTGGTCAGCACATCCGCCTCCCGGTAACCGCTGGGGGCCCGGCGGGCCAGCCGCAGGGCCGCGCGCAACTCGGCGCGGGCCGCCTCGAGCTCGCCCAGTTCGCGCAACACGATGCCCGCCGCGTGCCGCGCTATTGACTCGGTCGCCGGGTCTGGATGACCAGCGACGATGTCCTGGGCCAGCGTGAGCGCCTCGCGCGGCCGCGCGAGCGCCATCGGAAGCAGTTCAGCTACGTCTCGCAATTCCTTGGTAACCCCGCGTCATAGTTGCTGGTCTCCCGCGTCAACGACCCGTCAGTGCAGCGTTGGGCTTCCCCTCCAGCCTGGCACACACGAAGGGCATGGCGAATGGACAAGCTCGAAGCTCAGATGCGGCTCGCCTTCGACGGGATGGCCGCGATGGGCATCACGATCGGCGCGGAACTGAACCGCGGCGAACTCGACTATCTCTACGAGGAAGGGTGCTTGCTGGTCCGCGATCAGTATCTCGACCGGGTACGCGAAGTGGTCGGCGGAGGTGAGGTGGCCGACGGGCTCATCGACGGTGTCAGCCTGTACTCTCTCGACGGCGCCGGTCTAGGCAAGGTCACCGCGGCGCTGCCAGCGATCGACCGGTCGCTGGGCACCGGGATCGCGGCACCCAACCACGTGCTTTCGGTGGCACCGGGCAGCCTATGCCCGGCTTGCGAGCCGGAGCCGGTGGCACCGAGAACGCAGGTGACGCCAAGTCCGCGCAGCGACGACGGCGGTACCGGCGCGTCGATCTGCGTGGTGGATACCGGGCTGGTGACCGAGGCCACCGAATCGCACCCGTGGCTGGCCGGGGTGACCGGTGACGAGGAGAAGCTCCCCGCCAACGCCGTCGGCCGGGTGACCATTCCGCCGTACGCCGGGCACGGCACGTTCATCGCCGGTGTGGCCCGGTGCGTCGCGCCGGGAGCCGACGTGCGCGTGCTCAACGAGTTCAGCGTGGCCGGCGTGACCCTGGAGTCATCTCTCGTGCTAGGGCTGGAACGCGCGTGGTGCTACAGCCCGGACATCATCTCGCTGTCAGCGGGCGGAAACACCAGGGGCGACCTGCCGCCGCTGGGACTTTCGACGCTCATGGACAGGTACCGGCAGCGGAAGGGAACCTTGATCGTCGCCGCGGCGGGCAACAACGGCGAACGGCGCCCGTTCTGGCCGGCCGCGTTCACCGACGTGCTCGCGGTCGGCGCGCTCGATCCTTCGCAACGCCGCCGCGCGACGTGGAGCGGGTACGGCTCGTGGGTCGATGTGTACGCGCCGGGGACCGATCTGGTGAACGCGTTCGTGTCCGGCACGTACACCTACACCGAGCCACCGCTGGTCGGCGCCGTCCGTGAGTTCGACGGCATGGCCCGGTGGAGCGGGACATCGTTCGCGACGCCGCTCGTCGCCGGACTGGTCGCGGACCGGATGTCCCGCACTGGTTGCGGCGCCCGGCAGGCCGCCGGAGAGATGCTGGTGCTGGCTCGCGAGTGCGCAATCCCTGGGGTCGGCCCGGTACTCGTCGCGTTACGGGTCTCGCGGGGGAACTTTCCGGGCGGTCGGCGGCCGCCCGGGTTACCCGTTCCGTGTTCTGCCGGTCACAAATGGGGTACGTCTTCGGTATGACACAACCCCTCGCTGTCGCATGGGAAATGCCGGGGACGTACGAGGAAGCCTTGCTCTCCTTCGATTCGCTGACTGACGATTCCCCGATTACCCGCGGCGTGCGCAGCGCCAGCGCCTGGCGGCAACTCTCATTCCGCGCCAGCGGCCTGACGATCGAGCTATCGGTAACAACGGAGGGGCCGGTCAGGCGGCTGATGGGGCAGTTGCTGCCCCGCCAGCCGGCACAAGTGGACATCCGGTACGGGGACACGATTCTCTCGGTGCAGGCCGACGAGCTCGGCAGGTTCGTCGCCGACGACATACCCGCGGGCGCCATCTCCATCCGGTGCCGCCTAGGCGACGGTTTCTCGGACGAAGCCCAAGAAGCCCCGCCGGTCGTCACCGGCTGGATCTCCATCTGACGGTCCCACTGCGGCCCGCCGCCACCCCAGCGATGGGCCACCGATAGCGCCATAACCCCGGCGATGGGCCATCGCGGGGAACGGGCACACGACCTCGTGGGGTTAACGGGACTCGTGGGGCAGAGGAAGTGCGCGACCTGCGTGAACGGGCCGCAGCCATCGAGCGCAGAATGGGCTCGTGACGTTCGACGCCAAGCAGGCGGCTGAGGATCTCGCCGCGGGACTACGCAAGCTCGGGACACCGGAACGCGCCGCGCAGGAGAAGAAGTATCTCAAGAGCGACCTGGAGTTCTACGGGGTCAGCGTGCCCGACATGCGGCGCGCGGTTAAAGCAACCGTCCACCGGGACACCGCCATTGCGCTGGCGATCTCGCTCTGGGAGGTGCCGGTCTTCGAACGGCGGGCGGCGGCGGTCGAGACACTGGAAATCGTCGTTATGGCCATGAAAGCCAGTGATCTCGAAGTGGTCGAGCGGATGATCAGGGAGTCGGGCACGTGGGCGCTGGTCGACGGGCTCGCGGGGAGCGTGGCGGGGAAGATCGCCGACCGCGAACCGGACGCGTGGCGACGGATCGACGGGTGGGCACAGGACGCGGACTTCTGGGTACGGCGGTCGGCACTGCTCGCGCTGCTGGCTGGCATCCGGGCGGGGCGGCCGGACCTGGACCGGTTCGAGCGGTACGCGACGCCGATGATCGGCGAAACGCAGTTCTTCATCCGCAAGGCCATCGGCTGGGTGCTGCGCGAGATCTCGCGCCGCGACCCAGCCTGGGTCGCGACGTGGACCGCGGCTCACCTTGACGAGATGTCCGGAGTGACGTTCCGCGAGGCGGTGCGGCGCCTCCCCGCAAACGACGCGGAGCGGCTGACCGAGGCTAGAGCAGCCCTTCGAGCGCCTCGCTGAGCAGGTGCAGGTCGGCAGCGCTGAACGCGCCGGTACTGCCGAGCGGCTGGATGGTCACGTGGTCCGCGCCGGCGTCCAGGTGCGCGCGGACCGACCTGGTCACGCCGCCGGGACCGTACGGAATGATGGCCTCGATCAGCCGGTCGCTGCCGCCACCGGAAATGTCCGCGTCGGAGAATCCGTACCGCTTGAGGTTGCTGACGTAGTTCGGCATCTTCAGGTAGCGATCCGCGTAAGCGCGGCCCCCGGCGAAGGCTTGCGCCCGGTCTCCGGACAGTACGACGGCCTGCTCCGGAATCAGCAGCGGACCCGGGCCGAGGATGTCGCGCGCCACCGCCGTGTGCTCGGGAGTGACGAAGTACGGGTGCGCGCCGTCGGTCCGGTCACGGGAAAGCTCGAGCATTCTGGGGCCGAGCGCGGCGAGCACGAGCGGGCAGGAGAGTTCACCGAGGTCATCAAGGTAAGAGACCATCTTCTGGAACGGCTTCTCGTATGTCTTGCCGAGACTCTCGACGATCGGGGCGTGACTGACGCCCAGGCCGAGGATGAACCGGCCGGGGAACCGTTTGGCCAGGTCCTCCGCGCCCGCGCGCATCTCGGTGGCTGGCCGGGCCCAGATGTTGGCGATCCCGGTCGCCACCACGAGTCTGGTGGTGCCCTCGAGCAACTCGGCCAGTCTCTCGAACGAGTCGGGCTTATCGTTTCCGCCGCCCACCCACAGCGACCCAAACCCGGCCGCCTCGATCGCGCTTGCCACCGCGGGGCCTCCGGGCTCGATGCGGGCTGGGTCCCCCATCCAGATACCGATCCGGCCAATCTGCTGCTTCACGTCGTCTGCCATGGTTCTCATTCTGCCGCATACTTCGTGACCGAAACGTAACAGGGTCCTTTATTGTGAAGCATATCTTTCGAAAGTAATCTTTCACGTATGAATCCGGACGAACCAGTCACGCTTGACGATCCGCGGAAGATGCGGGCGCTCGCGCATCCCGCGCGGCTCGCGATCTTGCGGCACCTGGCGGTTGAGGGCCCGGCGACGGCAACCGAGTGCGCGTCGGTGGCCGGGCTATCCCCGTCCGCGTGCAGCTACCACCTGCGCTCGCTCGCCAGGTACGGATTCGTCGAGGAGGACCGCGCGGCCGCCGGAGATGGCAGGGAGCGTCCGTGGCGGGCGAAGGTCCGCCAGCTGAAGATCGACAGCGGGCCGGACACTCCGCCGGCGGTGCGGGCGGCCGGACAGATGCTGGTCGACACGTTTCGCATATCGGTGGATGAGATACGTGCCGCGTACGAGGACCGAGCTGAGGACTACCCGGAGGACTGGTCGTTCGGCAGCTACTACAACGACATCTACGTGACGCCCGAGGAACTGACCGAGCTGCGGGAGAAGGTCGCGGAGCTGATGAACGGCTACACACGGCCGGACAAGAGCGATCGCCCGGCCGACGGGCGCCGGGTGCTGGTCAACGCCGAGTTCCTGCCGGCGTTCTCGCCCGAGGAGGCGCGGTGAAAGCCGGGGGGCCGCTGACGGTGCGCGATTTCCGGCTGTTGTCGGCCGGGCAGCTCGCGTCCACGATCGGCGATTACTGTTACACGATCGCGCTGCCGTGGTATGTGCTTTCCTCACACGGGACGGCGGTCCTGCTCGGGGTGGTGCTCGCGTTCTACGGCGTGCCGCGCACGGTGCTGATCCCCGTCGGCGGCGTGCTATCGGACCGGTTGTCGCCGCGTACCGCGATGCTGCTCGCCGACTCATCGCGCTGCGTGCTGGTCGGGGTGCTCGTGCTGCTGGCCACCCGCCACACGGTGTCGCTCGCTTTCCTCGCGCCGACGGCCGCGCTGATCGGCGCGGGTGAGGGACTGTTCATCCCCGCGTCGTTCGCGATACTGCCATCGGTGCTCAACACATCCCAGCTCGCGGCGGGCAACGGGCTGTTTATGGCATTCCAGCAGACCGGATCGCTGATCGGCCCGGCGATCGGCGGGGCGGTGGTGGCGCTGGCCTCACCAGCACCCGCGTTTGGCATCGATGCGGCGTCGTTCGCGGTATCGGCGCTGACGCTGGCGTTCATCCGTCGGCCGGTAGCGGCCGCGGCCTCGCCGTCGCCGATCGCGGAGTCCCCGCGCGGCGGCGGTGTGCTCACCCTGCTGCGGACCTCACGCGCGCTGCAGATTCTGCTGGTCATCACCATCGCCGCGAACCTGGCCCTCGGCGGGCTGAGCGAGGTGGCGCTGCCCGCGCTGTCCCATCAGCGTTTCGGTGCCTCCGGATTCGGGTTGCTGCTGACTTGCGACGCGGCCGGCTCCATCGTGGGAGCGCTGGCGGCGATGCGCGGCGGTTCCCTGCGGCGTCCCGCGGCCGTCGCGGCGGGCGTGTTCATGCTCGGCGCGATCGCCATGTGTTTCGTGCCGTTCGCCGGCGGAATACCGGGAGCCGCTGTGTGCATGGCGGTTATGGGCGGGGCGATCAGCGCTGGCAACACGCTCATGCTGCCGCGGCTGCAGGCGTGGACGCCACCGGAGCTGATGGGACGGGTGATGAGCCTGATCATGCTGGCCGCGTTCGGCAGCGCACCCTTGTCGGTGTTGCTCACCGGCCTGTTCGTGGCGCACGTGAGCGCCGCGGCGTTCTTCCCGCTGGTGGGCATCATCGACTCGATCGTGTTCGTCGGGGCGCTTGCCTTCCCCCAGTGGCGGAACTTCGGTGCACCGGTCCCCGAAGACGAAATCCCGCCCCTGGCTGTCGAGCCAGAGGCGGGATCCGTCAACTAGCCGTGGTGGCGAGTGCCGCCCGAACTGCCCGAGTTATCCCAGGTGACACTGAAATCGTCGTCCGACAGCGAGCTGGTGGTCGCCTCGCGCGGGCCGGAGCTGGACGGGCGCGCCGCGCGGCACCCCAGGCTGCGGCATCCACCGGCACAATAAGCGCATCCGGGACATATCGCCAGACCAGGGGCCTTCTACAAGCCTGTCGATGGCCCATTACTGGTGCTCCAGCGCCAGCGATGGGCCATCGATGGCGTCGCCGAGCGTGCATTCGAGCACCACAGGCCACTTGAGCCTCAACTGTCCCCGACCGGTGAATCGCGACGGGCTGACCACCGCTGCGACCGACGCCCCGAGCGCCCGACCTCGCACCCGCGCACCCGCACCCGCGCAGACGGCCCGCGCCCGCGCAACGGCCCAGCCCAGCAATGGGCCATCGCTAGCGCGAAAACGCTAGCGATGGGCCATCGCTGGGGTGGAAATCTGGGTCAGGCGGCGCTCGGGGTTAGGTAGGGCTCCCAGGTGGGGTCGCCGTCGAACTGGGTGCCGACTAGGCGCCAGTGGGCGCCGCGCGGGACGGTGGGAGCGACGGAGAGTGTCCAGCCGAGTTCTTCTAGCAACCGGTCAGCCTTGTGGTGATTGCATACCGTGCAGCAGGCGACGCAGTTTTCCCAGGTGTGCGGGCCGCCCTTGGATCTCGGCAGCACGTGGTCGATGGTTTCGGCCTTGCGCCCGCAATACACGCAACGGTAGTTGTCCCGGCGCATCAGCGCAGCCCTGGTCAGCGGCACCCTGTTGCGGTACGGAATGCGGATGTATCTTCGCAACCGGATCACGCTGGGGCTCTCCAGCGTCATCGACGCTGAGTGAAGTATCCCTCCGTCACCGGAGTGGACGATTTCGGCCTTGTCACACAACACCAGGCACACAGCCCGGCGCAGGCCGACGGTGGTAAGCGGCTCGTACGTGACGTTCAGCAGAAGCACACGTCGCACTGGCACCTCCACGGCACCGATCGTGAGGCGCCGCTCGCATCCTCTGGGCTCCTTCCAACCCAGTGTGGCCGAAGCCGCGTGCCTCCCGCCGTCACTACCAGAGTACCCAGCTATCGCGGTATTAGCGGTTAATGCGGGGTTACGAACAGCGGTTAAAGTTCGTCCATGACTCTCGCGTACCCGCCCGCCCGCCGCCTCGACCTCACCGAAAACATCCTGGGACACGAGGTCAGTGACCCCTACCGTTGGCTGGAAGACCCGGCCGCGCCGGAATCGGAAGCTTGGCTAAACACAGAGGAAGCTCTGTGGAACGACTACCGTGACACGCTGGGCCGGCGAGCGGAGTTCGCCGCGCGAGTGGCCGAACTCGCCCATGTCGGCATCGTCTCGGTCCCCGTCTGGCGCGCCGAACAGCGCTTTTTCATCCGCCGCGACCCCGGCCAGGACCACGGCGTGCTGTACGTGGCCGACGCCGATGGCGAACGCGCACTGGTCGACCCGACGCAGCTTGACCCGACGGGCCGGACGACGCTCGACACCTGGCAGCCGGACAAGGAAGGACGGCTGCTCGCCTACCAGATGTCATCCGGTGGTGACGAGGAGTCGATCCTGTACGTGATCGACGTCGCCACCGGCACCATCGTCGAAGGACCGATCGACCGCTGCCGCTACTCCCCGGTGGCCTGGCTACCGGGCGGAAAGGCGTTCTACTTCACACGCAAGCTCGGCGCTGGCCAGGTCCCGGCCGGCGAGGAGCAGTACCACCGCCGCGTCTACCTGCACACGATCGGTACCGACCCGGACACGGACCCGCTGATCTTCGGCGAGGGCCGGGACAAGACGGCCTTCTACGGCATCTCCGTCAGCCAGGACGGCGGCTGGCTGATCCTCTCGGAATCGCTCGGCACCGCCCCGCGCAACGATGTCTGGATCGCCAGCCTGACCGAATCCGACCCGGCCGACCCGGATCTCACCGAGCTGATCACCGGCCAGGACGCGGAGACCTCCGCCCATGTGGCGCGCGACGGCCGGCTGTACGTGCTCACTAACCTCGACGCCCCGCGCACCCGGCTCTGTGTGGCGGACCCGGCCGCGCCGCGCCCGGACCAGTGGCAGGACCTCGTCGCAGCGCACCCAGAGGCCGTACTTCGTGGTTTCACTTTGCTTAACGACGCTCTCCTGGTCTCATGGACGCACCACGCCATCGGATCGGTGACCGTGCACTCACTGGTGACCGGTGACCAGCTCTCCGAACTCGGCTTGCCGGGTCTGGGCACGGTCGGCGGGCTGACTTCGCGACCCGAAGGCGGGGACGAGGCCTGGATCGGGTACAGCGACTACGGCCGGCCCTCGACGGTGCTCCATTGGAAGGGGGGAGGAGAGGCGGGCGGGGGCTCGTTGTCGGTGTGGGCCACCGCTCCCGGAGCGGTGCAGTTGCCGCCGCTGGAGGCCTCGCAGGTTACCTACGCCTCGGCGGACGGCACGCCGGTGCGGATGATCGTGCTGTCCGCGCCCGGCGCCACCGGACCGAGGCCCGCGATCCTCTACGGGTACGGCGGCTTCGACATCTCGCTCACCCCCGGGTACTCGGCGAACATCCTCACCTGGGTGGAGGCGGGCGGCGTCTACGCGGTCGCCGGACTGCGCGGCGGCGGCGAGGAAGGCCAGGAGTGGCATCGGGCCGGCCGCCGGGACAAGAAGCAGAACGTGTTCGATGACTTCCACGCGGCGGCCGAGTGGCTGGTCTCTTCGGGGCTCACTACCCAGGATCAGCTCGCGGCCTGGGGCGGGTCGAACGGCGGGCTGCTCGTCGGCGCCGCCGTCACCCAGCGGCCGGAGCTGTACGCGGCGGCGATCTGCTCCGCGCCGCTGCTCGACATGGTGCGCTACGAGCGGTTCGGCCTCGGGCAGCTATGGAACGACGAATACGGGACCGCCTCCGACCCGGCCGAGCTTGGCTGGCTGCTTGGCTACTCCCCTTATCACCATGTGACGCGGGGGGTCAGCTATCCGGCCGTGCTGTTCACCGTGTTCACCAACGACACGCGGGTGGATCCGGTGCACGCCTACAAGATGTGCGCGGCGTTGCAGTACGCCACGGCGTCGGACCGGCCGGTGCTGCTGCGGGCCGAGGGTGAGGTGGGTCACGGCGCCCGGGCGGTGCGCTTCGCCGCCGCGCTAGCCGGCGACGCGCTCGCCTTCGTGGCGCAGCAGACCCGGCTGCCATCCCCAGCCAAACGTCCGTAAAATCTGCCGCTGGAGCACCAGATTTTACGGACATTCGCGGATCAGGCCGCGCCTAGGTAGTGGAGGACGGCGAGGACGCGGCGATTGCCGCCGTCGCCTGGGTGCAGGTCGAGCTTGGTGAAGATGCTGTTGATGTGCTTGCTGACCGCGCTGTCGGTGACGACCAGGGCCGCGGAGATCTCCGCGTTGTCGCGGCCCTCGGCCATCAGCGCGAGCACGTCGCGTTCCCGCTGGGTGAGCGTGCGCATCGGGTCGCCGCTCCGGCGCACCAGCAGCTGGGCCACGACCTCGGGGTCAAGCGCCGTGCCGCCGGCCGCGACCCGGCGCAGCGCGTCGAGGAACTCGGTGACATCGGCCACCCGGTCTTTGAGCAGGTAACCGACCCTTGAGGTGTTCGCCGACAGCAGGTCGGCCGCGTACCGTTCCTCGACGTACTGCGACAGCACGAGAATCGCGACCGACGGCCACCGGCGCCGGATCTCGATCGCGGCGCGGATGCCCTCGTCGGTGTGCGACGGCGGCATCCGCACGTCGGCGATCACCACGTCGGGCTGCTCGGCCTCGACGGCGGCGAGCAGCCCGGTCGCGTCTCCGGCGGTGGCCACGACCTCGATTCCGGCACTCTCCAGCAGCTTGACCAGGCCGGCCAGCAGCAGCACACTATCCTCGCCGATCACCACCCGCATGACGTCCAACCTACTCCGCCCGCGGTGCCACCGCTGGCCTAGCGCGACCGGCCCAGCTGGGCCTCAGTAACCGCCCTCGGTGATGTCGACATTCCAGGCTTCACAGGGGGTGCCGTAGGTGTCTGCGATGTATTCCAGACCCCACTTGATCTGCGTGGTCGCATCGGTCATGTAGTCGTCCGCCACCGAGGCCATCTTGTCCGCCGGATACGACTGCGGGATGCCGTAAGCGCCGGACGAGACGTTCTCCGCGTCCCATTCCCAGCCGGACTCCCGCTCCCAGATGTCATCCAGGCATGACCACTGGGACGAGACGCTGAACCCGTACTCGGGCATCAGTTCCCGGGCAACCTCCATCGCCGCCGACGGGGACAACTCCCCCGACGCGATGGTCTCCTCCTCGGCGGCCTCCTCGTCGGAGGCGTTGACGCTCGCCGGGGATACGTCCGGCACCTTGGAAGGCTCCGACATCACGTCAACAGCCGCGTTCATGGCCGCGATCTGCTGGCGTTCCTCGTTCAGGACGACCAGCGCCTTACTGTTCGGAATAGCGTTAAACGCGGCCGCGGCGCCGCTGGCGTCTGGCCTGCCCGGGCCCAGCCGGTAATACGCGGTGGTTCCGAGAGCAGCCAAGACGACGAATGCCGACGCCACCGCGACCGCCTGCACCACCGTGACCCGGCGCTTGCGCGATCGCCACCCGCTGCGCGTCTGCCCGGGCTTGCCGACCTTGAGGGTCCGCGGCCCGGGCTCGCGGACCCGGGGTGGTCCCTCCCGGATCCTGAGCGCCGACGGCTCGGGACGCCGAGGCCCTCTGTTCGGCGGGCCCCCGCTCCGGTGCCTGTCACCGTTGGAGCGGTGGCCTCCCCGCGGGTCGTCGATCTGTACCGGCAACCGGGCCTCCAGGTCATCAGGGCTCACGCAGGAGCGGCTGATGCACCAGAGTGCCAGAAGATACCCATAATTATGAGCAAATCACGATATCGACACGAATGGACCGGCTTACCGGCCCACCACAACGTCACTCCGCCCGCAGCGCCACCGCTGGCCGGGCGCGAGCCGCCCAGGTGGCGGGAAGCAGCGCACCGAGGACCGCGATGCCCAGTGCGGCGAGCGACAGCAGGGCTGTCCTCCCGGCGCCGAAGACCTGCGTGAAGCTGGCCGGGACTCCGGTGTGCGCGGTGTTCGCCATGGCGTGCAAGGTCGCGGAGTTCAGCACGATCGCGGCGGGCACGGCGATCAGCGTGGCGATCACCGCCGGCCCGACGATCCAGCAGATCACCATCGTGATCATCTGACGCGGCCGCATGCCGAGCGCCTTGTAGATCCCCAGGTCGTGCACCCGGTCCCTGGTCGTCATGAGCACCGTGTTCAGCACACCGAGACCCGCCGCGACCGCGACCATCAGCGCCAGCATGCTGATCAGCGCGGAGGCGATTATGTAGAACTGGCCGCCTTGCGGCGGGACGGCGCCCCACAGACCGCCGCTGCCGAGGTTGCTGTTCACCGCGGCCATGTACGTAGTGGCGTCGGTTCCCGGCCGCAGTCCCACGTCGTATTCCTGCAGGTTAACGGCGGTCGCGACGCCCGGCAGCGTCTGGGCACCGCCGTATAGCCGCGGGTCGCTCGAGGGCTGGAACACCTCGCCCACGATCCGCACCGTGGCCTGGGCGGTTCCAGTGTTCACCGTGGCTGTGTCGCCGACCGACAGCCCGCTCTGATCGAGGAACGACGTGTTCACATCCACCTGGCCGGGTCCGTCGTACCAGTGGCCGGCGATGAGCCCGTACCCCATCCAGGAGGAATCGCCGCCGTACGCGGTCGCGAAGACGTTCTCCGCGACGCCAACGACCTTAACCTGGTTCGTGTACAACGCGACGTAGTGCGCAGTGCCGTTCTGGGCGGTCAGCGCCGCGGTCACCGCGGCGTCCTGGCTGGCGCTGGGACCCTGATTAGGCCCCTGGCCCGGCCCCTGCAGCTCGATCCGCACCGGGACCGTCGTGGCCAGGGTCTGGCTGGCCGAGGCCCGGTCCAGCGAGGAGTGCAGGCCGAACGCGAAGATCACCGCCGTGGCGCCGAACGCGATCGCGAGCAGGCTCACCAGGGTGCGTGCGGGCCGGGCGAACGGAGCCGCCAGCCCGAGGCCGACCGGTCGGGGCAACCTCAGCTTCGCGGCCAGCCGGTGCGCCGCGTAGCCCCGGCCGGTACGCGGGGCACGGCCAGCGGCGATCGCCTGGATCGCGGACAGCCGGCCCGCCCGCAGCGCGGGTCCGAGCGCGGCGAGCATGGTCAGCACGAGCATCCCGCCGAACGCGACGGCCGATACCCACCACGGGGCGGTCTCGCGGGCTACACCGTAGGCGTCCGACTCCTTGCCCAGCACCGGCAAGGCCAGGATGTTACCCACCGCTACCCCGATCACGCATCCGGCCAGCGCGGGCCAGCCGATCCTGCTCAGATAGGCGGCTAGCACCTGGACCGGGGTGAGCCCGATGCTCTTGAGCACGCCGATCCGGTGGTACCCGGCGATCACCGCTCCGCTGACCACGTTGCCGACGATCAGCACCGCCATCGCCAAGCCGATCAGCGCGAACGCGATCACGAACGGCTCCATGATCGCGCCGTTGTTCCCCGACTGGGCCTGTGCCGCCAGCCACGGACTGGCGCCCTCGACCGCCCCGGCGGGCAGTTGCTTGCTGATCGCGGCTACATCCGTGCGAATCTGCGCGTCACTGCCAGCGCTGGTGAACCGGTAAAGCATCTCGGCGGTGTCGGTCTTACCGAGCTTGGCCATCTCGGCTGGCGCGACCCAGCCATCAGCGGTGTTGGTGATGGAGGTCGCGTAGCCGACGATGGTGAGGCCGACGTTGGTACCGGTAATCGAGAGAATGGCGCCGAGCGGCAGGGCGAAATTCTGTGTCCCGCCGGCCAGGGTGCCGTTCAGCACGATCTGGCCGGGTGCGTCGGGCCAGTGCCCGGCGTTCAGCGCCAGGTCGTCAATCGGGCCGCCTGGGTCCGCCCGTCCGGCGATGGTGAGCTGGCCGTTCGGCTGCCCCTCGGATTCGATCTGCACAGTGTCGGTGGCGAACGGCCCGGCCGCAGCGGTCACCCCGGTCACCGAACGGGTAGCGGACAGCTGCGCGGAACTGGCCCGGGCCGTGTTTACGGTGACCGCGACGCTAGCACCGTGCTGGGCGGCAAACGCGTGGTTAAACGGCGAGCTGCTGGCCGCCAGCAGCGCCAGTCCGAGCGTGGCCGACGCCGTCGAGACCCCCAGCACCATGGCGATCACCACGGCCTGCACCTTGTGCCGTCTGATCCCGCCGCTGGCGGTGCGGACCGCGCCGAATCCGCTCATGCTGAGACCCCCTGGACGACCTGGCCGTCCACCAGCTGGATGGTGCGCGCCCCGAACCACTGAGCCAGCGCCGGATCGTGCGTGACCAGCACCAGTGTCTGGCCCCCGGCGTTCAGCTCACTCAATAGCTGCCCGATCTCGTGTCCGGTGCCGGTGTCCAGCGCGCCGGTCGGCTCATCGGCCAGCAGCAGCTCCGGTGAGTTCACCAGTGCCCGGGCGATCGCCACCCGTTGCCGCTGCCCGCCGGACATCCTGGCCGGATAGTCGTTCTTGTGATCGGCGATGCCCATCCGCTCAAGCAAGTCACCCGCCCGCGCCCGGGCCTGCCTCCGTGAGGCCCCGGCGAGCTGGGCGGGCAGCAGCACATTGTCCTCGACGGTCAGATCGTCGAGCAGGTTGAAGAACTGGAACACGATCCCGACGTGCCGGGCACGGAACCTGGCCAGAGCGGTCTCGCCGAGCCGGTCGATCCGCTCCCCGGCCACGGTGACCGTGCCCTCGGTGGGCTTATCGAGCCCGGCAATCAGGTTCAGCAATGTTGACTTTCCACTGCCCGAGGGACCCATGATCGCGACGACCTCGCCCGCCGCCACCGTGAGAAATACATCAGCCAGCGCGGGCGGGGTGCCCTGCTGATAGGTCTTGGTAACCGCGTCCACATGGAGCGCGTCGTTATGGCTAATCATGAAAGACAGGGTGGCAGGTTAGCGGCGTGCGGGTAGTAGCCCGTGATGCCATCTTTATGGTGAACCTAGCTACAGTGTGCGATCACCGGCCGCGGACATACGGTGAGGGCATGCGTAAACCTTGGTCGCCACGGGAGTGGGGCCGGATGACCTACCTGGCCGCTGGCATCCCCGTGCTAGCCGCGCCAGGCGTCGCGGTGATCGCCGCGGCTACTGCCAAGCACCAGGGGCTGATCGCCTTCTGGGTGATCGTTCTCATGCTGCTGATCACGCCGCTGCTCAGCGCGCTGCAGCGGTACCGGCTGAAGTGCACCGCGTCGGTCGTCATCCCGCGCCAGCCTCCGGTGCCTCGATCGCTGCTGATGGACCGGCAGATCTTTCTTGACCGGGTCCGGCGGTACCTGCGGCAGCTGGGTTACCACCTGATCGCCGGTCCGCTGCTCGCCGGTGCGGCGATTATCGCGGCCGGGTTCTGGATCTTCGGTGCGCTGTTCACGCTGGTCTACGCCTGGGCCTGGACCACTGCGTTCGGATCGGCGCTGAACGCCGGGTCGGGCGGGAAATTCCCGCTGGACGTGTTTGTGATGCTCGGCGGGGCGTTGCTGCTGCTGGCGGCGCCGTGGATGACGGCCGGGGTCAGGGGGCTCGACGTACGGCTGTCCCGGTCGCTGCTCGGGTCCAGCCGCGCCGAGGAGCTCGAAGAGCGGGTGGAGCAGCTGTCGGCCACCAGGGCCGGCGTGGTGGACGCGGCCGACGCCGAGCGGCGGCGGCTGGAACGCGACCTGCATGACGGAACCCAGCAGCGGCTGGTGGCGCTGGCGATGAACCTCGGCCTGGCCCGGGTGAACGCGACGACCGAGCAGGAAGCGCGGGACGCGATCGCGGAGGCGCACGAGGATGCCAAGACCGCGCTCACCGAGCTGCGGGACATGATCCGCGGGATGCACCCGGCCGTGCTCGAGGACCGCGGCCTGGACGCCGCGCTGTCCGGCATCGCGGCCCGGATGCCGATCCCGGTGACGCTCTCCGTGGACTTGCCCCGGCGCCCGGCGCCGGTGATCGAGGCGGTGGCGTACTTCGTGGTGTCCGAGGGACTAAGCAACATCGTTAAACACGCGTCGGCTACCGCCGCTTCCGTGTTCGTGCAGCGGTCAGGGGACCGGCTGCATGTCATCGTCACCGACGACGGCGCGGGCGGCGCCGACCCTTCCCGGGGAACCGGGCTAGCCGGGCTGGCCCGGCGGGCGGCCTCGGTGGACGGGACGTTCGAGGTATCCAGCCCAATCGGAGGACCGACAATGCTGAGTGTGGACCTGCCATGCGCGGGGTGAGCCGTTCGCGGCGCGTCGCGCGGCTGGCGCGGGGACAAGTGCTCTGGGGCTCGCTGGGCGTGGTCGTGATGGCCGCGATGGCCGCCAGCAGCGTGCTCCTCTTCCACCTGGCCATCGATACGCCGGGGTCTCAGCCGTCACCGGCGATGCCAGCCTCGACGGCGACGCTGACCGAGGCGGCTAGCGGCGTCTCGGTGGACGGCTGCAACGCGCCGGTCCAGGTCTCGGCGGCGCCGGTTAGCGAAGTCGAGATCACGGCGCGGGTGCAGTGGGGCCCCAGCTACGACCCTAACGGCCTGTGGTCGCTGTCCGGGGGCGAGCTGACGGTGGGTGACCCGAGCTGTTCGGCCAACTATCAGCTGATCAGTGTCCGCCTGGTCGTGCCGTTGAAGGCGAGCGTGACCGTGGATAGCGGGGGCGGCTCGGTGTCCGTCACCGGCACCCCCGGGGCCTACATCGACTCCGGCAACGGCCCGGTGACCACGACGGACATCCACGGGCCGCTCACCGTAACCACCGGCGGCGGATCACTCAACGTGAACGGGCTGACCGGAGCGCTGAACGCGGACACCGGCAACGGACCGCTTAACGCCACCGACATCAACGGGCCGGTCACCGCCAGCACCGACGGCGGATCACTCAACGTGCAGGGACTGACCGGGAAACTCGACGCGGACACCGGCAACGGGCCGCTTAACGCCATCGACATCAACGGGCCGGTCACCGCGAACACCGACGGCGGATCACTCAACGTGCGCGACCTGACCGGATCGCTCAGCGCGAACACCGGCAACGGGCCGCTCAACGCCACCGGGGTGTCGGCGGCCTCGGTGAACGCCATCACCGACGGGGGCTCGGCGCGGCTGCAATTCGCCACGGTACCTTCGGTGGTCGTGGTGAGCACCGACAACGGCCCGGCCACCCTGCTGATGCCCGGCGGACCCTACGCGGTGACCGCCAACGCGGCCGGCGGTCCGTCGAGCGTGACGGTGCCCACCGATCCGTCCGCGCACCAGACGATCATCGTCACCACCGACGGTGGTTCGCTGGCGGTGCTGCCGACGGGTTGACCTGGGCTCAGTAGAAGCCGTTGTCTAGCTCAAAGTCCCAGGCGGCGCAGGGGGTGCCGTAGCGGTTCTGGATGTACCACAGGCCCCACTTGATCTGGGTGGTGGCGTCGGTCAGGTAGTCCGAACCGAACATGTCCATCTTCGACGCGGGCAGCGACTGCGGAATACCGTAGGCACCGCTGGCGGTGTTCTCCGCGTCCCACTGCCAGCCGCTCTCCCGCTCCCAGATGTCATACAGGCACGAGAACTGATCGGCAACGCTGAAGCCGTAGCTCGGCATCAGTTCCTGAGCGATCTCCTGCGCCTCGGCTGGGGACGCGGAATCCGCCACACCCACGTCACTGGCCGTGGATTCGGCGCTGTCCGACGTCGCCTGCGACACCGACGCGGTCAGCGGCTTGCTGGTCGTGGTCATGACCTGGGTGGCGGCGTTCATCGCCACGATCTGCTGGCGCTCGGCTTCGAGCGCGCCGAGCGCCTTGCTGTTGGTGAGCGCGTTGAACGCGGCGGCGGCGCCGCTGCCGTTAGGCGCGCCCGGCCCGATCTTGTAGTACGCGGCCGTCCCCAAGGTGACCAGCACGACGACCGCCGATGTCACGGCCACCGCCGGAACCACCTTGATACGACGGCGTTGGCGACCACTCCGCGTATCGACGACCTGCTCGCGTGCCTTGATCGGGCGAGCCGCGGTCTTAGCGGACAGAGTCCGTTGCTCGTCGGTACTTTCCAGCCCGCGGACCTTGTCCGCCTTGGTCTTGCCGACCTTCGCCCGGCTGGTCCTGGGCTCGCGGAAGTCTTCCTGGCCGTCTATCAGGGCGCCTTGCGGACGCGTCTCTGGCGGTCCAGTCCCCCAGGCCTGCGGTTCCGGCGGCCTCCGGGTGTCCTGGGGTTCGTACTCGCGGTTGTCGTACTCGTACTCGCGGGAGTCGTACTCGCGGTTGTCGTACTGGGGGGTCTCGTACTCGGGGGTCTCGTACTCGTACTCACGCGAACGCGGCGCGGGGCCACGGAGCGACGGCTGGTCGCGCCGCGGGTCACGGGCGTAGCGAGCGGCGCCAGGGTGCCAGGGCTCCTCAGGCTGCTGCCGACCGCCACGTGGGTCGGGCGCCCGATTCCCGTTGTTCCGCTGTGATCCGCTTCCGTCCCTGTCGCCGCCTGGGCGGCGACCCCCTCGCGGGTCATCGAGCCGTACCGGCACCTAGGCCCTCCAAGGTTGTAGGTCTGGCTAAGAAGTACTAGCGAGTCACAATGCCAGAAAAGTATGTCTAATCGTGAGGAAATCGGAGTATTCGCTGCTAAGCGCCTGTACCGCCCGCCTCCAGTAGCCTCACAGACGTGGTATTTACCGACTCACAATCACCAACGCTGCTGTCCGCGTGCGGGTCGCACCCAGGGATCGCTTGCCAGCTGGTATGGGACCTGACGCACAGCTCACAAGCCGCGTCGTTCACGAACGCGTTCCTCGACGGGCCGGTCAAGCTGGGGTTGCGGATCGCCTTCGTGGTGCTGCTCGCCTTGGTCATCCGGGCGATCCTGGTCCGGGTCGTCCGCCGGGTCACCGAGCACGCCGCGCTAAGCCCCGTCGCGCCGCTGCGTCCGGTCACCAGGATGCGCCGCTGGCGGGCTCGGCGCCGGACGGGCGAGGGCGCCAAGGCGGAAGGGTCGGCGGAAGGCGAGGGGGTCGCGGCGCCGGGGGAGGCGGACGTCACCGACCCGGCCGGGCCGGTGGTCGTCGAGGCCGCGGCGGCGATCGAGCCTACGCTGGTCGAGGAACGCCGCAGGCAGCGGTTGCGGGCCCTCGGCACGATCCTGCGCAGCGCGATCTCGGTGATCATCTTCGGCATCGCCGGGCTGCAGATCCTCGGCGACGTCGGGATCGACCTGACCCCGCTGCTGGCCAGCGCCAGCGTGGCCGGCGTGGCGATCGGCATCGGGGCGCAATCGATAGTCAAGGACTATCTGGCCGGGATCCTCATGCTGCTCGAGGATCAGTACGGGGTCGGTGACGTCATCAACGTCGGGGATGTAACCGGCACCGTGGAAGCGGTATCGCTGCGCACCACCCGGGTACGCGACGTCAGCGGCGTCGTGTGGCATATCCCGAACGGAACCGTCGGCTCGGTCGGCAACGAATCCCAGGGCTGGGCTCGCGCGGTGATCGACTACCCGATCCCGTACACGGCCAATCTGTCCAAGGTGACCTCGGTGCTGGACAAGGCGGCGTCCGGGATGTGGCGCAGCTCGCACTGGCGTCAGGTCATGCTGGAGAAACCCGAGGTCTGGGGCGCGCAGAACGTCTCAAGCGAGGGCGTGACCATGCGGATCGTCGTCCGCACCGCACCGCTGCGGCAGTGGGAGGTCGAGCGCGAGATGCGGTCCCGCATCAAGGGCGCGCTGGACGCCGCGGGAATCGTCCTGGTGGCAGCCGATTCCAGCTAGAGTGCGTCGATCGCCGCCACCTCGTCGGGGGTGAGCGAGAAATCGAGCGCGAAGTTCTCGGCGATGCGCTCGCGATGAGCCGACTTGGGGATGACGACAATTCCGTGTAGTTGCTCACCCCGATCGCGCGGGTGAGCCCCTCGTCACGCAGCTTGATGAACTCGGCCCAGACCTCAGAAGCGGCGCCGCCGGGCGGCCAGTGGATCAGCCAGAGATCCAGGTAGTCGGTGCCTAGCGCGCTGAGAGAGTCTTCGAGGGTGCGGCGGATCCGGTCGCGCCGTTCTGGTGGGAGTTTGGTGGTTATGAAGACGTCTTGCCGTCCTACGTCGCTGTCACTCACGGCGCGGCCCACTTCGCCCTCATTGCGGTACATGGTGGCCGTATCGATGTGCCGGTAGCCAGTCTCAAGGGCGAAGCCGACGGCCTCGTAAGCCTGCTCGCCGCTCAGCCGCCAGGTGCCGAAGCCCACCATCGGCATCGTGAAGTCGCTCATACCCCGATGCTAAGCTCCCGCGAAGGTGTTGACTTCATGGGGTCATAGCCCCGGGAGGTCAACACGCTAGGCTTGGCTGGTCATGAGCGAGCAGACCTTCTACGAGGCGATCGGCGGGGACGAGACCTTTACCCGCCTAGTCCACCGGTTCTACCAGGGGGTCGCGGACGACCCTGTCCCTGCGTCCGGTGTACCCGGCGCAGGATCTGGGACCCGCGGAGGAGCACCTGCGGCTGTTCCTCATCCAGTACTGGGGCGGGCCGCGGACCTACGACGAGCTACGGGGGCATCCTCGGCTGCGGATGCGGCACGTGCGTTTTGCCATCGGGGAGGCGGAGCGGGACGCGTGGCTGCGCCACATGCGAGACGCCCTGGACTCACTCGACCTTTCCGAGGAGCACTACGGCCAGCTGTGGGACTACCTCGTGATGGCAGCGCACAGCCTGGTAAACGTGGAACCGAAACACGGCCGGCCAGATCTAGGTCTGTCAGCCACCTGAGCGCGGCTGTCTTTGCTGGTTAGTCCACGCTTTTTGCTGGTCGGTGGGCCAAAGCCAGTAGTCGATCATGACCTGCTGCCTGTAGGCTCGTAGCTTGGTCACTGAGCCCGCACTCCCCGCGGAGGCTGCACCTGGATGGGCCGCCCCGCGCGAACTGCCGCCTATGGTGCGGGGCTTCACCGGCCGCTCGGCCGAACTCAAGGCGCTCACCAAGCTGCTGAACCGGTCCGGTGACCAGGCTCCCGGCGCCGTCCTGATCTCGGCGATCGGCGGGACCGCCGGAGTCGGCAAAACCGCCCTGGCCATGCGCTGGGCGCACCAGGCCGCCGGACGTTTCCCCGACGGTCAGCTGTATGTGAACCTGCGCGGCTATGACCCCGGCCAGCCGGTATCGGCCGAGGACGCGCTGGCCGGATTCCTGCGCTCGCTGGGCGTGCCCGGCCAGGACATCCCCACGGAGCCAGACCAGCGCGCGGCCCTCTACCGCAGCCTGATGGCCGACAAGCAAATACTCGTCGTGCTGGACAACGCCGGATCAGCCGACCAGGTGCGGCCGCTGGTGCCTGGCTCCCAGACTTGTACCGTGCTGGTGACCAGCCGGGACGCGCTGACCGGGCTGGTCGCCCTAGATGGCGCTGCCCGCCTGGAGGTGGACGCGCTCCCGCTGGCGGACGCGGTTGCCCTGCTGCGGACACTGATCGGCGGCCGAGTGGACGCCGAGCCCGAGGCCGCCGCCGAGCTAGCCAGCCAGTGCTGCCGACTGCCGCTGGCCTTGCGGGTGACGGCCGCGCTGGCCGCCACCCGCCCGGCTATACCACTGGCCGCGCTGGCCGGTGAGCTGACCGACCTGAGCACCCGGCTGGACCTGCTGACGACGGGCCGGGACCCCCGCACTCAGGTGCGGACCGTGTTCTCCTGGTCCTACCGCTACCTCGACGCCGGTACCGCCAGGACCTTCCGGCTGCTCGGCCTGCATCCCGCCGCCGACCTCGAGCCCTACGCCGCCGCGGCCCTCACCGGCGCGACCGTATCGCAAGCCCGCCAGGCGCTGGATGTGCTGGCTCGCGCGCACCTGATCCAGCCCGCCGCACCGGGCCGGTATGCCCTGCATGACCTGCTCCGCGGCTACGCGCGCGAACTGTCTGCCGCCTTGGATACCGACCAGGAGCAGCAGGCGGCGCTGACCCGTCTGTTCGACTACTACCTGAACACCGCCGCGGCGGCGATGGACATCTTGTTCCCCGGCGAACGCCATCGTCGTCCCCGCATCCCCCAGCCCGCGGCCCCGGTGCCGCCGCTGGCCGATCCCGGGGCCGCGCGGGACTGGCTGGATGCCGAACGCGCCAGTCTGGTAGCAGCCGTCGCGCACGCTGCTGCCCATGACTGGCCCGGCCACGCCACCCGGCTGGCCGATACGCTCTCCCGCTACCTTGGCGACTACGGCCATTACCCCGAAGCCCTCACCGTCTACCGCTACGCGCTTGATGCCGCCCGCCGCACGGGTGACCTCGTGGCCGAAGCAACGGCGCTGCGCAACATCGCCGACGTTGACTGGGACCTGAGCCGTCTTCAGCAGGCCGATGACCACTATCGGCAGGCGCTGGCCGTGTCCCGTAAGGCAGGCGACCGGGCCGGTGCGGCTCACTCGCTGCGGAGCCTAAGCATCTGCGAGACTCAGCTGGGCCACTTCGAGCAAGCCGCGCTCCGACAGCAGGAAGCCCTCGCCATCTACCGTGACATCGGCGACCGCTTCGGTGAGGCACGCGCGCTCAGCAGTCTCGGCTACACCCGGCAGCGGCAGGGCCGCTACCAGGAGGCGGCCGACTATCACCAGCAGACCCTGGCCCTGTCCCGCGAGATCGGCGATCGTGCGGGTGAAGCCTGGACGCTGGCCAGGCTCGGCGGTATTGACCTGCGGCAAGGCCACTATCAGGAAGCAGCCGACTACCACGAGCAGGCCCTGGCCCTGCTCCATGAAATCGATAGCCCAGTCAGCGAATCCGAGATCCTGATCAGGCTCGGCGAATGTTACGTGGGGCTCGGCCGCTATGAGCAGGCGGCCGGGAACTTTGAGCACGCCCTGGCCACCTTCCGTGAGATCGGCGATCCGGTTCGGGAAGCCGACGCGCTCAACGGCCTCGGTGACATTCTCTGCCGGACCGGCGCCGCCGATAAGGCACGCATGCACCACGCCGACGCCCTGCGGCTCGCATCCGAGGCCGACGAACCGCTGTCCCAGGCCCGCGCCCATAGCGGCCTCGCCCGCGCCTACCTGGCCGACGGCGATTCGGTTGAGGCCCGGCACCACTGGCAGGAAGCCCTCACCCGCTTCACCGCCATCGGCGCCCCCGAAGCCGACGAAATCCGCGACCGCCTCGCCGCCTTCAGTGAGCGGCGAGACCGGGAGAACGACTGACCGCCGTTATGGTCAGAAATTAGTCGCGGGTCAGCTTACGGTAGGTGACGCGGTGCGGGCGGGCGGCCTCGGCACCGAGTCGCTCGACCTTGTTCTTCTCGTAGGCGTCGAAGTTGCCCTCGAACCAGAACCAGTTGGCGTCGCCTTCCCAGGCGAGGATGTGCGTCGCGACCCGGTCCAGGAACCAGCGGTCGTGCGACGTGATAACCGCGCAGCCAGGGAACTCGAGCAGCGCGTTCTCCAGCGACGCGAGCGTTTCCACGTCCAGGTCGTTGGTCGGCTCGTCGAGCAGCAGCAGGTTGCCGCCCTGCTTCAGGGTGAGCGCGAGGTTCATCCGGTTCCGCTCGCCGCCGGACATGACGCCGGCCGGCTTCTGCTGGTCCGAGCCCTTGAAACCGAACGCGGCCACGTACGCGCGAGACGGGAACTCGACGTTGCCGACCCGGATGAAGGACTCGCCGTCGGAGATGGCCTCCCAGACGTTCTTCTTCGGGTCGATGCGCCCGCGGTTCTGGTCGACGTAGGAGATCTGCACGGTCTCCCCGATCCTGATGGTCCCGGCATCCGGCAGTTCCTCGCCGATGATCATCTTGAACAGGGTGGTCTTGCCCACGCCGTTTGGTCCCAGGACACCGACGATGCCGTTGCGCGGCAAGGTGAACGACAGGCCCTCGAAGAGCTGACGGTCACCGAAACCCTTGGCCAGCTTCTCGACCTCGACCACCGTGTTGCCCAGCCGCGGGCCCGGCGGAATCTGGATCTCCTCGAAGTCCAGCTTGCGGTTCTTGTCCGCCTCGGCGGCCATTTCCTCATAACGCTCTAGCCGGGCCCTGGACTTTGTTTGGCGGGCGCGCGCGTTGGACCGCACCCACTCCAGCTCGTCGGCCAGGCGCTTTTGCCGCTTGACGTCCTTGGCCCCCTCGACCTTGAGCCGGGCTGCCTTGGTCTCGAGGTAGGTGGAATAGTTGCCCTCGTAGGGGTAAGCGTGACCGCGGTCAAGCTCCAGGATCCACTGCGCCACGTTGTCCAGAAAGTACCGGTCGTGGGTCACCGCGATGACCGTTCCGGGGTACTTCTCCAGGTGCTGCTCAAGCCAGAGCACCGATTCGGCATCCAGGTGGTTGGTGGGCTCGTCGAGCAGCAGCAGGTCCGGCTGGGACAGCAGCAGCTTGCAGAGGGCCACCCGTCGGCGCTCACCGCCGGAGAGTTGCGTGACATCGGAGTCCGGCGGCGGGCAGCGCAGCGCGTCCATCGCCTGCTCGAGCTGGCTGTCGAGGTCCCAGCCATCCTTGTGGTCGAGCTGC
>CAVUOU010000041.1:0-200523 GCA_963743085.1 uncultured Actinomycetota bacterium
TGGGGTATGTGATCCCGGCCGGGCCGGACCCCGACCCGGACCTGGCCGCGGCCGCCCGGGAGCACGCCGCGGCCCGGCTGCCGGACCACATGCTGCCCTCGGCGGTGGTGGTGCTGCAGGAGCTGCCGCTGACCCCCAGCGGGAAACTCGACCGGGCGGCGCTGCCCGCCCCGGATCACACCCCGGGAGCTGGCCGGGGACCGGCCACGGTGGCTGAGGAGATCTTGTGCGCGGCGTTCGCCGACCTGCTCGGGGTCGACAGCGTCGGGCCCGACGATGACTTCTTCGCCCTGGGCGGCCATTCGCTGCTGGCGGTCCGGCTGGTCGGGCGGCTGCGGGAGCAGGGTCTTGAGGTGCCGGTGCGGGCGCTGTTCGAGGCGCCGACCCCGGCGCGGCTGGCGGTGCTGGCCGGGCCGGCCGGGGCGGCGGCGCCGCCGAACCTGATCCCGGCGGGGGCGGACCAGATCACCCCGGCGATGCTGCCGCTGGTGCAGCTGACCCCCGGCCAGGTCGCCGCGGTGGTAGCCGGTGTCGCGGGCGGGGCGGGCAACATCGCCGACATCTACCCGCTGGCCCCGCTGCAGGAAGGCATCTTCTTCCACCACCTGATGGCCGATCACGACAGCGACGATCTCTACCTGGGATCGGTGACATTTGTGTGTGAGTCGCGGGCCGGGCTGGAGCGGTTCACCGCCGCGCTGGAGCAGGTGATCGCCCGTCATGACATCTTCCGGACGTCGGTGGCCTGGCGGGGGCTGCCCGAGCCGGTGCAGGTGGTCTGGCGGCGGGTCAGCCTGCCGGTGACCGAGGTCACGATCGGCGGCGGTGCCGATCCGGCGGCGGCGCTGGCCGCCGCGGCCGCCGGCGGGCCGCGGATGGACCTGGGGACCGCGCCGCTGCTGCGGCTGGCCGCCGCGGCCGAGCCGGGTACCGGCCGGTGGCTGGCCCGGCTGCAGTTCCATCACCTGCTGATGGACCACACCGGGATGGAGGTGGTCTTCGGCGAGCTGGAGGCACTGGCCGCCGGGCGGGGGGATGAGCTGCCCGCGCCGCTGCCGTTCCGGGATTTCGTGGCCCGGGCCCGGCTGGGCACCCCGCGTGCCGAACATGAACGGTACTTCGCGGCGCTGCTGGGGGATGTGACCGAGCCGACCGCCCCCTACGGGCTGCTGGATGTCCACCACGGCGGCGCCGGAGCCGCCCGGGCCCGGCAGCGGGTCGATGACGTGCTGGCCCGGCGGCTGCGGGACCGGGCCCGGGCGCTGGGGGTGTCGGCGGCGACGCTCTTCCATGTCGCGTGGGCGCGGGTACTGGCGGTGCTGGCCGGGCGTGATGACGTGGTGTTCGGCACCGTGCTGCTGGGCCGGATGGACGCCGGGCCCGGCGCGGACCGGGTGCCCGGCCTGTACATGAACACCCTGCCGGTCCGGATGGATACCGCCGCGGCCGGGGCGGCCGGTGCGGTGGCCGCGATGCGGTCCGCGCTGGCCGGGCTGCTGGCCCACGAGCACGCCCCGCTGGTACTGGCCCAGCAGGCCAGCGGCCTGCCCGCCGACGTCCCGCTGTTCACCGCCTTGTTCAACTACCGGCACAGCACCCGCCCGGCCAGGCCCGGCACCCGCCCGCCCACCGCAGGCCCCCACGACACCGCAGGCCCTCACGACACCGCAGGCCCCACGACACCGCAGGCCCTCAGGACACCGCAGGCCTCCAGGACACTGCCCGCAGGCCGGGCATCAGGGTGGTGCCCGGCGAGGAGCGCACCAACTACCCGCTGACGGTGGCGGTGGACGATGCCGGGACGGGGTTCGCGGTCACCGTCAGTGCGGTCGGGCTGGCGGATCCGGCGGCGGTGTGCGCGCTGGTGTGCACCTGCCTGGCGAACCTGGCCGCCGCGCTGGACGACGCGCCCGCCACGCCGCTGCGCCAGGTCCCGGTGCTGGCCGAGGCGGAACGGGCCCAGATCGTGTCCGGGTGGAATGACACGGCCCGCCCGGTGCCTGCGGGCACGCTGCCGGAGTTGTTTGAGCAGCGGGCCGCTGCCTGCCCCGATGCGGTGGCGGTGTGCTGCGGGGATGTGTGGGTCAGTTACGGGCAGCTGGCGGCGCGGGCGGCGCGGCTGGCGCGGTACCTGCTCTCCCGTGGGGCGGGGCCGGAGCAGGTGGTGGGGCTGTGCCTGGAGCGGGGCGCGGAGATGGTCACCGCGATCGTGGGGACGTGGCTGGCCGGGGCGGCGTACCTGCCGCTGGACCCGGGCTATCCGGCGGCACGGCTGGCGTTCATGCTGGCCGATTCCGGGGCCGGGCTGGTAGTGACCCGCGGCGGGCTGCCCGCCGGGCTGGCTGCCGGGCCGGCGGCGGACCTGGCCGGCCCGGGCGTGGCGGCGGCGGTCGCGGCGATGCCCGGCGGCGGCGGCGCCCGGCGCCCCGGCGGCCGGGCAGGCGGCGTACGTGATCTACACCTCGGGGTCGACGGGGGTGCCCAAAGGCGTGGCCGTACCGCATGGCGCGCTGGCGAACCTGGCGGCCGGGCTGGGCCCGGTGCTGGCCCCCGGCCCGGGGCCAGCAGTGGTGCTGCAGTTCGCCTCCTTCAGTTTCGATGCCTCGGTGCTGGACGTGGCGGTGACGCTGACCGCCGGGGGACGGCTGGTGATCGCCGGGGCACCCGACCGGGCCGACCCGGCCCAGCTGACGGTGCTGGCGCGCCGGGCCGGGGTGAACGCGGCCAGCGTGGCACCGTCGCTGCTGGCGGTGCTGGACCCGGCCGCGCTGGCCGGGGTGACCCGGCTGCTGGCCGGATCCGAGCCGGTGACGGCGCGGCTGGCCGCCACCTGGGCCCCGGGCCGGGAACTGGTGCACGGGTACGGGCCGACCGAGGCAACCGTGATCACAGCCACCGCCCGGCTCGATGGCAGCGGCCAGGACCAGCCCCCGGTCGGCACCCCGGTCGCCAACACGCGAGTGTTCGTGCTGGACCGGTGGCTGGACCCGGTGCCCGCCGGGGTGGCCGGGGAGCTGTACGTGGCCGGGGCCGGGCTGGCCCGCGGCTACCTGGGCCGGGCCTCCCTGACCGCCGACCGGTTCACCGCCTGCCCGTTCGGCACCACCGGGCAGCGGATGTACCGCACCGGCGACCTGGCCCGCTGGACGCCCGGCGGCCAGCTGGTGTTCTGCGGCCGGGCCGATGACCAGGTCAAGATCCGCGGGTACCGCATCGAGCCCGGCGAAGTCGAGGCCGTACTGGCCGCGCATCCGGGGGTGGCGCGGGCCGCGGTGACCGTCCGCGAGGACACCCCCGGCGACCGGCGGCTTGTGGGGTATGTGATCCCGGCCGGGCCGGACCCCGACCCGGACCTGGCCGCGGCCGCCCGGGAGCACGCCGCGGCCCGGCTGCCGGACCACATGCTGCCCTCGGCGGTGGTGGTGCTGCAGGAGCTGCCGCTGACCCCCAGCGGGAAACTCGACCGGGCCGCGCTGCCCGCCCCGGACCGGGCCGGGGACGCGGACGGCGGCCGGGAGCCCGCCACCGTGGCCGAGGAGCTCATCTGCGGATTGTTCGCCAACCTGCTCGGGCTGGAGCGGGTCGGGCCGGACGATGATTTCTTTGCCCTGGGCGGGCATTCGCTGCTGGCGGTCCGGCTGGCGTCCCGGGTCCGGTCGGTGCTCGGCGCCGAACTGAACATCACGACAGTGTTCGAGGCGCCGACCCCGGCCGGGCTGGCCGCGGTGCTGGCGCAGGCGGGGGCGCACGGGCCGGCGCGGGCGCCGCTGGCGCAGCGGGTGCGGCCGGAGCGGGTGCCGTTGTCGTTCGCCCAGCAGCGGCTGTGGTTCATAGCACAGCTGGAGGGCTCGTCCGCGGTGTGGAGCACCCCGATGGCGCTGCGGCTGGAGGGGGATCTGGATGTCTTGGCGCTGGAGGCGGCGCTGGGTGATGTGGTCGTCCGGCATGAGGTGCTGCGGACCGTGTTCGGTGTCGCGGACGGGCAGCCGTATCAGCGGGTGCTGGGGGCTGGTGAGCTGGGCTGGGAGCTGCCGGTCACCGCGGTGGCCGGGGAAGAAGACCTGCCCGGCGCGGTGGCGCGGGCGGCGGCCGAGCCGTTCGACCTGGCCGTGCAGATCCCGGTGCGGGCCCGGCTGCTGGCCGCGGGCCCGGGCGACAGCACGGGCGAGAGGGTGCACGTGCTGGTGGTGGTGATCCACCATATCGCCACCGACGGCTGGTCGGCGGGGATCTTCGCCCGGGACCTGGCGGCGGCCTACGGGGCGCGGCGGCAGGGCGGGGCACCGGACTGGGAGCCGCTGCCGGTGCAGTACGCGGACTACGCGATCTGGCAGCGGGAGCTGCTGGGCGGGGACGACGATCCGGGCAGCCTGCTGGCGCAGCAGGTGGCGTGGTGGCGGCAGGCGCTGGCCGGGGCGCCGCCGGAGCTGGCGCTGCCGGCGGACCGGCCGCGCCCGCCAGTGCCCAGCCACCGCGGGCACGCGGTGCCGCTGACCGTCCCGGCGGACGTGCACGCCCGGCTGGCCGGGCTGGCCCGCGAGCAGGGCGTGACCATGTTCATGGTGATCCAGGCCACGCTGGCGGTGCTGCTGGACAGGCTCGGGGCGGGGGAGGACATCCCGGTCGGGACCGCGGTGGCCGGGCGGACCGATGAGGCGCTCGATGACCTGGTGGGGTTCTTCGTGAACACGCTGGTGCTGCGCACCGATGTGTCCGGGGACCCGGAGTTCACCGTGCTGCTTGGCCGGGTGCGGGAGTTCTGGCTGGGCGCGCTGGATCATCAGGACGTGCCGTTCGAGCGGCTGGTGGAGGACCTGGCCCCGGACCGGTCGCTGGCCCGCCACCCGCTGTTCCAGGTCATGGCCACCCTGCAGAACAACGCCGCCCCGATATCTGCGGGGCTGCCCGGCGTGCGGGCATTCGCCGTCCCGGCCGGGAAAGCGGCATGCCCGGTTCGACCTGAGCGTGAGCCTGGGCGAGGTCCGGGACGGGCAGGGCCAGCCAGGCGGGCTGCACGGCCGGCTGATCGCCGCGGCGGACTTGTTTGATGAGCCTGCTGCGCGGGCTATCGCGGAGCGGCTGGGCCGGGTGCTGGCGGCGGTGGCCGCCGAGCCGCGGCTGCGGCCGCGGCAGGTTCAGGTCCTTGATGCCGGCGAGCGGGCGCAGGTCCTGATGCGGTGGAACAACACTGCCCGCCCGGTGCCGCCGGGGAGCGTGCCGGGGTGGTTCCGGGCGCGGGCGGGGCGGGTGCCTGATGCGGTGGCGGTGTGCTGCGGGGATGTGTGGGTCAGTTACGGGCAGCTGGCGGCGCGGGCGGCGCGGCTGGCGCGGTACCTGCTCTCCCGTGGGGCGGGGCCGGAGCAGGTGGTGGGGCTGTGCCTGGAGCGGGGCGCGGAGATGGTCACCGCGATCGTGGGGACGTGGCTGGCCGGGGCGGCGTACCTGCCGCTGGACCCGGGCTATCCGGCGGCACGGCTGGCGTTCATGCTGGCCGATTCCGGGGCCGGGCTGGTAGTGACCCGCGGCGGGCTGCCCGCCGGGCTGGCTGCCGGGCCGGCGGCGGACCTGGCCGGCCCGGGCGTGGCGGCGGCGGTCGCGGCGATGCCCGGGGCGGCGCCGCCCGGCGCCCCGGCGGCCGGGCAGGCGGCGTACGTGATCTACACCTCGGGGTCGACGGGGGTGCCCAAAGGCGTGGCCGTACCGCATGGCGCGCTGGCGAACCTGGCGGCCGGGCTGGGCCCGGTGCTGGCCCCCGGCCCGGGGCCAGCAGTGGTGCTGCAGTTCGCCTCCTTCAGTTTCGATGCCTCGGTGCTGGACGTGGCGGTGACGCTGACCGCCGGGGGACGGCTGGTGATCGCCGGGGCACCCGACCGGGCCGACCCGGCCCAGCTGACGGTGCTGGCGCGCCGGGCCGGGGTGAACGCGGCCAGCGTGGCACCGTCGCTGCTGGCAGTGCTGGACCCGGCCGCGCTGGCCGGGGTGACCCGGCTGCTGGCCGGATCCGAGCCGGTGACGGCGCGGCTGGCCGCCACCTGGGCCCCGGGCCGGGAACTGGTGCACGGGTACGGGCCGACCGAGGCAACCGTGATCACAGCCACCGCCCGGCTCGATGGCAGCGGCCAGGACCAGCCCCCGGTCGGCACCCCGGTCGCCAACACGCGAGTGTTCGTGCTGGACCGGTGGCTGGACCCGGTGCCCGCCGGGGTGGCCGGGGAGCTGTACGTGGCCGGGGCCGGGCTGGCCCGCGGCTACCTGGGCCGGGCCTCCCTGACCGCCGACCGGTTCACCGCCTGCCCGTTCGGCACCACCGGGCAGCGGATGTACCGCACCGGCGACCTGGCCCGCTGGACGCCCGGCGGCCAGCTGGTGTTCTGCGGCCGGGCCGATGACCAGGTCAAGATCCGCGGGTACCGCATCGAGCCCGGCGAAGTCGAGGCCGTACTGGCCGCGCATCCGGGGGTGGCCCGGGCCGCGGTGACCGTCCGCGAGGACACCCCCGGCGACCGGCGGCTTGTGGGGTATGTGATCCCGGCCGGGCCGGACCCCGACCCGGACCTGGCCGCGGCCGCCCGGGAGCACGCCGCGGCCCGGCTGCCGGACCACATGCTGCCCTCGGCGGTGGTGGTGCTGCAGGAGCTGCCGCTGACCCCCAGCGGGAAACTCGACCGGGCCGCGCTGCCCGCCCCGGATCACACCCCGGGAGCTGGCCGGGGACCGGCCACGGTGGCTGAGGAGATCTTGTGCGCGGCGTTCGCCGACCTGCTCGGGGTCGACAGCGTCGGGCCCGACGATGACTTCTTCGCCCTGGGCGGCCATTCGCTGCTGGCGGTCCGGCTGGTCGGGCGGCTGCGGGAGCAGGGTCTTGAGGTGCCGGTGCGGGCGCTGTTCGAGGCGCCGACCCCGGCGCGGCTGGCGGTGGCGGCCGGGCCGGCCGGGGCGGCGGCGCCGCCGAACCTGATCCCGGCGGGGGCGGACCAGATCACCCCGGCGATGCTGCCGCTGGTGCAGCTGACCCCCGGCCAGGTCGCCGCGGTGGTAGCCGGTGTCGCGGGCGGGGCGGGCAACATCGCCGACATCTACCCGCTGGCCCCGCTGCAGGAAGGCATCTTCTTCCACCACCTGATGGCCGATCACGACAGCGACGATCTCTACCTGGGATCGCTGACGTTCGGGTGTGAGTCGCGGGCCGGGCTGGAGCGGTTCACCGCCGCGCTGGAGCAGGTGATCGCCCGTCATGACATCTTCCGGACGTCGGTGGCCTGGCGGGGGCTGCCCGAGCCGGTGCAGGTGGTCTGGCGGCGGGTCAGCCTGCCGGTGACCGAGGTCACGATCGGCGGCGGTGCCGATCCGGCGGCGGCGCTGGCCGCCGCGGCCGCCGGCGGGCCGCGGATGGACCTGGGGACCGCGCCGCTGCTGCGGCTGGCCGCCGCGGCCGAGCCGGGTACCGGCCGGTGGCTGGCCCGGCTGCAGTTCCATCACCTGCTGATGGACCACACCGGGATGGAGGTGGTCTTCGGCGAGCTGGAGGCACTGGCCGCCGGGCGGGGGGATGAGCTGCCCGCGCCGCTGCCGTTCCGGGATTTCGTGGCCCGGGCCCGGCTGGGCACCCCGCGTGCCGAACATGAACGGTACTTCGCGGCGCTGCTGGGGGACGTGACCGAGCCGACCGCCCCCTACGGGCTGCTGGATGTCCACCACGGCGGCGCCGGAGCCGCCCGGGCCCGGCAGCGGGTCGATGACGTGCTGGCCCGGCGGCTGCGGGACCGGGCCCGGGCGCTGGGGGTGTCGGCGGCGACGCTCTTCCATGTCGCGTGGGCGCGGGTACTGGCGGTGCTGGCCGGGCGTGATGACGTGGTGTTCGGCACCGTGCTGCTGGGCCGGATGGACGCCGGGCCCGGCGCGGACCGGGTGCCCGGCCTGTACATGAACACCCTGCCGGTCCGGGCCGCCACCGGGGCCGGGGACGTAGCCGGTGCGGTGGCCGCGATGCGGTCCGCGCTGGCCGGGCTGCTGGCCCACGAGCACGCCCCGCTGGTACTGGCCCAGCAGGCCAGCGGCCTGCCCGCCGACGTCCCGCTGTTCACCGCCTTGTTCAACTACCGGCACAGCACCCGCCCGGCCAGGCCCGGCACCCGCCCGCCCACCGCAGGCCCCCACGACACCGCCCCCAGGCCGGGCATCAGGGTGCTGCCCGGCGAGGAGCGCAACAACTACCCGCTGACGGTGGCGGTGGACGATACCGGGACCGGGTTCGCGGTCACCGTCGATGCGGTCGGGCTGGCGGATCCGGCGGCGGTGTGCGCGCTGGTGTGCACCTGCCTGGCGAACCTGGCCGCCGCGCTGGACGACGCGCCCGCCACGCCGCTGCGCCAGGTCCCGGTGCTGGCCGAGGCGGAACGGGCCCAGCTGCTGCGGGACTGGAACGACACGGCGGCGCAGGTGGCGGCCGCCACGCTGCCGGAGCTGTTCGCCGCGCAGGTGGCGCGGACCCCGGATGCGGTGGCGGTGGCAGACGGGGACGCCAGCGTCAGCTACGCGGAGCTGGACCGGCGGGCGAACCGGCTGGCCCGGCTGCTGACGGCGCGGGGAGCAGGCCCCGAGAAACTGGTCGCGGTGCTGATGGAACGCTCCGCCGATCTCGTGACAGCGCTGCTGGCGGTGCTGAAAGCGGGCGCCGCCTACCTGCCGGTCGACCCGGCCTACCCGGCCGGACGGATCGGCTACATGCTCACCGACGCGCGCCCGGCAGCGGTGCTCGCAGCGGCTGACGGGCCGGTCAGGGTGCCCGGCGGGCTGCCGGTGATCACCGTGACCGCCGACGCGGCGACCGCGGCCGGGCCCGGTGATGCCCGCCGGGCGGGGCGGCTGCGGGTGGCGCACCCGGCGTACGTGATCTACACCTCCGGATCGACAGGGACGCCGAAGGGGGTGCTGGTCTCGCAGCCGGGTTCGCCAGCCGGGCGGCCGGCCAGTCCCGGCAGATCGGGGCCGGGCCCGGGCACCGGGTGGCGCAGTTCGCGTCGGCCAGCTTCGACACCTTCGGCTGGGAATGGACGATGGCGCTGCTGTCGGGCGCGGCGCTGGTGATCGTGCCGGACCGGCGGCGGCTTGGCGAGCAGCTGGCCCGGTTCGCCACCGAGGCGGGCATCACGCACCTGACGCTGCCCCCGGCGGTGCTGGCCACGCTGGATGAGCGGTCGGTGCGCCCGTCGACGGTGGTGGTGACCGCCGGGGAGGCGTGCCCGCCGGAGGTGATGGCTCGGTGGTCGGCGGGCCGGGTGATGTTCAACTCCTACGGGCCGACCGAGACCACGGTCGACGCCACGCTGTGGCGGTGCGCGGGCGGCGCGGGCCAGGTGCCGATCGGTTCGCCGGTGGTCGGCACCCGGGTGTACGTGCTGGATCCTGGCTGTGCCCGGTCCCGGCCGGGGTGGCCGGGGAGCTGTACGTGGCCGGGGCCGGGCTGGCCCGCGGCTACCTGGGCCGGGCCTCCCTGACCGCCGACCGGTTCACCGCCTGCCCGTTCGGCGCCGCTGGGCAGCGGATGTACCGCACCGGCGACCTGGCCAGGTGGCGGCCTGATGGGCAGCTGGTGTTCTGCGGGCGGGCCGATGACCAGGTCAAGATCCGCGGGTTCCGCATCGAGCCCGGCGAGGTCGAGGCCGTCCTGGCCGCCTGCCCCGGGGTGGCGCAGGCCGCCGTCATCGCCCGCCAGGACACCCCCGGCGACATACGGCTGACCGGGTACGTGGTCCCTGTCACCGGCGGGGACGGGGCGCTGGTCGCGGCGGTGCGCGAGCACGCGGCGGCCCGGCTGCCAGAGTACATGGTGCCCTCGGCGGTGGTGGTGCTGGAGGAGCTGCCGCTGACCCCCAGCGGGAAACTCGACCGGGCGGCGCTGCCCGCCCCGGACCTGGCCGGGGACGCGGCCGGCGGCCGGGAGCCCGCCACGGTGGCCGAGGAGCTCATCTGCGGATTGTTCGCCAACCTGCTCGGGCTGGAGCGGGTCGGGCCGGACGATGACTTCTTCGCCCTGGGCGGGCATTCGCTGCTGGCGGTGCGGCTGGCGTCCCGGGTCCGGTCGGTGCTGGGCGCCGAACTGCCGGTGCGGGCGGTGTTCGAGGCGCCGACCCCGGCCGGGCTGGCCGCGGTGCTGGCGCAGGCGGGGGCGCACGGGCCGGCGCGGGCACCGCTGGCGCAGCGGGTGCGGCCGGAGCGGGTGCCGTTGTCGTTCGCCCAGCAGCGGCTGTGGTTCATAGCACAGCTGGAGGGCTCGTCCGCGACCTACAACAACCTCGTCGCGCTGCGGCTGGAGGGGGATCTGGACGTCTTGGCGCTGGAGGCGGCGCTGGGTGATGTGGTCGTCCGGCATGAGGTGCTGCGGACCGTGTTCGGTGTCGCGGACGGGCAGCCGTATCAGCGGGTGCTGGGGGCTGGTGAGCTGGGCTGGGAGCTGCCGGTCACCGCGGTGGCCGAGGAAGACCTGCGGCGCGGCGATCGCGGGCATCGTGCCGTGCCGTTCGACCTGGCCGTGCAGATCCCGGTGCGGGCCCGGCTGCTGGCGGTGAGCGCCCGGGTGCACGTGCTGGTGCTGGTGATCCACCACATCGCGACCGATGGCTGGTCGTGGGGGGTGCTGTGTCCGGGATCTGGCGCCGGGCGTATGCGGCGCGGCTGGCGGGCCGGGTGCCGGGGGCACCGGACTGGGAGCCGCTGCCGGTGCAGTACGCGGACTACGCGATCTGGCAGCGGGAGCTGCTGGGCGGGGACGACGATCCGGGCAGCCTGCTGGCGCAGCAGGTGGCGTGGTGGCGGCAGGCGCTGGCCGGGGCGCCGCCGGAGCTGGCGCTGCCGGCGGACCGGCCGCGCCCGCCAGTGCCCAGCCACCGCGGGCACGCGGTGCCGCTGACCGTCCCGGCGGACGTGCACGCCCGGCTGGCCGGGCTGGCCCGCGAGCAGGGCGTGACCATGTTCATGGTGATCCAGGCCACGCTGGCGGTGCTGCTGGACAGGCTCGGGGCGGGGGAGGACATCCCGGTCGGGACCGCGGTGGCCGGGCGGACCGATGAGGCGCTCGATGACCTGGTGGGGTTCTTCGTGAACACGCTGGTGCTGCGCACCGATGTGTCCGGGGACCCGGAGTTCACCGTGCTGCTTGGCCGGGTGCGGGAGTTCTGGCTGGGCGCGCTGGATCATCAGGACGTGCCGTTCGAGCGGCTGGTGGAGGACCTGGCCCCGGACCGGTCGCTGGCCCGCCACCCGCTGTTCCAGGTCATGGCCACCCTGCAGAACAACGCCGCCCCGATATCTGCGGGGCTGCCCGGCGTGCGGGCATCCGCCGTCCCGGCCGCGACCGTGCCAGCCCGCTTCGACCTGGACCTGAGCCTGGGCGAGGTCCGGGACGGGCAGGGCCAGCCAGGCGGCCTGCACGGGCAGCTGATGGTCACGGCGGACTTGTTTGATGAGCCTGCTGCGCGGGCTATCGCGGAGCGGCTGGGCCGGGTGCTGGCGGCGGTGGCCGCTGATCCGCGGGCTGCGGCTGCGGCAGGTCCGGTGCTGGAGGACGGCGAGCGGGTGCAGGTCCTGATGCGGTGGAACGACACCGCGGCGGCCGTCCCGGCGGGGACGGTGCCGGAGCTGATCGCGGCGCGGGCGGCCCGGGTGCCTGATGCGGTGGCGGTGTGCTGCGGGGATGTGTGGGTCAGTTACGGGCAGCTGGCGGCGCGGGCGGCGCGGCTGGCGCGGTACCTGCTCTCCCGTGGGGCGGGGCCGGAGCAGGTGGTGGGGCTGTGCCTGGAGCGGGGCGCGGAGATGGTCACCGCGATCGTGGGGACGTGGCTGGCCGGGGCGGCGTACCTGCCGCTGGACCCGGGCTATCCGGCGGCACGGCTGGCGTTCATGCTGGCCGATTCCGGGGCCGGGCTGGTAGTGACCCGCGGCGGGCTGCCCGCCGGGCTGGCTGCCGGGCCGGCGGCGGACCTGGCCGGCCCGGGCGTGGCGGCGGCGGTCGCGGCGATGCCCGGCGGCGGCGCCGCCCGGCGCCCCGGCGGCCGGGCAGGCGGCGTACGTGATCTACACCTCGGGGTCGACGGGGGTGCCCAAAGGCGTGGCCGTACCGCATGGCGCGCTGGCGAACCTGGCGGCCGGGCTGGGCCCGGTGCTGGCCCCCGGCCCGGGGCCAGCAGTGGTGCTGCAGTTCGCCTCCTTCAGTTTCGATGCCTCGGTGCTGGACGTGGCGGTGACGCTGACCGCCGGGGGACGGCTGGTGATCGCCGGGGCACCCGACCGGGCCGACCCGGCCCAGCTGACGGTGCTGGCGCGCCGGGCCGGGGTGAACGCGGCCAGCGTGGCACCGTCGCTGCTGGCAGTGCTGGACCCGGCCGCGCTGGCCGGGGTGACCCGGCTGCTGGCCGGATCCGAGCCGGTGACGGCGCGGCTGGCCGCCACCTGGGCCCCGGGCCGGGAACTGGTGCACGGGTACGGGCCGACCGAGGCAACCGTGATCACAGCCACCGCCCGGCTCGATGGCAGCGGCCAGGACCAGCCCCCGGTCGGCACCCCGGTCGCCAACACGCGAGTGTTCGTGCTGGACCGGTGGCTGGACCCGGTGCCCGCCGGGGTGGCCGGGGAGCTGTACGTGGCCGGGGCCGGGCTGGCCCGCGGCTACCTGGGCCGGGCCTCCCTGACCGCCGACCGGTTCACCGCCTGCCCGTTCGGCACCACCGGGCAGCGGATGTACCGCACCGGCGACCTGGCCCGCTGGACGCCCGGCGGCCAGCTGGTGTTCTGCGGCCGGGCCGATGACCAGGTCAAGATCCGCGGGTACCGCATCGAGCCCGGCGAAGTCGAGGCCGTACTGGCCGCGCATCCGGGGGTGGCCCGGGCCGCGGTGACCGTCCGCGAGGACACCCCCGGCGACCGGCGGCTTGTGGGGTATGTGATCCCGGCCGGGCCGGACCCCGACCCGGACCTGGCCGCGGCCGCCCGGGAGCACGCCGCGGCCCGGCTGCCGGACCACATGCTGCCCTCGGCCGTGGTGGTGCTGCAGGAGCTGCCGCTGACCCCCAGCGGGAAACTCGACCGGGCCGCGCTGCCCGCCCCGGATCACACCCCGGGAGCTGGCCGGGGACCGGCCACGGTGGCTGAGGAGATCTTGTGCGCGGCGTTCGCCGACCTGCTCGGGGTCGACAGCGTCGGGCCCGACGATGACTTCTTCGCCCTGGGCGGCCATTCGCTGCTGGCGGTCCGGCTGGTCGGGCGGCTGCGGGAGCAGGGTCTTGAGGTGCCGGTGCGGGCGCTGTTCGAGGCGCCGACCCCGGCGCGGCTGGCGGTGGCGGCCGGGCCGGCCGGGGCGGCGGCGCCGCCGAACCTGATCCCGGCGGGGGCGGACCAGATCACCCCGGCGATGCTGCCGCTGGTGCAGCTGACCCCCGGCCAGGTCGCCGCGGTGGTAGCCGGTGTCGCGGGCGGGGCGGGCAACATCGCCGACATCTACCCGCTGGCCCCGCTGCAGGAAGGCATCTTCTTCCACCACCTGATGGCCGATCACGACAGCGACGATCTCTACCTGGGATCGCTGACGTTCGGGTGTGAGTCGCGGGCCGGGCTGGAGCGGTTCACCGCCGCGCTGGAGCAGGTGATCGCCCGTCATGACATCTTCCGGACGTCGGTGGCCTGGCGGGGGCTGCCCGAGCCGGTGCAGGTGGTCTGGCGGCGGGTCAGCCTGCCGGTGACCGAGGTCACGATCGGCGGCGGTGCCGATCCGGCGGCGGCGCTGGCCGCCGCGGCCGCCGGCGGGCCGCGGATGGACCTGGGGACCGCGCCGCTGCTGCGGCTGGCCGCCGCGGCCGAGCCGGGTACCGGCCGGTGGCTGGCCCGGCTGCAGTTCCATCACCTGCTGATGGACCACACCGGGATGGAGGTGGTCTTCGGCGAGCTGGAGGCACTGGCCGCCGGGCGGGGGGATGAGCTGCCCGCGCCGCTGCCGTTCCGGGATTTCGTGGCCCGGGCCCGGCTGGGCACCCCGCGTGCCGAACATGAACGGTACTTCGCGGCGCTGCTGGGGGATGTGACCGAGCCGACCGCCCCCTACGGGCTGCTGGATGTCCACCACGGCGGCGCCGGAGCCGCCCGGGCCCGGCAGCGGGTCGATGACGTGCTGGCCCGGCGGCTGCGGGACCGGGCCCGGCTGCTGGGGGTGTCGGCGGCGACGCTCTTCCATGTCGCGTGGGCGCGGGTACTGGCGGTGCTGGCCGGGCGTGATGACGTGGTGTTCGGCACCGTGCTGCTGGGCCGGATGGACGCCGGGCCCGGCGCGGACCGGGTGCCCGGCCTGTACATGAACACCCTGCCGGTCCGGATGGATACCGCCGCGGCCGGGGCGGCCGGTGCGGTGGCCGCGATGCGGTCCGCGCTGGCCGGGCTGCTGGCCCACGAGCACGCCCCGCTGGTACTGGCCCAGCAGGCCAGCGGCCTGCCCGCCGACGTCCCGCTGTTCACCGCCTTGTTCAACTACCGGCACAGCACCCGCCCGGCCAGGCCCGGCACCCGCCCGCCCACCGCCGGCCCCTACGACACCGCCGGCCCCCACGACACCGCCGGTCCCCACGACACCGCCGGTCCCCAGGACACCGCCCGCAGGCGCGTGAGGGTAGTGTCCGCCGAGGACCGCACCAACTACCCGCTGACGGTCTCGGTGGACGATGCCGGGACGGGGTTCGCGGTCACCGTCAGTGCGGTCGGGCCGGCGGATCCGGCGGCGGTGTGCGCGCTGGTGTGCACCTGCCTGGCGAACCTGGCCGCCGCGCTGGACGACGCGCCCGCCACGCCGCTGCGCCAGGTCCCGGTGCTGGCCGAGGCGGAACGGGCCCAGATCGTGTCCGGGTGGAATGACACGGCCCGCCCGGTGCCGCCGGGCACGCTGCCGGAGTTGTTTGAGCAGCGGGCCGCTGCCTGCCCCGATGCGGTGGCGGTGGCAGACGGGGACGCCAGCGTCAGCTACGCGGAGCTGGACCGGCGGGCGAACCGGCTGGCCCGGCTGCTGGCCGCGCGGGGAGCCGGGCCCGAGCAGGTGGTCGCGGTGCTGATGGAACGCTCCGCCGAACTGGTCACCGCGCTGCTGGCCGTGCTGAAAGCCGGTGCCGCCTACCTGCCAGTCGATCCGGGCTACCCAGAGCAGCGGATCGCCGCCATGCTGGCCGACAGCGGCGCGTGCGCGCTGGTCACCCACGGCGCCCTGCCCGCCGGGCTGACCGCCCCGGCCGGGCTGGCGGTGACCGGCCTGGACGACCCGCAGGTCACCGCGGCCCTGGCCGCGATGCCAGCGACCGCGCCGCCAGCACCCCCGGCCGCCGGTCAGGCGGCGTACGTGATCTATACCTCCGGGTCGACCGGTACCCCCAAGGGCGTCATCGTCACCCATGCCGGGATTCCCAGTTTCGCCGCAGCGGAGCTGGAGCGGTTCGCGGCCACCGCCGGCAGCCGGGTCCTGCAGCTGGCGTCACCGGGATTTGACGCCAGCGTGCTCGAGCTGTGCATGACGTTTGCCGCGGGGGCCGGGCTGGTGCTCCCGCCGCCCGGGCCGCTGGCCGGGACCGAACTGGCATCGGTGCTGGGCAGGGAACGGATCACCCATGCCCTGATCGTGCCGAGCGTGCTGGCCACCATGCCGGACGCCGCCCTGCCTGCGTTCGGGGTGCTCATTGTCGGGGGTGAGGCGTGCGACGCGGAGCTGGCGGCCCGCTGGTCCGCCGGGCGCCGGATGGTCAATGCCTACGGCCCGACCGAGTCCACGGTGATGACCGCCACCAGCGGCCCGCTCGACGGGACGAAGACCCCGCCGATCGGCACCCCGGTGGCTAATACCCGGATGTTCGTGCTGGACCGGTGGCTGTGCCCGGTGCCCGCCGGGGTGGCCGGGGAGCTGTACGTGGCCGGGGCCGGGCTGGCCCGCGGCTACCTGGGCCGGGCCTCCCTGACCGGGCAGCGGTTCACCGCCTGCCCGTTCGGCACCGCCGGGCAGCGGATGTACCGCACCGGCGACCTGGCCCGCTGGACGCCCGATGGCCAGCTGGTGTTCTGCGGCCGGGCCGATGACCAGGTCAAGATCCGCGGGTACCGCATCGAGCCCGGCGAAGTCGAGGCCGTGCTCGCCGCCTGCCCCGGAGTGGCCCGCGCCGCGGTGACCGTCCGCGAGGACACCCCCGGCGACCGGCGGCTGACCGGCTACATCATCCCCGCCGGGCCGGACCCCGACCCGGACCTGGCCGCGGCCGCCCGGGACCACGCCGCGGCCCGGCTGCCGGACCACATGCTGCCCTCGGCCGTGGTGGTGCTGCAGGAGCTGCCGCTGACCCCCAGCGGGAAACTCGACAAGGCCGCGCTGCCCGCCCCGGACCACACCCCCGTGACTGCTGATGAGCCAGAGACGGCGGCCCTTGAAAAGAGCATATGTGAGGCGTTTGCTGAGGTCCTCGGCGTCGAGATAGTTGGGACGGAAGACAACTTCTTCGCCCTCGGCGGGCATTCGCTGCTGGCCGTGCAACTGGTGGAAAAGCTGCGGATGCGCGGAGTGTCCGTTCCCGTGCGTGACATTATTGCCGCACGGACTGTTCGCGGGCTCCTGGCCCGGATGAACTTGTCGTCAGTACAGGGCTCGCTCGATGTTCTGCTGCCCATCAGAACCGGGGGAGAAGGGCCAGTCCTGTTCTTCATGCATCCCGTCTCAGGTCTGAGCTGGTGCTATATGCCCCTGGCGCGGTACATGCCAGAAGGATTCCGGATATACGGCCTGCAGGGCCGCGGAATCGACGGCATACATGAATATCCAGATTCCTTCCGCGACATGGCGGCGGATTACATCGAACAGATGAAGACTGTGCAGGAGAGCGGTCCGTATTACGTTCTCGGATTCTCTTCCGGCGGCCTGGTTGCGCATGAGGCCGCTGTCCAGTTGAGCGCCGCGGGTGAGGAAGTTGCCGCCCTCATACTCCTGGACACCCCCGCGCCGAGGTTGCCAGGACAGTGGCGGACTGACGAAACCGCCGAAAAGGCCGATATGCCAAGCACAGAGACGGACCGCCGCGACCGGCAGCCAGAGGATCCGGACGCGGAGATTGCCCGGGCAGTCACCCAAGTCCGACGGGAAACGGGCGGAATGCTCGGGGCCATCACAGACGATGAAATAATGATCCTCGCGCGCTCCTACCAGGAGAATGCTAAACTTCTGCAAAACCACGCATTCGGTCAATTTGGCGGACGGACACTTCGCGTTATCGCCGCAGGGAAGGATAAGGAAAAAGAGAAAGAGGAGGATCGGCTAACTGCCGGACTATGGGCACAACATATTACCGGGGAAATATCGGAAGCTTTCCTCCAGAGTACGCATCGCACTATTCTTCGGCCTGAAGGGCTACCCGAAGCCTCGTGCTGCATATCAGACTGGCTTGCCAGCTTCCCCCATGATCGCCCGTAAGCAAACTCGCAAAACCTGGCTACATGACCCTCAGGAACTGCATGTTCTCGAAGAGTTTCCCATCACCCGGCACGGGAAGGTCGACCGGACCGCGCTGGTGGCACGGTTCGGAGCCCAGCATGCTTGATAGCAGTGTGCCTTTCGCAGAGAGCGCGGCATGAACGACGGCCGGATCACTTCACTCGGGGGAGTTTCGCTCCAGAAGGTATCGCCTAATCTGGCGCTCAATCAGGTGGTCACCCGGCGCCGGGCCGCTGGTGAGTCCATCATCCACCTTGGGTTCGGCGAGGCGCGCCTGCCGGTTTTCCCGCCCCTGCTCGAGCGGCTCATCGCGGGAGCCGGTCGGAACGCCTACGGGCCAATCGAGGGAGACGAGCCGGTCCGCCAGGCGGTCGCGGGGTATTTCACTCGCCGAGGGATACCGACCGAGCCAGAGCAGGTGATGGTTGCTCCTGGCAGCAAGCCACTGTTGATCGCCCTGAATATGGCCGTCCCGGGTGACGTGCTGCTGCCCCGTCCCTGCTGGAACACCTACGCGCCGCAGGCAATGCTGGCGGGCAAGGCTGCTTGGGGCATCGCGATCCCGAACGAATGCGGCGGTGTGCCCGAGCCCAGCGCGCTGCGCGAGACCATCTATGCCCTGCGGGCGGCCGGTCACGATCCGCGAATACTCCTGCTCACGCTTCCCGACAACCCGACCGGGACGCTCGCAACGCCGGCGCTTGTGTGGCAGATCTGTGCGATCGCCGAGCGGGAGGACCTGCTTATCATCTCCGACGAGATCTACCGTGACATCGTGCACGACCCGGGAAACCCCGTGCTCAGCCCTGCGCAGGTAGCGCCGGAACGCACCGTGGTCACCACAGGGCTGAGCAAGAGCCACGCGCTTGGCGGCTGGCGTATCGGCGCCGCAAGATTCCCCGAGGGCGTCAGGGGAAGCCGGATCCGGGACACGGTCATCGCGCTCGCCAGCGAGATCTGGTCGACGCTGGCCGGTCCCATGCAGGAGGTCGCGACGTATGCCTACAACGAGCCTCCCGAACTCCGCGAACACATAGCCGCCGCCACCCGGCTGCACGGAACGGCGGCGCGGGCGGTGCACCGGATCATGGTCACCGCTGGCGCTTCCTGCAGGCCACCGACCGGCGGTTTCTACGTCTACCCGGACTTCGAGCAGATGCGCGAGGTGCTGGTGCGGAGATCCATCACGGACTCGGCTTCGCTGCAAAGGCAGTTGCTTGACGAGTTCGGTATCGCGGTGCTGGCCGGTCATGATCTTGGTGACGAGGTAAGCGCGTTGCGATTCAAGGCCGCGACGGGTCAGCTTTACGGTGAGACGTCCGAGCAGCAGTGGGCAACTCTGAACGCTAACGATCCGCTCCGGCTCCGTCACTTCAGCGGCATCCTCACCAGAATTGAGGAGAGCTTTATGAAGCTATGTGCCTAACCTGTGGGTGCCCGAAATTCGGCACCCACAGGGGAGGACATCCCGGTCGGGACCGCGGTGGCCGGGCGGACTGACGCGGCGTTCGATGACCTGGTGGGGTTCTTCGTGAACACGCTGGTGCTGCGAACTGACGTGCCGGGGACCCGGAGTTCACGGTGCTGTCAGGGCGGGTGCGGGAGTTCTGGCTGGGTGCGCTGGAGCATCAGGACGTGCCGTTCGAGCGGCTGGTCGAAGACCTGGCGCCGGGCCGGTCGCTGGCCCGGCACCCGCTGTTCCAGGTCATGGCCACCCTGCAGAACAACGCCCCGCACCGGCGAGGCTGCCCGGCGTGCAGGCATCGGCCGTCCGGGCCGGGACCATGCCGGCCCGGTTCGACCTGGACGTGGGCCTAGGCGAGATCCGGGACCGGCAGGGCCTGCCGGGCGGCCTGCGCGGGCAGCTGATGGCCGCGGGCAGGTGAGCATCCTTGATGCCGCCGAACGGGCAGGCGAACCGGCTGGCCCAGGTGCTGGCAGCGCGCGGGGTAGGACCGGAGACAGTGGTGGCGGTGCTAATGGAATGCTCCGCGCTGGTGGTCGCGCTGCTGGCGGTGCTGAAGGCTGGGGCAGCCTACCTGCCGGTCGACCCGGGCTATCCGGCAGGGCTGATCGAGTTCATGCTCGCCAATGCCGCTCCCGGGTGCGTGCTCACCATTGGGGAGCTGGCGGCACCGCCGCTGACCGCGTGCCCGGCGTACGTGATCTACACCTCGGGGCCGACCGGGACGCCGAAGGGCCAGGCCGCGCCGCACGCCGGGATCGTCAACCGGGTGGCCTGGATGCAGGCCGAGTACGGGCTGGGTGCCGGGGCCCGGGGCTCCTGTCCTCGCTGATCGAGGCGGCGGGCATCACCACGGTGCACTTCGTGCCGTCGATGCTGGAGGCGTTCGTCAGCCAGGTCGGCCCGCGGCAATGCGTTAGCCTGCGGCCCGACGGAAACATCAGTGGACTCGACCGCCTGGGCATCTGACGGCGGATCTGATGCCCCGCCCATCGGCGCGCCGATCGCCAATACCCGGTTGTTCGTGCTCGACGCGTGGCTGTGCCCGGTCCCGGCCGGGACGGCCGAGGAGCTATCGCCGGGGCCGGGCTGGCCCGTGGCTACCTGGGCCGGGCAGGATTGACCGGAGATCGGTTCGTGGCGTGCCCATTCGGGACCGGTGGCCAGCGGATGTACCGGACCGGAGACCTGGCGAAGTGACGGTCTGACGGGCAGCTGGTCTTCGCCGGGCAGGCCGATGACCAGGTCAAAATCCGCGGGTACCGGGTCGAGCCCGGTGAGGTCGCTGCGGTGCTGGCCGACTGCCCGGGGGTGGCGCAGGCTGCGGTGACCGTCCGCGAGTACGCTCCCGGCGGCTGACCGGGTACGTGTTCCCCTCCCGGGTGAGCTGGCCAGGGGTGCCGCAGCCACAGGCGACGGGCTGGCCGCAGCGGCCCGGGAGCACGCGGGCGGGCGGCTGCCGGATTACATGGTGCCCTCCGCCGTGGTGGTGCTGGACGTGCTGCCGCTGACCCCCAGCGGGAAACTGGACAAGACGGTACTACCCGCCCCTGATCACACCCCGTGACTGCTGATGAGAACAGAGTCGGCGGCCCTCGAAAAGAACATATGCCAGGCGTTTGCTCAGGTCCTCAGCGTCGAGACAGTCGGAACAGAGGAAAATTTCTTCCGGCTCCGGCGGACATTGGCTGCTGGTCGGCTCGATTTCTGGCTTCGGTGCCCGGTCGCGGTGGGGGGCGGAGGAAGGTGACGTCGATGGTCAGGCCGCCGCCGGGCCGGGCCCGGGCGCTGATGGTGGCATGGTGGGCGGCGGCGATGGCCCGGACGATGGACAGGCCCAGGCCGTGGCCGCTGGGGGCGGCGCGCGGTTGGAGCCGCTGGAAGGGCTGGAACAGCCGGTCGATCTCGTCTGGGTGGATGACCGGGCCGGTGCTGGCGACCGTCAGCACGGCGTGGTCGTGGCTGGTGCCCGTGGTGACCTGGACGGTTCCGCCGGGGATGTTGTGCCGGATGGCGTTGTCGACGAGATTGGCCACGAGCCGTTCGGCCAGGACAGGGTCGCCGTACAGCGTGGCTGGATGGGTGGTGACCTGGACTTGCAGGCCGAGGCAGCGGCTCTGGGGGCCGGCGGCGGGCAGAGCCGCGGCGGTGATGGCCGCCAGGTCGACGGGCTCGTAGTGCTCGATGCCGGCTTCGCTGGTGGCCAGGGTGAGCAGCGCCTCGATGAGGTATTCCTGCTCGGTGTTGGAGGCGAGCAATTCCTCGCAGGCTGACCGCCACATGCGGGGAGTGGGGGCTTGGTCGTCGAGGACGACCTGCAGCAGCGTGCGGTCGGTGGCCAGTGGGGTGCGCAGCTCGTGGGAGGCGCTGGCGACGAAGTTCCGTTGTGCCTCGAAGGAGGCTTCGAGGCGGGCGAGCAGGGCGTCGAGGGTGTCGCCGAGCGCCTTGAGTTCGTCGTCGGGGCCGGGCAGGTCGAGGCGTTCGTGCAGGCTGGCGGCGGAAATCTGCTGGGTGGTGGCGGTGATCGTGGCCAGCGGGCGCAAGATCCGCCCGGCCGCCAGCCAGCCCAGCCCCAGCGCGGCCACCCCGGCGATGCCCAGGGCAATCCCGGACCGGATCAGCAATTCTCGCAGCAGCGCCCTCAGTAGCTGCGCCTTCACCTGCGCCGGGTCAGCCGGGCTGGCTGTGACGCGGACCGTTCCGTGGGTGGGGACGGCTCCGAGGGGGCCAAGCCCGGACCTGCCTGCCAGGAGCAGGTAGGTGGTGACGAACAGGGCCGCGGCGCAGGCCAGGAACAGGGCGCCGTACAGCACGGTCAGCCGCAGCCGGGCGGTGAGCCGGGGCAGGCGCGGCCAGGGCGGCGAGCCCGTCCGCGGGGGCGTGGTGCGCGTCACGATCCTCCGATGCGGTAGCCGGTGTCGCGGACGGTCTCGATCAGCGGCGGGTCGCCGAGCTTGGCCCGCAGCCGGTTGATCGTGGCCTTGACGGTGGTGGTGAACGGGTTGGCCGCCTCGTCCCACACCCGTTCGAGCAGCTCCTCGGCCGGGACCGGCCGTCCCTCCGCGGCGAGCAGGCACTCCAGCACCGCCAGTTCTTTGGGGGTGAGCGCCAGCTTCCGCCCGGCCCGGGTGGCGGTGCGGCGGACCGGATCCAGGCTCAGGTCGCCGTAGCCCAGCCGCGCGGTGGCCGGGGCGCCAGGCCGCCGGGCCAGCGCCTGGATCCGGGCGACCAGTTCGGAGAAGTCGAACGGCTTCGGCAGGTAGTCATCGGCGCCCAGCCCCAGCCCCTCCACCCGGTCCCGGACCGACCGTGCGGCGGTGAGCATCAGCACCCGGCTTTCGGACCGGCCGGCCGCCAGGGTGCGGCAGATGTCATCGCCACCCACGCCGGGCAAGCCCCGGTCTAGCACCACCACGTCATAACGGCAGGCCGCAAGGCGGTCCAGAGCGCCGCCCCCGTCGAAGGCGATGTCCACGGTCATCCCGCGGCGGCGCAATCCGGCCGCGATCGCCCGGGCCAGCCGCTCGTAATCTTCAGCCAGCAGCACCCTCATGCTCACAGTATGCCGGGTTGCCCGTCACAGCCAGGTCACAGCTGTGACGGCGGTGTGACCTCTGATCCGGTAGACCCGGCATGAGAAAGACATCCCAGGAGCTTAGATGCCAAGCCGCGATCGAAGATTGAGGGAGGTTTCCCCTATGCCCCCAGGCGGTGGCCTCGTCGTAGAGGGTGCCGGTCTTGAGGCATCCGTGCAGGATGCCGGCAAGCCGGTTCGCCAGCCTTCTCAGAGCGTCATTATATTCGATCTTGCGGTCACGGAGCTCGTCGTACCAGGCCCGGGCGGCGCCGAGGACCTTGCCTATCCCGGGCTGGACAGGTAGGTATCAGCGTCCGGGTGACGGCTAAAATGCTCCTCCATCTGCCCCTGCAGGGTCTTGACCTGCTCGTTCAGGACCGTGATCACCGCGATCAGCGACCGGGCCGTGGCCGCGTAAGCCAGGGTGAGCGCTTCGGGCTGGCCGGGTTGCTCGCTGCGCAGCGCAGCCAGGATCGTCGTGGCCCTGTCCGGGATGTTCTGGCGCCGGGCCCGCTTGAGCGCCGCGCTGACCTCCGCACCCGTGAGCTTCGCCGCCCGTGCGGGGTCCGGGGCCCTGCCGAGCAACTCGAGGGTGTCGGCGGCGTCGAGGTCGCCGAAAGCATCAAGTGCCGCGGGGAAGTACTCCCGCAGCCGCTGCACCGCCCGCGTCCGCTCCCAGATCATCGTTTTGTGCGTCCGGGCCAGCACCTTGATGCCCGCCGCCTCCGGCGAGTCACCGGCCGCGCTGCGCAGCTGGCGGGAGTCGGTGCGGACCATGCCGGCGAGCATGTGCGCGTCGCCGGCGTCGCTCTTGGCGCCGGACACGCCGTGCCGCTCCCGATACCGCGATGCCTGCAGCGGATTCACCGGGAACACCGTGTAACCCGCGGCGATCAGCGCGGCAACCCGCGGGCCGCGGTCGGTCTCGATCCCGATCACGACTTCCGTGCGGTCCATGTCGTCTTCGGGCACGAACTGCCCGATCAGCGCGTGCAGCTGCGCCATCCCGGCCGCGCCCTCGGGCAGGCGCTTCTTCGCCGGCACCTTGCCGGCCTCGTCCATCACCTCGATGTCGCGGTGGTCCTCGGCCCAGTCATCACCTGTGAACAGCCGCACTCCCGCTCCCGTCAGCTCTGCCGGAACATGTCACCAGCCAGCGGGAGAACAATCAGCGACCTGATAAACACGGTGCTCACGCCATCGGCGGGCACGACATCCCAGCAGCGATCAGCTCTCCCGGCTGCCGGCAGGGGCACGGTCTTTCATCAGGGCTCGAAGCCCGGGAGACACAAACAAAAGTGCTCACCTGCCGGCGGCCACCTTCAGCCAAGTCTGCCGTACGGCGGACCCGGCAAGTCTTATTAGGAGCCAGCACGATGAACGATCACACCAGCCAGGGCCGGCGCCGCGGCCTGCCGCGCCGGGCCGCAATCCTGACCGCCGCGGCCGGCCTCGTCCTGCTGACGGCCGCATGCAGCAGCCCGTCCACCGGTCGCAGCCCCCAGGCCTACTCGGCGTGCCTGCGCAGCCACGGCGTGACCGGCGCCCTCGCTTCCCGGCGCCCCGGTGCCCTCGCCACTTCCATGCCCATCCCAGGCTCAGCCCACCAGATCTCGGCCACGGACGCGTCGGCGGTCAAGGCCTGCCAGTCGCTGGCACCGCAGCCTACCGGCCCTGGGGCCAGCCAATAGGAGCACGAGATGTTCTTCATTACCTATGTGCGGCGCGAGTTGCGCCGCCGGATGCACCAGGCGATCTTCATCACACTGGGCCTGGCCCTGGGCGTCGGGCTGGTGGTCACCGTGGCCGCCGCCTCGGCCGGGGTAGCCAACGCGGAGGCCACGGTGCTCGGCAGCCTGTACGGAGTGGCCACCGACGTGACCGTGACCGGCCCGAACGAACACCAGCCGAGCGGTGGCTTCCCCATCATCTCCGGCCCGCACGGGCCGGAGTACTGCACCGGCGCAGCGGACCCAGGTGCTGCGTCGGCCGCTACGGGATCCGGCAAGTGCATCACCGCGGGCGGGCTGACGTTCACTTCAACAGACCCCCTGAGCTCGGGGTTCAGCTTGTCGCAGGTGGCTGCGGCGGCCCGGCTGCCCGGCGTGGCCGCGGCGGCCGGCGGGATCATGCTGTCGGAAAGCGTGACCTCGATCCCCAAGAGCGACGCCAACTTCGCCGATTACACTAGCGGCTACGTCGTGGACGGCGTGGATACCGGGCATCTCGCGCTGGGCCCGCTGGGCAGCGCAACGCTGATCTCCGGCCGGACCTTCACCGCAGCCGACGCCAATGCCGACGTCGCGGTGGTGGATGAGGGGTATGCGAAGGCCCATGGCCTGACGGTCGGCGCAACCCTGATCCTCCCCCACGGCCTGACGACCGACGCCGGCGGCCCGTCGCAGGCACCAGCACCAGGTTCACCGTCATCGGGATCGTCCGCCAGGCCGCAGACAACCCGCCGAGCATTTATATCCCGCTGAAAGCAGCCGAGGACCTGCCCAAGGACAAGGGGCTCCCCTCCCTCAAGGGCGAGGTGAACAGGATCTACCTGGCCGCGTCCAGCGCCGCCGCCGTCGCCGCCGTCACCCGGGAAGTCACCCGGCTGCTGCCAGGCGCCGAGGTGACCAGCGCTACCGGCCTGACCAGTGAAGTGACCGGGTTGGTGACCACCGCCGTCAAGCTGGTCAACGACCTGGGCCGGTGGCTGGCGGTGCTGGTGCTGATCGCCGCGTTCGCCGTGGCCAGCCTGCTGACCATGGCCGCGGTGGCCCGCCGGGCGACCGAGTTCGGCACGCTGAAGGCGCTCGGCTGGCGCACCCGCCGGATCATCGCCCAGTTGCTCGGCGAGGCGGCGGCCACCGGCATCGCCGGCGCCGCGGCGGGCGTCGCCCTGGGGTACGCCGGCGCGGCGATCATCGCCGCGGCGACGCCGAGCGTGTCGGCGACCGCCGGCGTGAGCACCATAGGCGCCCCCTCCGGCGGCACGGTCTTCATCGGCGGCAGCCCAGTGCAGACGGTGGCCGTGCCGCTACACCCCTCGGTCAGCACCGGCATGATCGGGCTGGCCGTGCTGCTGGCCCTGGCCGGTGCCCTGCTAGCCAGCGCGTTCGGCAGCTGGCGCCTCGCCCGGCTGCGGCCCGCCGACGCCCTGTCCCGGGTCGCCTGACCCGCGCCCGGCCGTCCACGAACAGGAGACCACACGTGTACACGCTGACCGACGTGACCAAGCTTTACCACAAGCATCGCCATACCATCGCCGCGGTGAAGGACCTGACCCTCACCGTCGACGATGGGGAGTGGCTGGCCGTGCAGGGCCCAACCGGCCACGGCAAATCCACCCTGCTAAACCTGCTCGGCGGCCTGGACCGCCCCACCGAAGGCACCATCAAGCTGGATGACACCTGCCTCGGCGCACTGCGCGAGACCCAGCTCACCCAGACCCGCGCCGAAAAGATCGGGTTCATCTTCCAGACCTTCAACCTGATCCCCACGCTGACCGCCGCCGAGAACGTCGAGGCCGCCCTCATCCCGCTGCGCACCAGCCAGGCCTGCCGCCGCACGCGCGTGGCCGCCGCGCTGGACGCCGTCAGGCTGGCCGACCGCGCCGGCCACCTGCCCACCGAACTATCCGGTGGCCAGCAACAACGCGTCGCGATCGCCCGCGCCCTGGTCAAACACCCCACAGTGCTGCTGGCCGACGAGCCGACCGGCAACCTCGACGAAGACACCCGCGACAACATCATCAACCTGCTCGAACAACTGTGGCGCGACCAAGGCCTGACCCTGATCCTGGTCACCCACGACACCAGCATCGCCCGCCGGGCCCAGCGCACCGCCGTGATGACCGACGGCCACCTCACCATCCACGGCGCCGCCGGCACCGGGTAACGCACACCCTGGGCCGTTCGCGAACGCGCCCGAACGGAAACAATCCCGCAGTGGCGATCCGGGCTGGTAGACCGCCGGATAGATGCTCTCGTGACACAGCCACATGCCCGGCTCGCTGGGGAATCGCAGCCGCAGCTGGCGGCTGATCTGCTCCGGGCTCCACCGCTGCGCCAGAGCTCGGCCACCAGTTGCCGCAGCGCGCCGTTTAGCCTCCATCCGCCGCCGAAGACTGCGGGCCCGCCGTGCGGTCGCGCGGCGGTGAGGCTCAACCGGCCGGTAGCCGTTGGTCGTGGCGTTGCGGCGCAGCCGCCGTGGCCGAAGGCGCGGCGCACATCCGCTCTTGGGCTGGCGGGCCGCCACTACGATGCGTACCTCGCTGGTACTGCGCGCGGGGCTGCGCGGCGGTGCGCCACGTCCACGTTGTCTGGCTGCCAGCCAACCAGGGGAGATGATCTCCTCGAACGCCGCCAGCAAAGTCATTGCTGGGCGGCGCCGAGCAGCCGGACATGGTAGTGGGCCAGCACCGGCACCACGCGGTGCGCGCCCGCCGCTATGCGAGGAAATACGGTATTAGGGTCAATTGTTCGTGCCGCAGATCGGACCGTTCTGTATACGTCAACTAAGGAGCGCTGAATACTAGCAAGGCGTGCAGATCGCAGCTACGTGCGCGCCTGCGGACGTACGGCCGGATACAGACCGTTAGCTGCCGCGCAGCAGGGAAGAAACGGACCTCGGGCTGCGATCACCTTCCAGGTTAGTGCCGTGCCATCGCAAGTTCCGTTGGGTGCCTGGTGCCGGAGTGCGGCATCGACGCGATCTCAGGCGTGCGCAACGGTGATAGCTGCTGCTTGCCACGGCGCCGAGTCGCTCACCCGGCCGACCTGCTGACCATCTTGGTGGAGTCCCGTGATGGGTAATTAGTGCGATTCCCCGGGCCAGCCGACGAGGCTCGACGGAATGGGTCGCGATGTGATGGGATAACGGGAGACACAATTCGACCGATGCGGCGCCCGGAGTTGAGCATCACGGAGAAAATGAGGTAAGCAAGTTGCGAGCCTACCGTGGACATTAATCTCACCAACCCCGATCTGTACTCGCATGGCGATCCACATGCCGCGTGGCGATGGCTTCGGGAGCATGATCCCGTGCACTGGCATCCCCCTTCAGTGGATTATCCGGGATTCTGGGTCCTGACAAAGTATGATGATGTCCGGGCGGTGTACCACGACCCGGCTACTTTCAGTTCCGCTGGCGGGATCCTCCTTCGGCCCGAGACCTACGGTGGTGATCCTGGAGGAGGGCGCACCCTAGCCCTGACGGACCCGCCGAAGCATCGTAAGCTCCGGGCGCTGGTGGATGACTGGTTTGCGCCCCGGGCCATCCGCCTCCTGGATACCGAGATGCGTGAGATCGCGCACGATGTAGTTACGCGTGCTCTGGAACGCGAGAGATGCGACTTCGTCGCCGAGATTGCCGCGCGCGTTCCGCTATACGTTATCTTCGAGATGCTAGGTGTATCGAGAAATGACTGGGAGCGCCTGTTCTCGCTCACGAACGATGCCTTCGGTGCAGATAATCCGGCGGACCGGAGGGGGGCTCATCTCGAAATTATGCAGTATTTCGGGGATCTGGCGGCCGCCCGAGCAAAGTCACCGGCAGACGATCTGGTTAGTGTGCTCGCCTCTGCGGAGATAGATGGGCGGAAGCTGACCGAAGACGAGGTGATTCTGAATTGCGACAATCTTCTTGTCGGGGGTACGGAAAATACCAGAATCGCGGCTGCCGGCGGGATGCTTGCGTTCATTCAGCACCCGGACCAGTGGCAGGCCCTGTCAACGGATTCTGAGCTGCTCCACTCTGCGGTCGAGGAGGTCCTTCGCTGGACGTCATCAGCCACCCATATCATGCGCACCGCGACCGCGTCGGCAGCTATGCACGGTCGACAGATCAAAGCCGGAGACCGGGTTACGCTATGGAACCCATCAGCCAATAGAGACGAGAGTGTATTCGATGATCCAGATTGTTTTTCCGTACACAGGAAGCCGAACCGGCATATCGCTCTAGGTACTGGTGAACATTTCTGCCTTGGCGGCACGCTGGGCCGGGCAGAGCTACGGGTTCTCTATGAGAAGTTGCTGCGCAGCACCGAGCGGATTGAACTCGCCGATACGCCGGTAATGCTGAGTTCCATCATTGTGAACGGCCCGGAACGCCTGCCGGTAAGGCTCACTCCCCGATGATCGGGACAGGAAGATCCCGTCGTTAGCCTCAATCGCGTCGGCGCCGTCTGGCCCGTGGCGCGCGTCAACCTGGCGCAGCGGCTGCGAGGTTCGGGTCTGCCCCGCCAGGCGGTGCTGGAGCTGAATCCGCGGCATCCGCTGATTAGACGACTCAACCGACAGCAGGACGACGCTCAGCTCAAAGAGTGGGCGACCGTCCTGTTCAACCAGGCAGTCCTCACCTTGGGTGCCCGCATCGAGGACCCCACCGCCTTCGTCAAACGGCTGAACGACCTATTTCACCGCGCTCACCGCGTTCCAGCTGATGCGGTGCCGCAGTTGGAACGCGCAGGCAGGCTCAGCGGCGAATAGAAATTGCTATTGTAATTGCGGCCGTCCAGGCTGCTTTTCCGTGGAATCCGTCCAGAACGGGAGCTTACTTGCAATTGATTGCTGGCGTCAGGTGGCCTGGTTCTGCTGGTGCCGGAGTTGTTCCGAGAAGTGAAGCAACTCATCCCGGACATCGTTAACTATGTCGCTGACATCCTTGAGCCAGTGCGCGGGGATGGCGTCCATGAACTCTTTCCATTCACCCGCGTGCATGGCGTACATCTCCATCCAGCGGAGGAATTTCCGGCCACCCTCCGTATACCGTACGCTCGGGTCGTTCATAAGCTTGGATGATATTTCCGTCCAGCTTGGATGCCGTGAGTTATGCCGGGTGTCACGCGAATTAGTGGCATTTCCGAGGGATAGCCCATCCTCCGCTCGAGGGCTTGAGGCCGGTGGCGGCGATGATCTTTGTCGCCCGACTGCGGTCGGGTCCATTCCACGGCGCATCCGTGTCCGGACATCCTGCACGGTACCGAGAGATATGTCAACCTCACGGGCCACTTGTCGTAGCGGCGCGTCGGGATGGGCTGTCATGTACTCGGCAGCGCGTCTGCGGCCATCGGTGGCCGCGAGGGGATGCCGCTTCCCGTCGCGGCCCACTCGTTTACCGGACTGCTGGATTCCGTCTGCTGAGCGAGAGCGCAGGCCTGCGATTGTCTTCGCGCTCAGTCCGGTAGCCGCCGCTACCGCGCGGTCAGACCAATCAGGATGCCAAATGAGGACTCGCTTTGCTCCGAAGACCCGGTCGCTCCGCGAAAGAGGCAAACCATGTAGCGTGTTTGATTTCACCGCCAGGATGAACGCGTCCTCGTCGGTGCAGGTGATGAACCGAGCTCTGATGCTTTTTTCGCCGCGTAGTCTTGCCGCCTCGATCCGATGCATTCCGTCGATTATGCGGTAATTACCCTTTTGTGCGAGGATTGGCGGTAGCTCGCTTGAGCTCGCGGCATCCGCTAGTAGCTTGACGTGAGCCGGGTCTGTTCCGGCGCCGCGGAGGAAGAGTCCATGCTCCAGCAAACTGAGCGGAACTTCCTCGACCGGCAGCTGGCCGATCATATCTACTGGATCGTGCGGGCTATCGCTGGATTTATCGGCTATTTCATCAGTCACTTGAACGTCAGGTTCGGTCATCATGGTACCTTCCCTAATAATTCAGGACTTCACTCCCGCCCTTGTATCGGAATAGTGAGGATATTAAAGCAATTTGGAGTGAAGGAAGTTACCTCCGCTGCACCTGATGGCCGCGCGGACGCCGAGTGCACCAATCCTTGTCACTCATGGGCGCCGCGCTCATCACGTTCCCCCTAGTTGGTGGTCGTCGGACGTAAGTCTGGGTGTGCCAGGCTGGCCGGAGGTGGTACTCAGGCGGCGTTTACGCCCGTCGTTGTCTGAGATCTAACTTCGCAACAGGACGTTGAAGTCGCGTTGAAGTCACGTTGAATGATACGAGTGGTAACACTGATGCCGAATTGCTGGTGGTCGGCCAGGAAGTCGTGGTAGCGCGGCGGTAGAGTACTTCGGCCGAAGTAGAATCCTTGGCCGAAGTCCAGTAGGGTCCCAAAACGGTTGCCCTGTGGGGACCCTGGCGGGCGCGGGCGTGAGTGAGACGGGCCTCTGCGCCTGCTGGACAGACACGGAGTTTGACAGCAGGTCGCTCGTCCAGCTGCGGAAATCGTCGCGGTGGTCAACCGGGATGCCAAGCAGCTCGCAGATCACGGTTACCGGCCGAGGGCACTTCCGGGCGCAGCTGGTCATGCGCCCGTGCCACCTGGGTGCGATGCCCGGATCGCGCCTGACCTTAAGTGAGCGCTAACAGAATCCTTACCTCGGCGTGCGATCGCTGTCGTTTGTGGTGGCAAGAGTGTCATTCTCTGGGTGAGACGACAACTCGCGCGTTGATTGGCGGCGACCGTGATGGGTGCGTTGCGCAGGCCAGATGGTAAGCACGGTGAGCGCGGGGCGCGTCGGCGTCCAAGGCACGACACGCTGGTACTGCTGGACCAAGAGGCTTCGCGCCTGGTAGGCGGGACTCCCGAACCGTGGGCCCAGACACGGCGCCGCCGGCGTCGGGGATTCCGGCACAAGCGCGAGGCCTTCGCCATAGTGGCCGCGGTCGTGGCGATCGTCGCGGGCGCGGGGGTGGTGGCGCTGCGTTCGCATTCCGCGCCCGCCGGCCAGTCCCTCCCGATACTCGGCACGGTTCCGTCGTTCCCGAAGTTCAGCACGACGCCATCTCCCCCGCCGACGACGGCTCATCCGAGCGCGAGTGCGAGTGCGACTCCGGTGATGGCCCAGCCGGTGCCATCGCAGACCACGACGACGGAGGCACCGCCGCCCACGGTCGTCGTGACATACCGGATCATTCACCAGTGGTACGGCGGTTTCAAGGCCGAGATCGAAGTGGTCAACAACACCTCGGAACCAATTTCGAACTGGCAGATGGCCGTGGCGCTGGAGTACGACACGTTCACCTCGTGGTGGAACGCGACCGGTTTTGTCAGCAACGGTATCCTGCTGCTCTCCCCGACCTGGTGGGAGAGCCCGATCGCGGCCGACGGCGGAACGCTGCAGGTGTTCTTCGTCGTCAAAGGCTTCCAGACCACGCCCAACGACTGCGGTTTCCAGGATTACGATTGCACGCTTTTACCCCATGGATGTCCCATCGCTGGGGCTATGGCAACATTCCAAAGCAACATGAGTCTGCGGCGTGTCGGACCCGCGAGCGGTGCACTGTGGCAAAAGCCGTATACCGGTCCGCCGCGTGGGTCCGGGCTGCGGACCAGCCCCAGCGATGGGCCATCGATAGCGCAATAGCACCATCGATGACCCATCGCTGGGGCCGCCGAGTGCGCCCGGCGGAGAACATCGGCCTCTCGCTGGGGCCGCCGAGTGCGCCCGGCGGAGAACATCGGCCTCGCGTGGGCCTTGCATCGCATGAGCCCCAGGTGCCCCAGCCGGAAGATCGCGTGCTGTGGAGCGACGCGCGCTCTGGCGCGCAAGCCACCTGCGACATGCCGGAAAATCACCCTTATTTTGAGACGTTTCGATAGCACCAGCGATGGGACATCGAAGGGGCGGCCGACGGCCGGGTAACGCGCTCTCCCGTACCACCAGCTCGGTCGGCAGGATGACCGCGGCGCGCGGCTCGCCGTCGATAAGGCCCAGCAGCAGCCGCACCATCTCGGCGGCGGCGCGCTTCAGCGGCTGGCGCATGGTGGTCAGGGCCGGCCGCGCGGCGACCGCCGCCGAGGAGTCGTCGAACCCGCCGACGGCGACGTCCTCCGGTACCCGCCGCCCGGCGCCGCGCAGCGCGGCCAGCGCGCCGAGCGCCATCACGTCCGACGCCACGAACACCGCGTCCAGGTCAGGGGCCCGTTCCAGCAGCTCCGTCATCGCCCGCTCGCCGGATTCCTGGGTGTAGTCGCCCTCCGCCACCAGGTCGTCTGAGACCACGTCCCGGTACCCGAGCAGCCGCTGCTGCCCGCCGGAGGTGTCCAGCGGCCCGGTGATGGTGGCGATCCGGCTCCGCCCGCGGTCCCGCAGGTAGGAGACCATCTGCCGGGCCCCGTCCCGGTCGTCGGCCGCGACGTACGCCAGCATCGACTCGCGTCCGAGCGGCACACTGATGGCCACCACTGGCACCCCAGACGACTGAAGCTGGTCGACGATCGGGTCCCCGGCGTGCGCCGAGACCAGCAGCACGCCATCCACGTGACCGGCGGCGACGAACCGGGTGACCCGGAGCCGCTCGGCGGGAGAGGACGCGAAGCAGACGAACAGCCCGATGTCGTGCTCGGCGAGCGCCTGGGTGCAGCCGCGCAGCAGTACCGAGAAGTTCGGGTCGGCGAACAGTCGTTCATGTTGCTCGGCCAGCACGAACGCCACCGATCCAGAACGCTGCGTCACCAGCGACCGGGCATGGTGATTCACGACGTACCCGGTCCGCTGGATCGCGTTGTTAACCGAATCCAGCGCCGACTGTGACACATAGTGACCGCCATTGAGTACCCGCGAGACGGTGCCGCGTGACACTCCCGCCACCGCGGCCACGTCCTCGATCGTCGGCCGTTTCCGGTTCATCCCCACGCCACCATGTTTACTGCTTGACCGCCCCGGACGCGATATCGGCTCGCCAGTATCGCTGCAACGTGAGGAACAAGATGATCAGCGGGACTATCGAGAGCAGTGCGCCGGTGACGACGAGGCTGTACAGCGCGGGCTGGTACGAGCCGCGGTTCAGCAGCGTGTAGAGCCCCACGGTGATCGGGAACTTGTTCTCGTTGCTGAGCATGATGAACGGCAGCAGGAAGTTGTTCCAGATCGCCACGAACTGGAACAGGAAGATCGTCACCAGGCCGGGCACCATCATCGGCAGCGCGATGCTGGCGAAGATCCGTCCCTCCCGGCCGCCGTCGACCCGCGCCGATTCAAGTACCTCGTCCGGCACCGCGGCCATCGCGTAAACCCGGGCCAGGTAGATGCCGTACGGCGAGATGATCGAGGGGAGCAGCACCGACCAGTACGAGTCGACCAGGCCGACCTTGGCGAACAGCAGGTACTGCGGTATGGCCAGCACCACCGGTGGCACCAGGATGCCGGCCAGCAGCAGGTTGAAGATGAACGACCGGCCGCGGAACCGGAACTTGGCCAGCGCGTATCCCGCCATCGCCGACAGCACCATGGAGATCAGCGCGCCGCCGCCCGCGTAGATGACGGTGCTCGCCGCCCAGTCCCAGAACACGCCGCCCGCGTAGGACGACAGCGCGCTGATGTTGGAAAACAGTGCCCCGTCGGGCGCGAACGTGAACGTGTTGAACAGCTGCTCGTTGTCCTTGGTCGCCGCGCACAGCACCCAGACCACCGGCAGCAGCGCGTACAGCGCGCCCAGCACCAGCAGCGCCGAAGCCAGCACCGGGGGCCGTGACCTTGTTTTTTTCATAACGACGGGTTCAGTCGTTATGGCGCCCGCCACTCTGGTCAGCGTCATTGGAACACCCGCCGGTTGCTGATCCGGAACAGCCCCACCGACAGCACGTACATCACCAGGGCGAGCATGATCGACAGCGCGGCCGCTTCGTAGATGTTGTCCTCACTGAACGCGAGGTTGTAGATCATCATCAGCGGCATCCAGACCGGTGAGATCGTGTTGGTGAGCGGCGCCAGCGTGTTGGGCTCGTTGAAGACCTGCAGTGTCGCGATCATGGAGAAGACCCCGGTCAGCCAGAGCGCGGGCGCGATCAGCGGGATCTTGACCCGGAGCGCGATCTGGACTTCGGAGGCCCCATCGAGCCGGGCCGCCTCGTACAGTTCCGATGGCACCGAACGCAGCGCGGTGTACATCACGATCATGTTGAAGCCGGTGCCGCCCCAGACCCCGATATTGGCTACCGACAGGAAGACGAGGTGGCTGGAGAACAGGTTCGGCATGTTGATCCCTAGGTGCTGCAGGATCACCGGGAACGGCGAGACGGTCGGCAGGTACAGGAAGCCCCACAGCAGCGAGCCGATCACGGTCGGCACCGCGTACGGCAGGAAGATCGACAGCCGGGCGAACCGGCGGAACTTCACCCGCCGGGTATCGAGCAGCAGCGCGAACAGCAGCGCCAGCCCGAGCATGACCGGCACCAGGATCACGCTGTAGATGACCACCCGCTCCAGCGAGGCGACGAACTGCGGGTCCGACAGCCCGGCGGCGTAGTTGGATAGCCCGGCGAAGACCTGGGTACGCGCGCCGAGTCCGAGGCCTAGCCCGCTGACGTGCGTCTTCTGCAGCGACAGGTAAACCGCGTAGCCGATCGGGATCGCGATGATCGCGATGAACACCGCCAGCGCGGGGGCGACGAAGGCGTACGGCGCCAAATGCCGGGGCGCCGTACGCCTCGATGGTCCGGTCATGTCAGCCGGCCGCCACCGTGAAGCCGCTCTTCTTCATGTCGTTGAGCACGGCGCTCTGAACCTGGCCGAGCGTGGCGGTGAACGACGACTTGTTGGTCGCCGCGGTACCGAAGTCGGTGGTCCAGTCGGTGTAGGCCACATCCACGTCCGGCCCCCAGGTGACCTGCGAGGTGGTGCCGGACAGCTGCTTGGCCAGGGTCCAGAAGTCGCTCTGGTTGGAGAAGTAGGACGGCGGGCTGGACAGCGCCGCCTCGGCCGCGCTGTCGGCCGGGTAGATGCCGCAGACGCTGGCCAGTTCGGCGGTCGCGGTCGGGTTCGTGTTCAGCCAGGCGGCGAACTCGGCGGCGTCCTGCTGATGCTTAGACGCCGGCCATCACGGCGGTGGATGAGCCACCCCAGTTGCCGGCGACGTCCTGCCCGGCCGACCACTGCGGCAGCGCGGTCATCTCCCACTTGCCTGAGTTGGATGCGGACACCGTGGGGAAGTCGGTCGGCGCCCAGACGTCGGACACCCAGGCGATGTACTGCCCGTCGTTCATCCCCTTGTCCCACGCCGCGGTCCACTGCGGCTGGTTGTTCACGCCGCCGGTGGCGATGGCCTGCTGCCAGAAGGAGAAGACCTTCTGCGAGGCCGCGTCGTCGATGCCCACCTTCCAGGTAGACCCGGAGGCGGACCACCACTGGGAGCCCGCCTGCTGCGACAGGCCAGCGAACTCGCCGGGGTCCTCGGAGGAGAACGTGTTCAGGTACACGCTGGGGGCTTCTTGATGGAGTTTCGTGGCGTCCGCGAGGAACTGCGCCCAGGTCGTGGGGACGGTCAGCTTGTACTTGGTGAACAGGTCGGGGCGGTAGAAGAACGCCATCGGCGCCGCGTCCTGCGGTACGCCGTAGAGGTTCGAGGTGCCGAGCGTCACTTGGTCCCAGATGCCGGACGGATAGTCGCTCTTGAGGCTGCCCTCGTACTGGGCGATGTTGGCCAGGTAGTTGCTGGACACCAGCGTGGGCAGGGCCTGGTACTCGACCTGCGCCACGTCCGGTGGGTCGCCTGCCTTGGCCGCGGTGAGCAGTTTGGTGAGTTCGGGGTCGCCACTGGCCTGGGTCTGCACCTGAACCTGGATGTCCGGGTGCGCCTTGTTCCAGATGGCGACGACCTTGCTGATGTCCGGCACCCAGGTCCAGAAGGTGAGCGAGACCTTCTGGCTGGATGCTGATGATGACGGCGTGCTACTCGGCGATGAGGAGCAGCCCGCCGCCACGCCGGCGACCAGCACGGCAGCGAGCGCCAGCGCCCAGATCCGGGTTACTCTTCGCCAGCCCCCAGGCTCGCGGGCGCCGAGGCGGCCCCGCAGGCGATTAGAAAGCTTCATTGCCCCTCCGGGAACGTGTACGAGTTGGCCAGGGCCAGCGTTTGGCCTGGTCCGTGAACGCTCCCAGAATTGACCCGGCTTTAACTATTGTCAAGGTCCGAATCTAACTGCTATCACTCTGTTATCCGCACTGTGAACGATCCCAGATATGGAGCCTTCCGCATGTCTTCACGCTGGCCTCGGCTGGACGCGCTCGCCTTCGGCGGTGACTACAACCCGGAGCAGTGGCCGCCCGAGACCTGGGACGAGGACGTAGCGCTGATGCGCGAAGCGGGGGTGAACCTGGTCTCCGTCGGGATCTTTTCCTGGGGGATGCTCGAACCGCGTCCCGGTGAATTCGAGTTCGGCTGGCTGGACCGGGTGATCGAGTTGCTGCACGGGAATGGCATCGCGGTTGACCTGGCCACCCCGACCGCCGCGCCGCCGCCGTGGTTTCTGCGGCAGGACCCGGACGCGCGCCCGGTCACCCGGGACGGGACCGTTCTCGGCGGCGGGTCACGGCAGGCGTACTGCCCGTCCAGCCCGGCTTACCATGCCGCCGCGGCGCGCATCACCCATGAGCTGGCGGCGCGGTACGGATCGCACCCGGCGGTGGTGCTGTGGCACGTGAACAACGAGTACGGCGCCCCGACGGCTGAGTGCTACTGCGACGTCTCGGCGCGCGCGTTCCGCCGCTGGCTGCGCGACCGGTACACGAACCTGGACACGCTGAACGAACGCTGGGGCGCCACGTTCTGGTCACAGCGCTACTGCGACTGGGACGAGATCGACGTGCCGCGAGTCTCCTCGTCGGTGGTCAACCCGGCGCAGCGGCTGGACTTCGCCCGGTTCACCAACGACGCGCTGCTCGACTGCTTCCGCCGGGAGCGCGACATCCTGCACGCGCTGTCGCCCGGGGTGCCGGTCACCACCAACTTCATGGCCAACAACTGCAAGGCGGTGGACTACTGGCGGTGGATGCCCGAGACCGACGTGGTCTCCGACGACAACTACCTCATCGCCGACCGCACCGACTCCTACCTGGACCTGTCGATGTCGGCCGACCTGACCAGGTCGCTGGCCCGCGGCAGGCCGTGGCTGCTGATGGAACACTCCACCAGCGCCGTCTCCTGGCAGCCGCGCAACGTCGCCAAACGTCCGGGTGAGATGCGCCGCAACAGCCTCGCGCACCTGGCGCGCGGCGCCGACGGGCTGATGTTCTTCCAGTGGCGGGCTAGCCGTTTCGGCGCGGAGAAGCACCATTCGGCCATGCTCCCCCAGGGCGGCACCAGCACCAGGATCTGGCGCGAGGTCGTCCAGCTGGGCGCGGAACTCCGCGATCTCGCGGACATGCGCGGCAGCGAGGTAGAAGCAGACATAGCCATCGTCTGGGACTGGGAATCGTGGTGGGCGCTCGAACTCGAATGGCGACCGAGCACGGATCTTGACTACCTGGAGCGGGTCCGTTCCTGGTACCAGGCCGCGTGGCGTTCTGGCCTGACGGTCGACTTCGCCCATCCGGAGGCCGACCTCTCGCGGTACCCGGTGGTCGTCGTGCCGTCGCTGTACCTGGCGACGACGACGGCGGGGGAGAACCTGACCAGGTACGTTACCGCGGGCGGGACGCTGCTGGTCTCGTATTTCTCCGGCATCGTCGACGCCTGGGACCGGGTGCACCCCGGCCCGTACCCGGGGGCGCTCCGGGACGTGCTCGGCGTGACGGTCGAGGAGTGGCTGCCGTTGCGGCTGGGCGAACAAGTCCGGCTGACCTGGGATGATGACGGGCGCACCGGTACCGCCGACAGCTGGGCCGAGGTCGTGCGGCTATCCGGCGCCAAGCCCGTACTGCGGTACACCGCCGCGGCCGGTTCGGCGGCTGGTTCCGCTAGTGGTTCGGCGGCTGGTTCGGCCGCCGGTTCCGCCGAGTCGGCGGCTGGCGGTCCGGCGGTGACCCGGCACGATCTGGGCGCGGGCCGCGCCTGGTACGTGTCCGCCCGGCTGGACACCGAGACGACCGCGCGCGTCTTCGCGGCCGCGTGCGAATCGGCCGGAGTGAACGTCAGCGACCATCCAGAGCTTGAGGTAGTCCGCCGGGCTGGCGGCGGCCAGCGGTTCATCACGCTGATCAACCACGGTGACGCTCCGGCGACCGCCGATCTCGACGGCGAACTCGTCACCGTACCCGGAGGGGAGGTGGTCATTCTCCGCAAGCCCACACCCACGGCGTCAAAATAAGGCGCACTCCGACCCGTTGCAGGCCCCGGTTCTGCCTCACGTCGCCTCGGCGGCCTAGCGTCGCCTCACGTCGCCTCGGCGGCCTAGCGTCGCCTCGGCGGCCTAGCGTCGCGCCGGCGGGCTCCCGGATGGCGGACAAATCGGATATTCAGGCCATCTCCCCGCGCTATCGGGCCCGATGATTCTGGTCAGTGCTGCACTACCCACACTCTTTTGCGGGTGGTGACGCACTAACCATGATCACTCGAGCCGGGGGTGGCGGTGGGCGGCCGACGAAACCGCGTGATATCCCGCCAAACACGTCGACGGCGACGGCGCGCCGGAAGCCGAAACGCTGCCTTTGATGGCCGGGTGCGGCGCCCACTAGCGAGCGGGACTCCGTAGTGACAAGGGAGTTACTGATGAGAAAGGCACCCAGACACCTACTCCGCCACCTGCTCACAGCGACCGCCGTAGTGGCCCTCGTAGTCGCGGGACTGGCCGGGACGACAGTCCCGGCTCGCGCGTCGTCGACGGTCACTAATCCAGGATTCAGCGAAAACGGCGCCACCACGTCGCCGACCGGCTGGACCACGTCTTCGACCGACGACACCGCCGCCGCCTCCTATTCCGAGGCCACGTCGGAAGGGTACGACGGAGACGATTACCAGCTCACCCACTGGTCGTCGTCGGCGTTTGAGGTCGACACCTACCAGACGCTGACCGGGCTGTCCTCCGGCGACTACACGCTCGGCGTATGGATACGGTCCAATGGCGGCGACACGTCCAATTACATCTCGCTGTCCGGCTGCGGTGGGACAAACACCCGGACCAACGTTCCGGTGGACAGCGACGGGAACTGGGTGCGCATCGTCACCTATGTCGACGTAACGACGGGTGACTGCACCATTAATTTCGTCACCGACGGCAACGCCGATGACTGGACCAACTACGACGGAGTGACGTTCACGTCCGGGTCGGCGCCGATCGCGGTTCGCGGCGCCGACATCTCCAGCCTGTACCGGTCGGAACTCGACGGCGGCACCTACTACACCTCATCCGGCACCGAGGAGAACGCCCTAGAACAACTCGCCTCGGCCGGAATGAACTACGTGCGGCTGCGGGTCTGGGTCAATCCCGGCGACGGGTTCGACGACGAGGCTCAAATGCTGGCAGGGGCCGCGCAGGCCGCGTCTTATGGCGAAAAGATATATCTGGATATCCAGTATTCGGATACCTGGACCGATCCTGGGGCACAGGCGATTCCGGCCGCGTGGGCGTCAGACACGCTCGCGGAGCTTGAGTCGCAGGTGTACACCTACTCCTACGACCTGGTGGAAGCCCTGGTCAAGCAGGGGACGCCGCCCGCGATGGTGCAGGTCGGTAACGAGATCAACGTCGGCATGCTCTGGCCGTACGGCGAACTCGACTGCTCGAGTGGCTGTGGCGGCTGGCCGGACCTGGCCGCCCTGCTCACAGAGGGCATCGACGGAGTTAAGGCGGCCGACTCCTCCGCGGAGATCGTGCTGCACCTGGCGACCTCGGACGACGAGGCTTACCTAGCGTCCTGGTACGAGACGGCGGAGTCCTACGGAGTGCCGTTCAACGTGATCGGGCTGTCCTACTACGACTACTGGGACGGACGGCTCGATGTGCTGCAGACCGATCTCGACGACCTATCGGCTGAGTTCGACAAGCCGGTTATGGTCGCTGAGACCGCCTATCCGTGGACGCTGACCACGGATGACTCGTCGACAGCGCTATCGTTCGACGACTCGTCCGAGCTGGATCCCGGCTACGCGGCCACACCTGCCGGGCAGGCGGCTAACTTCCAGGACGTGCTCTCAGTCGTCCAAGCGGTACCAGACGGCCTCGGGCTGGGCGCCTTCTACTGGGAGCCCACCTGGACGGTGGTCGCCGGGAACGGCTGGAACCCGGCCGACGCCTCGTCGGGTGACGGCTGGGAGAATCAGGCAATGTGGAACTATTCCGATACCGCAATGCCTGCCATCGCGGACTTCGCCGCGAGGTAAAGGACGGATTCGTGCGCGATTCCCGGGTTTATGACACCGGGAATCGCGCACGAAGTCCGCAGCGCCCGCTAGAGCGGCTTGACGTCTGCCGCCTGGGGACCCTTGGGACCCTGGGTGACGCTGTACTCAACCTGCTGGTTCTCGTCGAGCGAGCGGTAGCCGTTCGACTGGATCGCCGAGTAGTGGACGAACACGTCGGCAGACCCGTCGTCGGGGGCGATAAAGCCGAAGCCTTTTTCCGCATTGAACCATTTTACGGTTCCGTGAGCCATGTACTACTTTCCTTCGGGTGATGCGAGATCCGCGTTTTTACGTGGACCAGCAGCGGGAGCAAAGCCCCCGAAATCACCCGGGAGACAAAGCGCCCACCTGTCTAAACCGCGCGGGCGTATTCACGATCGCAAAGTCCGACAACTGCTGAATTCAAACCTACCGCATCAGGGGGTGCCTACGCACCACGACCCCGGAATTCAGTCTGACGCCTACGACCGCCTGCCGCGCCCCGTGCGCGCCTGGACCGGCCGCCGGAACCGGCGGGCCCGCGCTCTCCTGCCCGTGGCGTATGGGTTTTCGCGTGCTCACCGGGACGGTTCCCGCGCGCGGGCCTGTCTCCTTGTGCGGCTGCGGCGGGCTCGCGTTCCGTGCGCTGCGCCCGGGGCTGGTGCTCTGGCCGCCCCGAATGTTCTGACCGCGCCGCGCGCCCTGGGCGCTCGGAGCGGGCCGGGCGGTCGCGCCGGTCGCCACGGGCCGGACGTGGACCGCGGGCCGGACGCTCCTCGGGGGCGACCGGGCTGACCGGCGGGAGCATCGGCCCGGCGAGCGCGGCCAGCGCGTTCGACTCGGGTGTCACCGTCGAGGTCGTCGGGGTGACCTTAGCGTTGCGCATCAGCCGACGCACCTCGGCCGCCTGGGCGGACGTCTGGATCGTCACCACGGTGCCGCCCGCGCCGCCCCGAGCGGTGCGCCCGGAGCGGTGCAGGTACGCCTTGTGCTCGGCGGGCGGATCGGCGTGGATCACTAGGTCCACGCCGTCAACGTGGATGCCGCGGGCGGCGATGTCGGTGGCCACGAGCACGCGCAGCTGTCCGTTGGAGAAAGCGGCGAGGTTGCGCTCCCGGGCGTTCTGCGCCAGGTCGCCGTGCAGCTGGGCCGCTGGGATGCCCGCTCCGGCGAGCTGACGGGCCAGCCGCTTCGCCCCGTGCTTGGTGCGGGTGAAGACCAGCGAGCGGTTGTCGCCGCCGACCAGTCTGACCAGCACATCCAGCCGGTCGGCGGGGGAGACCGTCAGCAGATGATGGGTCATTTCCGCGGGCGGCGCCGTCTCGCCAACCGAGTGCCGCACCGGATCGGACAGGAAACGCCGCGACAGCACGTCGATCGCGCTGTCCAGCGTGGCGGAGAACAGCAGCCGCTGGCCGTCCGGCGGGGTGGCGGCGAGCAGGCGGCGCACCACCGGGAGGAAGCCGAGGTCCGCCATGTGGTCGGCCTCGTCGAGCACGGTGATGGCCACGTCGCCGAGATCGCAGTGCCCTCGGTCGATGAGGTCGGCGAGACGGCCTGGGCACGCGACCACGATGTCGGTTCCCTGCCGCAAGGCGGCGACCTGGGGACGCATCGACGTGCCACCGAAGATCATGGTGGCGCTGAGCCCCATGGATTCGGCGAGCGGGCTCAGCACCCGCTGCACCTGGGCGGCGAGCTCACGGGTGGGCACCAGCACGAGACCGCGCGGCCGCCCGGGCCGGGTGCGCCGGCGGGCGTCCGCCAGCCGGACGACGAGCGGGATCGAGAAGCCGAGCGTCTTACCCGATCCGGTCTTGGCCCGGCCGAGGATGTCCCGGCCCGCCAGGGCATCTGGCAGCGTGGCCGACTGGATGGGGAACGGCTGGTCGATGCCCGCCTCGGCGAGCGCGGACAGCAGCCGGGAGGGCAGGTCGAAATCCGCGAAGGAGGCAGGCGTCAAAGATTCAGTAAGCAGGGCGGTCAAAAAGTCTCCAGGACTTGGGGAGTGGTCGCGAAGTCGAAGGCGCCTCGTCCGTGGAGACACGCATCACGCGTCCACTATGTTACCGCATGTGCCCGAGGCCACGGTTGGTTGCCGCTCATGGCAGGCTGGTGACGTGACGACGGACCTGATGAGCTGGCTTCGTGACCACGGTGTGGCCCGTGGCCAGCTGGTGGGCCTGGCCGCCACCCGCGCCGGTACGGCGGGCATCAGCGTCGAGGGCGCGAGCACCGTGACGGGCCTGGACCAGGTGGCCGCCGCGGACGCCGGACTGCGGCCGCGCTGGGCGGCGTGGCCGGACGGCGGCTACCAGGTGCTGATCGCGCACGGGATACGCCTCGCGACCTGCTGGGACGTGGCCGCCGTGCACCGGCTGCGGTATGGCGGCTGGCGCGCCGAGCCGGAGTATGTGTGGGCCATCACCCATGGCCTCGACCCGGCTGGCGTCGCCGATGCCGGCACCCTGTTCAGCAACGACGGGGACGGCTACCTCGAGCCGGACGCCCGCGACGACCCGGGGGAGTGGGCCTCGCTGGCGCTCACCGTCGCGCGGGAGCAGGAGAAGTCGCTGAGCGGACGGCATGCCGCCACCGCTCGTTCTGAGTCGACCGCGGAGCTGCTGTGCGCGGAACTCGGCGCGGACGGACTCCCGGTAAACCGCACCGCCGCGGAGAACCTACTCGAATCGTTCATCGGCCCGCGAGCGGCCACCGCGGCGCACCGCGCCGAACGCGACGCCCGGGTGCTCGCGCACGCGGCCCCGGGCTCGACCACCGACCTGCGTAGCCCGCAACAGGTACGTGATCTGCTGAGGTCCGTGGGCGTCGACGTGCCCGACACCCGAGCCTGGCGGTTGAAGGAGATCGACCACCCGCTGGTGCGTGCCCTGCTCGAATGGCGCAAAGCCGAACGTATCGCCACAACCTACGGATATACCTGGCTGGACGCGAGCCTCGGCGCGGACGGCAGGCTGCGCGGTGCCTGGACCGGGTGCGATGGCGCGGCCGGCCGGATGACCGCCTCCGCCGGGTTGCACAACATGCCCGCGATCCTCCGGCAAGCGGTGATGGCCGAGGACGGCCACGTGTTCGTCCGAGCTGACCTTGGCCAGATCGAGCCGCGGGTGCTGGCGGCCGTCTCCGGCGACCGGGCGTTCGCCGCGGCCACCCAGGCCGACGACATGTACCTGCCGGTCGCGGACACGTTCAAGGTCAGCCGCGACGCCGCGAAGGTCGCCGTGCTGGGCGCCATGTACGGGCAGACCACCGGCACCGGCGCGCAGGCACTGCGCCAGCTCAAACAGGCGTACCCGGTAGCGATGCGTTACCTGGACGACGCGGACGCCGACGCCCGCGCCGGGAAGAACCTGCGCACCTACGGCGGCCGGCTGATCCGGATGCGCTCCGGCGGCTCCCAGCAAGAGGTCGCGGCGCGCGGCCGGTACGGCCGCAACGCGATGATCCAGGGAGCGGCCGCCGAGTTCTTCAAGATCTGGGCCGTCACGGTCCGCGCCCGGCTGCCTGCCGCCCGGATCGTGCTATGCCTGCACGACGAACTGCTAGTACACGTCAGCGACCATAACGCCGTCACCGCCTCGGACGCGGTACGTGACTGCCTCCAAGAGGCGGCCGCCCGCTGGGCCCCAGCCTCCCCAGTCCGCTTCACCGCCGAAATCAGCACCATCCACACCTGGTCCGAAGCCAAGCCCTAACTCCAGCCCCCGCGCGCACGCCCCCGCATGCGAAAGGTCCGCTTTGAACCTTTTGTGTCGCTGTCGCGACCCCAGCTATGGGTCATCGATGGCGGAATAGCACCAGCGATGGGCCATCCATGGGCTCGCGCGTGGGGTGCCGGGTGGGGCGTGGGCGGCTCGTGGGCGGCTCGCGCGTGGGTGCGGGCGGCTCGTGGGCGGCTCGCGCGTGGGTGCGGGCGGCTCGCGGGGCGGGGTGCGGATGGGCCGCGGGCGGCTCGCGCGTGGCTCGCGGGCGGCGGTGCGGATGGGCCGCGGGCGGCTCGCGCGTGGCTCGCGGGCGGCGGTGCGGATGGGGCGGATGGGCCGCCGGCCGCGCGGCTACAGAGGCCAAGATTCCTTGCTGTAGCCCATGTCCCAGAACATCCATTCGTACCGGCTGGTGGTGCGGAAGTGGCGGAGTGCGTCGCGGCGTTCTGATGAAGTCAAGAACAGGCTGTCGGTGACGGCCAGCACGTCCTTGACAACCGCGCCGAAGTCCTCGCCTCCGTAGATGTCGATCCAGCGCTGGTAGCGCGGGTCGGCAGAGCCGCGGCCGGCCAGCTCGGTGCCGACCCGCCAGTAGATCCAGTAGCAGGGCAGCACGGCGGCGACGCCCTCGGCGAACGAACCGCCTAGCGTGGTGGCCAGCAGGTAGCTGGTGTAGGCGAGGTTCGTGGGCGCCGGCTCGGCGGTCTCGATGGCGGCGGGATCGATGCCCAGGCTGGATAGCAGCTCGCCGTGCATGTCCTGCTCGACGGCGATCGCGTCCGCCGCGTGCCCGGCGAACATCCTGGTGGTGGCCGCGTCCGGCGCGCGGCCCGCGAGGATGGCCAGTGACTTCGCGTAGTCCTTGAGGTAGAGGGCGTCCTGCACGACGTAGAACGCGAACGCGTCGTGCGGGAGCGAGCCGTCGGCCAGGCCGGTGAGGAACGGGTGGGACAAGATCGCATCGTAGATGTCGGTGATGTTGTCCCAGAGGTCGTCGGTGAGGCTCATCCAGCTCCGTTCTAATGCAAGACGTGGACGGGGCCGTCGCCGGCGCCGAGCTCGGCGAGGCCGTGCGCAACGGCGTCGCCCGCGATCAGCGCCGCCTGTCGCGCCGCGTCTACCAGGGGCAGTCCCGCCGCGAGCCCGGCGGCGAGCGCGGCCGAATGCGTGCACCCGGCCCCGTGCGTGGCCGCGACCCGGTAGCGGGGCACCGGAATCGGGACATGCCGGGAACCGTCGTAAAGATGGTCGACCGGCTCGGCGCCATGGCCGCCGGTGACGATCACCGCCGGCGCGCCCATCTCGGCCAGGCGTTCGGCGAGCGCCGTGCGATCCTCGGTGTCCATGCCGGTCAGCGCCTGCGCCTCGCCGAGGTTGGGTGTCACCACCGTGGCCAGCGGGAACAGCCGCTCGATCAGGGTCTTGACCGCGTCCTCGCGCAGCAGCCGCGCGCCGCTGCTGGCGACCATCACCGGATCGATGACCAGCGGCAGATGCCTAGGCGCGAGGGTCTCGGCCACGATCTCGATCAGCGGCGCGGAGAACAGCATGCCGGTCTTAGCCGCGTCCGCGCCGATATCGTCCAGGACCGTGTCGATCTGCAGTTTCACGAACTCGGGTGGCAGCTCATGTATCCCGGTGACGGCCATGGTGTTCTGCGCGGTCAGCGCGACGATCGCCGACATGCCGTGCGCGCCGCAGCGAGCGAACGCCTTCAGGTCGGCCTGGATACCAGCGGCGCCGCCAGAGTCGGACGTCGCGATGGTCAGTGCCCGGGGAATCATAGGGTGCTCCCTTCGCCGGCATTACCCGGATCAGGTTCGTACGGTCGGAGGCCGCTGCCTCCCTCTCAGCCCCTGCGTCCGAGGCTCCCGTGCTCCCTATTAGATTAACCTAGCGCGCGAAGTCGGCCGCCAGCTTGGACAGGTTGGGGGTGCCCAGGCCGGTGGACGGGCTGTAATCCGCGCCCGGGTTGCCGGTGTAGTAGAGGTTGTCGTTGTTCGTGCCCGCCGCGCCGATCGGCGTGAACGGGTCGTTGCCTGATGCGGCGTACGAGTAGATCTCGGGGTTCCAGAAGCCCACTCGGTGGCCGGCATAGGCATCGATGACGGCGGTCGCGCCGTTTAGCTGCGGTGCGACGAAGCTGGTACCGCCCCAGCCGCCGTCCAGTTCGGGGTAGCCGCCCTCGGGGAACGATGGCGACCACTCGAGATAGCCGGTGTACGGGTCGGCGTCGGTGGATACGTCGGGCACCGCGCGGCCGGTCGCGTGGCCGGTGGTCAGCGACGGCGTCGCGTTGAACGACCACTCGGTCGGCTCCGCTTGGAACCCGGAGACGACGCTCTGGTAATCGGTCGGTGTCAGGTACTCCAGCGCGTTGTAGTAATCGGTCCCGGACACGCCTCGCTGGTAGGAGGGGGTGTTCTCGATCGTGCTGAAGCCGCCGCCGGTCCCGTTGACCATCGATTCGGCCTCGGTGGCGAGTGGCGTATCGGTGAGCGTGGCCATCGGTTGCCACAGGTAGTCCCAGCCCCACGCGCGCTGCTGCGCCACGTTGACGGTCACGCTGGTGGAGCCGCTGGTGAACGTCTCGTTCCAGGGCAGCGTGGTGCCCCCGGCCGCGGTGATGTACGGGCTGTCCGCGGACGCGCCGACCGAGAGGTTGGTGGTGCCGAGGTCAATGTGCGCGGTGTACGCACCCCAGTCGCCCGCCGCGATGAAACCGGACTGGCCCTGGGCCGCCATCTCGAGGAACGCCTCGTCGAACGCCGCCTCGTAACCCGGTGACTCCTCACCGGACGCGATCGACGCCTCGAGGTAGGTCTCGGACTCCAGCCAGCTCGCCGAGACGGTGCTGGCGATGTTCTGGCTGGCGGCCTGGAAGAAGGCGTCGGCGAAGCCGAAGTCCGTGTTCGGCGCCTGGTAGACGATGATGTTCGCGCCTGGGGCGAGCCCGCCGGACTGCTCGACGTCCAGGTCGGTCTCGGAGCTTCCGGCGGCATAGCTCGGCGCGCCTGGCCCGCCGTCCACGTTGTCCACGGTGACGGTGCGGCCTGTATTGGGTATGTCGGCGATGTTGTCCCAGTAGTACTCGGGCGCGCCCACGTCGAGCCCCGCCAGCGTGACGATGCCGATGGTCTGCCCGCCGCCGAGGGTCTTCCGGTACAGGCTGCTCAGGCCGTACTGGCTGGCGAAGTCCTGCGGGAGGTGGCACCCGTCGTTCAGGCCGGTGATCTGCACGCACGAGTTGCTGCTGCTGGAGTCCGGCGTGATCACGCTGGTGTCGGTGTGCATCGCCTGGCTGCCGAACGGGCCGTAGTCGGTCAGGCCGAGGATGGCCGTCACGAAGCTGGCCAGGTGGTAGGGGAGCAGCGGGGTCTGCGCGGTGCCATGCACGGTCTGCGCGGGGATGCCGAACGAGCCGTTCTTGCCCTTGACCTCGGGCACCTTGTATTGCCGCTGGCTGACCGACAACGCGCTGTCGAAGTCGCCCGCCGTGCCGTTGGCAACGACGTCCACGTGGTCGGAGTAGACCTGGGTGCTAATGCCGAACCCGGACAGATAGCTGGTCAGCGCGTTGATGCTGGCGCCGCTTTGCCCGTACTCGGCGGCGAACTGGCTAACGCTCAGGTAATGCTTTATCCCGTGGGTGACTGCTGCCTCAAGCTCGCCCTGATCGTTCTCCTTTAGCACGAATGCCACGGTCTCTGGCGTGTCCGATGGCGTGGTACCGAAGACGCTCGCGTCCGGCAGGGTGGAGGCGCTGATTCCCTGCGGGACACCGGTCGGAGTATCCGGTCCGGGGCTAGCACTCGCGGCGGTCGCGGCGGTCGCGGCGCTCGCGGTGACGAACGGGACCGCACCCGCCAGTGCGATGGCGGCGATACCGGCACACAACCGGACACGTTTCAATCGAAGCATCTGTCGCACCCTCCCACTTAGCATGAAACAGTTCGGCAGATTTTCCCACGGTGCCGGAAATTTTCCCAGGGGTGCCGATGTGTTTCGTTTGAATCTCTAACCGCTTCAGCCCCGTGAGTCCGGCCTTTGCTGGTGGGTGCTGCTATCGATGGCCCATCGATGGTGCTATCGCGCTATCGATGGGCCATCGATAGCAGCCGCCGGCCCCTTGAGCGGACAACATCAGCCTCAGATGCACCCCTGCACCGCAGGTGCCCCGGCCGGGAGAACGCTGGATGCTCGGCGGTGCCTCCGGCAGCACGCAAGCCACCAGTGACATGGCGGGACGCCTCCCCGGAGACAGCGGAGTCCCAGCATGTCAGGCCTTCCCGTTTAACCTTCGGGAATCTCGCGACGGTCGGCCGGTAACTTGCCCGATATGCCCGAGCCTGCGGGGCCGCCCGACGGCCAGGGCGGGCCTGTCGGCAAGATGGTGGTAACTAGCCGTCGTGCGCCGACGGCTAGTTACCACCATCCTGCGGTGCAGGTGACCCGATCCCATAAAGAGCGACAGAGCCCTAAATAAACGACGAGCCCAAGAGTGCTGGTAGTGCAGCACTCACGAGGAACGGGACCTCGGGCGGTCGTAGCGGGGGAGCCGTCGAGCGCGGAATAAACCAAGACGGATACCGATTATTCCGGTCGAGAGGCTAGGGAGGTATCCAGCCATGCCGGTTGAGTTCCTAGGAATGGGCGCGACACACGACGGCTCAGAGACCACGGCCCGCAGCGGCGGCAGCTTCGACAAGGAGTACACGCTGCGCCTGGCGCGGGCCCACGAGGAGAACGGCTGGGACCGGATCCTGTTCGCTTACGGTTCCGGTGCGCCCGACCCGCACGCGGCGGCGGCCTACGTGGCCGCGCGTACCGACTCGCTGCGCCTGCTGCTCGCGCACCGGCCGAACCTGTCTTATCCGACGTACGCGGCGAAGACGTTCGCCACCATCGACCAGATCAGCGACGGCCGGGTCACCGTGCACTTCATCACCGGCGGCACTGACCATGAGCAGCAGCGCGAGGGCGACTTCCTGACCAAGGATGATCGTTACACCAGAACGGCGGAGTACATGTCCATCGTCAAGCGCGCCTGGACGTCGCACGAGCCGTTCGACCACGAGGGGCAGCACTACAAGTTCTACGACTTCGTCAGCGACGTGTTCCCGGTGCAGCGACCGAGGCCACGGCTGTCGTTCGGCGGATCGTCGACGGCGGCCTACCGCGCGGGCGGCACCGAGGCGGACATCTACTGCCTGTGGGGCGAACCGCTGGAAAACACCGCCGAGCAGATCGAATCGGTGAAGGCCGCTTCGCTGGCCGCGGGCCGGAACGAGCCGCCGGTGATCCAGGTGGCGTTCCGCCCGATCATCGCGCCGACCGAGGCCAAGGCGTGGGAGAAGGCGCACGACACCGTAGGCCGCATCGAGGCTCGGGTGGCGGCTAACGACGGGGTGCTCACCCGGCGGCGGCCGATAAAGAACCCGGAGAACACCGGGTCGCAGCGGCTGATCGACATCGCGTCACGTGGCGAGCGGTACGACCGGGCGCTGTGGACCCGCACCGCCGCGGCGACCGGAGGCGGCGGTAATTCCAACGCGCTGGTCGGTACACCGGAAACGGTGGCGCAGGCCATCCTCGACTACTATGACCTCGGCGTGCGGATCATCTCGATGCGCGGATACGACCTGCTAACCGACGCGATCGAGGTTGGTCAGCAGGTGATCCCGATCGTCCGCGACGAGGTGGCGAAGCGGGACAAGGCGGCCGCGTAGCGAACTCCTGCGGAAGCCATCGGCCTGCTGAGCTCGTCTAGGAGTCGTGCTTCCCGTGTATGGGACCGACATCAACCCCAGGAGAGCGGCTGCTGCCGTAAGCGACGTCGGGATGTGCGTGCAGCCGGTGCTCAATCTGATTCAGGTGCGGTACCACGATTTCTGTCAACCGCCTCACCAGGAGCCCGTCCAGCATGTCGAGAACGTCCGGAGAGGCCAGCTCCGTCGCGGCGCCCTCCGCTATCTCCGGCGGCTGATGGCCATCCAGGATTTCGCTCAGATAGTTCCTCGGCTTGCCGAATGCCTTGGACAGATCCTCTAGGGTCCGGCGGCCGCGTTTGCCTATTCCTTTTTCCGTGTTCCGGATGGTGGCTATCGACACGCCCGAATGCTCGAAGAGCTTCGGCTGCGTCCAGCCATGTTCCGCTCTCAGCCTGGTGACAGTCCTGCCGACCGCTTGCCAGTCCTCCGCCACGAACGCCCTCCGCGTTGACACTCAGCGCTCAGGCTAGCGGACGTTCTTGTGCGTCGTCAGGACGTTGCGGTACGTACAGAAGTCCTCGATGCGATCGGATTTCAGGCCGCTGTAAATAGCGGTAAATATAGCTCTCAAGGAAATTCACGATTGCGGTCGCGTGTAGTCGACTAGCATGCTCAAATGTTGGTGGCCGGCTCGGTCCGAGATGCCGGCTAACTTCCCGTGACACCCGAACAGGACGTGTTTTCCGTGAATTTCGTTGTCATGCTGACTGTCCATGCTCCGAACGTCGCAACTGCGGCGCTTAGCGGCGGTCTCGTTATCCATTACCGGCGTCGGCAGCAAATGGGGAAGCGGCTGCGAAGCGGAGACGACCGACGTCTGCTGTCGTGCGGGACAGGTGAACGGATGCCGCGCTTTCGGCGCGGCAGGCGGCCGCAGCGTTAGATCGCGGAGACGTAGTTGTCCTGCGTGGCCTGGCCAGCCGGCCGGATCTTGCCGCGGCGCAGCAGGAACCCGCAGATGATGCCGCCGACGGCGAAGATCCCCGCTGACCACCAGAACGCGACCGTGTAACTGTGCAGCGCGGCCTGCGCTTGGGTGAGCTGGTTCACTGGCTTGCCCGCCAGATAGTGGGTCACGGCCTCGGCGGCGATGGTGGACAGCAGTGACACGCCGATCGAGCCGCCGACCTGCTGGCTGGTGTTCGCCATCGCCGACGCGACGCCGGCGTCGGCCGGCCGGACGCCCTGGGTCGCGACGTTCATCGCGGGCGGCATGGCGAAGCCGATGCCGAGCCCCGACACCAGCAGCGGCGGGAGGATGTGCGCGTAATAACCGTCGTGCAGTCCGATCTGGGTTAGCCACGCCATCCCGCCGGCCGCGAGCAGCATGCCGAGCGTGATTGGGAGTTTCGGCCCGAGGCGGGGGAGTATCACGATCGTGGCGATCTGGGCGGCGAGCATGATCATGGCGACCATGGGCAGGAACGCCACACCGGTGCGCACCGCGCTGTAGCCGCGCAGGTCCTGGAGATAGTAGGTGAGGAACAGGAAAACGCCGAACATCCCTGAACCGGTGAGGAAGATGGACAGATAGGAACCGCCCCGGTTGCGGTCACCGGGGATCCGCAACGGCAGCAGCGGGCGGTTAACCCGGGACTCGGTCATGACGAACGCGATCAGCAGCACGCCGCCGGCCACGAGGAATCCCCAAGTGGACGGCGTGTGCCAGTTGTGGGTCTCGGCGTTGGACAGCCCGTACACGATGCAGAACAGGCCGCCCACCACCGTCAGGGTCCCAGGAACATCCAGGCTGGCCGCCTCATCGGCCGGGTGCCGGGGTACCAGCACAATGGCGCCGGTCACGGCGATGACCGCGAAGATAACGTTGACGTACAGGCACCAGCGCCAGTCGAGGTACTCGGTGAGCACTCCGCCGAGGAGCAGCCCGACCGCGCCGCCGGCGCCGGCGATCGCGCCGTAGATGGCGAACGCTTTGGGCCGGTCCCGCGAATCGCTGAACGTCGTGGTCAGCAACGACAGGGCCGCGGGTGCCAGCACCGCACCGAACAGGCCCTGGATGGCCCGGGCCACGGTCAGCATCTCGAAGTTGAGCGCGGCGCCGCCGAGGGCGGACGCGGCGGCGAACCCGATCAGACCGGTCACGAACATGACTTTCCGGCCGACCATGTCCGAGAGCCGGCCGCCGACCAGCAGCAGGCTGCCAAACGCCAGCGAGTACGCGGTCACGATCCACTGGCGCACGTCGTTCGAGAAGGCGAGATCCCGCTGCGCCGAGGGAAGAGCGATGTTCATGATCGTCGCGTCGAGCACGATCATTAGCTGGGCGAGGCCGACAATACTCAGCACCCACCAGCGGTGCGACGGATTATCGGGGTCGGGCACGCCCCGCGCTACGGCCCCCGCCTGCATGCGCGACATAGTTCCGTGTCACTACCCATTGGCACCAGCAGTCACACGCGCACCTGGCCACCCGCCAGCTGACGCCATGGATGGCCCATCGCGGGGGCTATCACGCCAGCGATGGCCCATCGCGGGGGTGCGGGCGGGTCTGGGGTGGGGGCCCGGGGTGCGGGCGGAGTGCAGGGTGGCTGTTGGGGCCGGGGGTGCGGGCGGGGGCAGCGGGACGGGTTCAAGGGCGCGCCGGGATTGTGCCGACACGGAAAACCCCCAGGAAGTCGAGCTTCCAGGGGGTATCACGTGGGCCGTACAGGATTTGAACCTGTGACCTTCTCCGTGTCAGGGAGACGCGCTCCCGCTGCGCCAACGGCCCGTGAGCTGTGATGACTTTACCAGACAGCGTGGGTACTGCGCGCATCGGCCAGCGTGCTCGGCCTTGACAACTTGACAACTAGCGACGGATTTGAGTTGATGCGTGCTGGGGGGCTGACCGATGATGGGCGGCTCTGCGTGGTTGTGGTGAATGTGCGACGACTGATGGCGCTGGCGGTGGCCGCCGGCAGCGCGGCGGCTTTCCTCGCGGCCGGCCGAGCAGGACCGGCGGAGGCGGCGACCATCATCGCCGGCACGCAGTCAGGGACCAGCCACGCCTGCGTGGACACCCCGCTGACGATCACGTTTCCGTCCGCGCCGACGCTGGGTACGGCCGGCGCGATTACGGTGACCAACCCCGACGGCACCGTGGCGGACAGCATCAACCTGGCGGACCCCGCCGACTTCAACGAGACGGTTGGCGGCGCCACCGACGCGGCCGGGAACCTGCACTACTTCAGCTACTATCCCGTGATCATCACCGGCGACACGGCCGCGATCTACCTGCACCATGAGCTGGCTTACGGCCGAACCTACACGGTGACCGTGGACCCGGGCGTTTTCGCCGGCGAGCCGGGCATTACCTGGCGGTTCACGACGACCGATCACCGGCTGCGCCCAGGGGCGCGCGCGATCACCGTCGATGCCAGGGGAAACGGTGACTTCTGCACCGTGCAGGGCGCCATCAACGCGGTCCCGGCAGGCCGGCCCGCCACGATCCGGGTTCACCAGGGTGTGTACACCGAACTGGACTGGGTGGCTCCCGACAAGCCACACATCACCATCATCGGCGCGAAACGCGACAGCACCGTCATCCAGTACGCGAACAACAACACCCTCAACGCGGCGAACACCACCGACATCTGCGCACGCCAGGCGATCCCGGTCCATGACGACTACAACTGCTGGCGGTCGAACTTCAGCGACGAGGCGAACGACTTCACGCTGGAAGACATCACGCTGCGCAACACCACCCCGTACGGCGGCTCGCAGGCCGAGGCGTTCCGCGGTAACGCCAACCGGGTCACGCTTTACCAGGTGAACCTGTACTCCTACCAGGACACGATCAGGATCCAGGGCCTGGCGTACGTGGCGGACAGCTTCATCACCGGCGACGTGGACTTCACCTGGGGGACCGGCACCGTGTACTGGACACATGACACCCTCCAGTCGCAGCACGCCGGATACGTCTCCCAGGTCCGCAACCCGCAGGGCCAGTACGGCTACGTTTTCTACCAGGACACCCTCACGGCCGCCCCCGGCGTCGCCGACGGGTCGGTGTATCTGGGCAGGATCGACCCGACCGTGTACCCGTACAGCCAAGACGTGTACATCGACAGCCGGATGGGTCCGCAGATCAACCCGGCCGGCTGGCTGCTGACCGCGGGAAGCTGCGCCGCCAACGGCGCGGACCTGCAGTTCTGGGAGTACGGCAGCACCAACCTGGCTGGGCAGCCGATCGACACCAGCCAGCGACTGTCCTGTTCACAGCAGCTCACGGCCGCGCAAGCCGCGCAATGGTCGAACCCCGCCTTCGTGCTGGGCGGCTGGGTCCCGGCCGTCGCTAAGCTGGGCCGCCCGCCGCGGTAGGCGGCCGCTAGTACCGAAGCGCCCCAGGTCACGGCCAGGAGCCCGACGGCCGCGGCGAAGGTCAGCGGGCCGGGCCAGTGCGCACCGCCCGCCGAGCCCACGTCCGAGGAACGCAGCGCGGCGTTGGCCGGGGAGATGGCCGCCGCGAGGGCGAACACGACGGCGGCGATGGTGGACAGGATGGCCATCCCCGGGTGGCGCAACAGCGGTGGGTTGCACAGCGCGCCCGCCGTCGAGCGCCAGCAGCCGCCGCAGCACCTCATCGGAGTCCGTCGCCGCGACCCGGAGAATGCCGGCAGAACGGGAGATCACGCCGGGGACCGTTACACCAAGCGGCAGCCCGGACACCTCGATGAGCCGGGTGGGGCCCGGGGGAGCGGGTTGCGTCGTTATGGTCAATGAAGCAGTTCCATCGAGCGTCCAGTGTTGTCCGGCGGCACCACTGAGGCGGGCGGGATCGTGGTCGACGAACAGCACCGTCCCTCCCTCGGCGACCCGCTCGCGCACCGCCACGTCGAGCGCGCCCCGCGCGGCCTGGTCGAGCCCGGTCCACGCTTCGTCGAGAACCACCAGGTCAGGCCGGGATAGCAGCGCCTGCGTGACCGCGACCTTCTGCGTCATTCCCTTGGATAGGGTCCGCATTGGCGTGGCGGCGAAAGCGGTGGCGCCCAGCCGCTCCAGCCATTCATCGACCGAGCCGCCGCCGTGCAGCCGGGCCATGTGCCGCAGGTAGTCGCGGCAGGAGAACGGCAGCCCGGCCGGAAACCGCTCGGGCACGTACCCGACGCGGGGCCGTCCGGTGACCCGGCCCCGCGATGGCATCGTCACCCCGGCGACGACGCGGAGCAGGGTCGATTTGCCCGCGCCGTTTGGCCCGTCGACGCGGATCAGCTGGCCGGTTGGGACCTCGGCCGTCGCATCGCGCACCACCCACGGCTGGCGCGCGCCGTAGCGCTTGCCCACCGCCTCCAGCTTCATTCATTGATCATAACGACGCTGGCGACGAGTAATTGGTGCCCGTGTTGTCCGAGCTGGAGTAAGCGTCGCTGCTGATACTGCTGGCCAGGCCGGCCACGATGAAGATCACCAGCAGCACCTTGCCGCCGGTGCCGACGCGCAGCGGGTTCGTCGCGGATACAGCCTCGCCGGTGGCGGCGTCGCCGAACAGGCCCTTCGGGTAGGCCGGGGTGAGCATCAGGAAGTACGCGTCGGTGCGCAGCTGATAGCGCACGATCGCCGCGGTCGATTCCAGCAGCGGGGCCGGGTTCCGGCCCAGGACGAGCACGACCAGCCAGCAGAAGAACGCCAGCGCGCTCCACCCGGCGCTGATCACCCCGCTGATGATGGCGGCCGGGATCACCAGGATGATCCGGAAGAGCACGGCCAGCCGGTTCAGTTCGGTGGGACGCAGTTCGACCCGCACCGGGAAATCCGGAGCACCGGAGAAGCTGAACGGCGGGTAGGAATCGATCAGCAGGTAGAAATAGGCATACACACCGGTCGCGTACCGTAGGTAGCCGCCCAGGTAGTCCTGCGCCCACCGGGGCAGCCGCCCGAGTGCGAGCGCGCCGAACCAGGCAAAAATCGCGGCGAAAAATGTGACGATGCCGAGTACGAACAGCACGATGAAGTGCGGGATCAGCAGCAGCACGCGCAACAGCACGGTGAGGCGGCGCTGCCGCGCGGGTGGATCGATATCAAGCTCAGGCCGGAACTCTTCTGAATACTGTCCGTACATGACATCTCTCTTGTTGTTACGATTAGTAACGGCGAGATGCCCTTGCGCGGATAACTCAAACCACAGGTGGTGGCTAACGATTCAGTTAAGGATCCCTCACAATAGCCACCTACTCCCGCAATGCTGACAACCTACTCAGTAGGTGCATTCCATCTGGTAGCTGGAGCTCGTGGGGAGCGATCGATGGGTACCTCTTTTTCGGCTGATCGGTGGTAGGGAAGCGATGTTCGGCCGCATCAAGAGTGAGCGGTGCCGTGCTGACGACGAGCAGTCTTCCGAGCGGGCGTTGGCGCTACTGGACCATCGCGAGGATGAGCCCTCGGGTGAACCGCTGGCTGAAGTAGATCCGCCGCGGACTCGTAGCGTGCGGCGCCGGGTGGCCGCCGCGGTCGCGGCGATAGTGCTCGCGGTGGTGATGGCGGGCGGCGGATTGCTGGGTGCGTATTCGCTTTCCGGGTCCTCGAGCCACCGTGCCTTCGATGGCGTCACGCTGACACCGCCGATCCTGTCGCACCTGCGGACGGCGGGCGCTCCCGTTAAGCCGAAGGCCACGCCGGTACATACCCCGGCTGGCCGCGCCGCGCCGGCTCGCCGCGCCGCCGCCAAGCCGAGGCCGGCGGCGGTGCCGCTGGTGGTCAGGTACCGGATCGACGACCACTCGGGGAACGGGTTCACCGCCGAGGTCGATATCACCAACAACGGATCCGCGGCGATCGCCACGTGGGACCTGGTGCTGGCGTTGCCTGGTGACCAGATCACGTCCTGGTGGAACTCGGGCAGGCAGGCCGGCACTGGCCTCCTGCTGCTGACTCAGCCGTCCGGGCCGGGGCCGGTGGCGGGACACGGCGGCGTGCTGCGCGTCTACCTGAACATCAGCGGCAAGCGGGTCACCCCGGCGGCGTGCTCGGTAAACGGCATCAAGTGCGGGCGAGGCTAGCCCATGGTGCCATGGAAGCCATGCGTACAGCTGGCCGGCTGCATAACCTGGTCGCGTGCTTGAGTCTCCTGAGCCGATCACGCGCGAGGTGCTTGCGCTGGGCCCCCCGGATGCCTTGCCGCGCTGGGTCTTCCTCCGGCTGGCCGAGCTTGTCTACCGCCGGGGCCGCGACCGGGAGGGTGAGCGGACCTATGCCGCGTCGCTGAGCCCGGGCTTGCGCATGCTATGGGGAACCTCGCTGCTGGAAAACGAGGTGTTCAACGGCGGATTCGATCGGTACTTCTTCAACAGTTCGCGCTGCTATACCGCCGAGGCGCTCGATGGCTTGGCCCTGCTGGCCGCGGGCCAGCATGAGCTGCTGCTGCGCGAGGCGATCGACGCGGTGCGCAGCGCCGTCGGCGGGGATCTGGCCTTCGATGACCCGTGCTGGCGCGAACGGTTCGCCGCGGCGGAGGCGCCAACCTTGGAACCACTGACGCGCCGGTACTGGGAACTGCCGCTACTGGAGGCGCTGCAGGCAGCGTATATCCAGGAACATCCGCTTCAATTCCTGACAGATTGATCCCCTTGTCCCCGTGCGGCCGCACTGATCGCTTCCGCGCTGCGTTCGATGTCCTCGTCGGTGGTCGCCCAGCCGGAGACGCTGATCCGGATGGCCGGCCTGCCCTGCCACACGGTGGGCCCGCACCAGCATGTCCCGTCTTGCTGCACGGCGCTCATGAGGGCTGTCGTCAGCTCGTCGGTGCTCGCACGGACCAGGACCTGGTTGAGCACCACGTCGTTCAGCACGTCAAGCCCGGCTTCCCGCATCCTGGCCGCCATCGTCTGGGCATGCCCGGCAGGCTCCCGCAACAAGGTCGGCCACACCTTGGCGGCCGAGGGTCCGCAGCACCGCCCAGACCTCTATCTGGCGGGCTCGCTGCGAGGACTGCGGCGTGTGATTCGTGGCCTCGAACCCCGCGTCGGAGCGCAGGTAACCGGCGACCGTGGCGAAGCTGCGGCGAAGATCCTCCGGCCGCCGGGCCAGCAGAATCCCGCAGTCATACGGGACGTTCAGCCACTTATGCCCGTCAACGGCCCACGAATCGGCGCCGGTGATGCCCGCGGTCAGCCGCGCTCGCGTGGGGTCGGCCAGCCCCCAGAGACCGAACGCGCCATCCACGTGCACCCAGGCGTCTCGCTCCCGGGCCCAGGCCACGATCTCGGGGAAGGGATCGAAGGCGCCGGTGTTAACCTCGCCCGCCTGGGCGCAGATCACCGTCGGGCCGGTGCGACCCGGCGGTGATCCACGTCGGCTAGGTAACGGCGGGCGCGCTCAGCGGCGTCGGCTAGCAGTCTCCCGGATTCAGAGTCGACAGACATACCCGGAAGTATGTCAGGCAGCGGTTACCTGCAAGACTGAGAACTATATGGGACCTGCGGAGACGACCTCATCGGCGCCGGCCAGGGCGCTTGACCGTGAGTCAGTGGAGATGCGCAAGCGCCGCCTGGCCGCGGCGCGCCGACGGGCTACCGCCTTCCTGGCGGTAGTGACGGTTGTGTTCATCGTCGTGACCGCGGTGGGCGCCCACGGGACCGCGCTCGGCTACGTGCAGGCCGGCGCCGAGGCGGCCATGGTCGGCGGCATCGCCGACTGGTTCGCGGTGACGGCCTTGTTCCGCCACCCGCTCGGGCTGCCGATACCGCACACCGCGCTGATCGTCGAGCGCAAGGACCAGTTCGCCGTGACCCTCGGCCAGTTCGTGCAGGAGAACTTCCTCAGCGCCGACGTGCTGGCCGAACGGATCCGCGCCGCCGGTATCGTTTCGCGGCTGGCCTCCTGGCTCGCTGACCGGGACAACGCGGCCCGGTTCGCCAGTCACGCCGCCGACGGTGTGGTGACGGTGGCTGAGGCGCTGCGCGATGAGGATGTCCAGCAGGTGCTCACCGCCGAACTGACCCGGGCGATAGACACCGTGGAGGTCGCGCCGCTGGCCGGGCGGCTGCTGCGGGTCGTGCTCGCGGAAGGCCACCACTCGGGCCTGTTTAACAACATGCTGTCCGAAGCGGATCGCTATCTCGTCGATCATTACGACGATCTCAAGGGGCTGTTCGAGGCCGAGGCACCCCGCTGGGTGCCCGATGCGGTGAACCGGCGGGTTTTTGATCGCGTGCACGCTCGGTTGCGCCATCGGCTGTCGGAGATGGCCGACGACCCGGAGGACGAGACCCGCAGCCAGTTCGAGGCCTGGATCGGCGCCCTTCCCGACCGTCTGGAGACCTCACCGGAGCTGCGGGAACGTGGCGAACGGCTCAAGCGCGATGTGCTTGGCAGCCCCGGACTGCGGGACTGGTCATCTTCGCTGTGGAAGAAGACCAAGGATGCGCTGCGCGCACAGGCGGCCGACCCGGAATCCGAACTGCGCCACCGGATGGCCGACGCACTGGCGGCGGCCGGGCGGCGCCTGCAGTCAGACGAGCGCCTCCAAGAGGGCTTGGAGCGGATGGTCGAGTCCGGAGCCAGGGCACTCGCCGACCAGTTCCACGACGAGCTAGCCAGCCTCGTCACCGGGACCATCGAACGGTGGGACGCCGCGGAAACGTCGAGTCAGCTGGAACTGCTGCTCGGCCGCGACCTGCAGTTCATCCGTATCAACGGCACCGTGGTAGGCGCCGGCGTCGGCCTGATCCTGCATGCCATAGTCCTAGCCTTCGGCTGACCCCCGGCGGGCCGCCGCCGCGGTCCCCGCCCCGGCCCGCCGCCCGACGGCCCGGGCAAGGCCTGCCGGCAAGATAGTGGAAACCAGCTATCGCGGGGAGACGGCTAGTTACCATCGTCTTGTCTCGTTACCTGATGCCACGCCCGGCTGGATGACCAGCACCGGGACTCGCAGCCACCAGTGCAGGTGACCCGGCCTCGTCGCTAGCACCTCGTGAGCAATCAGAGGTTAAACGGCAAGCCCGGGTACGAAAGTACTTCGCGTTGTTTCAGGAAGAGAGGCGATCTCTTAGCTGGGTCAGGGCGCGGGACAGCAGGCGGGATACGTGCATCTGGGAGATGCCGAGGCGCTGGGCGATTTCCTCCTGGGTGAGGTTTCCGTAGAAGCGCAGGACCAGGATGCGCTGCTCGCGCTGGGGCAGTTCGTCCCAGTGCCGAGCCACCGATTCCATGTCCACGGTCTGGTCCATCGCCGCGTCGTCCTCGCCGAGCAGGCTGGCGAGCTCGCTGGCGTCGTCTTGTCCGGCCAGCGGCGAATCCAGCGACAGGGCGGTGAAGCCCTCGCCCGCCTGATAGGCCTCGCGCAGCTCTTCCTCGGTCACCCCCAGCCGCTTGGCCAGCTCCGCTTCCGTCGGATGCCGCCCCAGCTCATGAGTCAGGTCCTCGATCGCGCCGCGCATCTCGAGCAGTAGCTCCTGCACTGGGCGGATCACCCGGATCTGCCACCTCTTGTCGCGGAAATGCCGCTTGATCTCGCCCTTGATGCACGGCACGGCGTAGGCTCGGAGCCCCCGGCCGAATTGCGGATCGAAGTTGTTGATCGCCTTCAGCAGTCCCACGTATCCGACCTGCATCAGATCTTCTGTCGGCTCCGGGCTGCCCCGGTAAGGCCGCACGCAGGCTCGTACCAGCGGCTCGCAGCGCTTGACGAGCACCTCGCGCGCCTTGACGCGATCCTCGCTGTCAGCCGGAAGCTCCCGGCAGAGCACCAGAAGGTTTTCGTCAGATAGCTCTTCCACTCCCGGTACGGCAGCGGCGAAGTGGTCGATATCGGTCATGCAGCTCTCCTGGGGCGCGGAGGTACCTCCAATGGCCCCAGAGCTACCTCATTTATCCATCTGCCCAGCCAGCGGCGGCTAAACATGTTCGCCTCGTGGCAGCGGGTACCACGCGGCTAATTCGGATAATTGCTCCCATAAATGACTAAACCGCCGGGCTGGTGGTAGGGAAGGTGCTTACCCCAGCTCACGGACGAAACAGGAGGCTCACTTTATGGTCGAGTACACGGTGCCCGGAATGAAGAACGACAGCGCCGAGCGGTTGATCTCGCTGCTGCAGGACCGGCTGAACTCGCTTAACGACCTGGCGCTCACCCTGAAGCACGTCCACTGGAACGTGATCGGGCCGAACTTCATCGCGGTCCACACGATGATCGACCCGCAAGTCGACGCGGTTCGTCTCATGGCCGACGAGACGGCCGAGCGGATCGCCGCGCTCGGTGGCTCGCCGACCGGGACGCCGGGCGCGCTGGTCAGCCAGCGTGACTGGGACGACTATTCCATAGGCCGGGCAGGCACCCTGGAGCATCTCGGTGCGCTGGATGTGGTGTACGCCGGGGTCATCGAGGCGCACCGGCGCGTCGTGGACGCCACCGAGGACCTCGACCCGGTCACCCAGGACATGCTCATCGGGCAGTCTCGTCAGCTGGAGCAGTTCCACTGGTTCATCCGGGCGCATCTGGAAGCGTCCGACGGATCACTCAGCACCGGAAACGCCACGCACGAGACGACGGCCGCCCGCCGCGCAGGCAAGCGTTAGTCCGGGGACGATCATCAACGAGGGGGCGCCGTCGGCGGGGGAGGCCTTCGCGGCCGCCGTCGAATCCGGGCGGCTGGACCTGCCGCTGCCGGGCAGCGGGCGGACCTGGGAACGCTGGGCTGTGCTCGCCGACCTGGCCGGAGAAGACCTTTCCCTGGCCCGGTTGTCCGAGGGGCACACCGACGCGCTGGCCATCCTGGCCGAACTCGGCGCTGACCCGCCGCCAGCCGGGAGCCGTTGGGGTGTCTGGGCCGCGCAGCCGCCCGGACCCCGGCTCACCGCCAGCCGGACTCCGGGCGGGTGGCGGCTCGACGGCATCAAGCCATACTGCTCGGGTGCGCGATCGTGCACGCGCGCACTGGTGACGGCGGTGGCGCCGGACGGCAACCGGATCTTCGCGGTCAGCGCCAGCGCTCTTGATCCGGTCGCTGGCAGCTGGCCCGCCGTCGGCATGGCGGGCAGTGACACGCTCGACGTCAGCTTCACCGATATCCCGGGAGAGCCGGTCGGCGGGCCGGGCAGCTACACCGGCCGACCCGGTTTCGCGCACGGCGGCGCCGGGGTGGCGGCCTGCTGGTACGGCGGGGCACGAGGCGTCGGCCAGACTCTGCTGGCCGCCGCGGCCAAGCGCGACGTCGGCCCGCATGCGCTGGCTCACCTGGGCGCTGTCGATATCGCCCTGCATACCGCCAGGGCCGCGCTCGAGCAGGCGGCCGCGGAAATTGACGCGGACCCCGGTGACCGGGAACACCGCGGCTGGCGGCGGACCCTGCGGGTACGCGCGCTGGTCGAGGCCACGGCCACCGAGGTCATGGAGCGGGTGGGCCGCGCGCTCGGGGCTGGCCCGCTGTGTCATGACCAGGCGCACTCCCGCCGGGTCGCCGACCTCACCGTTTACCTGCGCCAGCACCACGCAGAACGCGACCTGGCCGAGCTTGGCACGCTGGCGGCCGAGGCTGGCGCATCGTGGTAAGGCCGAACCGGATCGACCGGCCAGGAACTCAGGAGTCTGCCTGGGAGTCGTGGCCGAAGCTGCGGCGGCTGCCCGCGGTCGACCCGCGGGCCTGGCCGGGAGTCGTGGTGGTGGCGGCTCATCCCGACGACGAGGTCCTCGGGGCCGGGGGAATCATCGCCATCCTGGCCGCCGCGGGCGTGCGGGTCCGGCTGGTCGCGGTGACCGACGGCGAGGCGTCGCACCCCGGCGCCGATCCGGCGGACATCGCCCGGATCCGTACCGCGGAATCGGCCGCCGCGCTGAACCTGCTCGGCGCCCGCGACATCGAGGTGATCAGGCTCCGGTTCCCCGACACCGGCCTGACCGCCCGCGAGGGAGAGCTGACTGAAATTCTGGTCGAGCACTGCGCGGAGGTATGCCTGGCCCCATGGGAAGAGGATGCCCACGCCGATCATGAGGCCGCGGGCCGTGCGGCGCGCCGCGCCGCATACCTCACCGGGGCGGAAGTGCTGAGCTACCCGGTCTGGATGTGGCACTGGGCCAAGCCCGGTGACCGTCGTGTTCCCTGGCAGCGTGCTTGCCAGATAGTGCTGCCGCCCCAGATCGTCGCCCGCAAGCGCGCCGCCATCGACGCCTTCGACAGCCAGCTCACCGATCGCGGGCCGGGCCTGGAACCGGTGCTGCCGACCGGGATCGTGGCCCATTTCACCCGGCCAGCAGAGGTGCTGCTGCGATGACCGTGGGCGCGGGCTACTTCGACGACATGTACCGGTCGGCGGCCGATCCGTGGGGGTTCGAGAACCGCTGGTACGAGCGGCGGAAGCGGATGATCAGCCTGGCTCAGCTGCCCGCGGAACGGTACCGCGCCGGTTTCGAGCCGGGCTGCTCCATCGGCGTGTTCACCCGGATGCTCGCCTCGCGGTGCGATGCCCTGCTGTCGTGTGATCTCGCCGCGGCCGCGGTCAGTGCCGCGGCCGAGCGGACCAGGGATCTGCCTAACGTTCAGGTCGAGCAGCGTGATCTTCCTGGGGGGTGGCCGTCTCGCCGTTTTGATCTCATCGTTTTGTCGGAGATTTTGTACTACTTCGGTGACGGCGACTTGCGGCAGGTGCTGGATCACGCCGTCGCCTCGCTCGAACCGGACGGCACGCTGCTCGCCGTGCACTGGCGGCATCCGGTGGCTGACTATCCGAGAACCGGCGACGACGCGCACCGGGCGCTCGCCGCCCGTCCCGAGCTGGCCCGGCTGGTCCGCCACTCCGAGCCGGACTTCCTGGCCGAGGTGTACATCCGCACCGGGGGTACGCCCGTGTCGGTCGCCCAGGCGACGGGCCTGGTGTGATCAGCGTCAAAGTGATCGGCGTGGTCGTCCCGGCCCGCAACGAACAGCAGCGACTGCCCGCGTGCCTGACGGCGCTGCGGAAAGCGGCCGAGGCGGTCCCGATCCCGGTCCACGTGATGGTCGTGGCCGATGCCTGCACCGATGAGACTGCCTCGGTGGCGGCGGATCACGGCGCCCAGGTCATCAGCATCGGCGCCCGCAACGTGGGCGCGGCGCGGGCTGCCGGAATGACCGAGTTGCTGCGCCGGATGGCGGACATCGACCCGGCGACGAGCTGGCTGGCGACCACCGATGCCGACACCGTCGTGCCGTCCGGCTGGCTGGGCCGCCAGCTCAGCTACGCGGGTCAAGGATGGGACGTTGTCCTCGGGACCGTCTCCGTCGCCGACTGGGACGAGCACCCGCCGCACACGCCGGCCGTGTTCGCGGCCAGGTACGAGTTCGGAGCGGGACCGCACCCGCATGTGCACGGGGCGAACCTCGGCATCCGCGCGTCCGCGTACCTGGTGGCGGGCGGATTCGAGCCACTGCGCACGGCGGAGGATCACGCCCTGCTCGCCGCCGCGGTCAAGGCTGGATGCCACGTCGTGCGGGCCAGCGACATCACCGTGGAAACATCAGCGCGCCGCCAGGGGCGGGCGCCGCGCGGATTCAGCCATGTGCTGCGCGCACTGGCCCAGCAATAAACTGCCCTAATGCCCAGCCGCGCCGAGATCGTAACGTTCGATGATGCACCGCCGCCGCCCGGCGCCAGCTCCTGGGTGCCCGGTGCGGCGCCGCGTATCAATATCGAAGTGGCCGATCCCGATCCGGCCTGGCCGCGGCAGTTTGCCGACCTGGCGGGCCGGATCCGGGAGGCGCTGGGCTGGCGGGCGATTCAGCTTGACCACGTCGGTTCCACCTCGGTCCCGGGGCTGCCGGCCAAACCCGTCATCGACATCGACCTGACGGTGGCCGATTCCGGCCGCGAACAGCACTACGTGCCCGCGCTGGAGGCGATCGGGTTCCGGCTGGTGATCCGTCAGCCCTGGTGGTACGGCCACCGGGCACTGGTTCTGGACGAGCCGCATTGCAATCTGCACGTCTTCGCGTTCGACAGCGCCGAGGCGGTGCGGCACCGGATCTTCCGTGACTGGCTGCGGGGCAACCCCGAGGAACGCGACCGCTATGCCGCCGTTAAGCGCCAGGCCGCGTCCGACGCCAACGCGGCTGGCGAGCATGTCATGCAGTACAACGCGCGCAAGGAAGAGGTCGTCAGGGAGATCTACCACCGGGCGTTCGTCGCCACCGGCCTGCTCGAGGAATTACTGCTTTCCCGTACCTTGTAGGGCAAAATATTGGCATGCCCAGATCCTGGCGCAGCCTAAGCGTGGTAGCGGTTACAGGTGTTGTTGCTGCGGTCATTTTCTGGTCCTGGGAACGTTACGGCGTAGGGCGCGTCAACTCCATCGTGAGCATCGCTGCCGGCGTGCTCGGGTTCGGAGGCTTGTGGCCGCTCTGGAGGTGGGCGCTGCGGCGAGGCGATTCCGATAGCGCGGGCGACGACGCGCGGAGCCGTGCGGTGCACCGCCAGCGGCTCGCGGGCAATATCGAGCGGCAGTTGATCCTGGCTTATGGGCAGGACGAGTGGGACGACGGACAGTACGCAGAGCTCAAGGCGGAATTTCAGGTCGACGCCATTCGACCGGAGGACATCCCCTGGTGGCAGTCGCTTATCGGCCGCGACCGACTGCTGCGCCATGAACGATCGCTGACCCGCGCGATGCTGCGTATGCACCCCCGGATCGTAATCCTGGAGGGCGAGCCCGGCTCCGGGAAAAGCGTCGCAATGCGCCATCTCGCGCTGAGGCTCGCTCACCGTCACGGGCGGTGGCGGAAACGCAGCCTGCTGCCGGTGTACGTCAATCTCAAGGACTTCCGCCCGGCCGCGCGGCGGGTCGATAGCGAGAGCGTCCGGGAGTTCATCCACGACACCCTCATTTCGCAAGACAGCGGTATCGAGAGGTTCCTCGACGCCGGGTTCGGCGAAGCTCCCGGAGCGGACTCGTGGCTGGTGCTGTTCGACTCCTTCGACGAGATCCCCGCCGTTCTCGGCGCCACCGAGGCCGATAAGACAGTTCAGGAATACGCGAAGGCGATCATCGACTTCACCGAGAACTGCGGGTTCCGCGCCGTCATCGCTTCCAGGGAGTTCCGTGGGCCGCGGGGGCTCGCGCTGCCGCGGCTGCGCATCACCCCACTCACCAGCCGGCAGCAGCAGGCGCTGATCCGGCGTTCGGGGCTGCCGCCTGATATGGCGGCCACGGCGGTTACCGAGATCACCCGGGCCGGACCCGACCTGCGGCAGCTCATCGGCAACCCGCTCTTTCTGTGGTTGGTATGCCGGTACCTGCGCGACAACAACGGGATGTTCCCGCAAAGCGCCCATAGCGTGTTCGACTCTTACGTGGGGCACCGGCTCACCGCGGACGAGACCAGGATCCGGCAGAAATTCCGGCTGGAAGCCGGAATGATCCGCTCCTATGCCGAGCAGTTCGCGTTCAGCATGGCGTCCTCACCGGGCCTCGGGCTTACCCCCGCCATCGGTCAGCTCCAAGAGTCGGTCCTGGCGCTGCCGACCACATCCTCATTGCAGGCGCAGCGCGTGCCCGCTGTCCTCAAAGCCCTGGAAGACCTGAAGCTCGGACGCTGCGAGACCAGTCCCGGCGAACCCCCGGTCGAGAGGTTCACCTTCGCCCACCGTCGGCTTCAGGAGTACTTTGCTACCTGCGTGGTCTTCAGCAGGCCCCAAGCGGTCCCGCCGGCGATGCTGCTGACCGACGGCCGCTGGCGCGAGACGGCGGTGGCGACGTTCCAGTCTCGGCCACCAGAGGTAACCGACCGGTTGCTGGAGGTCTTGCGCGCGGAGCTCACCACGCTTGGGAACCAAGTGCTCCAGCCCGCCAGCTCGTTCACGTGGCCGCCCAATCTCTTGCACCTGCTGGACGTGCTCGCGGCTGGCCTGGGCCGCACACCGGAACGCATCCCCGACGACATTCGCGCTATCGCGGGTCGGGTGCTCGCCCGCGCGTGGGATGCGGGCGGGCGCTACGACAAGCTCTGGGCCATCGATGTAGCCCGCGTGGCACCGGGACCAGTCACGGATGACCTGCTGGCCCGTGCGTCCAACTCGTCAAGCCGGCTGCTGCAGGAGGCGGCCCTGCAGCAGGCAACCTGGCTGAACCAGATCCCGCCCGCCGCCGAGGCCGGCCTGCGGCGCCTGGCCGTCTTCCTGTGGGCGTCCGGAGAGCTCTCCGGACGGAGCCGGGTCATCACCGCTCAGCTGCGTCACCTCCCGCAGCCGACCACACTCCTGCCCGCCTTGCGGCTGCTGCGCTCTATCGTGCCGGGTGAAATTCTGTCGCTCATATTGATCGCGGGCTATATGCTGGCCGCCTTCGGTCACGGTCCTGCCGGTATCGGCCTCCTAGGGACGCTAGTCATCGCGCATGCCAGGCTCCGCCTAATGCGCGCGGCGATCACCGACCCCGGTCCCCGCTCAGCTGCGGTCCGGGCTCCTTACACGTTCCGGGCCATAGCCCTGCGCTTCAGGGCGAGATACCGTACTAAGGCGAGATACCTTCGTAGTTACGAGTTCTATGCGGGGATTTGCCCGCTGATCACGCTTGCCGCGATAGGCGCATCTCGTCATGGGCCCGACGTTGGCCCTCCTGCCGGTGAGCAGGTCATCGGCTGGCTCGCCACCGCCTACCTGCTTATGTGGCCAAACGCCGCGGTGAGCCAGGTACTGGCCGACGGGCGCGCCCCACTCTGGATCTGGCCATTGCTTCCGCCGCGCTGGATCGGGCGCGGCGTCCTCCGGGCCGTGCGTAGCTTCCGCAAAATACCCCTCCGGCGGAAATTGGCGGTGATTGCGTCTATCGCCATCCCGATTGCGGTACTGGATGCTATCGGCGCCAGCTCGCAGTCTTCCGCAAATGTTTTTGCATGGGTGATCTTTGTCCCTATCGAGCTGCTGGGCTACTTCATGCTTTTCCTGGGCATCAGAAGACTCGTGATCCGCCGCCGTCTCCGGAAACATCGCCGCCAGGTCCTCAAAGAGGCCAGTAGCAGAACTGAGCCGTATACGGCCAGAGAAATAGCGACCGCGCTCGTCGACATCCGCACGTCGTCAGCGGTCAGGGAGCTTTCTGAGACCCTGCGTCGTACCCCGGCGCTGTGCCCGCCGGAGGTCATCGACGTGTTCGCCGATCTACTCAACACCGCCGAGTGCTCCGACTACCGGACCCACGACCGCAGGCGACTGTCCACGTTGCTAACCCGCCGACGCCCCACGCTGGCCGTTCCCTCCTCCTGCGGGCCGACGTTCACCGCGTTGGCGCAAGAGGCGCCGGGCCCGCTGAACGAGTTGCTGCAGGCACTGAATGAGGAGACGCTGGACGAAATCACCCGGCTCATCGATACGTGCCGTAAGTCGAGTCCGGCCGCGCCCTAGCCAGCCTGCGACGTGATGATCCCGTACTCGCGGATCCGCCGGTAGATCGTGGCGCGTGACATGCCGAGCGCGCGGGCGGCCCGGATCTTGTTGCCCTCGTTGTCGAGCAGGCTCTGAACGATCGCGTCCCGCTCGATCGACTCCAGCGCGCTGAGCACCCGGCGGGATACCGTCCAGCACTCGGGCGGCAGGTCCTGCGGCTGAATAGTGCCCGCCCGCAGGCGCTGCACGACCTGCTTGAGTACCCGCCACAGCTGGGCGGTGTTCCCGGGCCAGGTGTGCCGCAGCAGCAGCTGCATCGTGGTGGCCGAACACCTGACGTGCCCTTGCTGGCCGAGCTTGCCGAGGAAGAACGGCACTAGCTCGCGCAGGTCCTCGCTGTGGTGCCGCAGCGGGGGCACGCCGACCGTGTGCGGGAACAGCCGCAGCAAGCCGGTCAAGTCGGCCTGGGCCTGGGCGCGGTCGAGGGTGACGGCCACCCGCAGCGTCGCCTCCTGGCCCGTGCCCTTGGCCTCCTGCAGCACTCCGGTCAGGGTGCGGACCTGGCGCTCGCTGAGCGTGTCCACATGCCTGATGACCAGCATCCCGCTGCCGTCGAGCAGTTCGCGGCGCGCCTGCGCGGGCCAGTCTTCGCAGGCGACATCGAGCACGTGGAACGGCGCCGCCGGGTTGTGCCGCTGATGGACGGCACGGATCAGGGCCAGCTTGCCGACGCCGCTCTCGCCCTCGAGCGTCAGCCACTCACCGCGCGTGTAACTGGCCTCGGCCGCGTGGCAGGCGCGCAGCCACACCGGCCCGCTGCCCACCAGGCCGGGCAGGTACATCGGCGCCCGCGGAACGGCCACCTCGCCGGTCACCGGACCGGCCGTTTCCAGCTTGACGTGCACCACGCCGTCGCGGGCCGGGCCGCCGCCGTCGACCGCGCGCAGGAACAGCCGGGCCATCATGCCGCTGGGCAGGTCCAGGGTCAGGGTGCCGGGGGAGGAGTACCCGCTCAGCGCGTCGCTGGCCTGCGAGATCAGCGCCGCCTGGTCCGCCGGGCTCAGCGACTGCCTGGCCCGGTCGTTCAGCATGACGACGTTGTCGCCGAGGGCCAGCACGATGCCGCCGGAGTGCCGGGCAGGCCCGCTGATACTCCTGGAGCAGTTGCAGGTCCCGGCCGCTTCGCACCGCCGCGAGCTCGGCGTTGACCTGGTTGGCGGCCGACTGGGCGAGCGAGATCATCAGCGCGTCACCGTCCTTGCGCCGGCAGGTCAGGTCGACCACGCCGACGGTCTTGCCCGACATCAGATCCCTGATGGGCGCCCCGGCGCAGGCCATGCCCTCCAGGTGCTCCGCATAGTGCTCGTGGCCGAACACGTGCGCCGGTCCGCCCGACTCCAGCGCGGTACCGATGCCGTTGGTGCCCACCACGTCCTCCGCGTAGGAGAACCCGGGCGCCAGCATGATCGAGTCCAGGTGCCGCTCCAGATCGTGGTCACCGGTGTAACGCAACAGCACCAGACCAGCCGAATCGGTGAGGATGATGCTGATTGGCTGCCCTTCCAGCTGCTGGTGCAGGCGGCGCAGCACCGGCTGGGCGGCGCGAGCCAGCGAGGACTCCAGGTCCGGCGTGCGCAGGTAGTTCAGATCCAGCTGGTTGGCCGTGACGTTCCAGTCCCGCGACCGCCACCACGACGCGAGTATCGGCTCCCTGACCGCTCGGGAATCGACCGGTTCGCGCGCGAGGAACCGGTCCCTGGCCACGGCCAGCCGGTCACCCGTGCCGCGCAGCCTCGTCGATGCACGTCCCATAATCCACCTGCCAGGCGTATCCACGCGTGTCAGCGCTGTTAACAACATAAACCCGGCCCTGCCTGGCACTGTCTCAAGTTGAGACCCGTAATGCAATCCCGCGGGCGTCTGCTCGGCGTCATGGATACCGAGCCAGAGACGTACAACCCATGGAGCATCGTCAATCTGGTCTTCCGCCACCTCGCGAGTGAAGGACTGCACCCGGTCCTCGGCGAATCCGGCGATCCTGGCCCACCCGCCGCGCAGTTGCTGCGCGCGTTCGGCATCATCCCGGCGGCCGAGGGCAACCGGCAGGTCTCCGCGCGGACCAGAGACGAACTGGCCAGGCTGCGCGCCGTCTTCGAGGTGTCTCAGGTTGAAACCCCGGCCGGCCGCGATCCGGGATGTGATCCAGGAAACACGGACTTCCGCCCCTAGGGAGGGATGCTGATGAGCCGCCAGAGCGTGGCCAAGGCCCACCAGAAGATCCAGGAACTGTCCTGGGAACCCCAGTATCACCAGCCGGTGAGTCACTACGGCACGGACTACACGTTCCGCAAGGCCAGCAAGAAGGACCCGCTCAAGCAGGTACTCCGCTCCTACTTCCCCATGCAAGAGGAGAAGGACAACCGGGTCTACGGCGCTCAGGACGGCGCCATCAGGGGCAACATGTTCCGCCAGGTGCAGGAGCGCTGGCTGGAATGGCAGAAGCTGTTCCTGTCCATCATCCCGCTGCCCGAGATCAGCGCCGCGCGCGCGATGCCGCTGCTGTTCCGGACGGTGCCGAACCCCGAGCTGCACAATGGCCAGGCGATCCAGATGATCGACGAGGTAAGGCACTCGACGATCCAGCAGAACCTCAAGCGCCTGTACATGAACAACTACATCGACCCGGCCGGCTTCAACTCCTCGCTGCGGAACTTCCAGAACGACTACTGCGGCACGATCGGCCGTCAGTTCGCCGAGGGGTTCATCACCGGCGACGCGATCACCGCGGCATCCATCTACCTCACGATCGTGGCCGAGACCGCGTTCACCAACACGCTGTTCGTCGCCATGCCAGCGGAGGCCGCCGCCAACGGCGACTACCTGCTGCCCACGGTCTTCCACTCCGTGCAGAGCGACGAGTCGCGGCACATTTCGAACGGCTACGCCACGCTGCTGATGGCGCTGTCCGACGAGGGCAACCACCAGCTGCTCGAGCGTGACCTGCGCTACGCCTGGTGGAACAACCACCGGGTGGTCGACGCCGCCATCGGCACGTTCATCGAGTACGGCACCAAGGACCGCCGCAAGGACCGAGAGTCCTACGCCGAGATGTGGCGCCGCTGGATCTACGACGACTACTACCGCAGCTACCTCGTGCCGCTGGAGAAGTACGGCCTGGTCATCCCGCACGACCTCATCGAGAAGGCGTGGGACCAGATCTGGAACAAGGGCTACGTACACGAGGTCGCGCAGTTCTTCGCCACCGGCTGGCTCGCCAACTACTGGCGGATCGACCCGATGACCGACAAGGACTTCGAGTGGTTCGAGTACAAGTACCCGGGCTGGTACGACAAGTATGGCGCGTGGTGGGAGAACTACAACCGGCTCTCGAAGCCGAACGGGCACCACCCGATCGTCGCCGAGGACGTCAACTACCAGTACCCGCACCGCTGCTGGACCTGCATGGTGCCGTGCCTGGTCCGCGAGGACATGGTCATGGACCAGGTCGACGGGCAGTGGCGCACGTACTGCAGCGAGCCGTGCCACTGGACCGACGCGACCGCGTTCCGCCCGACCTACCAGGGCCGCGAGACGCCGAACATGGGCCAGCTCATCGGCAAGCGCGAATGGGAAACCCTGTACCACGGGTGGAACTGGGCCGATGCCGTCTCCGACATGGGCTACGTGCGCGACGACGGCAAGACGATGGTCGCCCAGCCGCACCTCGACCTCGACGACCCGAAGAAGCTGTGGACGCTGGACCATCTGCGCCGCATGCCGCCGCTGCAGAGCCCGAACGTCCTGCTCAACGAGATGTCTGACGCGCAGCGCTCGGCGTTCCACGCCGACTACATCCGTGGTGGCCCAGCTGGCCGTCCCGCTCCGGCCAGCGACTAGCCATTTGACCATAACGGCGGGTGGCGAATGTGACGGACAAGCACATCGTTCGGTTCGAGCCGGTCGGCATCGAGATCGAAGTCGATGAGAACCAGACGATCCTGCGGGCCGCGGCCGAGCAGGGGATCATGCTCATGCACGGCTGCAAGGAGGGCCAGTGCGCGTCGTGCAAGTCGTTCGTCCTTGACGGCGAGGACATCGAGCACGACAAGTACTCCACGTTCGCGCTGCCCGACTACGAGAAGGAGGAAGGCTACACGCTGCTGTGCCGGGCGCACGCGTACGAGGACGTCACGATCGAGCTGCTCAACTACGACGAGGAGATGATCCGCTCCGGCCTGCCGATCCAGCAGGCGGTCGCCGAGGTCGAGGCCATCACCGCTGTCACGCACGACATGCGGCACCTGGTCTTGCGTCTGGTTGAGCCGGCCGAGGTCAAGTTCTTCCCCGGCCAGTACGTGGACATCAGCGTGCCCGGCACCGACGAGGTGCGGTCGTTCTCCATGGCTAACACCTCCAGCCGAGACGGGCGGCTGGAGTTCGTGATCAAGGTCTATCCCGATGGTCTGTTCTCCCAGTTCCTCGACACGCAACTGGCGGTCGGGGACCGGCTGGACCTGACCGGCCCGTTCGGGGTGTTCACCCTCCGCGAGGGCGACGACGACCTGATCTTCATTGGCGGCGGAGCGGGGATGGCTCCGATCCTGTCCCTGCTCCGCTCGATGGCCGAACGCGGTATCCAGCGCCAGGCCACCTTCTTCTACGGCGCCCGAGGCCAGCGCGACCTGTGCTTCTCCGAAGAACTGCAAGCGATCGAGGCCGCCCTGCCGGGCTTCAGCTACGTCCCGGCGCTCTCTGACGATGAGTGGGATGGCGAGACCGGCCTTATCACCGACGTGGTCAAGCGGCTGGCCGGTGACCTGGCCCGCGCGCATGCCTACGTGTGCGGACCGCCACCCATGGTGGAGGCCGCCATCCCGCTGCTGCAGTCGCTCGGCGTCGCGGAGAAGCGCATCTATTACGACAAGTTCACGACCACCGGAGAGTCTCAGTGACCACACCGAAAGAGCGAAGCGTTCCGAAACCGGTCTTCACCGATGCCGAGGCGGGCGCCAGGGAGTTCCCCGACTCCGATAACCGCCGGTTCACCTACTTCACCCCGGCCAAGCGCAAGCAGTCGCACTACGAGGACGTGACGGTCGAGGTCCAGCCGGACCCGCGGCACTACCTGTCCCAGGGCTGGCTGTACGGGTTCGCCGACGGCCGCGGCGGTTACCCGCTGGACTGGACGGCGCTGAAGGCCTGGGGCGAGGACCGTCCCGAGCCCGAGCGCTATCCGGGTTCTGGCGGCAAGGGGTACGACTGGCCCGCGCACGGCTGGCATATGTTCCGCGACCCGAACGAGGAGTGGGAACTCACCCTGTACCGCTACAACTCCAACGTCGTGCGGCAGGTGAACCAGAACGTCGAGAACGCCCGGCAGTCGAAGGCGTTCGAGGACTGGAACCCGAACTGGATCCGGTTCGTCGAGCGCAACGTCGGCGCGTGGATGCACGTCGACCACGGGCTTGGCCTGTACCTGTACGCGAACGCGCAGCGCCGGGCTCCGACCAACATGCACAACAACGCCATCTCGGTGAACAGCATGCACCGGATCAGGGCGGCGCAGGACCTCGCGCTGTACAACCTGACCCTCAGCGAAGAGGTCGACGGCTTCGACGGCACGGCGCACCTGGACGCCTGGAATGCCGACCCGGCCTGGCAGGGCGTCCGGGAGGCCGCCGAGCAGCTGACCTCGGTCTGGGACTGGTGCGAGGCCATCTTCGCGGGCAACGTCGTGTTCGAGCCGCTGGTCGGCGAGCTGTTCCGCAGCCATCTCGTGCAGCACGCGGCGCCGCGTAACGGCGACTTCGTGACCCCGACGGTCGTCGGGGCGGCCGAGTACGACTTCGCCGAGCGCGACCTGCGCTACACGCGGGCGATGTTCGAGCTGCTGACCACCGACCGGGAGTTCGCCGACCACAACAAGCAGATCCTGCAGGGCTGGCTGCGGCACCTGGGTGCCGCGGGCCATCCTCGCCGCGCCGCACTCTGCAGCCGCTGTGGTCGCAGCCGGACGCCAAGCCGCCGCGGTTCGAGGACGGCCTGGATGCCGCCAAGAGCCGGTTCGCCGGCATCCTGACCGACCTGCACCTCGACGTACCGGAGGAGCTGAGCCAGTGCCAGTACCGAGTTCAAATCCGACAGCACCGCCTCGAACCAGTGTGGCTTCACGCTGATGAACAACCAGGTCGGCGCGATCGTCGCGCAGGTGATGGCGACCAAGCCGAACGTCACCGTGCGGTACTTGCCGTCGATGATCCGGGTAGACGCGATCGGCCGGATGGACGTCGACTACGACGAGATCTCCGAGGCGCTCGGCGAGGAGCCCGGCTTCTTCGACGCCGCCGAGTTCGAGGAGAACATGTCGACCCACTACGGCCGGATGATTCACGAAGACGACCGGACCATCATGTTCGCCAACCCCGAGGACGCCGCCGAGTTCATTGGCTTCGACCTCACCGTCGCGGGAGCCTGACATGTACACCAAGGATGGCGAGAAGTACTTCATCGTCGACTCGCACATGCACTACTGGAACGCGGCCCCGGACAACTGGGTCCCCGGCGCGGAGCAGTACGCCAAGGGCTGGATCGAGTGCTTCCACGCCTATCAGCACCTCGGCCCGCCGGAGACGCACTGGCCGATCGAGAAGTTCCAGAAGTACTCCGAGGACGACCTGATGAAGGATGTCTTCGAGGACGGCCATGTGGACGTGGCGATCTTCCAGCCCACGTACCTCAAGGAGTGGTACACCGAGGGCTTCAACACCACCGAGCGGAACGCGGCGCTCGGCGAGAAGCACCCCGGCAAGTTCATCGCGAACACCCGCTTCGACCCCCGTGACGGCGACGAGGGGCTCAAGGAGTTGCGGCGCAACGTGGAGCATTACGGCTCCAAGGGCGTGAAGCTCTACACCGCCGAGTGGAACAACGGCTCGCGCGGATACAAGCTGAGTGACCCGGCCGCCTACCGCTTCCTGGAGGCGGCGCAGGAACTGGGCATCAAGAACGTCCACGTGCACAAGGGCCCGACGATCTGGCCGCTGGACAAGGACGCGTTCGACGTGGCGGATGTTGACCACGCCGCGACCGACTTCCCCGGCCTTAACTTCATCGTCGAGCACGTCGGCCTGCCGCGGATCGAGGACTTCTGCTTCATGGCGACGCAGGAGCCCAACGTGTACGCGGGCCTGTCGGTGGTCATCGGCGGGCTGATGTACGCGCGGCCGAAGTTCTTCGCCAAGGTCATGGGCGAGCTGCTGTTCTGGGTTGGCGAGGACAAGATGACCTTCGGCAGCGACTACGGCATCTGGGAGCCCAAGTGGCAGATCGAGGGGTTTGTCGACTGGGACTACCCCAGCGATGAGTTCTCCGACTTCCCGCGGGTCACGACGGCCACCAAGAAGAAGATCCTCGGGCTGAACGCGGCGAAGCTCTACGACATCCCGGTGCCGGCCGAGTACCAGCTGCCCGAGTCGGCCGGGACGCCAGGAGCTCAAGACGACGCCCAGCTGGTCACCGAGACATGACCGCCCTCGTTCTTCGCCCTCGTTCTTCGAGAGTGTCCGTAGGAAGTGTCGCCATAGTGACACTTCCTACGGACGCTTGATCGACCCGGAACGGATAAAACATTGCAAATCCCTCCAAATGTGAGCGCCGCCTGGCTGGCGCTCGCTACCGTGCGCGATCCGGAGCTCGATGAGCCGATCACCGACCTCGGGTTCGTGGCCTCGTGCGATGTCTCCGCCGACGGGCACGCACGGGTCAGGCTGCGGCTGCCCACGTATTTCTGCGCGCCCAACTTCGCGTTCCTGATGGTGGCCGACGCCTACGACGCGGCCACCGGAACGCCAGGCGTGCGGTCCGCTGAGGTGGTCTTGGAGGATCACTTCGCTTCCGACGCCATCAACACCGGGGTTGCCGCGCAGGCGGGCTTCGTCGGCTCGTTTGACGGTGAGGCCGTCGCGGAGCTTGACGAACTCCGCGCGTCGTTCCTCCGCAAGGCCGTCATGGCCGGCACCGACCTGGTGTGCCGGCCGCTGCTGGCGACGGGGACCGATCTTGCCCGGGCAACGCTGGGCGACGCGCCGCCCTCGGCTGAGCTGGACCGGCTGCGGCGCCGCCGCGCGGACCTCGGGCTGCCAGCTGGAGACGACGCGCCGCTTGTCATCGACCCGGTGACCGGGGACGGGGTCACCACCCAGGAGCTTCCGCTGCATCTGCGCCGGGCCAGGGTCACCCGGGCCGGCATCGAGGCGAACACCAGCATGTGTTCCGGGATGCTCCGCTACCGCTACCAGGCAGATCACGGCTTCCACGATCGGGAGGAAACCAGTGAAAGCAGTACGACTCCATAAATTCCACACCACCCCGGTGGTGGACGAGGTGCCAGAACCGGTGATCGCCGGACCGTTCGACGTGATCGTGCGGATCGGCGGCGCGGGCGTGTGCCGTACCGACTTGCACATCATCGACGGGCAGTGGGACGCCGCCATGGGCACTCCGCTGCCCTACATCCTGGGCCACGAGAACGCCGGCTGGGTGCACGAGGTCGGTTCGGCGGTGACCAACGTGGCCGTCGGCGACACCGTCATCCTGCACCCGACACCCACCTGCGGGCTGTGCCGCGCCTGCCGGGCCGGTGACGACATGCACTGCGTCGCCAGCACGTTTCCCGGCCTGTCCACCGACGGCGGCATGGCCGAATACCTGCTTACCTCGGCCCGCGCCTGCGTCAAGCTGGACCCGGAGACCCAGCCGCGGGATGTGGCGGCGCTCGCCGACGCGGGCATCACCGCCTACCACGCGGTGCGCAAGGCGATCCCGCTGCTCTATCCCGGCACGACGTGCGTGGTGATCGGAGCGGGCGGCCTCGGGCACATCGGCATCCAGTGCCTGGCCGCGCTGACCGCGACCCGGATCGTCGTCGTCGACCGCAACCCCGACGCGCTCAAGCTCGCATCCGAACTGGGCGCGGATGTCACCGTTGCTGGTGACGGGGGGCATGTGGATGCCGTGCGGGAGCTGACCGATGGCGCGGGCGCCGAGGTGGTGCTCGACTTCGTGGCCGAGCAGGGCGCCGAGATGGACGGCTGGAACATGACCAGGCCCGGCGGCTCGTACTTCGTGATCGGCTACGGCGGCACGCTGCAGATTCCGACGCTCGACATCATCTCCACCGAGCGCAACATCATCGGCAACATCGTCGGCACCTACAACGACCTGGCCGAGCTGATGGCGCTCGCTCAAGCGGGCCAGGTCACGCTGCACACCAGGACCTATCCGCTGGAAGCCGCGCCCGACGCGCTAGCCGACCTCGACGCCGGACGCGTCCGCGGCCGGGCCATCCTCGTCCCCTGACTCCCCGAAAGGCAAATGATGGCCAAGGAACTGCGCTTCGGATCCGACGCCCGCGCCCTGCTACGGGCAGGCGTGGACCAGCTCGCGGAAGCGGTTAAGTCGACGCTCGGCCCCAAGGGCCGCAACGTCATCCTGGAGAAGATCACCGGCTCGCCGGTGGTGACCAACGACGGCGTGACGATCGCGCGCGAGATCTACCTGAAGGACCAGTTCGAGAACATGGGGGCGCAGCTGGTCAAGGAAGCGGCGATCAAGACCAACGACGTGGTCGGCGACGGCACCACGACCGCCACCGTGCTCGCCCAGGCGATCGTCCGCGAGGGCACTCAGGCGGTCGACGACGGCGCGAACCCGGTGCTGGTCAAGCGCGGCATCGACCTAGCGGTCGGCAAGCTCACCGAGTACCTCCACCAGGTTGCCCACCCAGTGAGCACCGAACAGGACTACCGGCGGGTCGCCTCGATCTCGGCCAACGACGACGACGCGGTCGGGACGGTCATCGCCCGGGCGCTGCACACGGTCGGCGACGCGGGCATCGTCACGGTGGAGGACTCGCCGGCATCCGGCATGGGGGTGGACTTCGTCGAGGGGTTCCAGTTCGACAACGGCTACCTGTCGCCGTACCTGGTGACGTCGCCGGCCTCACTCGAAGCCGTGCTCGACGACCCGTACATCCTGCTGTGCAGCGAGAAGATCAGCAAGGTCCAGCAGCTGATGCCGCTGCTGGACAAGGTCATGCGGGCTCCCCGGCCGCTGGTGATCATCGCGGAGAACATCGAGGGCACGGCGCTGTCGATGCTGGTGCACAACCACGTCAACGGCATCTTCCAGTGCGTCGCGGTGCGCGCGCCAGGTTTCGGCGACCGGCGGCTGCACAAGCTCGAGGACATCGCGGCGCTGACCGGCGGTGCGGTGTACAGCCGTCACTCCGGGTTCACCCTGGAGACGATGACCGTCGAGCAGCTCGGCCGGGCCCGGCAGGTCTGGGTGACCGCGGACACCACCGCGATCATCGGCGGCGGCGGCTCCGCCGAGCAGGTCGAGTTCCGCCTCGGTCAGCTCCGCGCCGAGCTGGAGCGGGCGACGTTCGGCGTTGACGAGGACGTGCTGACCGAGCGGATCGGCGCACTGTCCGGCAAGGTCGCGGTGATCCGGGTCGGCGCCCCGACCAGCGCCGAGCTGAAGGAACTGCGGCACCGGGTGGAGGATGCGCTGTCCGCTACCCGGGCGGCGATGGCCGAGGGCATTGTGGCGGGCGGCGGCGCCGCGCTACTGCACGCGGTCGGGGCGCTCGACGACGTTTCGAGTGCCGCGGACGTGACCGGGGACTACGCGATCGGTGTCGGCATCGTGCGCCGCGCGCTGCCCGAGCCCGCCACGCTGATCGCCGCGAATGCCGGGTATGACGCCGGTTCGGTGGTGGCCCAATCCGCCACGCTCGGTCCCGACGACGGGTTCGACGCGCTCAGCGGCCGTCACGGGAACATGATCGAGATGGGCATCGTCGATCCGCTGCGCGTCGTCCGCTCGGCCCTGCAGAACGGCGCGTCCGTCGCTGGCCTGCTGCTCACCACCAACACGCTGGTCGCCGAGGAGCAAACGCCCTGGGGCGGCAGCCCGGCACTGATGACCGAGTACGGCTCGCTCGACGAGGGCCTGCGCCAGCCGTCGCCCGACCCCAGCACGCCGCAGTCGCTCGGGCTCGGTCCCTCTATTGGTTAGTACCGCAGTAGCGGCGCAGCAGACGCTGGCCGGGGAACGGCGCGGGCTCCGTGCCGTGCTGCCGTTCCTCGGCCCCGCGTTCATCGCGTCGGTGGCCTACGTCGACCCCGGCAACTTCGCCACCAACATGGCGGCGGGCGCGCGATTCGGCTACTTGCTCGGCTGGGTGGTGCTGACCGCGAACCTGATGGCGATGCTGGTCCAGTCGCTGTCGGCCAAGCTCGGTATCGCCACCGGGCGCAGCCTGCCCGAGGTATGCCGCGACCGGCTGCCGCGACGCGTCGTGCTGCTGCTCTGGCTGCAGGCCGAGGCGATCGCCATGGCGACCGACCTGGCGGAGTTCACCGGGGCGGCTCTTGGGCTGCACCTGGTCTTCGGGTTCTCGATGTGGACGTCTGCCCTGCTCGCGGCGGTGGCCACGTTCGCGGTGCTGGCCATGGAGGTGGGCGGCTTCCGCCGGCTAGAGGCGGCGATCACCGGGCTAGTGGGCATCGTCGTTATGGCCTTCGGGTTGGAGATTTTCGTCAGCCATCCGCCAGTAGCCGCGGTGGCTAGCGGCGTGTTCGAACCCAGGCTGCCGGCCGGCGCGTCGCTGCTCGCGGTCTCGATCGTCGGCGCGACCGTGATGCCGCACGTGATCTACCTGCACTCGGCGCTCACCAAGGACCGGGTGATCGGCACCGGTTCCCGCCAGCGGCGGACGATCTTCCGGTTCGGCGTGGTAGATGTGGTCGCGGCCATGAGCGTGGCCGGCGCGGTCAACCTGGCCATGCTGGCCATCGCCGCGGCGGTCTTCCACGCTCGCGGGCTGGACTCGGCCGGGTCTGATCTCGGCCAGGTGGCCAGCGGCATGAACAGCTACCTCGGGGCGCACGCGGGCACCATCTTCGGGGTAGCGCTGCTGGTATCCGGTATCGCCTCGTCCAGCGTCGGAACCATGTCCGGCCAGGTGGTCATGGAAGGCTTCCTGCAACGCCGGATCCCGGTATTCGTGCGGCGCGCGGTGACCATGATCCCGGCGCTGGTGCTGATCGCCGTCGGCTTCAGCCCGACCAGCGCGCTGGTGCTAAGCCAGGTCTTCCTGTCCTTCGGCATCCCGTTCGCGCTGATACCCCTAGTCGTCTTCACCGCCAACCGGCACCTAATGGCCGGCTTGGTCAACCGTCGCGTCACGAACATCGCCGCGGTATCGGTAACCGCCGTAATAGTCGCCCTAAACATCTACCTCCTAGCAACCGCCTGACCCCCGCGCCCCGCCTGCCCCCCCCTCACACCCCTCGCGCCCCGCCTGCCCGCGCCCCGCCCTGCCCGACATATCCGTCATATCTGCTATGTCCGCAGCCGCTGCCCCTTTTGTGAGCCTGATGATTCTGGTCGGTGCTGCACTACCCACACTCTTCAATGGGTAGTGCAGCACCGACCAGAATCGCTCGAGTCTAAGAGCGGTAGGGAAGGGGTGGCGTAATCGGTCCATACCATGCGAAACCGATCGGCCGCGATGACGCGTCAGGCATGGCGGGGCATGCTCACCGGGTCTTCGAGTGTCCCGCAGGGCTGCCGCTTGGTCGCTATCGCGCGTGGGCGAAGGCGCCGCTGACCGGCTAGAGGATTAGCTGAGGCCGCTCGCGGGCATTGGTGGGCACCATAGTGAAGATTCCCGCGCAGCAAACGGACATCGGGCAGGGCATCATGGCTAATGACAACGAAATATCCCAGTCGCCCGCAGACTGGCCCCAGGTGAGATCCGGCCCGCTGATGGTCGGCGGGGTCCTGATCGGGATCGGCGCCGTGGTGGCGCTAGCGGGCGCGGCCGTCGCCGGAACGCACGTGCTCGCCGCCACCCGGGCCTGGATCAACGAGCTGGAGACACCGCCCGGTCAGCTCGCCAGGCTCAAGTGGGAACAGGCCAAGACAGCCGCGGCCGCCGGTGCGTCTACCTGGCAGGGACACCCGAACGCCCAGGTCCGCCTGGTCCGCCGCGCCTCTTCCGCCGACTGACTCGCGGATTACCGCAGGATGGCGGTCAGAGGGGCGACCGCCACCATGGTGCTGGCCGCGTCGGAAAGCTCTTTGTCGAGCGTCACGAGCGCGTCAGCCTGCAGCTTAGTCAACGCGATGTATTCCGCCCGGTAGGTGTCTGGCCAGTCAAGCGTGCGAGCGACTTTCCAGGCGGTGTCCTGCAGTACCCGGTCACCGAGGAGCCTGATGCTCAATGAACGGACGCCGTCAAGGATGCGTTTAGCGGATCGCTCATCGTTTCTGCCGTCGCGGACGGAGGCGTAGACGAGCGCCAGCGCTTGTGACCGCAGCAATGCCGGTGCGACTAGAGTGTGCCCCTCCGCGATCGCCGAACCATCGGTGGCGATCTGGACGGCAACCGGAGCGTCGATGACGAATCGCGTCATGCCAGCACCTCCTTGGAGGACTATATCGGCTGGATCCGCGGGCGGGACGGTTATGATTCTGGCTTCGCGACCACCACGCCAGGCTCGGCCATCGCCTCGCGGATCGATGCCGCTACGTCGCGGATTGTCCCGGTGAGCAGAACTTCCACCGCGGGCTTTACCCGCAACTGCTGCTGGCACTCGTCGAGCAGCTGGAAGGCCAGCATCGAATTGCCGCCAAGCTCGGTGAGGGTGCCCAGCATGCTGACCGGCGCGATTTCCAGCACCCGGCTGTAAATACTGGCCAGTCTGGCCTCCAGGTGGTCGGCGGGAACGACTTCGCGTTCGCGGTCGGCCAGCGCCCGCCAGATGACCAGCAGCGCCGTCCTGTCCATCTTGCCGTTCACCGTGGCGGGGATGCGGGCTACCGGGATCACGCGCTCGGGTCGCATGTGGTCGGGCAGTAGCGCGGCCGTGTGCTCGCGGATAACGTCGGAATTCAGGTCATCGCAGGTCATCGGGCCGGCAGGGACGACGAAGGCGAGCAGCCTCAGCGGATCGCCATGCACGATAACCGCGCAGTCGGCAACCGCCGGGTGAGCGGTAAGCACCGACTCGATCTCGCCAGGCTCGACGCGCATTCCCCGCAGCTTGATCTGCCGGTCTATCCGGCCGAGATGCTCGAGCACGCCGTCGCCGAGGTACCGGCACAGGTCACCCGTCCGGTACAGGCGAGATCCCGGCGGTCCGCCCGGATCCGCGATGAACCGTTCCGCGGTGCGTCCCGGTGCGCGCCAGTATCCGTGCGCCAGCCCGGTGCGACCGCCAATGTAGACCTCGCCAGGCATGCCGACCGGCACCGGCTCCAGGTTCTCGTCGAGCAACACCACCCGGAAGTGCTCCGCGGGTCGGCCGAGCGGCACCACGGAAACACCGGGCTCCGGAACGAGCGTCCCGTCGGTGACGGTCCCCGCCTCGGTGGGCCCGTAGCAGTTCACCAGCGAGGTCGCGGGCACGGTGGCATGGAACCTGTCCCTGATCCGCGGGGTGATCGGCTCCCCGCCGCATAGCACCCAGCGCAGCGTGCCGAGCCGGCCAGGCATAACGTTCGAGAGAAACGACGTCACGACGGTCGGCGGCAGGAAGATCGTGGTAATCCCGTGCGTCTCGGCCAGCTCCGCTAGGTGCCTCGGATCCTTGTGCCCGTCTGGCCGGCAGATCAGCAGGCGAGCCCCGTGGCAGAGCGGCCAGAAGATCTCCCAGATGGACACGTCGAATCCGGGTGAGGTCTTGAACAGCGCCGTGTCCCCGACGGCGAACGGATACCGGCTCTGCATCCACGCGAGGTGTGCTAGGGCGCCGTCGGCCGGGTACGCCACGCCCTTAGGGGCTCCCGTCGATCCCGACGTGTACAGAATGTTCAGCGTGTTGGCGGAGGTGATCTCAATGGCGGGATTCGTTGCGGGGCACGCCTCCCACGACGCGTGGCCGGACTCGACATCGTGGACCAGCCAGGGGCCGTCGGGAAGCCGGTCGCGGCAGGCCGGATCGGTCAGCACATGAGTCGGCGCGCAGTCCTCGAGCATGTAGCGCAGCCGGGCGTTGGGGAGTTCAGCATCCAGCGGCACGTACGCCGCGCCGGTCTTGACGACGGCATAGATCGCCGTGATCTGCGCGATACCGCGGCTAAGGCAGATGCCGACGCGTCCGCCGGGGCCAGCACCCGTCCTCATCAGGAAGTGCGTCAGCCGGTTGGCTCGTTCGTTCAGTTCCAGGTAGCTGAGCGAGCGGCCGTACTCGTCGACGAGCGCTACCGCGTGCGGCGCGCGCCTCGTCTGCTCTTCGAAAGGTTCCGTCATGGTGCTGTGCGTCAGCACCGGATCTCGATGCGGGTTGAGCCCCTTGAGCAGCAGTTCACGATCGTCGTCGCTAATCAGCGGGTGTGTGTCCATTGGTGCGTCCGGGTTATCGGCCAGGCAGGTCAGCTGGTGCAAGAACATCTGGGCCCAGCCGCGGGCAGAAAAGGCGTCGGCGGCGTCGGTGGCGCTCTCCGCGAATAGCAGGCAGCCGTCCGCTGAGACCAGGATCGATACGTCGGCGGGCTGATCCGCCCGGTCCGCGGCGGCGGGACGGTACCGGGCAACCGCCGCGAGGGCGACGCGGAAACCGGCCGCCGGATCCGGTACCTCCGTTGGGGTGTCGGCCTCCCGTTGACCATAGATCACCTTGGCGCGACGCGGCGCGCCCGCCCACGACAGTCGGCCAGCCAGCACGGTCGCGCAGACCACCAGCGGCGCGAAGTCGTCGGCCCCGGCCTCTTGCGCGAGGGAGCGTAGCCTGAGCATCAGGCCGGGCGGGATCGTCAGCGGCCCGATGCACTCGGACAACGTCGACGCAGGGCCGGAATGCTGGCTGCCGATCATGGACGCTCCTACGGTGCGAGATAGCCGGGACTCTCAGTCAACGAAATCGGCCGCGAGCCAGTCAATCGTGCGGCCTGTCCCACATTCATCGGACACTCGCGGTGTAGCGGCGGAGATCGTTTACTTCGCTAGCCCCTCCCGTAGCTAATTCACGTGACTGCGTTTCGAGCCTGACCGCGCCTAACTTCGGGGTACTGGCAGAAGGGCGTCGTGACCAATGCGCACTCAGTATGTGTCAACCATCCTCATCGACCGCGTCCGCCTCGCGAAGGACCTTGAGCAGAGTGCGGACTTCCGCTACTCCGAGGCTTACAGCGACTACCTCATCGGCGGTCCATGGAAGAGTTGCATGCTCTGGGCCACCGGCGGAGACAGTGGTGACGGGTTGCTGACTAACTACACGTACGACCGCGGCTCGGTCTGCACCGTGTACGGCACCCAGGTGCCGTACTTGCAAGAGCTAATCACCAATACGGTCGACCTGACCCGGGTGAACTTCGTGCGGCTCGCTATGTTCTCGAAAAGCGTGATCGTCCCGCACCGTGACTTCCTCGAACTTGGCGAGATCCCTGACGAGGCGCGTTCCGCCCACCGGCTGCACATCCCGCTCGCCACGAACGAGGAGTGTTTCTTCAGCGAGGACAATGCCGTTTACCGAATGCGAGAGGGTGAGGTCTGGTACTTCGACGCCGCGCAGATTCACTCGGTCGCGTCGTTCTCGGCCGAGCCACGCATCCACCTCATCGTCGACTTCGTCGACCGGCCAGCCGACGGCCCGCTGGTCACGATGGAGAATCGCGGCACCGGTGGCATCCCGGCCGACCGGATCGTGCCGCGACCGCGGCTAAGCGAGGACGCGCGCGCGGACCTGTTGCGAATGTCGGAGGTGCTCACGATGGACAACTTCAGTGAGATCTTCAGCATCGTCGTCAAGTCGCACTTCCGCTACGACGGTGGCGACAACTTCGCCTGGGACACCATCATCGCGATTGCCCGCGCCAGCAAAGACCCCGCGGTGCTGCCGCACGCCCTTGAGTTGCACCGGTACTACACGCTGGACCGCTGAGAAGGGCGGGCGGGGCTTGGGTTCCGTCGAGTTCCTGTCCGGCCAGGTTCCAGTACTGGCGGGGTGGGCACTGCGAGTGGTGCAGGTACGGCAGGGTACAAGGACACGAGGGACTGCCGATACTAGGGCAAGCTTGAGCAGTTCGGGAGTCTCTCCTGAAACCGTGGAAAGGGGGTGTCTATGGGATTCGAGTGTGGCGGCTGCCGGCCTCGCTGTTCACCGGGCTTGGCTGTCCCCCGAAGGGGTGACGGGCCGGGTCGTGGGCCTCGAAATACGATAAAAATTGCATAACACATTAAATATAGCTGTATGTGATTTATGTAACGGTATGCGATTTGGTGTTTTCCGGGCTCGTGAAGTTTCTTGGGGTGGGTCGTGGCTCGTCCTTGGAAATCAGGTCACTAAGGCAGGATTTTGGAGTCGGCGTGATTCGTGCGGATCTGCTGGTCAGCTCGCCTCTTTTTCGTGAGGCTCTTTCCCAGGTACTGACCGCGGCCGGGATCAGAATTGTGGCTGTGCGGTCCTCGCCGGCTGAGAATCCTTCGTGGCTTGCTGATACTGCGCTGATCGATGCGGCTGTTCTGGCGCGGGCTGGCGATCTGACGCCGATCACCGAGGCCGCGAAGTCGACGTCGGTGCTGGTGCTCATAAACGAAGGCGCGACCGATGATGACGTGTATCTGAGTGCGGGAGCGATCGGCGTGGTGAGCAAGGCCGAGCCTGCTGAGGTCATCGTGCGGGCGGTGCAGCGGGTCACCTCGGGGCTGCGGGTGTGGGCCAGGAGCGAGGAGCCCGGACCTGCCGCCCGGTCGTCCGCTCAGCCGCCCCCGGTGACCAGCGGCCACCTCTCTGACCGGGAGGAGCAGGTCCTGCGGCTGATCGCGAGCGGTCTCACCCACGGGCAGATCGCCACCCGGCTCGGCATCAGCCCGCACACCGTTGACACCTATGTGAAGCGGATCAGGTCCAAGCTCGGCGTGGGCAACAAGGCCGAACTCACCCGCGCGGCATTGCTCGGACGCTTCGCCTGGCCAGCAGACAACCTGGTCGGATTAACATCCTGTATGCGATTTATATAACTGTATGAGGTTTAGTGTTTTCCGGGCTCGTGAAGTTTCTTGGGGTGGGTCGTGGCTCGTCCTTGGAAATCAGGTCACTAAGGCAGGATTTTGGAGTCGGCGTGATTCGTGCGGATCTGCTGGTCAGCTCGCCTCTTTTTCGTGAGGCTCTTTCCCAGGTACTGACCGCGGCCGGGATCAGAATTGTGGCTGTGCGGTCCTCGCCGGCTGAGAATCCTTCGTGGCTTGCTGATACTGCGCTGATCGATGCGGCTGTTCTGGCGCGGGCTGGCGATCTGACGCCGATCACCGAGGCCGCGAAGTCGACGTCGGTGCTGGTGCTCATAAACGAAGGCGCGACCGATGATGACGTGTATCTGAGTGCGGGAGCGATCGGCGTGGTGAGCAAGGCCGAGCCTGCTGAGGTCATCGTGCGGGCGGTGCAGCGGGTCACCGCAGGATTGCGGGTGTGGGCCAGGAGCGAGGAGCCCGGACCTGCCGCCCGGTCGTCCGCTCAGCCGCCCCCGGTGACCAGCGGCCACCTCTCTGACCGGGAGGAGCAGGTCCTGCGGCTGATCGCGAACGGTCTCACCCACGGGCAGATCGCCACCCGGCTCGGCATCAGCCCGCACACCGTTGACACCTATGTGAAGCGGATCAGGTCCAAGCTCGGCGTGGGCAACAAGGCCGAACTCACCCGCGCGGCATTGCTCGGACGCTTCGCCTGGTCAGCCTGAAAGCCGGTCGTCGACCTCAAACCGTCCGGGCTGCTATCGATCCGGTCTGCACGGAATCCAGTAATTAACGGCCTCGCTCGGCGTCTGGCCGAGGGAACCGGCTGCCCATTTTCGGCTGGCACGAATGGGCCGTCGCTGATTTCCGTGACTCCGTAACGCTGGGGTCCGCGCCTAGCGTCAGTGTGCGGGCGGCACAGGTTGTCCGTACGGCTGGCGATCGGAAGGCGCTTGCATGCTTGGAACCACCGACACTGGTGCTTCATACGACCGTGTGCGCACCTGGGCGCGATCCGACGGCGACCGCGACGCCGTGGTGGATCTCGTGGACGGCTCGGGCTCGGCGCTGAGCTATGCCGACCTGGTTAAGCGCGTCGACGTGCTGGCGGCCCAGGTGCGCGCGCACTGCGCCGGCCACGACCGGCCGGTCGCCGTGCTGCTCGGCCAGCCGGGCGACACGATCGTCGGCATGCTCGCAACGATCGCCGCCGGAGCGGTCTACTGCCCTCTGGACACGGAGGTTCCGGACAGTCGGCTGGCCGCGGTCATGGAACGGCTTGCCGTCCGGGTCGCGATTGCGGACCCCGCAAACGCCTGGCGCCTTCCGGCCGAAGTCATCGCCCTGCTGCCCGACGGGGACGATGCTCTGACTGAACCGCTCCCCGTCGCGCCGAAAAGCCCGGAGGACCTGGCCTACGTGCTCTTCACCTCCGGCTCGACCGGGCCGCCCAAAGGCGTGGCGATGAGTTGTCGCGGTCTGGACCGGCTCATCCGGTGGCAGGCCGCCAATGGCCCGCCGGGCTTGCGGACGCTGCAGTTCACCGCGCCGTCCTTCGATGTCACGTTTCAGGAGGTCCTGTCGACCTTGGCCACCGGTGGCTCCCTGGTCTTGGTTCCCGAGCAGGCGCGCCGGGATCCCTCGGCCCTGCTGGACACGATCATCGGCCAGCGGATCCAGCGCCTGTTCCTGCCCTACGTCGCACTCCAGCTGCTCGCGGTCGAGGCGGTGCGGCGTGCGGTGTTCCCGACCTGCCTGGAACACGTCGTCACCGCGGGGGAGCGGCTCATCGTTACCCCGGCGATCCGCCAGCTCTTCGCGGCGATCCCGCATTGCCGCCTGGACAACCACTACGGGCCGACCGAGGCGCACCTGGTCACTAGCTTCACGCTGCCGCCGGACGCGCAGGAGTGGCCCGTAACCCCGTCGATCGGCGGCCCGGTAGATGGTGTGGGCTGCCGCGTGCTCGACAGCAGCCTGGCCGCCGTACCGGATGGCGAGGTCGGTGAGCTCTACGTCGCCGGGAGCGGCCTGGCCCGCGGCTACTTCAACGACCCGGCCCGCACCGCCGAGCGGTTCGTCGCCGATCCATTTGCCGCCGAACCCGGCGAGCGACTGTACCGGAGCGGCGACCTGGTACGCGCCAAGCCCGATGGGACCTACGAGTTCGTCGGCCGCGCAGACCGTCAGCTCAAGGTGCGCGGCTTCCGGGTGGAGCCCGCCGAGGTGGAGACCGCGCTGCTGGGCCACGAGCGGGTGGACGCGGCCCGCGTCGGGTTGCGGGAGGTCGCGGACGGCGTATCCGTGCTTGTGGCCTACCTGCAGACCACCGGGCCGGTTTCTCAACGCGAGCTCATCGACCACGTCAGGAGCCAGCTGCCGGCCTACATGGTTCCGGCTCGGTGCGTGGTGGTGCCCGAGTTGCCGCGGACAAGCACCGGCAAGGTGGATACGCGGGCACTGGCTGAGATCGAGCTGCCCGGTGGCCCCGAGGCCACAGTGTCCGGGCCCGGGTCTGGGTCGGCGGCGGAACTGATCACGGGTATCTGGACCCGTGTTCTGGGCCACGGCGACTTCGAAGACGACGACGACTTCTTCGAAGTCGGCGGCGATTCCCTGCTGGCCACGTGGGTCGTCGCTGAGCTGAGGCAGACCCTGGGCCGACCGGTCGAACTGTCGATGTTCCTGGAGTACAGCACGGTGGAGGACCTGGCGGGCGCACTGGGTTCGGCTGAGGCCGCCGCGGATGCCCGGCTCACGCCGTCGAAGATCGTCACCCTGCGCCCCGGGCCGCTGGCCCGCAGCCTGTATCTGGTGCATCCGCTCGGCGGCGAACTGCTCGGTTACCGCGAACTTGCCCGCGCCTCGCGGGCTCCCGTACGGCTGCTCGGGATCAGCTGGTCCGGGGCACCGCCGCGGTTTGGCAGCACCATGCAGGAGATCGCCGCCGTCCATGTCGAGCAACTGCGAACGGTTCAGCCCGACGGTCCGTACCTGCTGGGGGGCTGGTCGTTCGGCGGGGTACTGGCCTACGAGATGGCGCAGCAGTTGATCGCGGACGGGGCGGAGGTGGCGTTCCTCGGGTTGCTCGACGCGAACCCGGCGATCGACCCGATCACCGGTCTGCCGCTGTCGGATACGCCATTCCTCAGCGTTCTTGACGAGGTGGTAGCTCGGCTGGACGACCCGGCGGTGGCGGGGGAGGATCTCCCGGATCTGACCGCCGGGCAGACCTGGGTGTCGCTGATGGGCACACCGCTGCCCGCCGGTTCGTCGAGCACTTACCTGCGAGACGCCCTGCAGACCGCCCGGGCGTGCATGAACGCGGTGATGCGCTATTGCCCGCAGCCCTATTCCGGGCCCATCGACCTGTTCCAGGCGGCGGCCGCGGGACCCGAGCGCCAGGCTGACCTCGCCGCCGCGATTAAGAAGCTGGCGAAAGGACCGTGGACCGTCACCTCGGTGCCGGGCGACCACTGGGGCTTCATCAGGGGGGACCGCGCCGAACGGACGGCACGGGAAATGGACGCGGCGCTGGAGCGCGCCGGCACCACGACGGCAGGGAGTGCGATTTATGGATCTTGAGGCTGACAAGCAGACATTCGCCAGGCAGGGCTTCATCGGACCATTCACGCTCTGGGAGCCGGAGGTGATGACGGTCTGGTGGAAGGCGCAGCGCAAGGCCCTGCTCGACCCGGCCAAGAGCGCGCGCAAAGTCTTCGACAACCCGGTGAATTACGACCGGCACCTGGACATTCCTGGGCTGAGCCGGATCATTACCGAGGATCAGATCGTGCGCCGTATGCAGGCGCTGATCGGTCCGGACATCCTGTGCTGGCGTACGGAGTTCTTCCCTAAGAACCCTGGCGATTCCGGCACCGGCTGGCACCAGGTCGAGACCTACGCGATCGGCGAGACCAGCGTCGGGATGCTGGAGGCGACCGAGCATTCCGACGGCGTCCCGATGGAACTCACCGCTTGGGTCGCCTTCACCGAGGCTAACCGTGAGAACGGCTGCATGAAGCTGATCCCAGGCAGCCATCGCGAGTGGAAATACGACGAGCACTCACCGATGCGGTGGAACAGCGCCGCGAAGGACAACTCATTCTTCGGTTATAACTACGACGACATCAAGATCGACAGAGACTGGAATCCGGACGACGAGGACGTCGCGCATGTGGAGATGCGTCCTGGGCAGTTCATCATCTTCACCGCACGCACCATCCATGGTTCTAATCCGAACCTCAGCAACCGGCAGCGCATGGGCTTCTCTATCCGCGTTGTCCCCACCCACGTGCGGGTCTACGGCGGCATGACCGAGTTCGATGAGTTCGGGCACCACTTCGGTCTCAACAGGCACGGCTGCGTGCTGATCTCCGGCAAAGACGACTACAAGCTCAACAATGTCGTGGCCGAGAATGCCTGGGGCGACCCCTTCACGACACCACGCGAGTACTTCACATCGGAGCGATCCTCAAGGAGTGGACAAGCATGACCACGACGACATCCTTTGGCGAGAGCCTGGCTGAGAGCCCGGTCTTCCTCAGGTTCCGCGAGCACCCATTCTTCGCCGCCGTGGACACCGCGGAACTGACAAAGGAGCGGGCGAACATTCTCATCGAGCAATGGTGGCACCCGCTGCACTACTTCCCGACATTCCTGGCCCGCTGCGTGGCCGTACTACCGGACATCGCTTCCAAAAACGCCATCACCAGCATCCTCAGCCAGGAAGTCGGGGGTGGTCAGGTATCCCAGGCCCACGAGGTCATCTACGTGGAATCCATGGACAAATGCGGGTTCAATCGCGACCGGGTGACCGGCACGACGCCGTACCAGGAGACCGCGGCGCTGGTCGAGGGTTACCGCCGGGCTTCCGAGGAGCGCGAGTCGGCCTTGGGGTTCATCTTCGCCACCGAGACCACCGACCTCCTCATGGTTTCCAGCATCGGCAAGGCCATCGAACGCAGCACGGGGGCCACCGACAACGAGTGGGTCTCCATCCATGTCGAGCAGGAGCCGGGGCATGTCGAGGAGGCCAATCACGCGCTGCTGACGGACTTCACGGCCGAGCAGGAGCGCGCGGTCCTGGACGCGGCCGACGAGATGTGGAGTCTGTGGATCGCGTTCTTCGACCGGCTCACCGCGGAGTCCGGTGTGGGGGCAGCGTCTGGGGCCAGCCGGGAGCCGGCGGCGAGGTGACACCGTGACCGATGTGCGGGCGACCTATCTGCGCTTCCCGGCCTGGACGCAACATTTCTGGACCTGGCAGACCGGCAAGGCTCTGCCAGGCCAGAAGCCGCTGCTACGGCACAACTGGACTAGCTACCTCGCGGTGACCCTGTCGCTGTTCCTGGCCGGGCTGGCGGTCTCGGCGTACGCGGTGGCGGCAATGGTCGAGGAATGGTATCTGCTGCTGCTTTTCGGCTGGTTCCTGACTGTCTGCGGGGAACGCATGATGGTCCTGGTCATCGCCCATCAGGCGCTGCACCGCCGGTTCTCGGGAAGCGCTGTCCGCGATGGCTTCTGGGGCGAGGCCGTGACGGTGCTGAGCGTGTTCCACACCTTCCGTGAGTTCAAGGAAGAGCACTTCGACAACCACCACCGCCGCGAGATCTTCGCCACCGGAAACGACCCACCGGTGCAGTTCCTGATCGCTTTGGGTTTCCGGCCGGGGATGTCGCACGCGGCGCTGTGGCGGCGTGCCTGGATCGTCTTCCTGTCGCCGGTGTTCTACTGGCGCGGTGCGTATGGCCGGATCAGCAGCAACCTAAGACACGGCTCATGGCGGCGCCTGGCCGCCGTCATGTGGCTGGGCGGGTGGCTGTCGGTGCCGTTCTGGTGCCCGCATGGCCTGCTGGTCCTGGTACTCGCCTTCATAGCTCCGGTCATCGTGTTCGCGCAGCTCAGCGCCCTGCTTGACCGGCTTGGCGAGCACGAGTGGCTCGCACCGCGCATCCCGGAGTACGGCCACCGTTTCTATACCGCCGCGAACACCGCGGCCCGGTTCTGCGGCGCGCCAGTACCGACGCGCAGCACCCCCCTGGGGCAGCAGACGGTGGCCTGGATCCGGTGGACCGCCGCGACGCTGTGCTATCACCTGCCCTCGCGACTGCTTGTCGTGGTCGGCGACCTGCCTAACCACGACTACCACCACCGGTACCCGGCCACTCCTGAGTGGACCACGGCCGCCTACGCGCGTCAGCGCGACATCGACTCCGGGATGGATGGCGGCCCTCCCTACCAGGAGGTATGGGGGATGGGGGCGGCGATCGACCGGCTGTTCCGTAGCTGGGAGGGAAACATCGTTGATGAACGAACCCATTCGTATAGTTGACACCTTCGCCGACGCCCGGTTCGCCGGGAACCCGGCCGCCGTCGCGCTGTGCGAGCGGCTCCCGAGCACCGAGGCCATGCAGGAGACAGCGCACCGCGTCGGCCTGCCGACCACGGCGTTCCTCGCGGCGCTGGAGCCCGCGGCCTACCTGGTGCGCTGGTACACCCCGTACGCGGAGATCAACCTGTGCGGGCATGCCACGATCGCCAGCGCGCGCTGCCTGTTCGAGCGCGCCGAGAACACGGGGACCGCCCGGCTCCGTTTCGTATCGGATAACGGTGTGCTGTGCGCCGAGCGGGTCGGCGACCTGATCGCCATCGACCTGCCCCGGGCCTCGCTTACTCCAGCGGAGCCGCCGGCCGGGCTGCTGGAAGCGCTCGGCGTGAAGGCGGTGAGCAGCCACGTCTCCACCGACGACATCCTGATCGAGGTGGAGTCGCAGCAGGCCGTGGCCCGGACACGACCGGATTTCGCCGCGCTGGCCCGGCAGCCGTTCCGCGGCCACATCGTGACGGCCCGCGCCGAGTCGGAAGACGACTTCGTGTCCCGGACCTTTTTCCCGGCGCTAGGGGTGGACGAGGATCAGGTCTGCGTCACCGCGCACTGCAAGCTCACGCCGTTTTGGTCCCAACGGCTCGGACGGCGCTCGCTGAGCGCGACGCAACTGTCGGAGCGCGGCGGGCGCCTGCGCGTCGAGGACGCCGGGGAACGGGTCCGGGTCCTCGGCTCGGCGATCCCGCGTATCGGCGCGGAACTGCCGGCGGTGCGAGAGGCCGTGGCACCTGGCGGGGCGCGGTGAGCGCTCGGATTCCCCGAGACATGCCCAAGACCTCACCCTGGCTGCAGCGCCCGCCTTCGCCGGCGGCGGCGGCAAGGATCTTCTGTATCCCGCACGCCGGCTGCGGAACCGGCATCTTCGGCTCGTGGCCGCCGGACTTGGACGGCGTCGAGTTTCTGCCGGTCGAACTACCTGGCCGGATCAGCCGGTTCGGCGAGGCGATGCCGCGCACCTTCGAGGAACTGGCAGCCGCGATGATCGGCGGACTCGCGCCCTATCTGGACGTGCCCTATGCGTTCTTCGGACACTGCTGGTCCGCGCTGGCCGCTTACGAAGCCACCACGCAGCTGGAGCGATCATCGCTGCCGGGACCCGCGCGGCTGTTCGTGTCCTCACAGGTAGCTCCGCAGGACGGCCCGGTCAGCCGCATGCTCGCCATGGACGACACCGAGTTGGCCGTTGAGCTCGCGGCGATGATCAGGGACCAGGGCCAGGAGCCCCACCAGGAGCTCGTGGCCGTCTATGTGCGGGTCCTGCGGGCTGACGTTGAGGTGAGCCGCCACTACGTCGTCCCTGAGCCGGTGCGGTCGATCTGCCCGGTCACCGCGATTGGCTGGTCGGACGACGCTGAGGTGAGGCCAGCGGAGATGAGCGGCTGGGCCGCCTGTGGCGACACTGAGTTCCAGGTGTTCCCCGGACGGCACCACCGGTTCATGGACGCTCCGGCGGAACTTCTCGAGCGCCTGGCGTCCGGCGTCCGGTGAGCCGGTGTCGGTTACCGTCGCTACCGCTTAGCGACCGTGGCGTGTCTTCAAGAACCCGGACAGGCACGATACCTGCTCGGGTGTCGCTTTGAACGCGTCGAGATGCGTACCGTGCTCCGTGATCACCAACTGCGCGTCCGCCATGATCTCGGCCAGGCGTCGTGACCCAGCCGGGTGCGCGGTGTGATCGTCACGGCTGGTGACGATCAGGCACGGCTGCCTCACCTGCGCCGCCGTCGCGCGGGAGTCCCAGTGCATGGTCGCCCCGGTGAGCTTGGCGTAGCGGTAGAACAGCTCCGTCGTGGCGTACGGCCGGACGACCAGGGGGCCCACGTCGTCGGGTACGCCCTTCATCGGGCCGCTGACTAGCCGGCCGCGCATCCAGTCGGCGGTGTCCCGCGACTCCGCGGCCAGGTCGAGCAGACCGCGCAGGTTCACCTGGTGCTCGGACTTCTCCGCCTCCGGCCCCAGTTCGAGGTCGGCGTGCCACAGGCTCAGGGAGCCGATCAGCTCTGGCCGCTTCGCGGCCGCCAGCAGGGCCAGGACCGCGCCGCCGCACAGGCCCATCATGTGGACCGGGCCGAGACCTAGCTGCTCGATAACGGCGATCAGGTCCCCGGTCTGGGATGGGACGTCGTAGCCGCGTTCGTCGAATGACCTGGGGTCGTCGACCGGCTCACTGGTGCCACGGGTCTGCGGGACGACGCATCGGTGAGATGCGCTCAGCGCCCTCAGCCAGCGCAGGGAAAGCCGGTCCGGCATCGCGCACGCCGGGGAGAGCAGGATGGAGGGGGCGTCCCGCGGACCTGCCTCCAGGGCGGTGATCAGGGTGCCGTCGGCGCGGATGATCCGGTGGAACCGGATTCCGGCGTCTTGTTCGTCGCGGATACCGCGCGCCCGTGACGCCAGGCCCTCGACCGCGGCGTCGTCGAGGCCGTTCAGTTCTGGCCTGCGCTGCGCGGCCTGGATCCCCGCGGCCAGAGCGGTGACGGCGAAGTCGCTCTCCCGGTCGCCAGCGGCGTCGAAGGACAGCGGGATGCCCAGCTTTCGGCACACGGCGGTGACCAGTTCCGGGGCTCGGTCGCAGGTATCGGCGGGAAGAGCGAACGGGCCGACCTGACCGGTCAGGCCTTCCAGCTGGCGGATCTGCGAGAACGAGGTCGGCCAGCGCCGTGGTTGGCCGGTCCGCCGTGGCGGCTGGCGGTTGGGTCCAGGTCTGCATGACGCCTTCCCGTGCTCGAACTGGATCGGCCGTCTGGTCAGGGCCGGCGGAACGGGCGGCCGGTCGCGGTGTGCGTCGCGATCCGGTTGTGCGTGTAGTGGTTCTCGCCGCTGACCAGCACCGCGCCGTAACGTTCCAGGCTCACCTTGCCTCCGTACTCCTCGACAACGTCGGTGTCGGGGTAGATGCGGGTGGATGCGGGGACGAACCGCGAGGCGAAGCCGAGCCGCATCGCGTCGCTCTTGCCCGAGTGCGGATAGGACGCGTGCATCAGGGTCGACCAGAACATCACCGCCTCGCCGGGGCGCAGCACGATGGGAACGGCACTGGTCTCGTCAGGCTCGAATTCGGGGTCGATCTGCAGTTGCCGGTAGTCGTAGCCGAAGAAGCCGCGCCGGGTCCCGCTCTTGACTTCCTGGTTGATCCGGTCCGGCTCATACTCCATGACCTTGGTCTCGTCGTAGTTCATCTTCGCGTACGAACCGGGAATGAACTGCAGGCAGCCGTTCTCGGTGGTGGCCTCGGTGAATGCCGTCCATACCGTGATCGTGCCGCCGAAGTCCGAGTCCCCGGGCCAGATGATCTGTGGCTTACCGGAGGCGTTGGCGAACGTATCCGCCTGGTGCCAGTCGGTGCCTTCGTCGCCGGGATACTTCGGGAAGAACTCGGTGCGCCAGCACAGCACGTCAGGCCCCAGCACGCTGGCTACCCGGTCGACGATCCGCGGGTTCATGATGAGATCGGCCAGGAAGTCGTTGTCCATGTGCCGGTCGTAGTTGGAGATATTCGTGTTGCCCGAGACCGCCCACTCCTCGGTGTAGATCGCGTTAGCGCGATCGATCAGGGCTAGCCGCTCGGTGCGCCAGATGGTGGTCATCTCGTTCTCGTCTATGACCTTGAAGGGACCGATGAAGCCCTGGTCCCAGAATGTCTTGAGCTCCTGTTCGCTCAGCGAGTGCTCAGTGGCGGTGTCGGTTTCTGAATCGGTCATGGCGGTCAGCTCGTTTCGTCTCGGCAGGGTCGGCAGGGTCGGCGGACGCTCAGCGAGCGGACGCTCAGCGGGCGGCCTTGGCCAGGGCGCGGGCCGTTACCGATCCGCCCAGGTCGCGCGGATTGACGTCCAGACCCAGCGTCCGGCTCGTCTCGGCCAGGATGCGGACAATGGACAGCGAGGTGCCGCCATGGTCCATGACGTCGTCATCGGCGGTGATGTGCGGTCGGCCCAGGATCTCGCGCACTATGGCCAGAATCTGCTCGACCAGCTCCTCTTCGGTCCTGGCTTGCTCAACGGAGTCATTCATGCCTGTTTCCTCTCGCCCGATCGGTGTGATCCTCCGGTTGCCTCCGCTGCCAGAGCCGCCGCCAGAGCCGCGGTGTCGTGCTCACCGTCGCCGGTCAGCGGCAGCCGGTCCAGCGCCACCATCCGGCGCGGGATCAGGTATTCGGGCAGCCGCGTCACCAGGTGCTGCCGCAGCCGTCCCAGGTCGGCCGATCGATCAGGGTCGGCGATGTACGCGGCCAGCGCGGGGCGGCCGTCGGCGTCGGTGTCCGGGACCACCGCCACGTCGCGCACGCCTGGCAGGTCCCGTATCGTCGCTACGGTTTCTAGCGGGTCCGGGCCCGCCGGTCCCGCGAATTCCAGCAGGCCATCGGCGCCGCTGCGTACCGGATCGTGGCCACCGAGTTCGGCCACCTCACCGATCGCGGCGACAGTTCCGGCGGCGTTGCGCAACGTTGCCGGTCCGTCGATCGCGAAGCCCGCCGGCACGCGCAGCGGCGCCGTCTCGACGGGCCACCGCGCTGGCACCTGGTAGACCGCGGTCGGCCGCCCCGTCCCGGCCGGCCGGTACACGGCGATCACCTGGCACGCGGGGGCGAGCCGACGGACCAGCCGCACGTCGTGCGCGGTCAGGGCGCCGGTGTTGGCGAGGAACGCGAACCGCAGCCGCGGCAGGACCGGTCCGGCACCGGGCGTCAGGGTCCGAAGGACCGGCGCCGACAGATAGACGGCAGTCGTCAATGTGTCACGCAGGAACTTCAGCAATGCGGAGGGTTCGGCGGTGCCGGGGCGGATCATCGCGGCGCCCGCGGCTTCGGCGGTAGTGGTCGCGGACAACAGCAGGCCCTCGGGGCCGGAGACGAACGCGAACCGGTCCCGCGCGGTGAGGCCGAACCGCTCGACCGCCCAGTCGCCTCGTTTCGCGTTCCCGGCGAGCTGAGCGTTGCCGGTGGTCGGCCGCGCCGATGCCTCGGTCAGGTCGTATTCGAGGATTCCGCGCACCGCGTTGCCGGTCGCTATGGCTAGCAGCGTGCGTACCTGACTGAGGAACGCCCGCATCATCGTGGCCTCGTACCGGTCCGCGTGATACAGCAGGTCGAACCGGTATCCGTCACCGCGGTCCAGCACGTCGAGGTTGAGGTCGAACTTGCTCGGCTGCGCCGTGTGGCAACGCGACGGGCTGACCGAGATCCCGGGCAGCTGCCACTCCTTCTCGGCACTCTGGATCATGTTCACCAGCACCTGGAACACCGGCGTCCGCGAGGGGTCACGGACCGCGTGCAGCTGCCCGACCAGCACCTCGAAAGGAGTCAGCCCGTGGTTGACGTACCCGTCCAGGCACGCCTTGCGGACCCGGTCCAGCACCTCGGCGAACACCGGGTCGCCGTCCAGTCTGACGCGCAGCGGCACTGTGTTGACGAACATCCCGACCAGCGCCTCGGTACCCGCCGCCGAGCCGCGGGTGTCCACCGGAACCCCGATGACTAGGTCGTCTTGGCCGGTCCAGCGGCGAAGCACTGTCGCTGTTGCCGCGAGCACGGCCATGAACGGGGTGACCTGGTGGTCCCGGCACAGCCGCTCCAGCGACTGGGCGCCCTCAGCCCCGAGCTCCACGCTTACCTTGCCGCCGACGGCGCCCTGAGCGGGCGAGCGTCGACGCGCCGTGGGCAGCGTCGACGCGGGCGGGGCACCGGCCAGCTGGTCACGCCAGTAGTCGACCTGCCCGGCCAGTCGCGGGCCGGTCAGCCCGTCGCGTTGCCACACGGCGTAGTCGCGGTACTGGACGGGCAACTCCGGAAGTGCGGCGAGCTCGGCGTCTCCGTTGACGCGGTACAGCGCCGACAGCTCACGCATGATCACCGCGACCGACCTGCCGTCCGCCACGATGTGATGAATCGTCATGCTCAGCAGGTGGCGGTTGTCGTCCAGTCGCACCAGCAGGCACGCGAACAGTGGACCGCGGGCCAGGTCGAATGACATCGCCGCTTGCTTGTCCGCCAAGCGCTCGGCGGCCGCTTCGGCGGCCGCTTCGGCCGCCGCCCCGTCCCCGGACAGGTCCTGCACCGTGACCTGCCAGCCGGGATCGGGCTCCGACACCCGCTGCACCGGCCGTCCGCCGTTCAGGTGAAACGTTGTGCGCAGGCTCTCGTGCCGGGCGACGATCGCCCGGATGCCGCGCTGGAGCGCGGCGATGTCCAGCGCGCCAGTTAGCCACTGCCGTCCATGCACGTTGTAGGCGACGTTCGGCCGGAACTGGCATTCCAGCCACAGCCGCTGCTGGTCGAAGGACAGCACCGGCTCGGCATCAGGCGACCTGGGCACCACCGGGGGATCGCCATGATCGCGCCGCGGCCCGGGCAACGCCGCCGCGAGTTCTGACAGGCGCGAGTGCTCGAACACCAGCCGCAGCGGCAGAGCCACGCCGGCGCGGGCGCGCAGGCGGCTGATCACCTGGCCAGCTAGCAGCGAGTCGCCGCCGACGTCGAAGAAGTCATCGTCGCGGCCGACCGCGTCCAGTCCCAGGATCTCCCGCCAAATATCGGCGACCAGCTCCTCGGCGGGTCCGGCTGGGGGCTCACCGCCGACGCCGGCCACAGCGGCCGGTGCTGGTAGCGCCAGGCGGTCTACTTTGCCGTTCGGGGTCCGCGGTAGTGCTTCCAGCCGGATGAGGCTGCTGGGAACCATGACTACCGGAAGCGTGGCGCGCAGATAGCCGCGGACATCGTCAAGGTCGCACGCACCGGGTTCGCGCGCCGTGATGTAGCCGACCAGCCGGTCGTCCGTCAAGGCGACCACCGCCTCATGGACGTGGGGATGGCGCTGCAGCGTGTTCTCGATCTCGCCGAGTTCGATTCGCTGACCCCTGATTTTGATCTGGAAGTCACGGCGGCCCAGGTACAGCAGCGCACCGTCGGGCCGGTACCGCACCAGATCGCCGGTGCGGTACATGCGCTCGCCCGGTGCGGCCGCGAACGGGTCAGCTACGTAGCGCGTCGCGGTCAGCCCGCTCTGGTTGATGTAGCCGAGGCTCAGTCCGCGCCCGGCCAGATACAACTCGCCGGCCGCTCCTACTGGGACCTGGCGCAAGGCCCGGTCGAGCACGTAGCCACGACCGTGCGGGAGCAGGGCGCCGATCGGCGGCGGCTGTTCCTCGGGCAGCAGCCGGGCGCAGGTGGAGTAGGTCGTGTCCTCGGTGGGGCCGTACAAGTTGACGACGGCCTCGACGTGACCGGTCGCGTACAGGTCCTCGACGAGCCTCCCGGTCACCGCCTCGCCCGCCAGGCCGACCACCTTCACGCTGGGAGGGAACGCACCGACGGAAGCCAGGGCGCGCGCGGCCGACGGCACGGCGCAGACCATGCTCACCTCCGGCGGGTCCGCGAGCAGCGCGAGCGCGTTCTCGACCACGACGACCGTCCCGCCGGCGCATAGCGTTACGAAGAACTCGAACATCGAGACGTCGAAGCAGATCGATGTCGAGGCCAGCACCCGTGACAGCTGCACCGGGGTGAACTCCCGCGAGCCCCACCGCACCATTGGCACGGCGTTGCGGTGGGTGAGCAGGACGCCTTTGGGCCGACCAGTGGATCCCGATGTGTACAGCACGTAGCAGAGCTGGTCAGGAGATGCCAGGCCGATCCCGGTCTCCGCGGTCGCCTGCTCGTGAAGCTCGGCCAGCTCGGCTTCGGTAACGACGAGGCGCGCGCCACTGTCGGCGAGCATGTACTCGGTCCGGTCGGCTGGATAGGCGGGGTCGAGCGGAAGGTAGGCGGCGCCGCACTTGAGGATGCCAAGCATCGCCACGGCCAGGTCGACGCCGCGGCCCAGGCGGATGCCGACGATGTGCCCGGCTTCGACTCCGCGCTCGCGCAGCAGATGGGCCAGCCGGTTAGAACGTTCATCGAGCCCGCGATAGGTGAGCCCGCGCTGGGCGTCCTCGATCGCGATGGCGTCGGGGACGCGCGCGACCTGAGCGGCGAACAGCTCGGTCAGCGTGGTGTCCGGATCATCGGTGAGCGGGCCGTGCCCCCAGCGAGCCAGTCGCTCGCGGTCCTCGGCCACCAGCAGGTCGATGGTGTCGATCGGCTGCTCGGGACAGGCCAGTGTGCGGGAGAGCAGCGCGGACAGCTGCGCGGCCATGCGCTCGGCAGTCGCTGGGGTGAACGCCTCGGCGCTGTAGTCCCAGGTTCCGTAAAGGCCGCCGTGCTCGCGCCACAGGTGCAGGTCCACGTCGTAACGCAGGCCGGGCCGCTGGACCAGCGTGCGCTTCAGCGGGGATCCGCCGAGCGTCGGCGAACCCCAGTCACCGTGAAAGGCCAGGCCCGCGCGTACAAACGCGGCGCCGAGGCCGCGGCCGGGTGCGATCGCGGCCACCAGGTCCTCAAACGGCACGCCGCGATGGCGAAGCGCGGCCAGGGCGGTGGCCCGGACCCGGCGCACCAGCTCGCGGAAGCTCGGCCTGCCGGACAGGTCGGCTCGCAGCACGAGCATGTCCGATAGCAACCCGACCGCGCGGTGGCGTCCCGGCTGGGACCGGCCCGCCTCCGGTACGCCGACGCCGAAGTCCTGCTGCGCGCTGTACTCGGCGAGCAGCAGCTGGTACGCGGCCAGCACCACCATGAAGAGGGTGGCCTGCTCCTGGCGTCCCAGATCCTCGGCCGCGGCGACCAGCTCCGCTGGCAGGGCGACCCGTACCGAGCTGGCCCGGAACATCGGACGGGCCGGACGCTGGCGGTCGGTCGGCAGGTCAAGTTCTGGCAACCCGGCCAGTTGCGTCTTCCAGTACTCAAGCGCCTCAGCAGCCGCCTCCACGGCCGGCGCCTCCACGGCCAGCACCTCGGCCGCGGCACCGGCGTACGCCACTTCCAGATCGGCCAGCAGAACCTGCATCGAGCCGCCATCGCACACCAGGTGGTGCGCGACGAAGACCAGCAGCCGCTCGCCGTCGGCCAGCCGGATCCCGTGCAGGCGCGCCAGCGGGCCGTGCTCGAGGTCGAAGGGCACGGCCGCGACCTGCCCGGCGTGCGCGAGCGCCGCGCCGAGGCGTTCTCCGGGTGGCAGGTGCCGCAGGTCCGTCCAGTCGGCCGTGAGGCCGCCGCTCTCGCGGATGACCCGGGCCCAGCCGCTGTCGTCCTCGGTGAACGAACTGCGCAGCGCCGGGTGGCGGGCCACGACCGCGGCCAGGGCGGCATCAAGGCGGCCCTCGTCGAGTGGTCCGGTGTGCCGCGCCGCGAAGTGCAGGTTGAAGACGGATGTGCCCGGGTGCAGGCGCTCGAAGACGAGGACACCGCGCTGAACGGTCGACAGCCACGCCGGTCCTGGGGTGGCCGGCGTGGCCGCGGACCGCCAGCGCCGGACCAGGCCCCGGCCGGTGGTGAGATCCATCATGTCCCCGTGCTCTGGCTGGCCATCCGGACACGATCGCGAATCACATCCGGCGTGGCGCCGTCGGCGATCCATCGCTCGAGCAGCGCGTCGGCGGCGTCGCCCACGGCCGCCACGCCGAGAATCGCCTCAAGCGGGACCGTGAGGCCGAGCGCGTGCTCGAGCACGGCCCCCGTTTCCGCCGCACGCACCGAGTCGACGCCGAGACCGGCGAGCGTGTCGGCTGGCCCGCAGTCCCGCAGTTCGCAGACCTCGGCGACGATCCCGCATACGAGCTCGGCCAGGTCGGCGGCCGCCACCGTACGCGCGCGATGCGCCGCCAGCGCGGCTAGCGGGGCGCGGTCGCCGGTCACCGCGTCGTCGTAGACCCCGGCCAGGAACGCCTCGCGTACGGCCGGGCGGCGGATCTTGCCGCTGGACGTCCGCAGCAGCGAGCGGGGCGGGGCCAGGGCGACCACCGCCAGCAGCAGGCTTGTCCTCTCGAGGACGGCGGCGCGAATGGCCGCGCCGAACTGTTCGTCCGGATGTCCCTGGACCTCCAGGATGAGTACCGGCAGTTGCTGGTGGCCGATGTCGGCCAGGAACGCGGCGGCGGCGCGCCCGGTGTGCCCGGCGGCCTCCAGCGCGGCGGCCTCGATGTCCACGGCGTGGTGATTGGTGCCGCGGTACACGATGACGTCCTTGGCCCGGCCGGTGATGAACAGCTCGCCCTCGTGCAGGTGCCCGAGGTCGCCGGTACGCAGGAAGCGCGTGCCGTCGAGCGTGCCGAACATCTCCTCGTCGTGGCCGTTCAGGTAGCCGGGGGTGACGTTTGGTCCGGCGATCCAGATCTCACCCTCAGCGCGGTCGGCAACCGGCTGCCCCGTCTCCGGGTCCACGACGGCGAGTTGCTGGGCGGGGACCGGCTGGCCGCAACTGACCGGCTCGTCCCCGCTGCCGGTGCCGGGCCAGTGGCGGCAGCTCACCATCAGCGTCGCCTCGGCTAGGCCGTAACAGGGCAGGAACGCCTCGGGCCGGAAACCAGCTGGGGCGAATTTCCGCGCGAACTCGGTCAACGTGCGCTGCTTGACTGGCTCGCCGCCGTTGAACGCGACCCGCCAGCCGGATAGATCCAGGCCGTTCACCGCGTTGTCGGTGCGGGCCCGCCGCACGCACAGGTCGTAGGCGAAGTTGGGGCCGCCGGTGACGGTGGTGCCGGTCTCGCCGATCTGGCCCAGCCACCACAGCGGTGCCTTCAGGAAGTCCGTAGGTGACAGGATGCGCATCGGGAATCCCGCCGTCATCGGGGTGAGCAGACCGCCGATCAGACCCATGTCGTGGAACGGCGGCAGCCACGTCAGGGCTCGGGAATCAGCCGTGAGCCCGAAGCGGGCGGCGATCGCCGCGGTGTTGGCCGCCACGCCCTCGTGGCGGACCAGCACACCTCGCGGTGTGCCCGTGCTGCCAGAGGTGTACTGAACAATCGCGATGTCGTGTTCCCGCGTTTCGTCCGGTGGCCACCACGGCGTCTCATCGGCCTCCGCGCCCGGGACGGTCAGCACCGTTGGTACCGCGATCTCCGCATAACGGCGCTCGGCCAGCACGGCCGTCGGCCGCGCGTCAGCTACTATCCCGGCCAGGCGCTCGGTGTCAGCCTGCCGCCCGGGGGGATAAGCCGGGATCACCGGTCGGCCAGCGAGGAACGCGGCGAATACCGCGACCACGTAGTCGAGCCCGGCTGGATAGGCGAGAAGCACCGGACCTGGGTCGCACGCCGCGAGTTGTCCAGCCAGCGCCGACGCCCGGCCCGCGAGACCGCCGTAGGTCAGGGAACTGACCGCCCGTGAGGGTTCAGCGTATTCATAGGCGACGTCGGCGGGCTGCTGGCTGGCTCGGGCCCACAGCACGTCGGTTAGAGCCGGTAGGTCCATGTTCAGCAACATATTCACCTCGGACGGCCTCCAGATGTCCCCTAAAGCGGGGGTAACGGCGGGCCGCGGATCCGTCACCCGCGCCGTGAAGCGCACCGGCAGCTGCTCGTAGCCGTGCAGGAAATTCGACATGATCGGCCGCGGTGTCCCGGCCAGCTCCACGGCCGAGAACAGCTCGGCCAGGCGGCTGAGCGTGGTGCGCATCTCCAGACGCGCCAGGCCCGATCCCGGGCAGCTGTGCGGGCCGGTGGCGAAGCCGATGTGCGGGTTCGGACGTCGGCGGATGTCGAAGACATGCGGCACGGGAAACACCGTCTCGTCGCGGTTGGCGGAGAACGGCCACACGACCACCGGCTCGCCGGCCGGTATCCGCTGGCCGCCGAGTTCGATCTCTCGCGTCGTCACGCGCGTGATATGCCGTACCGGGTTGGCCCAGCGCACCGCCTCCTCCACGGTCGTGGCGACAAGCCCCTCGTCGAGGTGTATTTCCGCTAGCGTGCCGGGGTGCTCAATCAGGGCCAGCAGCATCGTGCTCAGCGAGCAGCGGGTGGTCTGGGTGCCGGCGATGGCGAGGTTCAGCGAGTTGAGGATCACCTCGCCTTTGGTCAGTCCTTCACGGTTCGAGCTGCCCTCCGTCAGCTGCTGCACCAGCCCGCGTACCCCCGTTCCGCGCCGTCTGGAGCGCACCAGCCGGGAGAAATAGGCCTGCAGTTCCCAGTTGGCCCGCGCCGCCTGCTCCCGCGACTGGGACCCACCGGACAGGAAGACCCGCGAGGTCCGGTCCGTGATCCAGTCCAGGTCTTCCGGCGGCAGCCCGAGGAGCAGGCCCGCCACCTGAGTGGTGACCCGCCCGGCGAAGTCCGCGACGAAGTCCGTGGGCGCCGTCTGGCCGCGGATGTCTGTCAGCAGCCGGACCACGAGCTCGTCGACCTCCGGTGCCATGGCCGCGACGGCGCCATCGGAGAAGAACGCGCCGATCCCGCGGCGCAGCCGCCGGTGCTGCGGCGGATCGGTGACCTCGACCATCATCCCCGCGGCCGGATCCCGTTCTGGCTGCAGGCTGTCCAGGGTCATCCCGTGCTCGGCGGAGAACGTCGCCACGTCCCGGTACACCCGCACCGTGTCGTCGTAGCCGGTCACCGACCAGAACCCGACGTGGCTCTTCGGCCCGTGCCAGAACACCGGGTGCTCCCGTCTCAGATCGTCGAACAGGCCGTGGAGTTCCGCGTCGAGGTGGAGATCTGGCCGAGCCAGATCCAGGTCGGGAATCGGGTCGGTCCGGTCTGTCATGAGAGCTCCTGCGCGATCAGCGTGTCGGCATCCGGCTGCTGCGCGGGATCCGGCAGGGCGTCAGGCAATTCGTCTTCCAGGTGCCGCAGCCGTGGGTTCAGCGAGACAAGCAGCACGAAGATCCCCACGAGTACGCCGGCCGCCATGAGCACCAGGGCGCATCCGCGCCCCGGCCCGCCGCCGACCAGCGTCGCGACGAACCTCGAGTGCACATGCTCCTTACCGACCAGCGGGGTCATGACATCCGCCAGCCAGCCAGCGAGGATGTCGGCGATTGCCTGCGGGATGACGATGAACGCGTTTTTCAACGCGGCGGCCCGGCCCAGCATGTGTGGTTCCACCTTCAGCTGCCAGGCGGTCTGGACGGTGCGGATGATGACCGTCGTGCTAGCCAGGAAGACGAACGCGCAGGCGGCGATCAGCGGGACGCTCGGCCGCAGGCAGGCAACGACCATCGAGGCCGCGAAAAACCCGGACGCGCCCAGCGCCGCCGGGACCTGGCGGCGCGGCCAGCCGGTCACGCTGAGCACGAGACTGGCGGCAACCATGCCGATCGCGCCTACCGACATGACCACGCCCACGGCCCACGCCGAGGAGAACGCCAGGATGATCAGCCGGAACAGCAGTTCGGCGAAGCCAACGCCGAACGAGGTGATGCCAAGCAGGATCATCAGCGCGACCAGGCCGGGCCGGGCGGCCACATACCGCGACGCCTCCCTGAAGTCGCCAAGCAGCGACCGTCGTGGCTCGTTGGCGGCTTCACCGCTGCCGGTGGCCGGCTGTCCTCGGTCGCTCGGGATTCGCACGAACATCAGGGAGACCAGGGCAAAGACGAAGGACACGCAGTCCAAAACGATGATGCCTGACATGTGGATGGTGACCAGCAGTGCGCCGGAGATCACCGGCCCGATGATCGCGGAGATCCCGGTGGCCAGCATCCGCAGCCCGTTGGCCCGTCCGAGCTGCGACTTGGGCACCAGCCGCGGCACCCCTGCTTCGAAGGCGTTCAGCTGCAGCGCCTTGATGAACGAGGCCAGGCAGACGTAGAGATACACGTTCCAGACGTGGAACGAGTGGGTGTAAAGCAGCACGCCAATACTCGCGACGTTCGTCAGGTCGGCTAGGTTGCTGGCGACCAGGCACGGCTGGGCTCCCCACCGGTCCACCAGCGGCCCCGCGAACGGCGAGAATGCCATGAACGGCAGGATGGGCAGCGCGTAAGCGATGCCGAGGATCAGGCCAGATTCCACCCTCAGGTAGAGGAAGATCAGCAGGGCGAAGCCGGAGATGGCCGATCCAGTGAGCGAGATGAACTCCCCGAACCAGAAGACACCGAACCTGCGCATGGACACCGGTGCCGCGCTCATGAGCCCTCCTTCTGTTCTCCGCGCAGGCTGTCGCGCAGCGCGGCGGTGAGAGCGTCCAGGTGCGGTACCTGGAGCAGGGTGTAGTGGTCGCCGGGGACAGTCACGACCTCGAGGCGCGGTGCGACGGCCCGCCAGGCCGCCGGATCGGCCGTCTCGACGGTGCCCGCCGCCCGGATCAGGACCGTGCGTCCGGAGAAGGGCTGCGGCCGGTGGGAGACATAGGCCCTGGTGTTCGCGGCGAAGACCCGCATCCGTGCGCGCATCTCCGTACGCGTCCCCGAGGGGAGCAGGCCGCTGCGATCGAGCAGGTCCAGGGCCAGATCCTCCAGCTCCCCTTCGTCCAAGCCGTCGAGGCTAGGGAGCCGGGCGGGATCAGCCTCCGGCGGTCGCACCCCGGCGATGCCGCAGACGTCACGGATGAAGCCGGCCATGATGTCCGCGTAGGGCAGTAGATCGTCTGTCTGCTCCGGCAGCCCGGAGTCTAGAGCGATGACCGATGCGACATCGGCGCCGGCCGCGGCCAGCTGCCGGGCCATCTCGAAGGCGAGGACACCGCCCAGCGACCAGCCGCCGAGCTGGTAGGGCCCCTCGGGCTGGATCCGCCGGATTGCCGCGACGTACTGCTCCGCGCGCTCGGCCAGCTCGTCGGCCAGCGGCTGGCCGTGCAATCCCGGATCCTCCAGGGCATGGAAAGGCTGTTCCTCGCCGAGCAGGCGGGCCAGGCGCACGTACTGCGCCACGGAGCCGCCAACGGGGTGCACGAAAAACAGCGGTGGCCGCGTGCCGTGCGGCTGGAGCGTGACGACGATGCCGTCGCCGGAGACCGGGTCGCCTTCAGAGCCCTCGTCCAGCCGGGTGGCGAGTTGTTCGAGTACGGGGCTGGTGAACAGGAGGCGGGGGTCGAGACGGATGCCGAGGTGGTCGCGGATGCGGGCGATGAGCTGGGTGCCGTGCAGGGAGTTGCCGCCGAGGCTGAAGAAGTTGTCCCCGGCTCCGATCCGGTCGGTGCCGAGCAGTTCGGCCCAGGCAGTGGCGAGCCATCGTTCGGTATCGGTGCGGGGCTCGGTGTAGGTCGCGGTCAGCGGCTCGGGGTCGGGCAGGGCGTGGATGTCGAGTTTGCCGTTGGGGTTGAGCGGGAGGGCAGGTAGCGCGATGAAGTTCGCCGGGATCATGTAGGCGGGCAGCCGGGCGGCCAGGTGCTCGCGGAGCTGCGCGGGGTCGGTGTCACCGACGACGTAGGCGGTGAGGGTGTCCTGGTGCAGCAGGACGGCGCAGTGGCGGACCCGGGGGTGGGCGGAGAGGGCGTGCTCGATTTCGCCGAGTTCGACGCGCTGGCCGCGGATCTGCACCTGACGGTCGGCGCGGCCCAGGTATTCCAGCTGGCCGTCGGTGCGCCAGCGGGCGATGTCGCCGGTGGCATACATCCGCTGCTCGGGCTGGACAGTAAACGGATCGGGCAGGAACCGCTCGGCGGTCAGGCTGGTCTGGTTCAGGTAGCCGTCGGCGAGGTGGCCGCCGATGAACAGTTCACCGCGGACGCCGGCGGGGACGGGCCGCAGTGCCGCGTCGAGTACGTAGGCGCGGTGGTGGGGGAGCGGGCGGCCGATCGGGGGTGGCGTGGTGAGGGGCCCGGGCGGGCACAGGTAGTCGAGGCAGACGACGCAGGTCTCGGTGGGGCCGTAGCCGTTGCGCAGGGCCAGGCCGGGCCGGGACCACCGGTTGACCAGCTCGGCGGTGAATGCCTCGCCGCCGATGAACAGGCAGCGCAGCCGGCTGCCAGCCAGCGGCTGGGGGTCGAGGGTGGCCAGTACCGCGGGCGGGACCCACATGATGGTGACTTGTTCGTCCAGCAGGATCGCGGTGAACGCGGCGGGGTCGAGGATGATCTCGCGGGGGACGGCGATCAGGGTGGCACCGGCCAGGAGCGTGGCGAAGATCTCGAAGATGGTGACGTCGAAGGCCGGGTTGACGACCTGGGCGATCCGGTCACCCGCGGCGGTGCCGGTGATCTGGTTGGTGCTGCGGCAGTAAGCCAGGGCGCAGTGGTGAGGGACCAGGACGCCTTTAGGGCTGCCGGTTGAGCCTGAGGTGTAGATCAGGTAGGCGGCATCGCCGGGCTGCACGTCGGTGTGCGGTCCGGTTGCGGGCAAGGTGTCCAGGTGTTCCTGGAGTCCGGGGTCGTCCAGGGACCACAGCTGCGGGCCGGGGGGCGCCAGGTGGGCCAGGTCGGTGGTGGTCAAGATCAGCGGGGCGGCGGCGTCGTGGATCTGGAACGCCAGCCGGGCTGGGGGGTTGCGCGGGTCGAGCGGCATCCAGGCGGCGCCGGCTTTGAGGACCGCGAGCTGGGCCAGCGGCAGGTCGGTGCCTCGTTCCAGCAGCAGGGCCACTACCTGGCCGGGGCCGATCCCGGCGGCGGTGAGCTGGTGGGCGAGCTGGCTGGAGCGTGATCGCAGCTGGCCGTAGGTCAGCTCCTGGTCCTGGTCGCCGCGGAACCGGACCGCCACCGAAGCGGGGTCATGCCCCAGGACCACATCCTGCAGCAGGCCCGGTGCCGAGGGATCCGCTGCGGCGTCCGCGTTCCCGTCAGACAGGACGCGCTGGCGTTCGGCGGGGGTCATGATCTCGAGGTCGTCGATGGGGGTGGCGGGGGCGGCCAGCCCGTCGGTGAGAACGGTGGTGAGGTGGTCGAGGAGGCGTTCCATCCGGTCGGCGTCGAAGAGTTCGGTGGAGTATTCGATGCCGAGCTCCAGGTGGCCGTCGGGGGTGTCGATGGCCTCGATGGAGATGTCGAACCGGGCGGAGGTCTCGCCAAGCTGGATCGGCTCGGTAGTAATGCGTCCGAGGGTGAGTTCGCCGGGGGTGGTTCCGGCGGGCTGCAGGGTGAGGCTGATCTGGAACAGGGGGTTGCGGCCGGCGACGCGTTCGGGTTGCAGGGCGTCGACGACGAGGCCGAAGGGAACATCTTGGTGCTCGGTGGCGCTGAGCACGCTCTGGTGGCAGCGCCGGACCAGGTCGGTGAAGGTCGGATCGCCGCTGGTGTTGGTGCGCAGGACGAGGGTGTTGGCGAAGAAGCCGACGAGGGGTTCGAGGTCGGCGCGGGTGCGGCCGCCGAAGATGGAGCCGATGGGGAGGTCGTCGGTGCCGGTGTAGCGGTGCAGCACGGTGGCGAGTGCGGCTTGCAGTACGGCGAGGTAGGAGACCTGGCGGTGCCGGGCGTAGTCGCGGGCGGCGGTGGCCAGGTCGCGGGGGAGGCGGCGGCTGGTGGAGTATCCAGCGCCGGTGGGGTGCGCCGGGCGGGGGCGGTCGGCGGGGAAGTCGACCGTCGGCAGGTCCGCTAGGGTGTCACGCCAGAAACTGGTCTGTTCTGCTAGCTGGTCCTCGTCGAGCCAGCGTCGCTGCCAGACCGCGTGGTCAGCGGGCTGGATGCTGGCCGGGGGCAGCAGGTCGTCGCCTGATCCGGGGGCGGAGGATTCGGCGGCGTACAGCGCCGATAGCTCCTGGCTCAGGATGCGGGCTGACCAGCCGTCGGCCACGATGTGGTGCACCACCAGGACCAGCGCGTGCTCGCCGGGTGCCAGCCGGGCAAGCGCGACCCGGAACACCGGGCCAGCGGCCAGGTCAAAGGGTTCGCAGACCCGCGCGGTCACCCAGCCGGTGAGGTCCCGCTCGGTGACGTCGGCCACCGGAAGCGGGGTGCCCGCCGGGGGAGGGTCGATCACTTGCCGGGGCAGGCCGTCGCGCTCGATGAAGCGGGTCCGCAGCGCCTCATGCCGCGTCACCAGGCTGCAGCACCGCACGTTCGAGAGCGGGGATGTCGAGGTCGCCGTGCAGCCGCAGGGCGAAGGGGATGTGGTAGGTGATCGAGGCCGGGTTCAGCTGGTGCATGAACCACAGGCCTTCCTGCTGGTGGGTGCAGGGAAGCGGGCCGTCACGGGGGACCGGGACGATGGCCGCTTCTTGCGCGGTCTTTTCCGAGTTGTCGAGCTGGGCGGCCAGTTGTTCGAGTACGGGCTGGTGAACAGCTGGCGGGGGTCGAGGCGGATGCCGAGGTGGTCGCGGATGCGGGCGATGAGCTGGGTGCCGTGCAGGGAGTTGCCGCCGAGGCCGAAGAAGTTGTCCCCGGCCCCGACCTGGCTGGTGCCGAGCAGTTCGGCCCACGTCGCGGCGAGCCAACGTTCGGTATCGGTGCGGGGCTCGGTGTAGGTCGCGGCTAAGCGGCTCCGGGTCGGGCAAAGCCCGGATGTCGAGCTTGCCGTTGGGGTTGAGCGGGAGGGCGGATAGCGAGATGAAGTTCGCCGGGATCATGTAGCTGGGCAGCCGGGCGGCCAGATGCTCGCGGAGCCGCGCGGGATCGGTGTCACCGACGACATAGGCGGTCAGGGCGTCGTGGTGCAGCAGCACGGCGCATTGCCGGACTCCGGGGCAGTCTGAGAGGGCGTGCTCGATCTCGCCGAGTTCGACACGCTGGCCACGGATCTTTACTTGCCGGTCGGTGCGGCCCAGATACTCCAGCAGCCCGTCGCTGCGCCAGCGGGCGACGTCGCCGGTGGCGTACATCCGCTGTCCTGGCTGGCGGCATAGGGGTCGGGCAGGAACCGCTCGGCGGTCAGCCCGGCCCGGTTCAGGTAACCATGCGCGATGGGGCCGCCGACGAACAGCTGGCCCGGCACCCCGACTGGCACTGGCCGCAGGCGCCCGTCCAGCACATAGCTTCGCATGTTCGAGATAGGGCTCCCGATCGGGACCGTCGCCGCGCCAGGGACACAGCGCCAGGCCGTAACGTCGATCGAGGCCTCGGTAGGCCCGTAGAGGTTGTGCAACTCGATGTCGGGCCACCGGGCGAGGAACCGCTGGGCCGCGTCCGTGGGCAGCGCCTCGCCGCTGGCGAACACGCGACGCAGGGTCGCGAGGGACGCGGGATCGACGACGTCCGGCCGGCCGGCCAGGAAGGCCTGAAGCATCGTCGGGACGAAGTGCATCGTGGTCACGCCGGTGCTCGCGACCAGACGGGCCAGGTAGCCGGGGTCGCCATGGCCACCGGGCTCGGCCAGCACGATCGACGCGCCGGCCGAAAGAGGCCAGAAAAACTCCCACACCGAGACGTCAAAGCCGTACGGCGTCTTCTGCAGAACCTTGTCGTCGGACCGGAGCTGAAAGGCGTCCTGCATCCACGAGACCTGCTTGTTGATCCCGCGATGGGCGAGCCGGACGCCCTTGGGGGTCCCGGTCGAACCGGACGTGTAGAGGATGTAGGCCAGGCTGTCTAGGATGGCGCCGCTAGCTGGCCTGGTGAGCGATTCCTCGGCGAGGGCACTCCGCTCACTGTCCAGGGCTATGGCACTGGCGAAAGCCGCGGCGTGCTCGCTGTCGGTGAGCACGACGGGCGCCGCGGCGTCCTCGAGCATGAACGCGATCCGCTCGCCGGGCAAATCGGGATTCAGCGGCAGGCAGCCGCCCCCCGCCTTCCAGGTGGCGAGCAGCGCCGGTGACGAGGTCGGCACCGCGATTCAGGCAGATCCCGACCGGGACGTCGGGCCGGACGCCGTGTCGTCGCAGCCGGTGCGCCAGCTGATTCGTCCGCTCGTCAAGCTCACCGTAGGTCAGGTGGGTGCCATCATGGTCGATCACCGCGACGGCGTCCGGCGTGCGGGCGACGACTGCCTCGAACTGCCTGTGCTGCGGCTCGGACGAATACCCGGTCGCCGTGTCGTTCCAGGCGTGCAGCACCCGGTGCAGTTCTGCGTCGCGGACCAGGTCAATGTCGTCGACCGGGATGCCGGGATCGGTCGTCCCCGCCGCCAGCACGACCGTGAAGTGGTCGATGAGACGGTCGATCCGGTCGGCGTCGAACAACTCAGCGGAGTACTCGACGGCTAGGTCGACGCCGCCGTCCGCGGCACCACCGACGGTAAGCAGGATGTCGAAGCGCGAGTAGCGCTCGGTGGTCGGCAGCGGTTCGGCGCGGACGCCACCCAGTCCCAGCCCATCCCCGCTGGCATTCCAGGGCTGCAGGATGAGGCAGATCTGGAACAGGGGGTTGCGGCCGGTGACGCGTTCGGGCTGGAGGGCGTCGACCACGAGGCCGAACGGGACGTCCTGATGCTCGGTGGCGCTCAGCACGCTCTGGTGGCAACGCCGGACCAGGTCGGTGAAGGTGGGGTCACCGCTGGTGTCGGTCCGCAGCACGAGGGCGTTGGCGAAGAAGCCGACGAGGGGTTCGAGGTCGGCGCGGGTACGCCCGCCGAATACCGAGCCGATCGGCAGATCGTCGGTGCCCGTGTAACGGTGCAGGACCGTTGCGAGCGCGGCCTGCAGCACCGCCAGGAAGGAGACCTCGTTGGCGAGTGCGTAGTCGCGGGCCGCGGCCGCGACGTCACCGCGCAGCTGGTACGAGACGGTGGCCCCGGCGCCAGTAGGCTGCGCGGGACGGGGGCGGTCGGCCGGGAAGTCGATCGTCGGCAAGCCGGCCAGCGTGTCGCTCCAGAAGGCGAGCTGTCGTTCCAGCTCGGCGCCGTCCAGGCGTTCGCGTTGCCAGACGGCGTAGTCGGCGGGCTGGATGCCGACCGGCGCCAGCAGGCCGTCGCCTGATCCGGGGGCGGAGGATTCGGCGGCGTACAGGGCTGACAGCTCGCTGGCGAGGATGCCGACCGACCAGCCATCCGCGACGATGTGGTGCACGACAAGTACGAGGGCATGGTCTTGCGGCCCCAGGTCAGCGAGCGCCCAGCGGAACAAGGGGCCATTCGTCAGATCGAAGGGCCGCTGGACTTGCTCGGCCACCCAAGCCTCGAGACCGTCCTCCGTTACGTCCGTGACCGATAGGGACGCTCGCTTGGGAGCGAGGTCGATCACTTGCCGTGGCAGGCCGTCATGCTCGATGAACCGGGTCCGCAGCACCTCATGGCGGATGACGAGGTGGTGCAGCGCCCTTTCCAGCGCGGCGACGTCCAGGTCGCCGCGGAGCCGCAGCGCGAACGGGACGTGGTACACGGTCGAGGCAGGGTCGAGCTGGTGGATGAACCACAGGCCCTCCTGCTGGTGCGTGCACACCAGGGCCCCGGCACGGGAGGCGACCGGGATCTCATGGGCTCGCGCCGCCGCCTTCTTAGCGCGCTTCGCCGCGAGCAGCCGCTCCAGTGCGGCGATCTCATCGTCCAGGTCGTCGTCGGGACCGGGGGCGAGCGCGGCATCGGGATCGAGCGCGTAGGCGAGCTCGCGGGCGCTCGGAGCGCCCGCGAGCATGCCGATGGTGGCGCCTTCGATGCGAGATATGGCCCGCACCGCACCGAAGGAGTCACCGCCGAGACTGAAGAAACTTGCCGTCGGATCAACATCGGGCAGGTCGAGGATCTCCTGGAAGACCGCCGCGATGGCCTGCTCTTGCGGGTGGGGTACGTCGTGGGTCGGCTTCACCGGCTCCGGCGACGGCACGGTCGAGTCGACCGCCAGCCGTGTCCCCGCCGCCGACGTGACCTGCGCAACCCGGTCGGCGGCGATCAGCGCCTCCAGGACGGCATTCAGGGTAACCAGGATCTGGTCGATGAAGCCCTCATCGAAGCGCGCCCGGTGGATCAGCAGCACCAGCTGCGAAACCGGCTCCGGGGCCACTGTCAGTGTCAACGGCAGGTTGATCTTGTCGTAGACGTAACGGGTGCGGATGCTGAGCTGCTGGGTGACCGCCGCGCCGGCCTCCATGGACACGGCATAGTTCTCCAGCACCAGCAGACTGTCGAAGATGTCCTGTCCCGGAGCGCCCGCCCACCTTTTGATGTCGGACAAGGGGCTGTACTCGTAGCGGCGCATCGCCGCGTAGTCGTCCTGGATCCCGCGCAGCCACTGTCCGAGGTCCCCTTCGTCGGGCACGACGACCGGGACCGGCAGGGTGTTGGCGAACAGGCCGATCATCGCCTCGACCCGCGACAATTGCGCCGGCCGCCCGGAGCAGGCACAGCCGAAGACAACCTCGGAGCGACCGGTCAGCTGGGCGAGAACGATGGCCCAGGTGGCCTGGACCAAGGTACCGATCGTCACCCGGTGCCTGGCCGCTGCCTGGCGCAGGCCGGACGCTAGCTGCGCGGGCAGCGGCACGGTACGGCGCTCCACCGCACCGGTGCCTTCGGTCGGGTCGGCTGGCCTCATCCCGGCCGGCGGGCTCGATCTGATGCCGGTCAGCCTCTCGGTCCAGAACCGCCGCGCGGCGTCCAGGTCCTGGCGCTGGAGCCAGGCCACATAGTCACGGTACGGTGGCGCTGGAGTGGGCGCGGGCGTGCCCACGGTCAGGTGCCGGTAACGCGCCATGACCTCATCCAGGAACACCGGGATGGACCACCCGTCCATCAGTATGTGGTGGTACGTCCACACCAGTGTGTGCTGGTCGTCCGCGGACCGGATGACGTTGAGTCGCTGGAGCGGGGCCACCGCCGGATCGAATCCGGCGATCTGGTCCTCGGCCAGCAGCTTGTCGAGGCTCTCGTCCTGGGCGGGCGCGTCCCGGTCGCTCCATTCATGCCGGATAACTGGCAACTCCAGCTCTCGATGCACGACCTGCAGCGGCTTGTCCAGTCCGTCCCAGTGAAACGACGTGCGCAGCGACGGATGCGCCGCGACCACCTGCCGCCACGCTTGCAGCAGAGCCTCGATTTTCAGCGGGCCGTCCACGGAATACGTATGCTGGCTCAGGTACATGTCGGCGGCGCCGTCGTACAGGCTATGCAGCAGTAGTCCCTGCTGAAGCGGGGAGAGCTCGTAGACGTCTTCGACGTTGCCACTCACCGGGTGCTCCCTGCATCCGGGGCCTCGGCGAGCGGGGCCAGCGGCGCGGTATCCGAGGCGGACAGGAACTCCGGCCGGCGGCTAGTCCGGTTTTCTGGGACGTTGTCGACGCTGTTGTAGGTGATCAAAGCAAGCCGGCGGTCGCGGGGGGACATGTTCGTCCCCGAACCATGGATCAGCCGGGGATCGAACACCAGCAGGCTCCCCGCCGTCCCGGTCGCCGCACAGATCCCCGAGCGCGCCGCGAGCCGCGCGAGCTGCCCGGTGGATAGCGAGTAGTCCAGATCGGCGGCAAGCTGCGACTTCCAGCCGCCCTCCCCGCGGCGCTTGGCGGGCACCGTGCCCGCCCGGTGCGAGCCGGGCACGAACAGCAGCGGGCCGTTGTTAGGCGTCGCGTCGTCCAGAAACAAGCCGACGTTGATGACGCGCGGCGCGCGCATGCCGTCCTCGCGCTCCCAGAAGATGTAGTCCTGGTGCCACGGCCAGACGTCACCGCACAGTGCACGTTTGGCGTTCACCTTGCTTTGATGCACGTACACCTGGCCGGCCAGGATCTGCTCGGCGGCGCCGAGCAGGGCCGGGTGGCGGACCAGACGGGAAAACAGCGGGCTCTGCAGATGACAGCCGTGGATGCCCCGTACCGTTATCCCGTCCTTCTCCAGGACCCGGCCGGGATGGTCGAGACGGTAGAGCCGTTCGGTCTCGGCTCGTATCCCGTCAAGAGCGGTCGGCGCGATCACATCCGGCACGACGACGAACCCGTTCTCGTGATATTCGCGGAGCTGGGCGTCGATGAGCATGGCTTCATCGTCTACTCCGGAGCCGCCAGTGGCGCGTAGCCGGTTCGCGTGACGCGTCCGGGGACGATCACCGGCCTAGGCTCGCTAACGGTTGACGCCGCCACTCGTTCCGGCTCAGGAGTTGTGCTTATGGCCACCGACAGCCTCGTACCGCGGGGTACAGATGAGCTCGACACAGACGAGGTGGCCGCGCGCGGCTACGATCCGTTCGATTACCTGGTCCACGAGAACCCCTATCCCTTCTACCGGTGGATGCGCGAGCAAGCCCCGCTGTACCGCAACGATCAACGTGACTTCTGGGCGCTGTCCCGGCACGCTGACATCAAGGACGCGCTGCGCAACGCGCGCCGTTTCTCCAATGTCAACGGCATCTCGCTCGAACCTGAGCTCTGGGGCCCGCACGCGGTGAAGACCAGCCTGTTCCTGGCGATGGACCCGCCAGAACATGGGGCGCACCGCGGCCTGGTGGGATCGGCGTTCACGCCGAACCGGGTCGCGGCGCTTGAGCCCCGGATCCGCGAACTCGCGCGCGAGCGGCTCGAGCCGCTGCGGGATCTGACGACCTTCGACTTCGCGCAGGACTACGCTGCTGGCCTGCCCAACGACGTGGTCTGCGAGATGCTGGGCATCCCGGCCGCCGACTGGGACCTGATCCGGGCCGACACCGACCAGCTGAACCAGCGGGAGGACACCCTCCAGGACCGCGGCCCGAACGCGGTGGCCGCGGCCTTGCGGCTGGCCGACTACTTCATGTCCGTCGTCCGGCACCTGCGCGGCAATCCCGGAGACGACATGACGTCCGCGATGATCCAGGCCGACATTCTCGGGCGCAGGTACACCGACGCCGAGATCGTCGCGTTCCTGTTCCTGATGATCAGCGCCGGTAACGAGTCCACTGGCAAGACCATCGGCAACGCCTGGTACGCCGGCTGGCGGTTCCCGGACGTGCAGCGTGCGGGGCTGAACGGACGCGCCGACGACTGGGCCCACGAGACCCTTCGCTTCGACTCCGCCAGCCAGATGACCGCGCGCACGCTCACGGCCAACACCGTCCTGCACGACACGCTGCTGCCGGCCGGGTCGCGGATCGTCATACTGCCGGCGTCCGGCAACCGGGACCGGCGCGTGTTCGACGATCCGGACCGCTTCGATCTCGACCGCGACACCTCGAAGATGATCAGCTTCGGCCACGGGCCGCATCACTGTATCGGCGCCGCACTCGCGAATCTGGAGATAAAGATCGCACTGGAGGAGATGGGGAACCTGGTGTCTGGCTACGAGATCGACATCAAGCGTGCCCGCCGGGTCCACTCTCCGCACCAGCGCGGGTTCGCCTCGCTGCCGTGCGAGGTGACACGCCGTCCTAGCACCATGCCGTTCAGCTAAGGCAACATTCCAAAGTTGCGTAGGTGCGCGGCCGCGGACCGTTCATGGGCGGTGCGACCCTGACCAGCTAAGAGTGCGGGCAGCGCGGCACCACCCAGAAACGGCACACCCATGCCCGCAATCTGACCGCGCGCAAGAGCACCACCAGCACCAGCAGCATCCGTCTCCCGACCGCCGGACACAGCGGCCGGCCCCAGCCGCCCGCGACCCGCAGCCACCCGGCTGTCACGCCACTGCGGCCATCCCCGGGGATGGGGCAGGCAGTGCAGCACCCACCACAATCCCCCGGGCCCAGGGACGGCAGCAGCGATCGGCGCAACCGGGTGATACCCCGCCAAACTGGTCGCTTGCGGCGGCACGCGGGACACTGGCGCTGTTCCGGAACACCGCCTGACGCGTAGTCTGCTGCGGTCAGGCACCTGCCCGCAGCACGAGCTAACGGCACCGATGCCGCATTCATGCCGTCAGAGCAGCATCATCGCCACATCGATGCTGTTGAGGCCAGCCCCCCGGAAGCCGCCTTCCGGGCATAACGCGCACTCGTCGGCGCCAGCGCCGCCCCATAAGCTGAACGGCGCGCCGTGCTAGCGCCAGGAAATCACCGTGATTGGCTTTGCGGCCCGGCGGTCCTGGTGTGCCGGCGGTCCTGGTGTGCTAGCGCACCCGTCGCCTCAGCTCGTCCAGGTGTTCCAGCGACGCTAGCACTTCGTCCGGCGGTACGCCGAAGTCGATGAGGCACGCCACCTCGTCGACGCCGATCGCCGCCAGCCGCTCCACCATCGCGGCGCCGTCAGCCACGGTGCCGAAGAGGCCGCTAGTGGTGAAGTAGCGATTGAAAGCCTGCCGGATCAGGTAGTCCTTGTCGCGGTCCGGCAGGCGGCTCGGGTCGAAGCCGGGCGGCAGCAGTCCGGACGTCTTGACGATCAGGTCGATCGAGCTGCGCAGGTAAGCGCTGAATGGTTCGCGAACCTGCTCACGGACCACGTCCCGGTCGGTGCCTAGGAGAGTGTGGAGCATGAGGGCGACATTCGGTGTGACCGCGGCGCCGTGCGTGTCGGCCAGTTCCCGCCGGTAGAGGGCGATGTTGCGGGTCAGCACATCGATGTCCTGGCCGAGCAGGTGCGTGAGCACCCCGGTGCCCAGGCGCCCGGCGGTCTGGAAGGTCGTGGCCGACCCGGCGCTGGTGAGCCAGACCGGGAGGTCGGGCCGCACCGGGGCAGGGAAGATCCGAACGGACTGCTTCTCGTCGGCACCGTCGGTGAACTCGACCTCCTCGCCCCGCCACAGCCGGCGCACCACGTCGACCGTCGCCACGAGGGCGTTCCTGCGGTCCGCGTAGTTCTCCGGGCGCAACAGGAAGTCGACGGCGTGCCAGCCTGAGGCGAACGACACGCCGACCCGGCCGTGGGACAGGTTATCGACGACCGCCCACTCCTCGGCGATCCGCGCCGGGTGGTGCAGCGGTGCGACGACGCTGCCCGCGCGCACGCCTACGCGTTCGGTCACCGCGGCGACGGCGGCGCCAGTGACCGCGGGGTTCGGATACAGGCCGCCGAACGTGTGGAAGTGGCGCTCCGGTGTCCACACCGCGCAGAACCCGCGTTCGTCGGCGAAACGGGCGCTGTCCAGCAGCAGGCGGTAGCCGTCGTGGCCAGCCGCGCCGCTGTCGGCGAAGAAGAACAGGCTGAGTTCCATGCTAGAAGCGCTTCATCAGGTCGTCGAGCTGCGATTGGTCCACGCGCGCCAGCGGGAAATCCGACGGCGAGACCAAGCTGTCTGGCCCGGTACGGCTGAGGTCAAGCAGCGCTGTCAGCTCGCTGATAAAGCCGGCCGCCATAAGCTCCACGGTCGAGGTCTGGTGGCGGTTCTGGTCATGGCGCCATGAGATGGTGAACTCGCCCTCGACGACGCTTGCCCGCACCTCAAGCGGGTGTCCGCGCCGGGTGGTGCCGGCCTCGTCGGTGCCGAAGGCTGAGTCGCTGACGACGAACACGCCGGTGGCGGGCTGGCTCAGCGGCGGCCGGTAGTCGAACACGAGCTCCGCCGGGTCGGCGGGCATAGGTTCGCGGCCTTGGCCCAGCAGCTGCCAGGCGATGCCGCCTTCGGGGACGGCCCGCACCGTTTCCTTGACCGACCGCAAAGTCGTGTCCGGGGTGGTCTGGGGGTCGCTGACCAGCGCGAGGGGATGCACGCGGGTGAAGGGACCGACCGTGCGCGTCAGATCGGCTTCCTCGAAGATCGCCACCCGGTCATGGCGCCGGTAGTCGATCACGTGCCTGGGCACACTGCCAACGGTGGTGAGAGCCCTGGCCAGCGCGGTCAGCAGCAGCTCCTCGGTACCGCAGCTCAGCGCGGCCGGAGCGGCCTTGAGCAGATCGGCGGTCTGCGCCGCGTCCAGCCGCACGTCGACCGTCGTCGCATCGGCGACCGTGTCCTCGGCGGGGGCCGGCGCGGCCGCGGTCGGGCCGACCGCCGCTGTCCAGTACGCACGCTGGTCCGAGACAGCGGGGGCAGCGGCCCGGGCGGTGAGCTTGCGGGTCCAGGACTGCCAGGATGTGGTCTTGGGTGGCAGGGTGATCCGTTCACCCGCGGCTAGCTGCACGATCATCGTTTCCAGGTCGGCCAGCAGGATCTGCAGCGACGGGATGTCGGCGGCCATCCGGTGCACGACCAAGGCCAGCCTGTCCGGGCGCTGCGCGCCGAGCCGGATGTGGACCGCGCGGATCAGCGGCCCGACCGAGAGGTTCAGGCCACCTTGCCGGGCTTCGGCGAGTTCCGCCATACGCCGGTCCTGGTCGGCCTCGGTCAGACCGGTGAGGTCGTGGGTTTCGAACGGCGCGGCATCCCCGCTGGGGGCGATGCGGATACGGGTTCGCTCGCCCGCGAGCAGGATCCGCTGCCGCAGACCATCGTGGTGGACGAGCAGTTGGCCGATGGCCTGGCCCAGCAGGTCCTGGTCAGCCGGGGCAGCCAGTTCGAGCAGCACTGAGTGGTTGAAGTAGGCCGGGTCGGGGTGGCCGGCCATGGTGAATGGCCACTGCGTCGGCGCCACCGGCACCGGGCCTGACACATCGCCCTGGTCGGCGTCGACGGCCGGTCCCGCTGCGGCCACGTCGGCTAGGGCCGCGACGGTGGGGTTGACGAAAATGTCGTACGGTGACAGGCGCAGTCCGGCGTCCTGGGCGCGGGCGACGATCTGGATGGCCAGGATCGAGTCACCGCCGATCTCGAAGAAGTTGTCGTGCACGCCGACCCGTTCCAGCCCGACGACCGCCGCGACGATGTCCGCCAGCTGCCGCTGCACCGGGTTCTCCGGCGCGGTGTATTCCTGGTCCGCGTCGGACCGCCCGCCGTCGGGGACCGGAAGCTTGTCCCGGTCGACCTTGCCGTTGGCGTTCAGCGGGAGCCTGTCGAGTACCACGAACGCCGCCGGGATCATATAGGCGGGGAGCTCTCGCTCCAGCAAACCGCGCAGATCGGCGGGGCCAGGAAGCGTCGCGCCGGGCGCCGGGACCAGGTAAGCGGCTAGCCGCCGGTCGCCGGGGGACGGCTCGAACAACGCCACCACTGCTTCGGCCACGTTCTCGTGCCGGGCCAGCACTGACTCGATCTCGGTGGGCTCCACCCGGAAACCGCGGACCTTGATCTGGGTGTCGACACGGGAAATGAACTCGAACTCCCCGCCTGGGCGTTGCCGTACCAGGTCGCCAGTGCGGTAGAGGCGCTGCCCCGACTGCTCTGGGTCAGCGACGAACCGCTGCGCGGTCAGCCCGGGCCGGCCCAGATAGCCGCGGGCCAGGCTGACCCCGCCGATATACAGCTCGCCGATCGCGCCGAGGGGCATCGGTTGCAGCCGGTCGCCCAGGATCCGCAGGTCGGCTGACGGGATCGGAGTGCCGATCGGCAGGTTAACCGCCTGCCAGGCCTGGTCAGGGCTGCGCGGGTCCAGCCGGTGGAAAGTGGAAGAGCAGGTGGTCTCGGTGAGCCCGTACACGTGCATCAAGGGCACCGGCAGGCGGCGCCAGAGCGCGATCCGTTCCGGCAGCACTCGCTCGCCGCCGATGATCACCAGACGCAGGCAGTCCGGCAGCACCTGGCCGGTGCGGTCAAGCTCGCGCACCCACTCGTGCCAGTACGCGGTGGGAAGCTCCATCACCGTGATCCGCTGTTGCTCGGCCAGCTCGGCCAGGTTGATTCCGCCGCTGATGATGTGCCCGGCCGGGATCACCACCGCTCCTCCGGCCAGCCAGGTCGGGAACAACTCCTCGATGATCACGTCGAAGCCGGGGGAGGCGAACTGCAGGAACCGGTCGCCAGCCCCCAGGCCCAGCCGGGCGGCGATGTCGGCGGCGAAAACGGCCAGCGACCGGTGCTCGATCACCGCGCCTTTCGGGCGCCCGGTCGAGCCCGAGGTGTAGATGACATACGCGGCCTGCGCGCCCGACGGCAGGTCCGGCAGGTCAGTGTCGGCCACCGCCTCGGGCCGCGGGCCGTCCAGCACCACGACGTGCTCCGGTACGGTCACGTTCGCATCGGCCAGCGCCGTCGCCAGCCGCCGCTGCGTGACCAGCACCCGCGCGCCCGCGTCGGCCAGGATGAACGCCAGCCGCTCGGCCGGGTAGGCCGGGTCCAAGGGCACGAACACGCCTCCGGCCTTGAGCACGGCGAGGATCGCGGTCGGGAGATCGACCGACCGGTCCACCAGGATGCCGACCGGCGTCTCCGGCCCGACTCCGAGCGATCGCAGACGGCGCGCGAGGCGGTTCGCCGCCCGGTTCAACTCCGCGAAGCTGGTCGCGCTGCCGTCCCGCAGCACCGCCGGCTCGTGGGGAGCCAGCGCCGCCCGGCGCTGGAACAGCTCCACAAAAGACGGGTCGCCGCTCCCGGATGCATGGGTGACCGCCGCCGGACCGGCGGCCACCGCCAACCCGACCTGGCCGACCGTAAGGTCCGGCGACCCGACCAGCTGACGCAGCGTCCGCAGGAACTGTTCGGCCAGCAGGACCACGGTCTCGGGGTCGAACATCTCGGTCATATAGAGCCATTGCAGCTCCATGTTGTCGGCGCCCGGATTCAGATCCAGAGTGAGCGGCGCCGCCGTCCTGTTGATCTCGACCGGCTCCGCGCTGATCCGCAGGCCCGGGATTTCCAGCGTGCTCTCCGGAGTGCGGACGTCCAGCCACATGTCGGTGAGCGAGGTCTGTGAGGCCTCGTAGCCGAGGCCAAGCTCCCCGATGAGACGATCCAGCGGCAGGTCCTGGTGATCGTAGGCGATGACGACGGTGTCGCGGGCGGTGCGCAGCACTTCGCGCAGCGTCTGCTCCTCGTGCACCTTGATGCGCAGTGGCAGCGCGGTGACGAAGCACCCGATCAGCCGCTCGATTTCCGGCCGGTTACGGCCCGAGACGATCTCGCCGATGACCAGGTCGTCCTGCCCGAGATAGCGGTTGAGCATGACGGCCAGGACGGCCAGCAGCACTACGCCCAGCGACACCTTCTCGGCCTCGGCGAACCGGCGCAGCTCGGCGGCGAAATCGAGGTCGAGCTGCTGGCAGTGCACATCGCCGGCGAATGTCGGCCGGGCCGGGTACGGACGGTCGCCCGGCAGCGCCAGGCGTCCGGTGATGCCATCGAGCACCCGCTTCCAGTGCTCAAGCTCGGCGGCGTGCCGGTCCTGGCCGAATTCACGCTGCCAGGCCGCGAAGTCGCCGTACTGGATCTGAAGCGGCGGCAGGCTCTCCCCGCCGTTAAGCCGCATCGCGTATAGCGCCGCGAACTCCTGCACGAGCAACGCGACCGACACCAAGTCGGCGGCGGCGTGGTCGGTGGTGATCAGCACGACGTGGGTATCCGCGGACACCCGTAGCAGCGACGCGCGCAATCGCTGGTGCTGCGCGGGGTCGAAGGGCTTGACGACCTCCTCGCGCCAGCGGCGCAGGAACTCAGTGCGCTGCTCCGGCGCGGACAGGTCTGACAGGTCGTCGACCGGCGTCGGCACCGGTGTGACCGGGTGCACGACCTGGACGCGGCGGCCGTCGGACTGGACCTCCACCGTCGAGCGCAGCACCTCATGACGGTCAGTGACCTCGGTGAGAACCCGGCTGAGCAAGGCCAGATCCAGGGCGCCCTCTACCCGGAACGCGCCGGGGATGTTGTTCGCCTGCCGGAAGCGGCTGATGGCCCACTCGCGTTCCTGCTGGACCGCCAGCGGGGTGGGCTTGGCGCGGTCGCGCGGTCTGATCTGGTCGTCCGGTGCGGGCCCGCGCGCGGCGGCCATGTCCGCGAGGCGCTTCTCGAGCAGTGCCCGCTTCTCTGGTGGCAACGCCGCGATTCGGCTCTGCAGGTCAGCCATTGGTCACCGTCCTCGCGTCTTCACGCAGTACTCGTTCCAGCAGGGAGAGCCCGGCGGTCAGCTCGGCGGCGGTGCCGCCAAAGCCGAGGCGCACATACGACTGGTAGGAGTCGCCGAAGCACATGCCGGGCACGATCAGGACCTTGTGCTCCGCCGCCAGGCGCCGGCAGGTGCGCTCGACGTCAGGCTGGTTCAGTAGCTCGACGAAGGCGGTCACACCGCCGTCGGGCGGCCGCAGGCGCACCAATCCAGGATGGGCCTGTGCCCATTCGGTCAGCAGCCGCAGCTGGCTCGCCGCGTGCTCACGCTGCATCGCCACGATCGTGTCCGCGTTGCGGACCGCGTGCTCGGCGAAGAACTCCAGAACCGGTGAGACGTACAGGGCGATGTAGTCTCGCAGCAACGCCATCCGCGCGAGCAGCGGCGGCGGCGCCACGCACCAGCCGACCCGCAGACCGGCCAGGCCGTAGCTCTTGGAGAACGTGCCATGCGCGATGCACTTGTCGTACCAGGCGTTCGGGAGCGGCAGCGGGTCGGTGGCGTAGGTCAGTTCGCCGAAGGCGTGGTCCCAGACCAGCCAGGCGTCCGACTCAGCGGCGATCGCGACGAGTTCCTTCTGCTGCTCGGGGGTGATGGACACCCCGGTGGGGTTGTGCGGGAAGTTCACGACGATCATCCGGGGACGGCCGCGCGTCAGCTCCCGCAGCCGCTCCAGGTCGACGCCGAACCCGCTAGTCGTATCCAGCGGCCACCGGGTGATCCGGCACCCGCGCCAGGCGGCGATGTCATACAGCTGCTGGTAGGCCGGATCCACGACGACGATCTCGTCGCCCGGTTCGATCGCCAGCTGCGCGACGAGGTAGATGGCCTCGCTGGAGCCGTGGGTGACCATCATCCGGTCCACATCGCCACCGGTCCAGCGCTCGGCCAGCGCGGTGCGCAGCCGGGTGCCGCCGTAGCTCTCGCTGTCGTGGAAGATCATCGTGTCCAGCTCGGCCAGGTCAAAGCCGCACAGTGCTCGCAGTTCGGCCATCGTCAGATCCCGGACGCCGCTGGAGCCGATGTCGTAGCGGGCCAAGTGGTAGTAGTCGCGCATCCAGGCTTCGAGCTTCGCGATGGCGATGTCCATGTTCGGAGGTTCCGTCCCGTCTCACGAGGCGTCGCGTACCGAGCGGCACTGCCCTTGCCACGCTATGGGGCCAGCAGTACGCGGCGATGTCACGTGAAGCCGGGACGGGGTAGTGCGCGGCCGCGCGGCTAGCTTCGCTGGCATGAACATGCTCGATGATCCCGATGGTGTCTTCGTGGTGCTCGTTAACGACGAGGATCAGCATTCGCTGTGGCCGGCGACGATGGCCGTCCCGGCCGGCTGGAACCCCGCTCACGGGCCAGCCGGCCGCCAGGAGTGCCTCAACTATGTCGAGGCGAACTGGACCGACATCCGTCCGCGCAGCGCGCGCCGCGCTACCGAAACCACGGCCGGATGACGGTAGCCGGCCCGGCAGCGCCGGACCTGGGGCGACGCTGGTTCAAGAGATTCGGTGCCCGTACCCAGCGCGAAGAAGTCAGGCTGCTGTGTTTCCACCACGCCGGGGGCAGCGCGGCGATGTTCCGGCCGTGGGCACGGCTGCTGCCGGAGTCCGTTGAGCCGATCGCCGTCCAGCTGCCTGGCCGCGCCGACCGGTTCCGTCAGCCGGCGTTCGACCGGATGGGTCCGCTGGTGGACGAGCTGGTCGAGGTGGCCAAGCCACTGCTCGACCGGCCGTTCGCCTGTTACGGCGTCAGCATGGGCGCGCGCGTGGCCTGGGCCTTCGCGCACGCCCTGCGGGTCCGTTCAATGCCGCCGCCCGGCGCGCTGTTTGTCGCTTCTAGCGTGGCGCCTTGCCATGACAACGGCGTGTGGGAGTGGGATGACCACCCGGAAGGTCTCGAGGGCTACCTGCGCCAGATGGGCGGCACGCCGCCGGAGTTTCTGGCCGAGCCCGAGCTTCTGCGGGCCTTCATCCCGACGCTGCGCGCCGACCTGGACGTGCTGAGCACGCACGGCTTCGTACCGGCCGTCCCGCTGGACATGCCAGTCCACGCGTTCGCCGGCACCGACGACGCCACCTCTCCGCCGGAGCAGGTGGCCGGCTGGCGGGCCGAGACCACGGGCCCCTTCGGCCTTGACATCGTGAAGGCCGGCCACTTTTTTGATGGCGAGGCCGAGCGCGAGGTGATCCAGGAAATTGCCCGCGACCTGGTTCCCTAGACCGTGACCATGGCGCGCGCCAGCTCGCGGTAAGACTGGGCGAGCTTGCGCGCGCCGGCCTGGACCGTCTCCAGCGGCCTGGCCAGCGACACGCGGATGAACCGCTGGCCGCTGCTGGGGTCGGCCCAGTGGAACGGCGCGCACGGCAGAACGTGGACACCGCGGGCCACCATGTCCTGGTAGAGCACCTCTGACCCGGGGCCGTGGGCCGGCAACGCGATCCGTGCCACGCTGATCTGTGACTCCGGGTCGGCCAGTTCCAGCCCGACCCCGGTGATCGCCTCCCGGATCGCCTCCCGGTTGCGGTGCACCAGCGCGCGGGCGCGCTGGTAGCCGCCGTCGGCCCAGTCCTCGGCCAGCGCCTGCACCAACTGCAGCACCACCGGGGAAGCGGCCAGCAGCGACTCGGAGAAAGCCCGCTCGATCGGAAATCTGGTCCGCTCGCTGTACGCCAGCAGCCCGATCTTCAGCTCGTGCGTCGGCCAGAGCTTGCCGGTGTCCTCGATGACGATCCAGTCGGCGCCCGCCTCCTCCAGGACCGCGTAGGTGTCATACTGCGCGTCGCGGACCTGGCCACGGAAGCTCGCATCGATGATGACGGTCTGCTCGTTGCGCACGGCGTGTTCGGCTAGGGAGCGCAGGTGGCCCTCGGGAGTGACCAGGCCAGTCGGATTGTTCGGGTGCGTGACGACGATCGCGCTGACCGGCGCCGTCGGCCAGTCGCAGGCCAGCAAGGCCTCCTCGGGCAGCGCCGCCAGTGTCAGGCCGCGGGTGACGAGGAGGTCGGCGATGTTGTCGAACGTCGGGTGCAGCACCGCGATGGTCGCGCCGGCGGGCAGCGAGCGGGCCACGATGTCGGTGGCCAGAGTGGAGGAATAGCAGCTGAGGATCCGGCCTGAGCCGACCGGGGCGCTGTGCTGCCCGATCGCCGTGAGGAACGCCGCGTGGGCCTCGCGCTCGATGTCGGAGAACGGCCGGCTCGACGCCGCGGCGAACATCTGGGGGATCCGGGCGACGACGGCCGCCTGCTGCTCGGACAGGGCGAGCCGGGCGTGGCCATCGGTGAGGTTGAGGCCGCCGTCAACGTCGGTGAGCGCATCCACCTCCATCGCGGTCAGGTTGGCAAGATCGGTCATGACAGTCCCTGGGGTCGCGTGCGTTTCGGTGAACGCCTCGGAGGCTAGGGTCGACCACGGTGGTGCTGGTTCTCCATGAACGCTAGGCGGGGAGGCCCGGTTCGCACCTGTCCCCTCTAACAGGGACCGATGCATGGCCTTGTCAGCTTCTACACTCCGGAGCGTGACGACCCACCACCTGACGCTGAAATCCCAGGAGAACGCCGCGGTGGTCCCGCTGCTGGCGGAGCTCAAGGAGACCCACGAGACCATCGAGGATCCGGAACTGATCCGGCGCGCGCCGGTGCTCGCGCGCCACCTGCCCGAGAGGCTGCTGGAGTTCCTGGAGGACTTCCGCTTGCGGGAGCCGACGGCGCTGTGCATGATCTCAGGGTTCGACATCGGCTTCGAGCGGCTGGGCCCGACCCCAGAGCACTGGCGGGACAGCCAGTTCGGCTCCCCCGCGTTCGAGCAGGAGATCTTCTTCCTGCTGTGCGCCGCGGTACTGGGCGACGTCTTCGGCTGGGCGACGCAGCAGGACGGTCGCATCATGCACGACGTGCTGCCGATCAAGGGCCACGAGAATTACGAGATCGGGTCCAACAGCCTGCAGCACCTGTCTTGGCACACCGAGGACGCCTTCCACCCGTGCCGCGGCGACTACGTCGCGCTCATGTGCCTGAAGAACCCTGATGCGGTCGAGACGGTGGTCTGCGACGCGGGCACCCTCGACTGGGCGTCGCTGGATGTGGACGCGCTATTCGCGCCGGAGTTCACCCAGATGCCGGACAACTCGCATCTGCCGCAGAATGCCTCGCAGCCCACCGGCAGCCCCGCGGTCGACCGCCTGCGGCGCCGTAGCTTCGAACTGATCCAGTCGTGGAATGAGAACCCGGTCAAGCGGCCGGTGCTGTTCGGAGACCGGCAGAGCCCCTACCTGGCCCTCGATCCGTACCACATGAAAACCGACGGCTGGTCTGAGCGCTCGTCGCGGGCTTTCTCCGAGCTCGTCGACCAGATCGAGGCGAACCTGGTCGGCGTGCCGCTGCGGCCCGGGGACCTGGTATTCCTCGACAACTTCCGGGCCGTGCATGGCCGCAAGTCGTTCCGGGCCCGCTATGACGGCTCTGACCGCTGGCTCAAGCGCCTGAACGTCACCCGGAACCTGCGTGGGTCGCGCGCCTGGCGACCCGCGCCGGACGGCCGTGTCATCTACTGACGCTCGGCGCCCCCGTACGCCGTCAGCCGCTCGGCGAAGTCGTCGAGCGCGGCCTGGTCGATATTGCTGATGCTGACCCGCAGCATGCTCTGGTCGCCGGGCTCGAACGCCGTTCCCGGCATGACTAGCAGGTCGTGGTTGACGACCAGGTCCCGGACGACGCGGTCGGTGGGGCGGTCAGGGAACGGGTGGCGTACCCAGCCGAAGAAGCCACCGGCGGACAAGAGCTCGAAGCCTCCGGGCCGGGCGGCCATCACCTTGGTGAACCAGTCTCGTCTGACCGCGATCTGCTCGGCTTTCGTCCGCCGCCACGCACCGGCCATCGTCAGGCCGGCCCAGGCGGCCTCCTGGCCGACGCGTGGTGCGCAGATCGCCACACAGTCGGCGAGCTTCGACACCTGACGGCCCAGGTCGGTGGCCGCGACGATCGCCCCGACCCGGTAGCCGGGGATCGCCAGGTCCTTAGAGAAGCTGTGCAGGCTGACCACGGTCCGCGTCCATTCCGGGTCGGCGAACAGCTCGTGGGCCGGTTTGTCGGTGCCGCGGAATGACCGGTACGTCTCGTCGATGATCAGGGCTATGTCGTGCCGCCTGGCTAGATCCGCGAACGCCGCGATCCGCTCCGGCGCGATCGTCACGCCAGTGGGATTGCCCGGGCTCACCAGCAGGATCGCGCGGGTCCGCGCGGTGATCAGTTCCTCCGCCGTCTCGGGAGCCGGAACCAGGCCAGGCCCCGGCTCAAGGTATCTCGGCGCGATGCCGTGCAACTTGAGCCACATGTCGTGGTTGAAATAGAACGGCAGGGTGACTATGACCTCGTCGCCGTGACCGGCCAGCGCCGAGACGGCCAGGCAGAACGCCTGGTTGCACCCGGCGGTGACGATTACCTGGTCCGCTTCGACCCGTCCCCGGTAGGCACCGCGGAGTTCGGCGGCGAATGCCTCCCGCAGCCGGGGCAGTCCGGCGATCTCCAGGTAGTCCGCGCCGTGGCGGTCGCGGGCCACCGCGACGACGTGCTCGATTACTTCGGGGGCCGGAGGGTACTGCGGCGCCGCCTGCGCCAGGTCCAGGAGCGCGCGCTGCCGGCCACGGCGGTCGAGCAGCGCGTAGGCCGTGTCGATCGGCGAGTCGATCCCCTCGGCGGTCAGCGGGTTCAAGATCATGTCGATACTCCGATTCATTCGACGGCTTGGCCCAGCCTCGGGCCTGGCCGGGGTCGCTCCGACGCCCCGATTTACGTGACACCCGCCGTTCCTGGTGGCCCGGTAGCGTCGCGACCATGGCGCACCCATCCCAGCCAGCACGGCCCACGCCACCGCGCACGCCATATGAGGAGAGCATTCTCAGGATCTGGATCGATGTGCTCGGACGGGGCGACATCGGAGTCCTCGACGATTTCTTTACGCACGGCGACCACTCGCTGGCGCCGGCCGTGGTGGCCCGTATCCGCAAGGTCCTCGGCGTGGACGTCCCGGTGATGGATTTCTTCGAGTCCCGTACCGTCGCCGCGCTGGCCGCGGTGGTCCAGGACAGGTCCCGGGCCGCGCGCTCGGGCGGCGCGCGCGTCGTGCGGCTTCGTCGTCCGGACGCAGAGCCGGTCCTTTCCTTCGATCAGCAGCGGCTTTGGCTGGAGCATCAGCTGCTGCCCGGCGTAATCTACAACGTACATGGCCGTCGGCGGCTGCTCGGCCCGCTCGACGCCAGCACCCTGGACGCCAGCGTGCGCGCGATCATCGGCCGCCACGAGACTCTGCGCACCAGGTTCCCCACCGTCGCCGGACGACCGGTGCAGGTCGTCGACGAGCCCAGCGACACCTGGCATATCCGCGTCGAGGATCTCTCCGGCGCCGTCGGCGACCGCGAGGCACGGGCCCGGCGCCTGCTGGACGCCGAGAGCGGAACTCCGTTCGACCTGACGACCGGGCCGCTGCTGCGGTGCCTGCTGATCAAACTGAGCGGCACCGAACATCTGCTCGGTGTCACCATGCACCACATCGTCTCCGACGCCTGGTCGATCGGCCTGTTCGTCAAGGAACTGTCGGCGTTGTATCTGGCAGGCGGCGACGCGGACCGGGCGGATCTCCCGCCGCTTCCTGTCCAGTACCGTGACTACGCCGTCTGGCAGCGCGACCGGCTCGTCGGTGAAGCTCTTGACCGGCAGGTTGCGCACTGGCGCGGACATCTCGCCGGGGCGCCGCCGATCCTCGCGCTGCCCACCGCGCAACGGCGCTCGACGTCCCAGGGAGCCGAGGCGGATCGCGTCCAGACCGCGCTGTCACCGGAGGACACGACCGCGCTGCACGGCCTGTGCAATGCCCGCGGCGTCACCCCGTTCATGACGCTGCTCGCGGGCCTGGCGACGGTTCTGGGTCGCTGGGCCGGACAGGACGACGTGGTGATCGGCGTCCCGCTGGCCGGCCGCAGCTACGGCGCGACCGAGCACCTGATCGGGTTCTTCGTCAACGTCCTGCCCTTCCGCGTCAACCTGTCGGGCAATCCGACCTTCGCCGAGCTGCTGGACCGCGTGCGCCGCGTCGCACTGGACGGCTACGCCAACGCCGATGCCCCGCTGGACGTCCTGGTGGAGGACCTGAAGGTAACCCGCGACCCCCGGCGTACGCCGTTGTTCGAAGTGGTGCTCAACGTGGTGGGCAGTCCGGAAGCCGAGGAGGTCACCGGGCTCGCGGTGGAGCCGTTGGAGACGCCGTCGCTGTTTAGCCGGTTCGACCTGTCGGTCACCGCGCAGGAAGAAGGCGGCGCGCTGCGCCTCAAGCTTGACCTCGCCTCCGACCGCTCGCCAGCCGACATGATGCGGGTCCTCCTCGGGCACTTGCGCGGGCTGCTGCTCGCGGCGGTGCAGGATCCGACGTGGCACATCCTCGACTACCCATTGCCCGGCCAGGACCGCGTCGCGGCCGGGCCTGCCGGTGCGGACCGGTCCGCACCGGCCGGCCCGCGGAACTGGGTCCTTGAACGCTTTGGCCTCGGCGCGGAGGACCGTTTCGCGGTGCTCACCAGCGCGCCAGGAACGCCGATATCCAGCGCGTTCCTGGCCGGCGCGGTTGAGGTAGTCTCCGACGCGCCCGTCGGCCAGGATGCCGAGGTCCTGACATCGTGGCTGCGTGACAACGCAGTCACCGCCGTCTATCTGGACGCTCCGGTCCTGCGGGCCCTGGCCGCGCGGCTACCGGTACCGGAATTCCCGGCCTGGCGGCAAATATTCCTGGCTAACGCGGGCGACCTGATCCCTCACGACGTCGCGGCAGCGCGCCTGCTCGCTCCGAACGGCCGGATCGCGGCGCTCTACCGGATCGGTGCCGACGGCCGTCCGTCGGCGGTATATGAGGTGCCAGGCGACTGGGAGTTCCGGCGGGCGCCGCTGCGCGTCCCGCTGGGCGCCGAGCCGCCGCACGCCCCGGCGGTGGCGGTGGTGCGTCCGTCCGGCGAGGTAGCCGGGATCGGCGAGGTCGGTGAGATCCAGCTCGCCGACGGCGCGACCGGCGAGCTGGGCCGCCGCTTGAGCGACGGCTGCGTGGAGTATGTCGGTCCGGTCGGTGGCAGCCCGGTGTTCGATCCACTTGAGACGCTGGCGACGCTGCGCGACGTCCCCGATGTTCGCGACGCGGTGGTGCGTGAGCGGCGAATCGAGGGCCGCGTCACCTTGCTCGGCTACGTCACCGGGCCCGATCCGCGGCTCGGCACCGCGGCGATCCACAGCTACCTGCGGGCCCGGCTGCCCGGCTACCTGATCCCCGAACAGCTGTTCGTCCTTGACCGGCTTCCCCGGACGCGAAGCGGCGGATACGACACGGCCGCCCTGCCCGAATTCGATCCGGGGGCCAGCTCACTCGACGTCTACGTCGAGCCCCGCACGCCGATGGAGCAGCAGCTGGCCGACATCATCACCGGGCTGCTGACCGTCGACCGGATCGGCGTCTACGACAGCTTTTTCGAACTCGGCGGCTTCTCGCTGCTCGCGACGCAGCTCACCATGCGGATTAAGGCGGCGTTCAGCGTGGAACTGGCGTTGCGGGACATCTTCGAGTCGCCCACCGTCGACGAGCTGGCCCAGCTCATCATCAGGACCCAGGGGGAGCTGTCCGACGCCGACGATCTGGAAACATTGCTGGCCGAGCTGGAGGGCGACGACCTCGCGGATGGCCCGGATACAGAGTCCACGGATACAGAGTCCACGGCCGCATCGATCCCGTTCGACGACGCCGTGGCCCGGTTGCGCGAGGCCGTGGCCTTCACCCCGGACAAGCCCGACGAGACCCCCGAGACCACGGCCAGGGCACTGTGGTCGGCGGCCGCCGGAATGCCTGGCCCGGTCACGGCCGTCGCCGATGATCCGCTCGCGCCGTTGTCGGCTGGGCAGCAGGAAGAGTTCGCCGTCCTTCTCCAGCGGCGAATCGCCGGCGAGCCGCTGGCTTACCTGACCGGACGCGTCGGCTTCCTGGGCCTGGAGTTCCTCGCCGGGCGCGGTGCGCTTATCCCGCGCCGCGAGACCGAACTGCTCGGCGGCGCGGTCGTCGAGCTGGCCGCGATCCTGGCCGACTCTGGCTCGCCTCCGCGGATCCTGGATCTCGGGACCGGCGGCGGCAATCTGGCCGTGTCAATCGCCTCGCTCGAGCCGCGATCCGCCGTCTGGGCGTCCGACCTGGAGGCCGAGGCCGTCGAGCTAGCCCGGCGCAACGCCGCCTTCCGTGGCGTCACCGACCGGGTGGAGTTCGGGTGCGGCGACTTGTTCGCGGCGCTGGGGGAGATGCCCACGGCACCGAGCCGGTTCGACATCGTGGTCTGTAATCCCCCCTACATGCCGTCCCAGAAGGCCCGCAGCCTGCCCGTCGAGATCGGCGGCCATGAGCCGGCGGCGGCTTTCGACGGCGGCGACGTCGGGCTGACCGTGCTGTACGCGCTGATTGACCAGGCGCCCGGGCACCTGGTGCCGGGTGGCTGGCTGTGCTTCGAGCTCGGCGCCGGCATGGGCCGGGTCGTGCAGCGGAATCTGGCCAGGCGCGGCGCCTACAACGAGGTCCGCACGATCACTGATGGGGACGGCATCACCCGCGCGATCATAACGAGGACGCTCGCATGAACCAGGCATCGACATCCGGCAAAGCGGTATCACCGACAACGTCGTTGCCGCCCTGGGTACTGCCCGAGGCCGAGCCAGGCCGCGGTTCGCAGGCGCGGCCGCTGCCTGCGCCGCTGCGCGCTGATCCGGCCGCCGTCCGGCGCTGGGCGCTGGCCGTATGGGTGGCGGTGCTGGCGCGGTGCGTCGGCGCGGCGGAGGTAGTGACGGCCGCCACTGAGGCCGACGGGACGGCGGTCCGCGTCACCGGCCTGGTCGGCGAGACCAGCTGGGCCGATCTCGACGGCTCCCTGCGCCGCTCCCCGCTGGCCGGCCACCCGCACAGCATCCTGGACCTGTACGGCCAGACGTCCGGCGACGCGGCCGACCTCGTGATACGCGTCGATCCGGCGGGCGGCGAGCTCGGTCTGTCGTACGACACCAGGTACGTGTCGCACGCCGCCGCCGAGCGTGTCCTTGGCTATCTTTTTTATGCCATAACGGCGGTAGCGTCGGCCCCGGATGCCGCGGTCGATCTAACCGGCATGATCGGCGCCGAGGAACGGCGCTACCAGCTGGAGACCGTGGGCGGGCCTCGGGTGAACAACGGCCCGGATGGTTTCGTCCCGGCGTTCCGGGCCCGGGTGGCGGAGCACCCGCAGCGTCCCGCCATCCATCACGTCGAGCGCACCCTGACCTACGCCGAGCTGGACACGGCCTCGGACCGGATCGCCCGGCACCTGCTCGCCCTCGGAGTGAGCGGCGGGCAGGCGGTGGCCGTTGTCAGCGCCCGGCACATCCCCTGGGTGACGGGGATCCTCGGCGTGCTCAAGGCCGGCGCGGTGTACCTGCCGGTGCGGCCGGATTTCCCGGCCTCACGCGTCGAGGATCAGCTGACCCGGGCCGAGTGCGTGATCGCGCTGGCCGACGCCGACGGCGGCGAGTTGATGTCCGCGGTGTCCGCCCTCGGCTGGCCGGGCGCGGTGGTGGCCCTCGACGATCTGGCGGCCAGGCCCGCCCCCGAGGCCGAACTCGCTTCACCGCCGCTCGAGGGTCCCGCCTACGTCTACTTCACCTCCGGCTCGACCGGCCGCCCGAAGGGCGCTGTCTGCCGCCACGACGGCATGATCAACCACCTGTGGGCCAAGGTGGACGACCATGGCCTCGGGCCTGACGACGTGGTTGCCCAGACGGCGTTGCAGTGCTTCGACATCTCGCTGTGGCAGGTGTGCGCGCCGCTACTGGTTGGCGGCGCATCGGTCATCGTGGACACCGAATCGCAGCTAGAGGTCGCGACGTTCGGCGACCTGCTGGCCAGTCGCCAGGTGACCACGCTGCAGATCGTGCCGTCGTACCTGGAGGTGCTGCTGGCCCATCTGGAGACCGGCCGCGCCCAGCTGCCGCGACTGAAGTCGGTGTCGGTCACCGGCGAGGCGCTCAACGCCGGCCTGGTGCGCCGCTGGTTCGCCGCGGTCCCGGGGGTGCGACTGGTCAACGCCTACGGCGCGACCGAGGTCAGCGACGACACCATGCACGAGATCCTGGACGGCCCGCCGCGCCGGGACCTGGCCGTCGTCAACGTCGGGCGGCCGCTGCGCAACATGCGTACCTACGTGGTCGACCGGCAGCTCCGGCTGATGCCGCTCGGTGGCCGTGGCGAGATCGTCTTCGCCGGGGTCTGCGTCGGAGCCGGCTACATCAACGACCCGGCCCGCACCGTCGAGGCCTTCACGACGGACCCCTACTTTCCCGGCGAGGGGCTCTATCGCTCCGGCGACCTAGGGCGCTGGCTGCCGGAGGGCCGCCTGGAGTTCCTCGGCCGCTACGACGATCAGCTGAAGCTCCGGGGGCTGCGCGTCGAGGTCGGCGAGATCCAGGCGGCGCTGCTGCGGGTGCCGGGGATCGAGGCCGCGGCCGTGGTACCGGTCGGCGAGGGCAACAGCATGCGGCTGGTCGGGTTCTACGTCTCCGATGAGGAGCTGGCCGAGGTCGATCTGCACGACCTGCTGTCGGCTCGGCTGCCGGAGTACATGGTCCCCTCCCGCCACTTCCGCCTGCCCGAGCTGCCGCTGAACGACAATGGCAAGACGGACAAGCCGAAGCTCCGGCTGCTGGCCGGGGAGCTCGCATCCGGAGTGCGGGCCTTCGAGCCGCCCCGCACGGCGGCCGAGCGGCAGCTGGCCATTCTGTGGGCCGAGGTGCTGGGCATGGCGGCCGGGAGGGTTGGCCGTCATGACGATTTCTTCAACCTGGGCGGCACCTCGCTATCGGCGATCCATCTGCTGATGCGGCTGGACCACCGGCTGTCGGCGACCGACATCATGGGAAACCCGGTCCTGGCCGACCAAGCCAGGCTCCTCTCCGCTACGCAGCCCCCGCCGTCTGGGCTCGTCCATGAACTCGGCGCTGGCGATCCCGGCCGGCCGGTCCTGATGTGTTTGCCGGATGCGGGCGGTAACGCGATCAACTTCCAGCGGCTGGCCGAGGTGGCCGCCGGGCAGGTGCGGGTGCTGGCGGTCGAGCTTCCCGGCCACGACCTGGCCCGGCCGGACGAGGAACTCGCCCAGCTCCCCGAGCTGACCGCGCGGCTGGCCAGAGAGCTGGCCGGGAAGCCGGCGCTGTATCTGTGGGGCCAGGGAGCCGGAGGCGTCGCGGCGCTGGCGGCGGCGCGTGCCCTGGAGGAGGCTGGGGTCTCGGCCTCGGGGGTGATGGTCGCTTGGGACGCGTCGGCGCCAGGCACCGGCTGGTCGCCGTCGGACGAGGAGGTCGCCGACCTGCTCCGGCGCCGCGGCCGCTACATCGACGTCGACGGCGCGGCCCCGGGGCGGCTGCGATTCGTCGCCCGCGCTTGGCGCCACGACTGGGCGCAAGCCCGCCACGAACTCGGCCGTCTGGGCTCCGACCCGGGCCTGACCGCCCCGATCGCTGAACTCACTCTCGGCGACGCGTCGCCACTGCTGCCGCTCGCCGCGGTGGGGCTCACCCGGCACCGCCTCGCCGACACCGACAACGACGTCGCACGGTACCACCCGGAACTCATCCTTGACATTCTGCAACGGTGGCGTGACCCCGTCGCTGGTCGGCGATGACCGTCCAGCAGGACCTGTCAACCCGCCGCCGCCCGGGACGCATCGGGGTGGGCACGGCCTACGGCACCTTCGGCGAGCTGATGCAAGGCGCGCTTCCCGGACCCGGCGCGGCCGACGGAGAAGGCCGTTTCCTCGTCACGCTCCCGGTGGCGCGCTGGTCGACCGCGCGCTTCGAGGCCCGGGAGCCCGGCACCGGCCTCAGCGTCAGCCCCGCCCACAAGACCAAGGCGGCCGCCCTGGCCGCGGCTCTGCTCGCTGAGTTCGGCTACGGCCCGGACGGCGTGCTCGTGCTGCGGAGCAGCATCCCGGAGGGCAAGGGACTCGCGAGCTCATCGGCCGACCTGGCCGCAACGGCACGGGCGGTAATGGCGACGGTCCTGCACACCATCCCCGACCTCCGGCTGGACGCGATGTTCGCCGCCATCGAGCCCACGGACGGGGTGCTGCACCCGGGCATCGTCGCGTTCGACCACCGGCGCGGCGTGCGATTGCGAGCCCTGGGGCACCTCCCGGCACTGCAAGTCGTGGCGGTTGACCAGGGCGGCACGGTCGACACCATGGCGTTCAACCAGCGCCCGCCTGAGTACGGCGCCGTCGAGCGGCGGCAGTACGCGCGGCTGCTCGGCGAACTGACCCAGGCGGTGCGTTCCCGCGATGTGGCCGCGGTCGGCCAGATCAGCACCATGAGTGCCGCGCTCAACCAGGCGCGCGTGCCGAATCGCAACTTCGCGGCGCTGCGGGAGATCTGCCGGGCCGCTGACGGCCTGGGGCTGGTGGCCTGCCACAGCGGCACGATGGTCGGAGTGCTGCTGGATCCGGAGCGGCCCGACTACCGGATCCGGCTGTCGCTCGCGGTGAGCCTGACCGAAGATCTGCCGGGCCGCACGCACCTGTACCGGACGCTGGGGGACTGACCGGATCACGCGACGCGGGCGTGCAGCAAGGCCATCCGCCGGTCGCCGGTAAACGATTCCATGCTGTGGGCGGTCCTGACGTTATCCAGCAGCAGCACGTCGCCCGCATGCCAGGTCAGATGCGCGGTGGCCCGGTCGTAGGCCGCGCTGACGATCTCGACATCGCTGGCGGTGAACGGCGAGCCGTCGCCGAACTCCGTCTCGTACGGGAGGGCGTCGCGGCCGAAGGCCGACACCAGGTAGCCGCGGACCATCGGGTCCATGGTCCACTCGCTGCAGAACGCGAGAAGGTTCGACCACGCGGGGACGCCGTTGGCGCCAGTCGCGCGAAGAGCGGGCCGGGTGCGGCGGGTGACCAGCCGATCAGCGCTCCACTCCAGCTCGATGCCCTCGGCTGCCGCGTACGCCTCGACCCCGGAACGGTCCATGCCCGCGAAGGCCTCCGGCCATGGCATGCCGACCAGCCCCTCGGCGTACCGGCGGGTCAGGGTCCAGCCGACGCTGGCGCCCCGCTCGGCCAACCGGTCAGGCAGCAGCCCGAGGACCACGCGGCCGTCAGCGACGCCGGTCCGGCCGCCAGAGTCCGCCGGATTCAGGCAGGCGACGAGCAGGTGGCTCGGCGGTTCGGTTTCCCAGCCGAGTTCGTGGTGCATGCACATCGGCGAGGTAGACGGCCAGGCCGGCGCTCGACCAGACGCCGTGGCCCAGCCAGCGGCGCGCGGCGAATGGCTCAAGCTGGTGGCGCGCCGCCAGGCCCAGCCGCCTGGCCAGTTCGGACAGCGTGTCCGTGCCGGTAACCCCGGCGTCGCGGAGGACGACGGCTCCGGTGCCGTGGAGCAAGTCGGCCAGCTGTCCGGCACCGATGTCTCCCGGCCCGGCCTCGGGCACGGCCTTGACCGACAGCGGCATGGCCTCATCGTAGGACCCGGCCGTCGGCTCCGGAGCGTCACGCAAACCGGGGACGGCCCACTCTCAGAGCCGCGCCTTACTGTTGCCAACCATGACAGCTACGCAGGAGCACGGCGAATCCGTGCCGTTCCCCTTCGCGTTGGACGAAGCCGGAACGGTGCTGGCCGGCCTGGACCGGATGCGCGCCGTCGTGGAGTGGAAGTGCGGCGGGCTGGACGCGGCCGCCATGAACAAGACGTTTGGACCATCCACGATGACGCTGGGCGGCCTGGTCAAACACCTCGCGTATACCGAGGAAGAACATTTCGCCAGGCACTGGCACGGTCGTCAGCCCGGACCGCCGTGGGACGCCGTCGACTGGGATGCCGACGAAGACTGGGAGTGGCACTCGGCCGCCGTCGACAGCCCCGAGGAACTGATGGGGTTGTGGCGCGCCGCGGTCGATCGCTCCCGCCAGGACGTTGACGAGGCCCTCGCCTCGGCCGGCCCCGGTGGCCTCGGCCGCCTTAAGACACCTGACGGCCATTCGCCGAACCTGCGGTACATCCTGGTGTCGCTCCTTGAGGAGTACGCCCGCCACATCGGCCACATCGACCTCATCAGGGAGTCGCTGGACGGAACAGTCGGCGAGGATCCCCCGGAGCGGCCATAACCGGCCGGCAAGACAGTGGAAACGTGCCGTCGCGCGCCGACGGCTAGTTACCACCATCCTGTCTGCAGAGGTGTGCCGGCTGAACCGGGGACAGGCTCAGCGTCGTCCCGGCGGCGACGCTGTTGGCTAACTGGGGAAGCAGACAGCCTTGAGCCATTGGAGCGCCCGTGTTCAGCAGCCGCCACGCCGACCCATACGGAGAAGGAACTCCATGTCCGCTGACCTGATCACCGTGCCGGACCTGATCCTGGCTCAGGCCGGTAGGTCGCCGGGCATCCTGGCGGTCGAGTCAGCGGCTGACCGGCTCACCTACGCGCAGGTGGTGGCGCACGCCTGCGGCCTGGCGGACCGGCTACGCCGGATGGGAGTCGGCCGGGGCGACCTGGTGGCAGTGGCCGTGCCGCGCGGGGCCGAGGTGGTGCCGACACTCCTGGGTGTGCAGCTGTCGGGTGCCGCCTACCTGCCGATGGATCCCGAGCACCCGGCCGACCGGCTGAACTACATCCTGCACGACTCGGGGGCGCGGGTGCTGGTGACGGGCGACGCGACGGGCCCACCCGGCCTGCGCGCCGAGGCGAGGTTGTGCCTGAGCGATGTGGCGGTGCGGACCGACCCGGCGGCGCCGCCGGCGCCGGACGCGGACTCCGCCGCCTACGTCATCTACACATCCGGCTCGACCGGCAGGCCCAAGGGCGTGCTGGTCAGCCACCGGGCCCTGGCGAACTTCGTCCAGTCGATGGGCGACCGGCTGGCCCTGCCCGGCGACGTCGTGCTTCCCGCGGTCACCACCGTGTCCTTCGACATCGCGAGCCTGGAGCTTTTCCTGCCTTTGACGACCGGCGGCCGGGTGGTTGTCGCACGGCAGATCGAGACCCGCGATCCGCATCGGCTGACCGCCCTGCTGGCCCGGACGGGCGCTCGGGTCCTCCAGGCCACCCCGACCTCCTGGCGGCTGCTCCTTGAGTCAGGGTGGTCGCCGCCGCCTGGCTTTACCGTGCTGTGCGGCGGGGAGCGGCTGCCGGCCGAGCTGGCCAGCCGCCTGCTGGGAGACGGGGTCGTGCTCTGGGACTTGTACGGGCCTACGGAGACGACGGTCTGGTCGACCGCTACCCGCTATGAACTCGGCACGCCGCCCAGGTACTACCCGGTCAGCAACACCTCGCTGCACCTACTCGACGAGCGGCTGCGGCCGGTGCCCGCGGGCGAGAAAGGGGAGCTGCACATCGGCGGCGCCGCGCTGGCCGCCGGCTATCTGCGACGCTCGGCGCTGACCGCGGAGAGGTTCGTCGCCGATCCGTTCGCCGCGGTCAGTGGAGCCCGCCTCTACCGCACGGGTGATGTCGCTCGGCAGCATCCAGATGGGCGGATCGAGATCCTGGGCCGCAGCGATGACCAGCTCAAGGTCCACGGATTCCGGGTCGAGCCAGGCGAGATAGAGAACGCGCTGAGCCGCCATCCGGATGTCGCCGAGGCCGCGGTGCGCGCGATCGACGATGCCTGGGGCGTCACCCGGCTGGTTGGCTACCTCCGGCCGGCCGACCCGGCTAGAGCGCCCGACGAGCGGCACCTTCAGCGGCACCTCGCCCGAACGTTGCCGCATTACATGATCCCGACGCAATTCGTCGTTATGGACACCATTCCTACAACGAGCAATGGCAAGGTGGATCGCTCCGCGCTGGCGCTACCGTCGCCACGTCACGACGACATCACCGAGCCGGTGCGGCGCGCGCCAAGCGCCGACGATCACAACGGCAGCCAGACCGAACGACTGGTGGCAAGAGTCCTGGCCGCCGTCCTGGAGCTGGAGAAGATCGGGCCGTACGAGGATTTCTTCACCCTTGGTGGCGACTCGCTGCGGGCCGTCCTGGCCATCCTTCAGCTGAACGAGGAGTTGCATCGTCAGGTCCCGATCAACGCACTTTTCGAGTCACGGACCGTCTACGGGCTCGCTGCCTTGCTGGACAGCGAGGACGCGGACGAGCCGCAGCTGCTCGCACTGCCACCCGGGCAGATCCCGCGGCTGTCCTCGGCGCAGTGGCGATTGTGGCTGCACCAGCGGCTCGCGCCAGGCAGCGTGGCCTACAACGAACCCGTGGCCGTGCGGCTTCCCGACCCGCTCGACCTCACGGCCGCGGACGCCGCGCTGACTGGCCTGCTGGCCCGGCACGACGTTCTGCGCACCCGTTACCAGCCGGGCGACTCAGGTCAGCCGGTTCCGGTAGTGCTGCCTGCCGCCGGGGTCCGGCTGGAGGTCGAGTACGGCGACCCGGAAGCGGTGCTCGCCGCGGAGCTGGCGCGCCCGTTTGACCTCGCCTCGCAGCCGCCGATCCGTTCTCACCTGGTGCGCCGAAGCGACGATGAGCCCGCGTTCCTGATTCTCGTGCTGCACGAAATCGCGGCTGATGGCCGATCGCGTGAACTGATCACGACGCAGCTGCAAGCCGCCTACCGGGGCCGCACCGTTTCGGCCCCAGCGCTCAGCTACGCCGACTACGCGCAATGGCAGCGAAGCCTGGCGGTCGGCTCGACCGCGCGGCGGCATCTGGACTTCTGGCAGGCGGAGCTTGGGGGGCTGCGGCAAGCCGAGCTGATAACCGACCGGCCGCGGCCAGCCGACCGTGATTGGCGAGGTGGCACGATCCGTTTCACCGTGCCCGCGGCGGTCGCTGACCGGCTGCGTGATGTCGCCTCCGAGCACGACGGCACGTTTCCCATGATCCTGCTAGCCGGATTCTGCGGTGTCCTTAGCCGGTACACGAAAGGAACCGATCTGACCGTGGGCATTCCGGTCCCCGGGCGCACTCGGCCCGAGCTGGAGAATATGGTTGGTATGTTCGAAAATACCGCTGTGATTCGTATTAATCTGGACGATAGCCGCTCCTTCCCTCAGCTGCTGGCCCAGGTACGTGAAGCGGGGCTCGCCGCCTTCGGCCGTGCCGTCCCGTCGATCGAGGACATCGTCGCCGCCGTTCTCGAGGTAGTGGAGACGGAGCCTGAACCCGGCCGGAATCCGCTGTTCGACGTGATGTTCGTGCCGCAAGGCGTCAGCGGATCAGGCGGCTTCCCGCTGCCGGACGCTCCCGGGGCCAGAATCGACCTCTGCTGTCAGGTCACCGAGCGCGCGGACGGGGGCATCGACGGCCGCCTCGTATACGCCACCCAGCTGTTCGACCAAGCGACGATTGCCCGGCTGGCTAGCGACTACGTGCAGTCGCTTACCGAGATCGCCGAAGATGCGGGCTGACACAGTGGCCATTTCCCGCCTGGATCTGGCCGCCGATGCGGCCACCATGGACCTCTTGCCACGGCTGGTGCGGCTGGACACCAACCTGTGGGGCGCCTCCTTCACGCTGATGAAGATGCTCCCGGCCCACCACATCGTCACGACCGCGATCAGCACCGGCGAGATCGGGCCCGGCACCATGATCGTGGAGTCCACCAGCGGGACCTTCGGCTTGGCGCTGGCGATAAAAGCCGCGCTGACCGGACACAAGCTGACGCTGGTCACCGACCCGGCCATGGATCAGCGGCTGTGCCGTCGGGTCGCGGACCTGGGGACCGCGATTGAGATGTGCGCGATGCCATCCCCGAGCGGTGAGTTCCAGACGGTACGCCTGGCCAGACTGCGCGCCCTACGGGAACAGATCCCGGACACCTTCTGGCCGCGGCAGTACGACAACCCGTTGCAGGCCGCCTCCTACGCGATGGTCTCCGAGCATCTGATCGACCGGCTCGGCTACGTCGATGCCCTCATCGGCCCAGTCGGCTCGGGCGGATCCATGTGCGGTACCACGGCCGGTCTCAGGGCGCATAACTCCCAGGTCGTCGCGATCGGCGTGGATACTCCCGGCAGCGTGCTGTTCGGCCAGCCCGACCAGGTCAGGGAACTGCGAGGGCTGGGCAACAGTGTGCTGCCCGGCAACCTCGACCACACGATGTTCGATGAGGTGCACTGGTGCCCAGCGGGCGTGGCCTACCGGGAGACACGCCTGCTCCACCGCCGGCATGCCCTGTTCCACGGACCCACCTCGGGGGCGGCAATGGCGGTGGCCCGTTGGTGGTCGGCCAGAAATCGCGGAGCCCGCACGGTGGTAATGCTGCCAGACCAGGGCGACCGTTACCTCGACACCGTCTATAACGACGCCTGGCTCCACGCGGAGCCGCAGCGGCGTCTGTGTGCCGAATCCGGACCCGCCGAGGTAACCCGGCCGCCGGCGAGACCGACTGGACGTGGATGCGGTGGGGAAACCGGAGACTGGCCGAGGCACTGGGCGAGGCACTGGGCGAGCGGGTCGCCGGACGATGAGCCCGGCCACGATTCCCGCGAGCGCCGACGATACGGGCAGGATCAGGGAGCCGCTTGCCCGCAAGGCCCAGCGCTTGTACTACGGGCCGCCCCAGGACGTCGAGGACCGGGAAACGCTTCGTTTGATCGGCCGCGTTGACCGTGCCCACCTCGTCATGCTCTCCGAGCGGAAGATCATCCCTCGGGGCAAGGCGGCCCGGCTGCTCGAGGCGGTGTCGGAGGCAGAAGCGGATGGTTTCGCCATGGTGCTGTCGCGGCCCCGGCCACGCGGTCTGTACCTGGCCTACGAGCAGGCGCTCAGCGAGATATGCGGTCCGGATGTCGGCGGGCTGCTGCACACTGGCCGATCCCGCAATGACCTTAACGCCACCACCACCCTGCTGAGCCTGCGCGGGCTCGGTCTCAACGTGGTCGCCGAGGGATGCAGGCTGCTCACGGCGCTGCTGTGTTCCGCCGCCCGGGACCTCGACGCGGTGATGGCGATTCACACCCACTACCAGCCCGCGATGCCGATCACCTACGGGTATTACCTCACCGGAGTGGCGCTGGCTCTGCACCGCGAACTGGACCGGGTCCTGGACTCCCTCCGGTCCATGCGGCGGTGCCCGCTCGGGGCGCACGCGATCGCCGGTACCGATCTGGAGCTGGACACGGCCAGGACCGCGGCACTGCTGGGCTTCGAGGCGGGTCCGCTGCACGCGATCGACGCGATCGCCTCCCGCGACGTCGCCCTCGATCTCTTGGGCGCCGCCGTCAACGTGGTCGTCACGGTGTCCCGGCTGGGGACTGACCTGCAGATGTGGAGCGCATCGGAGCTGGCGTACCTGGAGTTTCCCGACTGGCTGGTCGGCAGCTCGTCCGCGATGCCGCAGAAGCGTAACGCCTTCCTGCTGGAGTACCTGAAGGCGCGGCCGAGCCAGGTGGTCGGCTCCTGGGTGACCGCCGTCACCGCGACCCGGTCCGCTCCCTTCACCAACTCGATCGAGGCCGGTACCGAGGCCATGGCGCCCGTCGCGCCGGCGCTGCGGACGGCTAGGGACGTGCTGGCCCTCGCCACCTTGGTGGTCGCCGGCGCCCGGCCGCGCCCCGAGGTCGCCGGGGCGGCGGCCGCCCGGGGCTTCGTGGATGCTACGGCTATGGCCAACGAGCTGGTACGCCGCGGGGTGCCGTTCCGCGAGGCCCACCGGCGCATCGGAGTCGCGGTACTGCGGGCCATCGATGGCCACGGCGGCTGGCCGCCCGAGGACCTGGAGCGAATCGACCTGCGTACCGCAACCGACCGCGCCAGGTACGGAGGCGGACCGGGCAGCCGGGCGGAGTCACTAGCGGCCGCCTGGCAGCTCCGCCACCAGTTGCGACGCGAGCTCGACCGGCAGCGCCGCGCGATACGGCAGGCGGCCGGTCGTCTTCAGCGGGCCATCGAGGCGACCTGCCATGAGTGAGCTGATGGTCTTTGTTGAAAGCAACACCACCGGCACCGGCCGGCTGTTCGCCGAGCGCGCCCGTGACCTGGGCTTGGCGCCGCATGTGCTGACCACCGACCCCGCCCGGTATCCCTACCTGGCCGAGCTGGGTATCCCCAGCAGTGACTGCGATACCGGGTCGGTGCCCGCCGTGCTGGCCCGCTGCCAGAGCCTGGGCGGCCAGCACCAGCTAGCGGGCGTGACCTCCAGCTCCGAGTACTTCATCGCCACGGCCGCCGGAGTCGCGCGCGCTCTGGGCCTGCCCGGTGAGGATCCGTCGAGGCTGGCCGCCGCGCGGAGCAAAGCCGTTCAGCGGCAGCGTTTCGCCGCCTGCGGGGTTAGCTCCCCCGGGTTCCACCTGGTTTCCTCGGCGCAGGAAGCGGTCCTGGCCGCGGCCAAGCTGGGCCTGCCGGTCGTGGTGAAGCCGATCAGCCGCTCGGGCTCGATCGGCGTGCGCCGCTGCGCTACCAGCGACGAGGTGGCCGGGCACGCGGCTGAACTGCTCTCGACCAGGGTGGACGAGCGGGGACGGCCGCTGCCGCCGACGGTGCTGGTCGAGTCTTACCTACCTGGTCCGGAGTTCTCGGTGGAGATCCTGGCTGGCCAGGTGCGGGCGGTGGTGGGCAAGCACGTCGACGACTCGCGGGGATTCCTCGAGGTCGGCCACGACGTTCCCGCTGCCATCGACACCCGGACCGGCGCGCTGCTGACTGGCAGTGCGCTGGCCGCGCTCACCGCGCTTGGCCTGACCTGGGGCGCCGCGCATGTCGAGCTTCGGCTGGCGAACGGGCGTGGTCAGGTCGTGGAGGTGAACCCGCGGCTGGCGGGTGGCTTGATTCCGCAGGCGGTCCAAGCCGCTACCGGCCAGGATCTCATCGCGGAGCTGCTGCTGCGGACCGCTGGGCGAGCCGTGGTCCGGAGCCCGGCGAGGCTGTCCTGCGCGAGCATCCGCTTCCTGGTCCCGGCCAGCGACGGCACGGTGCGGGCGGTTGCGGACGTGTCGGCGGCGCTGGCGCTACCCGGTGTGGTTGACGCGGCGGTCACTGCCCGGCGCGGACAGCGAATCATCCGCCAGGGCAATTTCCTGGACCGGCTCGGCTATGTGATCGCCACCGGGGCGACTCAACTGGAGGCGGCTGCCCGGGCCGAGCAGGCCCGGGCGGCGCTGCCAGTGGAGGTGGTTTAGCCTTCAGCCCCAGCAAAGACAGAACGGATGCCCAGCGGGATCGGCGTAAACCTGGAAGCCCGCGTCGGCGGTGAGGTCGTCGGCCGCCTGGAGCAGCCTGGCGCCGATGGCCATGGCCTCGTCATGTGCGGAAGCGATGTCATCGACGTAGAGGTCCAGGTGGATCTGCTGCGGCACCCCCGTGGGCCATTCCGGCGGAGTGTGATCAGGCGCAAGCTGGAAACCCAGCCGGGGCTGCCCGTCCACGTAGACACTGTGCCAGTCGTCTTCCTCCTCGGCTTTCCCGCCGAGCAGCCGGGCCCAGAACGAACTTTCTGCGGCTAGATCAGCCGCATCGAATACGACAATCTGGCGTTGGATTCGCATGCAACTATCCTTCCACGAACACCAGGCGATTGTGGTTGGTGCTGCACTAGCCAGACTGTTGTGTGGGTAAGGCCGCACCGACCAGAATCGGGAGCGCGTTAGCTTTTGTCGAGTCTGCGGAAGGCGATCTCGCGTAGCAGCAGGCTGATGGCCGCCGCGACCGGGATGGCGATGAGCGCGCCGACGATACCGAGCAGGACACCGCCCAGCAAGACGGCGATCAGGCTGACCAAGGCCGGCACCTGGACCGTGCGCCCCATGACCCGCGGCACGATGAAGTAGTCCTCGGCCAGCTTGTAGACGACGTAGAACGCCAGTGTCGCGATCGCGACCGGCAGGCCCACGGTGAGCGCGACGAGCGTGACGATGACGCCGCCGACCCAGGAGCCGATGACCGGTATCAGGTCCAGCAGGGCCACCAGCAGGCCAAGCAGCAGCGGGTACGGGATGCCCCACGCCAGCATCCAGAAGAAGGTGCCGACCCCGGCGATGACCGAGGTGAGCACGTTGCCGAGAACATAACCCCCGACCTTGGTGAAGATTTCCTCACCGAGCAGGACTCCGCGCTCCCGACGGGACTGCGGCATGAGCCGGTAGAAAAACAGCTTCGTCTTGTCCATGCTGGCCAGGAAATAAATGGTCAGCACGAGGACCAGCACGAACGACGAGAACGCGCTTACGACCAGTTCGCCGGCGCCGAGGACGCCGCCGATCAGCGCGGTCCCCTTGCTGGACAGCAAGCTGGTAACACGCTGCTGGACGTGATACTTGACGTTCAGCTTGCCGAGCGTGGAGTTGTGGTCCTGCAGCTCGTGCATGTACTTCGGCATCTCGTTGACGAGAGCGCTGGTCTGCGCAGCCAGTGGCGGCACCGCCGAGGCGATGAACCCTCCGACGACGACGAACACCCCCAGCAGCACCAGGGTTACAGCCGCCCAGCGCGGCAGTCCTTTACGGGTGAGCCACCTGACCACCGGGTCCAGCCCGGCGGCGATGAACAGCGCGACGATGACGAGGATGAGCACCGACCGTGCCTTGAGCAGCAGTTCCACCACGCCGATGGTGACCGCGACGCCGGCCGCGCCCATCATCCCGAGGTAAAACGGGGACCGCTTGTTCAGCGGCTTGCCTGGCTGGCCAAGATCGCCCGAGTGCTTACTCTCGGCCGCGGCCTGGACTGCGTCGCGTACGCGGTCTTCGGGCTCGGCGTCGTCATCTGCCGCATCTATCGCCCGGCCCAGCGCTTTTGTCGACTCGTCCACGTTCTGCGGCTGCCCAGAATGAGACGACCCATGCACCCGGGCAGGGCTAGGCAGGCGGAATTTCTGTTTCGCCGGCCGGTGGCCTGCGGAGGGCAGGACTGCCCTTGAGCCAGTAATAGCCGAGCGGGATGATCCCGAGCCCGATCGCTCCCAGCCCGACGGCATCGGTGGTCCCGCCGAGCGAGTGGATCGACTGGCCGAAGGCCGCCAGCATGAAGATTCCGCCAGCCAGCGGCCACAACCCGATAAACAAGAAGTTACTGACCGAGCGCAGCAGTACCTTCCGGTAGGCGACGGCGACCGCGATCCCCGCCAGACCGTAGTAGACGGCGATCTGCAGCCCGATGGCGCTGACGCCATAACTGAGCAGTTTGGACACCGACCCGACAAAGTTCGAAGCCGCGAAGAGCCCGATCGCGATCACGGTCACGATGACGGCGGCGGCCCAGGGCGTATGCCACGACCGGTGGACCCGGCCAAGGACCGCGGGCATCGTCTTGTCCCGTGACATAACGAGCAGGGTTCTGGTGACCTGGATCAGGGCGGTCTCGAGAGTGGCCAGGCTCGACAGCATGACACCGGCGACGATGACCCGGCCGCCCGCCGCGGGCCAGACATCATGCCCGAGGACGGAGAGGATGTCGGCGGAGTTCGCCGAGATCGTCTTGGCCGGAATGATCATCTGGATGACGATGGTGAAGACCACGAAGAGCACGATGACGATGGCGACACCGATCAGGCCGCCAGCGCCCGTCGCGCGGCGGCTGTTCCTGGTCTCCTCGGACAGGTTCGCGGTGACGTCCCAGCCCCAGTAGTAGTAGGCGGCGATGAGGGCACCGACGGTGAATCCGGACAGGCCGTTGAAGTGGCTGACCCCGAGCCACGACCACGAGAACGCGACGTGAGCATGGTCACCGACGTGCACGAACGCGAGGACGGCGAACAGCACCAGGAACCCGATCTCAATGCCGGTCATGATCCACTGTGCGCGCGCCGAGATGTGTACGCCGAAGACCACCAGGCACAGGATCGCCACGAGAAAGGCGCAGCCTAGCAACGTCACCAGGGTCAGGTTGTTGGCGAGTGCGGCGGAGAACAGGCTGAGCGTCAGCGACGCCACCGGCACCGAGCCTGCGACCATGAAGAGCGTGACCGAGACGACCACGCACCATCCGGCGGCGAAGCCGAGGACCGGGTGCAGAGCCCGTCCGACCCAGGCGTAGGAGGCTCCGGCGCTGGGTTCCATCCGGTTCAGGTGCGCGAACGCCCAGGCGATCCCGAGCATCGGGACGGCGCAGTACAACAGCGCGGCCGGGCTGGCCAGGCCGACGGCGGCGATGAGCACCCCGGTCGTCGCGGCGATGGAGAATGCCGGGGCGGTTCCGGCCAGGGCCATCACGACGGAGTCGAAGAAGGTGAGGGCGTTGGGCCGCAGCCCGTGACTCAGCTGGTTATCCGGTTCCTGGTCAGGCAAAGTCTCGGCTTCCATCTGCGGTCCTCCTTGCTATTGGGCAGCCCGCGCTGTTGTCAGTCCGCGCCGTCCGGCTTCGGGCTGAGATCCCGGCGGAAGACGTCCTCGATTGTCTCGGCCCGCCGTACGACGGTGGCCATGGCGTCACGGACGAGTACGGTGGCCGGACGAGGCATGGCGTTGAAATTGCTGGCACACGCTTCCTGATAGGCACCGGTGTCCAGGAACGCCAGCACATCGCCTGGCTCGACATCGGGCAGTGCCGCATCAGGGGTGATCGTGTCGAAGCCGCAACTGGTCCCGACGAGATCGGCGACCATCGAAGGGGACTGCGCCGCCCGGCTCGCCACCACGTGGGACCAGCGGTTGTGCTCCAGGTGGGTGTCGAGGAGGAACATCTCCGTCGTGTCGAGTTCGACGAAGCGGAGCGGAGCGGGCTCCGTCTCTGTCTTGATGTTGATGATTCTGCTCACGTGGATGCCTATGTCGGCGTAGCACGCCCGGCCGGGCTCGACCTCCAGCGTTGTGTCCGCGGGGGAGATGCCGTAAGGGGCGAGAGACTGTGCCAGGCTCGCGGTGACCACCTCGGCATACCGTTCCACCGACGGTGCTGGATCCCGGTCAGCACCGATGCGCGGGATTGCCCGGCCCGTCGGATCGCGGCGCGTCGGGAAGCCGCCGCCGATGTCGAGCTCGCGGGGCTGCCACCCGCCCCAGGCCGCGGACAGCCGGCCAACCGTGTCGCCGAATGCCCGCATCATGGCCGCCCAGACGTCCAGGTTGCTGGTGTGCCTGGCGAAGTGAGCGTGCACACCGACGAGCTCGACCTCGTCGGCTAGCAGTGCCCGCTCGCCGAGCGGCAGGACCTCGTTCATCGGGATCCCGGCCTTATAGCGCCGCGCGACCTCGGTAATCGGCTCGCCTTCGACGCTGAAGTCGAACGCGGTCTGACCCAGGGCGGAAAGGTCCGGCCGGACCCGCACGCGTACCTGAGCCGTGCGCCCGAGGCGGCGAGCGGCCGCCACGACGAGATCCAGCTCACGGGGTGAGTCCAAGGTGATCCGGCAGCCGGCCGCGACCGCCTCCGCGACGAGCTCGGCTGACTTCCCCGTGCCGTTGACGGAGATCAGCGCGGGCGGGACTCCGCAGGCCAGTGCGGCCCATAGTTCCGGCCGGCCGAAGGTGTCACAGCCAAGGCCCTCGCTGGTAAGGATCCGGCGCAGCGCCAGCACATGATTGGCCTTGATTGATGGCAGCACCCGGACCGGGCCCGGCCACCGCCCCGCGAAGGCACTGACGAGGCGGTGGGCGTTTCTGCGCAGCTGATTCTCTGAGACGACGTAGACCGGCGTGCCGAAGCGCTCCGCCAGCTCGACGACATCGCAGTCCTCGATCCATAGATGGCCGGCCCGCACCGATAGGCACTCGTCGATCCTGTCGCCTGTTGTCACAGCGGTCTCAGCCATCAGAACCTCGCTCGAGCAACTCGACGATCACGCCGTCGGGGTCGCGGAGGTAGACGACGCTGCAGCCTTGCCAGATCCCGCCGACGGACAGCCGAGTGGGCTCGCCGATCGGCATGACACCGGCGCCCGCCAGCCGGGAGAGTGTCGGGCGCAGCTCATCCACCTGGAGCGAGAGATGACAGCTCCCGACCCGGTTGGGGCCGGAGCCGTCCCCTGCCGCGGAGTCATACTCGATCAGCTCGAGGAGCTGGCCGTTTCCGGCGTCCAGGTCGGCTATCCGCACGCGGGCATCAGGTAGACCGACGATGACGCTCACATCCTCGTCGTCGCTGATCCCGATGATGCTCATCCCGAGCAGGTCGCGGTAGAAGGCCACCGAGCGCTCCAGCTGAGCGACGGTGATCCCGACGTGGTGGATATTGCGCACCCGGTAACTGCCCGACTCGGCGCGCTGCGGGCTGTCGGCCATCCCTCTCCTTCTCCGGCCAGTGCTCGGATAGGTCCAGTGCTCGGATAGGTCCAGTGCTCGGATAGGTGGAACATATGTACCAGATTGGTAAGGGCAAGAGTGGTACATTTGTGCCAACATGTCAAGGGAGCGCCGCCTGGCGCCGAGAGGGGTGCCGCGGGGCCGATGGCCAACGTCAGAAACGAGGAGCGCCGCAGGCTGATCCTGGAAGCGACGGTCAGGATCATCGGACGCGAAGGTCCCGGAGCGGTGACGCACCGGGCTGTTGCCGCCGAGGCCGGGGTGCCGCTGGCCGCGACGACGTACTACTTCACCTCCAAGGAGGCGCTGTTTCACGAGGCGCTCGCCCTGTCAGTGCAGTCGGACCTGACCGAGCTGGAAGACCTGGCCAGTTCGATGACGCAGTCGCGGGCGTCAGCGGAGGCTCTCTCCCGGTCCATTGCCACGTTCCTCATCGCCCAGCTCCGCTGCAGGCGGACGACGGTCATCGCGCAGTATGAACTGTCGCTGGAGGCGGCGCGTCAGCCCGCGCTGCAGCCCGCCGCGCGTGCGTCGACGGAGGCGTACGTGGGCCTGTTCGAGACGATGCTCGCCAAGGTCGGCTCGGCCGATCCGGCCGGGGACGCGCGCTTGCTGATCGCCGTGATGGACGGACTGCTGCTGGACCAGCTGTCCGCGCCAAGATCTCCGTTCGACGTAGACGCGCTCGCCGGGCAGTTGCACCGTCTCATCGCCGGGTTCTTGCGAGCCTGAGGTGCGGTTCGTGCTGCTGGGTCCGCTGGCGCTGACACGCGACGCAGGCGAGCGCACAACCATCGGGGGCGCGCGTCTGCGGGTCCTGCTGGCTGCCCTGTTGCTTCAGGCCAACAAGCCGGTCTCGGCTGACGCGCTGGCCAACGCCGTCTGGGACGGCGCGCCTCCAGCGGGTTCGGCGACCACGCTCCGTGGTCATGTGCTGCGGCTTCGCCGCGTTCTGGAGCCAGATGCTGAGGACCGTGTCGTGGCGCGCGATCCTGGCTATCTGATGCGGGTGGCCGACTCTGAGCTGGATGTGCTGGAGTTCCAGGAATTGTGCCGGGGTGCGGGCGCTGCGATCCGGGAGCAGGCGTGGGCCGACGTTTCCGCGGCAGCGACCGAGGCGCTGGCTCTGTGGCAGGGGACGCCGCTGGTCGACGTGCCCTGCCAGGAGCTGCGCGACGCGTGGGTGCCGCGCCTTGAGCAGGCGCGGGTGCAGGCGCTGGAGTGGCGTATCGAGGCTGATCTGCGGTTGGGGCGCCGCGATCTGCTTGTTCCCGAGCTGCGGGTACTCGTCGGTGAGCACCCGTTGCGGGAGCGCTTCCATGGGCAGTTGATGATGGCGCTGGCTGGTACCGGGCGGCAGGGCGAGGCGCTGACGGCTTATCAGGATGCGCGCCGGGTGCTGATCGAGGAGCTGGGCATCGAGCCCGGGCCCGAGCTGCGGGAGCTGCAGGAGCGCATCCTGGCCGGGGACACCGGGCTGCTCAGCCCGCTTCGCTTGGGGAACGAGCCGGCAGTGGCCCGTGAGGCCGTCGTTCCGCGGCAGCTGCCGGCGGCGGCCGGGCATTTCGTGGGCCGGGACACCGAGCTCAAGCTGCTGGCCGAACTGCTGCCCCGGCAGGCCGAGGCGGGCGGCTCGGTGGTGATCTCCGCGATCAGCGGCAGCGCCGGGATCGGCAAGACCGCGCTGGCGGTGCGCTGGGCGCACCAGGTGGCGCCGCGTTTCCCCGACGGGCAGCTCTACGTTAACCTGCGCGGTTTCGACCCGTCGCACGCGCCGGTAGCCCCGGCTGACGCGATCCGCCGGTTCCTGGACGCGCTGGAAGTATCAGCGGAGCGCGTTCCGCCGGATCCGGAAGGCCAGGCCGCGCTCTACCGGTCCCATCTCGCGGGCCGGCGCCTGCTGATACTCCTGGACAACGCCCGCGACGCCGGGCAGGTACGCCCGCTGCTGCCGGGTGTGCCTGGCTGCCTGGTCGTCGTTACCAGCCGTGACCAGCTCGGCGGGCTGGTCGCGGTGGACGGCGCCGTCCCGCTGACGCTGGACCTGCTCACCGGGCCTGAAGCGCGGGACCTGCTGATCCGCCGTCTCGGCGGTGAACGGGTGCTGTCGGCGGGCGGTACGGCTGGCGAGCTGATCGAGCTGTGCGCCCGGCTGCCGCTGGCGCTGAACATCGCCGCCGCGCGTGCCGCCCTGAACCCGGCCCGGCCGTTGTCGGAGCTGGTGGCGGAACTGAGCGACGCCCGCCGGCGGCTGGATGTCTTGTCGATGGGGGATGCGGCGGCGGACGTCGGTGCGGTCTTCTCCTGGTCTTACCGCACCCTGAGCCCGGCGGCCGCGCGGGTGTTCCGGCTGCTGGGACTGCATGAGGGCCCGGACATCAGCCTCGAAGCGGCGGCCAGCCTGACCGCCCTGGAACCCGCCCGCGCGCGCCGCGCTGTCCAGGAGCTGACCCGGGCTCACCTGCTCACCGAGCACACCCCGGGCCGGTTCAGCTTCCACGACCTGCTCCGCGGCTACGCCGCCGGCGAGGCGCACACCGAGGAGAACGGCACCGAGCGGGCGGACGCGTTGCGCCGGGCCTGCGACTTCTACCGGCACACCGCCTACGCCGCCGACCGCCTGCTCGCCCCGCAGCGCCCGCCCATCGACCTCGACCCGCCCGCCGACGGCACTCGACCCCGGCCGCTACCCGACGTGCCGGCGGCGATGGCCTGGTTCGACGCCGAACACGCGAATGCGTTCGCGGCCCAGGGCACCGCGGCCAGCCACGCGTGGCACGGCATTGACTGGCAGCTGGCCTGGACGCTGAATACCTTTTACCGCCGCCGAGGACGTCTAGACGACCAGGCCGCGGCATGGCGGTCGGCGGTGGGTGCCGCCGCCCACCTGCCCGACTCCACTTCGCTCATCCGCGCCCACCTGCAGCTCGGCCGCTCGCTTGCCGAGGCGGGGCGGCATCAGGAGGCGATCGGAAACCTGAACCACGCTCTCGCCCTGGCGGAGCAGCACCACAACCTCGCTGACCAAGCTCACGCGCATTTCGCGTTCGTGCGGGCCTGGGAGGAGAAGGGCGACTATCGACAGGCCCTGTACCACGCCAAACGCGCCCTTGCCCTCTCTCCCGCCCTCGGCCTCCCGGTGTGGGAGGCCGCCGCGCTCAACTCGGTGGGCTGGTTCGCCGCCCATCTCGGCGACTACGAGACCGCCCGCGTCCACTGCGAGGCCGCCCTTGCCCTGTGTCAACATGACGACAAAGCCAACAGCCGGGCAGGCTGCCTGGACAGCCTCGGCTACATCGAACACCGTACCGGTCACCATGAGCTAGCCATCGAACGCTACCAGCAAGCGCTCGGCCTGTTCCACGGCCTTGGCAACGCCTACGATTTCGCCGACACTCTCGACAACCTCGGTCACCCCTATGCCGCGCTCGGCCAGCACGAGCGCGCCCGCACCGTGTGGCGGCAAGCGCTCGAGCTCTACCAGCGCCAAGGTCGTACCGAGGACGCCGAGCGCGTCCAGCGTCAGCTCGGCGTCGTCGGCACCTGACGTCCGCGGGTTACCCGGCTGAGCGGACGACCGTGAGGAACTTCAGGTCGCTGCCGGACTGCGCGGTGAAGGTCTGCCCGCCGTCGCTGCTCAAGGCGGCGTGCCCACCGGCGTAGGGGTTGGCATCGCTGACCGCGATGCCGTAGCAGCCTTGCGCGGTGGTGGAGGACGCCACGATCGCGTAGCTGGTTCCCTTGATCACTGGGACCCCTGGGTTCATCTCGAGGTTGCCGGGCGACCAGCCGACCGCGCTGGCGGGGAAGGACCGGGTGGCGAGCACCTGACCGATGCCGCCTTGGGCGCTGAGCGTGACCAGCCGCAGGGTTAGCGGCTCGTCCGGGGGCTGGCCGGTCCAGGCCGGGGTTGCCTCCTGGAACGCGGTGAGCCTGACCTGTGCCAAGGTGCCGGTACGGCCCGCGGTGAAGGTCTGCATCCGCTCGGTGTTTCCTGCGGTATCGCAAGCGGTGGTAAATCCGTCGATGCCGCTGGATTGGTCAAGGCCGGGTACCGGTGCCTGCCTGCCGGGCCTGCCGATGGCGAGGTCGACCTTGGCGGTCGGAGCGCAGTCGATCGGCTCGATCACTCCGCCGCGGCCGAACTTCAGCGGAGCCCAGAAGTAGTTGGCGAGCGCCTCGTTGGGGCTGCCGTCCCACAGGTCGCTGCCATACAGGTAGATCGGCCGGCCGTCGGCTCCCGGCACCGGCGGGGCAACGAACGACGGCTGCCCGCCGCACGAGTTCGCAGAGATCAGGTGAGAGGCGACCACGGACGGCGGAGCGTCCCACTGGCCCAGGCCATCCGAGAAGTCATCCGACATCAAGATGGTGCCGTCGGGTGCCGTCACCGAGACGTTGTTGAAGATGGCCTGCTCGTCATTGGGGCCGTATTCGCGGAAGCCGACCGCGCCCGTGGCGTAGGTGCCGTCGGTGACGGTGCCGGCGGCCACGCCGTTCACGGCCGCGGAGATCGTGTCGCCCGAGACGGTGATGGCCACGTGGTAGGTGCTGCCGCCAGTGACCGCGAACGGCAACGGGAACGGCTGGACCGATGTGGCGTTGCCATCCGCGAATGACACAAACGTGATGTAGCCGGGCTGGGCGGGCGAGGTGTACGGGTAGTTCGACAGCAGGAAGGCGTAGCCATTGCCCGCGGCGTCCATCCGCACGGCCATGCCCGCCTGCGCATAGGAGACGCCGTCCTGGGTGGCCGTCTGCAGTGGAGTGGCGTCGGCGGCGAACGTGTAGTCGGTCCAGGTCGCTCCCGCCGCCGAGACTCCGATCCCGCCGCCGGTCACGTGGAGCGCGCCGTCCTCGATCGTCCACGCGTTCGTCACGGACGCGCCGGACCACGGGCCAAGGGGGCTGCTAGCGGTCAGGTACCCGGTGCCGGTCGCGGTGCAGTAGCCGCACGTCGGGTCGGACATCGTGATGTAGTACGTGCCATTCCGGTAGAACATGGCAGGCGACTCGACCTGGTTGGTCATGTGGATCACGTCGTACTGGCCGTCGGACGTCAGGTCGTCGGGGGATAGCTGCTCCACGACGAGGCCCCTATCGCTGTCCGGGCAGTCGGTATCCACCATGTACCCGCGCCCGGTCACCGGATCCTGAAACAGCCCGAAGTCCCAGCCGCAGTTGTCGTACGCCAGCGTGGGGAGGGCCTGCTGGGTGAACGGCCCGGTGGGGGAGTCGCTGGTGTAGACGCGGAAGTCTCCCGGCGCGGCGGTGCTGCTGTCATTGGTCCACAGCACGTATTTTTTGGTCGCCGGGTCGTAGATGACATGCGGGCGGAAGCAGTCCGCGCACTGGTAGGCCGAAACGACGAAGCCGCGGTCAGTCCAGTGCACCAGATCGGTCGAGGAGTAGACCTTGAACCCGCAGAAGCTGGAGTTGATCTGCCAGCGGTAGCCGCAGTTATAGCTGGTTCCGTACAGGTAGTACTCATTGCCGAACCGGGCAAGCTGGCCGTCGTGGGCGTCGATGGCATTGCCGCTGGTATCGAATCGCACGGTCTGCTGGCCGGCGCTGTTGAAGTTGACCAGCGTGCTCGTCGTGCCCGGCCGGCCCGGTCGGCTGCTCGTCATGGCCGCGGACGCGTGGCTCGCCATCATGACTCCGGCGGCGACGATGGCAGCCGCCAGCGCGGCCATGATCGCGAGGAATGACCTTCGCATGAATCCTCAACAATGCTGAATTTTGGTGGCCCATTATTTGATGTGTCGGCATAAGTTGGGTTACCCCTTGGAGCGTTTCAAGGCGATGCCAGGTCGTCAACAGATGCGACCGGATGTGGACACGGCGAGTTCCGGCGGCGCGGGAACCCAGCGCTGCCGTATCGGCGTTGGATAGCATCGGAACGTGCGGTTTGTGCTGCTGGGTCCGCTGGCGCTGATACGCGATGCAGGTGAGCGCACACCCATCGGGGGCGCGCGTCTGCGGGTACTGCTGGCTGCCTTGTTGCTGCAGGCCAATAAGCCGGTCTCGGCTGACGCGCTGGCCGACGCGGTGTGGGACGGTGTGCCCCCCGCCGCGGTGGCGACTACGCTCCGTGGTCATGTGCTGCGGCTGCGCCGCGCGCTGGAACCCGATGCCGGGGACCGCATCGTGGCGCGTGATCCGGGCTATCTGATCCGGGTGGCCGGCTGGAGCTGGACGTGCTGGAGTTCCAGGAACTGTGCCGCAGTTCCGGCGCCGCGATCGGGGAGCAGGCGTGGGCCGGTGCTTCGGCCGCCGCGACCGGGGCGCTGGCCCTGTGGCAGGGCACGCCGCTGGCCGACGTGCCCTGCCAGGCGCTGCGCGATGCCTGGGTGCCGCAGCTGGAGCAGGCGCGGGTGCAGGCGCTGGAGTGGCGCATCGAGGCTGACCTGCGGCTGGGCCGCCGCGATCAGCTCGTTCCCGAGCTGCGGGCACTGGCCGGTGAGCACCCGTTGCGGGAGCGCTTCCACGGGCAGCTGATGGTCGCGCTGGCCGGCGCTGGGCGCCAAGCCGAGGCGCTGACTGCTTATCAGGACGCGCGCCGGGTGCTGATCGAGGAGCTGGGCATCGAGCCCGGGCCCGAGCTGCGGAAGCTGCACGAGCGCATCCTGGCCGGAGACACTGAGCTGCTCACCCCCGTCTCTCCGGTGGTGGCTGGTCCGGTGGCCGTTCCGCGGCAGCTGCCGGCGGCAGCCGGGCATTTCGTGGGCCGGGAGACCGAGCTCCAGGTGCTGTCGCAACTGCTGCCCCGCCACGCCGGGGCGGGTGGCCCGGTGGTGATCTCCGCGATCAGCGGCAGCGCCGGGATCGGCAAGACCGCGCTGGCGGTGCACTGGGCGCATCAGGTGGCGCCGCGTTTCCCTGACGGGCAGCTGTATGTCAATCTGCGCGGTTTCGACCCGTCGGTGCCGATGGCGCCGGCGGACGCGATCGGGCGGTTCCTGGAGGCGCTGGAGGTATCACCGGACCGCATTCCGGCCGACCCGGACGGGCAGGCAGCGCTCTACCGGTCCCGCCTCGTCGGCCGCCGTATGCTGATACTGCTGGACAATGCCCGCGACGCCGGGCAGGTACGCCCGCTGCTGCCGGGCGTGCCCGGCTGCCTGGTGGTCATCACCAGCCGCGACCAGCTCGGCGGGCTGGTCGCCCTGGACGGCGCCGTCCCGCTGACGCTGGACCTGCTCACCGAGCCCGAAGCACGGGACCTGCTGATCCGCCGCCTCGGCAGCGGGCGGGTCCTTTCCGCCGGGCGCACGGCCACCGAGCTGATCAGCTTGTGTGCCCGGCTGCCGCTGGCGCTGAACATCGCCGCCGCCCGCGCCGCCCTGAACCCGGCGCAGCCGCTGGCCGAGCTTGTCGATGAACTGCGCGACACCCGCCGGCGGCTGGATGCCCTGTCGATGGGGGACACCGCGGCGGACGTGAGCGCGGTCTTCTCCTGGTCCCAGCGCACCCTCGACCCGCAAGCCGCTCATATGTTCCGGCTGCTGGGCCTGCATTTCGGCCCGGACATCAGCCTCGACGCGGCGGCCAGCCTCACCGGCCTGGAACCCGCCGCCGCCCGCCGCGTCCTGCAGGAGCTGACCCGGTTCCACCTGCTCAGCGAGCACGCCCCCGGCCGGTTCAGCTTCCACGACCTGCTCCGCGCCTACGCGGCCGACGAGGCCCGCGCCCATGAGAGCGGCACCGAACGGGAGGCTGCGCTGCGGCGAGTATGCGACTTCTACCTGCACACCGCTCATGCCGCCGACCATCTGCTGGTGCCTAAGCGACCGCTTATCGAGCTCGACCCGCCCGTCTCCGGCACCTGGCCTTGCTCGCTGCCCGACATGCCGGCGGTGATGGCCTGGTTCGACGCCGAGCACGCGAATGTGCTGGCCGCCCAGCGCACCGCCGCCAGCTACGCGTGGCACAGCGTCGTCTGGCAACTGGCCTGGGCACTTACTACCTTCTTCCGCCGCCGCGGACGTCTTGACGACCAGATCGCGGTGTGGCGCTCCGCGGTCGACTCCGCCGCTCACCTGCCCGACTCCACCGCGCGCGTCCGCCCCCATCTGCACCTCGGCCGCTCGCTAGCCGAGTTGGGGCAGCACGAGGAAGCGATCGAAAATCTCAACCACGCTCTCGCCCTGGCGCAGCAGCACCACAACCCCGCCGACCAAGCCCTCACGCACTTCTCGTTCATACGGGCCTGGGAACAGCAGGGCGACCACCAGCAGGCCTTGCACCACGCCAGAAAGGCCGTCGCGCTCTGCCGCGCCGTTGGCCAGCCGGAGTGGGAGGCCGACGCGCTCAACTCGGTGGGCTGGTTTGCTGCCCATCTCGGCGACTACGAGACCGCCCGTACCCACTGCGAGGACGCTCTTGCCCTGTGCGTGCGCGACGACAGCTCCAACAGCCGGGCAGGTTGCCTGGACAGCCTCGGCTACATCGAACACCGTACCGGTCACCACGACCTAGCCATCGAACGCTACCAGCAGGCACTCAGCCTGCTCCGAGATCTCGGCGATGTCTACCGTTGCGCCGACACCCTCGACAACCTCGGCCACCCCTATGCCGCACTGGGTCAGTCTGAGCGCGCCCGCGCCGTGTGGCGGCAAGCGCTCGAGTTCTACCGGAGCCAAGGCCGCGCCGAGGACGCCGAGCGCGTCCAGCGTCAGCTTGACGCCGTTGGAGCCTGACGTCTGCCGGCCTTCGCAGACGACGCCGGACCAAGGATCTCTAGCGATGCCCGCCCTTCCGCTGTTTCAATACAAATAAACCTCTCCGGATGCCACTATGGCACACTGGCAGATCGGCGCTCAATACACGACGAGAAGCGAAAAGTCTCTTGCCTAGGCAAGGTCTCGAACGACCGCATGCGTTCAAGGTGCGGCACGACCGCAGTTGAACGACAACAGCCGTTCGCCGCGGCAATGTCCGACTAGCTCGTCGACTGAAAGGAGCAGAAGGAGATGCAAGCGAATTTTCCTTTCATCATTCGCGGCAGTGATGCCAACGGCCACCTCATCGACCAGATCGCGATTGGACGCGACAATATACTCGATAGGCTGCATGAGTCCGGAGCGGTCCTCTTGAGGGGCTTCGATGTAGGCGGAGTAGATGGCTTCGCAAGCGCCGTCCGCGCACTCTCGGGCGAGCCCCTGGCATATACCGAACGTTCGTCACCTCGCACTAGCGTCAAGGGTCACATCTACACCTCAACCAACTACCCGCCGTCCGAGGATATCTTCTTCCACAACGAGAATTCTTACCGGACATCGTGGCCGATGACCTTGTTCTTCTACTGTATTCAGCCGCCACCGGAACGCGGCGCCACTCCACTGTCGGACATCAGGCAAGTCCTGAAGACAATCGACCCGTCGGTGCGGGAAGAATTCAGTCGCCGGGGGTGGATGCTGGTGCGCAATTACGACGCCGAGTTCGGATTGCCGTGGCAGGAGGTTTTCGGTACTGAGGATCGCGATGAAGTTATGGAATACTGCCAGGCCAACGCCATCGATGCGGAATGGAAGGCCAACGGCCGACTACGTACGACCTCGGTCCGTAAAGCCATCTACCGTCACCCGGACACCAAGGATGAAGTCTGGTTCAACCATGCTGCGTTCTTTCACCTGTCCACACTCTCGCAAGATGCGCAGGCGGGCTTGCGGGAATTGTTCGCCGAGGAAGACCTGCCGAGTAATACATATTTTGGTGACGGTGAACCTGTTACCGATGATGTTATGGATGGCATTCGGTCATGTTACCGAGATGCCGCTGTGCGTTTCGACTACCACGAAAGCGACGTACTTATCGTGGATAATATGCTTACCGCGCATGGACGTGAGCCGTTCACACCGCCACGCCAGGTTGTCGTGGCGATGACGGAACCCATTCATCTCGGCTCCCCGTCGGATAGTGCCTAACCATCGAGCTTCCACTGGACCGGGCCACTGGTCACGCCGGGGACGGGAACCGGCAGGTACTGGCCGTCCCACCACAGCGAAACCAGGTTGTCATACCACGGTGACGCCGGGTTCTCCGATTGGCCGCCGGGATACACGCCCTCGGCGGAGACACCGCCTGGACCGAGCGTCACGATCATCCGCCAGCTAGGCCCGTTCGTGGCGTCCAGTCCGCCGTCGGCCGCGTCCTCGGAGAACAGGTCGCCGCCCGCGGCGCGCGGCCCGTAGCCGAGGCCGTGGGCGCCGGTGATGGATGGGAACGACCGCGAGTGCATCCGCCCCCAGGTCCATGACGACGGCGATCCGCCGTACTGCCGCGACAGGTGCGCCACCGTCTGCCGGAAAGCCGCGACTATCGCCGCGGGCGCGCTGCCAGACCCGTGCCCAGAAGGCCCGGCGAACGCCGGGTTGGACGGATCGTCAAGCGTCCACGCCTCCAGGTCCTCGTCCAGCGGTGCCAGCGCGGGACCGACCAGCAGATTGAGCGGGTCCTTCAGCACCGGCACCTTGGCGGCTTTCCACCACGGCTCGAACGTCTGCGAGAGGTAGTTGCCCCAGAACGTCCACCACACCGCGGCAGCCGCCGAATCCTCGTCCATGGTGTCATTCCATGACCGCAGCAATGTGACCACCGACCGCTGCTGCGATGTCAGCGACGCCGACCCGAGCGCAGCCAGCACGGTTGGCAGTACGCGAGAAGCCAGGCTGTCGGTCACGTCATTTTGCAGCGCCACGATCGATGCGACGGTCAGCGGTTCGTCCGCCCGCAACTGGCTGTAGGCGTGCGCGGCGCGGTAGCCGGGGTCATAGAAGTCGCCTGTCGTGCCGATGTAATAGGGGTACGCCCCGGTGACCGGCCGCTGGTTGCCCGTCGCGATCAGGTGCGACGCCGGGTCGTAGGTCTGCGGCACCGCGCTGAACGGAATCACCCCAGTGATGTCGCAGCCGCCGGTGCCCGGCATCGGCAGCCAGGGCTGGCAATCGGCGGCGACCTGCGGGTAGTACCCGGCCGATATCGCGCCGATGTTGCCCGCGCTGTCGGCATAGACGAAGTTCTGCGTCGGCGCGTGCCACCCCGCAAGCGCCGCGCGGAACTGCGCGAACGACGACGCCTGGTCGACGTCGAGCAGCGCGGTCAGGTCACCGGACGGCGCGTTGCCCATCCAGTCCACGGCCATCACCTGCCCGACCTGGCTCATGATCGGCCCGTGCACGGTGATGTCCACGGTCAGCCGCGCGGTCGCGCCGCCCCGCACTGGGATCGTGTAATGCACCAGGGTCATCGGCCGCCAGGAACCGTCCCAGTAATAGGAGTCGCCGCGGATTCGTTCGGCATAGTAGAAGGTCGCCGAGTTCTGCGTGTCGGTCAGCGACCAGGCGATGCGCGCGTTGTGCCCGAGCAGGATCCCGGGCAGGCCCGGCAAGCTCGCTCCGGAAACCTGGTACCCGGGCGCGGACAGCGCCACCTCGTACCACAGCGATGGCAGCGTCTGCGGCGTGTGCGGATCCCCGCCGAGCAAGGCCCCGCCTCCCTCGACGGCCGGCCCGTTCGCGGCCCACGCGTTGCTGTCTGGGTACTGGTAAATCTGACCGGCCGTGAGCTGGCTGAGCTGCGCGAGCAACCGCGCCGCCGCTTCTCCTGCCGCCCCAGTTTCGGCAGAACGGACTGGGGTGACTCTAGAGGTGGATGATGCGGGCTGGCCGGTCTTTGGGGCTGAAAGACGTGGCAGTTCGGCTGAGCCCGCCGGGGCGCTACTCGCCAGGTCGGGTGCTACCGGGGTGAGATGCTCCTTGACGTAGGGGCCGGTGTCGTAGGGGGTCTGTGCGTTCTTCGGCAGGATCGGGAACCAGTCCATGGTGCGCGCCGCGCCCAGCGTGTGCTCGAGGACGGCGTAGTCGAGCGAGCCGGTCGTGAAGTCAAGCTTCTGGGTGAACACGCCCTGGATGACCAGGCTGTCCACTGGAGTCCAGGGGGCCGGGTATGCCCCGGTCAGGGTGAACACGGCCGGCCAGTCGCCGGCCGTGCGCACCTGCGCGATGTCGTCGTTGATGCCCTGGGTGTAGGCCAGCAGCGCCGCGCGGGCCATGCCCGTGGTCTGGTCCCATTCGGCCTGCGCGGTGCGCAGCAGGCCCAGGCGGAGCTCGAACTCGTCGCTGGCCAGGTAGCCGGGGCCACCGAGTTGCGCCAGCCGGCCGTCGCCCAGGCGGCGCTCGAAATCCATCTCCGATAGCCGGAACTTCGCGTGCACGTAGCCCAGGGCGAGGAACAGGTCGTGGTCGTTGCGCGCGCTGATCGAGGCGAGGCCCTGCTTCGTGAACGATACGGTGACCGGCGATGCGAGGCCCGGCAGGCGCACCGTCTGCGATGTCACCGGCTGCCCGTCGGCCGCCGACGTCCAGGCGCCCCGCGCCGGATCGAGCGCCGGCCCGAGCGCCGGGATCGTGCCGTAGCCGAAGCCGAGAACCCCGAGCAGAGCGGCCGACACGGTGACGGCGGCCACGGCGTTGACCACTCGGCGCAACCGGCGGGCCTTAGTGACAACCCTCTCCCAGGTAAACATCGCGCCCGTTTTATCATGTTTGTCGGACGATGGATGATGGCGTGGCCGGGCGCCGCTAGAGCTGGCCGCGTGGTACATCCCGGTCTGCGTCAGCGAGCCCGGCGCTATGCCGACCGAGATCTTCGCGAGGGCCGCTGCCGGCCGTCTGGGTCATCTGCTGCTCAGCGATAGCAGCCACGTGCGCGATCGTGAAATCATTGAAGATATCCTCGGGGGCGATGGCCACCCGCAGCATGCGGTTAATCTGCAGGATGATCTGGTTCGCGAAGACCGAGTCGCCGCCGAGTTCAAAGAATTCGTCGAGCACCCCGATCGGCTCCATGCCGAGCGACGACTGCCAGATGGCCACGATCTGCTGCTCGGCCGGAGTGCGCGGCGCGACGTATTCGTGACCGAGTTCGGGACGCGGGGTCGCCTGGGCTTGCCTTCCCACGTTACGTAGCTGCGTGGCATCGTCGCCGATCAGTTCGTCGAAGAAGGCAAAGCCCGGCCCGGCCGGATAGAACTGCAGCAGATCCCGGAGATCGTATGGCAGCGCGACTATCTGCGCGGCTTCGCTGGCGATGATGCGGCCCAGCATATGCAGTCCGTCGGCCATGGTGATGCTGCTTACCGCGGTGCGCAGGCGCCGGTCCAGGCTGCTCTCATTGGTGCCTTCCGCCAACCGCGCGGCTAGCCCTGCTTCGGCCCACGGACCCCAGTTGATGCTGGTGGCTGGAAGGTCCCGGCGGTGCCGGTAACGGGCAAATGAATCGAGGAACGCGTTCGCGGCGCAGTAGTTAGCCTGGCCGGGTGAACCGACCACGGAAGCTGCGCTGGAGAACATGACGAACCAGTCCAGATCGTCGGCCGCCGTCAGTCGGTGCAGGTTCTGGACGCCATGCGTCTTGGGTCCGAGGACCTTGATGATTGAGGCGGGTTCCATTTCCAGCAGCGGGCCGTCGTCCAGCGTTCCGGCCGCGTGAATCACTCCGCGCAGCGGGCCGAGACGGCTGCGCATCGCATCGAGCGCGGAGGCGAGCGCCGCGGAGTCGCGGACATCGGCTTGCCGGGTCTCCACTTGTACACCGGAGCGCCGCAGTTCCGCTATGCGATCTGCCGCGTCGCCGGACGGCGCGTGGGGTCCGAGCAGGGCCATCCGCCTGGCACCCTGGTCCGCCAGCCAGGAAGCAAGGCCGAGTCCGAGTCCGCCGTACCCTCCGGTGATCAGGTACCAGCCATCGGCGGCCAGCGGTGGCAGGTCAGCAGGCGGATCCGCGACCGGTGCGACTCTCCTGACGAATCGCTGACCATCCCGGAAGGCGACCTGGACTTCATCGTCACCACGGAATTCACTCACGATCAGCGCGGCCTGGCCCGCCTGGTCGCCCGGATCCGGGTCGATGTCGATGCAGCGGTGCTTGAGGATCGGGTTTTCGAACGGCAGGCTTCGCATCAAGCCCCACACGCCGCCCCCAGCCGGGCACCGGGCACCGGCCCGCGCCGTTACAGCATGGGCGCCCTGGGTGACCACTACCAGTTCCTCGATGCCTACGTTGCTGAACGACAGGGCCTTGATGAGCTGAGCTAGCGCTTGAATGAGCAGGTCGGCCCGGGCCGCGGCGCGCCCGGTCTCGGGCGGCCCGCAGACGAACATGACGCCGGTCAGCAGCCCGGCCTCGGCGAGCAGCCGGGGAAACCCCTCTGGGCTCAGCGAGTCGACGAGGTATTCGTCATGCTCAACTTTGGCCGGGCCCGACCCGTGTCTCGCGGTCAGCACCTTGTTGCCGTCGGCTCGCAGCGCGGCGGCAATCGAGCTCACGCTGGGATTGACGGCGCCGTCGAAGACCAGCCAGGTCCCGGCCGGGCGGGCCGTGGGCTCGGGCAGTTCGCGTGGCCGCCACACCGGCTCGTACAGCCATAGGGACCGGTCCGGTCGCGCCTGCGGCCCGGGTTGCGGCTCCGGCGCGCCGGATGACCCCGATTGCGGGCCCGCGATCTCGGCGAAGGCGAGGTCGTCGACCTCGATGCACAGGCGGCCGTCCGATCCGCGGATCCGGAAATCCGCACTAGGCGCGCCGCTATCGGAGGAACGTACCCGGACGTGCGCGATGGCGGCGGGTCCGGGGTCGGCATGCCAGCGTAGCTGGCCCATCCGCGTCGGCACCCAGAAGCCGCTGACCCGGCCGGCGTCGGCCATCACCGCGGCCAGCAGCTGGAATGCGCCGTCCAGGATGCGAGGATCGCACCGGAACCGCGGGTCCGGGCCACCGGGAATCTCAATGCCGCCGATCGCCTCGCCGTCGCCGACTCTGATGTCGGTCAGCGGACGGAATGCCGGGCCGTAGGCCAGGCCGTGCGTGGCCAGCCACTGGTACAGCTCCCCGGCGTCCGTCGGCCGGGTGCAATCGCCCGCGGCCCACGCACCGGACTCCGGCCGGGCCTCGGGGAGCGGGGCGACCTGCGCGGTCGCATGCCCGCGCCAGCGCTGGGCGTCTGCTTCGCTGCGGACATGCAGCTCGGCGGAGTATCCGGCGTCAGCTCTGGTCAGTGTCAGCTGGGTGATCTGCCCATCGTCGTTAAGCGGCAATGTCTGCCGCATTGTAAGGTCGCTGACAACGAGGCCGCCGGTGAGTCCGGCCGCATGCGCGGCGGACAGCATCATCTCGATGTATCCGGCAGCCGGCATGACCGGTCGCCCGGCGACCCGGTGATCCGCCAGCCAGGTGTGAGCCCAGGCACTGCCCTGATGCTCCCAGACCAGCCGGTCGGCCGGAACGGCGAGCTGCAGCTGCTGGCCCAGCAGCGGATGGTCCTCGCGGTTGGCCGCGGCCACCGGAGCGGCCTGCTGGGGGGCCAGCCAGTACTTCGCATGGTCCCAGGGGTACAGCGGCAGCGGTGCCTGCAGCGTCTCCTGCCGGTACAGCCGCTTCCAGCTGACATCGGCGCCGAGCTGATACAGCTCGCCCAAGGTGGTCAGTAGTTCCGGCAGTTCGTGCTGACGGCGCGCGGACGCGAGCACGGCGGTTCGCGGTCGCCCGACGGAGGTGCAGATCTGGCGCAGCGGGCGTTGCAGTACCGGATGCGGGCCGATCTCCACGATCGATGCCACCGGCCGGGTACGGATCATAGCCTCGACCGCATCGCGGAAGCGGACCGGCATCCGAGCGTTACGCCGCCAGTATTCCGGGTCCAGGAGGGGTCCCTCGACGGCGTCCCCGGTCACCGAAGAGTAGAAGGCGACATCGCTGGAGCATGGGCGCAGCCACGTGAGCCGATCCGCCAGCACCTGAGCCGGTGCTTCCACGGCAGCGCTGTGGGCTGGGTAATCGACGACGGGAACCCATCGCGAGAACGTGTCCTGGTTCAGATAGCCGAGGAAGCGTTCAAGCTCCTCGGACATACCGGACACGACGACTTCGTCGTAGGCGTTGATGACCGCCACATCGACGTCCGTGCCGTGCCGCGCGATGAGCTCACGTACCCGCGCCTCGGCCATTCCGACTGCCAGCATCCGGCCTTTCCCCACGGCGCCGGCCATTGCCGAGCCGCGCTCTATGGCCAGGTGCATCGCGTCGTCCAGGGTCAGGAACCCGGCGGCGTACGCGGCCGCGATCTCTCCGCTGCTGTGGCCGACCACGGCGACGGGGGCGATGCCAAGGACCCGCCACAGCTCGGCGAGCCCGGCCTGGATCGCGAACAGCACCGGCTGCGCGTATTCGGTGGCAGCGAGCCGAGAACCGGCGGTCTCGGTCAGCACCTCACTGATCGACCAGCCGGCCAGCTTCCTGCCCATCTCGTCGCAGCGTTCGATGAACGAGGCGAAGAGGGGATCAGATGCCATGAGCTCGGTGCCCATGCCCGCCCACTGCGTTCCCTGCCCGCTGAAAACGAACGCGACCTCAGGTGGAGACGACGGTGGCGGGGCATCACCCCGCGAGGCAGGGCCGACGGCCGCCAGCTGGGCCGCAAGCTCGGTCACGGACGAAGCGACGAACGCGGCACGATATCGATGATGCTGCCGTCTGACCGCGGCGGTGCGAGCGGCTGCGGGCAGGTCCTCCACCACGCCTGCCTGCAGCCTGTCCAGCCAGGCCCGGCACAGTGCGTCCAGCGAGCGCGGGCTGGCGGCGGACAACGGCAGCAACACCGGCTGACCGGCCCCGGCCCGGCGCGGGGTGACCGGCCGGGGCGGAGCGGATTCCAGGACCGTGTGGGCATTCGTTCCGCCGAAGCCGAAGCTGCTGACTCCAGCGAACCAGGGCGCGGCGTCACTGGAAAGAGGTACTGGGCCGGTCACCGGGCGAAGCCGGAGTTCGGAAAATGGTATGTGCGGATTCGGCTGGTCGAGGTGGATGGTGGGCGGGATGACACCGTGGTGCAGCGCGAGGGCCGTTTTGATGAGCCCGGCGATCCCGGCCGCGGACTCAAGATGCCCGAGATTGCTCTTAACCGATCCCACCAGGCAGTCGTCCGCGGCGTCGGCCGGCCGCACCACCGGCCCGAGTGCTCCGACCTCGATCGGGTCGCCGAGCCGCGTGCCTGTTCCATGGCACTCCACATAGCACACGCGGTGCGGATCGACGCCCGCGTCGTGATAAGCGCGGCGCAGCACGGCGTCCTGCGCGGCCGGATTGGGGGCCGTCAGCCCGTTGCTGCGGCCGTCGGAGTTAACCGCACAGCCGCGCACCAAGGCGTAGATCCGGTCGCCGTCGCGCTGGGCCGAAGAGAGCGGCTTCAGCGCCACCACTCCACAGCCTTCGCTGCGCACGTAGCCGTCGGCCGAAGCGTCGAAGGTCTTGCAGCGCCCGTCGGAGGAGAGCGCCCCGGATTTGCTGATGCCGATAGTCAGCTCAGGATCCAGGAGCACGTTGACGCCGGCGGCCAGCGCGAGGTCGCAGTCGCCATCGCGGAGGGCGCTCGCGGCGAGCTGCAGCGCGACCAGTGATGATGAGCACGCGGTGTCGATGGCCACGCTCGGGCCACGCCAGTCGAAAAAGTATGACAGCCGGTTGGCGGCGATCGACAGCGCCCCGCCGGTGGGCATCAGGCCGTCGATCAGCGAAACGTCGGCGCGTTGCAGCCGCAGGGCGTATTCACTGACCGAAATGCCGACGAAGACTCCGGTCTGGGAGCCGCGAAGATCCGCCGGGAGGAGGCCGGCGTCCTCCAGCGCCTCCCAGCTCGTTTCCAGCAGCAGCCTTTGCTGCGGATCCATCCGCTCGGCCTCGGTCGGCGGGATCCGGAAGAAAGGCGCGTCGAAGCCGTCGATCTCCGCCAGCAGCCCGGCCCACTTACTGACCGAGGCACCTGGAGCCAAGCGGTCCGGTGACCAGTACCTGCTGACATCCCAGCGATCGGGCGGGACCTCAGTGATCGCGTCCACGCCCGCCGCGAGCAGGGACCAGAATGCCTCAGGTCCATGCGCTCCCGGGAGCCGGCAGCCGATTCCCACGATCGCCAGCGGCTCGGATGCCGGGCGCGCGGCCGACGCGAAGGCGGGTTCCTTGTTAGCGTCTGGTCGGTCGCCAGGGCCGGTGAACGCGGCGACCAGCGAGCCGATCGTCGGGTACTCGTACAGGGCGGTCGGCACGACCGGCCGGCCCAGGACCTCAGCGAGCTCGCCTGCTATCGCGGCCGCCTGCGCGGATTCGAGCCCCCATGCGCTGAACGGCTGGTCATCATCCAGTTCGCCCGCCGGCGTCCCGGTCGCGGTGGCCACCCGCGTCACCACCCAGCTACGGAGTTCCTGGGCTTTCATCATTGGTCTCCTAACGATTCGGACGGAGGCGAGCCGGGTCCTCGCTGGAGCGGCTCGCCGAGCCCGGCGATCACCGGTAGCCGCCCGGTGGCAAGCAGCTCGCGGGTGTGCAGCCGGCGGACCTTGCCGCTCGAGGTCTTCGGCACGGAATGGGCGGGGACCATAACGATGGTGTGCAGTGTGATATCGAGCCGTTCCTGTACCGCTTGGCGGATCCGCGGGAGCAACTCGGCCGCCTGCCACGGTTCGGTAATCGTGGTTTCCTGTACCAGTGCGGGCCGGTCGGTGTCGTCGCCGCTCAGCGCGAAGGCCGCGCCGCTACCGGGGCGCAGGCGATTGTCGACTGCCTGGCCGATGGCCTCCACATCCTGGGGAAGGACGTTCCGGCCGCGTACGATGATCATCTCTTTGATCCGTCCGGTGACGAACAGCTCGCCGTCGGCCAGGAAGCCGAGATCCCCGGTACGCAGGAAACGCCGGCCGGGAAATCCAGGGAGGGTGGCGCCGAACGTCTCGGCCGATAGGCCCGGCCTGTCCCAGTAGCTGTCCGCGACGCTCGGGCTGGCCACCCAGACCTCACCGACCACGCGGTCGGCAACGATCAGCGTTGCCGACCGGTCCACGATGACCACGTCATGACCGTCGGGCGCGCGTCCGGAGGAGACCAGCTGCTTCGAGCGCTGGCCTGGTGCGCTGGGCGCTCCGGCCACGCCACTCTCCAGGGCGTGCGGGTCGGCCTCCATCTTGACCGGCGGAGCGCCTGGCACCGAGCCCGTGACCAAGAGGGTGGCCTCCGCGAGGCCGTAACAGGGGTACAGCGATGCCTGGCGGAACCCGCACGAGGCGAACGCCCCGGCGAAGCGGGCCAGACCCTCGCTGCGGATCGGCTCGGCGCCGACGAGCGCGACCTGCCACGAGGAGAGGTCGAGCGACTCCTTCTCCGCTTCTGTCACCCTCCGGGCGCACAGCTCGTATCCGAACGGCGGCCCGCCGCTGTGCGTGGCCCGGAACCTGGTTATCGCGGCTAGCCAGCGACCCGGCCGCTGCAGGAAGTGCAGAGGTGACATGAGGTAGCAGGGCCAGCCGAGGTAGAGCGGCCCAAGCACGAAGCCGAAGAGCCCCATGTCGTGATAAGGCGGTAGCCAGCTCACCACGGTGCCGGATGCTGCCCGAAGTGACTCCTGAACCGCGCGCTGATTGGCGAGAATATTGTCGTGCCGCAGCACCACGCCGCGTGGGTCAGTGGTCGACCCCGAGGTGTACTGCAGCAGCGCGACCGCGTCCGCCCGGATGCGAGGCTGCCGCCAGGCTGCAGCGTCACCGCCGCCTTGGTCGGTGACTATCCACGTGATGCCGGGAATCGGCGCATCGGCTGCGGCGTCCTGCACGTAGGAGTGCAGATGGCCCTGGGTCAGCACCGCCTTCGCGGCGCAGTCCGCGGCTATCAGGCGCAGGTTCGCCAGGCCCGCCTCCATCCGGCCCGGCATCGGCGGATAAGCCGGCACCGCTACGATCCCAGCGTAAAGGCAGCCGAAGAACGCCGTTATGAACTGCAGTCCTGGCCCGTACATGAGCAGGGCCCGAGACCCGGGCGCGAGCAGTTCGCCGAGCTGAGTGGCGATCCGCCGGGACTCGGTGTCTAGTTCGCCATAGGTGATGGGTACGGTATCGCCCTCGCCCGCGGGCAGGAAACCGTAAGCCAGATCGTGCGGACTGCGCTCGGCCCGGTTCCGCAGCACTTCCGGCAGCGTTTCCGCCTTCGGCTCAACTCTCATCGTCATCCTTGCGGTTGCTCGTCCCGGCGACGTGCATCCGCCAGAGCATGCCCGCATCGACGGCGCGACGGGTTCCGGTGCCGTGGGTGTCGACGCCCTGCTTGGCCATGAGCACCGGATAGGACTCGACCGGGTCCGCGGCCGCGGTGGCGAGCGGCGGTATCCGCGCCAGGGCGCGTTCTATCGCGGGCTCGAGCTGCTTGAGCTTCTTTTCCCTGGCCGCTTCGTGCCGGTCGCGGAATGCCGGGATCACGTCCCGGCCGAGATGCTCGAGCGTCTCGCACACGTGCTCGTGCGGATACCGGCCGGCCTGCTGCAGCAACATCACCTGGTCAACGCCGGCGGCCTCCAGTTCCTCGAAGTGCTGGCGCGCGTCGGCCGAGGTCCCGATGGCCGAGATCCCGGCCATCGGCTCCTGTGGCGCCCGGAGGAACTCATCCCACAGCTCGGTGCGCCCGGGAAGATGCGTGCCAGACCGGTAATACCAGGCAAGCGCCCATTTGAAGAAACGCTGTCCCTCCACCCCGCGCGCCCGTGCGACATCGGCGTCCGGATGGATCATTACCCCGGCGAGCATGGCCACGTTAGGATTTACGGTCCGCCCGATAGGCTGACATTCATTTTCGAAGGTCTCGTAATACTCTTTGACCCAGTAACGGGCTTCCTTGGCATCCATGAAGGCGAACGTCAGGGCGCCCATACCCAAGCGTGCTGCCATTTTCACCGTATCGCGGTTCGTGCAGGCAACCCAGAGCGGCGGATGCGGTTTTTGCACGGGCTTGGGTACGACGTTGCGGGCGGGCATCGAGAAGTATTTTCCGCGGTAACCAGCGTACGGTTCCGACGCCATCATATTAGCCGCCTCCCGCACGGCCTCGGCCCACATATTTCTTTTTTCGAGGTAATTGACTCCGAAACCCTCTAGCTCGATGCGCGAGCTTGACTCGCCAGTTCCCCATTCGACTCGCCCGCCGCTGACCAGATCGAGAGCGGCGATCCGTTCGGCGACGCGTGCTGGATGGTTGAATGCTGGAGGCATCAGCGTCACGCCATGTCCAAGGCGCATGTGCCGCGTACGCTGGCTCACGGCAGCAAGAAAGACTTCTGGTGCTGTTGAGTGAGAGTATTCCTCAAGGAAATGATGCTCCTGCGCCCAGCCGTATTCGATACCCGACCGCTCGCCCAGCTCGGCCCATTCGAGTGCATTGCGGTAAAGCTCCTGCTCCGCTCCGGCTGGCCAGGGTCGCGGGAGCTGGAGCTCGAAGAACATTCCAAATTGCATCGCTTGCAGTCTCCTTCATTCGATCCGCAGTGTGTCCGCCACCGCATGGGTGGTGGCCGCACCCGGCCGTTGCCCAGCGGGGCCGACCTCCGCGTCGCCGTCGGCTTCCCGGGCAAACTGCGTGCGGTAGAGCTCCGCGTAGAGCCCGCCGGCGGTCAGCAGCTCTTCATGGGTTCCGCGCTCGATGATCTGGCCCGCGTCGATTACCAGGATCTGGTCGGTCGCACCCGGCCGTTGCCCGGCGGGGCCGACCTCCGCGTCGCCGTCGGCTTGCCGGGCAAACTGGGTGCGGTAGAGCTCCGCGTAGAGCCCGCCGGCGGTCAGCAGCTCTTCATGGGTTCCGCGCTCGATGATCTGGCCCGCGTCGATTACCAGGATCTGGTCGGCCTCGCGGATGGTGGACAGCCGGTGCGCGATCACCAGCGATGTCCGGCCCGCCAGCGCGGTCTTCAGCGCCCGCTGTATCGCCGCTTCCGACTCGGAGTCCAGGTGGGCGGTGGCCTCATCGAGGACGACGACCTGCGGATCCTTGAGTAGCAGCCTGGCCAGGGCGACCCGCTGTTTCTCGCCGCCGGAGAGCCGGTACCCGCGATCGCCGACCACGGTGTCCAGGCCATCGGAGAGTGCGGAGATCACGTCCCAGATCCGTGCCGCTTGGCAGGCGGTGATCAGGTCCGCCTCGGTGGCACCGGGACGCGCGTAGCTCAAGTTAGCCCGGATCGTGTCGTGGAACAGGTGCGCATCCTGGGTGACCACGCCGACCGTGTCGTGCAGCGACTGCAGGGTCAGGTCGCGGATGTCATGGCCCCCGATCCGTACTGATCCCGAGCCGGGGTCGTAGAGGCGGGGCACCAAGTGGGTAATTGTGGTCTTCCCGGCCCCTGACGGGCCAACCAGTGCGGTCAGCTTCCCGGCAGGCGCGCGGAAGCTCACATCCTGCAAGATCCACGCGTTGTCGGTGCGCTCCGGCAGGGGCAGCGCGATCGACTCCAGTGAGGCGAGCGACACCTCGCTGGCGGTCGGGTACCGGAACGAGACGTGATCGAATTCCACCTCCGGCGCCGCCTGGCTGCCGGAGTCGCCGGACGGCAGCGCGGACGCTCCCTCGCGCTCCGTTACGAGCGGCTTAAGATCCAGCACCTCGAACACCCGGTCAAAGCTGACCAGTGCGGTCAGGACATTGATCTGCATATTGGATGCCTGGTTGATCGGGCCGAGCAGTCTCCCGAGCAGGGCGACCAAGGCGACAAGGGTGCCGATCTGCAACGTGCCATCAATGACGAGACTGCCGCCAAGGCCGTATACCAGCGCAAGGGTCAATGAGGCAAGCAGGGTCATTATGATGAAAAGCCAGCGTGCCCATACGAGGGTCGCTATCTGTACACTGCGGACCCGGCCCGCGCGGTTGTCGAACAGGTCGGCTTCCTCGTTCGGTCGCCCGTAAAGCTTGGTAAGCAACGCCCCGGCAACGTTAAACCGCTCGTTCATTATCGAGCCCAGCTCGGCGTCGAGCTGCATCCCTGCCCTGCTGAGCCGCTGCACCCTCTTCCCGACCAGTTGGACCGGGAGGAGGAAAACCGGGATCAGGATCACGGCAACGAGGCTGATCTGCCAGGACAGGTAGAACATGGTGGCTAGGACGAAGATCAAGGTCAGGCTGGTGGACGTGGTCTGGGTCAGTACCGACGAGACCGCCTGCTGTGCCCCGACAATATCCGTGTTCAGCCTGCTGACTAGCGAGCCAGTTTGCGAACGGGTGAAGAATGCCAGGGGCTGTCGTTGTACATGCCGGAATACTTTGGTGCGGAGGTCGTAGATAATCCCCTGACCAATCCGGGCCGTGGTCCAGATCTGAGTGTAAATCGCGAGCGCGTCCAGCAACGCCAGCCCGGCGACGACCAATGACAGTGCCACGACAACCCCGAGTCGGCGGTGCAGGATGCCGTCATCAATGACCGCCCTGAGGAACAGCGGGGCGGCTACCGTGATGAGGGCATCCACCAGGGTAGCGCTCATTGCAAGTATCAATGCAGAACGATACGGCTTGGCGTACGGGAGAATCCTCCTGACCGTTCCGGGGGTTATTTGCTGTCGGGTGAGCGACTCGCCGACATGCAGCCTCATTTCCCTTGGATGTCCCATCATGGCGCAGGAAATCTCCTTCGCTGGCCGTCTCTTTCTCACACAGGGCGGCTGCATGCTTTGCGTTTGGCGTTTGCCGGGTTCGTCGAGTATGCCTGGGTCCGACGGAGGTAGCAATGGGCGCATCTGGCGGCAGGCTGAGGCATAATTAGCAATCTATTTGCATGGACAGGGCGCTTATAGCCGGTTACGGTGCGTCGGCGGTGATGTTATCGCGGGATTGCAGGTCGGCCAGAGCGACTGTCCGGGTGCCGTTCAACTGATGCGCTGCAGCAGTCGAGACGGGTTGCATCAGCGGATCGGCCTGACGCAGCAAGAGCACTGCCGATGGCTTGTGTTGTTGCCGACCTCACGGTCATGGCTTCATTAGGCCAGAGATCGAACGATCGAGGGTGTGTGCTGATGCGTGGATCTGAAGGCGAGTCCCAAGAACTGATGGCCGCGCAGCGCGGTATTTGGTATGCGCAGCAGCTTGATCCCGATGCTCCGGTTTACAACGTGGGTGAGTATTTGGAGATCCGCGGCGATCTTGACGTGGGCCTGTTTGTGGAGGCGGCGCGGCGCACTCTGGGGGAGGTTGAGGCCTGTCATCTGCGTTTTTGCGAGAGTGAGGGGATGTTGCGGCAGTTCGTTGATACGTCGGGCGAGTTGCCGTTTTACGTGATCGATGTAAGTTCGGCGGCGGATCCGCGTGCCGCCGCGCAGGAGTGGATGCGGGCGGATATGTGCCGTCCGGTGGACCTGTGGCGGGACCGGCTGTTCACGGCCGCGGTGCTGAAGATAGCGCCGCGCTGGTTTTTGTGGTATCAGCGTGCGCATCATATTGTGCTGGACGCGTTCAGCGGGTCGGTGATTGTGGCCCGGCAGGCGCGGGTGTATAACGCGCTGCTGGCTGGCGAGCAGGCCGCGGGGGCTGCGCTAGAGCCATTGTCGGTACTGGCGGAGGCCGATTTTTCTTACCGGTCCTCGGCGGAGTTCGGCCTCGACCGGGAGTTCTGGCTTGATGTGCTGGCGGATTTGCCTGAGGTCGCAAGCGTCAGCGGGCGGCAGGCGCCGCGATCGCGCCGTATGCCGCTGCGGCATATGCACGACATTAGTCCTGCTGGTGGCGCCGAGCTGAAGGCGGCTGCGCAGCGGCTGTGGACGAGTTTTTCCGGGCTGATGATTGTTGCTTCCGTGATTTACCTGCACCGTAGCACCGGGGCGGAAGATGTGGTGCTCGGCTTGCCGGTTCTGGGCCGGACGGGGCCGCGGGAACTGGGAATACCGGGGATGACGGCGAATGTCTTGCCTGTCAGGCTGCGGGTGGGCCGGGAGACGTCGGTGGAGGAACTGGTCCGGCAGGCATCGCGGATGGTGCGTGATGCGCTGCGGCATCAACGGTACCGGTATGAGGACATCCTTCGGGACCTGCGGCTTGTTAATAGTGGGGCGTTGTTCGGCCTGGATGTAAACGTCATGTCGTTTGATTACGCAGTGCGGCTCGGGGATTGTGAGGTGACCGCGCATAACTTGGGTAAGGGGCCGGTTGATGACCTGTCGATCTCTGTTTTCGACAGGTCGCCGGACGGCAGCATAAACATTGCCGTTGACGTGAACCCGGAGCTGTACAGCGCGGAATCGGCCGCGGGAATTGGCGACCAGTTCAGGAGTGTCCTTGACTGGTTGATATCGGCGTCTCCCACCGATTATGTCACCCGGGCTCAGATCGTCGGCAAGGACGAGCGGGAGCAGATCCTGACCGGGTGGAATCAGACCGCGCGGCCGGTGCCGACGGTGATGGTGCCGGGGTTGTTCGACCGGCAGGCGGCGCGGTCGCCGGATGCGGTGGCGGTGGCGTGCGGGGACAGTGTGCTGACCTACCGGGAGCTGGATGAGCGGGCGTCCCGGCTGGCCCGGCTGCTGGCGGCGCGGGGGGCCGGGCCCGAGCAGGTGGTGGCGGTGGTGATGGACCGGTCGGCGGGGCTGGTGACCGCGCTGCTGGCGGTGCTCAAGGCGGGCGCGGCGTACCTGCCGGCCGATCCGGGGTATCCGGCGGAGCGGATCGCGTTCATGCTCGACGACGCGCGGCCAGTGCTGGCGGTGGCCACGGCGGGCACCGCCGCGGTGATCCCGGCCGGGGTGCCGGTGCTGGTGGTCGATGATCAGGGGATGGCCGCGCCGGGGGCGGACGCGGCGGCCGCTGGTGATGTGAGCGGCGGCGGCCAGGCGGCGATGCTGCTGCCCGGGCATCCGGCTTATGTGCTGTATACGTCAGGGTCGACGGGCCGTCCCAAGGGGGTGGTGATTAGCCACGGGGCGCTGGCTAATTTCCTCGCGGCGATGCAGGAGGAGTTCGGGCTGGGTGCGGGGGACCGGGTGGTGCAGAAGACCGTGTCGGGGTTTGACGCGTCGGTCCGGGAGTTTTTCTGGCCGCTGCTGACCGGGGCGGCGCTGGTGGTGGCGAGTCCGGGCGGGCATCGGGATCTGGCGTACCTGGCCGGGCTGCTGGCCCGCGAGCGGGTCAGCGTGGCGTACTTCGTGCCGTCGGCGCTGGCCGCGTTCACCGCCGAGCCTGGCCGCCCGGGGGTGTACCGGCCTGCGGCTGGTGATGTGCGGCGGGGAGGCGCTGCCGGGCTGGCTGGCCGCGCAGGCGGCGCGGCTGTGGCCGACGGCGCGACTGGAGAACCTGTATGGGCCGACTGAGCTCACGGTAGAAGTGACGTGGTGGCCGTGCGGGCCGGGTGGGCAGGAGCCGCCGATCGGTCGGCCGCTGCCGAACGTGCGGGTGTTCGTGCTGGACCGGTGGCTAGGCCCGGTACCGCCGGGGGTGGCGGGGGAGCTGTACGTGGCCGGGGCGCAGCTGGCCCGCGGCTACCTGGGCCGGGCCGGGCTAACCGCCGAGCGGTTCACCGCCTGCCCATTCGGGTCCGGGGAGCGGATGTACCGGACCGGGGATGTGGTCCGTTGGCGGCCGGATGGGGCGCTGGAGTACCTGGGCCGGGCTGATGAGCAGGTGAAGGTCCGCGGGTTCCGGATCGAGCCGGGTGAGGTCGCCTCGGTGCTGGCCGGGCATGAAGGTGTGGCGCAGGCTGCGGTGGTGGTGCGGGAGGACCGGCCCGGGGACCAGCGGCTGGTTGCCTATGTGGTGCCGGCTGGCGGTGCGCGGGTCGACGAGGCGGTGCTGCGTGAGCATGCCGGGCGGCGGCTGCCGGAGTACATGGTGCCGTCGGCGGTGGTGGTGCTGGGGTCACTGCCGCTGACGCCGAACGGGAAGCTGGACAGGGCGGCGCTGCCGGCACCGGAATGGGGCGACCAGGGGACCGGACGGGGGCCGCGGTCGGCGGCGGAGGAGGTTTTGTGCGAGCTGTTCGCCGAGGTGCTGGGCGTGGACCGGGTCAGCATCGATGATGACTTCTTCGCCCTGGGCGGGCATTCGCTGCTGGCGGTGTCGCTGGTGCAGCGGCTGCGGGAGCGGGGGGTGACGATCGCGGTGCGGGCGCTGTTCGAGGCGCCGACCCCGGCCGGGCTGGCCGCGGTGGCCGGGCCCGGGGAGGTGATGGTGCCGCCGAACCTGATCCCGGCCGGGGCGGTGCAGATCACCCCGGGCATGCTGCCGCTGGTCCAGCTGACCCAGGAGCAGATCGGCCAGATCACCGCCGGGGTCGCGGGCGGCGCGGCGAACGTCGCCGATATCTACCCGCTGGCGCCGCTGCAGGAGGGCATCTTCTTCCACCACCTGATGACCGTCGGCCAGGCCGGCGGGGATGTCTATGTGCTGCCGGTGGTGCTGGGCTTTGACTGCCGGGAGCGGCTGGAAGGGTTCCTGGGCGCGGTGCAGCAGGTGATCGACCGGCATGACATCTACCGCACCGCGCTGGCCTGGGACGGGCTGCCCGAGCCGGTGCAGGTGGTCTGGCGCGCCGCCCGGCTGCCGGTGACCGAACTGGTCCTGCGTGAGGGCACGGATGCGGTGGCCCAGCTGACGGACGAGGCCGGGGGATGGCTGGACCTGGGCCGGGCGCCGCTGCTGCGGGCGCAGGTGGCGGCCGAGCCGGGATCGGGGCGGTGGCTTGCCCTGCTGCAGATGCATCAGCTGGTGCAAGATCACACGGCGATGGATGTGATGCTGGGTGAGGTGGGTGCGCTGCTGGCCGGGCGGGAGGACCGGTTGCCGGCGCCGCTGCCGTTCCGTGACTTCGTGGCGCAGGCCCGGCTGGGGGTGCCGCGTCAGGAGCATGAGCGGTACTTCGCCGGCCTGCTCGGTGATGTGACCGAGCCGACCGCCCCGTTCGGGCTGCTGGATACCTACGGCGACGGCGCGGGCGCCGGGCAGGCGCGGGTGAGCGTGGAGCAGGGGCTGGCTGAGCGGGTGCGGGTGGGGGCGCGGGCCCGCGCGGTCAGCCCGGCGACCCTGTTCCACCTGGTCTGGGCCCGGGTGCTGGCGGCGGTCAGCGGCCGTGACGACGTGGTGTTCGGCACGGTGCTGTTCGGGCGGATGCACGCCGGGGCGGGCGCGGACTGGATCCCCGGTCCGTTTATGAACACGCTGCCAGTACGGGTGGACACCCGGGCGGGAGCGGCCGGGGCGGTGAAGGGCATGCAGCGGCAGCTGGCCGGGTTGCTGGCGCACGAGCATGCCCCGCTGGCGCTGGCCCAGCAGGCCAGCGGAGTCACCGCGCCGGCACCGCTGTTCACCTCGATCCTGAACTACCGCTATAGCCCGGACCGGGGCGCGGGACCTGGTGGCGGCACCGGTCTGGACGGCGTTGAGGTGGTCTACTTCTGGGACCGCACCAGCTACCCGCTGGCCGTGGCGATCGACGACAGCGGGACCGGATTCGCGATCACCGTGGACGCGGTCGCGCCGGCTGACCCGGCGCAGGTGTGCGGGCTGCTGCAGACAGCCACCGCGCACCTGGTCACCGCGCTGGAGGGCGACCCGGCTGCCCCGTTGCGGGTGGTGCAGGTGCTGAGCGAGGACGAGCGAGGGCAGGTGCTGGCGGGGTGGAATGCCACGGTGGTGGCGGTGCCGACGGGCGGGGTGGATGAGCTGGTCGCCGCGCGGGCGGCGGCGTGCCCGGACGCGGTGGCGGTGACCTGCGGCCTGACGTGGCTGACCTACCGGGAGGTGGAGCAGCGCGCGGAGGCGCTGGCGTGGGTGCTGCGCGGTGCGGGGGCGGGACCGGAGCAGGTGGTGGGGCTGTGCCTGGATCGCGGCCCGGACATGGTCATCGCGATGCTGGCGGTATTCAAGGCGGGCGCGGTGTACCTGCCGCTGGATCCGGAGTACCCGTCTGGGCGGCTGGCGTTCATGCTCGCCGACAGCCGTCCCGTGGTGCTGGCCGGTCACCGCCGGGTGGCGCGGGGCCTGGCCGGGTACCTGCCCGCGGGCCCGGGCGCGGTGGTGTGGCTCGATGACCTGGATGACCAGGCACCGGCGGCGGGGCAGGCCAGTGGCGTCCGGTCGCCGCCGCTGGCGGGGGACCAGACGGCGTACGTGATCTATACCTCGGGGTCGACCGGGCAGCCCAAGGGGGTGCAGATATCCCAGCGCAGCCTGGTGAACTTGCTGACCGCGATGGTCCGCCGTCCCGGGCTGGCCGCCGGGGACGTGCTGATGGCGGTGACCTCGCTAGGGTTCGACATCGCCGGCCTGGAGCTGCTGGGCCCGCTGGTATCGGGCGGGCGGGTGGTGATCGCCGGGCGGGACACGGTGCGGTCGGCGCGGCTGCTGGCCGCCCAGATCAGCCAGTGCGGCGCGACGGTCATGCAGGCCACCCCGGCAACCTGGCAGATGCTGGCCAGTGAGGGGTGGGCGGTCGCGTCGAGGTTGCGCGTGTGGTGCGGCGGGGAGGCGTTGCCCGTCTCTCTGGCCGCGGCGCTGCTGGACCGGCCCGGGCCGGTGTGGAACATGTACGGCCCGACCGAGACCACGATCTGGTCCGCCTGCGGGCAGCTCAGCCCCGGTGCGCCGGTCAGCATCGGCTCGCCGGCCGCCAATACCCGGGTATTTGTGCTGGACCGGTGGCTGTCCCCGGTCCCGCCGGGGGTGAGCGGGGAACTGTACGTGGCCGGGGCCGGGCTGGCCCGCGGCTACCTGCACCAGCCCGGGCTGACCGCCGAGCGGTTCACCGCCTGCCCGTTCGGAGCGGGCGGGGAGCGGATGTACCGGACCGGGGACCTGGCCCGCTGGATCCCCGATGGCCAGCTGGTGTTTTGCGGGCGGGCCGATGACCAGGTCAAGATCCGCGGGTTCCGCATCGAGCCCGGCGAGATCGAGGCGGTGCTGGCCGCTCATCCCGGGGTGGCCCAGGCGGTGGTGACCGCTCCCCGCGATGGGGCCGGGGACCGGCGGCTGGTCGCCTACCTGATCCCGGCCGGGGACCACCCCGGCGGGGATGGGGGTGGGCTGGCCGGGGCGGTGGGTGAGCATGCCGCCGCGCGGCTGCCGGGGTACATGCTGCCATCGGCAGTCGTCATCCTGGAGTCACTGCCGCTGACGCCGAACGGGAAGGTCGACCGGGCGGCGCTGCCGGCTCCTGGGTACGCGGCCGGGCCGGGCCGGGGCCCGGCCACGCTGGCGGAGGAGATCGTGTGCGGCGCGTTCGCGGACGTGCTGGGGCTGGACCGGGCCGGGGCCGACGATAATTTCTTCGCCCTGGGCGGCCACTCGCTGCTGGCGGTGTCGCTGGTGCAGCGGCTGCGGGAGCGCGGGGTGACGATCGCGGTGCGGGCGCTGTTCGAGACGCCGACCCCAGCCGGGCTGGCCGCGGTGGCCGGGCCGCGGGAGGTGGCGGTGCCGCCGAACCTGATCCCGGCCGGGGCGGTGCAGATCACCCCGGGCATGCTGCCGCTGGTCCAGCTGACCCCCGGGCAGATCGGCCAGATCACCGCCACGGTCGCGGGCGGCGCGGCGAATGTCGCCGATATCTACCCGCTGGCGCCGCTGCAGGAGGGCATCTTCTTCCACCACCTGATGACCGCCGGGCAGGCACGGCGGGGATGCGTACCTGGGAGCGGTGGTACTCGGCTTTGACTCCCGGGCCCGGCTGGAAGGATTCCTGGGCGCGGTGCAGCAGGTGATCGACCGGCATGACATCTACCGCACCGCGCTGGCCTGGGACGGGCTGCCCGAACCGGTGCAGGTGGTCTGGCGGCACGCCGAGCTGCCGGTCACCGAGACAACACTGCCCGGCAGCGGCGATGAGCTGGTGGCCGGGCTGCTGACCGCCGCCGGGGGATGGCTGGACCTGGGCCGGGCGCCGCTGCTGCGGGTGCAGGTGGCGGCCGGGCCGGGATCGGGCCGGTGGCTGGCGCTGCTGCAGGTCCATCACCTGGTGCAGGACCATACGGCGATGGATGTGGTGCTGGGTGAGGTGGGTGCGCTGCTGGCCGGGCAGGGGGACCGGTTGCCGGCGCCGCTGCCGTTCCGTGACTTCGTGGCGCAGGCCCGGCTGGGGGTGCCGCGTCAGGAGCATGAGCGGTACTTCGCCGGCCTGCTCGGTGATGTGACCGAGCCGACCGCCCCGTTCGGGCTGCTGGATACCTACGGCGACGGCGTGGCCCCCGGAGAGGCGCGGCTGAGCGTGGAGCAGGGGCTGGCCGGGCGGGTGCGGGCGCAGGCGCGGGCCCGCGGGGTGAGCCCGGCGACGCTGTTCCACCTGGCCTGGGCCCGGGTGGTCGCGGCGACCAGCGGCCGCGATGACGTGGTGTTCGGCACCGTGCTGCTGGGCCGGATGGATGCCGGGCCCGGCGCCGACCGGATCCCCGGGCTGTTCATGAACACCTTGCCGGTACGGGTAGAGACCGGCGCCGAGGCAGTAGCCGAGGCGGTGGCCGGGATGCAGCGGCAGCTGGCCGGGCTGCTGGCGCATGAGCATGCCCCGCTGGCGCTGGCCCAGCAGGCCAGCGGCGTCACCGCGCCGGCCCCCCTGTTCACCTCGACCCTGAACTACCGCCACAGCCAGCACCGGGGCACGGGATCCGGTGACGGCACCGGCCTGGACGGTGTTGAGCTGGTTTTCATGCGGGGTGGCAGCAACTATCCGCTCACCGTGATGATCGACGACACCGGGTCCGGGTTCGCATTCACGGTCCGCGCGATCGCGCCCGCCAGCCCGCAGCAGGTATGCGGGCTGCTGCACACGGTGACCGCGAACCTGGTAACCGCGCTGGAGGCCGATCCGCAGGCCCGGCTCGACATGGTGCGGGTCATGGGCGAGGACGAGCGGTGGCAGCTGCTGGCCGGGTGGAACCAGACCGCGCGGCCGGTGCCGGTCACGGTGGCGGACCTGTTCGCGGTGCAGGCGGCCCGTACCCCGGACGCGGCAGCGGTCGCCGGCGCCGGCATGGTGCTGACCTACCAGGAGCTGGACCAGCGGGCGTCCCGGCTGGCCCGGCTGCTGGCTGCCCGGGGGGCGGGGCCGGAGCGGGTGGTGGCGGTGGTGATGGACCGGTCGGCGGGGCTGGTGACCGCGCTGCTGGCGGTGCTCAAGACCGGCGCCGCCTACCTGCCGGTGGATCCGGCGTACCCGGCTGAGCGGATCGGGTTCATGCTCGGTGACGGGCGGCCGGTGCTGGCGCTGGTTACGGCGGGTGCCGCTGCGGTGATCCCGGCTGCGGTGCCGGTGCTGACGGTTGGTGATCTGGGGGTGGCTGCTGGGCCGGGCGTGGTGGTGGGCGGTGCTGGTGGCGGGGTGGCGGTGCTGCCGGAACAGCCGGCGTATGTGATGTACACGTCGGGGTCGACCGGGCGGCCCAAGGGTGTGGTGGTGACGCACCGGGGGCTGGTCAGCTATGTGGGGGCGGTGGCGGGCCGGGCCGGGCTGGGTGAGCCGGGCGGCCGGTATGCGCTGCTGCAGCCGGTCACCACTGATTTCGGCAACACGATGCTGTTCACCAGCCTGGTCAGCGGCGGGGTGCTGCATGTGGCGGCGGCGGGCATGGTCACGGATCCGGGTGCGGTGGCCGCGCTGGTGGCGCGGTGCGGGATCGATTACCTGAAGCTGACTCCCTCGCACCTGGCGGCGCTGGGCGGTACGGGTGGGCTGGCCCGGCTGGTCCCGGCCCGGGTGCTGGTGCTGGGCGGGGAAGCGGCGCCGCCGCGGTGGGCCGCGGAATTGCTGGAGGCGGCCGGGGACCGGGCGGTGGTCAACCACTACGGGCCGACTGAGACCACGGTCGGGGTGACCACCGCGCGTTTGACCCCGGCTGTGGTCGCGGGCGGCGTGGTCCCGATCGGGCAGCCGCTGGATAACACCCGCTGTTTCGTGCTGGACCGGCGTCTGGGCCCGGTCCCGGCCGGGGTGAGCGGGGAACTGTACGTGGCCGGGGTGGGGCTGGCCCGCGGTTACCTGGGCCGGGCCGGGCTGACCGCGGAGCGGTTCGCCGCCTGCCCGTACGGCGGGCCGGGGGAGCGGATGTACCGGACCGGGGACCTGGCCCGGTGGACGCCGGACGGGATGCTGGTGTTCGCCGGGCGCGCTGATGACCAGGTGAAGATCCGCGGGTTCCGGGTCGAGCCGGGCGAGGTGGAGGCGGTGCTGGCCAGCCACCCCGGGGTGGCCCAGGCACTGGTGGTGGTCCGGGAGGACACTCCCGGGGACCGGCGGCTGGCCGCCTACCTGGTCCCCGCCGGAGATTACCCCGCCGGGGAGGGCGGGCTGCCGGCCCTGGTACGCAGCTACGCCGTGGCGCGGCTGCCGGAGTACCTGCTGCCGGCGGCGGTGATGGTGCTGGAGGAACTGCCGCTGACGCCGAACGGGAAGGTCGACCGGGCGGCGCTGCCCGCCCCCGATTACGCGGGCTCGCCGGGCCGGGCCGGCCACGCTGGCGGAGGAGATCGCGTGCGGCGTGTTCGCCGACGTGCTGGGGCTGCCCGCGGTGGGCGCCGAGGACAACTTCTTCGCCCTGGGCGGGCACTCGCTGCTGGCACTGTCGCTGGCGCAGCGGCTGCGGGAGCGCGGGATGCGGATCGCGGTGCGGGCCCTGTTCGATACCCCGACGCCCGCCGCGGTGGCCGCGGTGGCCGGGCCGGAGGAGGTGGCGGTGCCGCCGAACCTGATCCCGGCCGGGGCAGCGCAGATCACTCCGGACATGCTGCCGCTGGTGCAGCTGACCCAGGAGCAGATCGACCGGGTTGCCGCCGGGGTCGCGGGCGGCGCGGCGAACGTCGCCGATATCTACCCGCTGGCGCCGCTGCAGGAAGGCATCGTCTTCCACCACCTGATGATCGCCGGGACGGCCAGTGAGAACGGCGCCCTTGAGGATCCCCGGGACCCCTATGTGCAGGCGATGGTGCTGGGCTTTGATTCCCGGGCCCGGCTGGAGGAGTTCCTGCGCGCGGTGCAGCAGGTGATCGACCGGCATGACATCTACCGCACCGCGGTGGCCTGGGACGGGCTGCCCGAGCCGGTGCAGGTGGTCTGGCGCACCACGCGGCTGCCGGTGCCCGAGCTGGTCCTGCAGGATGGCACGGATGCGGTGGCCCAGCTGGCCGCCGCCGCCGGGGGCTGGCTGGACCTGCGCCGGGCACCGCTGCTGCGGGCGCAGGTGGCGGCCGAGCCGGGATCGGGCCGGTGGCTGGCGCTGCTGCAGGTCCATCACCTGGTGCAGGACCGGACGGGGATGGACCTGGTGCTGAGTGAGGTGGGGGCGCTGCTGGCCGGGCAGGGCGACCAGCTGCCGGCGCCGCGCCCGTTCCGTGACTTCGTGGCCCAGGCCCGGCTGGGGGTGCCGCGTCAGGAGCATGAGCGGTACTTCGCCGGCCTGCTCGGTGATGTGACCGAGCCGACCGCCCCGTTCGGGCTGCTGGATACCTACGGCGACGGCACAGCCTCCGGGCAGGCCCAGCTGAACGTGGAGCAGGGACTGGCCGAGCGGCTGCGGGCGCAGGCGCGGGCCCGCGGGGTCAGCCCGGCGACGCTGTTCCACCTGGCCTGGGCCCGGGTGGTCGCGGCGACCAGCGGCCGTGATGACGTGGTGTTCGGCACCGTGCTGTTCGGGCGGATGCAGGCCGGCGCCGGATCAGAACCGGGTCGCCGGAATGTTCCTGAACACGCTGCCGGTGCGGGTGGATACCCGGGCGGGCGCGGCCATGGCGGTAGCGGGGATGCAGCGGCAGCTGGCCGGGCTGCTGGCCCACGAGCACGCCCCGCTGGCACTGGCCCAGCAGGCCAGCGGCGTCACCGCGCCGGCCCCCCTGTTCACCTCGGCCTTCAACTACCGCCACACCGCGTACGCGCGCGGCCAGCAATCCAGCGGCGGCTTCGCCGGCATCCAGGTGCTTTACATCCGCGAGCGCACCAGCTACCCGCTGGCCGTCGTGATCGACGACACCGGGACCGGGTTCGCGTTCGTTGTCGATGCCGTCGGCCCAGCCGACGCGCCGCAGGTGTGCACGCTGCTGCACACAGTGACCGCGGACCTGGTCACCGCGCTGGAAAGCGGCCAGGCCACACCGCTGAGCGCCCTGCAGATCCTGCAGCCAGCCGAACGCGACCAGCTGCTGACCGGATGGAACCAGACCGCCCAGCCAGTACCCGCCACCACGCTGCCCGCCCTGCTGGCGGCCCAGGCGGCCCGTACCCCGGACGCGGCAGCGGTAGCCAGCGCCGGCATGGTGCTGACCTACCAGGAGCTGGACCAGCGGGCGTCCCGGCTGGCCCGGCTGCTGGCTGCCCGGGGGGCGGGGCCGGAGCGGGTGGTGGCGGTGGTGATGGACCGGTCGGCGGGGCTGGTGACCGCGCTGCTGGCGGTGCTCAAGACCGGCGCCGCCTACCTGCCGGTGGATCCGGCGTACCCGGCTGAGCGGATCGGGTTCATGCTCGGTGACGGGCGGCCGGTGCTGGCGCTGGTTACGGCGGGTGCCGCTGCGGTGATCCCGGCTGCGGTGCCGGTGCTGACGGTTGGTGATCTGGGGGTGGCTGCTGGGCCGGGCGTGGTGGTGGGCGGTGCTGGTGGCGGGGTGGCGGTGCTGCCGGAACAGCCGGCGTATGTGATGTACACGTCGGGGTCGACCGGGCGGCCCAAGGGTGTGGTGGTGACGCACCGGGGGCTGGTCAGCTATGTGGGGGCGGTGGCGGGCCGGGCCGGGCTGGGTGAGCCGGGCGGCCGGTATGCGCTGCTGCAGCCGGTCACCACTGATTTCGGCAACACGATGCTGTTCACCAGCCTGGTCAGCGGCGGGGTGCTGCATGTGGCGGCGGCGGGCATGGTCACGGATCCGGGTGCGGTGGCCGCGCTGGTGGCGCGGTGCGGGATCGATTACCTGAAGCTGACTCCCTCGCACCTGGCGGCGCTGGGCGGTACGGGTGGGCTGGCCCGGCTGGTCCCGGCCCGGGTGCTGGTGCTGGGCGGGGAAGCGGCGCCGCCGCGGTGGGCCGCGGAATTGCTGGAGGCGGCCGGGGACCGGGCGGTGGTCAACCACTACGGGCCGACTGAGACCACGGTCGGGGTGACCACCGCGCGTTTGACCCCGGCTGTGGTCGCGGGCGGCGTGGTCCCGATCGGGCAGCCGCTGGATAACACCCGCTGTTTCGTGCTGGACCGGCGTCTGGGCCCGGTCCCGGCCGGGGTGAGCGGGGAACTGTACGTGGCCGGGGTGGGGCTGGCCCGCGGTTACCTGGGCCGGGCCGGGCTGACCGCGGAGCGGTTCGCCGCCTGCCCGTACGGCGGGCCGGGGGAGCGGATGTACCGGACCGGGGACCTGGCCCGGTGGACGCCGGACGGGATGCTGGTGTTCGCCGGGCGCGCTGATGACCAGGTGAAGATCCGCGGGTTCCGGGTCGAGCCGGGCGAGGTGGAGGCGGTGCTGGCCAGCCACCCCGGGGTGGCCCAGGCACTGGTGGTGGTCCGGGAGGACACTCCCGGGGACCGGCGGCTGGCCGCCTACCTGGTCCCCGCCGGAGATTACCCCGCCGGGGAGGGCGGGCTGCCGGCCCTGGTACGCAGCTACGCCGTGGCGCGGCTGCCGGAGTACCTGCTGCCGGCGGCGGTGATGGTGCTGGAGGAACTGCCGCTGACGCCGAACGGGAAGGTCGACCGGGCGGCGCTGCCCGCCCCCGATTACGCGGGCTCGCCGGGCCGGGGCCGGCCACGCTGGCGGAGGAGATCGTGTGCGGCGTGTTCGCCGACGTGCTGGGGCTGCCCGCGGTGGGCGCCGAGGACAACTTCTTCGCCCTGGGCGGGCACTCGCTGCTGGCACTGTCGCTGGCGCAGCGGCTGCGGGAGCGCGGGATGCGGATCGCGGTGCGGGCCCTGTTCGATACCCCGACGCCCGCCGCGGTGGCCGCGGTGGCCGGGCCGGAGGAGGTGGCGGTGCCGCCGAACCTGATCCCGGCCGGGGCAGCGCAGATCACTCCGGACATGCTGCCGCTGGTGCAGCTGACCCAGGAGCAGATCGACCGGGTTGCCGCCGGGGTCGCGGGCGGCGCGGCGAACGTCGCCGATATCTACCCGCTGGCGCCGCTGCAGGAAGGCATCGTCTTCCACCACCTGATGATCGCCGGGACGGCCAGTGAGAACGGCGCCCTTGAGGATCCCCGGGACCCCTATGTGCAGGCGATGGTGCTGGGCTTTGATTCCCGGGCCCGGCTGGAGGAGTTCCTGCGCGCGGTGCAGCAGGTGATCGACCGGCATGACATCTACCGCACCGCGGTGGCCTGGGACGGGCTGCCCGAGCCGGTGCAGGTGGTCTGGCGCACCACGCGGCTGCCGGTGCCCGAGCTGGTCCTGCAGGATGGCACGGATGCGGTGGCCCAGCTGGCCGCCGCCGCCGGGGGCTGGCTGGACCTGCGCCGGGCACCGCTGCTGCGGGCGCAGGTGGCGGCCGAGCCGGGATCGGGCCGGTGGCTGGCGCTGCTGCAGGTCCATCACCTGGTGCAGGACCGGACGGGGATGGACCTGGTGCTGAGTGAGGTGGGGGCGCTGCTGGCCGGGCAGGGCGACCAGCTGCCGGCGCCGCGCCCGTTCCGTGACTTCGTGGCCCAGGCCCGGCTGGGGGTGCCGCGTCAGGAGCATGAGCGGTACTTCGCCGGCCTGCTCGGTGATGTGACCGAGCCGACCGCCCCGTTCGGGCTGCTGGATACCTACGGCGACGGCACAGCCTCCGGGCAGGCCCAGCTGAACGTGGAGCAGGGACTGGCCGAGCGGCTGCGGGCGCAGGCGCGGGCCCGCGGGGTCAGCCCGGCGACGCTGTTCCACCTGGCCTGGGCCCGGGTGGTCGCGGCGACCAGCGGCCGTGATGACGTGGTGTTCGGCACCGTGCTGTTCGGGCGGATGCAGGCCGGCGCCGGATCGAACCGGGTCGCCGGAATGTTCCTGAACACGCTGCCGGTGCGGGTGGATACCCGGGCGGGCGCGGCCATGGCGGTAGCGGGGATGCAGCGGCAGCTGGCCGGGCTGCTGGCCCACGAGCACGCCCCGCTGGCACTGGCCCAGCAGGCCAGCGGCGTCACCGCGCCGGCCCCCCTGTTCACCTCGGCCTTCAACTACCGCCACACCGCGTACGCGCGCGGCCAGCAATCCAGCGGCGGCTTCGCCGGCATCCAGGTGCTTTACATCCGCGAGCGCACCAGCTACCCGCTGGCCGTCGTGATCGACGACACCGGGACCGGGTTCGCGTTCGTTGTCGATGCCGTCGGCCCAGCCGACGCGCCGCAGGTGTGCACGCTGCTGCACACAGTGACCGCGGACCTGGTCACCGCGCTGGAAAGCGGCCAGGCCACACCGCTGAGCGCCCTGCAGATCCTGCAGCCAGCCGAACGCGACCAGCTGCTGACCGGATGGAACCAGACCGCCCGGCCGGTACCCGCCACCACGCTGCCCGCCCTGCTGGCGGCCCAGGCGGCCCGCACCCCGGACGCGGCAGCGGTGACAGACGCCGCCATGGTGCTGACCTACCAGGAGCTGGACCAGCGGGCGTCCCGGCTGGCCCGGCTGCTGGCTGCCCGGGGGGCGGGGCCTGAGCGGGTGGTGGCGGTGGTGATGGACCGGTCGGCGGGGCTGGTGACCGCGCTGCTGGCGGTGCTCAAGACCGGCGCCGCCTACCTGCCGGTGGATGCCGGATGGCCTGCGGCGCGGCTGGCGGTGGTGCTGGCCGATGCGGCGGTGCGGGTGCTGGTCGCTGACGCGGTGACCAGCGGCGCGGAGCTGGCGGGGGTGGCGCGGGCGGCGGGGGCGGCGGTGGTGGTGGCCGGCCCGGGCGCGGGACCGGGTGCCCCGGCCCCGGCCCCGGCCCCGGTGCCGGTGCCGGTGCCGGGGCCGGTGCTGGGGGGATGCCTGCCGGATCAGGCCGCGTACGTGATGTACACCTCGGGTTCGGCTGGTGTGCCCAAGGGGGTGGTGACCACTCACCGTGATGTCACCGAGCTGGTGGCGGACCGGTGCTGGCAGCAGCCGGGCCCGGGACCGCGGGTGCTGGTGCACGCCCGGCACGCCTTTGACGCGGCGACCTATGAACTGTGGGTGCCGCTGCTGTCGGGCGGGGTGGCGGTGATCGCCCCCCCGGCTCCGCTGGACGCGGCCGGGCTGCGGTCGCTGATCACCACGCGGGCACTGACCCACGTGCACGTGACGGCCGGGCTGTGCCGGGTCCTGGCCGACCAGGACCCCGGATGCTTCACCGGGGTGCGGGAGGTGCTGACCGGCGGGGACGTGGTGCCCGCGGCCGCGGTGGCACGGGTGCTGCGGGAATGCCCGGCAGTGGTGGTCCGGCACCTGTACGGGCCGACCGAGGTCACCTTGTGCGCGACCCAGCACGTGGTCCACAGCGGCGATGAGCTGGCCCAGGTCATGCCGATCGGCCGGCCGCTGGACAACACCCGGGTATTTGTGCTGGACCGGTGGCTGTCCCCGGTCCCGCCGGGGGTGAGCGGGGAACTGTACGTGGCCGGGGCCGGGCTGGCCCGCGGCTACCTGCACCAGCCCGGGCTGACCGCCGAGCGGTTCACCGCCTGCCCGTTCGGAGCGGGCGGGGAGCGGATGTACCGGACCGGGGACCTGGCCCGCTGGACCCCCGACGGCCAGCTGGTGTTCGCCGGGCGGGCCGATGACCAGGTCAAGATCCGCGGGTTCCGCATCGAGCCCGGCGAGATCGAGGCGGTGCTGGCCGCTCATCCCGGGGTGGCCCAGGCGGTGGTGACCGCCCCCCGCGATGGGGCCGGGGACCGGCGGCTGGTCGCCTACCTGATCCCGGCCGGGGACCACCCCGGCGGGGATGGGGGTGGGCTGGCCGGGGCGGTGGGTGAGCATGCCGCCGCGCGGCTGCCGGGGTACATGCTGCCATCAGCAGTCGTCATCCTGGAGTCACTGCCGCTGACGCCGAACGGGAAGGTCGACCGGGCGGCGCTGCCGGCTCCTGGGTACGCGGCCGGGCCGGGCCGGGGCCCGGCCACGCTGGCGGAGGAGATCGTGTGCGGCGCGTTCGCGGACGTGCTGGGGCTGGACCGGGCCGGGGCCGACGATAATTTCTTCGCCCTGGGCGGCCACTCGCTGCTGGCGGTGTCGCTGGTGCAGCGGCTGCGGGAGCGCGGGGTGACGATCGCGGTGCGGGCGCTGTTCGAGACGCCGACCCCAGCCGGGCTGGCCGCGGTGGCCGGGCCGCGGGAGGTGGCGGTGCCGCCGAACCTGATCCCGGCCGGGGCGGTGCAGATCACCCCGGGCATGCTGCCGCTGGTCCAGCTGACCCCCGGGCAGATCGGCCAGATCACCGCCACGGTCGCGGGCGGCGCGGCGAATGTCGCCGATATCTACCCGCTGGCGCCGCTGCAGGAGGGCATCTTCTTCCACCACCTGATGACCGCCGGGCAGGCCGGCGGGGATGCGTACCTGGGAGCGGTGGTACTCGGCTTTGACTCCCGGGCCCGGCTGGAAGGATTCCTGGGCGCGGTGCAGCAGGTGATCGACCGGCATGACATCTACCGCACCGCGCTGGCCTGGGACGGGCTGCCCGAACCGGTGCAGGTGGTCTGGCGGCACGCCGAGCTGCCGGTCACCGAGACAACACTGCCCGGCAGCGGCGATGAGCTGGTGGCCGGGCTGCTGACCGCCGCCGGAGGATCACTGGACCTGAGCCACGCACCGCTGCTGCGGGTGCAGGTGGCGGCCGGGCCGGGATCGGGCCGGTGGCTGGCGCTGCTGCAGGTCCATCACCTGGTGCAGGACCATACGGCGATGGATGTGGTGCTGGGTGAGGTGGGTGCGCTGCTGGCCGGGCAGGGGGACCGGTTGCCGGCGCCGCTGCCGTTCCGTGACTTCGTGGCCCAGGCCCGGCTGGGGGCGCCGCGTCAGGAGCATGAGCGGTACTTCGCCGGCCTGCTCGGTGATGTGACCGAGCCGACCGCCCCGTTCGGGCTGCTGGATACCTACGGCGACGGCGCCGTCACGGCGCAGGCCGGACTGCCGGTCCAGCAGGGGCTGGCCGCACGGCTGCGGGCGCAGGCGCGGGCCCGCGGGGTCAGCCCGGCGACGCTGTTCCACCTGGCCTGGGCCCGGGTGGCCGCGGCGACCAGCGGCCGCGATGACGCGGTGTTCGGCACCGTGCTGTTCGGGCGGATGCACGCTGGCGCCGGCGCCGACCGGATCCCCGGGCTGTTCATGAACACCTTGCCGGTACGGGTAGAGACCGGCGCCGAGGCAGTAGCCGAAGCGGTGGCCGGGATGCAGCGGCAGCTGGCCGGGCTGCTGGCCCACGAGCATGCCCCGCTGGCGCTGGCCCAGCAGGCCAGCGGCGTCACCGCACCGGCACCGCTGTTCACCTCGATCCTGAACTACCGCCACAGCCAGCACCGGGGCGCGGGATCCGGTGATGGCGCTGGGCTGGACGGTGTTGAGCTGGTTTTCTCGCGCGGGCGCACCAACTATCCGCTCACCGTGGCGATTGACGACACTGGGTCCGGGTTCGCGTTCACGGTCCGCGCGATCACGCCCGCCAGCCCACAGCAGGTATGCGCACTGCTGCACACGGCCACTGGGGATTTGGTCGCCGCGCTGGAAACCGCCTCCGTTACCGCGCTGCACCAGGTGCGGGTACTGGGTGAGGCGGAGCGGGAGCAGTTGCTGGCTGGGTGGAATGGTGTGGTGCGGGATGTTCCGGTGGGGACGTTGCCGGGGTTGGTGGGGGTGCAGGCGGGGTGGACTCCGGATGCGGTGGCGGTGGTGGGCGGGGAGGGGAGTATCAGTTATGCGGAGCTGAGTGGCCGGGCGGGGCGGCTGGCCCGGGTGCTGGTGTCGCGGGGGGCGGGGCCGGAGCGGGTGGTGGCGGTGGTGATGGACCGGTCGGCGGGGCTGGTGACCGCGTTGCTGGCGGTGCTGCAGGCCGGGGCTGCTTATCTGCCGGTTGATGCGGGCTGGCCGGCGGAGCGGATCGCGTTCATGCTCGCTGATGCGGGGGCGGCGTGTGTGCTGACCACGGCTGGGCTGGCCCGCGGGCTGGCCTGGCCCGGCGGGGTGCCGGTGCTGGCCGTCGATGACCCGGCGGTGGCTGCCGAGCTGGCTGTGCAGCGGGCCGGTGATCTGGATGACGGGGAGCGGACGGTGCCGCTGCGGCCCGGGCACCCGGCGTATGTGATTTACACCTCCGGCTCCACCGGCCAGCCCAAGGGGGTGGTCATCACGCATTCTGGCCTGGCCGATTACCTGGCCTGGTGCTGGGAGGCGTACCCGGAGGTGGCCGGGGCTACCGTGCTGCACGCGCCGGTGTCGTTTGACGCCGGGGTCACGCCGCTGTACGGGGCGCTGACCCGCGGCGGGCGGGTGTATGTGGCAGGGCTGGATGACCAGCTGGCCAGCGCGGCGCGGCTGACCTTCCTCAAGGTCACGCCGAGTCATCTGCCGCTGCTGGAAGGCGTGCCGGGCAGCTGCGCCGCCGGCGGCCTGCTGATGGTCGGCGCCGAGGCACTCAGCGGCGGCCAGCTGGCGGCGTGGCGGCAGCGGCATCCGGGCATGACGGTGATCAACCACTACGGGCAGACCGAGACCACGGTGGGCTGCACGGACTACCGGATCGAGCCGGGACAGCCGCTGGCCGCGGGGCCGGTCCCGGCCGGGAAGCCGATGGCCAATACCCGCTTGTACGTGCTGGACCGGTGGCTGGACCCGGTCCCGGTGGGGGTAGCCGGGGAGCTGTACGTGGCCGGGGCCGGACTGGCCCGGGGATATGCCGGCCGTCCCGGGCTGACCGCGGAACGGTTCCCCGCCTGCCCGTTCGCAGCGGCCGGGGAACGGATGTACCGGACCGGGGACCTGGCCCGCTGGACCACCGGCGGGACCTTGGTGTTCGCCAGCCGGGCCGATAACCAGGTCAAGATCCGCGGGTTCCGCATCGAGCCCGGCGAGATCGAAGCGGTGCTGGCCAGCTGCCCGGGCGTGGCCCGGGCGGTGGTGACCGCCCGCCAGGGCACCCCCGGCGGTACCCGGCTGGCCGCCTACCTGGTCCCGGCCGCCGGCCAGGACCGGGACGAGCTGACCGAGACAGCGCGGGAGCACGCCGCGGCCCGGCTCCCGGAGTACATGCTGCCCGCGGCGATCATCATCCTGGAGTCACTGCCGCTGACCCCCAACGGCAAGATCGACCGCACCGCACTGCCCGCCCCGGACTACACCGCCCGGCCGGGTGGCCGGGGTCCGGCCACGATCGTGGAAGACATCGTGTGCGGGGTGCTGGCGGATGTGCTGGGGCTGGAGCGGGTGGGGGCGGAGGATGATTTCTTCGCTCTGGGCGGGCATTCGCTGCTGGCGGTGCGGCTGGTCAGCCGGGTGCGGGCGGTGCTGGGCGCGGAGCTGGCGGTGCGGACGGTGTTCGAGGCGCCGACGGCGGCCGGGCTGGCGGTGCGGCTGGCCGGGGCCGGCCCGGCCCGGATGCCGCTGACGGCCCGGCCGCGGCCGGACCGGGTGCCGCTGTCGTTCGCGCAGCAGCGGCTGTGGTTCCTGGGCCAGCTGGAGGGCCCGTCGGCGGTCTACAACATCCCGGTGGTGCTGCGGCTGGCCGGGGACCTGGATGTGGCGGCACTGGCGGCGGCGCTGGCTGACGTGACCGGCCGGCATGAGGTGCTGCGCACGGTGTTCCCCGCGGCCGGCGGCCAGCCCTGGCAGCACATCCTGGACCCCGGTGAGCTGGACCGGGAGCTGCCGGTGACCCAGGTCACCGAGGATGAGCTGGCCGCGGTAGTCGCGGCGGCGGCCGGGCAGGGCTTTGACCTGACCGCGCAGCTGCCGTTGCGGGCCCGGCTGCTGAGCACCGGTCCGGGGGTGCATGTGCTGGTGGTGGTGCTCCATCACATCGCCGGGGACGGCTGGTCGCGGGGCCCGCTGGCCCGCGACATCTCGCTGGCCTATGCCGCGCGCCGGGCCGGGCACGCGCCGCAGTGGGCGCCGCTGCCGGTCCAGTACGCCGACTACACGCTGTGGCAGCGGGAGCTGCTGGGAGACGAGGACGACCCCGGCAGCGTGCTGGCCACCCAGGTGGCATGGTGGCGGCGGGCACTGGAAGGGGTCCCGCAGGAGCTGGCGCTGCCGGCTGCCCGGCCGCGTCCGGCGGTGCCCGGCCACCGCGGGCATGCCGCGCCGCTGGAGGTCCCGGCCGGGCTGCATCAGCAGCTGGCCGCGCTGGCCCGGGCGCATGGGGTGACCTTGTTCATGGTCATCCAGGCGGCACTGGCGGTGCTGCTGTCCAAGCTGGGTGCGGGGGAGGATATCCCGGTCGGCACCGCGGTGGCCGGGCGCACCGACCAGGCCCTGGATGAGCTGGTCGGGTTCTTCGTCAACACCCTGGTGCTGCGCACCGACCTGGCCGGTGACCCGCCGCTGACGGAGCTGCTGAGCCGGGTCCGGCAGACCGCGCTGGGCGCGATGGATCACCAGGATGTGCCGTTTGAGCGGCTGGTGGAACTGCTGGCCCCGCAGCGGTCGCTGGCCCGCCACCCGCTGTTCCAGGTCATGCTCACCGTGCAGAACAACGCCCCCGCCACCTTGGACCTGCCCGGGCTGCACGCCAGCGCATTGCCCCCCGGCACCACCACCGCCAAGTTCGACCTGGACCTCACCCTGGCAGAAACCCGCCACAACAACCAGCCAGCCGGACTGCGCGGATCGGTCACCGTCGCGACCGACCTGTTCGACCCCGGCGCGGCCGCTGGCCTGGCCGCCCGGCTGGTCCGGGTACTGGAAACACTGGCCGCCGCCCCGCAGGCCCGGCTGCGCACCGTGCAGATCCTGCAGCCAGCCGAACGCGACCAGCTGCTGACCGGATGGAACCAGACCGCCCGGCCGGTACCCGCCACCACCGTGCCCGCCCTGCTGGCGGCCCAGGCGGCCCGTACCCCGGACGCGGCAGCGGTGACAGACGCCGCCATGGTGCTGACCTACCAGGAGCTGGACCAGCGGGCGTCCCGGCTGGCCCGGCTGCTGGCTGCCCGGGGGGCCGGGCCGGAGCGGGTGGTGGCGGTGGTGATGGACCGGTCGGCGGGGCTGGTGACCGCGCTGCTGGCGGTGCTCAAGACCGGCGCCGCCTACCTGCCGGTGGATCCGGTTTACCCGGCGGGGCGGATCGGGTTCATGCTTGCTGACGCGCGGCCGGTGTGTGTGCTGACCACGGCCGGGCTGGCCGGTGCCCGGTCCTGGCCGGGCGGGGTGGCGGTGCTGGCCGCCGACGGCCCGGCCCTGGCGGCCGAGCTGGCCGCCCAGCCCGCCGGGGACCTGGACGACAGCGACCGCACCGCGGCACTGGATCCGGGGCACCCGGCGTATGTGATCTACACCTCCGGCTCCACCGGTCAGCCCAAAGGAGTGCAGGTCAGTCACCGCAGCGTGGCGGGCCTGCTGGGTGCGGCGCGCGGCCGGTTCGGCTGGGAGGCTGGTGAGACGTGGACGTGGTTCCATTCATCGGCGTTTGATTTCTCGGTGTGGGAGCTGTGGGGTGCGCTGCTGCACGGCGGGCGCCTTGTCGTGGTGTCCTGGGAGCAGGCGCGGTCCCCCGGGCAGCTGCTGGGCCTGCTGGCCCGGGAACAGGTGCGGGTGCTGTGCCAGACACCGTCGGCGTTCTACCAGCTGATGCAGGCCGACGCCGATGCCAGCGGGCCGGGCCGACGGCTGGCGCTGCGCTGGGTGATCTTCGGCGGTGAGGCGCTGGATGCCGGGCGGCTGCGGGAATGGTATGCCCGCCACGACGGCCCGGTGCCGGTACTGGTCAACATGTACGGCATCACCGAGACGACGGTGCATGTCACCTACCTGGCGCTGGCGGCCGGCAGTGCCCCGGCCGCGCCGGGCGGCAGCCCGATCGGCCGGCCGCTGGACAACACCCGGGTATTCGTGCTGGACCGGTGGCTGGACCCCGTCCCGCCGGGAGTGAACGGGGAACTGTACGTGGCTGGGACCGGACTGGCCCGCGGCTACCTGAACCAGCCCGGGCTGACCGCCGAACGGTTCACCGCCTGCCCGTTCGGCGGGGCCAGGGAGCGGATGTACCGGACGGGGGACCTGGCCCGCTGGACCCCCGGCGGGACCTTGGTGTTCGCCGGGCGGGCCGATGACCAGGTCAAGATCCGCGGGTTCCGCATCGAGCCCGGCGAGATCGAAGCGGTGCTGGCCACCCATCCCGGCGTGGCCCAGGCAGTGGTGACCGCCCCCCAGGACACTGCCGGGGACCGGCGGCTGGTCGCCTACCTGATCCCCGCCGCCGGCCAGCACGCAGACGAGCTGGCCGGCGCGGTCCGCGAGCACGCAGCCACGCAGCTGCCGGACTACATGCTGCCCGCGGCGATCGTCATCCTGGAGTCGCTGCCGCTGACCCCCAACGGCAAGATCGACCGCACCGCACTGCCGGTCCCTGGCCCGGCCGCGGCCGGCAGTGGCCGGGGTCCGGCCACGATCGTGGAAGACATCGTGTGCGGGGTGCTGGCGGATGTGCTGGGGCTGGAGCGGGTGGGGGCGGAGGATGATTTCTTCGCTCTGGGCGGGCATTCGCTGCTGGCGGTGCGGCTGGTCAGCCGGGTGCGGGCGGTGCTGGGCGCGGAGCTGGCGGTGCGGACGGTGTTCGAGGCGCCGACGGCGGCCGGGCTGGCGGTGCGGCTGGCCGGGGCCGGCCCGGCCCGGATGCCGCTGACGGCCCGGCCGCGGCCGGACCGGGTGCCGCTGTCGTTCGCGCAGCAGCGGCTGTGGTTCCTGGGCCAGCTGGAGGGCCCGTCGGCGGTCTACAACATCCCGGTGGTGCTGCGGCTGGCCGGGGACCTGGATGTGGCGGCACTGGCGGCGGCGCTGGCTGACGTGACCGGCCGGCATGAGGCGCTGCGCACGGTGTTCCCCGCGGCCGGCGGCCAGCCCTGGCAGCACATCCTGGACCCCGGTGAGCTGGACCGGGAGCTGCCGGTGACCCAGGTCACCGAGGATGAGCTGGCCGCGGTAGTCGCGGCGGCGGCCGGGCAGGGCTTTGACCTGACCGCGCAGCTGCCGTTGCGGGCCCGGCTGCTGAGCACCGGTCCGGGGGTGCATGTGCTGGTGGTGGTGCTCCATCACATCGCCGGGGACGGCTGGTCGCGGGGCCCGCTGGCCCGCGACATCTCGCTGGCCTATGCCGCGCGCCGGGCCGGGCACGCGCCGCAGTGGGCGCCGCTGCCGGTCCAGTACGCCGACTACACGCTGTGGCAGCGGGAGCTGCTGGGAGACGAGGACGACCCCGGCAGCGTGCTGGCCACCCAGGTGGCATGGTGGCGGCGGGCACTGGAAGGGGTCCCGCAGGAGCTGGCGCTGCCGGCTGCCCGGCCGCGTCCGGCGGTGCCCGGCCATCACGGGCATGCCGCGCCGCTGGAGGTCCCGGCCGGGCTGCATCAGCAGCTGGCGGGGCTGGCCCGGGCGCATGGGGTGACCTTGTTCATGGTCATCCAGGCGGCGCTGGCGGTGCTGCTGTCCAAGCTGGGTGCGGGGGAGGATATCCCGGTCGGCACCGCGGTGGCCGGGCGCACCGACCAGGCCCTGGATGAGCTGGTCGGGTTCTTCGTCAACACCCTGGTGCTGCGCACCGACCTGTCGGGCGACCCGCCGTTTTCGGTCCTGCTGAGCCGGGTCAGGGAATACTGGCTGGGGGCGCTCGATCATCAGGATGTGCCGTTCGAGCGGCTGGTGGAACTGCTGGCCCCGCAGCGGTCGCTGGCCCGCCACCCGCTGTTCCAGGTCATGCTCACCGTGCAGAACAACGCCCCCGCGACCCTTCAGCTGCCTGGGGTGGAGGCGGCACCGGCATCGGCACTGGCCGGGCCGCTGCCGGCACGGTTCGACCTGGACATCGCCTTGGGCGAAGCCCCCGGCACCGATGCCGGGCCCGGCGGGCTGCGGGGCATGCTGACCGCGGCCGCGGACCTGTTCGACCTCGTGACCGTTGAGGCGATCGCGGGGCGGTTGGTCCGGGTGCTTGAGACGGTCGTGGCCGATCCGGATACGCGGCTGCGGGACATCCCGGTGCTGGATCCCGCCGAGCGATCCCGGCTGGTGGACAGCTGGAACGAGACGGCGGCGCCGGTGCCGGAGGTGATGGTACCGGAGCTGGTCTGGGGGCAGGCGGCCGTCAGCCCGGATGCGGTGGCGGTGGTCTGCGAGGATGCGGTGCTCACCTATGGGGAGCTGGTGGTGCGGGCCGGGAAGCTGGCCCGGCTGCTGGCCGCGGTGGGCGCGGGGCCCGAGCAGGTGGTGGGGCTGTGCCTGGAGCGGGGCGCGGAGATGGTCACCGCGATCCTGGCGGCATGGCTGGCCGGGGCGGCGTACCTGCCGCTGGACCCGGGGTATCCCCCGGCCCGGCTGGCGCAGATGCTGGCCGCCAGCCGGGCGCGGCTGGTGGTGTGCCGCGGCGGGCTGCCGCGCGGGCTGGCCGCCCCCGGTGTCGTGGACCTGACCAGTCCGGGGACGGCGGCCGAGCTGGCCGGGCTGCCGTCGGCAGCCGCGCCGCCGGGGCTGGCGGGCGGGCAGCTGGCGTACGTGATCTACACCTCCGGATCGGCTGGCCAGCCAAAGGGTGTGGCGGTCACCCATGGCGGGCTGGGGAACCTGGTGGCGGGGCTGGGGCCGGTGCTGGGCGCCGGGCCGGGAGCGCGGGTGCTGCAGTTCGCCTCGTTCAGTTTCGACGCGTCGGTGCTGGATGTGGCGGTGACCCTGGCTGCCGGGGGGACGCTGGTGATCGCCTCGACCGCGGAGCGCGCTGATCCAGATGTGCTGGCCGGGCTGGTGCGGGCGGGCGGGGTGCGGACGGCAAGCGTGGTCCCGTCGCTGCTGCGGGTGCTGGACGCGGCCGGGTTGCCCGGGCTGGCCCGGGTGCTGGCCGGGGCCGAGCCGCTGACGGCGCGGCTGGCCGCTGCCTGGGCGGCGGGCCGGGTCCTGGTCAACACCTACGGCCCGACCGAGACCGCCGTGATGGTTACCGCCGCTCCCGTGGTTCCAGGCCAGGGGGCCCCGCCGGTCGGGCGTCCGGTGGCTAATACCCGCTTGTACGTGCTGGACCGGTGGCTATGCCCGGTGCCGCCCGGGGTCGCCGGGGAGCTGTATATCGCGGGGGCGCAGCTGGCCCGGGGCTACCAGCACCGGCCGGGGCTGACCGGGGAGCGGTTCACCGCCTGCCCGTTCGGAGCGGGCGGGGAGCGGATGTACCGGACCGGGGACCTGGCCCGCTGGACCCCCGATGGCCAGCTGGTGTTTTGCGGGCGGGCCGATGACCAGGTGAAGATCCGCGGGTTCCGCATCGAGCCCGGCGAGATCGAGGCGGTGCTGGCCGCTCATCCCGGGGTGGCCCAGGCGGTGGTGACCGCTCCCCAGGATGCTGCCGGGGACCGGCGGCTGGTCGCCTACCTGGTCCCGGCCGCCGACGGGGATGGGCTGGTGGGGGCGGTGGG
>CAVUOU010000042.1:0-46367 GCA_963743085.1 uncultured Actinomycetota bacterium
TTCCTGGCCGGCGTGCGCCAGTATTTCGGTGAGCACGCATGGGGCAACGCGACGCTGGCCGACCTGTTGACCGCGCTGGAATCGGTCTCCGGCCGTGACCTAGGCGCATGGTCGCATGAATGGCTGGAGACCGCGGGCGTGAATACGCTGCGGCCGCAGTACTCGCTTGACGACGAGGGCCGGTTCACGTCGTTCGCCGTGCTGCAGGAAGCCACAGAAAGCCACCCGACGCTGCGTTCGCACCGCGTCGCGATAGGCCTTTATTCCAAAACGCCGGATGGTGATCTCGTCCGCGTCAGGCGCGTCGAGACGGATATCGCGGGCCCTGAGACCTCGGTCTCTGAGTTGATCGGCGAGCGACGTCCCAACCCGCGCTCCTCAACGACGATGACCTCACGTACGGCAAGATCCGGCTAGACGATCACTCGCTGTCGACTCTGGTGTCGTCGATCGGGTCGTTCGCGACGTCGCTGCCCGCGGCGCTGTGCTGGGCCGCGGCGTGGGACATGTGCCGCGACGGCGAGATGGCGGCCCGGGATTACGTCCGGCTGTTCGGCGGGGTTTCCTCGGTCGCGGGCATCAGCGTGATCCAGACCCTGCTGCGCAGGCGGCCACCGCGGTGCGCGACTTCGCCGACCCGGCGTGGCGTACCGAGGGCATGACGCTGATGGCGGCCTCGCTGCGTTCACGGCGTCCGCGGCGACGCCTGGATTGGACGAGCAGCTCGCCTACCTGCGGTCCTTTACCGGGGTGGCCACGTCTCGGCCGACCTCTCGTTCCTGGCCGGGCTGCTGTCCGGTGACGAGGTGGTGCACGGGCTGAGCGTGGACACCGACCTGCGGTGGTCGCTGCTGCGGCGGCTGGTGTCGCGGGGCGTGGCGGGCGAAGCCGACATCGCCGCGGAGCTGACGCGGGACGCGACCGACGCCGGCGAGCGGCACGCCGCGACCTGCCGGGCGGCGGTCCCCACCGCGTCCGGCAAGCGCGAGACCTGGGAGACGCTGACCGACGGGAAGCTCACGATAGCGATGTTCCGCGCGGTGCTGGGTGGCTTCGCATACCCCGACCAGGACGCGCTGCTGTCGGGCTACCGCGCGGCATATTTCGAGGCGATCGGGCCGATCTGGCGCGACTGGTCATCGGCGATGGCGCAGGACTTCGTTGAGGGCGCGTACACGATCTGCGCGCTTGACGCCGCGACCGTGGCGGCGACGGACTCCTACATCGCCACGGCCGAGCCGCCCGCCGCGCTGAAGCGGTTGCTGGCCGAGGGCCGCGACGAGGTACTCCGCGCGCTGCGCAACCAGGAGCGCGACCGCGCCGCATCCTAACCCGCACACCCGCCGCGGCCAGCTCACCTCGCAGAGGTGGGCATCTCGCGCAGGATGGTGCTTGTCGGCGGCCTCGCGCTAGCGGGGGCCGCCGGAGCGGGTTACACGTTCGTCGAGGACGGGACGCTGCCGGGTAAGTACCGGCTCGACCAGTTCCTCGGCGCGAGCGGCAGCGAGCCTGGGCTGCCCGCGGTGACGCCGGGGCGCGTGCTGACCCGCACGTTCTGGTCACGGTACCGGCGATCTACCCGTCGTACTCCGGCGCGATCGCGGCCAACCCCGGCTCCTTCGACAGCGCGGCCGACTTTGACCATAACGACGTGCGCGACTCCGCCGGTGCCGCCGTGCTGCGCACCCGGCCGGTGATGGTGTCCTGCGGGCAGGATGACCCGTTCGCGCCGCAGGTCGCAAGCTTCCGCACCGAACTCGGCGATCCGCCGGGCGGCATCGGCCCGGGCTGCCCCGACGACTCGTACTGGCGCCGCCAGATCCCGGCCGACCTCGCCTTCGTCGGCGCGCAGCTAGCCTGACCGGCCAGGCTCAGCCCTCGGCACCAGCCCCAGCGATGGCCCATCGAGGGGTCTATGGCGCCAGCGATGGGCCATCCATGGAACGTCGCGGGCGGGATCAGCAGCCGGCGAGTTCGCTGGCTGAACGGGACGCCGGACGAGGCGGCACCAGTGGCACCATGAGCCGGCCGCCAACCACCGCCCGGCAGAACACCACGACCCGGACCGTCGCGACGCAGCCGGCTCCCTTGCCGTCACCGCAGGTCGAGCGTGATCCCTTGCCGATGACGGCGTTGTCAATCACTCCGTCACCACGGGATGGATCGTCGATCCGCACCGAGTAGGTGATCGTGTCGGTGTGTCCCGGCTCAACCGGACCATGCCAGCTCAGTACCGGCCGGTCGTAGGAGACCGTGCCGCCGGTCGCGCGCGCGTCGTTGGAGTAGGTCGCGTCGTCGATCACGTCCTTGAGGTTGTCGCTGAAGGCCGCGTCGTGCTGCGGGACGGTTCCGAGGTTGCTGACGGTGATCTTGTAGGTGACCTTGCCGCCGGGCGCCACCAGGCGCGGCCACGCGGTCTTGTCGAGCCGGATGTCGGCCGCGCCCTCCCAGGGCTTCGCGGCGATCCATAGCTGGCCGACCGGGATGCCGGTCAGCACCGAGTAGACGATGGTCAGCTTCTTCACCGGCTTGGTGGGCATGAACCACCCGGAGGCGCCGTTGGTGTCTTTAGTATTGCCGCGCAGGGTTGAGTCGGCCTCATGCCAAGTCGGCAGGTCGGAGTCGGTTTTGCCCCCGCAAGCGCCCGGCAGCGGCGAACCCTGGCAGTAGTTGAACGCGCTTTTCCAGCCGAGATCGGCGGTCGGCAGCGTTTTCCCGTCATCCCCGGTGGCGGTGACCTTAGCCTTGTCCGCGTCGATGTCGCCGAGCGTGAACCCCCAGCGGCCCGCCGGGGCGGGTGAGTCGAAGGTGATCGTGGTCGTCGAAGGCGCTTTGCCCGACGCGCTCCTGAACACCAGGTACCCGTGGTCCCTTGAGCTGCCAAACTCCGCGCCGAACGGAGTCGAGTCGTTCAGGTACGCCGACTTGCCGGACGGCGTAACCAGGCTGGTGCTGTTGCTCGCGATGACTCCGCGCGGGAACCCCTCGCCGTGGAACATCACCGTCCCGGAATCGCCGGACACGTCCCATACCGGGTATACGCCCGTCGTGGCCGCCAGCGCCGTCCCGGCAATGGGCAGCGTCGCGACCGTAGCCAGCGCAGCCGCCAGCACGACGGTACGCAGCTGTCGCTTGCGTTGTGAACCTGACACTCTTCCCCCGTCCCCTGCGTGATGATGCGACTACAGATAGTAACATCACCGGGAGTTGGAGCGGCAGGTTAAGCGAGCGCCTTGCGGGTGTGCTCGACGATCTCGTCCAGCGGGATCTGGGCGGTCTCGCCGGTCTCGCGGTCGGTCAGTTCCGCGTGGCCGCTGGCTAGGCCGCGCTTGCCAATCGTGATGCGGAACGGGATTCCCACCAGCTCAGCGTCACTGAACTTCACCCCGGCGCGAACCGAACGGTCGTCGATGATCACGTCGACCCCGGCGTCGGACAGCCCGCGGTACACGCGTTCCCCGGCCGCCGCCACCGCCTCGTCGTCCTGCTGCGCGACCACGATGTCCACCTCGAACGGCGCGACCGCCACCGGCCACTTGATGCCCCGCTCGTCGTGGTGTGCCTCGACGATCGTGGCCATCGCCCGCTCGACGCCGATCCCGTAGGAACCCATGATCGGCTTGACCGGCTTGCCGTCCGGACCGGAGACCGTGACGTTAAACGCCTCGGTGTACTTGTAGCCGAGCTTGAAGATGTGCCCGACCTCGATGGCCTTGATCAGCTCCAGCGGCTTCCCGCAGACCGGGCAGGGCTCGCCCGCGGCGATCTCGCGCACGTCAGCCCACTGGCCGACGAGGATGTCGCGCTCGACGTCGACACCGCGCACGTGGGTGTCGTCGGTGTTCGCGCCGGTGAACATGCCGGTCCGGCCGCGCAGCGCCTCGTCCGCGATCACCGGGAGGCCGGAAACGTTGACCGCGCCGAGCGAGCCGGGATGCGCGCCGAGCGCGTCGAAGATCTCATCGGCCTGCGCCGGGCGGAGCGTGACGGCGGCGGCCGCGTCCACCAGCTTCTGCTCCTGCAGGGCGTGGTCGCCGCGCAGCAGCACCAGCGTGAGCTGCCCGTTGATGAAGTAGACCAGCGTCTTGACCTGCCGGATGGCGGGCGCGTCATACCGGGTCGCCAGGTCGTCGATGGTCCGCACGCCGGGGGTGGCGAACGGCTCCGGCGCCGGAAGCTGCCCGCTGTCGGCTACCGGTTCGAGCCGCGATGTGGCCTTCTCGATGTTGGCCGCGTAACCGCAGTCCGGTGAGTAGGCGATGGAGTCCTCGCCGGTCTCCGACGGCGAGACGAACTCGGTCGAACCAGAGCCGCCCATCGCGCCGCTGGAGGCATCCACCGGAATAGCCGGGATGCCGAGCCGCTCGAAGATCCGGGTGTAGGCCTCGGCATGCAGGTCGAAGCTCTGGTCCAGGCCGGCCTTGTCCAGGTCGAAGCTGTAGGAGTCCTTCATGGTGAACTCGCGGGTCCGCATCAGCCCGGCTTTCGGCCGCGGCTCGTCACGCAGCTTGGTCTGGAACTGGTACCACATCTGCGGCAGCTGACGGTAGGAGCTGAGCTCCTCGCCAAGGGTCGCGACGATCTCCTCGTGCGTCATGCCGAGCGCCAGCTCGGCGCCGCGCCGGTCGCGGAGCCGGAACATCTCGTCGCCCATGATCTCCCAGCGACCGCTGCGCTGCCACACCTCCGCCGGGTGCATCACCGGCATCAGGATCTCCTGCGCCCCGATCCGGTTCATCTCCTCGCGGATGATGGCGATGACCTTCAGCCGGGTGCGCTGGCCAAGCGGCAGCAGAGAGTAGTGCCCGGCCATGAGCTGGCGGATGTAACCGGCGCGCAGCAACAGCCGGTGGCTCGGCGCGCCCGCGTCGGCGGGGTCGTCGCGCAAGGTGGGGATATGCATGGAGGACCAGCGCATCCCCGTAGTGTATCGGCGGCCGATCGCTTAAATGGCGAGGATATCCGGCAGGGACTGGATGTGCGCGTGCCCGCCGGGAGCGCTGCAATCACCGAACGGGTCCAAGTGCACCGGGGTGAGCCCGGCCGCGATGGCGCCGGTCACGTCGTAGCGGAGGGTGTCGCCGACGTAGAAGATGGTGCTGTCCGGTTCGAGCTCCATGTCGTTGAACGCGAAGCTGAAGATCCTCGGGTCCGGCTTGGAGATACCGACCACCGTGGAGTCGATGACGGTGCCGACCGTGACGCAGTCGTCCTCCGGCGTGCCGGGAACGTGGCAGACGCCAAGGCGGCACAGCGCGTCCTGCACATTGCCGTCCGCGTTCGACACGATGCCGACTGGCGTGCCCCGCTCGATGAGGGTGGCGAGGGTCGGGCGGGCGACCGGGTTCACGTACGTCCAGGCGAAGCCCTGGACGGTGTTCGCCATGTGCTTCGCCAGGTCCAGGGCGTCGTCCTCGGGGACGCCGCAGGAGATGATGTACTGCCGGAGATACCCGCTCCACCAGTGCCGGTCATCGTCTCGCTCGGTCGCCCGCATCGCGTAGTAGTGCGCGCGGACGAGGTCGTCGTGGCTGGGCGAGAAGCCGGCTTCGTTCAGCAACGGCAGCACCCACGCGGGATCCGGGAAAAGAATGACGCCGCCGGCGTCGAAGAGAATGGCCGTCGGTTTCGTCACATTAGGTACGTTAACATGCGCTTTCATGCATTTAACGCCAGAACGCCGGATGCCGGTCCTGCCACGGCCTAGCCTGCTCTAGCTGGGCGGAGAGCCGGATCAGCGTGCTCTCATCGCCTGGCTGCCCGGCGAGCATGATCCCGATGGGAAGGTCCTCCGCGTTCCAGTACAGCGGCACGTTCACGGCGGGCTGCCCAGAGACGTTGCAGACCGCCGTGTACGGGGTGAACGCCTTCTGCCGCTCGAAGTTGGTCTCCGGGTCCACCTCTTCGAACCAGCCAACCGGAGCCGGCGGCTGGGCGAGGGTCGGGGTGAGCACCGCGTCGTAGCCGCTAATGGCGGCGAGCGACGTCCGCATGGCCGACTGAAGCGCGGCCTGGGCACCGAACAACTGGATCGCGGTGAGCTTGTTCCCGCGCTCCCGCAAGTAGCGGGTGAGCGGCTGGAGCTGGTCTTCCTGATCGGGGGCTACCGGGACCAGCGCGGCCATCGTGTACCAGAGAGTCTCGAAGTGCGGGACCGTCGCGAAGTCGAATGGCGACGGGATGTCGATCACCTCATGGCCAAGGCTATCCAGCAGCGCGCTCGCGTCCTCATAGGCGGCGACACAATCCGGGTGCACCTCCGCGCCTTCGATCGGGTTGGCGAGCGTGCGGGCGATCCGCAGCCGGGGCGGGTTGTGGTGCGCGTCTTCGCTGAACGGGCGGGCCGGCTTGGGCAGCGTGTAAATGTCGCCTGGCTGGTTCCCGGCCATGACGTCGAGCAGCATCGCCGCGTCCGCCACCGTGCGGGCGATAGGACCGTCGATGCTGAGCCCGGCCAGGTCGGGCATGACCGGGCCCCGGGATATCCGGCCGCGGGTCGGCTTGATGCCGAAGAGGCCGCAGACGCTCGACGGGATCCGGATCGAGCCGCCGCCGTCGCTGCCCTGGGCGACGGGCGCCAGCCCGGCCGCCACCGCGGCGGCCGCTCCCCCGCTCGACCCGCCGGCGCTGCGGGATAGGTCCCATGGGGTCCTGGCGGGCGGGGCGAAGGCGGTCTCGGTGTAGCACGGCAACCCGAATTCCGGCGTCGCGGTCTTGCCCATGATCACCGCGCCCGCCCGGCGGAGGGCCTGCACGACGTAGTCATCTATGGGGGCGATGAAATCCTGGAGCACCTTCGAGCCCATGGTGGCGGGCAGGCCCTCGACGAGGTTCAGGTCCTTCACCGGGACCGGCACTCCGAGCAGCGGCCGGTCACCCGGCGCCGGCTCGCCCGCGCTGAGTTCCTTCTCCGCGGCGCGGGCCTGATCCAGCGCCCGGTCAGCGGCAATAGTAAAGAAGGCACCTATTTGCTCATTACGTTCCTCGGCCCGACGCAGATAATGCTCGGTCACCTCGACTGGCGAAACTTCGCGCATCCTGATCAGGGTGACCAGTTCCACCAGCGTGAACTCATGCAGCTCTTTAGAATTCCCCACGTTACTGGATAGTAGCCTGTGATGCCCGTTTTCAACAGGTCCGGCTCCACCAGCCGCACCCAGCGATGGCCCATCACTGGGGCTAGAACGCCAGCGGTGGGCCATCGCTGGGCCGCCAAACCAGCGGGACACGGCGCGAGTAACGCGTAGCCACCGGTCACGAGGGGCAACAACCTGCGGTTCACGTACGACTAAAGACCAGTCGCCGCACCCGTCCCGAAGAAACGTTTACACTCTGCAATCGCGCGGCCGCCGGATATCTTCCCGAAAGGTGAGGTATTTACGTCAGATGTCCGCTATAAAACGTCCTCAGCCGGGGGACAATGAACACGGAGCGCTGTTAGGCGTTTCACACATGATCGGTTACGCTGAGGTGGTGGACCAGATGGCTTGGCCAAAGCTAAAAAGACCCAGGTCATCAGCACCATCAGTGGCACACGAGCACAATGGTGTGCGGGTAACTGTGGCACCGATGGTAGATGGTGAAAAAAACGGCACGGAGCGCGACCACGGCGCAAGCCCGGTCAACGGTGTGAGCCGGACGATGCTCGATGGGTTCGTGCCAGGTGCCAGCGTGACAGCTGTCTCCTCTGATACACCCGCGACTGTGAACCAATACGACGCAGGATCCGTACCGGACGACCCCGGGGAGCTGGGCATCGACGCCCTGCTCGGTCCCCGTGCGCCCGCGGACGGCCAGGCTCCGGAATCGCCGGACGCCGCCGCCCCGAGGACGGACCAGCCCGAGCAGGCAGTTGGCGCAGGCCAGGCGGGACAGGCGGCCGAGACGGCCGGCGCGGCCCCGGCGGCGGAAACCCAGGCCGACGAGGCGAGCCAGCCCGGCCCGGATGCGGTCAGCGAGGCGACGCCGGGCGACGCGGAACCGGGCAACGATGCCCCGCCGCGCCGGGAACGGCTACGGGACTTCGCAGGCGACTCACGGATGCGGATCTGGCGGCGCCGGATCCTGCTCACCGTGATCGCCGGGGCGGTGTTCTCGGTCATCTTCACCTGGCGGCTCGGGCTCACAATCGCGGTGATCGTCGCGGTGGCCGACACGATCTACCGGTCCCGGACGATGGCAAGCGTCCCGCCCGGGGTGAAGGTCACCCACGCGCAGCGGCAGACCCAGCGCCATCTCGCCCGGATGGAGCGGTCCGGTTACCGGTCGCTGCACAGCCGCCCGATCCCTGGCAGTAAGGAGTTCATCGACCACCTGGTGGTCGGCCCGACCGGGGTCTACGCGATCGACTCCGAGAAGTGGGATCGCAGGCTGCCCATCCGGACCAGGAACGCGCGTCAGCTGTGGCACGGCCCGGAATCCAAGAAAGACCGGCTGGAGCACGCCAAATGGGAGGCCGAACGCGCTTCCACCCTGCTGTCGGGCAACCTGCGCATGGAGATCACGGTACGCCCGACGATGGCCGTCTACGGGCCGAAGATCCCGTGGGACATCGCCACGATCCGTGACGTGGACGTGTTCAGCGGGCCACGCCTGCGCAAGTACCTGCGGAAACGCGGGAAGATGAGCAAGGAGCGGCTGTCGGAGGCGGAGATCGAGAAGATCCACCGGGCGGCCATGACGGTCCTGCCGCTGTAGAGCCGGACCGCCGGTAGGCTGGGAATTCCCTCAGCTACTTAGGGAGTTTCATCATGCCAGCTTTGAGATCCAGGACGGTCACTCACGGCAGGAACATGGCGGGCGCTCGAGCCCTCATGCGCGCCAGCGGTGTAGCCCGAGAGGATCTCGGCAAGCCCATTATCGCGGTGGCGAATAGCTTCACCGAGTTCGTCCCCGGTCACGTGCACCTGCGTGAGGTGGCCCAAGTGGTGGCCGCAGCCATCAAGCAGGCGGGCGCGATACCGCGGGAATTCAACACGATCGCGGTCGACGATGGCATCGCGATGGGCCACGGCGGCATGCTCTACTCGCTCCCCAGCCGGGAGCTGATCGCGGACTCGGTTGAGTACATGGTCAACGCACACTGCGCGGACGCGATGATCTGCATCTCGAACTGCGACAAGATCACGCCCGGCATGCTGATCGCGGCCATGCGGCTCAACATCCCGACCGTCTTCGTCTCCGGCGGCCCGATGGAAGCCGGCAAGCCGGTGACAGGTACCCGCAAGCTCGACCTGATCGACCCGATGATCGGCTCGGCGGACCCGAAGGTCAGCGACGATGAGCTGCTCCAGATGGAAGAGGCGGCCTGCCCGACCTGCGGTTCCTGCTCCGGCATGTTCACCGCGAACTCGATGAACTGCCTGACCGAGGCGATCGGCCTGGCGCTCCCGGGCAACGGCACCACGCTGGCCACCCACACCGCCCGCAAGGACCTGTTCGAGAATGCGGGCCGTCTCGTCGTCGAGATCACCAAAAAGCACTATGACCAAAACGACGATTCCGTCCTCCCTCGCAACATCGCGACTCGTGACGCGTTCGAGAACGCGATGGCGCTGGACGTGGCCATGGGCGGCTCGACCAACACGATCTTGCACCTGCTGGCCGCCGCGCACGAGGCTGGCGTGAACTTCGGGCTGAAGGAGATCGACGAGGTCTCCCGCCGGGTCCCGTGCCTGTGCAAGGTCGCGCCGAACAGCGCCGTCTATCACGTCGAGGACGTGCACCGCGCGGGCGGCATCTACACCATCCTGGGCGAGCTCGACCGTGGGAGGCTGCTCAACCGGACGGTGCACACCGTGCACGGCCAGCCGCTGGCCGCGTGGGACCTGCGCTCCGGCGAAACGACCGAGGAGGCCGTGGCGCTGTACCACGCGGCCCCGGGCGGGGTCCGGACCACGCAGGGGTTCTCCCAGGGCGCCCAGTGGGAGTCGCTGGACACCGACGCGGAAGCCGGCTGCATCCGTGACGTGCCGCACGCCTACACCAAGGACGGCGGCCTGGCCGTGCTGAACGGCAACCTGGCACCGGATGGCGCCATCGTGAAGACGGCGGGCGTGCCGGAGGAGCTGTTCACCTTCGAGGGTCCCGCGGTGGTCTTCGAGTCCCAGGAGGCGGCGGTCGACGGCATCCTCGGCGGTGCGGTCACCGAGGGCGATGTGGTGATCATCAGGTACGAGGGTCCCAAGGGCGGGCCCGGCATGCAGGAGATGCTGTACCCGACCAGCTTCCTCAAGGGGAAGGGCCTTGGCCGGTCCTGCGCGCTGATCACCGACGGCCGGTTCTCCGGTGGCACCTCGGGCCTGTCCATCTGCCACGTCGCACCCGAGGCGGCGGGCGGCGGGGCGATCGCCTTGGTCAAGGACGGAGACCGGATCGTCATCGACATCCCGCGCCGCGAACTGCGGCTCGATGTCCCGGACGCCGAACTGGCCGCGCGCCGCGACGAACTGCTCGCCGCGCTCGGCAGTTACCGGCCAGCCGACCGGCAGCGCCCGGTCAGCGCGGCGCTCCAGTTGTACGCGGCGACCGCGACATCAGCCGCGACGGGGGCGGCCCGCGACATCAGCCAGCTCGCCCGTTGAGCTCGGAGGCCGCGCCGTCCGAGGACGGCGCCGCGTTCGTACGGGCCGCCCGGGCGTCCGACGCCCCCGGCTTGGCCCGCATCCAGGTCGAGTCCTGGCGGGATGGCCTATCCGGGCTGGTGCCTGACGACGTGCTGGACCAGCTCACTTCGGCGCAGGCCCTAGCGGAGTGGGAGACTCGCTGGCGCGAGGCGATCACCAGCCCGCCCAGCAGCAAGCACCGCGTCTTCGTCGCCGTCACCAAGGCCGACCCCCCGCCGTCGATGTCACATCGACCGGGCTCTACGCCGGTCGATGTCACATCGACCGAGACGGCGGGGACGACGGGGAGCGGGGGCGGCGGCCCGGGGGGCGTGGCGGGGCTGATGGCGGTGGGGTTTGCTTCGGCGGGGCCCGCTGGGGACGAGGACCGATGGCCGGCGACGGACGGGCAGTTGCACGAGCTGCGCGTGCTGCCAGGCCATGCATCCGAGAATCGTGCCACCGGGGGCCACGCCAGCCGGCTGCTGCACGCGGTGGCCGACACGCTCGCCCAGGACGAATTCCGCACGCTCAGCACCTGGGTCCTCGAGGCCGACAGCGGCTACCGGGAGTTCCTCGCCGCCGCCGGCCTCGAACCCGACGGGGCCCGAGGGGAACTTGATATGGGGAAACCACTCATCGTTTTGCGATACGTAACGGCGATCGGAGCCTACGGTGGCGAGCAGGCGTGAGTGGCTGGCCGGCACGCGTCCGCGGACGCTGCCGGCCGCCGTTGTTCCTGTGCTCATCGGGTCGGGTGTAGCGACCGGGTACCACGATTTCTCCTGGTGGCGAGCGGTGGTCGCGCTGTTCGTCGCGCTCGCGCTGCAGATCGGCGTGAACTTCGCGAACGACTACAGCGACGGGGTTCGCGGCTCCGACGAGCAGCGGGTCGGGCCGGTACGGCTGACCGCCTCGGGGCTCGCGCCGCCCCGTCAGGTGCTGGCCGCCGCGTTCGGGTGCTTCCTCGCGGCCGGGATCGCGGGGCTCGTCCTCGCGGCGGTGACCTCGTGGTGGGTGCTGCTGTTCGGCGTGGCGGCGCTCGCGGCGGCCTGGTTCTACACCGGCGGCAGCCGACCCTACGGGTACCGCGGGCTAGGCGAGCTCTCGGTGTTCGTGTTCTTCGGCATCGGGGCCGTCGCCGGGACGGCGTTTGTCGAGATGTCCCGGTTGTCGTGGCTCGGCCTGGTGGCGGCGGTGCCCGCTGGGCTACTCTCCTGCGCGCTGCTAATGATCAACAACCTGCGCGATATCCGGTCCGATGAGGTCGCGGGCAAGCGGACGCTCGCCGTCATACTCGGCGACGCCCGCAGCCGCACCAGCTACGTGGGTTGCCTGCTCCTCCCGTTCGTCGCGGCGGTCGCGATCGCCGCCGTACGTCCGCTGACCACGCTGACCTTGCTCGCGCTGCCACTCACCGCGCCGCCGGTCCGCGCGGTTCGCGGCGGCGCCCTGGGGCCCGCGCTGATACGAACACTGGGACAGACGGGGCGCGTGCAACTCGTGTTCGGTGTCCTGTTTACTATCGGACTAGCGGTACGTTTTTTAAATTCGCGACACATAGCCCGGAAGTCCCCGACAAGGGCGCCCAAAAGAGGTAATCTGCGGACGAATCCCTGGTGAGGGGGGGTGTAGCGACGGCACCGAGGACAGGAAGCGAAACCAACGGGAGGGGTGCTTGGGTGCAGCCCCGGGACAACTCAGTTGATAGCCCAGCGCGTTTTCTCGCCGAGCTGCGAGCGCTCCGCGACCGGGCCGGGCTCCTGCCTGTGGAGCTGGCTGCCCGTGCGCACTATCCGATCGACCTGATTCAGGCGGCGGAGGCCGGGCCCTCACTGCCGGACCTGCCGGTCTTGTCCGCGTACGTACGCGGGTGCGGCGGCGAGGTGACCGAGTGGGAGGACCGCTGGCGGACGCTGTCGGGCGTTAGCGCGGCGCCGCTGCCCGACCTTGATGAAGGTTCCGGCGTCAATCTGCCGGTACGGCCAGTCGGCGGATCAGCCGCAGCGGCGGCGGGTGCAGCGGCAGGCGCTTCGGCGACGCCGCCGGACGACCACGATCCGGCGTTCATCATGGCCGTGCTCGCCCGGGCGACCTCGGCCGTCCCCGACGTGCCCGCTCCGACCGGGCCGACGCCTTCGGAACTGGCCAGCGTCCCGTCGGGCTTCGGCACGGATTCGCCCGCACTCGGGCCTGTGTCGATGACCTCCGGCGGCGAACCGGCCGGGTCAAGCTTCCGTCCGGCAGATGATCAGCGCGTGGTTGCGACCGGGCCTGCAACGGCACCTGAGCGGGTAGCCCCCGTTTCCAGCGTCAACGGTCGCACCGTGGCGCCGGCCGCCAGCGCGCTCGGCACCATCCCTAAGCAGGCCAGGCTGCTGCTGATCGCCGTCGGCGTGCTGCTGCTAATCATCATCTTGGTCACCGCGTTGAGCTGAGCTCGACCGGAGAGAGTTCGGGGTTTGCGACGCTATAAGGTCCCAAACCCCAAACTCTCTCGCCGCGACGGTCAGGGTTGCGGCGTGGCGCTGGTGCCGTTTGGTTCGGCGGGTGGCGGGATTACCTTGTCCAGGACCGAGCGCAGCGCGGTGTCTGGCTTGCTGTCGCCGTCACCCTCGGCGGGGCCAGTGAAGGCGCTGGTCACGGCCTTGAGTGCCGAGGTCACCTCACTCGGTATGACCCAGAACGTGTTGCCCGATCCCTGCGCGAGCTGTGGCAGCATCTGGAGGTACTGGTAGGCCAGCAGCTTCGGGTCCGGGTCATTCTCGTGTACCGACTGGAAGACCTTCTCGATCGCCTCAGCCTGGCCCTCGGACCGCAGGATGGCGGACTGCTTGTCGCCTTCGGCGCGCAGGATCGCGGACTGCTTGTCCCCCTCGGCGGTCAGGATCTGCGACTGCCGGATGCCCTCCGCATTCAGGATCGCGGCCCGCTTCTCCCGCTCGGCCCGCATCTGCTTCTCCATCGCGTCGATCACGGACTTCGGCGGCTCGATGGCCTTGATCTCCACCCGGGTGACCCGGATGCCCCACTTGCCAGAGGCGTCGTCGAGCACGCCGCGCAGCATGGTGTTGATCCCCTCCCGGGAGGTCAGCGTCTGCTCCAGGTCCATCGAGCCGATCACGCTGCGCAGCATGGTCGCGGTGAGCTGCTCGATCGCCTGGATGTAGTCGACGATCTCGTAATCCGCCGCCCGCGGATCGGTGACCTGGAAGAACAGCACGGTGTCGATCAGCACCACCAGGTTGTCCTCGGTGATCACCGGCTGGCCCTTGAACGAGACCACCTGCTCCCGCAGGTCGATGAGCGGCTTGACCCGGTCGACGAACGGGATGATGAAGTTCATCCCCGGTTCGAGGGTCTTGCGGTAGCGGCCGAGGCGTTCGATGTTACGCGCTCGTGCCTGGGGGACGATTCGCATCGACTTGTAGACCGTGATGATCACGAGCAGGGCCACCACGGCGGCGATGAGGATTTCCGCGAGCCACATGATTACTCCCGGGGATACACGAGGGCGGTCGCGCCCTCGATCTGCATGATGTCCACCTTGCGGCCCACGGGAATCACCAGCGTCTCGTCGTATGCGCGGGAGGACCACTCCTCGCCGCCGACCTTGATCCGCCCGCTGTACTCGGTTACCTCCTCGACGACGATCGCGGACCGGCCGACCAGCGCCGCGGTACCGGTACGCAGCAACGGAGGCTGCTTGATGTGACGCATAGCGATGGGACGGACGAAGGCGAGACCCGCGGCCGACGCGGCGACGAACGCGGCGAGCTGAATCGGCAGATCCAGGTGAAACGCGCCGACGACGGCACCCACCACGGCCGCGACCGCGATGATGCCAAGCGCAAGCGTCGTGGTCATCAGCTCGAACACGCCGAGCACAGCTGCCACGATCAGCCAGACGATCCATGACATCATGGCCGCTCCGCAGGCAAATCGCGCCGACGGCGCATCTGGAAGCGCCGCCCGGGCCCGGACGCGGGCGATAAGCTCGCGTCCAATTCCAGAGTATCTCGCGACTCATCGGCACACCAGATGCCAGGGCCGGCCAATAGTTACAAAACGTATCTAATAGTGACAATTATCGGACCGGGCCCGGTGGGGTACCCAAGCCGGCCTAAACTCGTATGCGGGCGTTTGCCTGCGCAGGTCTGTGTCCAGGAGGTACCGGGTGAAACGTCGGGACAATGGGCCCCGTCGCGACGCGGGGGACGGCCCGGGATACGACGGCTATCCGCCGGGAGCCGCTGTCGCTGACGACGATGATTACGTAACGCAGGGTACCGGTTACCGCTCCACCGCGGGACGGCCACGCCCCACCGACGATCGCGTGCCGCCGCGCCGCCCTGAGCCGGGCAGCCCCGGGGACTACGGCCAGTTCAACCGTCGGCCAACGGACATGCCACCCCGCCGTCCCGGGAGATTTCCCGGCCAAAACGGCGCTGCCCCATCCCCCGGCCCGACCGCTCCTCCCCCCGGCCCGCGCTCGTACGGCGGCACCGCCCCTCCTGGGCCCAGCCCTCAGCCTGGGCCAGGCTATGGCGGAAACCCCAGCTACGGCCGTCCTGGCGCCGGGCAGGCCCGTAGCTACGGCGATCCGCGCGGATACGCGGCCCCGAACCAGGGCCCGGGGCCAGCAGGCCCTGGACCCGCCGCTGCGCCAGGCAACCCGCGACCGGGCAACGGCGCGGGACCGGCGGGCGGCCCTGGCCGCGGAAATGGCGCGGGACCTGGCCCCAGCGCCGATCCCCGGGCGGGATACCGGCCCGGACCGCAAGCGAACGCCAGGCCAGGACCTGGCCCCGGCGGCCGCGGCACCGGCCCTGGCTCTGGCTCTGGCGGGAACGCGGCGTACGGCGCCGGACCGGCACCCGGCTACGGTCAGCCGCGTCCCGACGGACGGCCACCCAGCGATCCGGGTGCGAGCCCGCGCCCCGGCGCCGGACCGGCCCCAGGCGGCCCGGCTCCTGGCGGCCCGCGGATGGGCGCGAGGCCAGGAATGGGTTACCCCGATCCTGACCCTGGGCCAATGGGCCCCGGTCCGACGGGCCCAGGTCCGACGGGTGCTGGCCCGATGGGGTCGGGCCCGATGGGCGGCGCGCGGATGCCAGGGGGCGGACCGGCCCCAGGCGGCACGCGGATGCCTGGCGGCGGATATGGGCCGCAAGCAGCCGGCCCGCCGCCGCGGGGGCCACAAGGCCGCTACTACACCGGGCCGGTGACTGGTGGCCAGCGATTCCAGCCGGACGCCGAAGGGCCGCAGCGGCGGCCGATGCAATACGGATTGCTCGGCGAGCCCAGCCCGGTGCAGTCAGACAGCGGCTCCCCCGAGCGGGACCGGGCCGGCGGCGTCGTCATCAAGCAGCGGGACAGCGCGGTGCCCGAGCGACCGCCGAGCGGCGCCATCGCGGCGATCGAGGTGGACAACCTCGAGGCCTTCGCGCGCGACCTGCGGGCGATGCGCTCCAAGGCGGGCCTCGACTACCCGGAAATGGCCGAGGTCTCGCACTACACCATGCGGACACTCGCCTCCGCGGCGGGCGGGCTGCGGCTCCCCACGCTCCCGGTGACCGTCGCCTACGTACAGTCCTGCGACGGAGACGTGGCCGAGTGGGAAGAACGCTGGGCCAAGCTCGCCAAGACGCTGAAAATGGACGCCAAGGCGCTACCGGCGGCGGGCACGCCCACCGTCGGCGCGGCCCAGGAAGAGCTGCCCGGCACCCCGCTGCCGAAGATGCCGCCGCCTCCGCAGGACGATGGCGCCGTGTACGTGATCACCTCGGCACCCTCTCGCGAGGAGCACTGGTAACGGCGGCTGACCTGCGGTATGAGACGATTGTCCGGTGCTACCCGCGGACAACCATGTGCATTCCGAGTGGTCCTACGACACCACCCCCGAGGCCTCGATGTCGCGCAGCTGCGAGCAGGCCCTCGCCGTAGGCGTCCCGTCGGTGGCGTTCACCGAGCACATGGAGTTCACTACCGGCCTGCCCGGCGACGCGATCACCGGGCTGGGCCACGACCAGCGCTGGTGGAAAAAGATCCGGCCGCTTGACGTCCCTGGCTACATGGAGTCGGTGGACGAATGCCGTCGGCGGTTCCCGGACCTGCGGATCCTGTCCGGAGTGGAAGCCGGTGAGCCGCACCTGTTCGCGGCCAGCGCCGCCGCGGTGATGTCCGGCCACAGCTTCGACCGCGTGCTCGGCTCGCTGCACGCGGTGCCTTGCGACGGCGCGCTGGTGTCGGCGGACCGGGAGCTGTTCTCCCGGATGTCCACCGGGGACGCGATGCGGCTGTACTTCGCCGAGGTCGTGCGGCTTATTGAGGGCAGCGACCTGTTCGAGGTGCTCGCTCACGTGGATTTCCCGCGACGTTACTGGCCATCGGGGCCGGGCGCGTACCGGGAAGCGGACTTCCAGGAGGAGTACCGCGCCGTGTTCCGGGCACTGGCCGGTTCCGGGCGGGTGCTCGAGATCAACACGAAAACGCCGCTGGCCTCAGTCGAGCTGGTGAAATGGTGGCGCGAGGAGGGCGGCCAGGCCTGCTCGTTCGGCAGCGACGCGCACGTCCCCGGCCGCGTCGGCGACCGCTTCAAAGTCGCGGTAGACATCGTGGAAGCCGCCGCCTTCCGCCCCGGCCGCGACCGCTACGACTTCTGGCGGCTGTAAGCCGTGCCCCAGCCCAGCCCAGCCCAGCCCGGCTCGGCCCGGCCCGGCCCGCGACCCCCGCGATGGGCCATCGCTGGCGCTATAGACCCAGCGCTGGGCCATCCATGGGCTGAGGGAACCCCTGTCGCCGGGTGACCGGCTTTCCAGGATGAGCCCGCCACCAGGGCGGACCCAGGCGCGCCATTCCGGCACGATGTCGAGGCTGAACCGCGCGGTGTGCTCGTAGAACTCACGGACCAGCGGATGCACGGACGCCGGGTCAAAGTCCGGGCCGGTCAGTTCGTCCAGCGAGCCAGCCGACCGGGGCCGCGAGGCCAGCCCGCCATCCCCGGTGCCCGGTGAGCGTCGCTCCCGCCACCGCGCCGATCACGCCCGCGGTCGCCAGCTGCCGTCTATCCACGGACGAAACCTACCGGCATGGTCATGTCCGATTCCCGCCAGTAACAGCCGGCTGAGGCTGGCATGCTAGGTCATGTGATGGAGGACGAGCAGCGCTACCAGGCGGCGGCCAGCAAGGACGCCCGCTTCGACGGCGTGTTCTTCGTCGCGGTCACCTCGACCGGCATCTACTGCCGGCCGAGCTGCCCGGCGATCACGCCGAAACGCGCGAACAGCAGGTTCTTCCGGTCGGCGGCGGCGGCGCAGCAAGCTGGTTTCCGCGCCTGCAAGCGGTGCCGTCCGGACACGGCACCCGGCTCCCCGGAGTGGAATGTCCGCGCGGACGCCACCGGACGTGCCATGCGGCTGATCGCCGATGGTTTCGTCGACTCGGCGGGCGTCACCGGGCTGGCCGACCGCCTCGGATACTCAGAACGCCAGTTGCGCCGCCTCCTGGTCACCGAACTCGGCGCCGGACCCCTCGCGCTCGCCCGTGCCCAGCGGGCCCAGACGGCGCGCGTGCTCACCGAAACCACCGACGTGCCGCTCGGCGAGGTAGCGTTCGCCGCCGGGTTCGCGAGCATCCGCCAGTTCAACGCGACGTTTCGCGAGATATTCGACATGTCACCCACGGAAATGCGGACGAAGGCCGGACGCCGCGGTCAGCATCCCGAGGGGACCGCGGCGGTACGGCTGCGGCTGGCCTACCGGCAGCCGATCGATCTTGACCGGGTGTTCCGTTTCCTCGCCGTACGCGCGATCCCGGGCGTTGAATCAGTGACCGACCGTACGTATGCGCGCACTATTCAGCTCCATAACGGCGCGGGGATAATCCGGCTGACCATCCCGGATCCGCCCGCCGCGTACGTCGAGGCCTCGCTGACTCTCGAGGACATGCGTGATCTCGCCTCGGCGGTGCAACGGTGCCGTCGGCTGCTTGACCTGGACGCCGACCCCGAGGCGATCTCCGGATACCTATCCCAGTCGTCGCTGCTCGGGCCGCTGGTGGTGAAGTGCCCTGGTCGCCGGGTACCCGGCCATGTCGACGGGAACGAGCTCGCGATCCGCGCGGTGCTCGGCCAGCAGGTCTCCGTCGCGGCGGCCCGGCGGCTCGGCACGCGGCTCGTCGCCTCTTACGGCAAGCCGCTACCTCAGCCCGATGGTCCGCTGACACATCTGTTCCCGGATGCGGACACGCTGGCCGCCGTGGATCCGGCGCAGCTGCCGATGCCGCGGGCCCGCGCGACGGCACTGACCGGGCTAGCGGCGGCACTGGCGTCCGGCGACATCAAGCTCGACGCCGGGGCCGACCGGGCCTCGGTCAGCGGACAGCTCCAGGAGCTGCCGGGCATCGGACCGTGGACCGTGGGCTACATCGCGATGCGCGGGCTCGGCGACCCGGACGTGTTCCTGCCGTCCGACGTCGGGGTCAGGGACGCGCTCAGGTCGCTGGGCACCGACCACACCCCGCGGACCGCGGCGGCGCTGGCGGAGACGTGGCGGCCATGGCGGTCCTACGCACTGCACCAGCTATGGGCCAGTATCGAACACAACGGAGGGAAGGCATGAATTTCACCGCAACGGACCTATCCGCCCCGGTGCTGTACGACATCGTGGATTCACCCATCGGGGACCTGCTTCTGACCACCGACGGGCAGTCGCTGACCGGCCTGTACATGCTGGGCGGCGGGGCTAAACCGCCGGCCCCCGGCTGGACCCGGTCGGCGGCGGCGCTCACCGAGGTGGCGACGCAGCTGACCGAGTATTTCGGCGGCGATCGCACCTCGTTCAGCATGCCGCTCGCCCCGTCGGGTACGCCGTTCCAGCTCGCCGTGTGGGAACAGCTCACCCGGATACCATTCGGCGAGACGGTCAGTTACGGCGACATCGCGGCGGCACTCGGCAAGCGGCCGGTCGCGTCCCGCGCCGTTGGGCTGGCCAACGGGCGGAACCCGATCTCGGTCATCGTCCCGTGCCACCGGGTCATCGGCGCCGACGGCAGTCTCACCGGGTACGGCGGCGGGCTCGAGCGAAAGGACTGGCTGCTGCGCCACGAGGGGGCGATGAAGCCCGCCCTGTGGTAGCTCAGCACTGTGGTAGCTCAGCACTGTGGTAGCTCAGTCGACCGGTAGATGGTCCTCGAGGAACTCCTCCGTCGCGGCCCAGGCCCGCGCGGCGGGCTCGGGCTGGGAGAACGTCGGGTTCATCCGGTTATGGAAGGCGTGCCCGGCCTTCTCCTCGACCAGGATCTCCGCGCCTGGATGCCCCGCGACGGCCTGTTCCACGCGGGCGACATCCAGGCGCGCGATGAACGGGTCACTGCCGCCGAAGACGAACAGGATCGGGCAGGTGATCTGCTCGAGCACCTCAAGGTTGTTCGGCACGTCGGAACCGTAGAACGAGACGACCGCATCCGGTTCGGTCCGCGGCGCGAGCAGGTAGGCCACGCTCCCGCCAAAGCAGAAGCCGACTAGTCCCATGCCGCCACGGGTTTGCGGCAGGTCGCTCAGCACCTGATGCGCGGCGGCCGCGTCCTCAAGACCGTGCTTCATGTCGAACTGGGACGAGACGCTCATCGCCTCGTTCAGCCCCTGTTCGTCGTGCGCGGCGACGAAGCCCGGCCGGATCCGCCAGTACATATCCGGCGCACCCACCACATATCCGCGAGCGGCCAGGTCGGCCCCCACCGCGCGGATGTAGTCACCGACGCCATAGATTTCCTGGATCAGCAGGATCCCGGGGCCGTGGCCCGCGTCTGGCGTCCAGACATGCAGGTCGAAATGGCCGTCCGGCACCGTTACCTGCGTCACTGAGGTCTCCATGACCGACACGGTATACCTTGGGCCGGTGGTGACCCTCTTGGTGGTGGCCGTTGCGCTAGGCATCAACAACTTCGCCGGGGCGATCGGTATCGGGGTCAGCGGCGCGGGACGCGCGGTGCGGGTGCGGGTGGCCGCCGTGTTCGGCCTCTTCGAGACCGCGATGCCAGTTGTCGGGCTGCTGCTCGGCCGAGGCATGGCGTCGGGTCTGGGCAGCGCGGCCCGCTGGACCGGCGCGGGCCTGCTGGTCGCGGTGGGCGTGTACCAGCTTTTCTCCCGCGGGGACTCAGCCGCCGATCCTAACCGGTGGGCTGGCTGGCGGCTGCTGGTCACCGGCGCGGCGCTCAGCCTGGACAACCTCGCGGTCGGCTTCGCGCTGGGCACGGTTGACGTACCGGTCGTGGTCGCCGTGATCGTGTTCGGCGTCGTGAGCGTCGCCATGTCACTGGCCGGGCTGGAACTCGGCGCGAGACTCGGCACCGTCGTCGGCGACAAGGGCCGGATCATCGCCGGCATCGCCCTAATCGGCGTAGGCGCCGCGATGGCCGCCGGCTGGCTGTTATCCGCTGCTGAGCCGCTACCCGAGCCCGAGCCGCAACCCGCCACTGAGCCGCAACCCCCAGCCCGAGCCCATGGATGGCCCACCGCTGGGGCTATGGCGCTATCGATGGCCCATCGCTGGGGTGCGCTGGGCTGTTATCCGGGCGGAAGTGGCGGCAGGTTGCCGTCGTCATCGAGGTCGAACTCGCCGTCCTTGACCCCGAGCACGAAGGCTTCCCACTCCGACTCGGTGAAGTACAGCTTGTCGCCGTCGGGGTCTCCGGCGTCGAACATGACGTACAGTTTCTCTTCGCCGGTCTTGTGCGGCGCGCCGCTAGCGTCGGTCGTGATGATGACCTCGACGCGGCTCTCTTTTTCCATGTTTGGAAGCGTACCGCGTAGGCTCCATGATCGTGAGTGACCTTACATTCCGCAAGGCCACGGCGGCCGATGTCCCCGGCATCGTGGCCATGCTGGCCGACGACCCGCTCGGCGCCACCCGCGAGGACCTGTCAGATCTGTCGTCGTACCACGCTGCTTTCGACCGCATCACCGTCGATCCCATGCAGCATCTCATCGTGGCCGAACGAGATGACGAACTCGTCGGGACCATGCAACTCACCCTGATCCCTGGCCTGTCCAGGCGCGGTGCCACCAGGGCGCTGATCGAGTCGGTCAGGGTGGCGTCTAGCGCACGGGGCTCTGGTGCGGGAACCGCGCTGATGGAGTGGGCTATCGAGTTCGCGCGGTCGTCAGGCGCCTCGATGGTGCAGCTCACCTCGGACATCTCCCGCACGGACACGCACCGGTTCTACGAGCGGCTCGGGTTCAGCTACACCCATGCCGGGTTCAAGCTGGCGCTCGCATGACCGGGCTACTGGAACCCGCGGAGTGGTACGCGTCGCTGGCCACCATGTACGGGACGGCGGCGGCGCTGTTCTTCTCGCCAACCGGCGAGATGCTCATCGTCAAGCCGAACTACCGGCCGTGGTGGGGGCTGCCGGGCGGCGTCCTTGAGGATGGCGAATCGCCGCAAGCCGGCTGTGCGCGCGAGGTCCACGAGGAGATCGGGCTCGAGGTCGCGCTGGGGCCACTGCTGGCCGTGGAATGGCTCGCCCCGGAGGGAGAACGGCCGCGTCCGCTAGTGGCGTTCCTGTTCGACGGCGGCGCGCTGCCCGCTGATCCGCCGATCGTGCTACAGGAGTCGGAATTGGACGACTGGCGGTTTGTCCCCGTCGACTCGCTTAGCGAGTACCTGCCCGCGCACATGGCCAACCGGGTGCAGGCCGCGGTCCGCGCACGGGAGAATGGAAGCGGCATGAGCTATCTGGAGTCGTGGCCGGGGAGGTGATCCGATGAGCGAAGTCGATGCGGGGCATCTAGTCGTCGCGGTGGCGCTGACCTATCTGCTCGGTTTCGAGCGCGATCTGCGCGGCGCCGCGGCCGGCGACCGGGTATTTGCGCTCATCGGCATCGGGGCCGGGCTGATCGGCATCCTCTCGCTGCACGGCGCGCCTAACGCGTTGGCCGGTGCCATCACCGGCGTCGGCTTCATCGGCGGCGGCCTGGTCTTCCGGCAGGCGTTTGGCAAGCAGGAGGTGGTGACCGGGATCACCACCGCCGGCGCCATCTTCGCGGCCACCGGGATAGCGGCGGCCGCCGGTCAGGGCCGGCTGCTGATCGCCGTGGTCGGGACCGCGCTGGCGTTGCTGGTCCTGGAGATCCGGCACATCCGGATGCTGACCTTCCTGGACGGGAAGCACTGGGCCGGCAGGTTCAAGAACGACGTCGAGAATCAGTAAGGTGAGCAGCCGCCAGCGATGGCCCATCACCGGGGCTATGGCGCTATCGATGGCCCATCGCTGGGGTCGGTTCGCGCCGATCGGCGGGCACGATGCGGGTGCCCAGCGGGACCAGCGAGATCGGGATCAATTTGAAGTTGGCCAGGCCGAGCGGTATCCCGATGATCGTCAGGCAGAGCGTGATGCCGGCGGTCAGGTGGCCAAGTGCCAGCCAGAGCCCGAACTCCCGCGATCCAGATGACGTTGCCGATCAGCGAAGCCAGTCCGGCGTCGCGGCGTGCCACGATCGTGCGCCCGAACGGCCACAGCACGTAGTCCGCGATGCGAAATGCCGCTATACCAAACGGAATCGTGATGATCAGGACAAAGCAGATGATCCCGGCGACCGCGTAGATGAGTGCCATCCACCAGCCGCACAGGATCAGCCAGATCACATTGAGGAGCGTCCTCATGACCTGGATATTTACCCGCGAGCGCCCGTTCCCACGCGGAGGTCGCCCAGCAGGTGCCTGGTGGCCTCGGCGATCTCGTCGACCGCGCTATTGAACGCTTCGGCGTTATGCGCGGCCGGGGCACGGAAACCGCTGATTTTCCGGACGTACTGCAGGGCGGCGGCCCTGATGTCCTCGTCGGTGACGTCTTCTGAGTACGGCGGGCGGAGGGTCTTGATGGAGCGGCACATGGTTAATCCAGTCCGAGAAGGGATTCCAGGCCCACGGTAACACCGGGATCCAGCGAAGCGATCTTGCGGACCGCGAGCAGCACCCCCGGCATGAACGAGGCACGATCCAGCGAATCGTGGCGAATTGTCAGTGTTTCGCCGTGACCGCCGAACAGTACTTCCTGATGCGCGACCAGGCCCGCGAGCCGCACCGAATGCACGTGGACATCGTCCACGGTCGTGCCCCTGGCACCGGGGCGTTCCTGCCGGGTGGCGTCAGGCGGGGCGCCTAGGCCCGCGTCCTTGCGGGCGTCGGAGATCATGGCCGCGGTACGCAGTGCGGTGCCGGACGGAGCGTCGGCCTTGGCTGCGTGGTGCAGCTCGATGACCTCGGCGGACTCGAAGAAGCGCGCCGCCTGCGCCGCGAAGTTCATCATCAGGATGGCGCCGATGGAGAAGTTCGGCGCGATGAGGACACGCTGGTCCTTGCCGATGAACCCGCGGACCTCGGCGATCCGCTGGTCGTCGAATCCGGAGGTACCGACCACCGTGTTCAGCCCGTGGTCGGCGCACCAGCGCAGGTTGTCCAGTACGACGCCGGGGTGGGTGAAGTCGATCACCACATCGCAGTCGGCCAGCGGATCGAACGAGTCTCCCTGGTCCACCAAGGCGGCGACCACCATATCCGATGCCTCGGCCACCGCCGCGGCAACCGTCTGCCCCATCCTGCCGCGGGCCCCGATAACCCCAACCTCAATCATGTAACCGGAGCCTACCGGCGATTGAGGGACGTCGATGACTCATCGACCGCCATAGAAGGCGGTCGATGAGTCATCGACCGCCTTCGTGACTGGCCAGCTCAGGAAGCGAACGGGGTGAACGGGGCGTCGGAGTCGAACGGGCCGACCACCGCCAACGCCTTGGGGCGGCTGAGGATATCGGCGGCCACCCCACGGATGTCGTCGTGCGTGACCGCGTCGATCCTGCCGAGTACCTCGTCGACCGGCTCCAGGCTCGGGTAGACCAGCTCGGACTTACCGAGCCGGCTCATCCGGGAGGACGGGTCTTCCAAACCCAGCACGATCGAACCGCGGAGCTGGCCCTTGCCACGGGCCAGTTCGGCGTCCGACAGCCCGCCGTCGATGATCTTCGCGATCTCCTCGGCGCTGATCTTCAGCACGTCGTCGGCCTTCGACGGCAGGCAGCCCGCGTAGATACCCCACATGCCGGTATCCGCATTCTGCCCAGAGAAGCTGTAGACCGAATAGGCCAGCCCCCGCTTCTCCCTGATCTCCTGGAAGAGGCGCGACGACATGCCGCCACCGAGCGCCGCGTTCAGCACGCCAAGGGCGAACCTGCGGTCGTCGGTGCGGGACAGGCCCTCACAGCCGAGCACCAGGTTGGCCTGCTCGATCGGCCGGGACACCAGCTTGACGCCGGTGCCGGCCGCCGGGCCATACCCGTCCCAGAGGCCGGCTTCGCCTGGCAAAATCGACTCCGGGCGCACCCGCGGTCGCGCGGGACGCGCGGTGGGGTTCATCCCTGCCAGCGGACCGTCCTTCGCGCCAGCGGCGAACGCCTGCTCGACCTGCCTGACCACCGTGTCGTGATCCAGGTTCCCGGCCGCGGCCACCACCAGGTGCGGGGGCGTGTACCGGTCCACGTAGTGCTCGTAGATCTGATCGCGCGTGATGGCGTTGATCGAGTCCACGGTGCCCAGGATCGGCCGGCCCAGCGGGGTGTCGCCGAAGAGCTGCGTGGTGAACGCCTCGTGTACCGAGTCGGACGGGTCGTCCTCGTTCATCGCGATCTCTTCGAGCACCACACCGCGCTCGCCGTCCACGTCGCGCTCGGTGATCAGCGAGCCGGTCACCATGTCGGACAGCACGTCGATCGCCAGCGGCAGGTCTTCGTCGAGCACCCGCGCGTAGTAGCAGGTGTACTCCTTGGCGGTGAACGCGTTCATCTCGCCGCCGACCGCGTCCATCACCGAGGAGATCTCCAGCGCCGTGCGCTTCGCGGTCCCCTTGAACAGCAGGTGCTCAAGGTAGTGCGTCGCCCCCGCGTGCGAGGTGTCCTCGTCGCGGGAGCCGACGCCTACCCAGATGCCCAGCGCGACCGAACGCACCGCGGGGAGATACTCGGTGACGACGCGCAGTCCTCCGGGGAGGACCGAGCGGCGTACGAAGTCAGCGTCGGCCGGGTGAGTCACGACGCGTCGTTCTGCTGTGAATCGTTCCCACGAGTACGGCGCCGCACCCGCTTACGGTCGCCGCCATCGCGGTCGCGGTTCTCTCTCGGTGCCTCGCCGCCGCCTAGGTCCTCGCCCGCGGCCTCGCGCTCGATGACCTCAACCGGCACCAGCGACAGCTTGCCGCGGTCGTCGACCTCGCGGATCTCGACCTGGATCTTGTCACCGATGTGGATGACATCCTCGACGTTCTCGATCCGCTTGCCACCGTGCAGCTTGCGGATCTGGGTGACGTGCAGCAAGCCATCCTTACCGGGCAGCAGGCTGACGAACGCACCGAACGCGGTCGTCTTGACCACCGTGCCGAGGAACCGCTCGCCGACCTCGGGGACGTGCGGGTTGGCGATCGCGTTGATCGAGTTCCGCGCGGCCTCGGCGGACGGGCCGTCGGTGGCGCCGATGTAGATCGTGCCGTCGTCCTCGATCGTGATCTCGGCGCCGGTTTCCTCCTGGATCGAGTTGATCATCTTGCCCTTCGGGCCGATGACCTCGCCGATCTTGTCGGTCGGGACCTTGATCGTGATGATCCGCGGCGCATACACCGACATCTCGCCGGGGGCGGTGATCGCGCCCTTCATGACGTCGAGGATGGTCATCCGCGCGGCGCGCGCCTGCTTCAGCGCGCTCGCGAGCACGGACGCCGGGATGCCGTCGAGCTTGGTGTCGAGCTGCAGGGCGGTGATGACCTGCTCGGTACCGGCCACCTTGAAGTCCATGTCACCGAACGCGTCCTCGGCACCGAGGATGTCGGTCAGCGTCACGTACTGGCCGCTCTCGCTGATCAGGCCCATCGCGATGCCGGACACCATGTCCTTCAGCGGGACACCGGCGTTCATCAGGCTCATCGTGCTCGCGCAGACGGAGCCCATGGAGGTTGACCCGTTGGAACTGATCGCCTCGGAGACCTGACGGATCGCGTACGGGAACTCCTCGCGCGTCGGCAGCACCGGGAGCAGCGCCCGCTCAGCGAGCGCGCCGTGGCCGATCTCGCGCCGCTTGGGGCTCCCCACGCGGCCGGTCTCGCCGGTGGAGTACGGCGGCATGTTGTAGTTGTGCATGTAGCGCTTGGTGCGCTCCGGGTTGAGCGTGTCGATCATCTGCTCCATGCGGAGCATGTTCAGCGTGGTGACACCGAGGATCTGCGTCTCGCCGCGCTCGAACAGCGCGCTGCCGTGCACCCGGGGAAGGACGCCGACCTCGGCCGACAGCGGCCGGATGTCGGTGAGGCCACGCCCGTCGATGCGCAGGCCGTCGTTGATGATGCGCTGCCGGACCAGCTTTTTGGTGACCGAGCGGAAGGCGGCGCTGATCTCCTTCTCGCGCCCCTCGAAACGCTCGTCCAGCTTCTCGTGCGCGACCGCCTTGACCCGGTCGGTCTCGGTGTCCCGGTCGTGCTTGCCGGCGATCGTCAGCGCCTTGGCCAGCTCGGTGGAGACTTCCTGCTCGACCGCCTCGAACACGTCCTGCTCGTAGTCGGCGAAGACCGGGAACTCACCGGCCGGGGTAGCGATACCCGCGGCGAGCGCGTCCTGCGCCAGCATGCTCTGCGCCTCGCAGAGCGCCTGGATGAACGGCTTGGCCGCCTCGAGCCCCTCCGCAACCGTGTCCTCGGTCGGCGGGATCGCGGTCTCGGTCTCAGCGAGCAGCTTGAGCGTGTGGCTGGTGGACTCCGCCTCGACCATCATGATCGCGACGTCGCCGGTCTCCGCCACGACCCGGCCCGCGACCACCATGTCGAAGGTGGCCTCCTCGAGCTGCTCGTGGGTCGGGAACGCGACCCACTGGTCCTTGATCAGCGCGACGCGAACGCCGCCGATCGGGCCTGAGAACGGCAGGCCGGCGATCTGGGTGGACATCGACGCGGCGTTGATCGCCACCACGTCATACGGGTCCTTGGGGTCAAGGGCCAGAATCGTCTCCACGATCTGGACCTCGTTGCGCAGGCCCTTGACGAAGCTCGGGCGCAGCGGCCGGTCGATCAGCCGGCAGGTGAGGATGGCGTCCTCGGACGGACGGCCCTCGCGGCGGAAGAACGAGCCGGGAATCCGGCCCGCCGCGTACATCCGCTCCTCCACGTCGACGGTGAGCGGGAAGAAGTCCAAGTTTTCCTTGGGATGCTTGGACGCGGTGGTCGCGGACAGGATGACGGTCTCGTCATCGAGGAACACCACGGCGGAACCGGCGGCCTGCCGGGCAAGACGTCCGGTTTCGAACCGGATTCTGCGGATGCCGAAATCGCCGTTATCGATAACGGCTTCGGCGCTGTGCACACCCTTCACGGGTGAGACCTCCTTGCGGTAGATCCCGCACCACCCGCCGCCTGGCTGTCGGCTCGCCCCGTCCGGTGCGTGGCGCCTTGGTTCATGGCGCCTGTGGTCGGGGCGGCAGGCCGGTCTTCGATCGAAGTCCTCGGGGTTTGTTTGCCCGGGGACCACTACCGAGGACCGGCCCTGGCGCTCGGGGCCGGGGGCTACGGGATGTGTATAGTCACTTCTTTTTCAGTTATGTTAACAGTCTGACGATGCTAGACGTTCCCGGTGGCGCGCCGCCCCCGTGACGGCGCGCGCTATCGGGAACTACCTGCGCAGGCCGAGACGCTCGATGAGCGCACGGTAGCGGGTAATGTCCTGCTTCGCCACGTACTTGAGCAAACGACGGCGGCGTCCGACCAGCAGCAGCAGCCCGCGGCGGCTGTGGTGGTCGTGCTTGTGCACCTTCAGGTGCTCGGTCAGATCGTTGATCCGGCGGGTTAGCAGCGCGACCTGGACCTCCGGCGAACCGGTGTCACCCTCACTGGTCGCGTAGTCCGCGGCGATCGTTTTCTTGGTCTCGGTGTCGAGCGGCACGTGGCTCCTCGTGGGTTATGTCGTGAGATACCTGCGCTAACGGGATGACGCGAGAATTCGGTCCCCGCGAGGCAGCCGCATGAGGGTGCAGCCCGCCTCGACCGGCCTTATACCGGCAGCGTTCCACGGTACCACGATCCGAGACGCACTCCGGACGGTAACCGTTAAGTCCCAGTTCAGGTTCCGCGCCTAGGGGGGCGGCTAGGGCTGCGGGCTGCGGGCTGCGGGCTGCGGGGGCTCAATCGCCCTAGGGTTCGGTCCGCCGGGGGTTCGGTCCGCCGGGACTCGGGCGGACGGGGGCTCGGGCTGTCCGGGGGTTCGGCCCGGTGGCGGCGGTTCGATTTCCAGCCGAGTCTACCTTCCGGCCCGCGCACCCCGTCCGATATGCCCGGAAGGTAACCTCTGGCCATCGCCCCGGCAACCAACCGTTGCTGGCTGGTGCGGCGTTACCCGCACAAGAGCCTGGGCAGGGCCCCACTACCCAGCAAAAGGACCCGGGGTTGACGTGGCTGGCCCGGTAAATTCCGGGCCAGCCACGTCCGGTTAGGACAGTTTCGCGAGGATTTTCTGCAGGGTGTCCCCCTGCTCGCCGAGCTCCTTCTCGATGCTGGCGAGCGTCTCGCGCTGAGCATCCTGCCCCACGCGAACCTCAGCGATCTCCCCGCGGACGCCGGTGATCTCGCCGTGAACCTCGGTACGCAGTTCGGTCATCTCGCCGCGCAGCTCAGTACGCAGCGCACCCATCTCACCGCGAACCTCGGCCATCTCACCGCGGAGCTCGGTGCGCAGCGCACCCATCTGACCGCGGACCTCGGCCATCTCGCCGCGGAGCTCGGTGCGCAGCGCACCCATCTCACCGCGAACCTCCGCGATCTCACCGCGAACCTCGATGCGGAACTCGGTCAGCTCGGTGCGGACCTCGGCTACTTCGCCGTGGATCGCTCCGACTTCTTCCCTGGTCTCGCGAACTTCCGTGTAGATCAGGTTGACCACCTCCGAGGCACGGTCAACCTTGTTTCCCGCCTTAATCGCGACCTCGGCCCAGCCGTGGGTCTCGACGCGCAGGTCGTGACACTTCCGCTCCATCTCGGCCCGGAGCGATGGCAGTTCTTGCTCGCGAACCGCCGAGAGGTCGGTCTCGACGGTCGCCATCCGGGATTCCAGATCCATGCGGGAACCTTAGCGCGCACGATCAGCCTTTGGCGGACACTAGTAGATATGTCCGAAAAGTGCGTGTCAACTGGGGCAATCCATGGCAACACGTTGCCATTTGCTTCAGTTCTCGAGTAGCCGACGCGCCTCATCGACGTCCTCGGCTATCTGCTCGATCAGCGCCTCGATGGAGTCAAAACGGACGTTCCCCCGCAGCCGGTCGGTGAACTCGATGGCCGCATGCACGCCGTACAGATCCAGGTCATCCCGGTCCAGTGCGTAGGCCTCGACCGTCCGTTCCGCGACATCGGTGAATGTCGGGTTCGTCCCGACCGAGATCGCGGCGGGCCAGCGTTCTGATTCGTTCCCGTCTCCGTCGAGCGTCAGCAGCCACCCCGCGTACACGCCATCCGCCGGGATCGCCGTGTGCGGTAGCGTCTGCAGGTTCGCCGTCGGGAACCCAAGCGCCCGCCCGCGCTGATGCCCACGGACCACGATCCCGTCCACCCGATGCGGTCGCCCGAGCATGTCTGCCGCGCCGGCAACGTCCCCGGTGTCCAGCCGGTGGCGGACGGCCGAGCTGGAAACAACCCCGTCGTCACGAACGAAGAGCGGTACTCCCTCGGCCGCGAACTCGTACTTCTCGCCCAGACCGGCCAGCAGTGACACGTCACCTGCCGCCTTGTGGCCAAAACGGAAGTTCTCCCCCACCACCACGGCCGCCGCGTGCAGTCGCTCCGCCAGCACGATCCGGACGAACTCGTCGGGACCGAGCCGGGAAAACTCGAGGGTGAACGGCACCACGAACACCGCGTCCGCGCCCATGTTGCCAAGCAACTCGGCACGCCGCCGCGAACTGGTCAGCATCGGCGGGTGGGTACCTGGGCGGATGACCTCATCAGGATGCGGGTCGAACGTGACCACAACGACGGGAAGATCCCGCTCGCGCCCGGTCTCCGCGGCCCGGGCGATGATGCGCTGGTGCCCCAGGTGGACGCCGTCGAACTCGCCGATCGTGACGACCGACTTGCCCCAATCGGCGGGCACCTCTTCCAGCCCGTACCAGCGCTGCACGATCCGTTGCCCCTTCTCTCGCGACGCACACCAGCCTATCGGCCTGCCCTCGATGGCCCGCTTTCGCCGGGCCCGTTGCCTGCAGCGCACCCCAGCGATGGCCCACCGGTGGGCCCAGAGCGCCAGCGATGGGCCATCGGTGGGGTGGCGAGCGGACGGGATTGGGGTCGCTGGGGCTCAGGGGGCTGGTGTTCCTTGAGCCGGGCAGCAACGGGACTGACTGCTAGGCGAAGACCGCTAGCGGGCGGGCGTAGTCCGCGTGTTCCTCCAGCAGAGCGACCAGTGTGCCGTCTGGGGCGAACGCCGCTATTGGGGTTCGCTCGTCCGGCGCGGACGCTGACGCTGACGCTGGCTCCGGCGCTGACGCTGGCTCCGGCGCTGACGCTGGCTCCGGCGCTGACGCTGGCTCCGGCGCTGACGCTGGCTCCGGCGCTGACGCTGGCTCCGGCGCTGACCGCGGAACGGCGGGGAGACGCTGGCCGTGGGCTAGCCGACGGGCTTCGTCCTCGGTGAGGTCGCGACGGGGGAAGGCCGCCGCGGCGGCGGTGTCTAGCGGCGTTAGCGACCAGTGTTCCGAGAGCTCCGGCAGGGTGTGGGCCGAGGAAATCCCGTACGGACCCACCTGCGTGCGGCGCAGGGCGGTCAGATGGCCGCCGGTACCGAGCGCCGCACCGAGGTCGCGTGCGAGCGCGCGGATGTAGGTCCCCGACGAGCAGCGGATCACCGCGTCCACGTCCAGGACTTCCCCGGCGGGGGAAGTAGAGGTGACAGTGAACGAGTACACCGTCACTGGCCGCGCCTTCAGCGTCGGTGCGGCGCCGGAGCGGGTGAGCTTGTACGCTCGCTCGCCGTTCACCTTGATGGCCGAAACACCGGGCGGAACCTGCTGGATCTCGCCAGTCAGCGCGGCGATGCCCGAGGCCAGCTCGGCCGGTGTGACACCAGCGGCCGAGGCGACAGACACCACCGAGCCCTCGGCGTCGTCGGTCGACGTCGACTCGCCCAGCCGGATCGTCGCCTGGTACTCCTTCACCGTCAGCGCCAGATGACCAAGCAACCGGGTAGCCTTCTCCACTCCGACGACCAGAACTCCGGTCGCCATCGGGTCAAGCGTCCCGGCGTGGCCGACACGGCGGGTGCCGGCCAGCCGCCGGATACGGGCGACCACATCGTGCGAGGTCATACCCCCCGGTTTGTCGACGATAACGATGCCGCTAGGACTCGTCATCGTCGGGCTTCACGCGGTACGGATCCGGGTCACCAGCGGGCTGCGCACCCTCCCGGGCCCGGCGGACTTCCTCATCCGCGAGCTTCGCCTGCTCGACCAAGTCGTCGATACGCGCCGCGTTGCCGGGAAGCGCATCCGGCACGAAATCCAGCGACGGGGTGTGGCGCAAGCCGAGTTGGCGGCCGACTTCGGTGCGGATGACACCGGTCGCCGACCGGAGCGCACGAGCCGTCTCCTCTCGTTCCTCGTCCGACCCGTACACCGTGTAGAAGACCGTGGCCTCGCGCAGGTCGTTGGTCAGCTTCGCCTCGGTCACCGTAACGAACCCGAGCCGCGGGTCCTTGATCCGCCGCTCAAGCATCTCCGCGACCAGCACGGCGATACGGTCGGCGAGTCTTCCCGCACGGGATGCGTCGACCATGACGGTTCACTCCTCATCGTTGAACAGCCGCTGCCTAGCCGACAGCAGCTCGATCTCCGGCCGCGCCGCCACGAGGCGCTCGCAGTCGGAAAGAACCTCGATGGCGTGCGAAGCGGTCGACGAGACCACAGCGACACCGATCTCGGCCCGGCGGTGCAAGTCCAAGTACCCGGTTTCCGCGATGGAAACACCGGGAAATTTGGTGCGCAACGCCGCGACGAGCGGCCGGACGACGGCCCGCTTTTGCTTAAGCGAGCGCACGTCGTCCAGCAGCACGTCCAGCGTCAGTACCCCTACAAACACGGGCTCGCTACGTACGCGGCTTCTCCCGCATCTCGTAGGTCTCGATGACATCCTCGACCTTGACGTCGTTGTAGCTGAGCCCGATACCGCACTCGAAGCCTTCGCGGACCTCGGTCACGTCGTCCTTGAACCGGCGCAGCGACTCGACGGTCAGGTTCTCGGAGATGACCACGCCGTCCCGGACCAGCCGCGCCTTGCTGTTGCGGTTGATCGTGCCGGACCGGACGATCGAGCCCGGCGACGTTGCCCACCTTCGGCACCCGGAAGACCTCGCGGACCTCCGCCGTACCGAGCTGGACCTCCTCGAACTCGGGCTTGAGCATGCCCTTGAGCGCCGCTTCGACCTCTTCGATCGCTTGGTAGATGATCGAGTAGTAGCGGATATCGACGCCCTCGCGCTGCGCCAGCTCGCCTGCCCGGCCAGCAGGCCGGACGTTGAAGCCGATGACCACCGCGTCCGAGGCGATCGCCAGGTTGATGTCGTCCTGGGTGATCGCGCCGACGCCGCGGCCGATGACCCGCAGCTCGACCTCCTCGCCCACGTCGATCTTGAGCAGTGCGTCCTCAAGTGCCTCGACGGAACCGGACACGTCACCCTTGATGATCAAGCGCAGCTCTTCGCGCTCGCCGGCCTTCAGCGCGGACTCCAGGTCCTCCAGCGTCACGCGGCGGCGGCGCTGGGCGAACTGAGCGGTCCGTTCCCTGGCCTCACGGCGTTCGGCGATCTGGCGGGCGAGCCTGTCGTCGGAGACGACGAGGAGGTTGTCGCCAGCGTCCGGTACCGCGGTCAAGCCGAGTACCTGCACCGGACGCGATGGCGGAGCCTCGCCGACCGTGGCGCCGTTCTCGTCCATCATCGCCCGCACGCGGCCGTACGCGTCGCCAGCCACGATCGAGTCACCGACGTGCAGCGTGCCGCGCTGTACCAGCACGGTCGCCACCGGGCCACGGCCCTTGTCGAGCTGGGCCTCGATCGCGACGCCCTGAGCCGGCTGGTCGGGGTTGGCCCGCAGGTCCAGCTCCGCGTCGGCGGTCAGCACGATCGCCTCGAGGAGCTTGTCGATCCCTATGCCCTTGGTCGCGGACACGTCCACGAACTGGGTCTGGCCACCGAACTCCTCGGCCACCAGGCCGTACTCGGTGAGCTGAGCCCGGACCCTCGACGGGTCGGCGCCCTCCTTGTCGATCTTGTTCACCGCGACCACGATCGGCACACCCGCCGCCTGCGCGTGGTTGAGCGCCTCAGTGGTCTGCGGCTTCACGCCATCGTCAGCAGCTACGACCAAAACGACGAGGTCCGTTGTCTCGGCACCACGGGCTCGCATGGCGGTGAACGCCTCGTGACCCGGTGTGTCGATGAACGTGATCTTGCGTTCGTCGCTGTCGACCTCGGTCTGGACCTGGTAGGCACCGATGTGCTGGGTGATACCGCCAGCTTCCCGCGCGACCACGTTGGTCCGCCGGATGGCATCCAGCAGCTTGGTCTTGCCGTGGTCGACGTGACCCATGACCGTGACGACCGGCGGGCGAGCCTGCAGGTCCTCTTCGGATCCCTCGTCCTCGCCAAACTCGAGGTCGAAGGACTCCAGGAGTTCGCGGTCCTCTTCCTCCGGCGAGACGACCTGAACGTGGTAGTTCAGCTCGGCACCGAGGAGCTGGAGGGTCTCGTCGTTGACCGACTGAGTGGCCGTGACCATCTCACCGAGCTGGAACAGCCACTGCACCAGGCCGGCCGGGTTCGCGCCGATCTTGTCCGCGAAGTCCGACAGCGAGGCGCCGCGGCTGAGCCGGATGGTCTGGCCGTTGCCGCGCGGAACCGCCACACCGCCGACCGCCGGTGCCTGCATGTTGTCGAACTCTTGACGCCGCTGCTTCTTGGACTTGCGGCCCCTAGACGGCCTGCCGCCAGGACGGCCGAACGCGCCGGCCGTACCGCCGCCACGACCGCGGCCACCTGGCCTGGTCGGGGCTCCAGCACCCGGACCGCCACCGCCCGGGCGAGGACCGTTGCCGCCGCCACCGCCGCCGGGACGCGGACCGCCGGTGCCTTGCGGCCGACCGCCGCCACCGCCGGGACGCGGACCGCCGGTGCCTTGCGGCCGACCGCCAGGGCCGCCCTGCGACCGGCCGCCTGGACCGCCCTGCGGGCGCCCGGCGGGGGCTGGCTTGGACGGCATGTTCATCGGGCTCGGGCGCGGACCGCCGGGGCGCGGGCCACCGGGACGGGGGCCACCGTCACTCGCGGGCGCGCCGGGTGCTCCGGTGCGGCCGGGACCACGGCCACCCGGACGGGCGGCACCTGGGCCGGACGCTCCTGGCTGCCCAGGACGCGGACCGCCAGACTGGCGCTGGCCGCCGGGCGCCGCCGGACGCGGAGCGCCGGGACCGGCCGGGACCGCCGGGACCGCCGGGGCCGCGCCCATGCCGGTCGCGGTCGAGCTGAACGGGTTGTTGCCTGGACGCGGGCCCGCCGGGCGGGATGAACCCCGCTGACCGGTTCCGCCAGGACGCGGACCGCTGGGGCGGGGGCCCGGACGCTGCTGGCCCTGGCCCTGGCCGCCTTGCTGGCCCTGGCTCTGCTGGCCTTGCTGTCCCTGGCCCTGTCCTTGCCCCTGTCCCTGTCCCTGGCCCTGGCCGGAACGCTGACCGCCGGGGCGCGCCGCCCCGGGACGGGGAGCCGACGGAGCTTCGGGCGCTTCGGGAGCCGCTGAAGCCACCGGGGCCGATGAAGCCGCAGCCGCAGGGGCTGACGGCGCTGCCTCGGGCTCTGGGGCCGACGGGGCGGTCTGGGGTCCCGGAGAACTGAAAGTACCGCTGCCACCAGGACCGGGAACCGGCCGCGGCGGTTGCGGTACCGGCCGCGGACCCGGCTTGGGCACCGACCTTGACTCCGGTGCCGACGCCACTGGTGACGCTGCTTGCGCGGCCGACGCCGCGGGTGCCGATGCGCTTGGCACTGCGCTACGTGGCGGCTGAGGACGGGCCGGCGCAGCGCGCCACCCGAACCGCTGCCACCCGAACCGCTGCCACCCGATCCACCGTTAGCGGACCCGCTAGACCGCGAACCCGCTCCGTTACTCGCGCCCTTCGGCGATTCCGCCGCGAGCGCCTCCTTGAGCCGCCGAACAACTGGTGCCTCGACTGTCGAGGACGCCGAACGTACGAACTCGCCCATCTCCTGAAGCTTGGTCATCACGACCTTGCTCTCGACTCCGAACTCCTTCGCGAGTTCGTAAACCCGGACCTTCGCCACTATGCTCCTCTGCTCGGTCCGGTCGTCCCGGACCATCTACCGGATCATCAGCCGACCCGGAGCATGGCGTTCCGGGGCGGCGTCAGCTCACGCTGCTCATTGCCGTGTGCTCATCGAGCGCTCATCAGCTTCTCGACCTGCTTTCCGTACAGGTTCTTCCTCATGTGTCCCGTTCCGCCGTCAGTCATGTTATGCCCGAGGCGCCTTCTGCCCGAACAGGCCCCTACCGATCGGGATCCGACAAGTAGGCACTCAACGTCGCGATGCCGAGCGGGGCCGGTGCGCGAAGCGCACGCGGAAACGCGCGACGCCGCTGAGCCAATTCGAAGCACGCTAGGCCTGGGTGCAGGTACGCACCTCGGCCAGATAGCAGCGCTCGGGGGTCGGGCACGATTTCGTTTCCGACCACTACCAGGCGAAGCAGGCTGGACTTGTCGCCACGTTCTCGGCAGCCAATGCACGTACGAACGGGCGGCTGCTGGGATCGGGCGGTCATTCCAGCATCCAGTCTACCTGCCGCGAACGTCTGCGGAAAATGCCGGGCGCGCCGATTCTTACTCGGCAGGCTCGGCAGGCCCTGGTTCGGGCTCGGCTGGCTCGGGCGGCTGGGCGTCGGAACGGATGTCAATCCGCCACCCAGTCAGCCTGGCGGCCAGCCGTGCATTCTGCCCTTCCTTGCCGATCGCCAGGGACAGCTGGTAATCGGGCACGGTTACCCGGGCCTCGCGCGCCCCCAGGTCAACTACTTCGACGTTGGTGACGCGGGCCGGTGACAACGCGTTCGCGACGAAGTTCGCCGGGTCGTCGGAGTAATCGACGATGTCGATCTTCTCCCCGCGCAACTCGGCCATCACGTTACGGACCCGGCTGCCCATCGGTCCGATGCACGCGCCCTTGCCGTTCACGCCGGCCTTGTTGGACCGCACCGCGATCTTGCTCCGGTGTCCGGCCTCACGCGCGATCGCCACGATGTCCACGTCGCCGCTGGCGATCTCCGGTACCTCGAGGGCGAACAGCTTGCGTACCAGGTCGGGGTGCGTACGGGACAGCGTGACCGAGGGTCCGCGGTGCCCCTTACGTACCTTCCACACGTAGCAGCGAATCCGCTCGCCGTGGAGGTAATGCTCGCCAGGCACCTGCTCGGCTGATGGCAGCGCCGCTTCGATCTTGCCGAGGTCGACGAGCACCGTCCGCGGGTCCTTGCCCTGCTGGATCACGCCAGCCACGATGTCGCCTTCACGCCCGGCGTACTCGCCGAACGTCACCTCGTCCTCGACGTCCCGCAGCCGCTGCAGGATCACCTGCCGGGCAGTCGTCGCCGCGATACGTCCGAAACCCGCTGGCGTATCGTCATATTCTCGTGCTGTCGCAAGGTCGCCTTCCTCACGCGCCCAGACGGTCACATGCCCGCTGGTGCGGTCGATCTCGACCCGCGCCGTCGGGGATGCCCCATCCGTTTTGTGGTACGCCACTAGCAGCGCGTCTTCAATCGCCTTGACCGCCGTGTCGAGCGAGATGTCTTTCTCGCTCTCCAGGCTGCGCAGCACGCTCAGGTCAATATCCATAGCCGCCGGCCCTATGTCTTAAGAATCCACCAGCCGACCGAACTCCACCTGGATGGAGCCCGCGCCGAGCTCGTCGTAGCGAAAACTACGCCGCTGCCCGTCCACTTCCAGAGTCACCCCGTCCCCGTCGGCCGCTTCCACCCGGCCGGTAAGCCTTCCTCCGCTGGGTTCGCCGGTGCCGGTCAGCGGGACCGTTACCAGCCGACCCACCGCCCGTCGCCAGTGTTTCGGCTCAGCCAGTGGCCGGTCCACCCCAGGCGAGGACACCTCAAGCGTATACGGAACGTCACCCATGGCGTCCGTCGCATCCAGTTCGGCCGACACGGCGCGGCTGACTTCAGTCGCGTCGTCCAGTGACACCCCATGGTCGCTGTCGACCACGATGCGCACCAGCAGCCTGCGGCCAGCCCGGGTCACCCGGACTGACTCAAGCTCCATCCCAATGGCCGCAACCACCGGGTCGAGCAGGCTGGTGAGGCGCTGCGCGTCAGCCTTGCCAGACGCAACCCCGCCTGTCCCTGGCCCACCCTTCGCGGCTGTTCCGCGCATCGTGACCTCCTCACGCCGCTGTCATGCCTTCCGCCGACAGGGCTATCCTCCCTGGTCCAGCCTATCCGCAGGAAGCACCGCGTGCGGAGTAGCCGGTGAATCAAGGCACTCATCCAGGCGTGGCATCCTTAGTTGCCTATGCTTGCGCGACGTCAGATACTCACGGCATCCGCGGCGTTGCCGGCGATCCTGGCCGCAATGGCCGTCTCCGGCTGCGAGCCACTGGAGGTCGCAGAGGGGAAGACACCCCCGGTGTCGCGTGAGGTCCGGACGCTTCAGGACGCGATTACGACTGAACAAAGCCTGATTGATCTATACAACGCGACCATGGCCTCTTATTCCGGATTGTCCGCCGAACTCAGCCCGCTGCTCGCCGAGCACCGCGAGCACCTGTCCCGGCTCCAGGCCACCATCAGCTACCCGGCCGGATACAAACCGTCCCCCTCCCCGTCCGCCTCACCAAGCCGACAGGCCCCGGCCGGAAGCCAGGCAGCGGCGGTGAGCGCGCTGCGGTCCGCCGAATCGGCGGCCGCTGACGGCCAGCTCAGCCGGCTGGCGGCGGTCAGCCCCGGGCACGCCCAGTTGCTCGCGAGCATCGCGACCTGCGAGAGCGTGCACGCGTCGGCGCTAAAGGGCCTGTCATGACCAGTGCGGTCACGGCGCTGCAGGCCGCACTCGCGGCCGAGAACGCCGCCATCTACGGTTACGGCGTCGCGGGAGCGTACCTAAGCGGTTCCGCCCAGGCGGAGGCCAGCAGCGACTGGCACGCTCACCTGCTGGCGCGAGACACTCTGCAGTCGATGATCTCCGGGTTGGGCGCGACGCCAGTTGCTGCCGAGTCCGCCTACCAGATGCCGTTCACAGTGGATGACGCGTCCTCGGCGGCCAAGCTCGCCTGGTACGTGGAGGACGGCGTCGTCAGCGGCTACCTCGGTGTCGTAGCGGTCGCCGACGAGAGCCTGCGCTCGTTTGGCGCGCGGGCGATGCTGGACCCCGCGCTGCGAGCCGCGCGCTGGCGCGGCTCGACCGTAGCGTTCCCTGGTTACTGAGTCCCTGGCTTCTGAGCGCCGGGAACTCAGTTGGTCTGGCGGCTAGCCAGTACCCGGGTGATGGTGGTGGCCGCCTGGTCAAGGTCGTCGGCGACGCCAATCCGCTCAGCCCACGACCACCAGTACCGCCAAATGCCATCCTGCCCGCAGTCGACGTACACGTTTTCCTCAAGCGCACGCGCACCAGGATTGGTGACGTACAAGCTGGGTACCCGGCCCGGCGGTGCCATCAGCCACGCCTCAAGACCGCGGTGAGTCAGCTCATCGGCCAGCTTCTCTAGATAGACAGTCTGCGTATGGACAGAGCCGACCCGATCGCTGGACCCCATGAGTATCGCCTTCAATCACGCTTCGGAGTTTTGCCGACGCTTAAAGTGCCGGTCTTACCAGGATGCCCGGGGCGGGAGGGTCACGCAACGCACATCCGCGAATCGCATCCTGGTTCAAGTACCTACTCTACGAAACGAAGTGCTTCCGGGAGCGGTTCGGCGTGAATTATTGTGAGCCGGGACACTGCTCGGGTGAGTGCGACGTACAAACGGCGCAACCCATACGTCTCACCCGTCGCAATATTGGCGGGCTCGACGAGAATGACATGGTCGTACTCCAGGCCCTTGGCCAGCGTGACCGGCACCAGCGTCAGCCGGCTGGGCCGCTCGCCGCCGTTCAGCACCGAGAACTCCAGCCCCCCATCCCGCAACGCGGCCTCCATCTCCCCAATCTGCGCGTCCGCACAAATCACCGCAACTGACCCGGCCCCCGCCAGCGCACCCGTGGCCGCCTCCGCCACCCGGGGGGCGGCCGCAGCGACGGGGACTAGCTCTAGGGAGGCGGGGTCTTCGCGGAGGGAGATGGCGGGGCGGAGGGCTGGGGCGATCGACGGGAGGAGACGGGAGGCGAAGTCCAGGATCTGGCGGGGGACGCGGTAGCCGGTTTCCAGTTCGCGTACGGACGCGCCCGGCTTGCCCAGATGCGTCAGCAAGGCTTCCCAGGAGGTGGCGGCCCACGGCGTGGTGCCCTGCGCCAGGTCGCCGAGCACCGTCGCGGCGCCGGTGGAGCAACGCCGGCCGATGGCGCGCACCTCCATCGGCGACAGGTCCTGTGCCTCGTCCACCACGACGTGGGCCATCGATGGCGTCCGCTCGAGCAGGTCCTTCGCCTCGTCCAGAAGTACCTGATCGGCCCGCGTCCACTTCACCGACCCGGGGCTGCGCGGCACCGGATCCAGGAGGAGTGCCTCGCGTTCGGCGCGGTCGAGCAGTCCGTCGCCGAATCGCTTCAGCGCGTCCGGGGATGACAGCACGGAGAAGACCAGCCGCTTCGGGTCCATCTTCGGCCACAGCTCGTCCACGCAGGCCCGCACCGGCGCGGCGCGACGGACGGCATCATGCGTCCTGTCGTCGGTGGTCTCCCCCGCGGTCTCCATCTGGGTCAGCACCGCGTGCGCGATGCGATGCGCGAAGAGCTCGCGTCCCGAGGCGTACCGCACTCCTCGCTTTGACAGTTCCGAGATAAGCTCGCCGAGCTCGTACGTCGGCACCCGCCACCGGTGGCTGCCGCGGATCACCATCAGCCCGTGCTCGGGCTCGCGCAGCTGAGCCCAGAGCGCCCGGCGCAGCACCTCGGCCATCCGCGCGTCGCCCTTGATCACCGCCACCTCGTCGGAGTCAGTGCCGCGCACCGGCGTGCTCGCCACCAGGTCGCCGATCGTGGCCTGGGAGACGTCGAGCTCCCCCAGCGCCGGCAAGACATTCCGGATATAGGACAGAAACGCCCGGTTAGGTCCGATGACCACGACGCCGCGGCGGGTTACCTGCTCCTTGTGCGCGTACAGCAGGTACGCGACCCGGTGCAGGCCCACCGCGGTCTTCCCGGTACCCGGCGCCCCCTGCACGCACACGGTGGTCGCCGCGTCCGCCCTCACGATGTCATCCTGCTCGGGCTGGATGGTGGCGACGATGTCCCGCATCGGCCCCGAACGCGGGCGCTCGATTTCCTCGATGAGCAACCGGGAGACGGTCGCGGTCTCCGCCGTGTCGCCGAAGGCCTCATCTTCGAACGCGGTGAGGGCGCCGCCATCGAAGCCGAACCGGCGGCGGCGCACCAGGCCCATCGGATCGGTCTGGCTGGCCCGGTAGAACGGCCGGGACACCGGCGCGCGCCAGTCGAGCACCACCGGTGTGCCCTCGTCGTCGTGGACGTGGCGGCGGCCGATATGGAAGTCCTCGGGGGCCGCGAAGAACAGCCGGCCGAAGAATAGCGGGGCGTCTGGGATGTCCTTGAGCGCTTCCGCGCGGCGGTAAAGCTCGGCCTTCAGGTACTCCTCGGAGATCGGGTCGCCACCGAGGGCGCGCAGCCCAAGAACGTTCTCCCGCATGAGGTTGAGGTAGTCGCGTGCCTGAGCGAGATAGTGCCGCTCATCGTCGATGACGGCGTTGGCAGGCATGAGTGACCTCCGTAATGACGTGGGGGTGAGCGCGAAGCTCGAAACCTTACCAGGAGGTAGTGGTAAGGTCACCTGATTTTCTGGCCGGGTCACGCCAGGCCATGATGCCGCGCGGCGTGAGGAACTCGTCAAAGACCAGTTCGGCGGCGCCCATGAGCGGCCCAAGGTCGTCAAGCCGGGACGGGATCAGCGGTGGCGGATCGGCCCGGCGGAACCGCATCAGCGTCGCCTGGTAACCGGACCACACCGCCGGCGGCGCCGCCTGGTACACGCGCGCGGCGAGGCCGGACAACCCGACCGCCTCGGGATCGTGCGCGTTGACCAGCGCGCCGACGCCGCGGCCCAGCGCCTCGGCCACGTCGGTGAGGGCGGCGGCGCACATCGGGTCGGCGACCGCGTTCGCGATGACCCGGGACGCCTCCGCCATCCGGTCCCCGCTTTCCGGCCGGCCAGCACGGCGAAGCAGTCCGCGGGTACCAGCCTCGAGTTCCCAGCATCCGACCGAGCCGCAGCGGCAGCGCCTGGTCCCGCCGGCCAGCGGCATGTGCCCGAACTCCCCGGCGGCGCCCGACGCGCCGGTAAGCGGGCTGCCGTCGGCCAGCAGCACTCCGCCGATACCGGTGGCTACGTGCAGGTGCAGCGCCACGCTGAACCCGCGCAGCGCGCCGCGGCGAGCCTCGGCCAGCCCGGCGAGCGTGGCATCGTTCCCAACCCGGACATCCTGGGCGATCGTCTCCGCCACGTCCACGCCCCGCCAGTCGAGCAGCGTGGGCTGGACCATCCGGCCGTCGCTGACCGGAGACGGCACCGCGACACCGACGCCAACCACCCGGTCGCCGAATTCCGCTCGGTACTCCGCCACGCAGGCGGCCACCTCGGCCAGCATCTCGGCACCATCCTGGCCGGTTCTCGGGTGCTGCCGCAGCACGGTGCCGGTTCCGGTCAGCTCGAAGGCGGCGACGGAGAACGAGTCATCGCGCAGGTCCACGGCGAGGGCCATCGGACCGCGCGGATGCGCCGACGGCACTCCTGTCGGGCGGCCTCGCGCGCCCTGCGCCGGGCTGGCCAGCTCCTCGATGAGCTGCTGCGCGGCGAGCTCCCGCACCAGCACGGTGGCGGTACCGCGGGCCAGCGAGAGCTGCCGGGTCAGTTCCGCTCTGGTACGCGCGCCGTCCCCGTCGTGCACAGCGCGCAGCAGCCGCGCCAGGTTATATGAGCGAAGCTCCGCGCTGGTGGTTGCCCGGTCCTGGTCAAGTCGCACCATCCGATCGTGTCACGGCTACCAGGCCCAGCAGAAGCCGAGGACGGTCTTTTCCACGACGCGAAGGTAGCGGTGCGCTGAGTGCTGGCTGTCCAGGCTCATGGGCTGCTGCTCGACGATCTCTCCTCCGACCCTGTCCCAGATGGCCCACCAGACGTTCGGCGGGATGTTGTCGGAGTCGAACTGCACCCGGAGATCAACGTTCTCGACCCGGCGCCGCACGGCGCGGCGGTAGTTGAGCTGATCGGGGGCGACCTCACCCTGATAGCGCAACCGCGTGATGTATTCCAGAGTCAGCGTGTCACCACGGGCCAGGCCCTTGATGAGCGGGAGGCTCGTGACATAGAGGTCCGGGACCGTCGAGGCAGCCTCAGTCGGCGGGGTGCAGCCATGCCGGGTCTCGACCGTGATGACGGAAGTGTCGTACACATAGGGGATCCGGTCGAGACCGTCGCGCAGCGCCTCGATCACCTGGATAGTCCGCACGCTCTGGACCCGCCCCCGGACGTCGATCTCGACGTGATCATGCAACGAGAGAGTCTCATGCCCGGGCGGACCTGACGCGGCCGTGACCTGTTCCTCCGTGGCCACGCTCAGCGCCCCGGACCGGCCAGCATCCGGACATTCGGCGAGCCCTCCCATAGCCGCCACAGGTGCTCTCGTTCGGCGTCGGGAAGGGCGAACGCGTCCATGAACAGTTCTAGTGTGCCTCTGGCCAGTAGCTTGCCGGACAGCGCCCGGGACACCGTGTCCTTGAGCTGACGCGGCAACAGATCCGACTCGCCCGGCTTGCGGGGATTCAGCCACAGATGCTGAGCCAGCACCTCGGCCACGGCGAGCTGATTGACCTGATTCATCCGCGACCGCTGCGAATACTGTTCCCATTTGCGGCGTGCGCGACCCGGGCGCAGCAGTAGCTCACGCAGGTATGTCGCCGCGGCTTGCGCGGAAGGTGAAGTGCTCACGAGTGCCTTCTGAGAACTAAGCGCGACATTGCATCGTTATGGTATGACAGCTGATCCCATCGAGGGGGTGGGATCGTCACCGGTGGGGTGGACCGGACGTGAGTCAGACGAACCAGGGTTACTACCTCGATCTGATCGGGGATAGTCACGGCAGCCTCGGCCGACACGAGGAAGCGGTCGAGGCATACTGCCGTGCGGCCCTGGAATTCCACGCGTGCGCAACCGAGCACGCGTATGCCATTTGCCTGCTCAAGATCGCGGTCAGCTACCGGGCTCTTCGCCTGGACCGCTACGCGCTTCGGTACCTGGCGGCATGTTTGCCACTGTTCCGCGAACTCGGGCTCGCGGAACAGGAGTTGGTCGCGCTGCGAGAACTCGCCGCGTGCCAGGTACAGTGCTCGTATGCCGGAGGAGCCGAGTGACGCGATCCCAGGCAGCGGTGTCCGCTGGCTCGGTGCGGCCGAGCAGCGGGCCTGGCGGGCTCAGGTCCGGCTCGCCCTGTTGTTGACCAGGCAGCTTGACAGAGAGCTGCAGTCGCAGGGCTTGTCGGTAAATGACTACGAGATCCTCGTTGAGCTATCCGAGGCTCCCGAGCGACGACTGCGGATGACCGAACTCGCCGACGCGACCGCCCAGTCACGGTCCCGGCTTTCGCATCAGGTCACCCGGATGGAGGCACGCGGGCTGGTCCGCCGGGACGCCTGCGAGGGCGACAAGCGGGGCATGTTCGCCGTGCTGACGCCCGATGGCCTCGAGGCGATCGAGCGGGCCGCCCCAGCGCACGTGGAGAGCGTCCGGCGGCACTACCTGGACTGGCTAACCCCGGAGCAGCTGGCAACGATCACCGAGGCCTACCGTCCCATCGTCGAGCAGCTCCAGAAGATCCGCAACCGCGACTAACTCGCCGGGGCGTGTTGACCTTCTGGGGTTATAGTCCCAACAGGTCAACGCCTGAACTTGCCGGGACAGTGGAAACGTGCCGTCGCGGCGCGACGGCTAGTTACCACCATCTTGCCGACAGTCCGGTCCGGGCCGTCCGGCGGCCCCGCAGACTGGGGCATATCAGGCAGGTTGCCGACCGGTCGCCGCGAGATTCCCGAAGCTTAAACGGCAAGCTAGAAGAGCACTGACATGAAGCTGCCGACTTCGCGGAAGCCGGCCCGCGCGTAGGTCGCCCGGCCTGGCAGGTTGTAGTCGTTGACGTACAGCGAGACGACGGGCGCGATGGTCCGGCGGGCCCGGGTGACCACGGCCGCCATACCGGGCGCGGCCAAGCCACGGCCGCGGTACCCGGGGCGCACCCAGACACCCTGCACCTGGCAGACGCCAGGGGTAACCGCGCCGACCTCGGCCTTGAAGATGACCTGGTTGTTCTCGATCCTGGCGAACGCCCGGCCGGTCCTGACCAGCTCGGCGACCCGGGCGCGGTAGGCGGCGCCGCCGTCGGTGCCGAGCGGTGACACCCCGACCTCTTCGGTGAACATGGCGATACAGGCTGGCATCAGGATGTCGATCTCATCCGGGCGCACCCGCCGGACCGCCGGATCGGCGGGCACCGCGGGCGGGCCTTCAATTGCCATCAGCGGCTGATCTGGCCGGATATCGCGCGGCGGGCCCCAGGCCTGCCGCAGGTGTGACCAGAGGTCGGCGACCTGGTTCGCCGGGCCGACCACGGACGAGCATCGCCGCCCATAGCGGGCGGCCCGCTCAGCGAACGCGGCGATCGCGGCCGGGGTGGCGTTGACCGGGACCAGGTTCGCCCCCGCGTAGCACAACGAGGTCACCTGACCATCCGGGCCGACAAACCCCCAGATCTGGGCGCCGAGCCTTCCCGGATCCAGCCCGAGTGCGCGCACCCGGGATTCCACGAAGACATTGGCAACCGGATCGGCGGCGCAAATGTCCAGCACCTCGGGCTGATCGCGGTCGTCAAGCAGCCGCAGCGGCACCGGGCGCGGCCTAACGCGCAACATAATGTCAGCTTATCCTCCGACCACGCGCTGACCGCACCCGCTCAGGAACTGGAGGGCGTCGGGTCCGGGACCGCCGGGCAGGTGGCGTTGACCGCACCGGTTTTCGTCGGGAGAGCCCCGCTTAGCAAATACGCATTCAGGTAACTTTCCACGCAATTATTCGCCGGGTCCTCCAGCGACTGCCCGTGGTTGCCACCGCCCTCAACCACGACCATGCGGGCGGTCGGGAAGAGCTTGTGCGCGTTCTGCGCCCCGGCGTACGGCGTGGCGGCGTCGAGGGTGCCCTGCAGCATGAGGATGCCAGGCAGGCTGGTGACCCCGGCCTGCGTGCCGACCTTCATCGGGGTCGACGGTCCCTTCACCGGCCAGAACGCGCAGGACGCGTTGTACCAGGCGTTGTCCCAGGCCTCGAACGGCGCCGTCTTGTAGACCTGCTCGTTCTCGGTGTTCCAGTACGACCAGGACCGTGGCCAGTCCACGTCCGCGCACTGCACCGCGTTGTAGACGGCGAACTCGTTCTCGTCCTGCGCGCCGTACTGCTCGAACTGGTATA
>CAVUOU010000043.1:0-135960 GCA_963743085.1 uncultured Actinomycetota bacterium
TGACCTGCTCGGCAGGCTGCTGGATGTCGCGGCGGGTGATGGCGAGGTAGGCGACGCCGACCGCGACGGCGAGCGCGGCGATGATCGCGGTGCGGCCGTCACCGAAGCCCAGGCCGCTGAGCGAGTGCGGCTTGCTGACGTAGTCGGCGACCGACGCGCCCAGCGGCCGGGTCAGCACGTAGGCCCACCAGAACGCGACGACGGCGTTGAGGCCGAGCGCGCCAGGCGATGGCGGGCATCACGATGGCCACGAAGAACAGCACGACCGAGGAGAGGTACCCCAGGCCGAGGGTGGTGGCGGTGAAGTCGCCGAGCGCGGTGCCGAGCGCGAAGGTGGCGAACACCGTCGCCCAGTAGAACATCTCCCGGCGGCGGGTGAGGATGCTGTGGATGGACAGCGTGCGCTCGCTGCGGTACCAGACGATGAATACCCCGGCCAGCACGACGGCCCACAGCAGCGTGGTCCCCGCGTACGGGATGCCGACGATCAGGTGCAGGGTGTCGGACACGCCGGTGCCGAAGATCGCGATGGCGTAGGCCAGGAACCAGTAGGCGGCCGCGGTGTAGCGGCGGACCCGGAACTGCCAGATCAGGCCGATGACCAGCAGGCCGGTCTCGACGACGGCGCCCACCAGCGTGGCTGCCGAGCGCGAGGTAGTCGGAGGTGGCCTCGCCGCCCGCGGTGGTGAGCAGCTTGATCACCCAGAACATCAGGGTGATCTCCGGCACCTTCGCCGCCACTGGCTCCGGGAAAAGAGCGCGACGGTGGTTCGTCATACGGCTTCTGTCCTTTGTTTGCCAACGCTGACGGGTGCAAGTGGCCTGGTCTTCGCGATGCGCACCAGACAGTTATAGGTGACGAGTGCAATGGCCAGGTGCATCACGAACAAGACAGCGACCGCCCTGGGCGGCTGGCCCTTGACGAGAATGTAGACATCCGGCAGCCACAGCACCAGCGTGACCGCGATCGCCATCCGCAGGAACAGCCAGCGGGGCTCCGAACTGATCCGGGTGACGACCGGCCAGGCCAGGCAGGCGATCAGGACGCCGATCACCGTCAGCTTCGCGTAGTCGGAGAACTGGAAGTGGACGTAGCCCTTGGTGGCCGGGAACACCGCCTGCCCGATAACCACCAGCAGCGCGTCGGCGGCGAGCGAGCCGACAACAGAGACGATCGTCGCGACAACGACGCCGATCACCGACGGCGGCCGGCGCGCGGGCGCGAAGTCCACGTGGAACAGCCTCAGTAGCTGAGCTGGCAACAGTCCTCCTAGTCTTCCAGGAACCCAAGGTAGGACCCCGGTTACCCGCCGTGCTACCTCCTGGAGAACGAAAATCCGGCGCTTCGGCTCATCCTCAGGTCGGACGCGGACGCCCGGTACCCTGCGGGTAGGTGACCGCGGAGGACTGCCAATGGGCATAATGACCGAATATCACCAGCCCGCAGCGGACCTCGCTTCAGCCGCCGGAGGACATCACCGGCGGCATGTTCAGCCGGGGCCGCGACATGGTGCGCAGCCACCCGCTGGCGACCGACGCGCTGCTGGCGGCGGTGCTGCTCGCCGCTGTCGACCGTGTGGCTGGCCGGGTCCGCCTTTCGCCGACGCCGCGTGCCGCGATGGTGCAGACCGGCGCTGGTCGCGACCGTCGCCGTCCGCCGGTACCTGGCCCTCGGCGGTCTTCCTGCGTCGCCTGCGCCATCGCGTTCGCCCAGTGGCTGCTCGGCTTCCCGCTCATCGGGGACGGGGCGCTGCTGATCGGCCTGTACACGGTGGCGGCGCACGAGTCGCGGATCCGCGCCGTGGCTCGCCGCCGGGCTGCTGGAGGTCGGGGTCGTCATGGCCACGCTGAAGTGGGAGCCCGCCGGCACCGCGCCGCGCTCGCTGCTGTTCCTGACCGCCACCGTGGTGGCGGCGCTGTTCGCCGGGCTGACCGTCGCGTCGGGCAGCAGGTACCTGGCCTGGATGGACGAGCGGGCCCGGCGGCTGGCGATCGAGCGGGACCAGCAGGCGACGATCGCGGCGGCCGCCGAGCGGACCAGGATCGCCCGCGAACTGCACGACATCGTCTCGCACAGCCTGTCCGTCGTGATCACCCTGGCCGACGCCGCCGCGGTGGTCAGCCGTTCCGACCCGGGCCGCGAGGCCATGGCCGAGGTCTCGGAGGCCGGGCGCCAGGCCCTGTCGGACATGCGGGCGATGCTCGGCGTGCTGCGCACCGACGACCCGCCCGCCGACCTGGCGCCGCAGCCCGGCGTCGCCCAGCTCGGCGGGCTGCATCGAGCGGGTCCGGGCGACCGGGCTGGCGGTGGACTTCGACGTCGAGGGCACCCCGTTCCCGCTCGGCGCCGCGGCCGGGCTGACCGTGTACCGCATCGTCCAGGAGGCGCTGACCAACACGATCCGCCATGCCGGCGCCCGGCAGGCCCGGGTCACTCATCCGCTATGACGCGCCGTCGGGTGCAGGTGCGGGTGGCCGACGACGGCACGGCCGCGGCGACCGGACGGGCAGCACGGGCACGGCATCGACGGGATGCGCGAGCGGGCCGCCCTGCACGACGGCACCGTCAGCGCCGGCCCCGCGCCCGGACGGAGGCTGGCTCGTCTCGGCCACCCTGCGGCCGGACAGCCGGCCCGGCGGTGGCCACGTGAGCATCTCCGTGCTGCTGGCCGACGACCAGCCGCTGCTGCGCCGCGGGTTCCGCATGATCATCGAGGCCGAAGACGACCTGACGGTGACCGGGGAAGCCGGGGACGGCGACGAGGCCGTCGACCTCGCCCGCCGGAACCCGCCGGACGTCGTGCTGATGGACATCCGGATGCCGGGCACCGACGGCATCGAGGCGACCCGCCGCATCATCGCCGCCAATCCCGCCGTCCGGGTGCTCGTCCTGACCACCTTCGACCTCGACGAGTACGCCTTCGGCGCGCTGCGCGCGGGCGCCAGCGGCTTCCTGCTCAAGGACGTGCGCCCGGCCGAGCTCGTCACCGCCATCCGGACGGTCGCGTCCGGCAACGCGGTCGTCTCGCCCCGGGTCACCCGCCGCCTGCTCGAGGAGTACGCCCAGGTGATGCCGGCTGCCCGCCGGCGCAGCGGGCAGAGCGCTACCCGCAGCTGTCCTCGCTCACCGAACGGGAGAGCGAGGTGCTCGAGGCGGTGGCCCGCGGGCTGTCCAACGCCGAGATCGCCGCGGCGCTGTGCGTGTCCGAGACGACGGTGAAGTCCCACGTCGGACGCATCCTCGCCAAGCTCGGCCTGCGCGACCGGGTGCAGATCGTGGTGCTCGCCTACGAGGCCGGCCTGGTCCGGCCCGGAACGCCTCGCTGACGGCCGCGGCCCGGTCTCCGCGAAAAGCCACCCGTGTTTCACCAGCTGCAATTGCGGATAATGCCTCATGCGAGACAATGAGTTCCAGCATTCGGCCCCCGAGCAGGAAATCTCAGGAATTCCCTAGTAGCTCGGGAGGAGTCACCCTCCCGCGAAATATTCTGCGAAGCACGAATGTCCGTGAGACCACTGCTGCTACACCCAGTGACTCTATTGAATATCCCTCTTCAACGGCAATCACTCTGGGTGATATATGCAGATAAGCCAGCATAGCACGGTCCTTCTTGCGATTGACACTATCTAATAGCGGAGGTAGCATCCCCGAAAAGAGGGGTATCTAGGTGTAGCGCAACCTCGGACTAGGCAGGCAGGTCGCAATGAGCACAAGGTGGGAAGCCAACTCGGGTGCCAACTTCCACAGACGGCTCGGCAAGTCAGCGCATGAGCTCGGGACGACCGGCGGGAACGCCAGCTGCCCGGAGATATGGGAGCTCGATAACGGCGATATAGCCATCATTGGGACCGAACTGACCAAAAGTTACAAAGCTCGCCTTCCGTACGGTGTGAGCATCGATCCAGGTGAGAGCCTGATCGTAATCCCACGGAGCACGATAGTATCAGCGAAATCGGATATTCCCGATGTCTAGGCCACTTGACGGTGCGGTCGGCCAGCGCATGGATCTTCCATCTTATTATGCCGATTTCGAGGAGAACTTCAGCCGCACTCGCGAGTTCTGGAAGCTTGAGCGAGGTCAGACGTTCGCTGAGCCCGGGGATCCAAGCTGGGAAGCCTTTGACCGAGGTGATTGGGAAGAAGCCATGCGGCTCCTCGAAGAGCGGCGTGCGGATCTGGAAAAGTACCATCAGGAGGCCACGGGAGCCGGGACCCGGACTTACCGCATACGGATAGTCTCACTTCCGCTAACGGCTTATTTGCAATGGGAATTGCAGCTTTTGAGAATCAGGGACGAGACCGGGGGCCCGATACGCGTGCTTCTGGATTCCGCGGTATCGGATCTTGAGGACAGCGGGCCATTGCCTGAAATTTACACGATGGATAGACGGGTCATGTATCAGGCTATCTACGATGACCATGGCGTCCTTGAAGCTGCGATACGGTACACAGACAAGAGGCTGATTCGTCGCTGTCGTAAGTTCATCGCCTCTCTCTATAAGAAGGGAGAGCCTGTTAGCTCATTTTTCCAGCGGGAGGTGGTGCCACTTCCTCCTGCACGTCCCGATAAGCCCGCCGTACCTCATGATTACTTGAGTCACACAGGCCGCCCTAGTCCCATCCGTTCTTAGCTGGTGACTTTGTGGGGGGTCCATCAGATCAAGAACGCGCCGATTCGGGCGACTCAAGAAATGAGATTGAGCACGCGCAGGTTACCGGCGATGTCGTCCAAGCACGTGATGTCTCTGGTGGCGTCCACTTTCATGGCGAAAAGGACGACCCGCAGAGGCTTATTCACGCCATCTGGTAAAAATGCAACCCAACAACGGCTGAGATAGTGGTGTCGAAGGTGCCGAGCGGGCGACGGTAGTCCGTATGCATAATCCTCCAGGTTTTAAAATTGGCGATGACCTGCTCGATCATGTAGCGGATCCTGTTTACCTGAGCGCTGAATTCCTTTTCCCAGTCCAGAAGATACCGGCACTCCGGTTTCCTGATGGGCGTGATCATCCCCTTGCCGACGTATCCTTTGTCGCCGATCTGGCTTCTGTTGGGAAACCCGGCGAGTGCTGATGATTCGTCGATGCAATATGCGTCGTGACGGCTCCCGTCAACCGGGTCTGATATCCACGCCAGCCGCCCGTAAAGATCGCACGCGACCTGGACGTTCTTGCCTGTGGTTTTATGCTTGCCGGAATACAGTTCCTTGTGCTGGCGCCATGACCAGCAGGGGAGCAGGGTTCCGTCGTAGATGTACTGGGTGTCCGGGTCGAGGTCTTCCGCAGTGGGGACGAACGGGGCGAGCACAATCGCCAGCCGGGAGGTGATCCGAGAATTAGCCCGGCTGATGGTTGGCTGGGAGGTCTTGTATGTCTCGGCGAGCTCCTGCTGAACTCGGTTTCGGCGCATGTAGGTGAGCGCTATCACCACAGACTTGCAAAGACCGAGAGACGGTGGCCACGGATCGATATCACAATTCTCTTCGTTTGCGTATATTAGCGCGCACAGGTCGATGATCTCGTCTTTGCTGAATCCGGTGGTATGATACAACGTGACGGCTCGCTTCTAGGACTGGTGTGTGGTAACCCAATCCTTTCAAGAAGCGGGCCGTCTTTCACGTAGGCGCGCCGCTAAACGGAAATTTAGGCACTAACCTGACACCCCGCGTGAATAACCCTGGCAGTCTCCTCGGCTAATCCCGCGCCAGCTACCAGCAGATGTAAGCTTGTTCGTTGATCGCAAACCAGAGATTCGCGCCTTGGACCGGCTAATATCCGGTCGATCGAAAGGCTCGTCCACCGCGGCACGCCCATCGTCGGTAGCGGTCGTTGTTATCACTGAACCTTTTTCATCGTGCTTTGGCCTCGCGGGTCTGCAATACGTGGATGGCTTTGGCGAGCTGGCCAGCACGCCACGGGCAGCAGCGGATTTTCCGGAGGATGCGCCAGTTCTTGAGCTGGGCGTTGGCGCGTTCACCAGGTGAGCGCAGTTGCGCGTGGGCCTTGTTGGCGTCTTTCTGGGACTGGGGCTTGTTCTTGCCCTTGTACGGGACTTTCGCGTGCGTGCTCCCCTGGTAGCCCTTGTCGGCCAGGACGATCAGGCCGGCGGCTTCCAGTTCGGCGAGCACGCCCCAGATCCACTCGGCTTTCTTGTCGTGCACCGAGCCGGGCAGCGCCCCCGACACCCAGAGGATGTCCCCGTCGGGGCTGGCGATGACCTGCAGGTTCATCCCGTGCCGGTGATGCTTGCCGGAGTAGAACGGCCGGTCCGCGGCAACTCGGTCGATCTGAATCAGCGTGCCGTCGATGACGACGTAGGCATACCCGGCCTCCTGCGCGTCCCGGATCGCCGTGCGCAGCTTCGGCGCCCGGGCGGCCAGCAGCGGGACGGTCTCGTTGACGTACCGCCACGCCGTGGCGGTACCGACCCCGAATCCTGCCGCGATATCAGCGAACGTCTCGCCCTTGCGCAGGTAGACCAGCACCAGCAGCGCCTGCTGGCCGGGGTTGAGCTTGCGCCAGCAGGACCCGATCGCGGCGAGGTGGCGGCGGATGATCCCGGCCACGTAGGTGAGGGTCTGGCGCGACAACGGCAGCGCGGCACGGTAGAAAAGCATGTGAAGCCCCTGGTGGTGAGTGTTGTTTTGGTCGACTGCCTCGTCTACCAGGGGCTTCCTTGGCGTCAGAGGCGACACGCCGCGCCGCTACCAGATCGTGACAGACCACCTACAACCAGGATGAAAAAGGCTCACTGGCTCTGCCGGTGTCGGGAAGACGGCGCTCGCTTTGCACTGGGCACACCGCATACGCGATAGGTTCCCCGATGGAGAGATCTACGCTAACCTGCGCGGATATGATGCCGGCCCACCAATTACCGCCGAAGTTGTCCTCGACAGAATCCTGCGAGATCTGAGCGTGCCCGCTTCGCGTATACCGGCGGAACTCGATGGACGTGCTGCGCTCTTTCGTTCCCTTGTTGCTGAGCGCCGGGTTTTGATTGTTCTGGATAACGTGGCCGATGTGAGCCAGGTGCGGCCGATCATCCCAGGCGCGCTTGGTCCATTGCTCGTCATCACCAGCCGTAGCCAACTTCCCGGGTTGGCGATCAGAGACGGTGCCCAGAGCGTCCGTCTGGATATTCTTCAGGAGTCGGACGCAGTTGCGCTGCTTCGTAAGGTGACCAGAACGGGGCGGCGCAGGGACGCCACCGCCGACTTGACTGAACTAGCCCGGCTATGCGCGCGACTACCGCTCGCGCTGCGGATCGCCGCGGAGCGGGCGGTCTCACGTCCGATGATGCAGCTGGCAGAACTCATCACCGATCTTCGCGACGACTCACAGCTTTGGGATGCGCTCAGTCTCGGCGAAGAACCTCATGCCGAAGCCGTACGGACCGTGTTTGCCTGGTCGTACCGCGACCTATCTGAAGAGGCGGCCCACATGTTCAGGGTCCTCGGAATACACCGTGGTCCTGACATAAGCCTTCCAACCGCGGCAGCAGCGTCCGCAGTCCCGGTGCGAACCGCCCGTCGGGCTCTGGATATCCTCCTAGGGGCCTTCCTCGTCGATTCGATTCGGCCTGGCCGGTACCAGCTTCATGACCTGCTGAGAGCCTACGCTTTGGACCAAGCACGCACCATTGACTCGGAGGACGCACGCCTGCAAGTCCTCGACCGGATTTTGCGATGGTATATCGCGACCGCATCCCAGGCGTCGCTGCTGCTCTCCCCCGGCGACAGATTCGAGGTCGAGGTTGCACCTGTTGACGGCCCCAACCCGATCAGGCTTGATGACGCGGCAAGCGCGCTGGAATGGTTTGACACGGAACGGCCCAATCTAGTCGCGAACGCCCGGGCGGCGCTCGACGCAGGTCTCCGGCGGCGCGCTTGGGAACTCGCGATGGTTCTCAGTTCGATCCACATGCAGCACTTCACTTTCGATGACTGGGCCGTGCTCAGCGAGATAGCCGTTTCCGCTGCTGAACAAATGAGCGATCAGACAGCACTTGCATCCGCACTCGACTACAGGGGCAAATTCCTCTTCCGGCGGAGACTACTCGGCGAAGCATCCGCAACGCACTCCAGAGCCTTGTCTATTCGTGAGCAGATCGGCGACGAGCGCGGCATTTGCGAGTCACTGAATGCACTGGGGCTCGTCAGCCTTCGTATGAGGGAATTTACGGAGGCCGCAAATTTCTTTGAGCGAACGGCCAACCTCGCCCGCAGCATCGGAGATCCGCAGTGGGACGGGCTGGGACGGATGAACCTAGCCGAGACTCATCTCGAATCAGGTAATCCGGAAATCGCCTTTCCGGTCGTGGCACCTCTTACCGAATTCTTCTCCAGCCGGCAAGATCCCGCTTACGAGGGGAACGCCTACTGGCTCTTGAGCTGGGCACAAAGATTGCTGGGCAACTATTCCGATGCTTTGACAGCCATCACGTCGGCGCTGCAGATCGCGGAACGGGCCAGCAACCGCGTGTGGGAGGCCTTCTGGCTGGTTGAGGCGGCACGCGTGCATCTCGCCTCGGGTGACACCACAGAGGCGATGAAGTGCTGCCGGATGGCCGCGTCACTGGAGCGCCAGATCGGGGATGCCAGCCGGGAAGCAACCGCACTGGACTGCGCGGGCGAAGTGCTGCTGGCCACAGGTAAGGCGGAGGACGCGGCTGCGTTCCATCGTGAGGCGGCGCGCATGCACCATCTCGCCCGCGATCCTTGGCAGGAGGCCGTCGCTCTCGCCCACCTGGCGGATTGTGAGGACGGGCTCGATCAGCCTGATGCGAGCCGCGAACACCGCGCGCAGGCACTCACGCTGATCGAGCCGTTTTCAGACAACCCCGCCGCCCGTCTGCGGGGCAGGCTGCAACGAAATTAGACCTCCGCGTACGTCACCCACAACGGGCCATCATCACACTCGACGGGGACTCCTCCATCTGCGAGCAGGCTGGTTCGGTGAACCTGCACGCGGCGCCACTGGAAGCTGACGGTGGGACCTTGACCGCCGTTCAGGAGACGCAAGACGCGAATCTGATTATGGAGATCTCGCCGGGTGCCTTGCCAGGTCACGTTGTACCAGTCAGCTGGCGGAAACCCCGCGTATGACGCCCTGCTCTCGTCCTGAGGGGACCCGGGATCTCCGCGGTCGAGACGGTCCAAGGCAGGTATAAGTAGCTCGGGCAATACACCTTTGATGAGCTGCCATATGTCCTCATGGGTTACCGCGTCCGGAATTGGCAGGTCGTCAACCTGGGCTAGTATCGGGCCGGCATCGATGTTTTCAGTCATGCGATGCACGGTCACACCCATAGCTGGATCCCCGTTACGGACCGCCCACAGCACCGGTGACGGGCCCCGGTACTTCGGAAGCGCCGACGGATGCACATTCAGCACCCCTAGCCTGGGCACTTCGAGTACTTCCCTCGGGAACCGCCAATTGAAGCCATAAACAAGTATCAGATCAGGCTCATATCCGGCCAGCATGGAGCTGATCGTCTTCGTACCTCCCGGTAGGAGCAGATCAACGTCGGGAGGAAGATCAGAAATTACGGAATTGAGTCCTTCAAGAAGGTCCGCCTCAGGAAGTGACGACGGGTGCATGGATCTACTGACCATATAAGCGACAGGAAGATGCCCCGAAGTAGCCAATGCCTCGTGCAGGACGCGGAATTGGGCTGGACCGTATGACACAATAACTGTCTGGAGGCCGGTGCTCACGGGCATAGGATAACCTGCGCGGCAAATCTCAGCAACAAGCCTGTTCGGATATGCTGGACGCTAACGATATGGCAAGGCGTTGCGCACCGGATATCAGTCTCACTCCCACATCCGGGCTCGGTATCGGATATCAGGAATGCCGGGCAGGCAGAATACCAATCGCTGGCTCCACTCATATCTTCCCGCTGGTGGTCGGGGCCGAGGGTGGTCTCCAGGAAGGCCCGACAACATCTCCGCCCATGGCTCAAGAAGCTCCGTGACGGTGACATATATCCTGCTGCCTGTACTGTCCCTCGGCACGAGGCCGACCTCGCGCCGCCCGCAGGACACGCCATCCTCAAGACTTTCCTGGAGACGCGATGACCGACCCGATCACCCCGAGCCGTATCCCGGCCAGCGCGACACCGGAAGGCGATGGGATCGTCACCGGGAACGGCCCAGTCCGCGTCGACGCTTTCATCGACTTCCTGTGCCCCTTCTGCCGGCGATTCGAGCTCTCGGCGGGGCCAGAGCTGACAAGCCTGGTCACCGATGGGCGTATCAGCCTCGTCCACCACCCGATGAACTTCCTCGACGAAGCCTCGACAACGAACTACTCCACCCGTGCGGCCGCGGCGTCGGGTTGCGCCGCCGACCAGGAACTCTTCCGGGAGTACGCGCTCGCACTGTTCAACAACCAACCCCCGGAGGGCGGGCCGGGACTCAGCGACGCTGAGCTGATCAGCATCGGCCGCGACGCGGGACTGGACGATACGGCGTTCGCGTCTGGCGTGTCCCAGGGGACCTACCTGGACTGGCCGCCGTACGTGACCGCTCGTGCCACCGCTCTCGGGGTCCAGGCGACGCCGACCGTCCTGGTCGCGGGCGCGGTTGTCCAGCCAGACCCGCAGGCGATCACGGCGGCGGTCACCGAGGCGCTCAGCAACCACTGACTACCGGATCAGAAATCCGCCGTCGATGTAGAGGTCTTGCGCGTTCATTCCGGTGTTGCGGAGCAGGAATTCTGCGGCGTCGGCGACTTCCTCCATAGTGACCAGGCGCCCGATGGGCGTGGCCGCTACGTGCGGATGGTTTGGCACGTCACGCCACTTGGGGCTGTCCCCGATGAGGCCAGGGTGCACGGCGTTGACCCGGTGCGGCGCGACCTCGGCGGCGAGTGTCTTGACCAGGCCGGTGAGGCCGGCGTTGAAGGTGGTGACCATCGTCGAGCCCGGATAGGGGCGTTCCTTGGCCAGCCCGCCGAAGAGCACCACCGAAGCGCCGGGCCGGAACCGGCCGCGCAAGACGCGCACGGCTTCGGCGTAGCCGACCAGCTTGACGGTCACCGAGCGAATCGCGGCATCGATCTGGAAATCGGCCAGCGTTATGGGAATGGACGGCATGGCGGTGATCACCACGTTGTCGACCTCGGCCACGCTTTCCAGGGCGGCCGCGATGGTCTCCGGCTGGGACAGGTCGATGGCCAGCCCGCGCGTGTTCCCACCGATCTCCTTCGCAGCGGTCTCCGCACGTGAGCTGTCGCGGCTGGTGACGATGACCGTGTCGCCGCGGTCGGCGAACTTCCTGGCGATCACGCCGCCGACGCCATCGCTAGCACCACCGATGACCAATGATGTTTCGTGCTCGGTGTGAGTAGCAGGCACAGGACCGACTCCTATCGTGTGGTCACTAATGTCCAAACGGACAGTCAGTCCGCGACGGACCCATCTTACTGTCCAGATGTACAGTAAGCGCATGGAGAGCGATCTTCCTGCCGGAAATATCACGAAACAGCCGACGCCGCGCCGCCGCGATCCGGAGGCCAGCCGGGCGGCGATTCTGGCCGCGGCCCGCGCGGCCTTCGCCGAGTACGGATATGCCCGGGCAACCATGCGTGAGATCGCCCGCCGCGCCGGCGTCACCCATGGTCTGGTGACACTGCACTTCACCTCGAAGGAGCAGCTCTTCCTGGCCGCCGTTCCCGGGCACCGCGAACTTCTCGACGTGGTAGCCGGAGATCCCGACCTGCTTCCTGAACGGGTGGCTGCCGCCTACGTAGACCGGATGGAGAAGGGCGCGGACAGCGACCCGCTGGTCGCCCTGCTGCGGAGCACGGCCTCGAACGTGGACGCCGCTACCCGGCTGTACGCGGCCATGCAGGAAAACAGCGTCGCTCTGTACGAGGGCATTCTTCCCAGCGAGGACCTGGCCGCGCGAGTGGAACTGCTGGGCGCGCAACTGATCGGAGTCACCTTCAGCCGGTACATCGCCCGCACCGGCCGACTGGCGCGGATGAGCCCCGACGAACTGCGGGAGCACCTGATCCCGGTGCTGCGCGCCATCTTGCTGGACTAGCGGGCACCATTCAGGCCCAGCCATGCCGACCGCCGGACAGCTCACAAAACCGTCCGGCGGCCGACTGTTTCGCTCGGCGTTATTGGAGCGGCTGGCGGCCCATGCCGGCGGGATTGCGGCCGGACAACAGCCAGCCGAGGACCGTCGCGGCCAGCGGCATGCCCACCAGGATCACCAGCAGGTTGGTCACCGGGATGCTGGTCAGCGACGAGAGTCCGTCGAGGGAATTGCTTCGGAAGAAGCCAATCGCCGCGAGGTAGCCGCCAATGATCCCGACCACGGCGCCGGTGAACGCGAGCGCGCCCGCGGTCGTCGCCGTAATCGTGCGACGCGTGGTGCCGCTCGCCCCGGTGGCGGCCAAGGTACGCAGGTCGCGGGCCGCCTCGCTGCGCACCAGGCCGACGCTCATGCCGAGGATGCCGAGCGCGAGCACGATCCCGAAGATCGTAGCCACGTCGACGATCTGCGCCAGCGACGGGATGCTGTTGCGAGTCTCGACGCTCATCCCGGATGCCCCGGCCGCGAGCTGCCGGGCGGTGGTGATCTGGGCGGGGGTGAGGCCGCCCGGCACGGTGATGAGCCAGCCGGCTGTCTGGACCGAACTCTGCAGGTGCAGCGCGGTGATCGCGTGCTCGGTGACCACGGTGTTCGGCGCGGAGGTGCCGGACGGGAGCTGGCTGAACTCCTGGATCGGCGGGTTAGCGAGACAGGAGCCCGCCGGGCAAGGCCACCCGTTGCCGCCCGGGCCGTTTCCTTGCGGACCGCTGTTGCCGTAGGTGAGCTGCATCAGGCTCGTCGTGGACAGGCCGGGTCGCATCGTGAGGATGTCGGCGTCGGGGTTGATCTCGCTCTGACTGATACCGAACGCCTTGAGCAGCTGCGGGGTGGCCACGTAGATCGGGCCGGACCAGGAGCGTCCCGCCGCTGCGTGGGTGAGGCCAGCGCTGGTCGACTCCAGCGTGATCATGCTGGTGGTGCCGAGGTCAGCGGCGATCTCCTTCGCGACCTTCTGCGCTTGCGCCGTGCTCACGGGCGGTGTGCCTCCCCGCTGTGGCCCTCCGTACGGGCCGGACGGGCTGTAGACGATGAGCTGGCTGGAGGTGAGGTTGGGGCCGGCGTAGTCGAAGATGTTGCCGAACCGGGCGGCGCTGGCCACGCAGATGAGGACCGCGATCAGCGTGCTGAGGCTGATCGCCGCCAGCGCCGGGCCGGAGCGTGCCCGGTAGCGCGCGAGGTCCCTGAGGGCGAGCTTTACCGCGATCGGGGCGTGCTTACCGGCCGCCGCGACCACCGCCAAAAGAACCGGGGCCAGCTGCACGATGGCGACGGCGAGCGCGACGAAGCCGACGACGACTTCCAGCATGCCGTTGCCGTTGCCTCTGGTCGCGCCGGCCATGCCGAGCAGGATAAACGCGACGATCAGGAAGCCGAGGCCGACCGGGACCGCCAGGTGCCGGGTCTTCTTCAGCGCGGGCGGGCGCCCGGCCAGCGCGGCCACGATCGGGGTCTTCGCGATCACCTTGGCGGGCCGGGAGGCCGCGAAGTAGGTCGCGATGACCGCGAGGACCATCGAGATGCCGATCACCGTCCACGGCAGCTGGAACAAGCCCATCGCGTGGTGCGCGCTGTTCTCCGCCTGCGGACGGTAGGCGAGCCAGGCCAGGAAGCCCAGCACGAACCCGGCCACCGCACCCACGATGCCGGTCGCGGCACCATTGGCCCGCACGACGAGCCTGATGTTCCGCTGGGTGGCGCCCTGAGCGGCGAGCATGCCGATCGCCCGCAGCCTGCGCTGCGCCAAAACAGTGAAGCCGCCGATGCCCACCAGCGCGATCAGCAGCATGCCGAGCACGGCCGCGGTGATCGAGATCGTCTCCGGGTTGATCTCGTTGTTGTTGGCCACTGTCTGGGCCGTGGTGACACTCAGGCCCGTCTTTGACTGGAGGGCTGCCGCGCTCTGGCCTGGAGCGTCGAACAGCACCGTGACGCCGCCAGGGGAAGTGACCTGGCCCGGGATGACCAGCGCGAACTCATCCAGCAGGCTCTGCGGGTTCTGGACGATGCCAGTCACTTTCCAGGTCTTGCCGGCCACGGTCCAGTCGCGGCCGACGCTGAGCCTGAAGTCGGTCGCGACGCCGCTGGTAACGGCGATCTCGTTTGCCGTGGTCGGGTACTGGCCGCTGACCAGGCTCAGCAACGGGCCGCCGAACGGCCCGTGCGGGTCCTGCGCTCGCAGGTCGAATGTATTCAGGGTGCCGGGGACGGGGACGCTCTGGTTCTCGATCACGTCGACTTTGCCGTAAAGGCGTTCCAGCTTGGTTATCCCGGCGTTGATCGCCGCCGGTGGGCCGGAGATCGAGGCGGAATCCTGCGCGCTGCCGAGCACCCCGGCTACCGGGGCCGGGGTGTCGGTCGCGACCGTAGCGGCTACTACGGTGGCGCCGACCGCGACCGTGATCATCGCGAGGATGAGGAGCTGCTGCCGCCACTCGCGGCGCAGCAGCCTGATCCCCCACCGGATGACCGCACGGCGGGCAGGCACACCGCCGCCCCGCACGCGCTGCCCGGGCCGTTCGGTTACCGCCGTGGCGCTCACTGGTTCCGGTCCTGGATGAGGAGTGACTCCGGACCCGCCGACGGAACGGTCTGATCGGTCACCTGGCCGTCGCGCAGGAACATCACCCGGTCCGCCCAGGACGCGAGCTGCGCGTCGTGGGTCACGACCACCGCGGTCATCCCGGCGTTCTTGCACGCGTCGTGCACGAGACGCATCACCGCCTCGCCGTTGACCGAGTCCAGCGCCCCGGAAGGCTCGTCAGCGAGCAGCAGCTTCCGCTCGCCCACCATCGCGCGCGCGATCGCGACCCGCTGCCGTTCGCCGCCCGACATCTGGTCCGGGTAATGGGAGGCGCGCTCGGATAGGCCGAGCCGGTCGAGCGCCTTGAGCGCCGCGACCCGGGCCTTGCGGCCGGACACTCCGTCCAGCTCAAGCGGCAGCGAGACGTTCTCCGCCGCGGTCAGCCCGGGCAGCAGGTTGAAGTCCTGGAATACGTAGCCGATCACGCGCCGCCGCAGCCGCGCCTTGGCGTGGCTGGACACCTTGCTGACCGGCTGCCCGGCGATCAGCACCTCACCGGACGTCGGATCCTCCAGGGTTCCGGCGATGGTCAGCAGCGTGCTCTTGCCCGAGCCGCTGGGTCCCATCACCGCGACCATCGCGCCTTCGTCCGCCGTCAAGCTGACCTCGCGCAGGGCGTGTACCTCGGCGCTCCCTTGCCCGTAGGACTTGGATACCTCACGTAGCTCGAGCATGCTCATCGCCATCTTCTCGCTTCCCGCCGCTGCCGTGGCAGCGGCGCTCGTGTCTGATCCCCGGTGCTCGCCTGGTCCGCCCAGGTCATCGTCCCGTCGGCCACCGCACGATTCACCCGGGCTTCGGCGGCGGCCAGCCACCTGACGACCGAGTCGAGCCGGAACAGCTCGGCGTCGACCGCCAGCAACATGTTCAGGTCACCCCGGGCGTCGTATTCCTTGATCCGGGTCCACTGCTGCATCAGCTCCACCAGGTAGCGCCGGTGCGCCTGGATCACCGCGCGCACGTCGGTGCCTGGCATGCGCAGCGCCACTAGCACCTTCATCACGAGCTCGTCACGTGGCGGCGAACTAAGGTCCGGCGGTGTCCGCAGCCACCTGGCTAGCTCCTGCTCGCCTTCGGCGGTGATACGGAAGCCCTTCTGCGGGCCTTCCTCGCCGGTCCCGTCGGACTCCACGAGCCCGTCACGCTCGAGCCGCTGCAGCGTCGCGTACACCTGACCCACGTTCAGCGGCCAGACCTCACCGGTGCGGGCCTCGAACTCCTCGCGAAGCCGCAGGCCGTACTTCGGCCCCTCGGTCAGCAGCGCGAGCATCGCATGGCGGACGCTCACGATCCGTCTTCACTCGATATCATGCTGAGGACAATACTGAGTATCATCCGGCGGTCTCGATAGTGCTAACTACCCAATCGCAGAGTGGAACTAGCTCCACCTCTGGGTGGAGCTAGTACCACCGCTCACGGCGCGGAAGGGACCTGACCTCAGCCCCTGACCGGCTCCCGCCAGCAGATCCAGTACACGCAGAACGCTGACAGCGCGACCGCCATGGCCAGGTAGATACGCCAGCTCCCAGAACTGCAGGGTCCAGAACCGGTCGGCTGGCTGGTAGGTGATCACCACCTTGTACATGCTGTGCATTCGCGCGAGACATGCTTGGGCCGCCGGGCCCGTTGCCAAAGCAGGTCGGTGCCCAGGATGGCATCGCCACCGCGTGCCCCGCGTTGTCGGTGAGCTGTTCGTGGGTGATCCAGGCACCAGGTGCCGGCACGTTGGCAATGATCGTGCCCAGCCGGTCGATGTTGAAGGAACCGTTGATCCGCAGCACCAGGTGCTCCGGTGTCAGCAGTGCCGGACGGACCCACAGATTCATCACGACCTGGACGACGATGTACCCGACGCCGGTGAGCGCCATCGCGGGGAGCAGGCGCCGCAGCACCAGGCCGAGCGTCACGCCGAGCATGAAGGCGAACGCCGCGTACCCGATCGGGGCGACCCCGCGCGCCGCGAATGTCTCCTCCGCGATCTGCGGGAACCAGAACCCGACGGGTGCCACGCTGGTGGCTGTCGTGTCCAGGGCCTTGTCTATGGGACTCGACCACCAGCCGAACCGCGAGGCTGAGCAGCCCGGTGGCGGCCATCGCGAACGCCCCGCAGACGACGAGCTTGGTAACCAGCCACCGGGTGCGGCTGACGGTCTGGTTCCAGACGAGCTTGTGGGTCCCGGCCGCGAGCTCGGAAGAGATCAGCGGTGCACCCCAGAAGGCGCCGATCAGTGGCGGCGCGACGAGGACGGCGATCCAGCCGACGTCGTACAGCGCGCTGTCGGCGGAGTCACCCTGCGCCCGATTGAGAAAGCCGTTACCGGCGGTGGCCGCCAGGTGCGCGAGCGCCGGTCCGGTGATCGCGAGCAGGGCCGCGAGCAGGAGCAGTACTGCGTAGGTGGTGGCGGCGCTTCCGCGAAGCTGCCGCCAGGTCAGCCAGGTCACGCGGACGCTCCCAGGTAGTCCAGGACGAGATCTTCCAGGCTGCGCGGCTGGTAGCTGGCCATCAGCTCAGCAACGTCGCCGGCCAGCCGGATGCGCGATGCCACGAGCACGATCAGGTGATCGCAGACCCGCTCTAGATCAGAAACAAGATGTGATGACATAACGACGGTCAGTTCCCGTCCAGTGACCGCTTCTTGCACGCTGGTGATGAATTCCGACCGCGCCAGCGGGTCAAGCGCGGCGACTGGCTCGTCGAGGATGAGCAGCCGAGGCCGCTTGGCCACGCCCAGGACGAGCGCGAGCTGCGCGCGCTGGCCGCCGGATAGCGTCCCCGCCTTTTGCGCGAGGTCCAGTCCGAGCCGGGTGATCCGGTTCCGGGCGAACGCGTCGTCCCACCCGGAGTTGAGCCGGGCGCCGAGCTTCAGGTGGTCGGCGACGGTCAGCCCCCGGTAGAGCGGGGTGTCCTGCGCGACGTAGCCGACCTCGGCCATGCCGCTGGCCGGCGTCCGCCCGCATACCTCGATCGTGCCGGCCGTGGGGCGCAGCAGGCCGGCCGCGAGGTTGAGCAACGTGCTCTTGCCAGCGCCGTTCGGACCGACCAGCCCGGTGACCCGCCCGGCGGGCACCTCCATCGTGCAGTCCGACAGCGCCCACCGGCGCCGGTATCTCTTGCCCAGTCCCTGGGCTCGCATGATGACTGTCATGGACGGTAACCCTGCCGGGGCGAGGGCCCGCCGCGCGTCGGAGCACGGGCCGCCGATCGGACCACGGTCGACGCGGCTCCGTGGCCTCAGCGGGTACTGTCGCACGGTGGACCTGACCAGGCGCTTGGAGTTCCGGCACTGGGTCGCGATCGATGTCGCGGCCGCCACGCTGATGATCGCGGTGGTCACTACGCGGCCGCCAGCCGGTCCCCGCGGGGTACCCACGAATGTCCCGGTGTGCGTGGCACTGGCCTGCGCCGCCGCGCTCGCGGTGGCGTCCCGCCGCCGCTGGCCGCTGCTCGCGCTGGCGGTCAGCGTCGTCGCGCAGGTGGCCGTCACGCTCGCCGGAACGGCCTTCGCGCGGGATGCGCTGCTGGCCGTGGCGCTGGTGGCGTACACGGTCGCGCGGGTCAAGCCGGCGCTCCCCGCCCGGATAGCCCTGATCTCGGGGTTGGTCGCCGTTGTCCTCGCCGCCGTCCTGTCCCCCAGTTCCGGGTCGGTTCCCCTCGCGTTCGGCTCCGCTTCGGTCACCTTCGTACTCGCGGCCTCCGAAGCCGCGTTCGTCAGCGCTGCGTGGGCAATAGGCCGGGCAATGCGCTCGGCCGCCGCGTACAACGAGCGGCACGCGAGAGCGACCGTTCAGGAGGAGCGGCTGCGGATAGCCCGCGAGCTGCACGACGTCGTCGCCCATTCGATGAGCGTCATCGCCGTGCAGGCCGGCGTCGGGCACTTCGTGATCAGGGACCGCCCGGAGGAAGCGGAAAAGGCCCTGGCCGTCATCGAGACGACCAGCCGGGAATCACTGACCGAGATGCGGCGGCTGCTGGACATGCTTCGCGAAGAACGGCCCGGCGACCTGCTGCCCGCGACGGCGATACGGGACACGGGCTGTCGGGCATGCGAGAACGAGTGATCATGTACGGCGGTACGTTCCAGGCGGGGCCGCGGCCCGGGACCGGCTTCGGCGTGGAAGTGTGGCTGCCCCTGTGAGCGAGCGAAGGGGCGCGGCGCTGCCTGGACCGAGGAGCGGCGAAGGAGCGACGAGGGAAGGCGGCGCCTATAGGCGCCCCGAAGTCGAGCGAACTAGAAATACTGTGCTGATCGCCGACGACCAGGAGCTGGTGCGGGCGGGCTTCCGCGTACTGGTGGAGAGCGCGACCGATCTGCGCGTGGTGGCCGAGGCCGGCGACGGCGTGGCCGCTGTGGCGGCGGCGGTTCGCGGCAAGCCGGACATCGCCTTGATGGACATCAGGATGCCTCGGCTCGACGGCATCGAAGCGACCCGCCGCATCCTGGCCACGTGCCCGGCGACCAGGGTCATCATGCTCACCACGTTCGGCGCGGACGATTATGTCTACCGCGCGCTGCGAGCGGGAGCCAGCGGATTCCTGCTCAAGGATCTTCCCCCGGCCGACCTGCTGAACGCCATTCGCGTGGTGGCCGCCGGGGACGCGCTGCTGGCGCCCGCCGTGACCCGGCGGCTGATCGAGGAGTTCGCCAGCCGCCCCGAGCCGCGTTCGCTGGACGGCCTCACGGAACGGGAACGCGAGATCCTCGGCCTCATCGCCCAGGGACTGTCGAACACGGAGATCACCCAGCGGCTCTACGTGAGCATGGGCACGGTCAAGACCCACATCGGACGGCTGCTGGCCAAGCTCGATGCCAGGGACCGTGCGCAACTGGTCATCGCCGCCTACGACGCCGGCCTGGCCCGGCGCCGACGCTAGGAATTTAAGACCGGTTGTTACCCGCAGCCTGAGCTCTTTCGGCGCGCGGCAGCGGAGCGTTGCTGGTGGGTGCTGCACTACCGAGAAAAGAACCCGGGTAATGCAGCACCCACCAGCAACCGGGCACCAGTCAGGGGATCACACCAGAAGCACCTGAACCATTAGCGCCACAACCATCAGCAGTACACGCCGTGGGCGCGGTCGCGGTTGCGGGACCGGGACCGGTCCCGGGACCGGGACCGGGACCGGCGCAGGGTACCTGTCGACCGAGGTTGCCGGAGGCTTCACCGGCCGGGTGATCGGCATGTACGCCACCATCGGCACGGTCCGATTCGATTGGTTCGACTACGAGGCGCTCGATTAGCCGTCGCCACCTACGTCGAGCTGAGTGCCATGCCGGAAGACATGGCCGCCCCGGGTGGCTCCGAGATCTTCTACTACGGTGAGAAACTGGCCGTTCGAGGTGTGGAACGAGCCCAACCTGGGCTTCTGGGGCGGCGGCCTGTCGTACCTGGAGGGCTTCCTGGATTTCGTCGAGGCCAACGATGTCCCGATCGACTTCGTCTCCTCCCACGGATATGAGAACAACGTGCTGGCCGGCCCGCGAGGCGTGGCGGACATCTTCGCCCCGACCCGCGCCGTTAGACCATCACAGCGGACGCACCTGACCGTCCGCAGTGGCCACCGCCGTTATGAAAAATCTTGACTTAACCATAACGGCGGTGGCGCATCTGGTCGGCGGCCCGCTATCACGTCGCCGGCGGGCCGGATCAGGGCAGTGACCACTGCTGATTCGTGCCGTCACCGCAGGTGTAGATGTCCAGCTGGGTGCCCTCGGTCGTGACCGCACCCGGGTCGTCGAGGCATTTGCCGGATACCGGATTGACCAGTGTGCCGTTTTCCGCCTCCCATTGCTGATTTGCGCCGCCGTTGCCGGTCCACAGCTCAACCAGGGCGTTATTGGCCGTGCTGCCGCCGGTAATGTCCATGCACTCGCCGTTTATGGTGATGGTGCCGTTGATGGTCCAGTCCTGCGCGTCGGTGCCGTCGCAACCGGTTAAGCGCTGAGGTGGCCGGCCCGTTGCTGGCCAGTGCGGCATTGCCCGCGCTCTTTGCTGGTCAGCGTCGCACTGCCCAGGAACGGTCCGTTGCCGTGCGCGATAAGTTCCAGGTTTCAGGAACCGGCGAAGGTCAGCAGCTCGGCGGTTCCGGCGGGAATGCTGACAGTGACCGTGGCGCCGTCGACGGAGAACGGCGTTTCGGTCGGCGCCGGGAGGGTTCCGCCGGACTGGACCGTCTGGCCGCCGAGCGTGATGCCGCTGGTGGCGGACAGGCCGCTCGCGGTCAGGGCCACCTTTTCACCCGAGGTGTAGGCCGCGGGCAGATCCAGCTGCAAGCTTGTGGCACCGTAGCTCGACGGGTTCTGGAAATTGTCCAGCACGACGGTCACCGTGCCGTTGGAGTGCTTGATCGCGTAGGCGTGCACGTTGGCCGAGTCGGGATTGGTGACGTCGAGGAAGTCGCCGGTGCCGATCTGGTGGACCGCGGCCAGACCGTAGTACTCCGGCTGGGCGGCAAGGTCTCCGGCGGTCGCGTCGGCGGCGGTCGGTGCGCACAGCGGCGTGTAGTACATGTACAGCGGCTTGGCTGAACCGCACTCCACCACAGTGCCGTGCTCGTAATCGCCGGACACGCCTTCGCGGGCCGTCAGCAACTGGTCGTCGATCTCCCACAAAGCGGAGGCGAACACGTTGCTCACGCCGTCCTCGCCCTCGCACACCACCGAGTTGCCCTCGTCGAGCACCGCCGGGACGTCGAGCTTCTTAGCCGCGACGACCGCCTCGTCCGCGACCGACGTCTCGTCGCTGTGCGCGGTCGTGCCGAGCAGTTCGGAGATCGTCGGGGTACTGCTTCCGGAGCAGGCGCTGAGCGGGTAGTAGTGGCTGGTCAGCTCCACGATGTTCGGCTGAGAGAGGCCGAGTTCGTTGTCCGCGAACGCGGTCTGGAAGGTGCCGTCCGGGGCGCCGGAGGTGTCAGTCCCCTCGATCGGCACCCCGGGCGCGGCGGCCTCGATGGCCGAGACGTACGCCTGGAACTCGGGAAAATAGTCCGAACTGCTGAGATATCCGTTGGGTTCGTTACCGATCTCGATGGCCTGCAGCGACGAGCCGAGCGCCGCGACCGCGTGCTTCGCCTCATCGGCCGCGCGCGACGGATCGTACTCCTTGAGGTTGACGCCCAGGATCACCTTCCAGCCGCTCGCCTTGGCCAACGTGTTCAGCGCGGTCAGGTCGGCCGGGGTGATCGTGGCGATCGACCACGAGGGGGCCGTCTGGCCAGATGAGGTCCAGAACGTCTCGTCCACCGTGTTGCCGCCGATCCGCATGACCGAGGTACCCAGGGTCTTGAGGTAGCTGGCCAGGTTGCCCGACGTGAAGCCGGGCAGCGCGAGATCGGAGGCCTCGAACGACAGACCCATAGAGCTGTCTTTCAGCGAGGTGCCCGTCGTGGTCGAGGCGATGGTGATCACCTGAGTGCTCGCCGCGGCCGGCGCCGCGCAGAGCGCGGCCGCCGCGGCAGTGGCGAGTGCGAGCGTCGCCGCGAACAGGCCGATGGGATGTGCGGAGCGGTGCATAACCTACCTTCATTCATAGTGTGGAGTTGGTCGCCGGTCAGCCCGACGTTTCGAAGGCACCGAGATCCGGCGCCTTCCCGTTGTAAGGCAGACCGACGTTGACGCCCGCATCGATCAAGGTGCTGTCCGGTGCTAGGTGAAGGTAGGGCAGTACGGGCAGGTCGCCGTCGGCTTGGCGTGCCGCGTCCCAGCCGGTCGTCGAGACGCTCAGGAACTGCGAGTCCGACATGGTGATGCCGGCCAGGTCCCAGGAGTCGTAGGCGGCGTTGGCGCCGTCGGAGTTGGCCAGCAGGACGCCGCCGTAGGCGATGTCGTTGCGCAGGATGCCCAGGCCAATGGCGGAACCGTCCGGGGCGACGCCGAGCAGGTTGTAGTCCGGGTGGTTGTCGTAGCTGGTGTCGTTGTAGTAATCGTTAGCCACCGTGTGGTGGTTGGTGTAGACACCGGCTGCCCGGTTGCCGAATGCCACCGAGAATTCCAGGGTGTGCTTCACACCGTCCGAGACGTAGGCGCCACCGTAGCCGCCCATCTTGAAGCCGTTTCCGTTCCCAGACGGCGTGGTCGTCTCCGGCAGGTACCCGTTCCGCCACGCCCACGAGTACTCGATCGTCACCGACGACAGGGCGTTGATGAGGTCGAAGCCGTCATCGGAGTTCCACCACGCGCGATCTCCCTCGAACACGTTGCCTGGGTAGCCGGCCGGGATATGCGCGCCGAAACCATCGGCATTCGAGCCCGCCCCGCTCGAGCTGAGCGGATCGTAGTTGTCATGCGAATCGCAGTTGAGCACGAGGTTGTAGCCGCCATACTGGATGAAGAGGCCGGGGCCCATGTTGTTATGGGTGTTGATCTCCTCGAAGATGTTGTGGCTGCCCGAGATCCAGATACCCCAGGACTCGTGGTTCAGGTCGTTGTTCTGCGGGACGCCCTCGACTTCCAGTCCTTTGAGGTGGATCCAGCTGCCGGTGACGTCGAAGCCCTTAATCCGGCAGTCGTTCGTCACGTGCGAGAAGTTGAAGACCGGCGTTTCCCCCGGGTAGGCCAGGTAGCTGATCAGTTCACCCGAGCTGCCGCTTTTGTTCAGGGTGATCGCGTCGACGGTGCCCGTGTCGCTGCTGCAACTGCTGTTGGCTTGGGTATAGGTATAGGTGCCGCCACGGAAATCAACCGTGTCACCCGCCTTCACGACGCTTTGAGCGTGGGCGATTGTTGCCCAGGGAGCGGCTATTGTCCCCGCGGCGCTGTCACTGCCTCCCGGGGCGACGTAATAGACGCTTCCGGTCGCCGCGCCGCTCACCTGCGCCGTACCGGCGACGAGCACGGTGGCGAGGGCCAGGATTGCCGAGAAGATTGCCGCGAAGGCGGCGACCCGGCGAACCGTTCGTCGCCGAAGTGTGAGATACATCGGGATCCCCTTAACTAGAAGGGTGCGGATAGGGATAGCGGGTCACAGCAGACCGCCGGTGGAGTTGACGGGCACTGCCGAGCAGCGTGGCCGGGCCGGAGCAGAACGTCAGCTGATCTGGATGGCGGCCAGCACGCCAGCGTCGATGCCGGTGGTGGCGGAGCGTGCGAGCCGGGTGATCAGCGCGTTGTAGCTGCTCGTCTCGTAGTCTTGCGTTACCTCGCCCTTGACCTGGGTGAACGGGGCCACGCGGGGCTCTGGCCGCGGCCCGGTCAGGCCGGCGTCGGGGGTCTGCTGATATTTGTCCCGGTGGGCGTTGTAATACCGCTCGAGTGCGCTGTCCGTCACCGGGATCACCCGATGGCTGACCAGAGTCGCCTGGAGGCTGATGGCGGCCTGGCTCAGCGCATAGGTGAAGTAGGTCGTCTCGGTGTACTGCTCCGGGCCGTAGATCGGCTGGTTCTCGCGCAGCGCTTGTGCGCGGCTCGCGTTCTCGGCCGCGAGGGAGCTGAGGAACGCGGCATATGAGGGGTCTGGAATCAGGCCGTACTTGTGTGCGAGGACGAATTGGACGGTGTCGCGCACCGCGTCGGAGATAGCGAGCTTCTTCAGGTAGTTCGCCGGGGTCTGGCCGCGGTAGGCGGTGGTCCAGAATCCGGGATGGTCGCTGTCCCCGTAGTGCTGCTGATAGTACGCGAAGGCCTCCCATCGGTCCTGGGTGAGGAGCAGCTCGAGTTCGCGGACCGGTACGCCTTGCCCGTCGACGGTGAGGACCGTGGTCATCGACCGCGGTGAGATGGCCGCGACGCTCGTGCTCCGAGCCGATCTGCCTCCGTAGAAGGCGAGCAGGCCGCATCCGAGCGCGACGACAGCGAGCACCGCCACCCCGATCAGCACCGCCCGCGGGGTGATCGGCCTGGACAGCCGGGTTCGCGTGACGGCCGAGCGTGGACGCGGCCTGTTGGTTGTCCTGGACATCAGGCTTCCTCCCTTCGAGTCTCCTCGCGCCGGTCAGGCCGGGGGCCGGGACCCCGTTCCCGGGCGGCTTCCACCGCCCGGGAACGGGATCGCGACCGGCGACCCGGCCGGCGCGTGTCGGGTTAGTAGGCGCCGCGGTTCGGGGCGGCGGTGGAGGACACGGCGTTGCCGAAGAAGTCCAGGCCGCCGTTGTCTGAGATCAGCACTCCGCTGCCGAGGTCAGGCGAACCGCTCTTGAGGTCGTAGGCCGAGGCCGAGCTGCGGGCCGTACCGCCGGCACCAGCATCCTCGAAGTCGGGGTTGCTAGTGAGCTTGTGCGAGTCCGCGGGTTCGCTCGACGGATGGTTGCCGTAGAAGGTGTTGTGGTCCCAGATCTCGCCGGTCGTCGACGCGTACCCGCCGCTACCTGTGTTGTAGATGATGTTGTTGGTGAGGTACAGGTTGTCGGTCGCGGGACCGTTGACCGTGATGGGCGAGTTGTAGGAGCTGTTGACGTAGATCGTGTTGTTGTAGATATGCGCCGAGCCGGTCGTGCTCACCCCGAACAGCCGGAAGACCGCGCGGGCCGATCCGTCGTTCTGGCTGATGTTGTACCGGACGACGGGGTCGACCGAGCCGTCCGATCCGTTGCAGCAGAACTCGAAGAACCCCCACGCGTTGTCGAAGGTGTAGTTGTACTGGACCGTCATGTCGGTCGTGGCGTGGTCCATGTCGAACGCCTGGCCGTCCGAACCCGACTTGTGCTGGTCGGAGACCTCGTTGTACTGCCACGTGAGGTCAGTGGAGATGGCCGTCCAGAAGCCCGCCGCTGAGTACCGGCTGCCGCTGTCGGTGGCCACGTTGTACTCCACGTCGCCACCGTCGCAGTAGAGGCACACCACGTCGGCGCCGCCCGCGTTGGTTATCGTGTTGCTCTTGATCACCACATTGGTGGTGTCCTGGTCGTGGCCGACGCCGGAGAGCGAGCCGAGGTAGATCCCGGACGCGTCGTCGTCGGTGAGGGTGTTGCCCTCGACTTCCACCGAGTTCCAGCCGTTGGTCGCGTAGGAGTCGCTGAGGTTGAACGCGATGCCGGCTGAGGTGGAGGGCTGGTCGTCGGCGGTGGACGTCCAGTACCCCAGTACGTTGTGGATGTCGTTGTTGAGGATGTAGATGCCCTTGAGGATCCCGCTGGTGTTGTTCTGCAGCTGGATGCCGCTGCGCACCGCCGCGGAGGCGGCGGTGTTCGTGATCTCGAGGTTCTCGATGGTCCAGTACGACTGGTCGACCAGATAGATCGTCGCTGCCGCGCCGGCACCGGCGATGATCGGGCGGTCGCCGGAACCATAGCTGGAGATCACGATGTGGTCACCGCTCGTTCCGGAACCTTTCGGCTCCAGCTCGCCGGTCCACGAGTCGCCGTCATCGAACAGGATGCTGTCTCCGGCGGCGAAGGTGGTGTCGTTGACCTTCGCGATCGTCTTCCAGGGGGCGCTCGTGCTGCAGCCGCTGTTGCTGTCACTCCCGGAGGTGGAGATATAGTAGGTTGTGCAGGTCGCGGCGTGCGCGGTGGTCGCCGCAGCTACGCCGATTCCTGTCACGCTCAGGGCGGCGGCTGCCAGAAGAGACAGTCGCCTTCGCCAGGTGGACATCTTTGTCGCCTTTCGTGGGGTGTGTACGGGTATTTCCTCTGGCACCGCCCGATGCAGCGGGCGGCGCCGGATCCTCCCGGTCCTGAGTGCGCCGGGAAGCTCTCCCCTAGTCGCGGGCGGCCTCAGCTAACGAACGCTCCGCGGCCTCGACGTCTGCTCGGATTATGAAGACCGGGATGCGTTCGAGTGGGCGCATTGGCGTTCGAGACGGCCATCGCCGAACGCTCGCTTTCTCTGCGACCGTCACCCGACCCGGCAACCCTGCCTCCATCTGGTGCAGACTTTTGATATTATTTATCGTTAAAGTAATGACTCGAAACAGCCGACATCAAATGCTGCCCGGAAGAGACACAAGGGCACGCTCAGGATCGCTGAGCAGCACACCATATCCATCTGATTGAGTCTGGCGTCACCTTAACGTTAAATAGATGTAAACGTCAAGGGCCGCCATACGGGGATTTCCGGCCATGTCCGGCAAGCAGCCAGTACGCCTCTCAACCACCGAGTTCAGCTATGAAAGTTTCCTGGTTTACCGTCTTCGCGGTCCCGCCCGCTGGCTCCCCAAGATCGAGGGCGGTGGGTAGTTACGGAACGATCAGGAAGGGCGGAGTAGGAGGCGCGTTCCTGTCGCAGGTGAGGCGGCCGTCTTCGACGTGCAGTTCCGCTGCCAGCACGCAGGAGCGGCGGGCCTGGTAGCTGTCCGGATCCGCCGCGCCGGCCAGGCCAGGGTGGGTGAAGTAGAAGATGAAGGCGCGATCGCCGCATTCGACGACGTCCGCGTGCCGCCCGATGTCCGTGTCGTCGGGACGCGATCCGGGGACGTCCAGGATCATCCCGGTGCGCTGCCAGGACGCCAGGTCCGCCGACCGGTAGACGGCCAGCCCGCGCCACTCGTCGGTGAGCAGCCAGTACCAGCCGCCGAGGGTGAACACGTTCGGCCCCTCGTGCGCGTCCCCGGTGATCGCCGGCTTCGGGGACGTCCAGGTCAGCAGATCGGGGCTGTCGCAGGTGTAGGTGTGCGAGCCGCGGGCCTCGTCCTTGAACCACAGCCGGTACGACCCGGACGGCAGCGGGTAGACCGCGGCGTCGATGACGTACCGGGAGCTCAGGTCGAGAGCGGGCCGAGGTCCGACCAGTGCCACAGGTCGGGGCTGACGTAGTGCCGGATCTGCCGCTCATGTCCCGCCCAGCGGTCGGGCACGCCCGGATGTAGGTGACCAGCATGTGGTACTGGCTCCGCGCCCAGAAGATCTCCGGCGCCCAGAAGGTGTTGCGGCCGGGCTCGAAGTCCAAGCCCGGGCACGGTCCCCCGGTACACCCAGCTCCCGCCGCCGTCCGCGGAGACCGCGACGCCGATGTCGCTGCCGTGCACCCAGGCCACTCCAGGTCCGGGGGCCGACGCGCGGCGCTGGGTGTAGAACATCCACCATTCGCCGCTTTCCCGGCAGCGCACCACGACCGGGTCGGTGGCTCCGTCGTAGATCGGGTCCCGGTAGCTCATTTCAGGCCCGCGGTGGCGAAGCCGCGCACGTAACTGCGCTGCGCGAACAGGAACAGCAGGATCACCGGCACCACGTAGAGCAGGGCGCCGCCGGCCAGCAGGTTGTACAGGGGGTAGCCCTGGCTGTTCTGGTACCCGGATGCCACGCCCACCGCGAGCGTGGTGTTGGACTGGTTGAGGAACAGGTCGGGCGCGATGAAGTCGCCCCACACCGGGTTGAACGCCAGCACGAACGCGGTGACGAGCAGCGGCCTGGACAGCGGCAGGAAGACCTGGATGAAGATCCGCAGCTGGTCCGGCGCCGTCGATGACGGCGGCCTCCTCCAGTTCCTTGGGGAAGCTGGAGAAGTACTGACGGTAGAGGAAGATCGCGTACGGGGTTCCGGCAGCTCCCCACAGCACCCACGGCCAGTAGGTGCCGACCAGGTGATAGTCGGAGAACAGCAGGTAGGTCGGGATGAGGGTGACGATCGGCGGCACCATCATCGTGCCGATGAGCAGCGCGAACAGGATCTTCTTGCCGGGTCCGCGCAGCCGGGCGAAGCCGTAGCCGGTCAGCGCCGAGCTGAACGTCGTCAGCACCGCGAACAGCGAGCTGAGGATCACCGAGCTCTTGAGCATCGACCAGAACGGGATGTACCGGGTGGCATCCGCGAAGTTGGCCCAGCGCAGGGAGGTCGGCAGCCAGCGGTCGGCGCCCATCTGACTGGCCGGCGTCAGCGCGCTGATGATCAGCGTGACGAACGGAAGGATCATGAGGACCGCGACGATCACGGCGACGGTGAACGCGAGCGGGTTACGCCGCGGCCAGCCGCCGGGCACGCGAACGGCGGGAAGCCGCGGGGACCTGAGCGGGGAACCCACCGTCCGTTCGATGTGATGGGTTCTTGATCGCGGTCATCGCTGGTCGCGCCTTCGTGGGATCGACCGCGTAGAAGACGCTGCGGCCGAGGAACCTGAAGATCAGCGCGGTCATCGCCACGATCACGAAGAAGAACACCACGAGCATCGCCGAGCCGTAGCCGTACCGCGAGTAGTCGAAGAACTGCTCGTAGACATCGACCATGTAGACCTCGTTCGCCTGCGGGATGTTGGTCATCACGCCCATGCCGCCGGCGGCGATCGGTGACAGCAGGATCGCCGGGATGAACGTCTGCAGCGTGGTGATGACCGTGAGCACCGTCTGGAACAGCAGGATCGGCGAGATCGCGGGCAAGATCACGTGCCGGAACCGGCCGAACGGGCCCGCGCCGTCGACCCGCGCCGCCTCGAGCTGTTCCGCCGGGACCGTCTGCAGCGCGGCGAGGTCGATGATGATGCCGGAGCCGAGCGCCCACAGCAGCACGACGATCATCACGATGAACACGGTGCGTCCGGTCAGCCAGCTCACCGGGTTCACGCCGAAGAGGCCGAGCAGCCGGTTGGCGGCGCCCGAGTTCCGGTCGAAGATCACCTTCCAGATCAGCGACGATGCCACCGGCGGGACCACCGCCGGGATGTAGATGAGCGTCCGCAGCACGGCGCGGCCGCGCATCCGCCGGTTCAGCAGCATCGCCAGCAGCAGGCTGCCGACGATGGTCACCGGCACCACCACGGCGGCGAGCACCAGGGTCTTCGACAGCGTGGACAGGGTGTCGGCCGACGTCAGCACCTGCTCGGTAGTTGGCCAGGCCGGCCCATGGCTTGAACGGGGTCATCCCGTTCCAGTCGGTGAAGCTGAGGTAGACCGCGTAGCCGACCGGGAACAGCGTCAGCGCCGCCGTCCCGATCAGCCACGGCGAGATGAACCCGTAGAAGGCAAGCCCGCTCCGGAGCCGCGCCGACCTGCCTCATTCACCGCCGCACCGGACGAAGACATTGCCGTCACGGTCATTGCCCCAGGGACTGCTTGCCCGCCGCCAGAACGGCGTTGACGTCGGTGGTGAGCTTGTCCGCGAGGGCACCGACCGACATGCTGCCGCTGATGGCGGCGGGGAAGTCCTTCGTGAGCGTCGTGTCGATCGCGGTGCTCTGCGCGTAAGGGGATCGCGACCTGGACCACGTGGAAGTAGTTCAGCTCGTTTTCCTGGGTGGCGACCACCTTCTTCTCGAAGGCGGTTTGCTGCGGCAGCAGGGGCAGCAGCGAGTGCAGCGACGGCAGCCCGTCGCCGGCCGCGATCCTCGACTTGGCGCCGTCGCCGCCGCAGTACCACTCGATCCAGGCGAAGGCCGCGCCCGGGTTCTTCGCCTTGGCGGGATCCAGTACCCCACCGCGCCGTACGTCGGGCTGATCCGGGTGGAGCCGAGCAGCGGCGCCGCGTTGAACTGGAGCTTGGTCTCGTAGGCCGGGTTGGTCGCCGCGACGTACCCGGTGAACCAGTAGCCCTGGTTAGCCGTTGCCTGTTTGCTGGCAAGAAGCTCAGGGCCGTCCCAGTCGGCCGGCGGGTTGACCATCGAGTACCCGAGGCCCTCCTTGCCGGCGGTCACGATCCACGCCAGTGCCTGCCTGGCCTCCGGGGAGGAGAAGTCGAACGTGGTCAGGTCCTCGGAGATCAGGCGCCCGCCGGCGGTACGCCACCATGCCGGCGATGTAGTCGATGTTCGGGGTCACGTACCAGAGCCCGTACATCGAGGTCTTGCCGTGCGCGGTCTTGGTCATCGCCTTGGCGTTGGCCAGCAGCTCGTCGTAGGTGACCGGGGTGTCCGGGTCGAGTGACGTCAGGCCCGCGGCCGACCAGACGTCGGTGTTGTACCACCACATCGCGTCCTGGGACCAGTCCTTGGCGATGCCGTAACGCGAGCCCTGGCCCTGCTGCTTGCCGTCCCACTTCCAGACATCGTTCACCGGCATGATGTCGGACTCCTTGATGACCGTGGACTGCTCGAAGTACGAGTCCAGGTTCGTCGCGAGTCCCTGACTGGCGATGTACGGGGTGACGTCGGTGCCGGCGTCGCGCACCAGGTCTGGCGGATTGCCCGCGGCCAGCATCGCGTTGAGCCGGGTCGGGTCCGTGTTGATCAGCGTGACCTTGAGCTGGGGGTAGGCCTTCTGGAAGGCCGCGATGGACGCCGACGAGATCTCGCCGCCGCTCGGCGACATGATCGTCAGCGTACCCGGCTTGATATCGGCGACCTTCGTGGGTGCCGAACTCCCCCCGCCACCTGAGCTGCAGCCGACAAGGGTGGCCGCGCCCGCCGCTCCGGCGACCGCGCCGAAGCCCCTCAGCAGGGATCTGCGGGAGAATTCTGGTGAGTTGATCATGATGGTATCTCCTCGAACTGGAATCTCAACGGTGAGTCGGAGAGCGAGGACTGATGCGTGCCGCGCGCCTGCCGGAACCACGACCTCGGCCGGTGACCACGCGAGGCCGTCCCGGCTGGATGCGGCGCCGTAACGGCCCTCAAGGAAGTGGTCGAAGATGAGGACCCATTCGCCTTCGCGGCGAAACAGCGACGGTCCTTCCACGGGAGCCGGGCTGACCGGCCCGAACGCCGGCTCGAAGGCTCCACCGGATCTCTTGAACGTGGTCAGCATGATGTGCTTGTAGTCGGTCGTGAGTTCGTTGACCCCGCGCTCGTCCTTGAACGCCATCAGGAACTTGTCGCCGTCGCGCGCCACCGTCGCGTCGATAACGGGGAAACCAGGGTCGAAAAAGAGCTCCGCCGGAGAGTAGCTGCGGAAGTCCTTCGTCACGCACCCCCAGATGCGATGATCCTGGCCGGTGTCCTGCCAGTCTCGGTCACCGTCTGTCCCGGCTGGCTCCACCACCGACGACCAGATGAGCTGATAGCACTGCCGGTCCGGTTCATAAAAGAACTCGGGTGCCCATGCGTTGTGTGCTCCGGGAACCGCGTCCATGACGGGGATGAGCTCCTGTGAGGACCACGAGCGCAGATCCGTGGAGATCGCGTGCACGATGGACCGGCTGACCCACCCGTCCGTCGCCAGCAGGTGGAATGTGCCGTCCTGGTCCTGTCCGACGAACGGGTCGCGCAGGGTCCGGTTCCCCACCTTGCTGCGGAGCACCGGGGCGCCGCCATTGAGCGCCGTGAAACGGTGTCCGTCCTGGCTGGCGGCCAGGTGCAGCGCTTCATCCTCGGTGGTGAAGTACGACATCAGGAAGTTCACCTCGCATCCTCGTCACCGGGTGCGCTGGCGTGGTCGCCGTCTTCGCCAGGCTCGGGTGTTCCCTCCGGCGGCGGGGCGGTCGTCCCGCGGACGATCAACTCGGTCGGCATCTGCATGTTCTGCATCATCAGCGGCCGGCCGTCGATCAGGCTGAGCAGCATGCGGGTCGCGAGCTTCCCCATGTCGTGCAGCGGCTGGCGCACCGTGGTCAGCGCGGGGAAGGTCTGTGCCGCCTGCGGCAGATCATCGAAGCCGACCACGGAGAACTCGTCGGGCACGCGCAGCCCGCAGGCACGGGCCGCGTCGACAGCGCCGAGCGCGATCAAGTCCGCGCCTGCCACCAGGGCAGTCGGCCGCCGCTCGGCGATCAGCGCGGAAGCGACACGGAAGCCCTGCGTGTAGCTGAAATCTGACTCGGCGACCATGGTCTCGTCGACGTCCACCCCGGCCAGCCGCAGCGCGTCATGAAACCCCTGGTACCGCACCGCCGAGCTCTCCAGGTCGGGGATACCGCGGATGTAAGCGATCCGGGTATGGCCGAGTTCCAGCAGATGCTGGGTCCCGCCCCGCATCCCGCCGTAGTTGTCGACGGTGACCCTGGGCAGCGGGGTGTCAAGGTGCCGGGGGTCGATCACCACGCATGGCAGGCGCTTGCGGCGCAGCAACTCCATCGTGTCGTCCTCGAGCACGGGCGCCACCATCAGGACGCCGTCCACCAGCCCGCGCGCGAGGAACTCCACGCGCTCGCGCTCCCGCACCGCGTCCTGATAGGTCGCGCTGATAAGCATCTCCCGCTCATCAGACGCCAGTTCGTCCGCGATGCCCCGGACGATCTCCAGGCCGTACTGCGCGGTCAGGTCGAGCGTCATAACGCCGACCAGCCCGGTACGGCCGGCCTTGAGATTGCGCGCCGAGAGGTTCGGCTGATACCCGAGGCGCTGTGCGGCACTAAGCACCCGGCGCCGGGTCTCCTCCGAGGCGCCCGGCCGGCCGTTCAGGACGTTCGAGACGGTCATCGCCGAGACCCCCGCCTCCTCAGCGACCTGAGCTATCGTCACCCGATCGGACAACCCTGCCTCCATCTGCTACAGATTTTCAAAATTTATTTATCGTTAAAGTATTTGATGAGCCGGAGCGACCAACATCAACTGCTGCCTGACCAAGATGCGAAGACACGCTCAGGATCGCTGAGCAGTGCACACTGTCCATCGGGTCGAGCTTGGCGTCACATTAACGTTAAATAGAAGTAAACGTCAAGGGTCGTCCCACGCCGACTTCCGCCACGCCTACCAGGCAGTACACCTCTCGACCGCGGGTTCAGCGGTTCTCGGCGAGCGCGGGGGCTACTTCCCGCCCGAACAGGTCCAGTCCGCTGCGGTCGTGGGCGATTTCGGGGAAGTACAAGATCGCGTACTTCAGGCCTAGCGTGGCCATGCCGGTCAGGCGCTCGGCAATCTGCCCGGGGGTGCCGACCAGCAGGCCGCTCGCAAGTCCGCGGCACGCGTTCTCCAGTTCCTCGCCATCGACGAAGGACGCGTAACGGGCGCGGAACCAGTCGAGCCGGTCCTGGACCTCGCTTTCGGTGGCGCCGATAACGACGTTGTACTCAGTGCTGCGCACGACGGTGCCGAAGTCGCGTCCCAGGTCCGCACAGTGTGCGGCAAGGATTTCTGACTTACGACGGAACCCCTCGGGCGAGCCATCGAAGTTGGTGTAGGAGGCATCACGAGCGGCGATGCGCAAGGTCTTCTTCTCGCCGCCGCCAGCGATCCACAGCGATATACCACCGGCCTGCAAGGGCAGCGGCTGGCAGATGGCGCCCTCGACCTGGAAGTGCTTGCCGTGGAACGTCGCCGCACCGGTCTTCCAGAGCTGGCGCATGATCTGGACGCCCTCGTCCAGGCGCGCGATCCGCTCACCGGCCGGCGGAAAACCGTAGCCGTAAGCACGCCACTCAGGCTCATACCATCCCGCTCCGACGCCCACTTCGAGCCGGCCGCCGGAGACGATGTCCACCGTTGCGGCGACCTTCGCCAGGTAAGCGGGGTTGCGGTAGCTCACGCACGTGCACATCTGCCCGAGCCGGACCCGGCTCGTGCTCGCGGCCAGAGCGGCCATCAGCGACCAGGCCTCGTGTGTCGCCTCGTGCGTCGGGACCGGCACCGTGTGGAAGTGGTCGTACACCCAGACCGATTCGAAGGGGCCAGCCTCGGCAGCACGGGCGATCTCCAGCATGACAGGCCACTGAGCAGCCGGCTCGATGCCGGCCAGGTCCAGCCTCCAGCCCTGCGGGATGACAAGTCCAAAACGCATATCTCAGTCCTTACGTGGGGGTTGGTGAGCGATCACCGGCACGCGCCGGGCTCGCGACCTTGTGACATCTTGGCGTTGACACCTTCAAACTGTAACGTTAAATTTACGGGACCAGCGCTAAATACTTGACCGCAACAACTACGGAGCGTCCTCGATAGCACAGAAGGCGGTGTGGTCCCCTGTCTGAGATCACGTTCGACAGCCAGGCGTTCAGATGGACGCTGAGCACCGCTAGCACGACCTACGCCTTCCACTGGGACGGTGCCGCGCTTCGGCACCTGCACTGGGGTCCGCGGTTGACGGCAGACCAAGTGCGGGCGCTCGCGGGACGCCCAGCCGCGCGCTGGCTCGACGGAGACGGCGGTGATGAGGAACTTGCTATCGAGGGCGGCGCGCGCTTCATGCCGGCCGGATTGCGTGTCCGCTACGCTGACGGCACTCGTGGACTGGAACTCGACTATGCCGGTTCCGAGATCTCAGGGCTCGAGCTTCAGATCCGGTTCCGTGACCGCCACTTTCCGCTGCGGGTCGACGTCCACTACCGGCTGTTCGAGGACTCCGACGTCATCAAGCGCCGGCTTACGCTGCACCATACCGGCGAGAGCGACCCGATCGCCTTGCTGCGGGCCGATTCGGCTTGCTGGGTCCTGCCGGAGAGACCGGACTGGCGCCTATCTCACGCAATTGGTGGCTGGGGGGCCGAGAACCGGCTACAGCGCGTTCCGCTGCCGTATGCCGAGACCGTACTGACCAGCCGCCGTGGCGTATCCAGCCACCAGGCATCCCCATGGCTGATGCTGGATGACGGAAACACCACCGAGGAAACCGGCCAGGTCTGGTCGGCGGCGCTTGCCTGGTCCGGCTCGTGGCGGATCACAGTGGCACGCACACCCGAGAACCGCGTCATCGCGACCGGCGGATTTGGCCACGACGATATCCTGCAAACCGTCCAGCCCGGCGAGACACTCTCGACCCCCGCATTCTTGGGCCTCTACACCGAAGCCGGCTTCGGCGCCGCCTCCCGCGCTTGGCACCGCCATATCCGGACGCACATACTGCCGCAGCCGACCGAGGTCCGCCCGGTGCTGTTCAACTCCTGGGAGGCCACCGGATTCGCTATCAACGAGCAGCAGCAGATGGAACTCGCCGCCATCGCCGCCTCGTTGGGAGCCGAGCTGTTCGTCGTCGACGACGGCTGGTTCGGCGAGCGGAACAACGCGACGGCCGGCCTCGGGGACTGGTGGGCCAGCCACGATAGTTTTCCCGACGGTCTGCACCCGCTGATCAAGGAAGTCCGCGGGCTAGACATGGGCTTCGGTCTGTGGGTGGAACCCGAGATGGTGAACCCGGACTCCCGCCTGTATCGCACGCACCCCGACTGGGCGCTTCACCATCCGAAGCGACGTCCCACGCTGCAACGCGACCAGCTAGTGCTCAACTTCGCCCGTCCCGACGTCGTCGCCTGGGCACACGACTGGCTCGACGCACTGGTGTCCGAGCACCACATCGATTTCCTCAAATGGGACATGAACCGGCCGTTTACCGAGGTGGGCTGGCCCTGCCACCCAGACCAGGACCGCCTATGGGCCGACCACGTTCGCGGCGTCTATGCGATCATGGACCAGCTCCGCGAGGATCACCCCGGCCTGCGCATCGAGTGCTGCGCCTCCGGCGGCGGACGCGCGGACCTGGGGATGCTCGCCCGCACCGATCAGATCTGGGTCTCGGACAACACCGACGCCTTCGACCGCCTCGCTATACAACACGGCCACGGCCAGATCCTGCCCGCAGCCGTCATGGGCGCCTGGGTGACCGACTGCCCCAATCCGCTCACCAACCGCAGCGTACCGCTTAGGTTCCGGTTCCATACCGCCATGGCCGGTGTCATGGGCCTGGGCGGCAACCTTCTCGAATGGTCAGACCAGGAGAGGGACGAGGCCCGTCAGCTGATCGGGCAATACAAGCAGATCCGCCATGTGGTTCAGCACGGAGACCTATACCGGCTGCGAGGACCGAACGCCGTCCAGTACATCAGGTCCGACGGCGGCGAGGTCGTCGTGCTCGCCTGGGCGCCTAACCGTCACTACGGACTCGGACACGGCGAGCCGCCGCTCCGCCTCGCCGGCCTCGACCGCCTCAGCCGGTATCGCGACACGGACTCAGGCGTGATCCATCAGGGGTCGGTCCTGATGACCGGCGGACTCCAGCTCGACCTGCCGCCTGGAGACTACTCCAGCACCCTCGTGCACCTAGCGCGCGAATCGTGACAAGCCGAATTCAGGACGGGTCCGGTTCTGGTCTCACGCCGACTCGCGTTCCGGCCCCGCAGCGGCCGGCTGGGTGCTCGGCTAGCCGAGGAGCTGGTCGGCCTGGATGCCGAACATCTCGTGGGCGACGCCGAAGCCGAGGTCCTGGACGAGGCGGCGCTTCCAGGGACGCTGGGCGATGGCGTGGGTGAGCCGGCGGGCGGCGCGGGGGGCCTTCATGATGGTCTCGGCGAGTTCCCAGGCGCGGGACAGTAGGCCGTCGGCCGGCAGCACCTCGTTGACCAGGCCGAGGTCGAGGGCCTGCCGGGCGCCGATGGGCTGGCCGGTGTAAAGGTGGTAGGCGGCGCGCTTGGTGCCGATGAGCTCCTGGAGGGTGAGCTGCTGGCCATCGCCGGGGGCAGTGCCGGCCAGCAGGTGCGGGTCGATGATGGTGGCGGTCTCGGCGGCCAGGGTGATGTCGCACAGCAGAGCGAACTCGGTGTGCGCGATGCTGGGCCCGTTGATCGCCGCGATGGTGGGGATGTCGATGCCGAAGACGAAGTTCTCCAGCAGCTTGGTCGCGTCGTAGAAGCCGTGCTCGTAGGCGAAGTCCTTGGGACGCGGGTCCTGCGTAAGCCTGTTCACCGTCTCCGCGGGGTCGGCGGCGATGGTCTCGGGGATGCCGAGCCACTGATCGCCGGTGCCGGTGATGATCAGCACCTCGTTGCCGGGGTCGTTGCCGACTTCCTGCCAGGCCTGTGCCCAGGCGTTGTGCACCGCGAAGCCGAAGCGCGCGGGGCCGCCGTCGGTGTGCATCCGCAATTCGATGATCCCGTCGCGGCGGCGCATGACGAAGTAGTCGGAGTACTTCTCAGCGTAGGCGTCGAAGTCCGGCCGGGGCACGTAGCCTCCGGAGCGGGCGTGCCAGTCATCGAGTTCCTGGGGCATGAGCAGGTCACCTCGTTAGCATGTGCGGGTATCCAGGGGGTAGGCTCCGGGATAGAACCGAAGCAGTGCTCCTATTATCCGTAGCAGTGCTTCGTTTAGCAAGGGCTTCCGGCGGAAAGGCTTGTGATGGATGAGGTGAGCCCCTGGCCCGCTGGCGTTCCCGTCCGCGCTGACGGCCGCCGCTCCCACGAGGACCTGCTGGCCGCGGCCCGGGAAACCTTCGCGGAGCACGGGACGGATGCGTCCCTGCGAGAGGTCGCGCGCCGGGCCGGGGTCAGCATCGCGACCCTGTACCGGCATTTCCCCACCCGGGAGGCACTACTCGAGGCGCTGCTGCGGCACGCGTTCGACACGCTGCGCGCCCGGGCGGCTGACCTCCTCGCCGCCCCCGATCCAGGCCTGGCGCTCGTGACCTGGATCAGGGAGCTGACCGCGGCGTCCGCCCGCTACGACGGCCTGCCCGCCTCGGTCATGGGCGCGCTGCGCGATCCCGGCTCAACCCTGCACGAGTCCTGCGCCGGCCTGCGCATCGCGGCCAGCGACCTGCTTGCCCGCGCTCAGCGCTCTGGCCGGATACGCGCTGACCTTGAGGCAGGCGAACTGCTTGCAGCTGTCTACGCCATGGCCTGGGCGGCACGACAGGCGCCCGTCACCGCCGACGCCGGGGAGCGGTTCCTGGAACTCCTCGTTGACGGCCTGGCGGCCCGCCCTGTTCAGCCGGCTGAGGACCGTCCCGGCCATGCCCGCTCGGCGAGAGCGGTGATACTGTCACCAGGGCCGTCCGAGAGGTGAATCCGGCAGCCTCGCGGGACGGGTCCGATCCGTTCTCGCGAGATCCTCTCAGTTCCTGTCGGAGAACGCGGGGGTCGGCAGCAGGGCGGGGCTTCGTGTCTATCGCCCCTCGCGGTGGCTGAAGGTGTAGTCGTTCAGATCCTGCGGATCGAGCACGCCCTCGGCGACCGCGTCGGCCAGCGTGGCAGCCAGCAACGGTACAGGACAGTGGTAACTAGCCGCCTCCACGCGACGGCTAGTTACCACTGTCTTGCCGGCAGGCCGGTCCGGGCCGTCGAGCGGCCCCGCAAGCTGCGGCATATCGGGCACGTTGCCGAACTGCACTTCAATCCACAGATTCACGATTCACCCCTGGCTACTAGCCGGTACGCCCGCGGATCCGGCCAGGACAAGTCTCGGTCCGCCTCCCGACGCAGCTCTGCTTCAGCGGCTAGGCGATCTTCGGCGTCGCCCGCTCGATGATCGCTCCCAGCTCCGCAGAGGCCGGAAGAGTGCCGTACGCGCGGCCATGGTCACCACCCAGCCGCGAGGCGCAGAACGCGTCGGCGACGGATGGATCAGCGTACCTGACCAGCAAGGATGCTTGCAGGAGGAGCCCGAGCCGTTCGGCCAGCGATCGAGCGCGGAGCTCCAGCTGGGCCGTATCGGCCAGCGAGTCCTTGACCGACTGAACCGCCTTATCCAGGACCCGGTCCGAACCCGACGCGAGCCCGACCTCGGTGAAAAACGCCTCCACCGTGTCGGGGTCGCGCAGGATGGCCCGCACGACGTCTAGCGCGGCGACGTTCCCAGAGCCTTCCCAGATGGAATTGAGTGGCGCCTCGCGGTACAGCCGAGGCATCCCGGACTCCTCGATGTAACCGTTTCCGCCGAGACACTCAAGCGCCTCGGCCGCATGCGGAGCCACCTGCTTGCACGCCCAGTACTTGGTGACGGCCAGCGCGAGACGGCGGAACGCGGTCTCGCCGACGTCTCCGCTGGCGGCGCGATCGGTCGCCCCGGCCAGCCGGAACGCCACCGTCGTCGTCGCTTCCGACTCCAGAGCCAAGTCCGCGAGCACGTTCTCCATCAGCGGCGCGTCGATCAGCCGGGTGCCAAACGCGGTCCGGTATCTCGCATGGTGCGTCGCCGCCACGACCGCGTTCCGCATCGCGGTGGCCGCGCCGAGCACGCAGTCCAGCCGGGTCATGTTCACCATCTCGAGGATGGTGCGGACCCCGCGCCCCTCCTCCCCCACCAGCCACGCGGCGGCATCGGTGTACTCAACCTCCGCCGACGCGTTGGAGCGGTTACCGAGCTTGTCCTTCAGCCGCTGCAGGTGCATCGCGTTATGCGTGCCGTCGGGCAGGACCCGGGGCAGCAGGAAACACGACAGGCCGCCAGGCGCCTGGGCGAGCACCAGGAACAGGTCGTTCATCGGCGCCGACGTAAACCACTTATGGCCGGTGAGCCGGTAGCTGTGATCGGCCGCGGGCACCGCTTGGGTGGTGTTGGCGCGGACGTCGGAGCCGCCCTGTTTCTCGGTCATTGACATGCCAGCTAGCAGGCCGGTCTTGGTCTCCGGCATCCGCAGGCCGGGATCGTAGCTGGTGGAAACGAGCAGCGGCTCGTACTGCTTCGCCAGGTCCGGGTTGTTCCGGAGCGCGGGTATGACGGCATACGTCATCGACACCGGGCACAGGTGTCCCGCGTCGGTACTGCCCCACATATAGAACTTGGCGGCTCGCGCGACATGAGCCCCCTGTCGCCCCGAATTCCATGGCGTGGCGTGCAGGCCATGGCCCACCGCGGCGGCCATCAGCTCGTGCCAGGAGGGGTGGAACTCCACCTCATCTATCCGGTGGCCATAACGATCGTGGGTGCGCAACCGCGGCGGGTACTCGTTCGCCAGGCGACCGTGCTCGATGTACGTACCGCTGCCCGCCAGGCGGCCGAGAGCACGGACATCGTCTTCCGCCCAGGCCGCACCCTCGCGGCGCAGCGCGGCGAGCATCGCCGGATCGTCGGCGACGTCGTAGTCCTCGAGCGGCGGTGGCTGATTCAGGACGACGTGAGTATCTGCCATACCGGCGATTGTTTCACGTCAGGAGCCGAAGGTGATATCTCCGTGGATGTCCCTGGCCTGCACGACGTTGCCGGTGACGGTGCCGCTGATCTTATTGACGACGCCCGCGGTCTGGTCCCACTCCGCGCGCAGTCGCGCGGCGAATTGCCCATCGTTGGCCGCGGCTGTCGCGAGTTCCTCCGCGAGCGCGACGACCTGCGGGGAATCGGGTGCCGCTCCGTCGGCGGCCGCTAGCACCTCGAGCGACTTCTGGCCCTTGAATTTGTCCCGCACCAGGTTGTACAGCAACTCAGTCGCCTTCGACGCCAGGGCGGCGGCGATCTCGACAAGGATTACATCTGGCATGACGTCCTCCGCTGCGCGGACACTGAACTCGTCGTTATGGTCATATTTGAATTATTCATTTCTGACCCGAGATGACAAACATCAAAAACCTCAGCATTACCATAACGCCGGTTTCACATCACACCAGCGATGGGCCATCGATAGCGCCCATGCCCCCTCGATGGGCCATCCACGGGGTGGAGAAGATACCCTCACCGGGCGAAATATCCCTTACGCCCCCATAAGGCGCGCGGACTGGCTGTCCAGGTCGTTATGCACGGTCCTCGGCGGGACTACTTCACATGGGTGCGCACGTTACGATTCTGAGGGAACACGGACAGTCAGGGGAGCGCAGCTTGATAGGGACTTTAGTCGCGGAACCGGCGGCGCTGATCCGCGAGGGTCTGATGGCGATTCTCGGCCGGGAGCTGGACATCGAGGTCGTCACCGTCGTACAGCAGGGAAGGGAGGTCATTCCGGCGGCCCGCATATCGCGACCGCGGGTCGCTCTGCTCGCGACCACGTTCCCTGATTTCGAGGGGATACCACTCGCGCGGGCGCTGCAAGCAGCGGTACCGGAATGCCGTTGCGCGATCCTGAGCACCGGCAGGCGCATGCGCGACCTTCAGGGCGCCATGGCCGCGAACCTCGACGGCTACCTTGTGCACGACTGCCCGCCTGAATTCCTGACCGAGGCGATCCGGCAGCTCGCCGCCGGGAACAAGGTGATCGACCCGAGCCTCACCTTCAGCGCGCTCGGCCGTAACTCGTGTCCGCTGACCGCGCGCGAAGCGGAGGCGCTGCTGGCGGCCGCGCAAGGATCATCCACCGCGGAGATCGCGCTGTTTCTCTCCCTCGCCGAGGGCACCGTGCGCAACTACCTGTCGCGGGCGATCGCGAAGACCGGCGCGCGAAACAGGATCGACGCCATCCGGATCGCGAACGAGCGCGGCTGGCTCTAACCGCACCGGCGCCGCGGAAAGTGGCCGCGGAACGACTCGGCTTTCATTGTCAGTGCTGCACTATCCAGCCAAGAGTGTGGGCAGTGCAGCACTGACCAGGAACCGGACCCCGCGCGCGGAAGGGCCCCGCCGGGCCGCGCGCCGCACGGGCCGCCGATAGCTACTCGCGCGTAGGGATTCCGCGCCGGGATCGCAAAGGCTTCGCAGCGCGACGATCTGCCCAGTATTGCGCAAAATTACCGATAAGTTATCCCGAAATCACCCTTTTAGGATGTGCTATACGCATCGTGAAATGATGACAATAGTCACTATGCATGCATTCTCAAGTGATGGCAGTATCTAGTCGTCAGCCAAGACGGTTACAACGGTAAAAGTTCGAATATATCGCGACGCCGATATAGAGATATATCGAGAGAAGACCGGAGTTCGCGTGGAGAAGCAGTACGAACAGTTTTGTCTAGCCGATCCGCTCTTCTACGACCACCCATCTCGCGACGAAAAAAGGCGCGAAAGCTTTCCGGCCGCGAGCCGCGCACTGCCCGCTGGCTGGCGAAATGAGCGCGTCGGCGACTGGACCGTAGCTATACCGCCGATGACGGAGATCCCGCTGCAAGGGTGGAAGATCCACATTTCTGCGACTCTCGATAACGCTGGTGACACAATTGCTCGAATATGGGACTACTGCGTATCCCGGGGCATTTATTTTAAATTTCTCCCCACTAAGATTGCCGTACTAGTGCACAACGCGAAATACGCTCCGCGTGGCTCAAGCGGGAAGGTTGTCACGATATACCCGGCTGACGAGATAGAGCTTGAGCGCGTCCTCGTTGAACTCGACGAACTAATCGGCGGCGCGGCCGGCCCGTACATCCTGAGCGATCTGCGCTACGGCAACGGTCCGCTGTACGTGCGGTACGGCGGTTTTGTCGAACGGCGCTGCCTGGATTCGACCGGCACGCTGGTCCCGGCGATCGAGGACAGCAACGGGGAGCTTGTGCCCGACCTGCGGCCGCCGGTGTTCAAGTTGCCGTCGTGGGTGCGGCTGCCCGAATTTCTCGAGCCTCATCTGGCCGCGCGGAACTCGGTCACCATCGAGGATCTCCCCTACCAGGTCGAACACGCGCTGCACTTCTCTAACGGCGGCGGAGTCTACGAGGCCACCGACAAGCGCACCGGTGCGCGGGTGGTGCTCAAGGAGGCCAGGCCGCACGCGGGCCTAGCGGCCGATGGCAGCGACGCGGTGGACCGGCTCCAGCGCGAGCACGAGTTCCTCAGCCAGCTCTCCGGTCTGGGTATCGCGCCCGAGCCTCTCGGCTACTTCGAGGTTGGCGGGCATCACCTGCTCGCCGAGGAGTTCATCGAGGGCGTCACGCTCAACTCGTGCTACGCCGAGCGTTACCCGCTCACGGTCCCCGACCCCGATCCCGACCGGGTCACCTCATACACGTCCTGGGCGATGCGGATATGCGCGTCGATCGAGCAAGCCGTGACGCGGATGCACGAGCGCGGCGTGATCTTCAACGATCTGCACATGTTCAATATAATGATTAGGCCTGATGACAGCGTTGCGTTCATCGACTTCGAGGCCGCCAGCCTGGTCGATGAAGGCAGACGGCTGACTGTCGGCAACCCGGGATTCGTCGCCCCGCGTGACCGCGCTGGCTTCGCGGTCGACGCCTACAGCACGGCCTGCATCCGGCTGGCGATGTTCATGCCGCTGACCACCCTGTTCGCGCTTGACCGGGACATGGCGACACGGATCGCGGCCGTTGTGGCGGAGCAGTTCCCGGTACCCGCCGCCTTCCTCGATGACGCGGTGCGGGAGATCATCCCGCCCAAAACGCCCGGTCACCGTGACGTGCGGCCCGCGGAGCACGAGCTCAGCTGGGATTCGGTCAGCGAGCCGCTTATCCGTGCCATCTTGGCCAGCGCCACGCCGGATCGCGACGACAGGTTGTTCCCCGGCGACATCGAGCAGTTCACCCGACCAGGAGGCGGGCTGGGGCTCGCCTACGGCGCGGCCGGGGTGCTCTACGCGCTGTCCGAGACGGCCGGGGTACGGGTACCCGACCACGAGGAATGGCTCATCGCCCGGGCCGCCGCTCCGGTGCGGGGCACCGGGCTCGGGCTCTACGACGGACTGGCGGGCGTCGCGTACACGCTGTCCCGCCTGGGGCATACCGAGGCGGCGCGCAAGGCGACGGACCTGTGCCTGAGCGACCGCTGGGAACGACTTGGCTGCGACCTGTTCGCCGGGCTGCCCGGATTCGCGCTGGCCCTGCTGGAGCTCTCCGATTCGCTCAACGAACCGGCAGCGCGTGACGCCGGCTTCAAGGCCGCCGGGATCGTCGCGGACCGCGCCGAACAGCTCGGGACCGACGGACCGGCTGGCTTGCTGCGCGGCGCCTCGGGGCGGGCGCTGCTGTTTATCCGGCTGTACGAGCGCACCGGTGACCCGGGCTACCTCGACAGCGCCGAGACAGCTATCCGCGCCGACCTGGGCCGGTGCGTCACCGATGAGAAGGGCTCGCTGCAGGTTGACGAGGGCTGGCGCGTGCTGCCCTATCTCAACGCCGGGAAGCGCGGGCATCGGCCTGGTCATCGACCTCTTCCTCGCGCACCGGCAGGTCAGCGACTTCGCCGCGGCCGCCGACGCGATACATATCGCCGCTCGGTCCGCCTTCTATGTGCAGTCTGGCCTGTTCAACGGCCGCGCCGGGATGATCCTGTACCTAGCCTCCCATGACCGGCACGACAGCTACGTCACCGCGCATGTGCGCAGGCTGGTGTGGCACGCGGTCAACTACCGCGACGGACTGGCCTTTCCCGGCGAGATGCTGCTCCGGCTGTCGATGGATCTGGGCACCGGTACCGCCGGGGTTCTGCTCGGCGTCGGAGCCGCGCTGGCACCGGGGAAAGCCCCGACGCTCCCGTTCTTGGGAGCCCCATAAGCCTCCCTGGAGGGCAGTTTTCCAGGGAGCCACAAAAGAATCTAGTCACGGAGATGAGGTGAGAAATATGGCACTACTCGATATGCAGGACATGCAGTCGCGCGAGCGCTGGGGCGGCGGCCCCGGTGGCGGTGGCAGCGACGTGAGCCTGGCGCTTTGCGACAGCACCGTCAGCTTCATCGTATGTCTGTAGTTCGCCACAGCCTGGTACCGGTGGGGAGCGCGAGTCCCGCCCCCCACCGGTTCCAGCGCCTAGCTTCCCATTATGCGCCATCACACCCGGGGACGCACCTGCCATGTCCGTAGCAGCGCCGCTCAGCGACGCCGACCGGCTGCTACTGCGCTTCGCCCGGCGGGGCGGCTGGTGGCTTGTCCTGCTGGGCGGCGCGTCGCTGGCCATGGCCGCGGCTCAGGTGCTGCTGCCCGCGGCGATTGGCTACGCGGTGGACGCGGCCATCACCAAGAACGGGCACTCGGCGCGGGAGTGGCTGGCCGGCTGCGCGTCACTGGTCCTGGTCATAATCGTGGCCGAAGGCGCGATTCAGCTCGCCACCGGCACGTCCATCGCGGGGGCCACGGCGTGGCTTCGCGTTATGCTGGCCGGCCATGTCATCGGCCGGGGTCCCGAACTGCTCGGGTCGTTCAGTACTGGGGACACGGTCAGCCGCATCGTGGGCGGAACCTCCGACGCGGGCGTCGCGCCGGTGAGCGGCGTCCTGGCGGCGACCTCGGTGATCGCTCCCGTCGCCAGCGTCGTCGCGCTCGGACTGATCAGCCCCTGGCTGGTAATCGCCTTCGTCGTCGGTTTCCCCGCGCTGGCTGTGATGCTGCGCGGGTTCGTCCGTGACTCCTCCGACGTCAGCGCGGCCTACGGGCGCGCTCAGGGAGCGATCGCGGGCCGCTTGTTTGACGCGCTGACCGGGGCGCGCACGATCGCCGCCGCCGGAACCCAGGAATCCGAACGCGGACGGATACTGATCCCGCTGACCGACTTGCGCGCCCACGGCGATGCCTCGTGGCGGATCCAGGCGCGAGTCACGGCTCAGGGGATGGTCATCGCGCCGGTCATGCAGGTGGTGGTGCTCGCCGTGGCGGGCGTGCAACTCGCACAGCACCGGATCATGCCCGGTGAGCTGATCGCGGCCAGCCAGTACGCCACGCTCGCGGTGGGGGTGGGCGCGGCTCTCGGCCAGCTCAACCGGATGGGTCGCGCACGCGGCGGTGCCAGGCGCGCCGCCGGGCTGCTCACGCGGGAACCCGCGGTATACGGGATGTGCCACGTGCTGCCGGGCACCGGGGAAATGCGGTTCCGCTCGGTGACGGTGCGGCACGACTCCGAAGTGGTGCTCCACGACCTCGATCTCACCATCCCCGGTGGCTCGGCGGTCGCCATCGTCGGCCGGTCCGGCACCGGAAAGTCGACGCTGGCGAGCGTCGCCGGCCGACTGACCGACCCGGACGAGGGCGAGGTGATCCTGGACGGACGTGATCTGCGCCGCTTCACGCGAAACGCGCTGCGCACCGCCGTCGTGTACGCGTTTGAGCGTCCAGCGCTGTTTGGCGATACGCCGGAGGCGGCGATCAGCTTCGGCGCCTGGCCACCGTCGGAGGCCGACCTGGTGTCCGCGACCAAGGCCAGCACGGCCGAGACTTTCCTGGCCCGTCTGCCCGGCGGCATGCGGGCCCCGCTGGATGAGCTGGCGCTTTCCGGCGGCGAGGTCCAGCGGCTCGGGCTGGCCCGCGCGTTTGCCCATGCCCGCCGCGCGAGACTGCTGATACTCGACGACGCCACCTCGAGCCTGGACACCGCGACCGAGATGCTGGTCAGCCAGGCGCTCGCGGGGCAGATGAGCGATCGCACCCGGCTGATCGTGGCCCATCGCGCGACAACCGCGGCCCGCGCGGATCTGGTCGCCTGGCTGGACGGCGGACGGCTCCGCGGGTTGGCGCCGCACAGAGAGCTATGGGCCGAGGCTGACTATCGCGCGATCTTCCGCACTAAAGCGGACACCGAAGCGGACACCGAAGCGGACGCGGCATGCTGATTGCCAGTCTGCGGCGCAATCCGCGGAACGCTGTCTGGCTCGTCGTGTGGTCATGCGTGCAGGCGCTTCCGTCGCTCGCCTCCGGATGGGTCATCGCGGAGGCGACCGCCGCGTACCTGGCCGGGCACGCGGCCCGCGGTACGGAGTGGCTCGGCGCGCTGGCCGTCGCCGCCATCGTGGGTGCGTTCGGGACCCGCCAGTCCTACCTCAGGCTCGGCGCCATCGTGGAGCCGCTCCGCGACGACCTGGTGCGGCTCATCGTCACGGGCGCCCTCGCGCGCTCGACCCAACCAGGTAAATCGCCGGACACCGGGGCGATGGGCCGGATGACGCACCAGGCCGAGATCGTGCGGGACTGCTACGCGGGCGTGCTGATGGTGGCCTTCATGTTCGTCTGCACGGCGGGAAGCTCGCTCGCCGGGCTGATCACCCTCGTTCCGGCGACATTGCCCTACGTCATACCGCCGATGCTGGCCGCGCTGCTGATCCTGCGCTTGATGCTGCGTCCATTCGCCAGCAGGCAGCGCAGGTCGGTCATCGGCGAGGAGACCGTGGCCGACGTCGCCGCGAAGGCGATATCCGGCCTGCGGGACGTCACCGCCTGCGGGGCCGAGGACCAGGTGCTCGGGGAACTCACCACGACCATCGAGCGGCAGGCCGCCGCGTCCCGATCGGTCGCGCGAGTCTCGGCGACGCGGCTGATGTTCATCACGGCCGGCGGCTGGCTGCCGCTGGTGCTCGTGCTGGCGGCGGCGCCGTCGCTGCTGCACGGCGGGCTCAGCCCCGCTCATCTCATCGGCGCTATCGCCTACATCAGCGGCAGCCTGCGAGCGACTCTCTACACCTTTTCCCAGGGCGTCGGGGCCAGCATGGTGCGGCTCAACGTGACGCTGGAACGCATCGTCGAGGCGAGCACCATCCCGCCGGCCGATGAGGCGCAGCCCGTCGCCGGAGTCCAGCGCGACGGATCCGGTGAGCTCAAGCTCAAGGACGTGGCGTTCAGCTACGGCCAGCACGCGGAACCCATACTCCGTGACCTCAGCCTGGATATCGCGCCCGGCGACCATCTCGCGATCGTGGGCCCGAGCGGCGTCGGGAAATCCAGTCTGGCCGGCCTGCTGGCGGGCATGCTGCGACCCACGGACGGCGAGATACTGCTGGACGGGGACGCGTGCCCTCCGCAGCCGGGCGAGCGCGTCCTCATCCCCCAGGAGGCGTACGTCTTCGCCGGGACGCTGGCCGAGAATATCCGCTACCTGCGCGACGCCGACGATCAGCCGTCCGTGGCCGAACTGGACGCGGCGGCCGAGGCCGTCGGGCTGAGTCCGCTGGTCACGCGGCTGGGCGGGTACGAGGCGATGGTCAGTCCCGCCGCTCTTTCCGCTGGTGAGCGTCAGCTCATCGCCCTCGTCCGCGCGTATGTCTCCGCGGCGCCGATCGCGATCCTGGACGAGGCGACCTGTCATCTCGACCCCGCCGCCGAGGCACGCGCCGAAGCGGCCTTTGCGCGCAGGCCCGGCACGCTCATCGTCATCGCGCACCGCATCAGTTCCGCCATGCGCGCCCGGCGCATCCTCGTCCTCGACGGGTCAACCGCACGCTGCGGAGACCATGACTCGCTGCTCGCGGACTCGGCGATGTACCGGGACCTAGTCGGTTACTGGAGGACCGACTCGATCACCTCAGCCAAGCGCTGATGGCGGGCCGCTAGCGCCGCGGCCGACGCCAGCGATGGGCCATCGGTAGCGGAATAGCCCCGGCGATGGGACATCCATGGCGCTGCGGAAGGCCGCTAGCGCCGCCGGTCCAGTAGCTCGCGGGTCCGTTCCGGTATTCCGGCGGGCATACTCCTTAATAGCTTCGATAGACGGGACGAAGGGAAAGATCCAACATGCGAATCGCGATCGCAGGCGCCACCGGGCGGGTCGGGCAGCTTACCGTCGCCGCACTGGAACGCGGTGGCCACCAGACGGCGCCGATTAGCCGCACTACCGGCGCGGACGCCTATACCGGCGCCGGGCTAGACGACGCACTGCGCGGCGTCGACGTGGTGATCGACACCATCAACATTCCATCCGCCGACGAGACCGAGATCGTCGACTTCTTCGGCACGACCACCCGCAACCTGCTGGCTGCCGAGGAACGCGCGGGCGTCCGGCACCACGTCCTGCTGTCCATCGTCGGCATCGAACGCGGTCAGCGCACTCCGCACTACGCCGGCAAGCGCGAGCAGGAACGGCTGGTGACCGAGGGCGCGGTGCCGTGGAGCATCGTCCGGGTGACCCAGTTCCATGACTTCGCGGCCATGGTGGCCAGCTGGACCCTCAAGGACGGGGTCGCGACCATCGCCCCCCTGCTCGTCCAGCCCATCGACATCCGTGACGTGGCGGCTTCGCTAGCCGAGATCGCGGTCGCGGAGCCGCTGAACGCCAAGCTGGATGTCGCCGGACCCGAGACTCAGGACCTGGTGGACATGGCCCGTCGTACCTTCGCCGTCCGCGGGCAGGACGTCACCCTGGTCCCGACCTGGCGGGGCGTGTTCGACCTGAGCATGTCCGGCGAAGCCCTGCTGCCAGGCGAGGACGCCAAGCTGACGCCCATTACTTTCGGGGATTGGCTCGCCGCCGGCGCGCACTGACCAACTACGATGACGGCCGTGGCGAATCCAGTCCCGCGCTTCGCCCACCTAATACCATACGGGGGTACGGTGTACTGCATGCACGCGCTGTGGCACGCACTGTCCGTTACCGGATCGATGACCTGGGAGATCCTGTGGGCACTGATCCTAGGGTTCGGGTTGTCCGCGGTGGTGCAGGCGGTGGTGCGCCGTTCGACGGTGGTGCGGACCCTGGGTGACCACCGGCCGCGCACGCTGGTGCTCGCGGGCCTGCTCGGCGCCGCCTCGTCCTCCTGCTCGTATGCGGCGGTGGCGCTAGCCAGGGCCCTGTTCCGCAAGGGCGCGGACTTCACCGCGGCGATGGCGTTCGAGATCGGGTCCACCAACCTGGTGATTGAACTGGGCGTTATTCTCGCCCTGCTGATGGGCTGGCAGTTCACGCTCGCCGAGTTCTGCGGGGGCGCGCTGATGATCGCGCTGCTGGCGGTGCTGTTCCGCATCTTCCTGCGGGACCGGCTGATCCGCGAAGCGCGCGCCCAGGCGGACAAGGCGATAGCCGGCTCGATGGAGGGCCACGCCGCGATGGACATGTCGGTCCAGCGAGAGGGATCGTTCGCCAGCCGCCTGCTGTCCGGCGAGGGGTTCACGTCGGTGAGCCACGTGTTCGTCATGGAGTGGGCCGCCATCCTGCGTGACCTGGTGATAGGGCTGCTGATCGCGGGCGGGATCGCCGCGTGGGTGCCAGACAGCTTCTGGCGGTCGTTCTTCCTGACCAACCATCCGCTGGCCGCCGATCTGATCGGGCCGCTGCTCGGTCCGGCGGTCGCGATCATCTCGTTCGTCTGCTCGATCGGCAACGTGCCGCTGGCCGTCGTGTTGTGGAAGGGCGGGATCAGTTTCGGCGGGGTGGTCGCGTTCATCTTCGCGGACTTGATCATCGCCCCGATCCTGAACATCTACCGCAAGTACTACGGCGCGAAGATGGCCGCGTTCATCCTCGGCACGTTCTACGTCACGATGGCCGCCGCCGGCTATGTCGCCGAGTTCGTCTTCGGTGGCCTCGGGCTCATTCCCAGCCGGGCCACGGCGAAGATCCCCGATCAGGGCGTCTCCTGGGACTACACCACCTGGCTGAACATCGTGTTCCTGCTGGTGGCGGCGGCACTGCTCGTCCGGTTTGTTCGTACCGGTGGCATCCCGATGCTCAAGATGATGGGCGGCTCCCCGGACTCCCCCGACGACGCCGGCCACTAGGGGATCCGGGATAGCGGAGTCGTAGCACCTCGCTGACGTGCGTAGACTCCGCTATATCCGGGAGGCGGCCGGTTAGCCTTCGCGGACCGGATCCCGCCCGTCCCAGTTGAGGGCGGCGTCGCGGAAGGTGGCGTACATGCTCTCTTGCTGATCGTTCATCTCGATCGAGCTCGATCATGCCCGGCAGGTCGGCTGTCGCGTCCATGTATACGATCCGGGCCCCGGAGGGCACCAGTCGGAGAACGCGACCGGGTACCCGTAACTCCGCGTACCGCGCGATGTCCGCGTCCATGTCGTGGACGCCGACGCCCAGTGGTGGAAGCCGTGCCGCGCTCGTTGAACACCGACGGGGTGTCGTCGTGCTGCTGGATCAGCTCGATCATCGAGTCGCCGGCGAAACGCCGGGCGAGCGAGATCGTCATCGCGACCGGCGCCCCGCGGTACCGCGCGGCCGGCGGGCGTGAACGGCCCGCGGACGGAACCACGGCCCGACGCCGAACCGGCACACGTACACGTCGATCGCCGCGGACGATGTCCGGGAACGGTGTAGGCGTACTGGATCACCGTGCCCGGTAGCCGTGCCGAAGGCGAAAGGCGGTCACGCCGAAGCCCGTCGCTCGGTGTCGTAGTGCACTTCGCCCCGCCGTGTGCCGACTGACCGCCGTCGACCGGTATCTCCGCACCGGTGATGAACGAGGACTCCGGTCCGACAGCAGGAACACCACGAGCGGCACCACGTCCTCGGCACGCCGGTCCGTCCCAGCGGGGTGTTGGCGATGTTCGCGTCGCGGAACGCCTCGGGGGCGGCGGCGGTCATCGGCGTCTCGATGAAGCCGGGGTTGACCAGGTTCACCCGGATGCCCGAGGTCGCCGAGCTGCATGGCTCGCCACCCGGGATAGGCCGCGCAGCGCCCACTTGCTGGCGGTGTAGGCGACGGCGGCGTGCGCGGTCAGCGCGGCCAGCGACCCGACGTTGACGATCGACGAGCCGGGTCGGCATCAGCGGCGTCAGCGCCTGGATGCCGAGCATCGGGCCGGTCACGTTCACCGCGAACACCCGGTTCCAGCGCGTCCAGCGTCGACCTCGCCGAGCCGGGACCGCAGCGGCGATGCCCGGCGTTGTTCACCAGGCCGTGCACCGGCTCGCCCGCCAGTTCGACGATGCCAGCGACTGCCCAGTCGGCCTCGGAGGTGACGTCGAGCTCACGCCGATGCAGCCGACGTCATCGGCCACAGCCAGACGGCCAGGCAACGTCGCAGGCGACGACTCGCGCGCCCGCGTCGAGCAGCGCGGCCACCTCGGCGGCGCCCTGGCCGCGGGCCGCGCCGGTGACGACGACGAGCTTGTCTTCGAGATCCATCAGGCCTCCGATCCTGACGCCAGCGGTGAGTTGAGCACCGCGACCAGCCGCCGTCCACGACGATGTTGGCGCCGGTGACGTAGGCGGCCGCGTCCGAAGCCAGGAACAGCGCGACGTTCACCACCTCGTCGGCGGTGCCGACCCGGCCGAGCGGGATGTGCGACGCGATCGCGGTCATCGGGTGCCCGGGCCGCAGCAGCGATTCAGCGGTGCCCTCGGTGGCGATCATGCCCGGGGCTGATCGCGTTGACCCGGATGCCCAGCCGGCCGCCCTCGGCCGCGAGCTGCCTGGGTGACCGCGATGACACCGCCCTTCGACGCCGAGTGCGCGACCCGGCCGACGGTCATCGAGCCGCTGATCCCGGCGACCGAGCCGACGTTGAGTATCGACGCCCGCGGGCGGCCGCGAGGTGCGGCCAGGCCTGCCGGGTGACCAGGAACACCGAGTCCAGCTCGGCCGCGAGCGTGAACCGCCAGTCGGCGAACGGCTGGTCCGCGATGAGTGCGAACCGCACCGCGCCCGCGTTGTTGTAGAGCACGTCGACCCGGCCGAACCGCGTCCGCGCAGCCCGGTCGACCCAGGCGCGCACCGAGTCCTCGTCGGTGACGTCGAGCGGCCCGGCGGTGCCCGGCTCCGCGATGCCGTCCGCCTCGATCAGACCGCAGCGTCTCCGCGCGCCGCGGCGGCGTCGATGTCCCCGCCGACGACGATGGCGCCCTCGCGCCGCGAACCGCCGGGCGGCGACCCGTCCCATGCCCCGCCCGGTGCCGGACAGCAGCACGACCTTCCCGTCGAGCGCGCCCGTCACGACGCGCCTGCTGAGGAAGAGGGGGCCGGGTACAGGTTGAAGTGCTCGCGGCTCTGCTCCATCCGGTCCGGCGCGACCCGGAAGTCGAGCACGGCGGGCTGCCCGGCGACGTTGGCCGCCAGCGCCCGGCGCAGCGCCGGCTCGATGGCCTCCGGCGACGTCACCGTCTCGCCGTAGCACCCGCACGCCGCGGCGACCGCCGCGAAGTCGGGCTGGTAGCTCGAAGGACGTGGCCAGATACCGCTCGTGCATCCGGAACTCCTGCAGGTCGCGGATGGAGCCGAGCGCCTGGTCGTCGAGCACGCACCAGGTGACCGGGAGGTGGTTCTCCGTGGCGGTCGGCAGCACCGGCAGCACCATCTGGAACGAGCCGTCGCCGCAGAAGCACAGCGCGGGCCGGTCCGGGTACACGATCTTCGCGACCGGCGCGGCGGATGTGGCGAAGCCCATGCCGTAGAAGCTGGACGGGGCGATGAACGACCGCGGCTCGTACACCCGGAAGTAACGGGAACGCACCCGGCGATGTGCTCGGACAGGCAGCCGACGTCGGTGGCGACGGTCGTGGCACGCGGAAACACCCCACGAGCCGAGCGGATCACCCGCAGCGGGGTCAGCGGCACCCGGTCGTCGGCGAGCGCCTCGTCGGCGGCGGCGTCGATCTCCGCGACGCCCTCGATCACCTCGCGCACCCGCGGATCCTCGTCGACGGCCCGTCCGGCGCGCGGCCGGATGCAGCACTCGAGCAGCTGCCCGAGCGACCGTGCGCACGTCACCGATGACACCGACGTCGCGCCGTGATGGACTGCGGCCGAGCTCGGCCGCGTCCAGGTCGACCTGGATGTAGCGCGCGTCCGGTGCGGGACGTACCCGGGCCGCCAGTTCGTCTCCATCTCCTCGAACCGCGTTCCCAGGCCGAGCAGCACATCAGCCGAGGCAGCAGTCGCTTCGACAGCGGATTGCGGTGCGCGCCGAGCCCGCCCGCCGACAGCGGGTGGTCGTCCGGCATGATGCCGCGGCCCGACATCGAGGTCAGCACCGGTGCGCGCAGCACCTCGGCCAGCGCCGCTGACCTCGGCGAACGCGCCGGAGGCGACGGCGCCGCCGCCGGCGACGATCAGCGGCCGGGCGGCGGCCGAGCAGCAACGAAGCCGCCGACTCGACGGACGCGGCGGGCCCGGCGATTTCCTGCCGGGAGATGGACGGCACATAGTCGGTGAACTCGACGTCCTCCATCGAGCAGGTCGCGAGGGATGTCGATCAGCACCGGTCCTGGCTTGCCTCTGCGCGCGATCGCGAACGCGCGCCGCATCAGATCGACCAGCAGGTCGGCGCGGTCAGCGCGCACGGCCCATTTGGTGACCGGGGCGAATACCTTCTCGGTGGACACCTCCTGGGCCGCGCCGCGGTGCGCGGTGGCCGTGGTCGCCCGGCCCGCGAAGTATGACCAGCGGCAGCGCGCCGACGTAGGCTTCGGCGACCGCGGTAAGCAGGTTGGTGGCCCCCGGCCCGGCGGTCGCGATGCACACTCCTGGCTGGCCGGTGAGCTGCGCGTACCCGGCGGCCATCGCGGCGGCGGTGTGCTCGTGCCGGACCAGCACGTGCCGGATGTCCGGGCTGTCGAACAGCCCGTCGTAGACGCCGAGTATGTGCCCGCCGGGGAGACCGAAGACGACCTCCACTCCCTCGGCGCGCATCGCCTCGACGATCGCGTGCCCGGCCTTGAGCTTCATGCCCGCTCCTTCAATTCAGGGTTGGAGAGCACCTCGTTGCGGAGTGATCCAATGTGCGGCGACGCGACGGTGACCACGTCCCCGTCCCGCAGGAACCGGGGCGGGACCTGGGACACACCGCTCCCGGCCGGGCTGCCGGTGCAGATGATGTCACCGGGACGAAACTTGAACACACCGGACAGCCACCCGATCAGCTCGGCGACCGACATGCGCATGTCCCTCAGAGACGCGCGCTGGACCACGGCGTCATTGACCGAGGTGGTGAAGGTCAGCTCCGCGGGATCGGCGATCTCGTCGGCAGTCACCACGACCGGTCCGATTGGGCAGAAAGGTCGGATACTGCTTGCCCAGGTGGGTGTCGATGACCGATCGCTTGATGTCGTCCGACGACCGCGACGGCGGCGAGAGCAGCCGGGCCGACACGTCGTTGACCAGCGTGTATCCCCCGACGTAGGACAACGCGTCCGCGACACCGACCCGGTGGCAGTTGCGGCCGATCACGACCGCGAGCTCGCCCTCGTAGTCGATCGTCTCCCCGTTGTCGGGCGGGACGAGGATCGGCGCACCGGGCGCGGTGACCGCGTTGGCGTTCTTGATGAACCAGGTCGGGCCGACCGACGACCCGCCCACCTCGGCCTCGTGCGCGGCGTAGTTGAACCCGCAGCACACGATGAGCTGGCCCGCGCCGACCGGCGCTTGGAAGCGCACCTCGGCGAGGTCCGTCACCGGCTCGGCGCCGCGCAACGGTCCCGCCAGTTCCGGCCACCGTTCCAATGCCGCCATAACGGCGGATGGCGCCTCGCCCGGGTACCCGGCCATCTTCAGCGCGTCGGCGACGTCGATGACGCCATCCCCGATCACGAGCACGGGCACGCCTGGCTGACGCATCGCTAGCTTCATAAATTCCTCTCCGTCCAGCCGAGGCGGCGCGAGACCTGCCGCGCCGCCTCGGTGACCAGTTCCTGATGTGCCTCCAGCCAGTCCGCCGTGACCCGCGAGGTGGGCCCGCCCAGGCACAGCGCCGCGACCACCTTGCCGGAGGAGTCGCGCACCGGGGCGCCCACCGAGGCCACTCCCTCGGCGTTCTCGCCGCTGCTGATCGCGTACCCGCGCTCGCGCACCTGCTCGAGTTCAGCGGTGACCACTCCCGGGTCGGTGATGGTCTGTGCGGTCAGCTTGGCCAGGCCGCGCTCCAGGACCGCCGCGGTCGTCTCCGGATCCCACGCGAGCAGGATCTTGCTCGGCGAGCCAGCCTGCAGCGGCCCCACCTCACCCGGCTCGGCCCGCTGCGAGATCACATGCTGGCTGTGCACCGCCGCGACGCAGATCCGCTGCAGACCGTTACGTACCAGCAGCGTCGAGGTCTCCCCGGTGTCGTCGCGGAGCGCCTCCATCACCGGCCGGGCCGCGTCGATGACCGACAGCCCGCGACGGACCGCCGACGCCCACCCGATCAGCCCGATGCCCAGCGTGTATCCGGCGTCGGTCTTGGCGACGAACTCCTCCGCCACCAAGCTGCGCAGCAGCCGTTGGGTGGTGGACAGCGGCAGCCCGGTGGCGTGCGCCACCTCGGTGAGCGTCATCGGCCGGTTGTCCGGCAGAAAACAGTCCAGCACCGCGCGGAACTTGCTCAGGACACGAGTCGGGGATTCAGTCATGGCTCTAATGTCAGCCTTGCGGGATCCCCGTCGCCAGCCATTGGCTGGATGACGGCAACGACCCGGTGATGACGCCCTGCTTGGTGACGAAGTCTGCCCAGATCTTGGCGGCCGAGGCCGGGTAGGACGGGTTGAACGCCGCCGTCACCCTCGACACGCAGGTCGCCCACTGGCTGTCGCTCAGCGTCGCCAGGTTGAACGGGCTCTGGCGGAGCAGGCTGACTTCGGCGCTGGTGTTGGTGGAGTTCTGCGCCCACGCGATGGCCTGCTCGATGGCCTGCTGGAACCGCGTCACACCGGTCGGGTTCGCGGACGCCCAGGAGGACTTCGCCCAGTAGCCGAGGCCGGGCAGGCCGATCAGCGACTGCACGCCGGCCGGATAGGACGACGCGGACTCCGGCGGGTTGACGAAGTTCATGATCTCGGGGTAGCCGAGCGAGGTGAGCCGGCAGGCTCCGATCGTGTCGGTGATCGCCGCCTGCACCCGGCCCGCGGTGAGCGAGGCGTTGGTGGGATCGGCGACGAGCGAGACCGAATTCGAACCCAGCCCGTAGGCGCTGGCCATGGCCTGAAGCTGACGGCCGCCGGTGCCGCCGACCGAGGGCGCCGCGACCGACTGGCCCTTCAGCTCGGTCATGACCTGCGACAGCGACTTGCCCGCCATCGACTTGTTGCCGACGAGCGCCCAGAAGTTCGTCACCGCGTTGACCAGCAGCGTGTACTTCTGGCCTTTTGACAGCAGCGGCGCCATGTTGTCGGTGTCGAGTATCGCGACGTCGACCGAGCCGCCGGCCAGCGCCGCCATGGCCTGCGGCCCAGCTTGCAGCGACACCAGGGTCACGTTGAGATTGTTCTTCTTGAAGAAGCCCTCCTGTTGCGCGATGTAGGCCAGCCAGCTCGCGTCGCTTCCCGGATAGTTGATGAGCCGCACGCTGACCGGTGCGTCCTTGGAAGCCGAGGAGCCGGTGGTGCTGGGCGACGACGAACTGCACGCCGCCAGGCCCGTGGTCAGCAGTACTGCGGTCAGTGCTACCGCCGCGGCGGTAAGAATTCTTCGCATGAGTTACTCCAATCCGCGCAGCTCGTGGCGACGCCAGCCGAGCAGCCGGGATTCAATGGCCTTGATAAGCGCGGACAGCACGGTGGCGACGATCGCCATGACCGCGAGGTCCGCGAAGATTCCTGCGGAATCGTAGGTGGATGCGTAGGTCGAGATGAGCGCGCCGAGCCCGGAGCCGCCGGAGATGATCTCGCCGATGACCGCGCCCATGAACGCGTAGGTGAGGCCGAGCTGTAGCCCGGCGAAGATCGCAGGGATCGCCTGCGGAAAAAGGAAGGTGACGAACCGCTTGGACCGGCTGGCGCCCAGGACCTTCGCCAGGAGCAGGTAGTCCCGGTCGCATCCCGACAATCCGGCATAGGTGTTGAGCAGGACGACGAAGAACACCATCGTCACGATGAGCGCGACGTGCGCCCAGGTGCCGACGCCCAGCCACAGCACGAACAGCGAGGTCAGCGCGAGGCGGGGCATGTTGTTGGCGGCCGTCAGGAACGGGCGGCACACGCGTTCGAGCAGCGGGCTCTCATACAGCGCGAATCCGGCGAGTATCCCCGCGACCGACGCGATCACGAAGCCGATGACGGTTTCCAGCAAAGTGTCGCCGAGCGCCGAGGTAAGCGTGCCGTTCCTGAGCCCGTCCCCGAGCGCCACGACGATCTCGCTGGGCCGCGACACGTAGAGGTCGGGCAGCGTGCCGGTCACCGACAGGATCTGCCACAGTCCGACGAGGACGACGACGACCGCGAACTGGATCGCGAGGACCTTATACCTGAGCCGCACGCTCTACCTCCCCGCGCAGGTCGGCCCACATGGCCTCGTACAGCTGATGGAACTGCGGCATCCCGCGCAGGTCGGCCGCCGACCGGGGGCGAGCGAGCGGCACGTCGTAGATCTTCTTGATCCGGCCCGGGGACGCCGACATCACCACCACCCGGTCGGCCAGGCAGATCGCCTCGCCGAGATCATGGGTAATCAGCACGACCGTGCCGCGCTGCTGCTCCCAGACACCGAGGAACGCGTCCTGGACAAGCACCCGGTTCTGCGGGTCGAGGGCGGAGAACGGCTCGTCCAGCAAGATCACGTTCGGGGCGGCCGCGAACACGCGGGCGAGCGCGACCCGCTGCCGCATCCCGTGTGACAGCTGGGCCGGGTACAGCTGACCGGCCTGCGCGAGCCCCAGCGCGGCCAGCGCGTCCTGTGCCCGCTGCCGTCGCTGCTGAGCGTCGACGCCCTGCAGTTCCAGTGCGAGCGCCGGCGTTCTCCAGCGCGCGCCGCCAGGGCAGGAGGCAGTCGCGGGCGAGCATGTAGCCGACGTCGCGGCGGCCCGCCCGCGGCGGCTGACCATCAACGCTCACCTGGCCGTGCTGGATGGGTTCGAGCCCGGCCAGCACGTTCAGCAGCGTGGTCTTGCCGCATCCGCTGGGACCCACGACCGCGAGGAACTCGCCGTCGGAGACCGTCAGGCTGATGTCCTGGAGCACGGGCTTGCCCGCGTAGCCGTGGTCCAGTTCGCTGACCGTGATCATGCCACGCTCCTGGTGTCCGGGGCGGGTCCCAGTGCCGCGTCGGTGCGGTCGGCCAGCGCGAGGAGGAGCGCGAACTCGTCGATGCCCTCGATGAGCACCCGCCGGGCGAAACCGTCGATCCGCACAGGCTCGCCGACCGGTTCCACCATGGAACCGGCGACGTCGATGGTCAGCTGCGCTCCTGGGTGAGCGACCAGGTACTCGTGCACGCGCTCGCGCGCCGCGGGGTCGATCACGGCGGTGAGCACGCCGTTGCGTACGCAGTTGGACCGGAAGATGTCGCCGAAGCTAGGTGCCAGGACCGCGCGGAAACCAGCTCCCGCCAGCGCCCACACCGCGGTCTCCCGTGACGATCCGATCCCGAAATCGGAATCCGCGACGAGGATCGTGGCCCCGGCGTAGACGGGATCGTTGAGGATGAACGAGGGGTCGGCCCGCCATCGGTAGAACAGCGCCGCGCCCCAGCCGTGCTCGGCGGCGGCCGGCTCGCCGCTGACCGGAAACATGGCGTCCGTGTCCACGTTCGAGTAACCGAACGGCACGGCCACACCGCTGATGATCATCACAGCTCCTCCGCCGAGATCAGCCGGCCCGCGACCGCGCTGGCCGCGACGCTGGCGGGTGACATCAAGTGGGTCCGCGACCCGGTCCCCTGCCGGCCCTCGAAGTTCCGGTTGGTCGTTGACGCGCACCGCGCGCCCGCCGGGATCACGTCGCCGTTCGCGGCGATGCACAGCGAGCACCCCGCCGTCCCCCAGTCGAATCCGGCGCTGCGGAATACGTCGTCCAGTCCCTCGGCCTCGGCCTGGGCCCGGACGCTCATCGATCCGGGCGCCGCGACCGCGTGCACTCCCGGCGCGATATGCCGCCCGCGCAGCACCTCGGCGGCGGCCCGGAGGTCCTCGATCCGGCCGTTGGTGCAAGATCCGATGAAGGCGGCGTCGATCCCGATGTCCGCCAGCGGAGTTCCGGGGACCAGGCCGGTATACGCCAGCGCTCGCTGCGTCGACTCGTCACCGTCGGCGGGGCCGGCACGCGCGCGCCGAGCGGTACCGCCTGGGCCGGGCTGGTGCCCCAGGTGACGTACGGCGACACGCTCGCGGCGTCCAGGGTCAGGTGCGCGTCGAAGTCCGCGCCGTCGTCCGTGTGCTGATCTGGGTCGACCGTTGTGCTCAGGTACGCGGCGGTCACCTCGTCCGGGGCGATCATCGCCATCCGGGCGCCCAGCTCGATGCCCATGTTGCAGAGCGTCATCCGCGCCTCGGCCGACAGAGCGCTGATCGCGCTGCCCCGGTACTCCACCGCGTGGCCGGCGGCGGCGAGGTTGCCGTACCGCGCCAGCAGCGCAAGCGCGATGTCCTTGCTGGTCACGCCGGGCCGTAGGACGCCGTCGACGCGGATGTCCATCGTCTTCGGCCGGTTGATGAGCAGTGACTGCGACGCCAGGACGTGCGCGACCTGGGTGGTCCCGATGCCGAAGGCGACCGCTCCGAGCGCCCCGTGGGTCGAGGTGTGGCTGTCGCCGCACGCGATCGTCATCCCAGGACGGGTCAGGCCGAGCTCCGGGCCGATGACGTGCACGATGCCCTGCTTCGCCGTCCCGTATCCCAGATGCGGGATGCCATGCTCGGCGCAGTTCCGCGCGAGGGTGTCCGCCCAGTCCCGGCCTTGCGGTGTCCACCGGCCGGTGATCGGGACGATGTGATCGGCGACGCCGAGCGTGCGTTCCGGGTGCCGGGTCGTCAGGCCGCGTTCACGCAGCAGCTCGAACGCTTGCAGCGACGTGACCTCGTGGATCAGGTGCAGGTCGATCGCGAGCACGTCGGGCCCGTCGTCGAGACGGTCGACGACGTGCGGCTCCCACACCTTCGCGAAGAGCGTCCTGGGTGCCACCCTGCACCACCTAACCAAGAATTACCACATTGTGGTAGTCAATCCCGTATTTTGGAAGACTATAGACATGTGGCGGCAACCGGGTCAAGAGTGATCACTTGCGACATGGGTCACCTATCGCGCCCAAGCAGGCGGGCAGCCGCCGGCCTGGGCGTGTCGTTCCTGGGCGGTGCGGCCCTGCCCTTAAAAGAGTGCGGGCAAGGGCGCACCGCCCAGGAACGGAATAAGCCCACGACGCGGGCACGGTGGATCTAGCCACCGTCGTTATGGCGAAAATGCCTTTTATCAAAACGGCGGTGCTCAAGTCACGTGCGGTCAGCTACGCCGCATCTTCGCCTATAAGACGAGTTGCATCATAGAACCGACCTTTGTTACCGTGGAGTAGGTACCCACCTGAACCTCTCGGGAGTGAGCATGCCAAACGCCGTCATCGTCGACGCCATCCGGACCCCCGTCGGCAAGGGCAAGCCCGGGGGCGCACACTCCGGCACCCACCCCACCCGGCTGCTCGCCCGCACCCTGGCCGAATTGACACAGCGGCGCGAGCTTGATCCGGCGCTCGTCGATGACGTGATCGGCGGCTGCGTGACCCAGGTCGGCGAGCAGTCGGTGAACATCACCAGGAACGCGGTGCTCGCGGCCGGCTTTCCCGAGTCGGTTCCCGGGACCACGATCGACCGGCAGTGCGGTTCATCGCAGCAGGCGGTCCACTTCGCCGCCCAGGGAATCATGGCCGGCGCCTATGACGTCGCGATCGCTTGCGGCGTGGAATCCATGAGCCGGGTCCCCATGGGATCGAGCGTGCTGCCGGGCACCGACCCGTTCGGTCCGCTCGCCGAGCGCTATCCCGACGGGCTGGTCGGTCAGGGCATCAGCGCCGAACTGATCGCGGCTAAGTGGGACCTGAGCCGGACGGAACTCGACGCGTACGCCGCCGAGAGCCATCGCCGGGCAGCGGCCGCGAACTTCGATGCCGAGCTGGCCTGGGCCGGACGGGATGAGTCGGTCCGGCCAGGGACCACGACCGAGGTACTCGCCCAGCTCAAGCCCGCGTACTACCACGAGACGTTCGCGCGGCGCTTCCCGGAGATCGAGTGGCGCGTCACCGCGGGCAACGCCAGCACGATCAATGACGGCGCCGCCGCGGTCCTGCTGATGAGCGAGGAGAAGGCCCGGTCGCTGGGCTACTCGCCGCTGGCTCGCCTGCACGCGTTCGCGGTGGCCGGCGATGACCCGCTCATGATGCTCACCGCGGTCATCCCGGCGACGGAAAAAGTCCTGGCCAAGGGCCGACTGTCGATGTCAGACATCGACCTCTTCGAGGTCAACGAGGCCTTCGCGAGCGTGGTGCTCGCGTGGCAGCGCGAGACCGGCGCCGACCTAGCCAAAGTCAACGTGAACGGCGGCGCGATCGCGCTCGGCCACCCGCTCGGCGCCAGCGGCGCCCGGCTGATGACCACCCTGGTGCACGCGATGCACGCCCGCGGCGCGAAGTGGGGCCTGCAGACCATGTGCGAAGGCGGCGGCATGGCCAACGCCACGGTCATCGAGCGCCTCGACGGTTGATCGACGCCCGGCTCCCTGCGCCCGGCTCCCCCGCGCCCTATGTCCGTTCTGCACCACGACCAGGGATCGCTTTATCCGATTTATCGCGACATGAGGTTGATCCATTCTCCCTGGCATTTCAATTCTACTAAAAAAATTATTCCAATTCATCGGCGCCTACGTTACAATACGAACATAGATTCGATCACGGGAGATCGCTAGACCTCCCGGCCAGGAAGCGGGGTGAACGATCGGATGGCGGATTTCAGTGGACTCTCCCAGGGCGGGAACCTGGACACGACGGTCCCGTCGGCGAGGCTGGCAGGGATGCTAGAGCAGGCGGCAGGGCCTGGCCGACGATACGCGGGCCGGGCATCTCGAGCCTGGGGACGCCGGAGCGGGCGGTGGACGCGGCGCCCGGAGTTCCGGCCGGGTGGGACGAATCGGTGACCGAGGAAGTCTCCCTCGCGCTCGGGATGTCCAAGCAGGCAACGGACAAGCTGGTGGATCTCGCGGTGGCGCTGGCCACCCGGCTGACCGCCACCGCAGCCGCCCTGGACGCCGGTCAGGTGGACTTCCTGAAAGCGAAAATCATGGCGGAGGTGACCGGGCCACTGGCCGATGACGCGGCGTGGAACGCGGACAAGCTAGCCCTGATGTGGGCCGGCGGGTCATTCGCCGGGAAGACACCCGGCGAACTGCGCAAACTTATCGAGCGGGCCAGCATCGCCGCCGATCCGCAGGCTGCCGAGGCCCGGCGGGCGGAGGCGGAGCGGAACGCCCGAGTGGCGTCCTGGCGGGAGCCGGAGGGCACGATGGCGATTCAGGCATCCGGCCTGAACCCGGCCGACGCGATGGACACGGAAGCCGCGATCCAAGGCCGCGCGGAGCAGTACAAAAAGGCGGGAATCGGCGGCGGGATGGACAAGCTTCGCGCGATGGCCATGACCGACAAGATCATCGGACGCGACGCCCGCGGCGGCGAGGCCGCCGACCCGAGAGGCGGCGCGAAGCCGAGGCGAGTGCACCTAACCGCCCCTGAGTGGGTCCTCCCGCTGCTGACGGTCCTGGGCCTGGCGGATCACCCAGGCGAGGCAGCGGGGCTCGGCGCGATCGACCCGGGCCTAGTTCGCCAGCTCGCCGCTGCCGCGGCGGCCGGGGACGGGCAGCGGACCGAGTGGCATCTGACCCTTACGGGGCAGCGGGGCTGGGCCGCCTGGCACGGATGTCCGCCAGCGGACCCTAGGAGCAACCGGGCCAAATCCGACAATGCCGGGACGGTCAAGATTAAGGTTCCCGGCGGGCCGGACCGAGCCTTCACTCTCTACCCCGTCGCCACCCAGACCTGCGACCACCGGTACCGGTGCGCGGGTCATGATCCATCGGATCTGCTCCGGCACCTGACGGAGGTCCGGGACGGGACCTGCACCCGGCCCGGCTGCTCCCGCCCGCGCACCGGTCCGATTATGAGCACGCCAGTCCATTCGAAAATATTGGACCGACGTGCATGTGCAATGGGTCAGCCTGCTGTGAGCACGATCACCAGATCAAGCAGCACAACGACTGGCAAGTCACCCAGCCAGCACCAGGATTCCGGACCTGGAAGGCCCCGAGCGGGCGGACCTACACCAGCCAGCCCAGGCAGTACCCCACCTGAGCGCAGCGCTCGTTAAGCGTCGCGCTCCGACCGGGCCTGCGGCGCGGGCGCACAACGATGCTTCGCGTTGCCGGGCCGGGTGACTGGTGAAGACAGAAAACGGCATTGCACCCATGCCAGCACTTCCTGCGGACGCAGCGCCGACGTGTGTGCCCGTCATGTCCGGAAGGTGGGTTCCGGCGGCTGGTTTGCAACGACATCGATGTGGGATCGGTGTCGCCACGACAGCATCGACGCGCCTTCGGTGTCGTTGGCATCCCGCGCCAGCCTCCACGCCGACTCGGCGATCCACTCTCCTAGTTTGAGAATGTTATTCTCGGCCTGACTGAGGGACTTGCGCTCGCGTTCGGCCCCCAGGTCCGGGTGAACACGCTCATGGCCGGCCCGTTCCGCACCGAGGCGACCCAGGACTGGGACGAGGCCCAGCTCGCCCACGGGTACGGTCACACGCGCTTCGGCAGCTGACAATCTGTTCACGACCATTGGCTGTCTGTAGAGTTGAGAATGTGGGGGCTATCAAGCGCGGGCAGAGTCAATTCGCCTGCTGCCGTTTCTTTCCATTACCGGATGGACGGCACCGGTGAGGACGGTAACGAGGCGACCCGAGGGGCTTGGCGTCCTGCGCGGCGCCGGGCGGATCCTGGGGACTTCGGCGGGGCGTCGGCTCCTGTTCACTAATTCCCTGGTCGCGTTCGGCGTCGTTTCGGCGGTCATCGAGTTCGTGGCGGCTCTTTTCCGATCGTTTCCGCCGCACCCGGCGATCACCTTCTCCGTCAGCTTGGCGGTCTGCGCTGTATGGGGTTTCATGCGCGCGTATCCAGGATTCTTCTTCCAGCACCGGATGAAGACGCTGGACATTAGGCTGAGCGTTGTGACGGGCGATTTGTTCGCCCAGGACACGCACATCGCCGTCGGGTTCAGCGACACCTTCGACACATCTGTTGCCGACGATCTCGTCATTCACCGCTCCAGCATGCAGGGCCAGCTTCTGCACCGCGTTTTCGGCGACAATCAGCAGCGGCTCGACAAGGAACTCGCCAGGGCGCTCCGTTCCGTCTGCCCGGTGCGGACCGAATCGCGGGCCGACAAGCCTTACGGGAAACTGTCCAGGTATCCGGTCGGGACGGTCGCGGTGCTCGGTGAGCGTCAGCGGCTGGTCTTCGCCGTCGCCTACGGTGTCATGGGCAACGACCTAGTGGTGCGGGCACCGGTGGAAGACTTGTGGTACTGCTTCAGCCAGCTTTGGGATTCGGTGTACCGTAACGGCTCGCGCGCCGTCCTCTCGGTTCCATTGATGGGTTCCGGGTTGGCCAGGATGGACAGCCTTGATCGGGATAGCCTGCTGCGACTCATCGTGCTGTCCTTCGTCGCGTACTCACGGATCCGGCTTATCTGTCATGAGCTGCGCATCGTGATCCGGCCCGAGGATGTTGGCAAGGCGGATCTGGTTAGCCTCCGGGCGTTCTTGCAGGCCTTCTAGGCTTTGAGTTTTACTCGCTACCACTATCCGGACAGCGTTGATACGCAGCCATGTCGTCGAAACGGCCCGGGTCCATCCAGTCCGTTCCGGAGAGATCCACCGGGCAGTCAGCCTGTTGCAGACGGTCAAGCACCTTCTTGATCGCGGGCCCGGAGCCGGTGAAGCGGATGACGTTCAGGCCGGCGAGGTCGGCGACGGGCCGCATCTCCCCGACCTCAACCACGATTGTCCGATTCGGGGAGGCCATCATGGCCAGGCCGAGCTCGAAAAAGACGTTCGGGCGCGCCTGCATGGACCGGACTCGCTCCGCCGGGCCGTCGTTGTCCAGGAACAGGTCGTGGTGCAGTTCTACGATGTCGTCGGGGCTGAGCAAGACTAGCGTCGCCTGGGCCAGGCGCGGTGCCATGGCCACCACCTGTGCTAGGGATGGGGCCGTGCTCCCCGTGGCCCGGACCAGCAGTTCCCACTCCAGCGGCTCCAGGCCCACCGTCCGAAGCAGGTCACGGAACTTCGCGACCAGGGCATCGTCCCGGCCGTGGACGATGAACACTTTCCGGCTGATTTCAGGAGCGGGCGGCGGCGTGGGCGCTGTCATTCCATCGTCTGCGCTTGAACGCTGCAACTCGTTGAGCTCCTCGGCCGCGAGTGAGCGAACCTCATGGACCCGGCCAACGTCTATCCCGGTATAGGAAAGGTCGCTATCTGTCTGCTCGATGAGCCACCGCGCTAGGTCCTCGTCGGCGGCGAACATCCCGGTGGAGCCGGTGCGGCGATCTGGCCTGGCGACGGCACGAAGGTTCGCGTGCGCGTTGGAAACCGCCCGCTTGAGTAGTTCCAGGTCGGTCTTCAGGCATGACAGCCGGTCTTCCTGCGCCCTCAGACGACGCAGCAGAGACCGGAGCGGTCCAGCGTCGCTAGCGTCAAGAGCCTCACGGGTCAGCATTGCGTTCAGCTCGGCCTGCACCTCAGCGACCTCGTCAGCGCCTGGCTGTTGATGCCAGGCAGCGAGCAGCCGCGCCTCGTATCGCAGCTTCGCCGCGTACAGCAGGTACCGGGCGAAGGGCGGTATGCCGCTGGTACCGTCCGACCACGCCCAAGCACTCATCTCAGCATCCTGGTCGGCGGGAGCGATGACGACGATTTCGCGTACGCTGCTGATGTCCGTGGGCCGCGTGTCCCATACCGCGTATCCGGCGGCTGTCGTAGTCCCCCACCGCCACCAGTCCCGTGGCCGTTCCTTCCGGTGGGGCAGCAACGGATCCAGCGACTGGCCGAGCTCTGCTGTCGCTGGCACGGCTTGTGTGCTGCCGGGAGGTGTCCTGGCCATGAACAACCGCGCCTCGCCGAGGACCACAGCCGTTCCCCGTCCGGCCGCTTCACCCCAAAGCTGCGCGAAGTCCGCCCACCCCTTCTCCCGCTGGCCGGGCAAGTAGCCAGACTCCGAAGCGAGGGTCGGTGCTTTCGCCGCGGGCTGGGTGAAAGCCACGGACAGGTTCAACGCGTCGTGTACACGGCGCAGCACGCCCTGGCGATCGGCCGAGAGGTTCTCCCGGGCTGCGGCGACGCCGTCCGCGGGCAGCGCGGCGCGTTCGTCGGACAGGCCCAGAGGCAGGCCCGCGATCGGTTCGGTCATACTGAGATTTTTCAGGCCGTCTGTCCAGATCCCCTGAACCTGCCGATACGCGCTCTCCGCATGGGGGCCGTCGAGCGGCGCAAACAGGTGGACGACAAACTCCTGATCAACTACAGGCAGCGTCACCGTCTTCCTCCACGTTCCAGGCGTCTTTCCAGTCGGCGGCCGTTGTCCCGCCCAACTCGTGCACGAGTCGGTTCAGCAGGTCGCGAACCGGCGCTGGCGGCGGTACTACGGGTGTCGCTCCGATCGGGGCTATCCGCGACGGGCCTGCTACATCCAGGTCTGTCGTGGCGTCGTTCAATGCGTCTTTGTCGTGTGCCGTCAGGGCGGCGTCCATCTTGTCGAGCGTGTCCCCGACCGCGTCCCAGCGCGTGGCGGCAAGCCGCCACCCAAGCACGCCCAAGACAACGTCGAGCGCCGCCGCCCGCACGCCGTCGTTATCGTCAGCATTCAGGCCGCGGAGCGGTCTGCCTGGAGAACCCATGACGCAGAGCGTAACCAAAACAACACGTCTCGTGGATGCCGTTGGCCAGGCTTGGCTAATAGAGAGGCACGACAAGGCTCTTCCGTTATCCATCACGATGTGTGGCAGAAACACCCGCTAGCCCTGCTGGCCCTAAGTACGCTTAGGCGATCATGAACGGCCTGTAACTGAGCAGACACTATGTGCATAAGTTGATGAACAGTCTAGGCAGGGACGATGAGAGGTTCCGATGAAGGCGATCTTCCGGTGGATGAGGACGGCGGCGCAGACTGGACCCACGGCTTCATCGGCAGACCTGCTTGAGCTGACGGAAAACTCCAACGACCGCGAACAACTCGCAGCCACCGGAGATCTCTGCCGCCGAATCATCACTGCCACTCCAGCCGGCCACCCTGACCGTGCCGCGATCCTGTCGAATCTCGGGACCGCGCTGTGGGCATCGATCAGGCGCAGTGGCTGCGCGACGGTCGATGACCTTGACGACGCGATCGCCTATCTTCGCGAGGCCCTGCACGCCGGCCACCCGAGCCGAGCCGAACTGCTGTCAGATCTTGGGACCGCGCTGTGGGCACGATTCGATCACGGCAATGCGCTGGAAGACCTCGACGCCTCCATCCAGGCCAACCGGCAGGCTGTACAGGCCACCGCCGCCGACCATCCCCGCCGAACCATACTCCTGTCGAATCTCGGGATGGAGCTGCGAGTCCGGGCCGAATTCAACGAGACAGAGGAAGACCTAAACGCCGCCGTCGCTTGTCTCCGCGAGTCCGCACAGATCACGCGCGGCGACGACACGGGCCGCGGCGTCGCTCTGTCAAGTCTCGGGAGGGCACTGCTGCTCCGGTTCGAACGCGATGGGTCGGCAGAAGACCTGGACGCAGCCATCGAGACCGGACAACAAGCCGTACAGGCCACCCCAGCCAACTACCCCGCCCGCGCTGTCATCCTGTCGGAACTCGTGCACACACTGCGGGTCCGGTTCGAACGCAACGGGGCGGCAGAAGACCTGGACGCAGCCATCGAGACCGGACAACAAGCCGTACAGGCCACCCCAGCCAACTACCCTGACCGCGCCGGAGTCCTGTCGAGCGTTGGGAGCGCGTTGCGGGCCCGGTTCGAACGCAGCGAGGCGGCAGAAGACCTCGACGCAGCCATCAGCGATCTCCGCGAGGCCGTTCAGGCCACCCCAGCTAACCACCCAGCCCGGGGCTCGCATCTGGCTAACCTCGGCAGCGCACTGCGAGTCCGGTTCGTGCACAGCGGGGTCGAAGAAGATCTGGACGCAGCCATCGAGGCCGGACAAGAAGCCGTACAGGTCACCCCGGCCAACGACCCAACCCGCGCTGTTGTCGTGTCGGAGCTAGCGAACGCACTGATAACCCGGGCCGAACGCGGTGAGACGGCAGAAGACCTCGACGCAGCCATCAGCCATCTCCGCGAGGCCGTACAGGCCACCCCCGCCAACCGCCCCAATCGTGCTGTGCACCTATCGAACCTCGGAATAGCGCTGCGAATGCGAGCCAAACGCAGCGGGGTGACAGAAGATCTAGAAGCGGCTTACCAAACGTACGCTGAAGCCGCCAGTGCGGATTCGGCGGCGCCGCGGTCACGCATCGCCGCAGGCCATGCTGCCGCGAAGTTGGTGGCGGAAGCGGATCCTGCGCGTGCGGCCAGCCTGCTCGAGGCGGCGGTACTGCTATTGCCGGAGATCACGCCGCGATTCCTGCACCGGGGCGACCAACAGCATGCGATCGCCAGGTTCACCTGGCTGGCCGCGGACTCAGCCGCCCTGTCGCTGTCCAGCCCGGCCGTCCCTGAGCCCGACCGGCCTGTGCAGGCGCTGCGCCTGCTCGAGGCTGCTCGCGGCATACTGCTCGGCCAGGCCCTTAGCATGCGTGGTGACCTGTCAGAGCTGCGTCAGTGTCACCCAGAACTGGCGGCGCAGTTCGTCGAACTCCGTGACTGGCTGGACAGACCATCACCGCTCCCAGGCACGGATCCAGAAAATCTGCCCGTCGATTCCGGGCAGCACAGGATCCAGGATCGCCGCCAGACGTATGCAGAATTCACCCGGTTGCTGGCCCACATCCGCAGCCTCGAAGGGTTTGCTGCTTTCGCGCTGCCACCAGCCACCGAGCAGCTGCGGGCGCAAGCGGGCCGAGGGCCTGTGGTCGTTTTCAACGTGAGCGTCTACCGCAGCGACGCCATCCTGCTCACCAAGGACGGCATCACTAGCCAGCGGCTGCCAGGTCTGCGCCAAGCCGACGTCATGGACCAGATCAACGTCTTCCACCAAGCCCTGTTCGCGATCCCCAACGCCGAAACACCTCAGGACCGGATCCGCGCCCAGGAGACGATCCTGCAGGTGCTGGCGTGGCTGTGGGATAACGCGACCGGCCCGGTCTTGAGCGCACTTGGCTATCACGAGCCGCCCGCACCGGGCGAACCATGGCCCCGCCTGTGGTGGGTGCCGGGTGGACTGCTGAGCCTGCTGCCGATCCATGCCGCCGGCTACCACACCAACCCGCCTGACCCCGGTCATCGTGCGGTGATGGACCGGGTCATCTCCTCCTACTCGCCAACCATCGGCGCCCTCGCCCACGCCCGCGCCGCGCATGCCACTGAAGCGCCTGGCGAGGGAATCCGGTCTCTCATCGTTGCCATGCCCGCCACCCCGGACCTGCCCGGCGAAGGCAGGCTGACGTTTGTCTCCGACGAAGCAGCAATGCTCCAGCGTCGGCTCCCCTGCCCCACGATGCTTACCGAGGTCCCTGGAGCCGACAAGGCCATCGTGAGCCAGCTCCCTACCAAGGCCGCCGTATTGGAGCACTTGGCTGGTTGCACGATCGCCCACTTTGCCTGCCACGGCTACATCGATCCCGCCGATCCGTCCAAGAGCCGGCTCCTGCTCCACGACCACAGCCGTAATCCGCTAACCGTCGCCGAGCTGGCGACCGCCGCACTCGATCACGCCAAGCTGGCCTATCTATCGGCCTGCGGCACCGCACTCATGGCCAATACCCGTCTGCTTGACGAGGCGATCCATCTCACTTCGGCGTTCCAGATGGCCGGGTTCCCGCACGTGATCGGCACCCTATGGGAAATCAACGATAGAGCCGCCGCCAGGATCGCGGAGTCGTTCTACGCCGCCCTCGCTAATCCCGATGGCACGCTCGATCCGCTCCGGGCCGCCGACGCTCTCCACCACGCAACCCGGACTCTGCGCGCTCAACAGCCCACCGCCCCCTACCTGTGGGCGAGTCACATCCACACAGGCGCCTGACGCCGTCACGACGTACTGGCTGCTTGGTGCGGACCGACCGCTGACAGCCGGGGACTTACGTCGCGCTGAGGACTCCTTCAGGACTCTTGGATACGGGCTGACCATAATCCGTGACTGTTCGTCATGCATTTATGACGCGCGCCCGTGCGACGACGCCAGGCCGTGATCCTGATCCAACGCCCCGGAGGTTTTGCTGTGTCCATGATCCTCGCGGATCTGATGGACCTGTCCTCGACCAAGGACCGTCCCGCTCACGCACGCTCACGCCGCCGATGGGAGCTGTGGCGTTCACCCGACGACCAGCCGGGCTGGGCCCGCCCGGCCCTGCTCGGCATCGCCGCGGTGGCGGCGCTGCTGTACGCCTGGAACATCACGCACGCCGGGCTGGCGCCGTTCTACTCGGTCGCGGTCAAGAGCATGTCGGTGAGCTGGAAGGCGTTCTTCTTCGGCGCGTTCGACCCCAAGGCCACGATCACCATCGACAAGCTGGCCGGGTCGTTCCTGCCGCAGGCGCTGTCCGCGCGGATCTTCGGCTACTCCGCCTGGTCGCTCGCGCTGCCGCAGGTCATCGAGGGCGTCATCTCCGTCCTGGTCATGTACCGGGTCGTGCGCCGCTGGGCCGGGGTGGTGCCGGGGCTGCTCGCGGCCGGGATCTTCACGCTGACGCCGATCGCGGCGTCGATGTTCGGCCACAGCATGGAGGACGGCGCGCTCACCATGTGCCTGGTGCTGGCCGCCGACGCCTACCAGCGCGCGGTGATGGAGGCGCGGCTGCGGTCGCTGCATCTGGGCCGGCGTCTGGGTCGGCCTGGGCTTCCAGGCCAAGATGCTGCAGGCGTGGATGGTGCTGCCCGCGCTCGCCATCGGCTACCTGGTGGCGGCGCCGGCCGGGCTCGCGCCGCCGGCTCTGGCAGCTCGGCGTGGCGGGCGTCGTCATGCTGGCGGTGTCGCTGTCGTGGATCGCGCTGTACACGTTCACCCCGGCCAGCGACCGGCCGTACGTCGACGGGTCGACCGACAACAGCGCGATCGCCATGGTCTTCGGCTACAACGGCCTGGAGCGGTTCGGCATCAGCGTTCGGCCCGGGACCGCGGTCCGAGCGTGGCGGCGGTGGGGCCCGCCGGCGGTCACCAGCGGCGGCCGGGCGGCACGGGTCGGGCGGGCTGGCGGCACGCTCCGGCGGCCCGGGCGGCCAAGCGGCGCGCTCCGGCGGCAGCGCTGGGCGGCACGCCGGCGGCACGGCCGGTGGGCACCGCTCCGGCGGGCGCCGGCCAGCTGGCGCAGCGGCTTCGGCAGCGGCTGGACCAAGCTGCTCGGCAGCGAGCTACGGCCCGGAGATCGGCTGGCTCTACCCGCTGGCCGTGCTGGCGCTGATCTTCGGGCTGCTGCTGGACGCGCCGGGCCAAGCGCAGCGACCAGGTGCGGGCCGGGTTCGTCTTGTGGGGCGTCTGGCTGCTCACGTTCGGGCCTGATCTTCAGCAAGATGAGCGCGATCCCGCACACCGCCTACGTGGCGTCGCTGGCGCCGCCGCTGGCCGCGCTGTCCGCGGCCGGCATCGTCATGTTCTGGCGGACTTACCGGGCGGGCGGCTGGCGCGGCTGGGTGCTGCCGGTCGCGGTGGCGGCCGAGCTGGCCTGGACGCTGTTCCTGTGGCGCGACTACGGCGGCTTCCTGCCGTGGGCGCGGGACGTCATCGTGGTGGCCGGGGTCGATCGCGATCGTGGTGCTGGTCGCGGCCCGGCTGTCCCCGCGGGCCCAGGCCCGGCTGGTGACCGTCGGGCTGGCCGGCGGCGTCGCCGCCATGCTCGCGGCGCCCGGCGCCTGGGCGGCCTCCGTCCTCGACACCAAGTACGGCGGCAGCTCGTTCAACGCCAGCGCCGGCCCGGCCGGGCGGCGGGCGGTTCGGCGGCGGCGGCGGCCGACGGGCGGATCGGTCGGCCTCGGCCACCAAGCGCTACGGCGACCGCGACGGCCGGCGGACCGGGCCGGATACGGCGACCGGCCAGGCGGGACCGGACGGACCGGGCTACCGGTGGCGCTCGGCGGCGGCGCGGCGGCGGCGCCGGCGGCGGGATCACGGGCAGCGCCACGACCACCCTGACCAGCGCCGAGCAGGCAGATCTACAACTACGTCGAGCGCGCATCGCGACGGTGCCAGCTACCTGATGGCGGTGGCGTCGTGGGAGACGCGCGTCACCGTACATCCTGGCCACCGGACAGGAGGTCATGCCCATGGGCGGGTTCAGCGGCTCGGTGCCCGAGCCCACTCTGGCCAAGGTCGAGGAACTGGTGCACACCGGCCAGCTCAGGTTCTTCCTGCTGGACAGCACCAGCAGGAGCGGGAGCGGGAACTGGGTTCGGCGGTGGTACCGACTCCACCTCCACGACGATCTCCGCGTGGGTGGAGAAGTCCTGCGCGACGGTCCCCGCCAAAGACTACGACGGCAGCACCGACACTCTCTACGTCTGCTCGAGGAGCGCGTAATGACCGCGACCGAAGTCAAGGAAGACATCGAGCTGACGCAGGAGTGGGCCGCGACACCGCTGACCGTGGTGATGCCTACCTACAACGAGGCCGACAGCCTAGCCGCCACCTGTGAACGCGTGCTGAGCCTGCCGTCCAGCTCGAATCGGCGCTGCTGCCCTGGCGTCTACGGCTGCGGCGCTGACTCGGGCGGTATGACCGGTGACCACGCTCCGGCGTTGACGGCGAACGACCGCGCGTGTTGTGGTTGTCCACATGGGTCAGCATGTGGTCGTCATCGGGGCTGGCGTGTACGGCGCGGCGGTGGCGGCCGGGCTGACCCGGCGCGGTGCCGTGGTCACGGTTGTGGACGCGCGGGTACCCGCGAGCGGGACCTCCGGCGCGACGTTCTCCTGGATCAACTCTTGCGGCAAGCAACCGCGCTCGTACCACGACCTCAACGTCGCGGGCATGCGGGCGCACCGGGACCTGGCGACCGCGGTGCCCGGCAGTGACTGGTACCACGAGACCGGCAACCTGGAGTGGGCCGGTGACGACACGGCCCAGCGGGAACTGCGCTCGAAGGTCGCCGGGCTGCTCGCCTATGGGTACGAGGCCCGCTGGCTCAGCCGGGCGGAGGCACTGCGCCTCGAACCTGGCCTCGATCCCCGGCAGCTGCCCGACGAGATCGCCTGGTTCCCGCGCGAGGGATGGCTCGACCCGGCCCGCCTGGTCGGATACCTGCTCTCGGTTTCCGGCAACGCCAACCTGATCCGCGATGACGCCGTGACCGGCCTTGAGGTGTCCGGTGAGCGGGTGTGCGCCGTCCTGCTCGCATCGGGTGAGCGGGTGTCCGCAGACGCCGTGGTGAACTGCGCGGGGCCGAGGGCCGCCACCATCGCTGAATTCGCCGGGCTCACCCTGCCGATGCGGAACACTCGGGGAGCGGTCATCTATGTGTCATCGACACCGGTGTCGCGGGTCATCCACTCCCCGCGGATTCACCTGCGCCCGGCCAGCGGCGGGCGGGCTCTGCTGCACTCCGAGGAGATCGACGACGCGGCCGACGCGGCCGGTGACGTCCCGCCGGGGATGGTCGACGCGCTGCTCGAGGCTGGACTCGAGTTGTACCCGGGGCGGCGAGACGTGAGCGCCGACAGCGTCCGGATCGGCGAGCGTCCCATCCCCGGTGACGGGCTGCCGGTGCTCGGACGTGCCGCCGAGCTGCCGAACTTTCATTTCGCCGTCTCGCACAGCGGCGCGACACTGTGCCTGCACGCCGGAGACGTGGTCGCTGCCGAGACCCTCGGCGAGGATCAGGGGGATGCGCTCGCGCCGTTCCGCTTCGAGCGGTTCTGACGACGCGACCCCGACTGGCCTGGCACATAGCGGCAACTGATGGTTAAGAAGTCGGCTTACGAGCGACTCCGCCCCACATCGGAATCTGGCCGGCCACTGCTACGCCAGCGCTGGGGCGCCATTCCGGCACCGGTACGACACCCGGCTCGAGCAGCTCGAGCCCGCTGAAGAAACGGACGACTTCAGCCCGGTCGCGAAACGCTGGCTTCTGCCCGGCGGGCATCAGCGTTTTCAGACGGCCGGCTACATCGGCCATTACCTCGGTGTCGATGTCGCGCGCCCCGTGCGAGATCGTCAGGAAACTGCCCGGCGGCAGCGCCTCCATCATGCGGGCCACGATGCCGTAGGGATCATCTTCGTCGCCGATCACGTGCAGGACCGCAAGCATTATGACCGCGACAGGCTGGCCGAAGTCCAGCGTCTTGGCCGCCTCGGCGAGGATCTTGCCCGGCTCACGGATGTCGGCGTCGATATACGCGGTGGTCCCGGTCCGGCTGGTCAGCAGCGCACGTGCGTGGGCCAGCACGATGGGATCGTTGTCGACGTACACCACGCGGCACTCAGGGGCGACTGCCTGGGCGACCTCGTGGGTGTTATCCGCCGCCGGAACCCCGGTGCCAATATCGAGGAACTGCCTGATGCCCTCTTGCCCGGCCAGGTGACGCACGACCCGGCCAAGGAACGCCCGGTTGGCCCGCACGTTTTCCACCACGCCCGGAGCCACCTCGAGGACCTGCTCGGCAACCCGCCGGTCAGCGGCGAAGTTGTCCTTGCCGCCAAGCCAATAGTCATAGATCCGTGCGATGTGCGGCACGCTCGTATCAATGTGCGGCCCAAGCGGCTCGTCCTCGGACACGGCACTCTCGTACCACTTGCCTGGCATGCGCACGCCCCCTTCTCGAGGTGTGGCTGGTGCGGTCCAGCGACCACGCCACGGAAGATCTTAATCGCCCTCCGTGCGCCAGCCTGTCCTCTCGCTCTTGCCTCAGTTGCCGACCTCATCGCGCCTTGACTTGTGTCGGAAGCCGTGTCCAAATGTCGGTAACAGCTTAAGTCAGGAGATATCGCGATGAAGCGACGAGGCGTCCGAATCCGAAGAATATTGGCGGCCCTCGGCCTGGCGGCGGGAGCCTTGGTGGCTGCCACGGTGACAGCGAGCACTGCGCACGCCGCGACGACTATCAGTGCGGACGGGGCTAGTGCTGGACGCGAGTTCTACGGTGTCGGGGCGATCAGCGGCGGTGGCGGCAACACTCGGCTGCTCACCGACTACCCGGCGACCGAGCAGAACGAGATCCTGAATTACCTGTTCACTCCGGACTACGGAGCATCGCTGCAAATCCTCAAGGTCGAGATCGGCGGCGACACAAACTCAACAGATGGCTCAGAATCGAGCATCGAGCACACCGCAGGCAGCATCGACTGCAACAACGGCTACGAGTGGTGGCTGATGGAGCAGGCGCAAGACCGGAACCCGGACATCAAGTTCTACGGGCTGGCCTGGGGCGCACCCGGGTGGGTGGGCACGTTCTGGTCCACCGCCACGATCGACTATCTCGTCTCCTGGCTGAACTGCGCGACCGCGCACGATCTGACGATCAGCTACCTCGGCGGCTGGAACGAGCGCAGCTACGACGAATCCTGGTACGAACAGCTCCGCACAACACTCAACGACGACGGTTACTCCAGCGTGCAGATCGTCGCTGACGACACCTCCGGCTGGGACGACGCCAGCGCGGTCGAAGACACCCCCGCGTTCGCCGACGCGGTCTCCGTCCTCGGCGACCACTACCCCTGCGCGGGCGGAGACGGCGGCGGCTCCGAGACCTGCACGACCAGTTCCACGGCCGAGGCGACCGGTAAGCCGATGTGGGCGAGCGAGAACGGCTCGGAAGACTATAACGGCGGCGCGGAAGCGATGATCAGGTCCATCATCCGCGGCTATACCGACGGGGATCTGACCGCGTATATCAACTGGCCAATCGTCGCGTCTGTCTACCCCGACCTGCCGTATGACACCGATGGGCTGATCTGGGCCCCCGAGCCGTCGTCGGGCTGGTACTCGGTCGGAGCCCAGCTATGGACCGCCGCGCAAGTCACCCAGTTCACCGCGCCTGGCTGGCAGTTCCTCAACGACGGATCCGGTTATCTCAGCGGGGACGAGTCGGACGGCTCTTACGTCACGCTCAAGTCGACCGACGACACCGACTACTCCACGATCATCGAGACCACCACCGCGACGGCGGCACAGACCGTGACGGAGAACGTATCCGGCGGGCTCTCCGACGGAACCGTCCACGTGTGGGCATCGGACCTGGCGACCGACGGCCCGTACATGCAGGAAGTCGAGAGCATCACGCCGTCTGACGGTTCGTACTCGCTGACCGTCGAGCCCGGCTACGTGTACACGATAACCACGACCACGGGGCAGGGTGCCGGCACCGCATCGGGTCCGGCGCAGACCGGGTTCGCGCTGCCGTACAGCGACAGCTTCAGCTCCGACACGGTCGGTCAGCAGCCGAAGTACCTGTCCCAGATGCAGGGCGCCTTCGAGGTCGAGCCGTGCGCGAGCGGCCTGTCCGGCGACTGCGTGCAGCAGCAGGCCGCGACCGAGCCGGTCGAGTGGGACGACAACGCCAACCCCTACACGATCGGCGGCAACCTGAGCTGGGACAATTACAAGGTCTCCGCTGATACGTACATGGAACAGGCGGGCGCGGTGCAGTTGCTCGGCCGGGTGGGCGGGCAGACCGCCTTCGACGCGGCGGAAATCAACGACTACTACCTGCAGCTATCTAATACCGGGGCTTGGGAAATCTACAAAAACAGCACTTCAGGGACCATAACGACGCTGGCGTCGGGCACCGTGACCGCCCCAGGAACCGATACTTGGAACACGCTCGCGCTGACCTTCGACGGATCCACGATCACCGCGGCGATCAACGGGACAACCGTGGGATCGGCGACCGACTCGTCCTACTCTTCCGGGATGGTCGGGCTGGGCACCGATGGATACCAGACCGACCAGTTCGGCGACCTGTCGGTCACTTCGGTCGGCGCGTCGACGCCAACCGGCGCGGTCACCGCGGGCGACGACCTGTCTGACTGCATGGACGACAACGCGGACTCGGCGACCGCGGGCACCGCCGTGCAGATGTACAGCTGCAACAGCTCCGCCGCCCAGCAGTGGACGCTCGAGTCCGGGGTGACGACCACCGGCGGAACCATCGAGATCAACGGTGAGTGCCTCGACATCACCGGCGCCAACTACACCAACGGCACTGACATCGAGGAGTGGACCTGCAACGGCGGGGCGAACCAGGAATGGATCGCGATCAACGGCCAGTTGCTCAACCCGGCCTCCGGCAAGTGCCTCGACGACCCGGCATTCGACACCGCGGACAGCACCCAGCTCGATCTGTGGACCTGTAACGGAGGCTCGAACCAGCAATGGCTCGTCCCCTGACGAGAAGTTGATCATGGTGGGTGCTGCACTACCCAGCGAAGAGTGTGGTCAGTGCAGCACCGACCATGATCATCGGGGGGTCGGGGGCGCCGCCGCGGGGGCGGGCCGAGCCGCCGCCGGGGCCGGAGCGAGCCGCCGCAGAGGCCGGAGCGAGCCGCCGCAGAGGCCGGAGCGAGCCGCCGCAGAGGCCGGAGCGGGCCGCCGCAGAGGCGCGCGAGCCGCCTACGGCGCGGGCCGCGGGGTGGGTCAGCTGACCGTGAGGGTGATTTCGCCGGTGTAGGTTTCGGCTGGCTTGATGGCCGTCGACACGCCGTCTACTGTCATCGTCACGGTCTTGCCCGACGGGGCCGCCACCGAAGACGATGAGTCTAGAGTCAGCGCGCTCAGGTACGAGGTGCCGGTGACGGTCCAGACCGAGTTGTTGGTCAGGGAGACGATCACGCCGTTGTTGATGACCTCGTAGGCTTCGTTCTTGACCACGCCGAGCTGCAAGTAATCGACCGCGCCGATCTCCGAGACATAGTGCGTCACGACCGTGGCCGAGATGACGCCGTCGACGGTGGTCTGGTCGAAGTTGAGCACCATGTTCTGCCCCGGGTCCATAGCGGAACCGCCGCGGACGCCGTTGTAGAAGTCGCCCTTCAGCGCGATGTCGGTGAAGTAGCTGACCGAGTCGGTGTCGTCGTGTACCGCGGTGACGCTCCAGTCCGAGTACCGGCTCGGAACGCCGGTTGGGCAGGTGTAGACGGCGTTGTTGACCGGGATGCCGTCCGCTAGCCCCGGACCCGGGTCGTCGTTCTCCATCAGTTGGAGGATGATGCCGTTGGCCGGGTTGAGCCGGGCGCCCTCCGAGCCATCCACGGTCGTGACGATCTGCTGCTGCTTGTTCAGGAACGTCGCGAGCTCGGAGTTGACGATGGTGCCGCCGCCGATGTGGATCTCGCCCGCGCCGTGCCACATGAAGCCCCAGCGCTTGGAGTTGATCACCGTGTTCCGCGGCGTGATGGCGGCGATCTCGCGGTCGGTGAGGCCGAGACTCAGCGACTCGTTGAACGCCGCGATGGCGGCGTGCGTGGAGTCACCGTAGTAGGCGGTGCCGCCGGTGTTGATGCAGGCGTAGGTGCCCACGTCGTAGTGCATGCCGAGGAAGTGCTCGGTCGCGTTGCCGATCAGGTAAGAGCCGTACCCGCCGGTGGCGCCGGTCGTGTAGACGTCGGTGTTCACCCCGACCATCGTGCAGTCGCTGCCGGAGTCGGTGGAGAGCACACCCCAGTCCTGCGCGATGACCGTGGAGTTGACGTAGGCCGCGATCGAGTTGTTGCCGAGCAGGTTGGTCGCCCGCACGTCGCCCTTGATGCCGAGCATCCAGGGGCAGTCCTCCATGTACTCCAGGTCGATGGTGTCCTCGTATCCCGACGGCAACGGGCCGCTGAGGCACTCGATGTAGGAGTTCTTGACCACGACGGTGGCACCGTCATCGGAGATGACGCCGGTCCGTACGACGCCACGGTTACGGATCGACACGCCGTCCAAGACCAGGCGGCCGCCCGTGCCAGTGGCGATGGCCGCCGCACCGTAGCCGATGAAGTCACAGCGGCCCGGGCCATCCAGGTCGATGCGGGCGTCACTCAACTCGAAGGTGCCGTCGTTAACGTACACACCGTCGAAGCAGGCACCAGTCGAGGCGATACTGACGCCACTCGCCGAGTGCTTCGCCACGCGACCGCGCACCGCGGACGTCACCGAATACGCGGGGACCACGCCACTGCCGCCGACATACACCGCCTGCCGGATCGGGAAATCCAGGCCCTGCCATGACACGTCGTTCGACACGGCGGGCGTGAGCACGATGTCGCCGCGGTACTCGACGTCGGTGACGAACTCGGTGTAGGAGCCGACCTTCTCCACCTCGTCATCGGTGGCAACCAGCTTCTGCCCGGTCTCAACGCCGTTGACGGTCAGGGTCAGCGAGTAGCCGGAGGGAGCGGTCAGCATCGCGCCCTTTTCGATCTTCAGGTAGTTCGTCCTGGTGATCTTCTTGATGACGAGCGTCTCACCCGACCCGACCGTGATCCCGTCGGACTGGGCCCCAGTCTGGGCCCCAGACTGGGCCACGGGCGCGGCGCTCGCCGCGGTCGGTGCCAGCACCGCGGCCACGGCCGCCGCACCGGCCGTGGTTCCAGCCGCGCCCAGGAAGACGCGCCGACTGGTTCTCGCCGAGCCGATAATCTCTTCAGACATCTACAACTCCCTCGTTGTAACCATGTGGGGATGTCGCAGGAATTGAATCAAGCCGCATCACGATGTGGAAAATGGCCATCCACAATGTGACCCATGACCTGGTCAAACGCATCTGGCATCGCGACGATGTTCAGAGGTTTCTTACGAGAACCAGAGCACTTATGCCTGCCATTAAGAATTGGCATGAACCAGGCCGCAGCGCGCCACACCAGTTACCCGGCCTGACAACGCGAAGCATCGTTGTACCCCGGCTTCCCGTTTAACCTTCGGGAATCTCGCAACGACCGGTCGGCAACGTGCCCGAGCCTGCGGGCCGCCCGACGGCCCGGGCGGGCCTGCCGGCAAGATGATGGAAACTAGCCATCGCGGGAAGACGGGTAGTTACCACCATCCTGTCTCGTTACCTGGCCCGGCTGGATGACCAGCACCGGGAAAACCTTGATCCGGAACTCGCAGCCACCGGTGCAGGTGACCCAACCTCGTCGCTAGCACCTCGTGAGCAATCAGAGGTCAAACGGCAAGCCCGGGTACGAAAACTCTTCGCGTTGTCCCCCATCCGGACGCGCCGAAGCTTCACCGCGCAGACGGGTCTTAGGCTGCCTGCGGCGCGGGTAGGTATGACGAGAGTCTTAAGGCCTGAGGGTTCCGCTTGACAGGCCTTGGGTGCGGCGATTGGGGCTACCTTGGCGGTCTCGGTATCACTGCGACGGCGGATGCTGACGCTCGTGCTGGTAATAGTGGCCGAGGCGATCGCGATCGCGGTGGTGGTGACCGGGCCACGCGAGTCCGTGGTGTTCGACCTACGGCTGCCGCTGCTGATAGCCGCGATCGGCGCCGCGGTGACCGTGGCCCAACGGCGGCCCCGGGTCATTCGGATACCCGCGGAGGTCGAACCTGATCCGGTCCCGCTGGGCACGCCGATGGCGTCGCCGTGGCTGGTGCTGAACTCCACCACCGGCGTGATGTTCCTCGCCGCGAAGGGGTACGAGATTCACCCGGCGTTGATCGATGGCGCGCTGATATTCGGCGGGACGGCCGGCCTGCTCGCACTCGCCGCCGGCCTCACCCAGTGGCTACGACCCGAACGACCCGAACGACCCGAACGACCCGAGCGCCCCAGACGACCCGGGCGAACCAACCGTGCGGAGTTCCTCGGCCAGGGTGGACAGACCTACCGGCCCCAATGACAGCGCCGCCGTGTGCCACTCCTTGATGTCGAAACCCGGTTGCCCAGACGCCGAATCCCGTGCTTCGAGCCAGGCGCGTTCGCCGAGCTTGTAGGAGATCGCCTGACCCGGCCAGCCGAAGTACCGCACGACCTCCGGGTGCACTCGGTGCGGCTCGGCGCGGCCCCGAGTGCGCAGCACGTCGCAGGCGGTCTCGAAGGTCCACCGCGAGCCGTCCGGCAGTGGCAGGTCCAGGTGGACGCCGATGTCGATCACCACCCGCGCCGCCCGCAGCGCCTGGCTGGACAGCATGCCAAGCCTGGTTCCCGGCTCGGTGAACCAGCCGAGTTCGTCGGCGAGCCGCTCCGAATACAGCGCCCATCCCTCGCCGTGGCCGCTGACGAACGTGGTCTTGGCGAACCTGGATAGCGAGGAACTCACCGACGCGGCACCGACCTGCAGGTGGTGCCCGGGAACGCCCTCGTGGAACACGGTCGACAGCTCGCTCCAGGTGGCGAACCTGGTCCTGCCCCGGGTGACCGGCCACCAGGTGCGGCCGGGGCGGGTCAGGTCCTCGCTCGGCGACGTGTAGTACGCCGCACCCGAGGTGGAGTCGAGCGCCAGCACCACGTCGATGCGGCGCAGCGGCTCGGGTATGTCGAAGTACCGGCCGTTGAGCTCGGTCACGGCCTTGTCGTGCCGCTCCTGCAGCCAGTCCCGGTAAGCCTCCGAGCCGGTGACGTACTCGGTCTCGTCGAGTATCTCGGTGGCCTCGTCAACCGACGCTCCGGAACGAACCGAGTCAGCCTCCGCGCGCAACTCGGCCTCGATGCGCTCGAGTTCAGCCCAGCCCCAGTCGTAGGCGTCATGAGGATCGATATCGGTGCCGAGGCTGAGCCGGGCGGCGATGGCGTACCGCTCGGCACCCACCGCGTCGGCGGTCGCGGTACGCCGCGCGTAGTGATCGCGAAGGAACACGGCGAACTCGGCGTAAGCGGCGTGCGCGCCGGAAGCGGCCGCGGCGAGTTCGCCGTGCAGCGCCCCGTCACCGTAGGAAGCGACGATGGCGTCGTGGGTCGACGTCTCGGCGAACCGGTCCGCCTGGATCGCGGCGTGGATCGCCTGCCGCCGTGCCGCGGTCATGTTCCTCGACAGGCCCTCATCCAGGGACCGCCGCATGCCGATCATCATGCCGGGGATGGCCGTTAGCCGGGCGGCGACGTTACGCCAGCCGTCCTCGCTGTCGCGGGAGATGAGGTCCACACTGTCACGCAGCGCCGAGACCAGCCCGATCGGCGCGCGCAGCAGACGCAGCGGTTCGCCGCTCTGGTGCCAGGCGAGCTCGGCCTCGAGCCGCTCGGTGATGAACATCCGCGCCAGCCGGTCCTCGTCGCCGGAGTCAAAAGCCGCCGCCAGACCAGCCAGGGTCGCCTTGATGGCGTCCGCGCGGGCGGCGTACCCGTCGGGGCTGTAATCGGTCGCCGGGCCAAACGTGTCCGCGATCCCGCGCCTGCTCGCCGCGACCGGATCCAGCTTGGCCATCGCGGCGACGTGATCCTCACATAGGCGAAAAACCGGCGTCATGCCGCCACGTTACCCGGCCCACCGTTACGAGCCAGTAGGGCACGGTACATTGGGCCGATGACCAGCGGCTCGCTCGATCTCGACGCGCTCGCGGTCAGTGACAGGTTCCGGCTGTTCGCGTTCACCCGGCGTGAGGATTACCTCAGCTACCTGTGGGTGCTGCGCGCGATGGACCGGCTGCGCGCCATGCACATGGTGCGGTCCCACACCGACGACATCGAGGCCGCGCTCGCGGAACTCGCGAACGCACACCACGGGGCACCCACCGCCGTCGTCAATCTCCGCGAGCGGCTGGACTACCTGGCCGAAGACGGCGTGCTGCACCGGCTGGAGGACGCGTCACGAGCGGGCAGCCTGGCCAGGTACCGGAACCGGCAGTCGGTCTACCAGTTCACCGAGCTGGGCCACGTCGCGTACGCGGCGGTCGAGAACGTGCTCGGCACCCGGACCCACGACGCCAACCTGTCCCGGCTCGCGTTCCCTGACATGGTGCGTGACCTGCGAGAACTCGCCGAAGCCAACACGAAAACCGACGGCGAGGAAATCGTCCGCAGACTCAACAGCCTGGACCGGGCCATCGAGGACATGGCCCGCCGGTCGGCGCGGTTCCACCTGGCGCTCGGGGACATCACCCGGTCGACGGACACCTCGCCCGAGCGGTTTCTGCGCTACAAGCACGCGCTGCTCACGCACATGAACGACTTCATGACCGAGCTCGACCGTTATCTCCCCCGGCTGGCCAGCGCCCTCGCCGAGGTCGAGGCCACCGGCGTCGGGACGCTGCTGGCCCGCGCGGCCAACGCCGACGACCGGCCGCTGATGTCGGCGAAAGAAACCCTCGAAGACTGGCAGCTGCGCTGGGCCGGCATCCGGGCCTGGTTCACCGCGGGCACCGGTCAGCGCACCCGCACCGCGGAGCTCGCGGACGCCACCCGCGCCGGGGTATCGAGCGTGATCGCGCTGCTGCGCCAGATCACCGAGTCCCAGCGTGGCGGCGTCAACCGGTCCGCCCAGCTCAGGCACCTGGCGCGCTGGGTGTATGACGTGCCGGACGAGGACGCCGCGCACGCGCTGATGGGCGCCGCGTTCAGCCTGCGCCGGGCGCGGCACCTCGGCGGCATTCACGACGACGAAGAGGTCTTGTCCTCCAAGCTGTCCTGGTCACAGGCGCCGGGCGTCGAAGTGGCGATGACGCTGTTCCGGCACGGCAAGTCACCGAACCCGGGCCTGCCGCAACGGGTGAACCCGCAGGCCGGCCTGCGGGCCGAACTGCGCCGCCGTCAATCGGCCGACCGGGCAGATGAACGAGCCGCCGCCAGCCGGCTGCTCGACGACGGGACCGAGCGGGTACTCGGCGAAACCGAGACCCTGGTCTTGCTGAAGCTGCTCACCCGGGCGCTCGAGGCCCGCGCCGTCGTACAGGGCAAGGTCACCGGAGGCGCGGGCGCCAGCGACGTGCTCACGCTCCGGCTCACCCCCTCGGCGGAGGGCTGCGCGGTGCGGACCAAGGACGGCGTACTGCACCTGCCTGGTGTCAGGCTCGACGTCGAGGCCACCCGTGGCTGAACCCCGGGCCGCTAAGGGCGTACCGCCCAGCGAACTCGGTGGCTACCAGTACGCCGTGCGGCTCGTGCTGACCAGCGACATCATCACCGCGGCACATCCCCGGGTAGGAGCGCTCGCCTCGGTGCTGCGCTGGGCGGACCTGATGGCACGCGACTTCCGTGAGCTGTTCGGCTACACGCTGCACGCCACGGCCCACCAGGTGCGGCTGGTGCGCAGGCTGGACGCGCTGGACCCGACCCAGCGCTCGGTGTTCGCGGCGCGCAGCGGCCGGCCGTTCGACCGGCGGCGGCTGGCGTACCTGTGCCTGGTGCTGGCCGTCTTCCAGCGCTCCCGGGTCGAGATCAGCCTCGCCGACCTGGTCAGCGCCTTCTCCCCCGGCGCGAACGACATCGACGGGCTCGGCTTCGACCCGGTGATCACCGAGCACAAGAACGCCGTCGTCGACGTGCTCAACTGGCTCGTCGACCACGGGGCGCTCCGGCTGTCCGACGGCAGCGCGGAACACTGGGCCCACGACGCCGAACACGGGGACGCACTCTACGACATCGACCATGACGTGTGCGCCGCGCTGTTTCGTCCCGCGCGGCCGATCCAGCGGCCAGGTGACGCCACCGCATTGCTCGAGCAGCAGTCGGGCGCCGCGAAACGAGCGCGCAGGCTGCTCGTCGAGTACCCGGTCGTCTACTACGCGTCGGTTGACCCCGAGACCGCCGCGGTGCTGAAGTCCGCCGACCTCGCGGACAATCTGGCCACGCTGACCGGGCTCGTCGTCGAGCGGCGCGCCGAGGGCGTCATGCTGCTCGATTCCAGCGGCCGGTTCTCCGATCTGTCCTTCCCCGGCCGGGCGAGCGCGGTCAACCGCGCCGCCGGGCTGCTGCTGGCCAAGATCTCCGACCTGCCCGAAGAACTGCACCGGCTCGCGGTCCCCTTCGACGAGCCCGGAGCCGGCGGGATGACCGCCCCGTTTGTCGAGCACACCCGGCTGGAGCGCCTGCTTGACGAACTGTACGACCACTTCGGCGCGGCGTCCTTCACCGCGCAATGGCAGCACGACCGGGTGGGGCTGCTGGCCGCCGCGTTGCGGCTGCTGGAGGATCTGCGATTGGTGAAGCGTGCGCCCGGCGGGGTCCTGGTGCTGCCCGCCGCCGCGCGCTACCGGACGATCACCGCGGCGCTGCCCGAGGGGGCACGTTTCGAGGGACAGGGGATGTTCGCGCTATGAGGTTCAAGCCCGCCCGCGCCGGGATCATCAACCTGTGGGATTACTTCGACGAGGAGTTCGTCTTCGCCGATGGGCGCCTCGCGCTGCGTGGACACAACGGCTCCGGCAAGACCAAGGCGCTGGAGGTGCTGTTCCCCTTCATTCTCGACGGCAGCCTGGACGCCCGCAGGCTCGACCCGTTCAGCGGCGACAACCGCACGATGAAGTCCAACCTGCTGTACCGCGGCCAGGACGCCGAGCACGGCTACGTGTGGATGGAGTTCGCCCGCGATGGCCACACGGTCACCTTGATCATCGGGCTTTCTGTGCACAAGAACATGGAGCGGCCGCGGCCCTCGTTCTACGTCACGGACAAGCGGGTCGGCGTCGACTTCGGGCTGCTGTCGCCGGACTCACGGCCGCTGACCGCCCGGCAGCTCATCGCGGTCCTCGGCCGCGACTGCTACTTCGGCGACCGGCGCGGCGCGTACCAGGAAGCGGTGGACGAGCGGCTGTTCGGCCTGGGCCGGGAACGTTACCTGCAGCTGCTCGACCTGCTGATCGCGCTGCGCCGCCCGCTGCTGGCCAAGGACCTGGACCCGGCGAAGGTGTCCGACACGCTCACCTCCGGGCTCAGCCCGGTCGACGAGGACCTGATCATCCAGGCGGCCCGGGACTTCGAGAACCTCGCGGCGGTGCAGAAACGCCACGACGATCTGGCCGCCGCCGATCAAGCGGTGCGGGCGTTCCTCGAGCACTACGCCGCCTATGTGCGGGCGCACGCTCGGCACCAGCTTGACCAGCTGGAATCCCGGATAACCGCCGCCGAGGAGCAACTGGCCACCATCGGGGACCGGACCCGCGAGGTGGCGCTGGCCAGCGAACAGGAACGGCACTGGCGGCAGGCTGAGTCGGACGCCTCCGCCGCGATCGCCACCCATACCGCCCGGCTCTCGGGGCTGCGCGATCATGACGCCTACCGTGATCACGAGAAGCTCGCGCTTCGGCGAGCACAGCTCGACAAAGAGAGCACCGATCTCAGGGCCGAGGAAAGCCGACTCGCCCGCGCCCACTCCCATGCGGATGAGCTTGACGGGCAAGCCCGGGAAATCGCCGTTATGGCCGAAGAAAACGGGCACGCGATCGCGCGGCTGGCTCGCGAGCTGACCGAAGCGGCACGGACCTCGCGCATCGAGCTCGCGGCCGACGAGGACGCGGCGCGGGCGCTGGCGGCGGCGCGGCGCGAGGACATCCGGGTGGTACGCGAGCAGCTCGGGCTGGTCAGGGACGCGGAACGGGACCGGGGTGCCGCGGACGCTGCGTTCGGCACGGCGCGGGAGAAGCTGGAGGCGGGCGAGCGGTCGCTGCACGAGGCGCAGGAGCGGCTGGGCGCCGAACGCGCTGACTTCGCCGCCCGGCTGGCGGCCTGGAACGATCGCTGGGAGCTGGACCTGTCCGGCGACGTGTCCAGCCTCGCCGAGGCATTCGCCGACCTGACGGCCGAGCGCGGGATCGAACTGGCTGGCCGCCGCACCGAGCTGCGGCTGCGTGACACCGAACTCGCCGAGACCGCTGCGCGGCTCGGTGATGAACGCGCCGCGGTGGCTGCCGAACGTGACGACGCGCCACCGCCGTCGCCGGCAAGATCTTCCGATAGATCAAAACGGCGCGGCGGACCCTTGTGGTGCCTCGTCGATTTCCGCCGGGGGGTCGACCCCGGCACGGCCGCGGCGATCGAGGGCGCGCTGTACGGCGCGGGGCTGCTCACCGCCTGGGTACACCCCGAACCGGCGCTGACCGCTTCCGCGGTCGCGGCGGTCGAGGCCGACGGTTACCTGGTCGCCGGTGCGCCGCGCGACGGCGGCACGCTCGCGGATTTCCTGGTCCCCTCGGAGCAGGACATGGTGCCGACCGCGGTGGTGGCGGAGGTGCTCGCGTCGGTCGCGGTGTCGGACGAACCGTCCGGGCCGGCATCACCACCCGCGGGCAGTTCAGCCTGGGCGTGCTGGTGGGCGCGTACCCGAAGCCGGCCGCCGAGTTCATCGGGGCGACGAACCGGCGGGCGCGGCGACGGGCACGGCTCGCCGAGCTTGACGAGCGGCTGTCGTCGACCGCCGGTGAGCGGGCGCGGCTGGCCGCCGATGCCGAGCTGACGGACTCGGCGCTTGAGGACCTGGAGCGGGCGCGGCACGAGCTGCCGAAGACGACGCCGGTGACCGAGGCGGAGCGCGACTGTGACGCGGCGGCCGCGCGGCTGTCGGAGGCCCGCGCCCGGCTGGATGAGGCGCGGACCGCGCTGGACGCCGCCGTCGCGGAGCTCGACGCGCGCGGCCGCCGGGTACGCCGGCTCGCCGCTGAACGCGGGCTGCCATCCGGCGCCGATGAGCTCGGGCCGGTGGAACAGGCGGTCGCTGGTTTCGAGCGGACGGCGGAGGAACTGCTCAGGGCGCGCGCGCTCGCCTCGTCGTTGGATGTGGACCTATCCGGGCGGCGTGGCCTGGTGGAACGGCTGCGCGCGGAGAATGATGAGGCGGCGGCGTCGCTGGCGGAGCGGCGCACCGCGTTCGTGGTCGCGGACGAGGAACTGCGCGTTCTCGAGCAGGCGGGCGGGGCGGAGTACCAGCGGATCAGCGAGCAGATCACGGAAGTCCGGCGGCAGCTCGAGGAGGCCAACGGCGCGATCAAGGTCGCCGCGGGCAATGCCGCCGCCGCCCACGACACCGTGGTCGCGGCGCGCCGGGACGTGGAAACCGGCGGGGTGGCGCTCACCACGGCGGTCACCGAGCTGTTCGCTTCGGCCGCCGAGTTCGGGCCGTACTGCGCTTCCGAGCTGCGGCCGTTGCTGGATGTGTCGGAGACCGCGCCATGGCCGGTCCAGTGGCCGTCGCCCGCCGACTTCGTCCCCGACGGGCTGGTGCGGGACTCGCTTCCTGAGGGCGCCACCGCCGTGCTCGACGCGTACGCCGCGGCACTTTCCGGTGGCCGCTCGGTTGCCGATGGGACGCTGCGCGGCTACACCGACCGGGTGTGGAGCGCCTACCGCGACTTCGAGAACGCGCTCAAGGCCGGTGAGGACGGGTACCAGGCGAACCTGTACGGCGACGCGCCGTTCCTCGTCGAGGTGGAGACCAGCGACGGCCGGATGTCGGCCGCCGCGTTCGCTCTTTCGATCGCCGACGACGTGGCGAGCCAGAGCGTGCTGCTTTCCGAGCGTGAGCAGACGGTGCTCGAGGACTCGATGCTCACCGGGCTGGCGCGGCAGATTCACTCCCGGGTGCTGGCGGCGCGTGACCTGGTGGCGACGATGGACGCCGACACCAGGTCCAAGCCGATGTCCAGCGGGATGGCCATCGGCATCGCGTGGGTCCGTGAGGACGACCTTCGCAGCGGCAGGCCGCGGTGTCCCGGATGCTCAGCAGCTCACTTGATGCTGGCGGGCTTGCTTCACTGCGCGGGCTGCTGCGCGAGATGATCCATGCCCGTCGCGCCGAGCATCCGCGCGACACTTACCGCGAGGTGCTGGCCGCCGTGCTCGACTACCGGTCCTGGCACCGGTTCGAGCTGCGGCTGCTGTCGGTCGGCAGTCCGCCCGCCCGGCTCACCCGCAAGAAGCACTCGGAGATGTCCGGCGGTGAGAAGTCCGCCGCGATTCACATGCCGCTGTTCGCCGCCGCCAACGCGCTGTACTCCTCCGCGAAGGCGGACTGCCCGCGGCTGGTCGCGCTGGACGAGGCGTTCGCCGGCATCGACGACAAGTTCAAGCCGGAGTTGCTCGGCCTGACCGTCAAGTTCGACCTCGACCTGTTCATGACCGGCCACGACCTGTGGATCACGTACCCGTCGGTCCCGATGATCGCGCACTACGACATGCACCACGACAAGGCGGCCAACGCGCTGTCCGCGCTGCTGGTGCTATGGGACGGCGCCGCCTTGCTGGACGCGGACGCGGGCTACGCCGGCAACGAGGAACTAGCCGCGTCGCTGCTCGGCTTCACCCCGTCCCGCCATGCTCCGGCTTCTGTCGACGGAGTGCTGGTCGCCGCCGAGTGAGGTGCCCCCGCGACGCTTCTGCGCCGTGCTTCTGCGCCGCCATCGATGACCCATCGCTGGCGTCATAGCGCCAGCGGTGGCCCATAGCTGGGGTCGGGTCTTCGGCAATGTGTGCGGGGGCGGCAACGGGCGGCGCTTTAGGCTGGTGCGGTGATCGCGGCCCAGCCTGCCGCCGCCATCCGCGCGGCCAAACGGTCCGTCGAGGCCACCCTCGCCCCGACCCGGCTGGCGGTCAGCGCTCAGCAGGCCACGAAATCCGCCGACTACGCAGGGCTACGCCAGCAGGTCGAACGCTTCTTGCGTGGCCCCGCCTAACCCGGACAGAGGCCCAGAAACCCGGACATGTGTTATTCCCGCGTGATATTTATGTTATCGTCTTGAGATGTGCGACAGCGCCCACACCGCCTGCTTTCGATAGCCCGCACGCCCTGTGCGGATCCCGCCGTACAGCCGTGGACGGCGAGACAACCGGACAGAACTAGAACTAGAACTAGACAGAGCGCGATGCTGCTGGCGCTGCTGGCCGTCGTGGTCGTGGTCGATCAGACGGCGAAGTGGTGGGCCTGGCGGCACGTTCCCTGGGCCAGGATCAACTCCGGCGGCGACATCATCGTCGGGCGTACGATCGGCACGTGGTACGCCGCCCCAGTGACCGGCGCGGTGCTTGACCTGCTGGACTTCGGGTTGCTGAGCATCGCCGTATTGATCCTGGCGCATTGCCGGGCACCCGCCGCCGTCCGCGTTCCGGGTGCTCTGATGACCGGCGGATGGGCCAGTAACCTGCTGGACCGGCTGGGGTTCCATTACTGGACCGCCCCGGGCAGCGTCCGCGGCGTGGTTGATTTCATCCACATCGGCCCGCACTACTACAACGTCGCGGACTTCTTCATAATCAGCTGTACGCCGCTGTTCCTGCTGGCAGCCGGATACCACGGCATGCGGGCGGCCGCGCGGTCCCGGCCGCGGTCGGCCGCCTGGCCGCGTTCACGCAGCCAGCTGCGGGCCGGATTGCGGATCCCGGCGCTGGCCAGCGCGGGCCTGGCCCTAGTCGTCGCGCTCGGCGCGGCGAACTACGGCGGCGTGAACGCCGCTCCCCGCCGGACGACGCATTTTGAGACCGACCACATGGTTCCCTGCCTACTAGCCAACGTCGAGGTGTCCAGGACCGGCACGCCTCGCCCGCTGAGCGGAAAGTGCTGAGTTCCTGGAGTTGAGGCCCCGTAAACCCCTCTGGGCCAGCCTGGAGGCCCGGTCGCCCACGTTGACGTGACGCGACGCTCCTCATCAACGCGGGCGGCGCTCCGGCCCGCGCGTGCGAGCCGGCAGCCAAGATGATGGAGCCGCAGCACCGGCCTGACATGCTAGGAATCCGCTATATCCGGGAGACGCGCTCCTGACACATGTCGGCGTACGGCGGCAATCACGCATTCGCCGTACGCCGACGTTATGGCAGGGGCGGAGACCGCTACCAGTTGAAGCGGTAGGAGCGGTAGGTGTTCACGCCGGCCGGGAACTCGGCGCTGAACAGGAGCGTGCCCTTGCTGTTGAACGTGGAGATGTACGGCAGCGCGCCCCAGCCGACCTGCAGGTCGCCATTGGCCAGGGTCTGGCCGTTGCCCTGTGAGGTGGCCGACTCGTCCTCCGGCTGGTTCACCGACTTGATCAGCGTAGCGACGTGGGTCTTGAAGTTGAGCTTCGCCGTCACGACCCGGCTGTAGGGCAACTCGGACAGCACGTCCGTGCCCGAGTTGGCGGTACCCGCGGAGTCGTTGTCGAACCAGGTGTAGACGCCGTTACCGAGCGGCTCCGGGTCGTGCTGCCAGGAGAAGATCTCGCCCGCCTCGTCGAGGATCTGGCCCTTGGCCGCCTCGATCTTGAACGAGCTGTCCTTGCCGCCGACCTGCCACTCGATCTTGCCGGTGCGGGAGTTGACCTCGTAGGTGGTCCAGGTGTCACGCGCGTCGATGAGCAGGTCGCCGTTGGTGTCCACCTTGACGGCGTTCAGGTGGAACCAGTCCCACGGGCTGCTGGTCGAGGTCGACAGCGGCTCCTCGCTCTGGCTGAACGGCACATGTTTGGCGGCGTCCCACCGCAGCAGCACCTGGCCGGTCTTGACGTCGATCTCCTGGACGATGCCGTCGACGATCTCCTGGTCGGACGCGCCGCCGATGGAGGTCAGGTTGGCGGTCTCTTCCTTGTAGGAGATCACCAGCGCCGTGTTCCACGGCGTGATCAGGAACTCGTGCCCATCGGCTTCGTCGCCGTCGCCGGCCTTGACCGTCGCGATCAGCTTGTAGTGGCTGTTGTAGATATAGTCCTCGCCGCTGCTCAGGCCGCCGAGCCCGGTGCCCTGCCAGAAGGTCAGCACCTTCTGCCCGTCATAGGTCTGCACGCGGAAGTCGGCGTCTTCCTCGCCGGAGGGAGCGGCGTGGAACCAGATCACCTTCTTGCCGTTGGGGCTAAGGATCTCCGCGCCGTTCGCGTAGGTCGAGGAATCCTCGTACGGCGAGATGAAGATGTCGCCATCCTTCTCGGCCGCGCTCGAGTTGGTGAGCACGGTGACCGGCGGCGGCCCCAGCGTGGTCGTCGTGGCCTTCGCAACCGTCGTCGCCGCGCCCGCCCCGGCCAGCGCGATCGCGGCGATCCCGGCGAGCGTGCCAGCAGCCCATCGGTTACGCATCAGTTAGCTCCTCACGTCGCTCCGGCCCCTGCATGGACCGGGCCGCGTGCAACTATACCGAGCAACCTGGTCGGATATGTCGGGTTTCATGCCCTTACCCGGCGCGGCGACGCGACGTCGTACTCCTGGATAGCTGCCCGGAACGCCGCGAGCGCGGGTTGATCGTTCTCGAGCTTCCAGTCGTGGTCATCGGCTATGCCCTTCCTGGACGCTTTGTCGATGTCGAACCACACGAGTCCCAGCAAATGGTTACTCACAATTCCCTGGAACCAGCTGGTGACCTGCGCCGCAGCATTGGCCCCGGGCAAGACAGAGGTCTCGGCTATGAGCACCGGCCGGTTCGTGAAGCTACGAACCTGGGCCAGCGTGGCCCCGAACGCCTGGGTAAATGTCAGCGACCCTGACCAGTCGTACCCATCGATACCCACCCAGTCCACGTACGCGTTCCCGGGATACCATTCGGCGACTGACGGGCTAGTCTGGCCCGCCGCCGGACGGTTGACCGCCCACATCCAGGTCACGTTTCGCGCTCCGGTCGCAGAAAATATGTCGTGCACACGGCGATACGCCGCGATGAAGACGGATGGGGTCACATACTTGTACCCGTACTGATACCACGAGGCGTTCATCTCGTGAGCGAAGCTGACAATCACCGGATGGCCGAAACCAGCGACAGCCTTGGCGAAAGATCGCAGGTAAGCGTCATAACGGCCGTCGGCTACGCCGGTTATGGTCGCCGCGCCGTTATGCGGGTCCATATCCACGAGCGTGGCCGATCCATGCTCCCAGGCAGTCTCGGCGAACCCCACCTGGAACGGCTCGGGCCAGCCCGAGTAATAGCCCGCGATGTTGACGCGGGCCCCGGTCGCCTGGCTGAAGCTGGTCGCAGGCGAATACGACGAGGGCAGGTTAGACGCGAAGATCCCCACGTACTTCACCCCGGTAGCCGCCGCCGACTTGACCCCGGTAGCCGCCGTCGGCCGACGGGCACCAGCGGAGGTTGACCGAGTTGTCCCGCACCCGGCTAGCGCTACGCAGATCGCGACAATAGCCATCGCCGTTATGGTCGGTTTAGGTGCGGGTCTCCTGATACGCCTTCGCCTCCTCCTTGAACTCGGCGAGCGCGGCGGCGTCGTTCTCAAGCTCCCAGTCCTGGTGGTATATGCCGTCGTTCTGGTCGACGTTGAACCACACCAGGCCGCGTACGTGATCCGCCTCGGCGCCAGCGAACAGTCCCGCGATCTGACTCTCCCGGTCCGAGGTCATGCCCACTCCCGTCTCCGCGATCATGATCGGGTCGTTGGTGAAGGTGCGGATCTGGTCGATGGTCTGACCGAACACGGAGTTATAGGTGTTGGTCGAGTAGTAGTAATAGCCGTCGACCCCGACCCAGTTCACCCATTGAGATCCTGGCCACCACTGATCGAGGGCGCTCTCCGCGATGCCCGTCGAGTTGACCGTCCACATCCAGGTCACGTTCTTCGCTCCCACGGAGCGGAAAATCTTGACCACATGCCGCCACGCGGCGACAAACTGCGAAGGCGCGGCGTGCCCAGCGCCCCATCCGTACCAGTTCCCGTTCATCTCGTGGCCGAAGGCGATGATGACCGGTCCGGCGTACGCCATGACGGACTCCGCGTATGCCTTGAGGTAGGCGTCCTCCTGCCCATCAACGATGTCGGCAAGCCGGTTCGTTCCCGTCGGGTCCAGGTCGACGAGCACGTAGCCGCCCCGCGCCGCTTGATACTCGGCCAGTCCGGCGCCGAACGGCTGTCCCCAGTCGTTGTAGTACAGCGCCACGCTTGAGGTCAGGCCGGTATCCGAATTGAACTGGGTCAAGGGCGACAAGGACTGCGGCAGCCCGGTTCCGTACATGCCGATCAAGGGATGGCTAACCGTCAATGGCGCCGACGCGAGTACCTTCAGGTGCACCGGGCCGTGGGCAACGTTCGCCACCGCCCGTGCCGTCGAATGAACGTAGTACGCGCCGCCTGCCACGCAACCGCCGACGACGAGTATGACCGCGGCCATTGCCGCGGCGAAGCTCAGCCCGGCTGGCCGTTCTCTGCGGTAGGCCCGCGGTTGCGGCGCGCGAGCCGCCCGGGCCTGCGCCCGCTGGGTCATGCTGTAGATGGCGCGGCCGGTGACTATCGCGCTGAGCATCCCGGTGAGACCGGTTACCAGGAACTCATACGAGTGAGTCTGTTCGATGCGCCAGCCAGTCAGGCCGAGCCAGGCGACCGAGATGCCGCCATTCCAGATGATCAGGCCCCACCACAGCCGACGCACCCGGCTCACCTTCGCGCCGCTCGGCTGCCACTTGAGCGTCCGGCCGCGCACGTAATCCCAGATCGCGAGCACGTGCGCCCAGCCGCGAATGACCGTAAGCGGAAGCACGTCACGCAGCCGGTAATCACCCTGGTGCCAGAGCGGGTACATGACCATGCCGGTCCACAGCGACGGCCCGAACAGAATGAGGTTGGAGAGCCGGACGCTGCCGGGTGCGAACACCAGGAGCAGAACAGGCGCCAGCGGGACGGTGAACACCGCGATCGCGCTTGACAGGTAGTAGCAGAAGCCGGAGATGTGCGACAGCCTCGTCCGCGGAGTCATCGGGACTTCCCAGAGCCGGGAAAGAATGACCGTGAACATGTTTCCCGTGCACCAGCGGATCTGCTGGTGCACGAACGGGTGCACATTATCCGGGCACATCCCGGTGGCCAGGTTGACCGGCACGTACACCAGCCGTTTGCCGTCCTTGTGCACGTCCAGCCCCGTGTGCACATCCTCCGCGTAGTCGATCAGCGCCGGACCGCCATGCGGTTCCAGTGCTGACCGGCGGTAGACAGCGCAGGTGCCGACGCAGATGGCGGCTCCGAAGCGGTCACGGGCTACCTGGATCGACCGGTAGAAAACCTCCTGAATGACGCCGCCGCCCCGTTCGACCCAGGTTTGCTCCGGTGTCGTCCTGAAGAACTGAGGCGTCTGGACGATCGCGATGTCCGGGTCCTCGAGGTAGGGAAGCGTCTCCTCGAGGAAATCGGATCGCGGAGCGAAGTCGGCGTCCAGGATGACGAAGAACTCGCCATTGGTCCGCTCGAACGCGTACCGGAGGTTTCCCGCCTTCCGGAACCACCCCCGGTTCTCCCGGACGACGTACGTGAACCCGAAGCTTGCCGCCAGCGCCCGCGCCTTCTCGTCGTCCCCATCATCGAGCACGTACGCGATCGCTTGGCCCGGGTAGGTGGCCAGGAGTCTCGCCACGCCAATCCACGTGTTATTAAGCACCTCGATCGGCTCGCCGCAGATGGGCAAATATATGTCAACGGCCGGATACGCTCGCGGCCACCAGGAATCCACAAGCTTACGGTGAGCGTTGATGTCGAACTTCCGGCCAGTGAAGTTAACCGGCAAGCTGATCAGCTGGTACGCGGCATACAGCGCGGTAAAGGGAACGAGTACAAGTGCCGCGCGAATGTGCTCTTCCATGAAGATCTGACTGACGGTTACCGACACGAAGCCGATAGTCAGCACCGTTGTCAGGTATGGCAACGAGCGTTTCGTGTAGAAGTACTTCTCCAAGTCATCCGGCGGCGCCTGGATAACCGGTGGGCGCGGAGCGGCGACTTGACGACCCCGCTCGACGTTCACGCTCACTTGACAGCCTCGGATTTACTCTTGGGCGGCAGGTACTCCCATACATCGAACACCGTCGGATGAGTATTGTCAGAACTGACCTTATCGATGAGCCGGTATCCCTTGGTTGAGCTAAGATAACTGGTAATATCGACATCCATCGAATACGTCTGATCGAAGCTCAGTATCACCACGGAAAAATAGTGGTGCTCGATGGCATTCTGATAGTACTCCGGGTTCCCGTTTACATCCTGAATTGTGCCGTCAGCCTCGGTAATACTGTACGTATTTGACCATTGCCGCCAGGTGGTGCCGGGCAGGTAATACTCGAGCACGTCATTGGTTTCGGCAAGAAAATTACCGCCATGATCGGTCAGCGGACGGACGACGTTGACGAGTCCCGTCGTGTCCGGCCAGTCGACCATGCCCTCGGCCTTCGCCATCCCGTTGGCCGCCAGCGGGACGAGAGCCGCGCTCAGTGTCACCGTGAGGAGGACCCGCGCCCATCTTTGCCGCAGGCTCGCGACCAGCAGGGCCAGCAAGTACGCGGCGGCGATCACGGCGAACCAGACGCCGAAGTCGACATGCTTGTTCAGCGAGGTTGTCGTATGGATCCGCGCTTGGTTCGCCGGCGCGAGCAATGCCGTGCCAGCCAGAAGCGTCACGAGCACGAGCTGATGCCGCCAGCGGCGAACGAACAGGCACGCCAGAACCGCGATGAACGCTGGGATCAGCACAACGGCCATCCATGACCAGGCGTCCGATATCACCAGCGACGGGGCGTCGCTGCCGTAAGAACGCGCGGTGGTCGTCTGGGTGACGCCATCGACGTACCACGAGCCACCGATCTTCAGCAGCCCGGCGATCAGCGCGGCTACCAGGCCCGTCAGCAGAGCACCTCGGCGTAGCGCCGCCTGTTTGCTGACCGTGGTCCACGAGCTCAGGCTCGCCAGGCAGACGACTGACGGGTCGAATAGGGTAGTCGCGTACTTCGTCGCGTTCGAGAGGACTAGCAGGATCCCGGCAGCGATGATCCAGCCCGTCGAGTCCTGTCGTCCGCGGGCACCAGTGGCACACCAGGCGGCCGCGGACAGGAAAAGCAGAGCCAGGGCGTCGTACGTGGCGAAGGCGCCTAGATGCAGGGTCGGTCCGACCACGGCGAACAGTGCCGCGGCGAAGAACCCGGCGCGCCTGTTCTCGAACAGCCGTACCGCCGTGGCCCACACGAAAGTGGTAACGCCAAGCATGAATACCAGCGAGAGCATCCGTGCCGCGACGAGGCCGCCGATGCTGTCGGCTAGGGCGCCGATGGGCGGATAAATGACGGGTGCGCCAGAAAACCAGGTCTGGAACGCGGGGATCGGCGTGCCGTGCAGCCAGTGCGACCACTCCAGATGCCCGGTCCACAGGTACAGTGCCTCGTCGCCGAACGCGGTCCGCGACCACAGCATGTGGTACGAAAGCGCGGCCTGGACGACCAGCACTCCCAGCAATGGCCACGGCACACGCGCCAGCTTCCTGGGCTTGCGTTCCGGGCCAGTCGTCGCCTCCTTCTGAGAGGTGCCGATGTCCTCCAGGTACTTAAGAGCGAGGAGCTGCATCGTCGTACGCGGCCCGGTGTAGACCCCCGGCGGGCTGGCTCGGTGCGCTCCTCCAGGGCTCACTGCCGGCCCTTGGCCCTCGGTCCCCCCAGGATCCGATTGCCGATCGCCAAAGCCTGGTCGAACGTCCATCCCCGTCATGTGCTGTTGTGCACCCCTTTTGTTCACCCGTTAACGCCTAGTAGTCGATCTTCATCAAGGCGCCGTTGGCCGAGTGCTCTTCAGGCCGCAGAGCAGACGGCGACACGATCCTACGGGGGCATTAGCTAGCAGATACGGCAATTCTTGACACTTGTTACCACGCCGCGACTGTCACGATAAGTCACCTGACGCGACTAGAGCTGCCAGGCCTGATAGCTCACGAGACCGTACTTACCGGCGATCGGGCCCCAGAGCCCGACGAAGGCCCTCTTGTACCCTGCTGCCTGGTCAGCGGGACCGTCGGAGGCACGCAGGTTGGCATCCGAGGTGATCTTGCTCTTGGTGCAGCCACCATAGATAGCGCTATTGGCCCAAAGGGCGAGGTCCCGGTAGTCCTTGACCGACGCCTGCCAGCCGTTGATCAGGTCCGGCACCAAGGCCGCGGGCAGTGCTGAACGGCCCTTCATGGCGGCAAGCTCGGATGCCAGCCGCTGGCGGTCACCCGCGGCCTTGGCGAACACCAGCTTGTCGGCTCGCAAGTTCGGCCCGCAGGCACGAACGTCAGCGGTCGCACCGGATACGTTGCCGAGTTGCTGCACGCCCTGCGCAAGCAGTCCCGCGAGCACCGTCGCGGCCTGCCCCTCGGGGGTGGCTCGCGACGGCGCGGCGGCAGCAGTGGCCGTTGGCGTGCTCGCGGCGGTGCCCGCCGCGGTGGGCGTGGCCTTGATGGTGGCGAAGGTATTGCCGACGGATGCGCTGCTTGAGTGCCGGGTGAGAACCACGACACCGGCGATCACGATCACCACGACCGCCGCAGCGCCGAGGATCACCGGCAGCAAGCGCCGGGAGCGCTTCTGAGGCCGCGGACGCCGCGGGTCGAAGCGCTCCGGAATCGGCGCGTGTCGGATCCGGTCAATACCCGTGACCGGCGGATCGATCCGCGTGGCGAATGGGTCGACCGGAGCCGGTTCTGGTTCCGGTTCGCCGGTCAGCGCCGGCCCGACGACTGTCTCCGGCCCGTTGTCAGCCGTCGGGGCGGCCCACGGCCATCGGGGGGCGCTCCCCAGCGGCTCGGTCGGCAGCACGCTGTTCGGAGCCGGCGGATTGGCTGGCACCGCGCTGGGCGGAGCAACCTCCTCGTGCGCCAGTTCACCGGGCGGCGTTGCCGACTCAGCCGTTCCAGACTCGACAACTGGTTGCCCGCACACCGGGCAGAATCGCGCCCCCGGTGGTACGGAATGTCCGCACGCCACGTTATTTTCCCCTGTGCTCGCCATAGCTAAGGAAAGATTAGAGCACTTCATCCCGGTTTGCTAAGTCGGCCACGACTAGCCGGTCTTCACCCAGATGAACTCGGTGCCGCCGTTGTCCTCCGCCACCGAGTTGGCCAGCCGGTAATGCGCGTCGGCGGCCAGCGCGCGGGCGATCAGCGCGTCGGTGGCGGGGGTGGATCCGCGATCGTACGCCACTACCTGGAAGTAGCCCGCGTCGATGGCGGCGACAAACGCGGCGTTCCCCGTCAGGGTCTGCCCGGCCTTGTTCACGTACGTGAACGTGTACGTGGAGGTGAACTGGTCCGGTTGGGCGTCGGCGTGATTGCGCAGATAGTAGATCGGCACCTCGTCGGCCTCGACCAGGTAGTGCGCCCCTGGCTTCAGGTACTTCGCCATGTCGGCCACGAAGACCGTGGAGTTCGGCCACACGTCGAACAGCCCGTTCGACTGGACCATGCCGAGCGCGAGCAGGGCTCCCCAGATGGCGATGCCGATCTGGACCCGGCGGAAGTGGTCGCCGATGATCCGGACCAGCCCGACGCCGGCGATCGGCGCGGCGAAGAGCAACCCGAAACCCACGTGCTTCTGCAGCGACACGAAGGTGTGGATGCGGATCTGCTCGGCGGGTGCGAGCAGCACGCTGCCCGCCATGACCACACCCAGCGTCGTCCGGCGGAGCCGGCTGCCCGCCGACGCGATCCGGGCGCCGCTCTCGGTAGCGGGCTTGATCGAGTAAGCGACGGTTCCGACCACGGCCAGCAGGAACGCCAGGCCGATCCACTGCGCCGAATCCCACAGCAGGCTGGTATCGGACGCGGTGCTCTGCACCCGGGTCAGCGTGGTCGACGTGATGCCGCGCCAGTAGTCCGGCCCGCCGATGTACACGGCCAGGCCAAGCAGCGCCGCGACCGCCACGGCCAGCGTTATCGTTCGCAGCAGCGCGCGGCGTCCGCCGATCCTGGGCCACGCGGCGAGCCCGGCGTAAACGATCAGCGGCGGGACGAACAGCAAGGACGCGTACTTGGTGGCGACCGCCAGCACCGCCAGCGGCGCGGCCAGCAGATACAGCGGCCACCTCAAGGTCGCCGACCGCACCACGATCCAGGTGCCGAGCGCCAGCAGGAACAGCGCTGACGCGTCGTAGGTCGCCAGGTGGCCGAGAAACAGGATGGGCTCGGATACCGAGAAGATCAATGCCGCGCACAGCGCGACCCGCTCGTTGAACAGACGGCGTGACATCGCATAGACCAGGGCCGTCGCACCCAGCATCTCAAGCAGGCTCACCGCACGGGCCGCCGCCAGGCCGCCTATCGAGTCGGCTAGCGCCCCGACCACTGGGTACAGCACGGGTGCGCCGGAGAAGTACGAGGGGTAGTCCCCCTGCAACGCCGCACCATGCAGGAGATGCGCGATCTCGAGGTGCCCCACATAGAGGTAAAGAGCCTCGTCCTCAAACGCGGTGTTGCTCATTCGCAGGGTCAGCGCCGCCTGCATGATGAGGATGACCAGCAGCACGCCCCGGCTCAGCCAGGTGCGCCGCGGGCTGGCCCGCCGCGGCGGCGGTTCGGCGGGCTCCGCCTCCGCCGCTCCGGCGCGGTGCCGTCCGCCGCGCCGCGCCGCGACCGCTGTCGGGCCATCCGCGGCGGGCGAGAACGAGGCTTCCCTGATCACGATCGGCTCGTCCGCCACCGGACCTGCTGCCGCGAACATCACCGTCTCGGCCTCGGAGGACTGGAACTCCGGACGACGTTCGCTCATTTGATCAGGTTCACGAGCGGCAGTCCGGACAGGGAGCCTGCCACTGCTGCCCGGACACTCGGTCTGCCTTCGAGCGTCCAGTCAACCCCGTCTTTGTTGTAGTCGAACCAGATGAATCCGAGCACATCAGAGGTTTCCTTCACCCCACTGACCAGGGCCTGCGCGCTCTCGGTCTCGTCTGGCCCGGTCTCCACCGAGGTCTCGGCGATGATGAACGGCTTGGCGGTGAACTGCTTGATCTCGGTCATCGTCGGCCCGTACAACCCGTCGAAGGTATGCGGGCCGGTAGTCGCGAAGTACCCCGTGATGCCCACCCAGTCGACGTAGGAGTCGCCTGGCCAGTAGGGCTCGAGTTCGACATCCGGCATCGGGTTGACGACGTTCGCGTTCCAGACCCAGATGACGTTGGTCGCGCCCGCCTGGGCGAACAGGTCGTGGATGTGCCGCCACGCGGCGACGAATTCGGTGGCCGATGTGTCGCTGGTGCCCCACGGGTACCAGTTCCCGTTGAACTCGTGGCCGAAGCTGAGTGCCACCGGCTTGCCGAACGCGCGCACCGAGCGGGCGAACTGGGTGATGTAGGAGTCGCTGTCGCCATCGGCGATCGCCGAAACGGTGGTATTGAACGGCTCCCACGACATGAAGTAGAGCGAGCTTGAGTCCAGCGCGTTGTTGGCGGCGTTCACGTCGAAGGGCTTGTTCCACTCCACATACTGGCCGATCAGGTTCGGCGTCTTGCTGACTTCCGCGTCGACGGTCTGGACCGGGCTCATCGAGTCCGGCGCGCCGTTGATTTCGAGGCCGAAGAACTTGCCCGACGCCGGGTTAAGCAGGTCCGACACCGGGACGTACTGCTTGGCCGGCGGGGTCGTCGCCGCCGCGCCCGCGCCCGCACCGCCGCCACTCCCCGACGTAGCCTGGCTCGCCGCCGATGTCACACCGCACCCCGCCAAAACCAGGCATACCATAACGGCGCTAGCCGCTCTCCCCCGCATCATGACGTCCCGCTGTGCGGCTGGACCAGGATGCGGGTGACCACGACAAGCTGGAACACGCCGAGCACAAAGGTCAGGAAGATGTCGTACGGGTTCAGCGTCATCATCCGCCACAGGCCAAGGCCGACCCAGACCGCCGAGCTCAGGAAGCTCCAGCCGACCAGGCCGACCCACAGCCGATGACGGCCGTCCTGCTTTTTCGCGCCGGTGCCAGACGGCTGCCAGCCCTTCAGCCGGCCGCGCATCATGTCCCACAGCGCGAACAGGTGCGCCCAGCCGGATAGCACCCGGACCGACCACGCCTCAAGCCGGTACGGCGACCGGTGCCACATCGGGTAGACCACTCCCGCGTAGAACAGCACCGGGGCGACGTACACCATGTTCTTCAGCAGCAGGAAGCCCGGCGTGAACAGCAGCATGCCGATCGCCAGGGCGGGCGCGATGAAGGTGAACACCGCGGTGTAGGCGTAACCCGCGAGGCCGGACAGGTAGCAGAGCCTGGCATGCCAGGGAAGCGGGGTGTCCCAGAACTTGCCACCGCGCAGCAGGCTCATGGTGCCCGAGCACCAGCGGTACTGCTGGTTGACGAACGCGGGGACGTTGTCCGGGCAGTTGCCAGTCGACAGCGCGATCGGCAGGTACCTCAGTCGCCAGCCCTCGCGGTACAGGTCGAAGCCGGTGTGCAGGTCCTCGGAGTGCTCGGCCAGCGACATGCCGCCGTTCGGCTCGAGGGCGGAGCGGCGGTAGACGGCGCAGCTTCCGACGCAGATCGCGCCGTCCTTACGGGTCCTGGCCGTCTGGATCGACCGGTAGAACAGCTCCTGGATGGCACCCGCGCCGCGTTCGACCCAGCTCTGCTGGTCAACAACGTGGAAGTACTGCGGCGTCTGCACGATCCCGGTCTTCGGGAACGCGTCGAAGTACGGCAGTGTCTCGAACAGCAGGTCAGAGCGCGGCGCGAAGTCGGCGTCCAGCAGCAGGATGAAATCGCCATCGGAGATCTCGAAGCCGTACTTGAGGTTGCCGGACTTCTTGAACCACCCGCGGTCGGGCCGGGTCGCGTACGCGAACCCGAGCCGGCGGGCTAGGTCCTTCAGCTCGGGACGGGCCCCGTCGTCGAGCACGTACGGGGTGACCTTCCCCGGATACGAGCGACGGAGCGCGGCGACATAGAGCCATGTGTTGCGCAACAGGTCGAGCGGTTCCCCGCAGGTCGGCAGGAACACGTCGACGGACGGATAACTGCGCGGGCGCCAGTTCTCGACGATGGCCCGGTGCTCGGCGATGTCGAAGCTCTTGCTCACCCCGTCGGTGATCAGCGACAGCAGGAAGCACAGTGTGCCCAGCAGCATGAACGGCGCGTAAAACAGGAACCAGGGCGAGTCCGCGAACAGCTTGATCTGGCTGTAGACCAGCGGCGGGAACGTGACGACGGAGCAGACCGTCAGCACCCAGCTGTGCCGCCGCACGTAGGAGAACTTCTCGCTGTCGGTCGGCGGCGTCGGGAGCACGGTCTGGGCCGGCTCGCCGCTCCCCCCGGCCAGCCGCGCGGCCGCGCGCAGCCCGCTGCGCCATCCCGTCCGCCCGGTCCGGCGAGGCTGGTTCGTCCGGCCCGGCTCATCTGCCCGGCCCGGCGGTCGCCCACGGGCGGCATGCCTGCGGCGATCCGCCGTCCGCCCGCGCTCCGCCGGTCGCGCCTGCTCGTCGGCCTCGGGCATCGCGTCAGCCTCGGGCAGCACGTCGGCCACCGGCAGCACGGCGGTCGGCGGCCAGTCCGCAGGAGGCTCGGGGGCCGGTGGAAACGGTGCCGACGACGGCGGAAAGAATTCCGCCGGAGGCGCCGCTGCTGCACGCGGCCGAGCGGGTGCTGGCGGATTCGGTGCGGGGGTGAAGGTCGCGGTACGCACGGGCGTGGGCTCGACGTACTGGGAAGATCCTTCTCGCTCCCACCAGCCGCCCGAAGACGGCGGCCCAGCATCGAAGGATGAAACCTTTCCCGCTCCCAAGTCAGGCCACTCCTGTCTGTGCGCGCGGTTTTGGCAGCTGACCTTCGCTTCGTCCGGCCATGCGTCCTTAGCAACGGAAAGTGTAGTAGCGGGCACGCACGTGATAAGGGCGATTTGGCGAGAACGTTACACTTTGATGACCCTGAGACAGAAGCGGCCGAACACCGCTAAGCTGCCCCTCCGCACCCTCAGCCGCGCCGCAATATCCCACAAAATAGGCCGTTTCCGACAGTAACGGCGCACCCGGGCACCGATACACCGGGCGGTTTTGCTGGTTGGTGCGGCGTTACCCGCACTCTTGCCTGGTCGGTGCCGCACTGCCCAGGAAAACCGGGTGGCTGCGGGGCGGGGCGGTGTTGGCGCCGACGCCGGCCATCGGGGTTCATGTTGTGGATGGCGTCGCCGAGCAGCGTGACGCGTGAGGCAGGCCAGGGCGGGACGGGCGCCATCGACTTGATGATCACCGGCGCGATCGTGGTGGGGTCGGACTCGCCGACCAGCCGGCGCAGCGCCGGGTGCCAGCCGCTGATCATCGAGGCGACCATGTCACGCAGCCGGGCGCCGTCGCCGCTGGGCTCGGCGGGGTAGGCGGAACGGTCGGCCGCATAAGCCCAGAACACGTAGTCCTGGGTGTTGTCGAACAGCAGCCCTGGCCGGGCGGCCGCGTCGCTGTCGGCCAGCCGGCGGCGGTCTCCCTCCCAGACAGCGGTGAACATGAAGCTGCCCGCCGGCGGCATGATGTTGTTGACGCTGCCGGACAGCCGTTCCGGCAGCCAGGCCCGGGCCTCTCCGGTAAGCGCCAGCTTCCCGGAGATCGCGACCACGCCGGTGTCGATCCGCTGCGCGTCCGGCAGGTACTGCCGGCGGACCCGGGAGTTGGCCCCGTCGGCGCCGACCAGGACGTCGCCGGAGGCTGAGGTGCCGTCAGCGAAGAACGCGGTGACCCGGCCGTCCGGCCCCTACTCGTACCGAGTGAACTCCTTGCCGAGGTGGACCACGTCATCCAGGCCGGATAGCAGGACCTCGCGCAGCGTGATCCGGCTGACCGAATGGTGGCCATCAGCGGCGGCCGGCTTTTGTCCGGCGATCAGGTCGCGCGGGAGGAACAGCAGGTCGCGCAACTGCTCGGTCATGAACGAAAACCCGGCCGACGGCCTGCCCGCGGTGGCCACGAACGCGTCCCACTGCGGCGGCGGCAGACAGGCGTGCAGCGCCTGGGCGCCCTGTGGGCTGATGTGGATGCGGTAGCCCTGCAGCCAGTCGGTGCGGGCGCGGGTCCGCTCGTAGACGGCGACGTTGATGCCTGAGCGGCGCAGCCCGTGGGCCAGGCACAGGCCGCCGATGCCGCCGCCGATCACCAGGACATGCTGACGCTTATCACTCATGTGATTGAATTTATCACTCACTTGCATGACTATGTCAAACGGTACGCTGGCCAGGTGGCTACCAGGCGATCACCAGACCAGGCCGAGCGCCGGCGCGACCCGGAACGCGCCCGCCAGCGACTGCTGGACGCGGCCGCCGAGGAGTTCGGTGCCAAGGGGTTCGATGGTGCCCGGGTCCGCGACATCGCCGCCCGGGCCGGGCTCAACATGCAGCTGATCACCTATTACTTCGGCGGCAAGGCCGGGCTGTACACCGAGCTGCAGCGTCAGTGGGGCGAGGTCAGCCGTGACCTGGCCAGCCCCGATCAGCCGCTGGATCAGGTCGTGGCCGGATTCTTCAAGGCATCCGAAGCCAACCGCCCCTGGGCGCGGCTGCTCGCCTGGCAGGGCCTGTCTGGCGAGGCCCCGACCGCCAGCCGCCCCGAGCTGATGCAGTGGATCGCCGCCGAACTCACCCGCCGTCAGGAGGCCGGCGAGCTCGCGGCCGATCTTGACCCCGGTTTCGCCGCCCTCGCGCTCTTCGCCGCCGCAGCGGCCCCGGCCATCCTGCCGCACGTCGCCCGCGAACTGACCGGCCTCGACCCGGAGTCGGAGGAATTCAGCCAGGGCTACGCCGAGCACTTGGCCCGGCTGGCCCGCCACCTCAAGGATTAGCGGCCGGTTTTGCTGGTCGGTGCTGCATTACCCCGCACGCTTGGGATAGTCGGAAATTTGGCCAGGCAACGAGACAGGATGATGGTAACTACCCATCGTCCGCCGACGGCTGGCTTCCACCATCTTGCCGGCAGGCCTTTCCCGGTGGGTGGGGCACTCACGAGGATCGCCGCAGAGGGGTTAGCGGTCGTCGCCTAGGACTGGTTCAGGGAGGGTGCCGGCGTTGTGCTCAAGGACTCGCCAGCGGTCGTCGCGCTTGCCGAGGACGGACCAGGAGCAGTTGGCCAGCGGGCCCAGCACGCCGAAGTTCACATCGAGGCCGAGCATCCGTTCCATGCCAAGCCGCAGGGCGGCGCCATGGCTGACGACGACGGCTAGCTCACCGCCGTTTTGGTCAAGTGTTTCTGCAACGCGGCCAAGTGCGGCCTGCACGCGGTCCGCGACCGCGGCCGTTGGCTCACCGTCGGGCGGGCTCCAGGTCGCGCGCTCGCGCGGGTAGCGCTCCCCGATCTCGGTGTCGGTCAGGCCTTCCCAGGCACCGCCGAATCGCTCGCGCAGGCCCTTGTCGAGGGAGACGGTCAACCCGGTGAGTGCGGCCAGCGGCGCGGCCGTCGACATCGCGCGGACCAGGTCGGAACTGACGATGAGGTCGGGGCTCAGCGCCGCCAGCAACCGCGCGGAGCGCTCGGCCTGCGCCTCTCCGGTCTCGTCGAGCGGGATGTCGCTCTGGCCCTGGAAGCGGTGCTCTGCGTTCCAGATCGTCTGGCCGTGCCGCAGCAGCACAAGCCTCAACGGCCCTCCCCCACAGCGGCGGGCAGGGCGAGGACCGGGCAGTCCTTCCAGATCCGCTCGAGCATGTAGTACGCGCGTTCCTCGTCGTGCTGGACATGCACCACGATGTCCAGGTAGTCGAGCAGCACCCAGCGGCCTTCTCGTTCGCCCTCGCGGCGGACGAGAGTGGCGCCCGCCTCCTTCAGCTTGAGCTCGACCTCGTCGACGATCGACCGGACCTGGCGGTCGTTGGCGCCCGTGCAGATGACGAACGCGTCGGTGATCACGAGTTGCTCGCTGACGTCGTAGGCGACGATGTCCTTGGCGAGTTTGTCCGCCGCGGCGAGCGCGGCGATCTCGACGAGCTCAAGGGCTCTCGGGCTAGCTGTCACTGTTCTACCTTCTCACAGACGGCCGTAAAGACCGCGTTTGGCGATGTACTGGACCACGCCGTCCGGAACGAGATACCACACTGGCTCTCCCGCAGCGACCCTGGCACGGCATTCAGTCGAGCTGATCGCGAGCGCCGGGATCTCCACCAGGGAGACCTTTCCGTCCGGTAGCCCGGCGCCGGTCAGCCGGTGACCAGGCCTCGTACAGCCTACGAAATGCGCGAGGGAGAAGAGTTCATCCACGTCGTGCCAGGTCATCAGCTTAGCCAGGGCGTCCGCGCCGGTGATGAAGTACAGGTCGGCATTCGGGTGGGCCTTGTTTATGTCCCGGAGGGTGTCGATCGTGTACGTCGGGCCCGGCCGGTCGATGTCCGCCCGGGACACGCTGAACCGCGGGTTCGACGCGGTGGCGATTACCGTCATCAGGTAGCGGTCCTCGGCCGGCGAGACCTTCCGTCGGTCCTTCTGGTAGGGCTCACCGGTCGGGACGAAGATCACCTCATCCAGCGCGAAACGATGGGCCACCTCGCTCCCCGCGACAAGGTGCCCATTGTGGACTGGGTCGAAGGTGCCGCCCATCACGCCGATCCGGCGTCCTCCACCAGCTATAGAGCCGTTAGCCAAAAGCCTCTCCTTTACCAGGGCTCCCGTGTAGAGGATAGCTTGGCCGTTGCGACATATCTTGAATTGGGATAGCGTACAAGCATGACTTCATCAGTGCCTGATCGCGCGCGGGTCCGGCTCACTGGCATCAGTTCCCGCGCTTATGAGCATCCCGCGGACCGCTCAGCGCTCGTGGCGCTGCGCAAGCTCAGCGGATTCGATGTCTTGCTTCGCAAGCTCTTCGGCCTGTTCAACGAGCGGGCCCTGCGGCTGTCATACCTGGCGAACGGCGTCCGGGTGTCCGAGGTACAGTTCCCGAACATCTATTCGCTGGTCCGTGACGGCTCGTACATCCTGGACCTGCCTGACGTGCCCGAGGTCTTCGTCCAGCAGACGCCGGTCGTCAACGCGATGGCGCTCGGTAAGGACCGTCCTTTTATCGTCATAACGACGGGTCTGATCAACCTGCACGACGAAGAGGAACTGCGTTTCGTGGTCGGGCACGAGCTCGGTCACGTGCTGTCCGGCCACGCCGTTTACCGGACCATGCTGATGTACCTCATCAACCTGGCGGCACGCATCGCCTGGATGCCGATCGGGTACATCGGGGTGAAGGCCATCGTGTTCGGCCTCGAGGAATGGTTCCGCAAGTCGGAGCTGTCCTGTGACCGGGCCGGCCTGCTGGCCTGCCAGGACGTGGACGCGGCGCGGCGCGCGCTGATGAAGATCGCCGGCGGTGCGCAGCTGTCCGAGCTCAACCCGGACGCGTTCCGCGAGCAGGCGCACGAGTACGACGCGGTCCCCGATCTGCGGGACAGTCTTTTGAAGCTCTCCCAGCTGCAGGGCACCACCCACCCGCAGGCCGTGGTCAGGTTCGCTGAGCTGGACCACTGGGCGATCTCCGGCGACTACGAGCGGATTCTCGGCGGCGACTACCCGCGGCGGGACACCGACTCTTCGGCCTCCATCGGCGAAGAGATCCGCAACGCGGCGAAGTCCTACCAGGACACCTGGAACCGGTCCGAGGACCCGCTGGCCGGCCTGCTGCGCGGCTTCGCGGACACTGCCTCACGCGCCGGCTCCGGCCTGTTCGACCGCTTCGGCGGCGGCGGTCGCAGCAACGGCGGCACGGACGACGACGAGTAGTTTTCGCCGGACACCTCGTTTCCCGGCCCGCCTGTTCCCTGAGCAGCCTGTTTCCGGACGGCCTGTTTCCGGGCCCGCCTGTTCCTGGGCAGCCTGTTCCTGGGCAGCCCGTTTCCCGGCCCGCCCGCCCGTTTTTGCTGGTGAGTGCTGCATTACCCACACTCTTTGCTGGGCAATGCAGCACCGACCAGGAACGGGGCCCTCCGGCGGGCGGTCGCCCCACCCCCGGCAGTACCATCAGTACCGGTGGACCCCACTTCCCCAGGGCCACTCGCAAAATTGCCCTCCGCAGACCCCCGCGATGCTCACCCCGCCCCCGCTTTGGACCTCCAACGGCCTTTGGGCCTCTTAGTTCGTTGGAAAACGTTTTCTGTTTGCTAGGGACGTACCGTAGAGGTCCAAAGATGACGGTCACGGCGGGCGCTGGATCCTGGGGCAACGCAGAATGTCAGACCCCCTAGTTATGGTGCAGACATGAGACTTCCGCTGTTCCCCAGGCGAAGCCGCAAGGCTGTCACAGACGCCGGACAGTTCGGTTATGACGAACTGCACGCCGGGATGGCCGCGATCACCCGTGACATCGAGATGGCTGGGTGGACGACCGTCGTGGTCGGCCGCGAGGAAGCCACTCCCCCGTGGGCCTACAGCGTCGGGATGTGGATCACGCATCGCGGCGCTGACCTGGCGATTTTCGGCGTGCCGCCGGACCTCGCCCGGACGATCTTCGACGAGCTCGGCAACCGGATGGCCGACGGGTGGATGCCCGCACCCGGCGACATCATCGATGATCTCGGCGCGCGCCCGCTGAAGCTGTGCAGGATCCACGTCAGCTGGCGCGAGACCTCGCTGTTCACCTTCTCCGACATCTGCCACGGCATCGTGCGCCCGCCGATGCTCCAGGTGGTGTGGCCGGACTCCGACGGCCGGTACCCCGGCGAGGCACGCGGGCCGGTTCGGGTACGTCCCTGCGACGTCCAGCCGATGTGCTGGCTGCCGGTCGACGACAACCCGCCGGGTCCATGGGCCCGGCTCGCAGCCTAACGCCGCACGCCAGCCCGGCACCAGCCCCCGACCACAGCCCCAGCCCCAGCCCCAGCCCCCAATTACAGCCCCCAGCGATGGCCCATCGCCGGGGCTAGCTCGCTATCGATGGCCCATCGCTGGGGTCGCCGACCGCTCAGAGGATAACCAAATCATCGCGGTGCACGACTTCGCGCTCATATTCCGGGCCGAGGCGGCTAGCCAGCCACCGGGTAGAACGGCCCATCAGCCCGGGAATCTCGGCCGCGTCATAGCTGACCACGCCGCGGGCGACCACCGTGCCGTCAGCGTCGGCAAGATCGACCGGGTCCCCCGCGTCGAAGGTGCCGTCGACACCGATGATCCCGGCGGGCAACAGCGACGCGCCACGACCGGTGACTGCCTCCACCGCGCCCTTGTCCAAGCGCAGGCTGCCCCGCGCGACCGCCGCGTGCGCCAGCCACAGCAGGCGCGTGGACGAGCGCCGTCCGGTGACCGCGAAATATGTCCCGACCGGCTCCCCGGCGAGCGCCCGCGCCGCCTGCGCCGCGGCGGCGACCACGGTGGGGATCCCCGCCGAGGTCGCGATCTGCGCCGATTCCACCTTCGTGGTCATGCCGCCGGTCCCGACACCGGAACCGATCCGGCCGATCGTGACGCCTTCGAGGTCCTCTGGCCCGCGGACAACCTCGATCCTGGTGGCCTCACCGCGGCGGGGATCGCCATCGTAGACGCCGTCCACGTCGGACAGCAGGACGAGAGCGTCGGCGCGGGTCACGTGCGCGACCAGCGCGGCGAGCCGGTCGTTGTCACCGAACCTGATCTCGTCGGTGGCCACCGAGTCGTTCTCGTTCACCACCGGAATCACGCCGAGATCGAGCAACCGGTCAAGCGCCCGCTGCGCGTTACGGTAATGCGCCCGCCGCATCAGGTCGTCAGCGGACAGCAGCACCTGCCCGGTACCGATTCCATGTATGCCAAACGACGCTGTGTATCTCGCGATGAGCAACCCTTGGCCAACGCTGGCCGCCGCCTGCTGCATGGCCAGGTCGCTCGGGCGCCGTTTCAGCCCGAGCGGTGCGAGGCCAGCGGCGATGGCACCGGACGACACGAGCACGACCTGGCTGGCGGGATGGCGAGTGGCGAGCGCCCCGACTAGTTCGGTGATCCGGGCGTCGTCGATCGCGCCGCTGGAGGTGGTGAGCGAGGATGAGCCGACCTTGACGACGACGCGATGGGCGCCGGCGATGTCAGGACGAGCCGACTCAGTCACCCCGACAACCTCGTATCGGTGCCGCGCGGGCTCGGGCCGCGGCCGGTGATCGTCGGGTCCCAGTCGAAGACAACCTCGTCGCCGGGGTCGCCGATCCTGATCTCGTCGCCGGGTACCGCGCCGGCCCCGGCGAGCGCGTCCTCCACGCCAAGCCGGGCGAGCCGGTCTGCCAGGTAGCCGACTGCTTCGTCGTTCTGGAAATCGGTCTGTCGTACCCAGCGCTCTACCTTCACGCCGTGTACGGTGAATGCCCCGTCTGGGGTGCGCTCGACGGTGAACTCGGGGCCAGCGACAGGCTTGGGACGGATCACGATGCGCGACGGCTGAGGTTCCGGCTCGTTGGCGCGGGCCTCCTTGACCACGGCCGCCATGGCGAAACCTAGCTCGCGCAGCCCCTCATGAGAAGCCGCAGATATCTCGTAGACCTGCAGGCCGCGCCGTTCCAGCTCGGGTTTCACCAGGTCCGCGATTTCCCGCCCGTCGGGAACATCGATCTTGTTGAGCACGACGAGCTTCGGCCTAGCGGCCAGTTCGGGTGAGTATGCGGCGAGTTCGGCCTCGATCGTGTCCAGGTCGGTGATCGGGTCGCGACCGGGCTCTTGGGTCGCGCAGTCCAGCACGTGCACGAGCGCGGCACAGCGTTCAACATGCCGGAGAAAGTCATGTCCGAGGCCTTTGCCCTCGCTGGCGCCTGGGATCAACCCGGGCACATCGGCCACGACAAACTGGGTGTCCGCGGCCTCGACCACGCCGAGGTTGGGGATCAGCGTGGTAAACGGGTAGTTCGCGATCTTCGGCCGCGCGGCGGACATGGCGGCGATGAGGGATGACTTGCCCGCGTTCGGGAAGCCGATGAGGCCGATGTCCGCGACGGTCTTCAGCTCGAGTACGAGGTTGCCTTGCTCGCCCGGCTCTCCCTTGAGCGCGAAACCAGGCGCCTTGCGCTTCGTGCTCGCCAGCGCGGCGTTGCCGAGCCCGCCACGGCCGCCGGCGACGGCGACGAACCGGGTTCCCGTTCCCAGCAGGTCCGCCAGCACTTCGCCGGTGCCGTCGAGCACGACCGTGCCGTTGGGGACCTTGACGATGAGGTCATCGCCATTGGCTCCGTTGCGGTTGGAACCTGAGCCCTGCGTGCCGTTGGTGGCCTTACGTACTGGCTTGCGATGGAAGTCGAGGAGGGTCTTCGCGCTGGCGTCGACCTCGAGGATGACGTCGCCGCCGCGGCCGCCGTTACCGCCGTCCGGGCCGCCCAGGGGCTTGAACTTCTCCCGGTGGATAGACGCGCAGCCGTTACCGCCGTTACCGGCCTGCACACGCAGCTCGGCTCGGTCGGCGAATTCGGCCATCGTTCCCTCGTTTCTCATGCGAAAGGCGGGCTCGGGGTGTGATCCCGGCCCGCCTTTCTTGGGTGTATCAGGCCGTCAGGCAGACGGGCCTTCGCCTGGAAGAATCGACACCGCACGGCGACCACGGTGATTACCGAACTCGACCTTGCCGCTGGTCAGCGCGAACAGCGTGTCGTCCTTGCCGCGGCCAACGTTGTTGCCCGGGTGGAAGTGCGTGCCGCGCTGGCGCACGATGATCTCGCCCGCGTTCACCGCCTGGCCGCCATACCGCTTCACGCCCAGTCGCTGCGCGTTCGAGTCACGACCGTTGCGGCTGGAAGAGGCGCCCTTCTTGTGTGCCATCGTCAGCCCTTCTTGATGCTCGTGATGCGAACCTGCGTGTACTTCTGCCGGTGACCAAGACGGCGACGATAGCCAGTCTTGTTCCGGTAGTGGATCATGTTGATCTTGGGGCCCGCGGTCGCGCCGATGATCTCGGCGCTCACCTGGTAGCCCTGTGCGTCGGTGATGACGTTGTCGCCATCCACCACCAGCAGCGCCGGGAACGTGACGTTGTCACCGGGCGCGCCCGGGAGCTTGTCGACATCCAGCACGTCGTCCTCGGCGACTTTCTCCTGCCTGCCGCCGCAGCGCACAATCGCGTACATCGTCGTCTTCCTCGTCCCTGCTGGTGATAGGGGTCTGTGCTGCCTCAAACTATGCTGCCCAAACTGGGCTAGCCCAGCCTGCTTGGTCTGCCTCATGGCCCGGCATCCCGCGTCAGCCCTCCCCGACCGTTTCGGCCGGACCAGGAAGCGGATGCCCCACATGGCTAAGACGACCAGCAGCCAGTACCGACCCGGTCGTCGCCAACCCAGAGTACCAGCTAACCCGCCCCACTCGCGCCGCCCGTCGGGGACCGCCGCTCCGGGTGCGCCGGAGGCCGCCCCGGGTGCCGCCCCAGGTGCCGCTCCGGGCGCCGCCCGGGTGGCGCCGGAGGCCGCTCCGGAGGCCATGGATGGCCCATCGCTGGCGTGATAGCGCCAGCGATGGGCCATCCATGGGGTGGCCGGTCCGCCGATCCGGGGAACGCTAGCCCCACGAGTACCACGGGCAACTTACGTCCCAGGTTCCGGACCGCGGGCGCGGGATTTAGTCCTCGTCGGAAGCCTTGCGGCGACGGCGGCGCGTGGGGGCCGGGGCCTGTGATTCCTCTGGTGCCTCCGCATCCGCAGGGGCTCGTGTGGTGGTCGCGTCGGCTGTTGCCACGGGGTCTCCCGCGTCCGGGGTTGCCACCGGGGCGGCTGCTTCCACGGGTGTTGCGCTGCCCGCGGGAGCTTCTGCCTCCGGCGCCGCAGCGGTGGCTGAAGCATCCGCTAGCGCCGGGGTCTCCGCCGCCGCAGAGGGCGCGGCCACCTCGGTGGTGACCGGAGCCGTGGACGCCGGAGCATCCGCTAGCGCCGGGGCCGCTGGAGCCTCGGGAGCCGGAGCATCGGCGGCTAGCGTCGACGTCGGGGCATCCGGGGCTGCGGGGGCCTCCGGGGTCGGTAGAGCCGTGGTTACCGCGGAGGGCGCCGAGGCCGGTTCGACCGTGACGACTGGTTCGGCCGTAGTGACCGAACGGCGGACGGTGGCTGTGCCGCCGCGGGTCCTGCGGCCGGCGACGGGCGGCGGCAGCGTGGAGACCGCTTCCGCTACGGGGGCCGGTTCGGGCTGGGCCGCCTCGGGCTGCAGAGTCTCAGGCTGCACAATCTCAGGCTGCAGAGTCTCGGGCGGCGCGGGTTCGGTCAGCGCCAACTGGCCGGTGTCGCTGACGTGACCGTTGTCGCCGCCGCGACCTGAGTGGCCGTTGTCGGCAGCGCGGACGTTTTCCTTGCCCCTCGACTTGCCGTTATCCCGGGACCGGCCGCTTCCGTCCTCGCGAGACCGGCTGTCCTCGCGAGACCGGCTGTCCTCGCGGGACCGGCCGTTGTCGCGGGACTTGCCGTTTTCGCGGGGCTCGGCGCGGTGGTTGCCACCCGAGCCGTTCGAAGCAGAGCCGCTACCGTCGTGCGCCGGGTCCAGCGTGATGATCACGCCGCGGCCGTTGCAGCAGTCACAGGTCTCGGAGAACGCCTCGAGCAGGCCCGCCCCGACCCGCTTGCGGGTCATCTGCACCAGGCCCAGTGAGGTCACCTCGGCGACCTGGTGCTTGGTCCGGTCCCTGGCCAGGCATTCGGTCAGCCGCCGGAGCACGAGGTCCCGGTTCGACTCGAGCACCATGTCGATGAAGTCGATGACGACGATGCCGCCCACGTCCCGCAGCCGCAGTTGCCGGACGATCTCCTCGGCGGCCTCCAGGTTGTTACGGGTGACCGTCTCCTCGAGGTTCCCGCCGTGGCCGGTGAACTTACCGGTGTTGACGTCGATAACGGTCATCGCCTCGGTCCGGTCAATGACCAGCGACCCGCCGGACGGCAGCCACACCTTGCGCTCCAGCGCCTTGACCAGCTGCTCGTCGACGCGGTACGCCGCGAAAACGTCGTCCGATGCGCCGGGCTCCGGCGACCAGCGGGACAACCGGTCGGCCAGATGCGGAGCGACGTATTTCACGTACTCGTCGATCGTCTCCCAGTCTTCTTCGCCGGAGACGATCAGCTGGCTGAAGTCCTCGTTGAACACGTCACGGACGACCCGGATCGTCAGATCGGGCTCGCCGTACAGCAGGGACGGCGCGGACGCGTTCTTGGACTTGCGCTCGATGTTCTCCCACTGCGCCGCCAGCCGGGAGACGTCGCGGGAAAGCTCGTCCTCGGTGGCGCCCTCCGCCGCGGTGCGCACGATGACGCCGCCATCCTCGGGCATGACCTTCTTGAGGATCTGCTTGAGCCGGTTCCGCTCCGTGTCGGGGAGCTTGCGGGAAATGCCGGTCATCGACGCGCCCGGAACATAAACCAGGTACCGACCCGGCAGCGAGATCATTGAGGTGAGCCGGGCACCCTTGTGCCCGACCGGGTCCTTGGTAACCTGCACGACCACCGACTGGCCGGGCTTGAGCGCCGACTCGATCCGCTTCGGCTGGCCCTCCATGCCGGAAACGTCCCAGTTGACCTCACCGGCGTAGAGCACCGCGTTGCGGCCCTTGCCGATGTCGACGAACGCGGCCTCCATGGACGGCAGGACGTTCTGCACCTTGCCGAGGTACACGTTGCCCACGTAGGACTGGTGTGTGGTCCGGTTCACGTAATGCTCGACGAGCACGTCGTCCTCGAGCACCGCGATCTGGGTCCGTTCGCCGCGCTGGCGAACCACCATGACCCGCTCGACCGACTCGCGCCGGGCCAGGAACTCCGACTCGGTGACGATCGGCGGGCGGCGGCGACCGGACTCGCGGCCCTCGCGGCGCCGCTGCTTCTTGGCTTCTAGCCGCGTGGAGCCCTTGATCGCGCGCACCGCGTCCGCCGGGTTCGGCGCCTCACGCACGTGGACCACGGTGTCCGGCGGGTCGTCAGGGGCCAGCGCGTCGGTTTCGGAGCCCGGGCGACGGCGCTTGCGCCGCCGACGGCGTGACGTGCTGGACGCGGACTGGTCGTCGCCGTCCTTCTCGTCGGGCTCGGCGCCATCGTCCGCGGCTTCGGCCTCGTCGGTGGTTTCCTCCGCCGAGGCAGCGGTCTCTGCCTTGCCACTCCGGGTCCTGGTCGTCCGGCGGCGCCGCTTACGGCCGGTACCGCTCTCATCGCCGTCACCGGAGTCGGCATCCGCCACCACCGGCTCCTCGGCTTCAGGCGCCTCCGGAGCCGTGGCCTTAGCGTCCGCGGACTTCGCCGCGCCGCCCCTGGCCGACTTCGCCGGAGCCGACTTCGTCGCGGCCGATTTAGCCGGGGCTGACTTCGCTGAGCCGGAAGACTTAGCGGCGGTCCCTGACTTGGGCGCGGTCTCCTTGGCCGGAGCCTGGCGGCCGGCACCGGCCGACGCGGCCGGTGCGACCGGTGGCGGCGGCTGGAACAGCGCCTGAGGTGCCTGAAACACCGCAGCAGGAACGCTGGCGGAACCCTCAGGGGTCCCCAGACCAGCCCCAGGCGGTGCCGCGGCCCCGGAAGCCGGGGTCGTCGTCACGGCCGGAGCCGTGGCGGACGATGCGGTGCCAGCCTTAGCTGGCGCGGACGCAGCCGCTGTATCAGCGGAGCGTCCGCTCTCCGATTCGTTGTGCAGCTCGCTGTCGAGCATACGGGCAATCTCCAGTCAGGCTCCCGGGCGCGCCGATGCAGGTGCGCCGCGCGGGAGCGCGTCGTGTTCGTCCAACCGGGCCAGGCCAGCCAGCGCCGCTAATGCGGCTAACGCGGCGGCCACCGCGCCCGATTACTGTCATGTCCCCGAGAGCGGCGGCGGTCATGGCGCGACCACCCCAGCACCTTCCAGGGAACCCTGTGCCAAGCGCGTCACCACGGGCGGTACCGGCCAGTCCTGGCCGGAAACCTCGTGAAGCGCGGTGAGTACGTCATCTGGTCGGACGGCAGGCACAGTGTGCCGGACGACCATCAGCAACTCCGCGTCGCCGGACTCCGTCTGCCGCACCCCAAGGGTGACCACAGCAGAGCGGGCGTCCATGCGCCGCATGCCCTTGTTCGTCAGCCGCTCCACCGGAGCGGAATCAGAGAGCGAGAAAACCGTCGACCGCTGGCGTGACATCCTCAGGAGTCACAGCCGGAAGAATCACACGCCACTGAGAAACCGTTAGCCGGTCAGCCGGCAGCCCCCCGGCATCCTCAGTGACGTCGATCACATCTATCCCATCAGGCAGCGCCGCATCTAGCTTCTCCCGCACGACCACCGCCTCCTGGCGTTCGGTGACCGCGAGGCTCAAGTACTCTGCCTCACTCGCCACCCCAGTAGGGGCGCCTCCCGCATAGGAGATCTTCGGATGCGGGGAGAAACCCGCGGAGTGCGCAACAGGCAGTCCAGCCCGCCGCACCCCCCGCTCGAAGGCGCGTGCCACGTCTCTGTGGCTGGCAAAACGCATCTTTCCCCGCTTAGCATACCGGACGAGCAGGAACTGAACCGCTGGTAGCGGCTTCGGTCCACTCGGCTCCGGTCTTGACACGCTCTCTCTCCGATATCTCTTAAGCACTAACCACGGGCGTCCGTCCGTTAATCACGGGCGAGTTCCGTTAGCACGGGCAGGAAGCGCTTGCCCTCAAGGCGCTCTCCCGTAGGTCCCGTCTGGATGTGTGTACCCATGGCACTGCACACCCCACACTCATAACACGGCGTCCAGCGGCAGTCTTCCACTTCGGATACCGCGGGCACTTCGGATACCGCGGGCACTTCGGATACCGCGGGCACTTCGGATACCACGGGCACTTCGGATACCGCGGGCACTTCGGACGCCACGGACCCATCAGCGACCGAGGACTCCCTGCCAGCCATCAGGGCGTCCTGCCAGTCCTGCCAAAGCCAGTCTCGGTCCAGCCCCGAGTCCAGGTGGTCCCATGGCAGTGTCTCGCTGTAGTCACGCTCGCGCGTAGTGTACCATCCCAGGTCAACCGGCTCGTCGGCGAGGGCCTTATCTGCGCAGGTCAGCCAGCGTTCGAACGAGAAGTACTCACCCCAGCCATCAAAACGCGCGCCGTCCCGCCACGCGGCCAGGATCACTTGACCGACGCGGCGATCACCCCGGGAAAGCAGCCCCTCGATCAGAGATGGCTCCCCCTCGTGGTACCGGTACCCGATCGACTTGCCGTGCGCCTTGTCCGAGCGCATGGCCGCGCCGAGCGCCCGCAACCGATCGTTGACCACCGACGGCTCGCACTGCGCCGCCCACTGGAACGGCGTCTGCGGCTTGGGCACGAACCCGCCGATGGACACCGTGCAGCGAATGTCACGCCGACCGGAAACCTGGCGCCCGGTTGAGATCACCCGGCTGGCCAGCGACGCGATCGCCAGGACGTCGGAATCGGTCTCGGTGGGCAGCCCGCACATGAAGTACAGCTTGACCTGCCGCCAGCCGTTGTCATACGCGGTCGAGACGGTCCGGATCAGGTCCTCTTCGGTGACCATCTTGTTGATCACCTTGCGTATCCGCTCGGAGCCGCCCTCCGGGGCGAAGGTCAGCCCGGAGCGCCGCCCGTTACGCGAAAGCTCGTTGGCCAGCGTCACGTTGAACGCGTCCACCCGGGTGGACGGCAGCGACAGGCCGGTATTGGTCCCCGTGTAGCAGTCCGCGAGGTCCTTGGCCACCTCGTTGATCTCGCTGTGGTCCGCGCTGGACAGCGACAGCAGCCCGACCTCGTTGAATCCGGTGGCCGCCACCCCGCGAGCCACCATCGCACCGATCGTGGAAATAGACCGCTCGCGGACCGGCCGGGTGATCATCCCGGCCTGGCAGAACCGGCAGCCCCGGGTGCAGCCGCGGAAGATCTCCACGCTGTACCGCTCGTGCACGGTCTCGGCGACCGGCACGATCCCCTTCTTCGGGTACGGCCACGCGTCCAGGTCCATCAGGGTGTGCTTGCTGACCGAGTACGGGACGCCCGGACGATTCGGCACAACTCGGTCGATTTCCCCAGAAGGCCGGTACGAGACATCGTAGAACCGCGGCACGTAGACATCGCCGCGAGCCGCCAGCGACAACAGCAATCCGTCCCGCCCTCCTGGGCAGCCGGACTCCTTCCAGGCGCGGATCAGCGAGGAGATGGCCAGCACCGCCTGCTCGCCGTCGCCGAGTACGACTGCGTCCAGGAAATCGGCGATCGGCTCCGGGTTGAACACCGAGTGGCCCCCGGCGATGACCAGGGGATGCTCGACGCGGCGTTCTGCTGAAAAAAGAGGTATTCCGGCGAGGTCGAGCGCGGTGAGCAGGTTGGTGTACCCGAGTTCGGTGGAGAAGGAGACGCCGAGCACGTCGAACGCGCCCACCGGGCGGTGGGCGTCGACGGTGAACTGCGGCACCTCATGGGAACGCATCAGCGCTTCCAGGTCGGGCCAGACGCTGTAGGTTCGCTCGGCGAGCACACCGGGCTGTTCGTTCAGCACCTCGTAGAGGATCTGGATGCCCTGGTTGGGCAATCCGACCTCGTAAGCGTCCGGGTACAGCAGTGCCCACCGGACGTCGCAGGAATCCCAGTCCTTGGTCACCGTGTTCGTTTCGCCACCCACGTACTGCACCGGTTTGCGCACCAGTGGCAGCAGCGGCTCCAGCCGCGGGTAGACGGACTCGACAGGCATCCTTCTAGGTTACGTGAACAGTGACCTATGCCGGTGGATCGACTGCAATAGGCCGACGGCGATCATGTCGGCGAAGACCGCTGAGCCCCCATAGGACACGAACGGGAGCGGCAGTCCGGTGATCGGCATGATGCCGATGGTCATGCCGATGTTGACGAAGCCCTGGAAGGCGAACCAGACCGCGATCCCGGTCGCCACCAGCATGCCGAACTGGTCGTCGGCGGTCATCGCGATCCTGATGGCGCGGAAGACCAGCAGGCCAAGCAGGGCGATGATCACCGCGCACCCGACGAAGCCGAGCTCCTCCCCCGCCACGGTAAAGATAAAGTCGGTCTGCTGCGATGGCACGTAATTGTTCGCGATCAGCGATCCGTGGAACAGGCCCTGACCGAACATACCGCCGGATCCGACCGCGATCTTGGCCTCGATCTCGTTGTAGCCCGCCCCGGCCAGGTCATTTTCCGGGTGCAAGAACGAGGTGAGCCGGGTGAGCTGGTACCCGTGCAGCAGGTGCATCGTCGCCACCCCGTACACGACAGCCGACACGCCGAGAATCCCGCCGACCACCCAGTACAGCCGGATGCCGGACACCACCACCATGGCGGCGAGCACCGCCACCAGGACCAGCGTGACGCCGAGCGCGGGCTCCTTCTCCACCAGGGCGATCAGCGGCAACGCGGCCAGCGCGGCCAGCGCGACGTGCTTGAGCCCCGGTCGCGGATGCCCGATCGTCCGCGGTGACAGGATGAGCGCGGCCGCCCCGATCAGGCCGAGCTTGGCGAACTCGGACGGCTCGACCTGGAACCCGCCGGGCAGCTCGATCCAGGCGTGCGCGCCGTTGACGTCGGACCCGATCGGGGTGAGCACGGCGGCGAGCAACAGCAGCGACAGCACGTAGGCCAGCGGCACGAACGCCCGGAGCCTACGATGGTCCATGACGGAGAAAGCGATCAGCAGCACCACGCCGAGCGCCACGTTGAGCAGTTGCTTCTTCAGGTACGTGTGGGTGCTCAGCCCGGCGGCCTCGAGCATCGGCACGGTCGCCGACCAGACCAGGACCGTTCCGATCGCGGTGAGCCCGGCCGTGACCGCGATCAGCACCCAGTCCAGCTCGCGCAGCAGCCCACGGCGAGCCGCGAACGACGATCGCCCGGAGTAGGCGACCGGGCGCAGCAGCATGTCGCTCATGAGTTAGCCCTACTTTCCCGCTCGCCTCGGGGCGCCTTAGACGCGCCGCCTTCCCTCGTCACTCCTCCGTCGTTCCTCAGTCCAGGCGGCGCGGCGCCCCTCGGCTCGCTCATGAGGTTACCTTGGGGATGGTCGTTGGGTACTGGCCGTGGGGGAACGCGGCCTTGTGTCCCTCAAGGCCGTAGATGTCGTCCCAGATGGCCCGGACCGCCGGGGCCGCGAAGTCGGCACCGTAACCCGAGTTCGGGATCATCACGATGACCACGTACTTGGGGTTGTTACACGGCGCGAAGGAGGCGAACACCGAGGTCGAGTTCTTGCCGAAGTTCTGCGCGGTTCCGGTCTTGCCGGCTACGCAGACCTTGTTGAGCGGGAATCCGCCGAACGCGCCCGCCGCGGTACCACTGGTCACCACCCCGGCCAGTGCGTCGCGTATGTACGCCAGCGTGTACTGCGAGACCGGCAGACGGTCCGCCACCGGCGGGTTGATCTTCTGCACGACCTGGCCCGACGGCGAGACCAGCGCCTCGCCGACCCGCGGCTCATACACGGTGCCGCCGTTGGCCAGCGCGACGTAGGCGTCGGCGAGCTGCAGCGGCGTCGCGGTCACGTAGCCCTGGCCGATCGCGGCGATCGCCGCCTGGCCAGGCTCCCACACGTAGCCGTCCTGGCAGTCCTGGTACTCGATCTGCTGGACGTACGAGCCGTTCGCGTTGCCGTACTTGCACCAGTCCTGGCCGGAGTGCGCGTTGTCCTCCCACAGCCAGTACAGCCACTGCCTGGTCGGGATGGTGCCCGTCGATTGCTCCGGCAGGTCGATGCCGGTGTCCTTGCCGAAGCCCCAGTCCAGCTCCATCTTCTGCATCTTCTGCACCGGGCTGGTCGCGCTGGCCACATAGTTGGCCTTGTTGTCGTCGCGCTGCCACATGTCGTAGGCCAGCTCGTAGTACACGGTGTCGCAGGACTGGACGAGCGCCTCGCTGATCGAGATCGGGCCGAGGTTGGGCTCGCCGTCGTTCGCGAACGACTGGCCGTCGATGTCAAAAGTGGCCGGGCAGTTGTACAAACCGTTGATCGAGTAGCCGTCGTCGACCGCCGCGGCAGTGGTGGTGATCTTGAACGTGGAGCCCGGCGCGTACTCGCCCTGGGTGACGTAGTTGATCACCGGCGCGCCGGATGAGGAGTCGAACAGGTACTTGAACTCCGACTCCGAAATGCCGTTGGTCCAGATGTTCGGGTTGTAGTCGGGGTAGCTGGCCATCGCGACGATCCGGCCGGTCGTGGTCTCCACGATCGCGGCGCCCTGGTTCACGTCCTTGCCGGCCTCGCGCTCCTTGGCGATCGTACTGGCCAGCACGTTCTGCACGTCGTCCTGCAGGGTGGAGCTCAGGCTGGTGACCAGATCGTCGCCGTCGGTCGGCGGGATCTGTGACACGGTGCCGGTGACGTCGCCGTCGGCATTCACCGACACGATCTCGCTGCCGTTGGTGCCGCGCAACTGCGAGTCGTACTGGGCCTCCAGCCCGGACTGCCCGACCTCTTCGTCGGTGGCGAGGTCGGTGTCACTCAGGTGCATTGCCTTCAGCTCAGACTCGGTGATCGGCTGCAGGTAGCCGAGGGTCTGCGCCGGATCGGCACCGCCGGTCTCCGGGTAATCGACGACCGCCTCGACCTCGGCGGTGATGTCCGGGTAGAGCTTGGGCTGCTCCATGATCTGCAGCGCCATCTGGTCGCTGACGTGCTCTTCTACCGGGATCGGCTGGTACGGCGATCCGGACCAGCACGGCGCCGGCACCTTGGCGGTGCACAGCCGCACCTTGTCCGACAGCGCGGTGTCCGACATCCCGAGCAGATTCGCCAGCCGGTCCAGCACAACGGTCTCATTCGACCGCTGAGACAGCTCCATCATGTTGACCGAGATGACCAGTTCGCTGTTGTTCCGCACCAGTGCGGTACCGGTGTCGTCAACTATGTCCCCGCGCACCGCGGGCACCACGATGGACCGGTCCTGGGTCTGCTCGGCCAGCGTCCGGTAGGACGGGCCGTTCATCACCTGCAGGAACCACAGCCTGCCACCCAGCGCGACGAGCATGGCGAACACCAGCACGTACAGCACCATCAGCCGCCGCCGTGACGCGGGGATCATCGAAAGCCTCCTAGCCGCGACCGCGACCGGCGCCGACGCGAGGACCGTGCCCAATTTTTTGTCCCATAACGACGCTTTCGCAGCCTCCGGTTACCCCCGGTCGACAGCCACCCCTTGCTGGGCGAGCGCGGTGTTTTCGGTTTCCGCGCCGGCTTGACCTTCAGCCAGCCCCGGCCAGGTGCCACGGTGTGCCGCTTGGGCCGCAGCAGGTGGGCCAGCGCCGCCAGCGGTCCGCGCCCCTGGTGGAACCGCGGGCTCCGGGCGTGATCCCGTGTCATGACCGGGCGTCCAGCGCGGCCCCCGATGGCACCGGAACGCTTCTTCCTGGTCGAGAAGGCCAACCGGACCGGTCGGCCGACAGGCGCGCTGGTGTGCCGCGGGCCGCTGCCGGTCAGCTTGAGCTTCGGGTCGCGGCGCGCGATCCTCGGGGTGAGCGCGGGGGTCGTCAGTCCGGCCAGCTTGAGCTTCGGTTCCCGGCGGGAAAAGCCGGGCTTGATCGCCGGCGACGGGATGCCGGCCAGCCGCAGCCGAGGCGAGTTGCCGCCGCTCGCCAGGCGTACTCCGGTGCCGCCGCGGCCGCCGTTGAAGGCCGCGCCGCGGAAGGCCGGGCCGCCAAACGCCGCGCCGCCGAAAGCCGCCACCGACAGGCCCGCGGCGCCGCCGAAGGCCCGCGCGCCGCGCGGCGCGCGGCGCCGGCCCGTCCCCAGTCAGTGTCCGCGGCGGGCCGCAGCCAAGCCATCAGGCCGAACGCGAACGGGGTAAGCAGCACGTCGTAGATCACGGCGGCGGGCAGCACACCGCGCATCGCTGTCCAGGTGACCTCGGGATCGCTGAGCATGATGCCAAGCCCGGCGCTCATCGCCTCGCCCACCGCCGCGCCGACCGCGGCGATCATCACGGTGGGCAGCATGGCCAGGTCCTTGATCTGGCCAGCCCGGCCGCAGGCGTACCCGATGAGGCAGTACACCAGGGCGTTTTCGCCCACCAGGTGGCTGCCCGGCGGCGCTATGTCCAGCGTGAGCCCCGCGCAGAAGCCGGTTATCGCCCCGGCCATCGGACTGTCGGTGACCGACGTGGCGGCAACCAGGATGAGCACCAGGCTCGGCACCGCGCCGTAGGGCAGCGGCAACCGGTTCACCAGGGTCACCTGGAGCACCACCGCAACCACGATCACGGCGGCCGTCGTCAGCGCGCGACGCACGGTTCAGCCCGCCTTCCCTGGGAGCACCGAGAAACGCGGATTGGTGCGCGGCGGCGCGACAACCACCCCGACGACGCCGAGCGAGCTGAAGTCGGCGAACGGACGGACCTGCGCGGTCTGGGTGAGCGAGCCCGGGGTCAAGGTGACCGAGGTGATCGTTCCGACCGGGACTCCCGGCACATAAGGCGTGTCGTCCACCGATCCGAACGTCACGAGCTGCTCCCCCGGCTGCAGCGACACGTTCGCGGTGAACAGGCGCAACCGGAGCGAGTTCGCGCCGGCCATCGTGCTGCCAGTGCCGGTGACCGATCCGATCTGCCCCCCACCCGCTAGCTGGACGCCGACCGTGGAGTCCGCGTCGGTGGTCAGCAGCACGGTCGAGCTCACCGCGCTCACCTCGGTGATCGTGCCGACAAGGCCGTCGCCGTTGAGCACGGTGTCGTTCACGGCGATGCCGTCACGGCTGCCCACGTCGATGCTGACCGTGTCCGAGTAGGACCCGCCCGCGCCGACGACGCTGGCCGCGACGACACGGTAGCCGCCCCGGCCCGCGAGCTGCAGCATGCTCTTGAGCTGCGGCTCCTTCGCCTCCGCGTTCTGCGCCTGTGACAGCTCGGCGCGGAGCTCGGCGTTTTGCTGCTGCAAGGTGGTGATCTCGCCGCTGTCGTCGCCACTCACCGCGTCGAAGGCGTCGGCCACCGGACGGGTCACGTAACCCGCGCCCCGCTCAATCGGGCCGAAGACTGCCGCCCCAGCGCCATGCAACGGGCTCTGGCCGCCAGAGCGGAAGTCCAGTGTGATCAACGCGACCGCCACGATCAGCAGCGCGGACACGACCAGGCGTGTCCTGGTAGATGCGTGGTGCACGGTTGCTCCCTAAGCGCCGGTCGGGAACCAGCACCTGCTTCAGGGTTTCGAAGTCCTCGACGCATTTCCCGGTGCCGAGCGCGACCGAATCCAGCGGGTTGTCCGCGAGGTGCACCGGCATGCCGGTCTCCTCACGTATCCGCTCGTCGAGGCCGCGCAGCAGCGCCCCGCCTCCGGTGAGCGCGATGCCCCGGTCCATCACGTCGCCGGCCAGTTCCGGCGGGCACTTGTCGAGGGTGGACTTGACCGCGTCGATGATCAGGTTGGCCGGCTCGTCGATCGCGCGCCGGACCTCGGCGGCGGAGATGACCACCGTCTTCGGCAGCCCGCTGACCAGGTCTCGGCCACGGATCTCGGCATGCGGTTCGTCCGCGCTCGGGAACGCCGAGCCGAGCGTTATCTTGATCTCCTCCGCGGTGCGCTCGCCAAGCATCAGCGAGTACTCCTTCTTCGCGAAGGTGATGATCGCCTGGTCCAGCTCGTCGCCGCCGATCCGGATGGACTGGCTGGTCACGATGCCGCCGAGGGAGATGACCGCCACCTCGGTGGTACCGCCGCCGATGTCGACGACCATGTTGCCGGTTGGCTCGTTCACCGGGAGCCCGGCGCCGATCGCGGCGGCCATCGGCTCCTCGATGATGTACACCCGGCGCGCCCCGGCCTGGTGGCCCGCCTCCTTGACGGCGGACTGCTCCACGCCGGTGATCCCGCTGGGCACGGCCACCACGATCCGCGGTTTGGCCAGGTGCCGTCGGCGGTGCACCTTCTGGATGAAGTAGCGCAGCATCCGTTCGGTCACGTCGAAGTCGGCGATCACGCCGTCCTTGAGTGGCCGCACCGCCACGATGTTGCCTGGGGTGCGGCCGATCATGCGTTTAGCCTCGACGCCGACCGCAACGATCTGGCCGTTGTTCGTGTTCAGCGCAACCACCGAAGGCTCGTTGAGCACGATGCCTCGGCCGCGCACATATACAAGGGTGTTAGCGGTACCGAGATCGACCGCCATGTCACGGCCGAGGAACGTCATCGCGTTGCTCATCGGGAGCGGGAACCTTCCGATCGGGCCCGCACGCAACTGTCGCAGGTGCGGGTAATTCTGCGAAACTATTTATGCTACGAGTGAGTCATACGTGACAGTTAAGTCACGGCTCTAACTTTGGCCAGTGCCGCCAGTTTTAAACAAGGTCAGGGAAGAAGATCTCGATTTCTCGCGAGGCCGACTCTGGTGAGTCCGAACCATGCACGATGTTCTCACCTGTCTCCAACGCAAAGTCCCCCCGGATAGTGCCTGGCAACGCCTTGACCGGGTCGGTCGCGCCCGCCAGTGCGCGGAACGCCTCGATGGCACGAGGACCCTCCGCGACCAGCGCTACCAGCGGACCGCTGGTGATGAACTTGATCAACCCCGGGTAGAAGGGCTTGCCGTCGTGCTCAGCGTAGTGGGTCTGCGCGGTCTCAAGGCTGATGGTGCGCAGTTCCGCCGCGACAAGACGCAGGCCCTTGCGCTCAATCCGGGCGATAACCTCACCAATCAAGTTCCGGCGTACGCCATCGGGTTTGATCAAGATAAGGGTGCGATCAGACACGACGATGCTCCTCGGTGAATGGGGTGGGATTGCTAGTCATGAGCTTACCCATGCACCGTTAGCCACAAGTAGCCGGCACCCACCGCGGCAACCATGACGACCACCGCGACTAGCACATTCCCCAGCGCACTCGTCCCGATGGCGGTCGATGACTCATCGACCGCCATAGAGGGGTGTCGATGACTCATCGACCTCCTTCGGCCCGTTACGGCGAGGCCCACCGCGCAAGCTAGCGCGAGTGCGGCGAGCGCCCACACGGGGAGCAGGGTGCCGAAAGGCATGAGGGTGAAACCGGCTAGTGCGGCCGCCGCGAAGAGCATCCAGGTGCGGGCTGCCTGACCCCGGCGGCCGACGGCGCCGATGAGCACGATCAGCACGGCCACCTCGCTGATGGCCGTCGCGATGACGGCGGCGTGGTCGCGATACGACACGGCGAGCAGCATCAGCCCGAGCGCGGCCAGCGGCGCGCCGATCACCGCGAGACGAGCACGGTCCTCGGCGTCGTGACGGCGGCGGAGCGTGTCCCGGCCCGCGAGCGGCAAGTACGCCGCGACAGACGTGAGCGCGACGCCGGCCAGCCACGGGTACGGCTCCAGCATCGCGTGCCAGCCGCCCGCCGTCCCGGCCACGACTTGCTTCCTGACCAGCGCGGGCGCGGCCGCGAGGGCGGCGACCGTGACGAGCACCCAGATCACGCCGGTCCAGCCGCGGGCCCGGTGGGTGCTGACCGCGAGTGCCGCGGCACCCGGCAACGTCAGGCCCGCCCCGATCCCGTGCAGCGACCGGTCGACCGCGACCAATGGCACCGTGCGAACCGCGCCACCGGCCAGATCGGCGAGCGCGATCGTGAGCAAGCCCGCGAGCAGCACCGGCCAGCCAGTCCCGGCCCGGCGCACCGCGACGGCGCCGCAGGGCGCCGCCATCATGATCGCGGGGAGCGCCATCCCGCAGGCGCGCAGCAAGCCGATCGGATCGGCGGGTGCCTGGGTGAGCCAAGCCGCGCCGTTAGGTATCTGGAAAAGAGCGAGCGGAACGGCGGTGACGATGATGGCGCAGACGCAGCCCACTACGGCGAGTTCACGGATGCTCGCCTGGCGGGAGTGCCCGCGCGCGGCGTGCGCCCCGCCCCGGGCTCGCGGGTGGACCGCGGAAGTTGGTCGTGCCAGGCTGACGCCATCCGTCACGTTGTGCTCACCTCAGTTAACTTGCGGCGACTGAGATGAAGCGTATCGCGACGGTGCGCTATCGCGTGGTAACTCGGGGCGAGTCGGCGCTCTCCCACTTACGGGCCAGCCAGATGCCGGTGACCCATAGCACCGCAAAAATCACGCCAACGACGTACATCGCCGGCAGCAGCACACCGCTGACGATGATGGCGACCTGCAGCAGGCTGCCCGCGATCAGCGCCCAGCCCATCCGCGGCTTGCCGACCACTCCGGCCAGCAGTATCGCGACCAGCGCGAGTCCGCCGCCGACCGCGGCGGCGGTTCCCCCGCTCACATGCTCGAGCACCTTCGCGGGGACGATCATGAGCAGCAGCAATACCGCTTCCATGCCGAGCACGGTACTGCACAGCCTTCTCATGACAGGTCTCCCTTGGTGAACGGTGCGCGGGCCGGCGTGGCGGGCGGGGCCTCGCTGGTGCTGCGCCCGGGCGCGATCAGCGCGCGGGCGTCCCCCGCGGTCACCACCGAACCGGTGATGAGCACGCCGCTGCTGCCCGGAACGTCCTCGCTGTCAGCCTCGTCGGCCAGCGTGACCGCTTGGTCGATCGCGTCGTCCAGCCGCGGCGCGACGTGCACCCGATCCGGGCCGAAGATCTCCCGCGCGATGGCGGCGAGGTCCTCAGGGTCCATCGATCGCGGCAGCGAGTTCCTGGTGACCACCACGTCGTCGAGCACCGGCTCAAGCTCGGCGAGCAGGCCGGGCACGTCCTTGTCGGCCGCGACCGCCACGACGCCGGTCAGCCGCATGTAGGGGAACGCCTCGCTCATCGCCGCGGCGGTGGCGGCCATGCCCGCCGGGTTATGCGCGGCGTCGGCGATCACGGTCGGGCTGCTGCGCAGGATCTCCAGCCGTCCCGGCGACGCGACCTTGGCGAACGCCTCGCGGACCAGGCTGATGTCCAGCGGCGCGCCATCGTCGGCGGTGCCGGAGAACGCCTCCACCGCGGCCAGCGCGACCGCCGCGTTGCTGGCCTGGTGCGCGCCGAACAGCGGCAGGAAAACATCGCCGTACTCACCGCGCAGCCCGCGAAGCACGAGCCGCTGACCGCCGACCGCGAGTTCCCTGTCCATAACGCCGAACTCGAGTCCCTCGCGAGCCACCGTCGCCTCCTGCTCGGCCGCCCGCAGCAACAGGATCTCGGCGGCGGCCAGCTGCTGCTGGGCCAGGATGACGGTCGCGCCGGGCTTGATGATCCCGGCCTTCTCGGCGGCGATGTCCTCGATCGTGTCACCGAGGTAGTTCATGTGGTCCAGCGCGACCGGGCCGATCACCGCGACGGCGCCGTCGGCGACGTTGGTGGCATCCCACCGGCCGCCGACTCCGACCTCAACGATCGCCACGTCGACCGGGGCATCCGCGAAGGCGGCGAACGCCATGCCCACCAGCACCTCGAAGAACGACAGCTTCGACGGCTGCTTGTCGTCGGTGAGCTGAACGTAGGGCTGGACTTCCTCGTACAGCTCGGTGAACTGCTCAGCGGAGATCGGCTCGCCGTCGATCGTGATCCGCTCGCGCATGCTCACCAGGTGGGGGCTGGTGAACCGGCCGGTCCGCAGCCCGCGTTCGCGCAACAGGGCGTCGATCATCCGCGCCATGCTGGTCTTGCCGTTGGTCCCGGTGATGTGGATGACCGGATAGGCCCGCTGCGGGTCACCGAGCAGCCCGGTAAGCATCGCGACGCGATCTAGAGTCGGATCGATCTGATGTTCGGCTCGCCGACTAGCGATCTGGCCCTCGATTTCACGAAACCGTCGTCCCTCATCATCCACCCTGCCAGCCTACTGCCCGTCGCAGATCAGCCCGCTCCGGCCGCCGCTCAGCCCACGCGCCCGCACTGAACGCGGTCGCACTGAACGCGGTCGATGTCACATCGACCGGCCTTGCGTGCCCGCGCAGGCGGCGGCTGCCGGCGGCCGCGCGCGGCCTCGCGCGGGCCGCGAGGGTTACGCCAGCGCCGCCAGGCGGTCGTTTAGGCGGGTGATGTCCGCTTCGGCGGTCTCCAGGCGCTGGCGGGTCTTGGCCACCACGTCGTCTGGAGCCTTGGCTAGGAAGCCCTGGTTGGCCAGCTTGGCGCTGACCTGCTGCGCCTCCTTGCGGGCAGCCGCGAGATCCTTCTCCAGGCGGCGCCGCTCGGCGGCCACGTCCACCGTCCCGGCCAGATCGATCTCGATCGTGGCGCCCTCGGCGACCAGCGAGGCCGACGAGGCGAACCCGTCGGCCGGGTCGGTCAGCCGCAGCAGGGCCCTGATCGCCGTCTCGTGCGACGCGAGCGGACCGAGGTCACGCAGCCGGGCGGGCACTCGCTGGCCGGGGCGCAGCCCCTGGTCGGAGCGGAACCGCCTGATCTCGGTGACCAGCCGCATCAGCGAGGCCAGTTCCGCCTCGGCCGCCAGATCGCTGAACTCATACGACGGCCATTGCGCGACCATGACCGAGTCCTGGCCGGTCAGCGCGGTCCACAGCTCGTCGGTGACGAACGGCATGACCGGGTGCAGCAGGCGGAGCAGGTCGTCGAGCACGAACCCCAGGATGTCCCTGGTCCGCTCGGCCGCGGCTGGATCGTCCGATCCGAGCGAGACCTTCGCCAGCTCCAGGTACCAATCGCAGAACTCGTCCCAGGCGAAGTGGTACAGCGTCTCGCAGGCCTTGGAGATCTCGAACCGCTCGAGCAGGCTGTCCACCTCGGTGTTCACCGCCGACAGCCGGGACAGGATCCAGCGTTCGGCCGCGGTGACCGGCTCGGGCGCGGCGGCCGGAACCCGGGCGCCGTTCAGCAGGGCGAACCTGGCGGCATTCCAGAGCTTGTTGCAGAAGTTCCGCGAACCGGCCGCCCAGTCCTCGCTGGTCGCCACGTCGGCACCCGGGTTCGCGCCGCGGGCCAGCGTGAACCGCACCGCGTCCGCGCCGAACCGCTCGATCCAGTCCAGCGGATCCACCGTGTTGCCACGGGACTTGGACATCTTCTTGCCGAACTGATCGCGGACCAGGCCGTGCAGCGTGACGATCCGGAACGGGACGGAGTTCTCCGGGCCCCGATCGCGCATCGCGTACAGCCCGAACAGCATCATCCTGGCCACCCAGAAGAACAGGATGTCGTACCCGGTGACCAGCACGTTCGTCGGGTAGAAGGTCCGCAGGTCGGCGGTGTCCTCCGGCCAGCCCAGCGTGGAGAACGGCCACAGCCCCGAGGAGAACCAGGTGTCGAGCACGTCGGGATCCTGGGTCCAGCCCTCCGGCACGGACTCGCCGGGAGTGAGGCACTTGACCTCGCCGTCCGGGCCGTAGACGACCGGTATGCGGTGCCCCCACCACAGCTGGCGGGAGATGCACCAGTCGTGCATGTCATCCACCCAGCTGAAGTAGCGCGCGTTCAGCTCCGGCGGGACGATCTGGACCCGGCCGTCGCGCACCGCGGCGCCCGCCGCCTCGGCCAGCGCCGCGACCTTCACGAACCACTGCAGCGACTGGCGCGGCTCGACCACTGTGCCGCACCGGCTGCAGTGCCCGACCGCGTGGATGTACGGGCGCTTCTCGGCGACGATCCTGCCCAGCTCGCGCAGCGCGGCGACCACGGCTGGCCGCGCCTCGAACCTGTCCAGGCCCTCGAACGGGCCGTGGACCGTGATGACGCCGTGCTCGTTCAGCACGGTGATGGACGGCAGGTCGTGGCGGCGGCCGATCTCGAAGTCGTTCGGGTCATGCGCCGGGGTCACCTTCACCGCGCCGGTGCCGAACTCGGGATCGACGTGCTCGTCGGCCACGATCGGGATCCGCCTGGCCGGTGAGCGGCAGTTCCACGGTCTTGCCGACCATGTGACGGTACCTGTCGTCGTCCGGGTGGACCGCGACGGCGGTGTCGCCGAGCATGGTCTCGGCACGAGTGGTGGCCACCACGATCTCGGTGTCCCCATCGCCGTAGCGAATGGACACCAGCTCGCCCTCGTCGTCGCTGTGATCCACCTCGATATCCGACAGCGCGGTGAGACAGCGCGGGCACCAGTTGATGATGCGCTCGGCCCGGTAGATGAGGCCATCGTCGAAGAGCCGCTTAAAAATCGTCTGAACCGCGCGGGACAATCCCTCGTCCATCGTGAACCGCTCGCGGGTCCAGTCCACCGAGTCGCCCAGCCGCCGCATCTGGCCGAGTATCTTGCCGCCGAACTCGGTCTTCCATTGCCAAACCCGGTCGACGAAGGCCTGCCGGCCCAGGTCGTGCCGGGACAGGCCCTCTTTGGCGAGCTCACGCTCCACCACGTTCTGCGTGGCGATGCCAGCGTGATCCATGCCGGGCAGCCACAGCGTCTTGTACCCCTGCATCCGGCGGCGGCGGATCGTCGCGTCGGCGATCGTGTGGTCAAGCGCGTGCCCGACGTGCAGCTGTCCGGTGACGTTGGGCGGTGGCAATACGATGCAGAAGGGCTCGGCGTCACTAGTCAGGTCCGGCGTGAAATATCCCGCCTTCTCCCAGTGCTCGTAACGGTTCGCCTCAACCTCGGCGGGCGCATACTGCGGCGAGAGTGCCTGCTGGCCCGCTGCATCGTTGGTTGTCACGCAGCGAGTTTATCGTGCGGGCACCTCTACGCTGTTACGGATATTCAATGCGTAGGTGGCCGCCGTCGCATTGGGGACCGTGCTCTGGCCGGTGGCGTCGAAGTACTCGATCACGGCCAGCGTCTTCGCGGTCACCCAGACACAGATGGTTCCGCCGGAGATTACGCCGCAACCCATGACACCGCCATGTGAGCCGGGGTTCACCGTGCTGGACTGGGTCGCCTCCGATGAGAACGCCTGCGCGATCTGGTCCGGGGTGAAGCTCCCGTTGAATCCGGTGTAGGCGGCCAGCAGGTCGTTGTTCACCAGGTACGAGCGGGAGACGGTCGATGCGACGGTCCCGGCCCCGGTCGACTCCACCTGCTGCTTGACCGTGCCCGCGACGGTCGCGGCCGCGACGGTCTGGGCGGCGGGGGCATCCGTGTCGGCCTTGTAGCCGCCGGCGGTGGCCGCCGCGATCAGTTCGTACGGCCCGGCGGCCGCCCCTGAGGTCGAGGCCTTGGCCGACGACGTGGCCTTCGGGGAACTCTGGGCCGTGGCGCCGCTGGCCGTGTTGGTGCTCGGCGCACCGACGTTGCTCTTGGTGACCTGCACCGCCGCCGCGGCGATGGCGACCGAGCAGAGCAAGCCGACGGCGACGCCCGCGAACGCCTTACCGCTGCGTTTGCCGGGGGACGACGCGAGTGAGGCCATCCGGAACTCAGGGCCGTTACCGTTACCGTCGGCCGCGCCGTACTGCGCGGGATCGTACTGCTGCGTCCCGTACTGCTCCGTGCCAAACCGCTCGAGCGCGTACTGCCCTTGCCCGTAAGTCCCCGGCGAGTAAGCGTCCTGCCCGAAACCCTGCTCCTGCTGCCCGGGGTCTTGCTGCCCGTAGCCCTGCTGCCCGTAGCCCTGCTGCCCGTAGCCCTGCTGCCCGTAGCCCTGCTGGCCGTAGCCCTGCTGTCCGTATCCCGGCGGCGCGTACCCCTGCGGGGCATAACCGGCCTGACCATAACCTTGCTGGTCGAAGCCCTGCTGCCCCGAGCCTTGCTGGTCGAAGCCCGACTGGCCGAAGGCCTGGGCGGCTTGCTGGTCGAGGCCCGGCTGGCCGAAGCCTGGCTGCTCGTACCCGGGTGGCGCGTAACCCTGTTGCCCGTAACCTTGCTGCCCGAGGTCTTGCTGACCGTAACCTTGCTGTTCGTAACCCTGCTGTTCGTAACCTTGCTGTTCGTAACCCTGCGCGGCATAGCCTTGCGGCGCGTAACCCTGCGCGGCGTAACCCTGCTGCGCGTAGTCCTGCTGGCCGAAGCCCTGAGCGGCTTGCTGTCCGTAATCTTGCTGTCCGTACCCGGCGGCTCCGGCCCAGCTCTGATCGAAACCCTGCTGCCCGTAGCCATTCTGACCCGGGTCAGCAGCCGGCTGGCCGCCGTTCCCCGAGCCGGGGCTGGCTGGTGCGAATCCACCGGGGCGGTATCCCGCCGGACGTCGGCCGAGCTGAAAACCGGGTGCGTAGCCCTCTTCCTGTTCGGCGGACCATGGCGCGACGGCTGATCCGGGCTCCTGCCCGCCGGGGTAGGACCCTTGCACGGGTTGCGCAGCGTCACCATTCGGCGGCTGCGAATAACCCGGGGTGACGGGCTCCTGCTGAGGCTCCCAAGGAGGCCCGGAGCCGTCCCAACTGCTCATATGCGCTCATTCCCCGACGTTCGGAAGGGCGAATGCCAGCCAGCACCTGCAGTCCCCGACAAGCCCGACCCAGCACTCAGTTCTGACGGGATGAGGCTACCGGAGAATACCTGCACGTCATGGGCAATTAGGACAAATCCATTACGCTTTGCAGACCCGAGTCCCGTGGCCACACAGCGTCACACGGAACACTGGCCGTAACGACGGCGACGGCCCCTTGATGGAGTCATCAAGGGGCCATCGATTAGGTCACGCCGTTATGGTTATGCGGATTTTTCCCTGGGAGTACGGCGGGTCACTTCGCGCGGGACGATGGTGGGGTTGACGTTCTCCAGCACCGCTTCGCGGGTGAGGACGACCCGTTCGACGTCCTTGCGGCTCGGCACCTCGTACATCACCGAGAGCAGGACCTCTTCCATGATCGCCCGCAGGCCACGGGCGCCGGTGCCACGCAGCAGGGCCTGATCGGCGACGGCCTCCAGCGCGTCCGAAGTGAACTCCAGGTCCACGCCGTCCAGCTCGAACAACCGCTTGTACTGCTTGACCAGCGCGTTACGCGGCTCGGTGAGGATCTGGATGAGCGCCTCGCGGTCCAGGTTGTGCACGCTGGTGATGACCGGCAGCCGACCGACGAACTCGGGGATCATGCCGAACTTGAGCAGGTCCTCGGGCATTACCTCGCCGAAGGAGTCCTCGCTGACGTGATTGCTGCGCACCCGCAGCACGCCATTGAAGCCGATGCCGCCGCTGCCCTGTCGCTGCTCGATCAGCTTTTCCAGGCCGGCGAACGCCCCGCCGCAAATGAACAGCACGTTCGTGGTGTCGATCTGGATGAATTCCTGGTGCGGATGCTTGCGGCCACCCTGGGGCGGCACGCTCGCGGTGGTGCCCTCAAGGATCTTCAGCAGCGCCTGCTGTACACCCTCACCGGAAACATCCCTGGTGATCGACGGATTCTCGCTCTTTCGCGCGATCTTGTCGATCTCGTCGATGTAGATAATGCCGGTTTCGGCCTTCTTGACGTCGTAATCCGCTGCCTGAATGAGCTTGAGCAGGATGTTCTCGACGTCCTCGCCCACGTACCCGGCCTCGGTGAGGGCGGTGGCGTCGGCGAGCGCGAAGGGCACGTTCAGCAGGCGGGCGAGGGTCTGGGCGAGCAGGGTCTTGCCAGAGCCCGTCGGACCGAGCAGCAGGATGTTCGACTTGGCGAGTTCGACGCCATCGTCCCCTGGCCGTTCCCCACCGGTTTGGACGCGTTTGTAGTGGTTGTACACCGCGACGGACAGAGCCTTCTTGGCCTTGTCCTGACCGATCACGTAGGCATCGAGGAACTCGTAGATCTCCCGGGGCTTGGGCAAGCTGTCCCATTTGAACTCGGACGGCTCGGAGAGCTCTTCCTCAATGATCTCGTTGCAGAGATCGATGCACTCATCGCAGATGTACACACCTGGACCGGCGATGAGCTTCTTAACCTGCTTCTGGCTCTTTCCGCAGAACGAGCACTTGAGCAGGTCCCCGCCGTCACCGATGCGTGCCACCCAGTTTCTCCTTTACTTGGGGCCGCCTGGCAACACCTTGCCGTGTTGCCTGGCGGGCAAGTCCCGCCACGCCGTCATGTCCTTGCATATCGACGGTACCGCCTCCTGGGGTCCAATGGACCCATCAAACCCCTTCAGCGGCCCGGGAGGAAGAGGTGAATCCTCCCGGTAAGGACGAGACTACCTCCGGCACGCGGACCGTGCCCCTCTTCAGGACGTTCAGTACCTCGTCGACGATCCCGTATTCCCTGGCATCCTCGGCGGTGAGGAACTTGTCGCGCTCGATATCCCGGCGGATTTTTTCCTCGTCCTGCGTGGTGTGACGGGCCAGAATAACTTCCATCGCGGACCGCATCCGGAGGATTTCCCTGGCCTGGATCTCCATGTCGCTGGACTGGCCGAAGCCGCCCTCGGTGGCCGGCTGGTGGATCAGGATCCGCGAGTTGGGCAGCGCCATCCGCTTGCCCTGGGTGCCAGCCGCCAGCAGCACGGCGGCGGCGCTCGCGGCCTGGCCGATGCAGCAAGTGGTGATGTCCGGCTGGACGAACTGCATGGTGTCGTAGATGGC
>CAVUOU010000044.1:0-62303 GCA_963743085.1 uncultured Actinomycetota bacterium
GCCTAGCACTCGCTCGGCGATGATGTTGCGCAGGATCTCCGAGGTGCCGCCCTCGATCGAGTTGGCGCGGGTGCGCAGGTACCGGTAGCCGGGTCCCCGGCCGTAATAGTCGGTGAACCCGGCGCGGTGCATGTCCCAGTCGTCGTAGAGCAGTCCGTCCGCGCCGTTCAGCTCGACCTCGAAGGCGGAGATTTCCTGGTTGAGGGTGGCCAGCACGAGCTTGGACGCCGATCCCTCCGGGCCCGGCTCGCCGGCGGCGATCTGCTGGCGGAGCCGCTCCCCCGCCAGCCGCGCCACCTCGGCCTTGGCCCACAACGCCAGCAGCTGGGCGTGCAACTCGTGGCTGCGCAGCTCGGACCTGGATCGCCAGGTCGCCACGACCGGGCCGATCATCCCGCTCTCCCGCGGCTCGGCGCGCGCGCCGAGCGCCACCCGCTCGTTCATCAGCGTGGTGCGGGCGACCCGCCATCCGTCGCCCACGTCGCCGATCCGGTTGGCGTCGACGATCTTGACGTCGGTGAAGAACACCTCGTTGAACTCGGCCTCGCCGGTGGCCTGCCGCAGCGGGCGCACCTCGACGCCGGGCGCGGTCATGTCGACCGCGAAGTAGGTGATGCCCGCGTGCTTTTCCACGTCGGGATCGGTGCGGGCCAGCAGCAGGCCGAACCGCGCGAAGTGCGCGCCTGACGTCCAGACCTTCTGCCCGTTGACCACCCAGCCGTCGCCATCACGGACGGCCCGGGTGGCCAGGCTGGCGAGGTCGCTGCCGGCTCCCGGCTCGCTGAACAGCTGGCACCAGATGTCCTGGCCGGTCCAGATCCGGCGCAGCCAGCGCTGCTTCTGCTCGTCCGTCCCGTGCGTGAGGATCGTCGGCAGCGCCATCCCGACGCCGATCACGTTGCGGGCCGGGTCGCCGGGCTTGTCGCCGTCGTGCAGGAACGGCTCCAGCTGGTCGGCTAGCACAGCGGGCCACCGGCGACGTAGATAACCTGCCCGGACACGAAGCCGGCGCCCTCGCTCGTCAGGAACGAGATCACGTGCGCCACGTCGTCCGGCAGCCCCACCCGCCGCACCGGGATCTGCGCCGCGGCCTGTGCCTGGAAGTCATCGAAGGACATCTTCACCCGCTCCGCCGTCGCCGCGGTCATATCCGTGGCGATGAACCCGGGCGCGACGGCGTTAGCTGTGATGCCGAACCGCCCCAGCTCGATGGCCAGCGTCTTGGTGAAGCCCTGCATGCCCGCCTTGGCCGCCGAGTAGTTGACCTGGCCTCGGTTGCCAAGCGCCGAGCTTGAGGACAGGTTGACGATCCGGCCGTATTGCTGATCGACCATGTGCTTCTGGGTGGCGCGGCTCATCAGGAAGGCGCCGCGCAGGTGCACGCCGAGCACAGTGTCCCAGTCGTTCACGCTCATCTTGAACAGCAGGTTGTCACGGAGCACGCCCGCGTTGTTGACCAGCACCGACGGTGGGCCGAGCTCAGCCGCGATGGTCTCGACGGCCTGCTGGACCTGGTCCTCCTGGGACACGTCGGCTCCGACGGCGAGTGCCTGGCCGCCCTTGCTCGTGATGGCCTGGACGGTATCCGCGCAGGACTTCTCGTCGAGGTCGAGTACCGCGACCGAGAAGCCGTCGTTGGCCAGTCGCTTGGCCGTGGCGGCGCCGATGCCGCGGGCCGCTCCGGTCACGATCGCGATGCGCTGGGTCATGCGTTCTCCCTCTTGTTTAGTTCTCGTCGGGCGAGAGACCTCTTGTGTACTTCGTCGGGTCCGTCAGCGAACCGAAGCGTCCGCGCGTTCGCCCATAGCTGGGCGAGCGGGGTGTCCTGACTCAGGCCCGCCGCGCCGTACGCCTGGATGGCCCGGTCGATCACCCACTGCGCCATCCGCGGCGTGGCGATCTTGATGGCCTGGATCTCGGTGTGCGCAGCCCGGTTGCCCTGGGTGTCCATCAGCCAGGCGGCCTTGAGCGTCAGCAGCCGGGCCTGCTCGATGCGGACCCTGGACTCGGCGATCCAGTCCTGGATGACGCCCTGGTCCTTAAGCGGCCTCCCGAACGCATTACGGCTGGTCACGCGATCGCACATGAGCTGGAGCGCGCGTTCGGCGGAACCGATCAGCCGCATGCAGTGGTGGATGCGGCCCGGTCCGAGCCTGGCCTGGGCGATGGCGAAACCCGCGCCCGCCTCGCCGATCAGGTTGGTGTGCGGGACCTCGACGTTGTCGAAGTCGACCTCCGCGTGCCCGCCGTGCGGCCCGTCGTCATAGCCGAAGATGGTCATGCCGCGCCGGATGGTGACGCCTTTGGTGTCTCGGGGTACCAGGATCATGGAGTGCCTGCGGTGGCGATCGTCGCCGCCGGTGACACCCATCACGATGAGGATCTCGCAGCCCGGGTTCATCGCCCCGGTTGACCACCATTTGCGGCCGTTGACGGTATATCCACGGTCCGTTCGGGTGATGGTTGCGGAGATATTCGTCGCGTCGGACGACGCAACGTCAGGCTCAGTCATGCAGAACGCCGATCGGATGGTCCCATCGAGCAGTGGCTTGAGCCAGCGTTCTTGCTGCTCCGGGGAGCCGAACTCGGCGAGCAGTTCCATGTTCCCGGTGTCGGGCGCCGCGCAGTTCAGCGCTTCCGGGGCGAGCGTGGGGCTGTGGCCGGTGATCTCGGCCAGCGGCGCGTACTGGGTGTTGGTCAGCGGCGGGTCCGGCACCGGTGCCTTGATGACCAAGCCCCGCGCGGCGGCGGGCGGCAGGAACAGGTTCCACAGTCCGCGGTTGCGGGCCTCGGCTTTGAGTTCCTCGATAACCGGCGGGCGCTCCCAGCGGCTGTTTTGGGCCTGCTCGACCTGCTCGACCTGCTCGGCGAAGACCGGCTCAGCCGGGTAGACGTCGGCGTCCATAAAGGCCAGCAGCCGCTCACGCAGCTCAAGCGTCCTGTCGTCGTAGCTGAAGTCCACGCGATAGCCTCCCCAGCGAGTCTGCGGTCAGCATATCTACCCACCGGTAGGGACTACTAGGCCCCTCGAGCTCACCAGCCAAGCTCGGCGAGCCTGGCGTCATCGATACCGAAGTGGTGGGCGACCTCGTGGATGACGGTCCGGCGCACCTGTTCCGCGACTTGGTCCAGGCTGTCGCAGATGGCGCAGATGGCCTGCTGGTAGATCGTGATCCGGTCTGGCAGCACCCCGTTGTAGAAGGTGGTGCGGCTGGTCAGCGGCACGCCCTCGTAGAGCCCGAGCAGCCCCGGCGGCCCGCCGTCGTGCTGCACGGTAACAGCGACGTTGCTCATGAGGCTGCCGAGTTCCTCAGGCAGCCCGTCCAGCGCATCCGTCACTTTTTCCTCGAACCACTCCGGCTCGACATCAATCACGCCCCCATTCTGCCCCCGCCGCACCCCGGCAGCGCCCCTCCCGCGGCGCCCCCGCGCCCCAACCCAGCGATGGCCCATCGAGGGTGCTATAGGCCCGGCGATGGGCCATCGACAGCACTGTAGAAGGTGCCGCAGGCCCGCAAATGTGCCCCATATGTGCGCTATTGCCGTATTGGGGCACGGCCGACGGCGGGGCTGGGAGCGGTCAGCGTTGGAAGACGTAGACGCCGTCGGCTACGAAAATCACGTGATAACCGGCTTTGGGGTAGAGCTGGGTGATGAAGGCGGGTATGTCGGTTGGTTCGGGTGAGTAGCCGCTGTTCTGGCCGTCGAAGACGATGTATTCGGTCGCGGGATTTCCGCTGTTCCCGATCCAGAACGTGTCGGTCCGCGCCGCTAGCGGGGCGAGCAGGTCCAGGGTCGTTGTCACCGTGGCGCCGTCGGGCACGTGGGACATCGCCGTCTCGGCGGCGGTGACGTGCGGGGTGATCTGGTACGTCTGACTGGTCCACAGCGTGCTGACCGGGAACTGGAAGACCAGCGCGGCGGCGACCGCGACCATCATGGCGGGGCCGTGGCGTCCCGCCGCGAGCCGTACCGGGCGCAGCCACTCGCGCCCGGTGCCGTCGGCTGTTCGTGCCCTGGCCCGGGCCATCGCGTCGATCGCGGCGATAAACAGTATCGGCATCACCGTCGCGTTGTAATGCCAGTAGGTACCCCAGTACGAACTGTTGGTGGAGAAGAACCGCAGCACGAGGCTCGGCAGCACGATTAGCGCGATCGGCGACCCAAGCGCGGTGAACGCGGTCGGGAGCAGCAGCATGATCACGGTCTGCAGCTTCTCCGACCACCCGAGGAACGGCTGCTTAAGCAGGGCCCCGAGGGAGAATGTCCCTCCGACGGCACCGCCGTCCTTCCAGTAGTAATAGACATGATCGGGGTTGAAGTGCGGGATGATCACCCCGATCTCCAAGAACGACCACGCCAGCCCCCAGATGATGAGGAACTGCCCGGCGAGGGTCTTGCGCCGGTCAGGTACCTCGGAGCGCTGAGAGCTGATCGCCATCAGCAAGCCGATCGCCGCGACGGTGAAGCCCTGGTCCTCCTTGACGAAGACCAGCGGCACCGCCCACCAGACCGCGGCTTTGGTCTTGCCGCGAAGCAGCGCCGACAGCGAGAACGCCAGCATCGGGACGGCGAAGGCGATCTCGTGGAAGTCGAAGTTGATCATCTGCTCTAGGCCCCAGGAGAGCCCGTAGGCCAGGCCGATCGCCCGCCCGGCGCCGGGGCCGAGCTTCTCCCGGGCCGCCTGCGCGACGGGGAAAATCGAGATCGCGGTCAGCAGCGCCTGGGCGACTAGCAGCGTCGCCGATGACGGAAATATGCGGAAGAACGGCGCGATCAATCCCACGATGATCTGGAAGTGATCGCCGAGCAGGTTCATCCCTGGCGTCCTGATGTCCACGATGGGCGCATGCAGGTGCGCGAGCTGCTTGACGTACTCGGTGTAGATCCCCAGGTCCCACGAGGACGGGTTGAGCGTCATCAAGCGGAATAGCGAGATCGCGCAGTACGCGCCGAAAATCAGCACGGCGATCAGCCACACGGCCCAGTCCCGGTATGCCCAGGCAAGCCGGTGCGCTGGCGTGCTCCCCCCGTCCGGGGTAGCGGTTTCCCCCGCCGGGATAAGGGCTTCCGGGCGTCGCTCTTCCAGCATCGTGGGCAGCCTACCTGTTCCGCGCCCCGGGACATCAGCGACTCAGACCAGCAGGAGCGTGCCGATCCTGCGGCCCGCGATAGACAAGCCGACCACGCCCATGACCAGCAGGTACGCGGCCCGCCACAGCAGGTCAGGACCGGTCACCCCGATTACCAGGTCGCGGAGCAGGACCACCCCTTGGTACAGCGGGGTCCACTCGACGATGTCGGCCACCACCCGGGGATACACCGACAGCGGGTAGAACGTGCCGGAGAACAGGAACAGCGGCATCGAGGCGAGCATCACGTAATCGAAATCCTGCCAGCTTTTCATGTAAGTGGTGCAGGCGACGCCCACGGCGGCGAACGCGAACCCGATTAGCAGCGCCACCGGAACGGCGAATATCGCCCACCAGGACTGCACCAGGCCCAGGGCCGTCATCACCAGCGTGAACGCCACCGCGTAGATGGTGCCGCGCAGCAGCGCCCAGCCGATCTCGGCCAGCGCCACCTCGTTCGGCCGCATCGGGGTCGCCAGCACCGCCTCGTACAGCTTGTCGTACTTCAGCCGGAAGAACACGTTGAACGTGGAGTCGTACATCGCGCCGTTCATAGCCGAGACCGCGAGCAGTCCCGGCGCGACGAACTCCCGGTACGGTATCGGCGCGCCGCCGGGTCCTTGGACGTGACCGATCAGGGTGCCGAGGCCGATCCCGACCGACAGCAGGTAGAACAACGGCTCAAAAATCCCGGAGGCGAACACCAGCCACATGCGCCGGTAGACCCGCGCGTGCCGTCCGATGAGCGGGAGGCTTCCCCGGCCGACCTGGGACATTCGCCGGATGGGTGGCAGGACGCGAAGAGTCAGTTCAGACATGCTGTGCCCCTACACATACAGCCGCCTTGTGTAGGTCCGGCCGCCGGCCCAGATACCTAGGCCCGCCGCCACCGCCAGGTACGCCACGTGCCCGATCGCGGTGCCGACCGGGACAGCTCCGAGGGATAGCGACCGGCACAGGTCCACTCCCTGCCACAGCGGGCTCACGTACACCACGGGATGCAGCCAGCCCGGCAGCCGGGACACCGGGTAGAACGTGCCGGAGAACATCATCAGCGGGATCATGCCGAACCGGAACAGGTAGTTGAACGCGCTCTCCATCTTCAGCGTCACCGCCCAGGAAGCGATCGGCGCCGCGAACGCCAGCCCGGTGAGCACGGCGACCGGGTAGGCGAAGATCACCATCCAGGACCGCACCGCGCCGAACGCCACCATGATGATCAGGTAGATCAGCGAGTTCATCGCGATCCGCATCAGCATGAACAGCAGGTGACCGCGGAAGATGTCGGCCGGCCGCAACGGGGTGGCCTGCGCCGCGATGTAGATGTGGTTCCACTTGATCGAGCCGAAGACCGGGAACGATGACTCCCCCATCGCGGTGCTCATCGCCTGGGTCGCGAGGATGGCGGGCGCCACGAACGCGAGGTAGGGCACCCCGCCCAGCGCTGCGGTCCCGTGCCGGTTGACCAGGCTGCCAAGGCCGAATCCCATCGCGCCCAGGTAGAACAGCGGGCCCAGCACGCTGGACCAGATCGAGGCTCGCCAGGTTCGCCGGTATACGGTCAGCCAGCAGCGCAGCCCGCGCACGGCCGACCGCGCCGCGACCGGCTCTGCTACCAGTACCGCCATCAGTCCTCCAGCCGGCGGCCGGTCAGGTGCAGGAAGACGTCCTCCAGCGTTGACCGGCGCACCAGCGAGGTGAGCGGCTCAAGACCGAGGCGGCGCACCGCGCCGAGCGCGGCGTCCCCGTCATCGGTGTAGATGAGGATGCGATCGGCGAGTACCTCGCGGCGTTCTGAAGGAAGGTCTCTTAGCTTCTCCGCCGCCTGCTCATGCGAGTCGAGGGGGAACCGCAGTTCGAGCACCTCGGGGGTGGAGTACTCCTCGATCAGCTCGCGCGGGCTGCCTGAGGCGGCGAACTGGCCGTGGTCCATGACCACCAGCCGGTCGCACAACTGCTCCGCCTCGTCCATGTAGTGGGTGGTGAGGATGAGCGTGACGCCGCGCTGCTTGAGCCGGTAGAGGCGGTCCCAGACCACGTGCCTGGCCTGGGGGTCCAAGCCGGTGGTCGGCTCGTCGAGGATGATGATGTCCGGATCGTTGATCAGCGACCGGGCGATGGTGAGCCGCCGTTTCATGCCGCCGGACAGGTCGTCGACCTTGGCCTTGCCCCGGTCAGCGAGCTGCACGAAGTCGAGCAGCTGGTCGGTGCGCTCCCTGATCAGGTTCCGTGGCAGCCCGAAGTAGCGCCCGTAAACCAGCAGGTTTTCCCGGACGGTCAGTTCCAGGTCCAGAGTGTCTTCCTGGGGCACAACCCCAAGCCGACCGCGGATCTGCGAGCCCTGGCGCACCGGGTCCTGGCCCAGGATCTGCAGCGATCCGCCGGACGGAGGCGACACGCAGGCGAGCATCCGCATGGTTGAGGATTTGCCCGCGCCGTTGGGGCCGAGGAAGCCAAAAGCCTCGCCGCGATAGAGATCGAAATCAATCCCGTTAACCGCCAGATGATCTCCGAATCGCTTCGTCAGACCACGGGCTTGAACGAGGATCTCGGGCACTCGCTGAAGATTACCTGTGAATCTTGCGGATATCGAACGGTTTTCTGCCCCCAGCCAGCAGCGGCGGAACCGACCAGGTACTCTCGAACAGGTCAGCCTGGCCTGGTATGGCCGGAGCGTGACCGGGGGCCAGTGGTTCGGCCAGCACTGTGCGAAGGGATACCCAGTTGACACTCATCCGGGACGTTTACTCGCGGTTCAAGCTGCTTCTACATGAAGTAGCCAAATTCGGCGTCGTTGGCGGCATCGGCTTCGTGGTCCAGCTGATCATCACGAACGCACTGCACTCCGGAGCCAAGGTCGGCGCGCTGACAGCCGTTGTGATCGGCTATGTCATCGCCACCGTGGTCACTTTCCTAGGTAATAAGTACTGGACCTACCGGCACCGCGTCGGCAACAGCCACGTGGCGCGCGAGTCGATGATGTTCATCCTGCTGAACGTGGGCGGCATCCTCATCCAGCTCGGCGTCAACGCGTTTGTCACCTACGGCCTGGGCCTCAAGGACACGTTCTCCTACAACGCGGCTCTCATCATCGGCATCGGCATCGGCACCCTCTTCCGGTTGTTCACCTACCGTCGCTGGGTGTTCCTCGCGACCCCGGCCGCGCCGGAGTCGGTTGAGGCTTTGGAGCCCGAGCTGCGCTAGCGGCAGCCCGGCACGGACACCAGTCCGAGCGGAGCGTCCAGAGCCTGGCCGGCCTGCGCGAGGGTCAGGTAACCGACGGCCACCATCCTGCTGATCACGTGTTCCAGCCGCGCACGAGCGGCGGTGGGATGCAGGATGGGATCGTCGAAGGTGGGCGCGTTGACCACCCCGGCGAGCATCGCCGCCTGAACGACCGATAGCTTCGTCGGCTCGACGCCGAAGTATCCGCAGCTCGCCGACTGCAGGCCATAGAACCCGTGACCGTAATAGGCGACTTCGCTATACATCTGCAGGATCTGAGCCTTGCTGTAGGTGAAGTTCAGCTTGATGGCCAGCATGACCTGCTCAAGCTCAACCGTCCACCCCGCCTTGTTCGGCGTGTAGAGCATCTTCGCGAGCTGCTGATCGATCCCGGCACCGCCCGGGTCCTGTCCCCCGGTCAGATCGGTGGCCACCACCCGGCCCACCGCGATCAGGTCCACCCCCGGCTCGGTGTAGAACCGGTGGTCCTCGGTGGCGATCAGGGCGCGGGAAAAGTTCCCCGGCACCGCCGGTCCCGGATAAGCGATGTGGTTCGCGGTCGCCTGGGCCAGCGTAAGCTCGGTCGCCTGCCCCGCGGACGGCGTGATCAGCCAGCCAAGGCCGAACAGCAACACGAAGATCGACAGCAGCACCGCCACGGCCTTCCCCAGGCGCTTGAGGCGCCGTGGCCAGCGGCTCGGCTTCTTAATCTTCTCGGGGCTTTGAGCCTTCCTCTCTTTACCTGTCCGCGAGACCATGCAGCCGATGCTATCGGCCAGATCCAACCGCCTGTGCTCAACGCGCCCGGGGCGCCAGGATCTTCTCCGGGTCATGCCCCAGGTCCGCGAGCAGCACAATCGCCGCGTTACGCCCGGGGGCACCGCTAATCGAGCCACCGGGATGGGTGCAACCACCGGTCTGGTACAGACCAGTGACCGGCATCCGGTGCTCCGCCCATCCGGGCGCCGGGCGCATCGCCCCGCTGAACGCCGGGCCCCGGTCACCGCCGTGGAACCCGCCGCGCACCATGTGCGGGTTCAGCCGTTCATAGTCCCGCGGCTCGTACACCAGGCTGTCCAGGATCACGTCGCCATCGAGGTTCGGCGCGTGCCGCCGCACCGCGGCGAGCATCCGCTTCGCGTGGGCGCGCTTGTCTGGCACGTTGTAGGCCTGCGGGCAGAGCAGCTTCACAGTGTGCTGGCCCGCCGGGGCGCGATCCGGATCGGCCAGTGTCGGGGTAGCCGCCAGCAGCCAGGGCACATCCGGCGAGTACACCCCGGCGCGCAGGTCCGCGCACAGCCTGAGCACATCCTCCGGCCACCCGGCCAGCCCCGCGGAGACCGCGGCCTGATCACCGAACCGGGGCGGCTCGGTGGTGCATAGATACACCCCGAAGCCCGCGACACCAGGGTCATAGGTGGCGATTCCGTACCGGAAGTCCGCGGGCCAGGCATCGCGCGGCGCCATGTCGATCAACCGCGTCACGTGGATGCTGGACACCACCGCGACGGTGGCGAGGTAGCGATCGCCGCACGCGGTCTCGACGCCCGCACAGCGGCCGTTGTCCAGGATCAGGTCGATGACCTCCTGATCGCACTCGACCCGTCCGCCGTGGGCCTCCAGGAACGCGGTGAGCGCGCCGGTGAGGCTTCCGGAGCCACCGACCGGGATGGGCCAGCTGTGCCGCTGCCGCCGGTAAACGACGTCGTAGCCGGACACACCGGTGCCTGGCGTGTCCGGCGGCTCGAAGTCCTGGAAGGCCAGCCACAGCATGAACGCCTGGACGTGCCTGCTGCCGAACTCGTGCCGGATCACGTCCCAGGCCGACAGCGCGGCCCGCCGCTCCCAGATCCGGTCCAGCCGCGGCTGGGCACCACCGGGGATATGCCGCACCCGGGCGAACTCCGGCGCGACCCGCTCGTAGTCGTCAAGGAACCGCAGGTACGCCGCCGCGTCGGCGTTGCTGAACCGGGCGATCTGTTCCGCCGTCCGCTGCCGGTCCAGCCACATGGTCAGCGACTCCCCGTCCGGGAACACCACGTGCGCGACCGGGTCGGGCTCGACGTAACGCAGCCCGTACTCACTGACCAGCCCGAGTTCGTCGCGCAGCAGCAGCGGGTTCAGCTGGATCAGCGGATGACCGGTAGCGCAGGTGTCGATGCCGAAGCCGGGCAGCATGAGCTCCTCGGTGACCGCTCCCCCGCCCGGCAACGGCCCGGCGTCCAGCACCACGCACCGGTATCCCGCCCGCGCCAGGTAGCAGGCCGTGATCAGGCTGTTGTGTCCCCCACCCGCCACCACAATGTCGGCATACGTATCCATCCGTCGCACCCCCATATCGGGCCTTACAGCGACAAGATCGTCTCCGTACTTCACCCCGGTCAAGGACAACGCGTCGTTTTCCGTATACCGAACGACGGGCCCTAGGTATGCCGGCGCCCGCGTGGTTTCCGGTTAGCTCCGCCGGTGCGCTAAGGTAACTGTGCGCGCTTCGGCGCGGCGGGACGTGGCCTAGCTTGGTTTAGGGCGCCGGTCTGGGGGACCGGAGATTCCCGGGTTCGAATCCCGGCGTCCCGACAATTTTTCGAAAGTAACTTGCAAGTTAACTACGGAATGTCGGTACCCATCGTTACGGTACAGACATGACCACTGAAGGCGTCTGTACCGACGGCGAACTACGTGCCGCTGTCGTGAAGTCCGTCAACTGGCACGAGGTCATGCGAGCACTCGGCCTCCCTACGACGTCCGCTTACAAGATCCGGATGATCCGCCGCCGGGCAGAGGGCCTGGGCCTCGACACGTCCCACTTCCGCGGCAAACGACGCTGGTCTGACGCTCAGCTCCGGCAAGCTGTCATCGAGGGGTACACCTGGAATGATGTCCTGGCTGCCCTAGGGCTCACGCCAGGAGACTCCAACAACAGCACTCGGGTCAAGGCCCAGGCGATCCGTCTCGGGCTCGATATCAGCCACCTCGGTCGCACGCGGCCAGAAGGTGATGCGCCCACCATGGCACCCGACCTGAGCCACCTCCGGGAAGCCGGGCCTGCCCTGGCTGCGTCCTGGTTCACGCTCAGCGGATGCCCGGTCTCATGGCCGCTGGAGCCAGCTATCTATGACCTGCTCACCGCCACGCCAAGCGGCTTCCAGAGGGTGCAGGTCAAGACCACCACCGGGATGAAGAAGAACGGCTGGGAAGTCGGCGTGGGCAGGCGACCTTACTCGGAGGGAAATAGAGCCCCCTCGATCCCCTACGACCCAGACGACATTGACCTGTTCTTCATCGTCGATGGCGACCTGAACATGTACATCATCCCCAGCCGGGTCATCGCGGGTCGCGTCCAGATCCTGCTCCGTTCCTACACCGAATACATAGTCGGCAACGCCACCGGATACCTGAGCAGACGTGCCGCAGCGGCGTGAACACCGTGCAGATCCTGCTGCGCACGTACAAGAAGTACATCGTCGGGAACGCCGCTGGGCTCTGTACTCCTGTTACGTATGTGGCGTGACGATGTGCCTGTTTTTCGTGCAAGTGCACGAGCATGATGTGTAAAAAGTTACGCACGGTGGAATGAGTGCTGCCGTAACTGATCAACACAATGGGGGGAAGATCAGTGGCAACGACAACCGCGGCTGCCAAGAGCACTCGTCGCAGGACGAGTGCGAGCCGCACCACTACGGCGAAGGCCACCACTGCTCGCAAGAGCACGGCCCGCAAGCCGGCTGGCAGCACTGCTCGTAAGAGCACCACCGCACGTAAGAGCACCACTGGAACCGCTCGCAAGAGCAGCAGCGCGCGTCCGGCCGCCAAGCGGACCACGACCGCCAAGCGCACCACCGCTAAGAGCACGGCCGCCAAGCGGACTACTGCTGCCAAGCGCAGCACCGCCAAGCGGACCGCGGCGAAGCGGACCACCGCAGCGCGCAGCACCACCCGCCGCCCGGCGGCGCGGAGCACCGCTCGCAAGGCCACCACGGCGACCCGCCGGAGCACCACCGCTCGCAAGAGCACCGCTCGTCGGCCCGTCGCGCGGAAGACCACCGCGCGCAGGACCACCGCGCGGCGGACCATGGCCCAGGCGACGCCGCGCGCGGTCACCACGGCGACCACCAAGGTGAACCAGGCGTCGGCGAAGCTGGCGACCGCGATGACCGCGCTGCAGACCGCCACCAAGGCGCTGCAGACGGCCGTCAAGGGCCTGTCCGCCGCGACCAAGGCGTCCGGCGCGAGCAGGAGCACCGGCACCGCCCGCAAGGCGACCACGGCCCGTAAGAGCACGGCCCGTAAGAGCACGGCCCGTAAGTCGACCGCGCGCAAGGCCACCTCGCGTACCCGTCCGGCCGCCAAACGCTCCACCGCGAAGCGGACCAGCACGGCGCGCAAGGCGACCACCGCCCGTAAGGCAAGCACGGCCCGCAAGGCGACCACCGCCCGTAAGGCCAGCACGGCCCGCAAGGCGACCACCGCTCGCAAGGCCAGCACGGCGCGCAAGGCGACCGCGCGGAAGGCAACGACCGCACGGAAGTCCACCGCGACCAGGCCGAACGCCGCCAAGAGCACCGCTGCTAAGAGCACGGCGGCCAAGGCGCCCGCGCGCAAGACGACGGCGCGGAAGGCCAGCACCACTCGGAAGGCGACGAGCCGCAAGGCGAGCCCGGCCAAGGCGACCACGACCCGGACCCGGCCGACCTCGGCCAAGCCCGCGTCGCGCCCGGCGCCGCGCAAGCCCGCGGCCGCCCCGGCTCCGGCGGCCACCCGGCCGTCCGTGCCGATGCCGTCGGCTCCGGCTCCGCGTCCCGCGGTTCCGCAGGCGCCGTCGTCCATGCCGTCCGACACGGGTGTGCTCGCGGGCCTAGTCCGCTAACACACACGGCGAAACTGCCCCCGCTGGGTCCCACGACCCGGCGGGGGCATCGCCGCGTTGCTGGTCAGTGCTGCACTGCCCCCACTCTTTGATGGGTACTGCACCGCTCACCAGGAAAACTCTCCGTCGATTGGGTGTTGACTATGACCATGAGTGCTGATGAACAATACGAGCCGAGCCCGCGGCCGTGGGTCCGGGACCAGGTGGAGCTGTACGAGAGCACCGACGGCGCGCAGGGAACGACACTCCGGGACACTGGCCTCCCGGTCGTGATCATCACCAACCGCGGGGCCAAGAGCGGTAAGACCCGCAAGACCCCGGTCATGCGCGTCGAGCACGACGGGAAATACGCGGCGGTCGCCTCCCAGGGCGGCGCGCCGACCCATCCGTACTGGTACTACAACCTGGTCGCGAACCCCCAGGTCACGCTGCAGGACGGGGCGTCGAAACGCGAGCTGATCGCGCGCGAGGTCACCGGTGCGGAACGCGATGACTGGTGGGAGCGCTCGGTCGCCGCGTACCCGCCGTACGCGGAGTACCAGACGAAGACCACCCGGATCATCCCGGTTTTCGTCCTGGAACCTGCGGAGTTATACCGGTTTACGGCCGACGCCGCACAGCACCACGTCGGCCCGCGCGGGGACCGGCCCGGCGTCTGGGACACCCCAGGCCCGGGCGTCCCCCAGCCCGGGCGGCACGACCTCAAGCCCACCGAAAAATGGCTCGATGTCCCGCATATCGCTAGCCGCCGTGGAGATGATCACGTAGCTCCCAGGAGCAAGCGCACGGACCAGCACACCGGTTATGCCGCGGGCGGTGGACTCCTCCATCAGGTGCAGCACCATCGACAGGATCAGGCACACCGGCAGGTTCAGGTCGATGACGGCGCTGAGCTCACCGGTCGTTAGCAGCGCCTCGGGCTCGGCCAGGTCTCCGTCGAGGAATCTCGCCCCGCCGTTTTGATATAGCAGAGATTCTCCGTAGCTACGGACGGCCGGGTCGTGATCAACATAAGCCACACGCGACCCAGGGCACACAGTGTGCACGAACGGCAGCCCCGAGCCCAGGTCGAGGAACTGCCGGACGCCCTGGCGAGCCGCGTATCCGGCGGCCCGGCGGAGGAATTCCCGATTGTCGCCAAGCAGCTCCGACAGGTCCGGGCGGGCCGCCGCGAGCACGCCGGCCAGCGCCCGGTCGGCGGCGAAATTGTGGCGTCCCCCGAGCAGGTAGTCGTGGGCACGCGCCAGGTCCGGCCGGTGAGTGTCGAAGGGCTGCACAATCCAAGGACGTTACCGCATCATGAAATAATCCCTCCCGTGACGACACTTCGCGGGCGCGCCCCCAGCGCCGGTCTTGACGACGCCATCATCGAGGTCACCGGCGGCATGATCACGGCGGTGACGGCCGGGGCCGGTCCTGTCGATGCGATGATCCTGCCGGGGCTGATCGACATCCACTGCCATGGGGGCGGCGGGCATACGTTCTGCACCGACGACCCCGACGAGGCGCTGGCCGCCGCCGCCCACCATCACCGCGCGGGCACCACCAGCGTGGTGGCCTCGCTCGTCACCGCGCCCGCCGCGGTGATGCTCGCGCAGATCAGCGCCCTCGCTCCGCTGGTGGCGGCCGGCGACCTGCTCGGCATCCACCTGGAGGGCCCGTTCCTGTCCGCGGCGCGGTGTGGCGCGCAGTCGCCTGGAGACCTGCTCCTGCCCGACCCCGGCCTGGCCGAGCTGTTCATCGAGGCTGGCGGCGGCGCGGTGCGGGTGGTGACGATCGCGCCGGAATTGCCGGGCGCGGCGGATGTGATGGCCGTGTTCCGCGACGCGGGAGTGATCGTCGCGCTCGGACATACCGCTGCAAGCTATGACGTCATGCGCCAGGCGATCGCCAATCTGGACGGCACCGTGCTGATCACCCACCTGGCCAACGGCATGCCACCGCTGCACCACCGCTCCGGCGGCCCGGTCGCGGCCGCGCTGGTCGCGGCGTCGCGGGGCGAGGCGACCGTGGAGCTGATCGACGACGGCGTCCACGTTGATCAAGGGTTCGCCGACCTGGTGTTCGCCACCGCCGCGGACGGGCACGTGGTGCTGGTGACCGACGCGATGGCGGCGGCCGGCATGGCCGACGGCGAGTACCAGCTCGGCCCGCAGCGCGTCCGCGTCACCGGCGGCGTGGCGCGCCTGGACCCCGGTGGCGCGCTGGCCGGCGGCACCAGCCACCTCATCGACGACGTCACGCGCGCGGGCGGAACGGTTCCCGCCGTACGCGCCGCGACCGAGGTGCCAGCTCACATCCTTGGCCATAACGACGTTGGCATCATCGCCCCGGGCCACCCCGCCGACCTGGTGGTGATCGAGCCGTCCGGCGAGCGCCGGGTCATGCGGCACGGAGTCTTCCTGTGACGTTGCGGGTGGGACTCACGATGGATGAGTCGCTGCTCACTCCCCCGGTCAAGGCCCGGCTGCGGGCCGTCGCCGACGTGAGCCGCGGGTTCACGGCGGACACCGAGGTGCTGCTGACCGGCTGGGGGTCGCCGCGAGTCGACGCGGCGGCGCTGGCGTCGATGCCCCGGCTGCGGGCGATCGTGCACTCGGCCGGGTCGGTGCGGCCGGTCGTCGGTCCCGAGGTGTTCGCGCGCGGGATCGTGGTGTCGTCGGCGGCTGACTCGAACGCGATACCGGTCGCCGAGTTCACCCTCGCCGCGGTTATCTTCGCCGCCAAGCGGGTGACCAGGATGGCCGACGGCTACCGTCGGGCCGACCGGTTTTCGGCCGGTTTCATCGGGACCAACGGGATCACCGTCGGCGTCGTCGGCGCGTCCCGCATCGGGCGGCGGGTCATCGGGCTGCTGGGTTCCGTGCTCGACGTGCGGGTGCTGGTCTTCGATCCGTACGCCTCCTCGGTTGACGGGGCCTCGCTGGTCAGTCTGGACGACCTGGTCCGCCGGTCCGACATCGTGACGTTGCATGCCCCGGCGCTGCCGTCCACGCGGCACATGATCGACGCGGACCGACTGGCCGCGATGCGCGACGGATCCGTGTTGATCAACACGGCCCGTGGATCCCTGGTGGACACGTTGGCTTTGACGGCGGAGCTCGTTTCCGGGCGGCTGGACGCCGTGCTCGACGTGACCGACCCGGAGCCGCTGCCGGACGACTCGCCGCTGTTTGGGCTGCCGAACGTGCTGCTCACGCCGCATATCGCCGGGGCGATGGGCAACGAGGTGACCCGGCTTGGCGAGGCCGCCGTCGCGGAGATCGAACGGCTCGCGGCCGGGCAGCCACTGGCCCATCCGATCGCTGGCGAGGATCTGGAGCGGATCGCTTGAACCGCGCGGACTGGGAATCCTTTGCCGATCGCCTGCTGGAGTCGGTCGTGCCGTACGCGACCCCGGGGTTCGCGCAGTTCCGGCTGCCGGGACGGACCTCTTGGTCGGGCGAGGTGTCCGACGGACTTGAGGGGTTCGCCAGGACGTTCATGCTGGCCGCGTTTCGCATCGCGGGGGCCGACGGGGACGCGGAAGGGCTGATCGAACGGTACGCGGCCGGGCTGGCGTCGGGCACCTCTACAGGCCCTTACCGGTGGCCAGCGATCACCGACGTCAAGCAGCAGATGGTGGAGGCCGCGACGATCACGATCGCGCTGCAGGAGTCCCGGCCGTGGCTGTGGGACCGGCTCTCATCTGCGGTCCAGGATCGGGTGCTGGCCTGGCTGGGCGGTTTCACCGGCAAGCAGACGCCGCGAAACAACTGGGTGCTGTTCCGCGCGGTCACCGAGCAGTTCGTGCTGTCCGCGGGCGGGCACGCGTCGCCCGCCGAGATCGAGGCCGACCTGGACCAGATCGAGGAGTGGTACGTCGGGGACGGCTGGTACACCGACGGCTCTGGCCAGAATTTCGATTACTACATCGGCTGGGCCATGCACCTGTACCCGCTGCTGTGGACCCGGATGGCTGGGCCCGCGGCGGCCGACCGCGCGGCGGTGTACCGGGACCGGCTGCGTTCGTTTCTGGAGCAGTACCGGTACTTCTTCGGCGCCGACGGGGCGCCGGTGTTCCAGGGCCGGTCGCTGACCTACCGGTTCGCGTGCGTCGCCCCGCTGTGGATGGGCACGCTGTTCGACGCGACGCCGCTGTCGCCCGGGCAGACCAGGGGGCTCGCCTCGGGGGTGCTGCGGCATTTCGCGTCCCGCGGGGTGCCCTCGGACCGAGGCCTGCTGACGCTCGGCTGGTACGACGAGTTCCTGCCGATGACGCAGCCGTATTCCGGTCCCGGGTCGCCGTACTGGGCGAGCAAGGGGTTCCTCGGGCTGCTGTTGCCGCCATCGCATCCGGTGTGGACGGAGCCCGAGTCGCCGGTTTTGCACGGTGATCGGGTGGTGGCGATGCCCGCGCCGGGGTTTCTGCTGCACAGCACCGCGTCCGACGGGATCGTCCGGTTGCTGAACCACGGCAGCGATCACTTCCCCCCGGGCGGCGACCCGCATTACGCGCGGCTGGCGTACTCCTCGCGTACTGGGCCGGGTGCTTTTGACAATCAGATCGCGGTGGTGTCCTCGTCTGGCGAGGTCTCGGTGCGGACCGCTATCGAGCGGCTGGGGGTGTCGGCATCCCGTTACTGCGATTCGGATGTGACCGTGACGACTCATGTGGCAGTGCGCGGTCCGTGGGAGATCCGTGCCCATCTCGTCCAGGCTCCGCCGGGCTGGACCGTCCGCGAGGGCGGGTACGCGGTCGCCGCCGCTTCGCCGCCGGTGATGTCGGCCGACGGGGTACTGGCTTCGGCGCAGCGGCCCGATGGGCTTCGCTCGGTTCTCGTCGGGCTGCATGGCTGGGAGTCGGCCGCGGTGCTGCCGGAGTCGGGTGCCAACGCGTTCGGTGCGCACTCGGCGACGCCGGTTCTGCTGAGCGGGTCCGGCGGGGTTCACGTCACGCTGGTGGGGCTCACCGGCTCGCCTGTTGAGGTGCCTCCGGCGTCCGCCTCGGTGGCTGGAGGTCTGGTCCGCGTCGAGCTTGCCGGGGAGGTGATCGAATTCTCGCTGACTACTTCACCCCAGAACGGCTGAGCGCGCGGCTGCCGTTGGCGGTGCCGTCTGTCGATGGCGGGCGCTATCCGGAGGTCCTTGAGAAGCCCTGGCCGCTGCTCACCGCGTCGTCGTACGCCCGGTACAGCCGGGATGGCAACCGGGGGACGTATGAGGCTGGGTACTTCTTCCGCCGGACACGGCTGGCCGCGGCGGTGCTCGCCTCCTGGCCGGCTGACGTCACCGACGGGGTGTGGCTGCTGTGCGAGGAAACCAGCTGGTGCGTGCCCGCGCACCAGCCTGATGGGCTGCCCGATCCTGGGTTGCCGTACGTCGATCTGTTCGCGGCCGAGACGGCGGCGCTGCTGGCGTACACCGATCACCTGGTCGGCGCCACGCTCGATCCGCTGGTGCGGCGACGGCTGCGAGACGAGGTGGTGGGGCGGGTGCTGGCGCCGTTTCGCGACCGGGACGACTGGTGGTGGCTCGGGCTGAACGGGCGACGGCGCCGTCCGCTTATCAACTGGACGCCCTGGATCCTGTCCAACGTCCTGCTCGCCTCGTTGCTGCTGGAGGACGATCCCGTCCCCACCTGCGTGCGGGCGGTGGCCGCACTCGACCGGTACCTGGACGGGCAACCGGATGATGGCGGCTGCGACGAGGGAGTCCACTACTGGTGGCGGGCTGGAGCCTGCCTGTTCGAGTGCCTGGAGACGCTGGCTACCGCCTGCGGCGACGACTTCGGCGTGTTCGCCGAGCCCAAGCTGCGGGCCATCGCCCGGTACCCGCTGGCCGCGCAGATCTCCCGTGACTGGGTGGTGAACTTCGCCGACGGCCACGCGCGGACCGGCAACCCAGACGCGGAGCTGTTGTACCGGTTCGGCCGGGCCGTCGGCGACGAGGAGGTCGTGGCGCACGCGGTGGCGCTGCGCGGGCCGACTGGCCCGGCTGCCTTCAGCGCGCCGAATGGATCGCTGCGGCGGGCGGTGGCGGCGCTGGCCGACACGGACTGGCGGTCCGCTCCTGACCGGGACTTCCCGTTGCCCGCGCAGACCTGGTTGCCGGATACCGAGGTGCTGGTGGCCCGCCAGACCGCCGGTTCAGCGTCCGGGCTGCTGCTCGCGGCGAAAGCCGGCCACAACGACGAGTCGCATAACCATAACGACGTCGGCTCATTCATCGTCGCCCTCGACGGCGTGCCGTTGCTCATCGACCTGGGCACCGAGGCCTACACCGCGAAAACGTTCGGGCCTGACCGCTACGACATCTGGACCACGCGAAGCTCCTGGCACAACGTCCCCTTGGTCGATGGCGTCGAGCAGCAAGCGGGCCGGTCATGCGCCGCCCGGAACGTGTCCGCCGTCCTCTCCGAGGAGGCCGCGTCCCTGTCGATGGACCTTGCCGATTCGTATCCCACCGAGGCCGGGATCGACTCGTGGCTGCGGACGGTGCGGCTCTCCCGGCCCGATGGCACGATCACGGTCGAAGACGCCTGGCTCTTGCGCCACTCCCCGGCGCAGCTGTCGTCGAACCTAGTGCTGTCCCAGCCTCCTTCGGAGGTAGCCGACGGACGGCTGACCGTAGCTGGGCTCGTCCTTGAATGGGATCCCGGCCTTTTGCCCGCCGAAGTCACCGAGCGCCCGATCGACGACCGCCAGCTCCGCCACTCCTGGGGCTCCGCCGTCTACCGGGTAATGCTGTCGGTCCAGTCCCCTGTCCTCACCGGCACCACTCGTCTCCGCATCGGGCAACTATTACGGCAGCCGCACGTGACCAAGACTGCCGCTACGAGATCACCTGCCAGTTGTGGTCGGGAGTGCCGTTGTCGGCGAACTGCACGATGTCGGCGGATTCGGCGGTGGACATCCCGGCCACACCCAGGACCAGACCGGAGTTGACGTTCTGCAGGCGCAGCACCGAGCCGGCTCCGGCCGCGGCCCGCCAGAACCAGTTATGGTCGAGGGTGCCGTTATCAGCGAACTGCACTATCTGCGCGGAGTCAGCCGTGGACATCCCGGCGACGCCCAGGACCAGGCCAGAGTAGAGGTTCTGGATCCGGAAACTGCTGTCGGAGTTAGGCAGGAACACCCACAGGTGGTCGGGAGTTCCGTTGTCGATGAACTGGACGATGTCGGCGGATTCGGCGGTGGACATCCCGGCCACCCCCATCACCATGTCTGAGTTGAGGTTCAGCAGCTTCACCGGGTCATTCGGGATGAGCTGCCAGTTGTGGTCGTTCGTGCCGGTATCACCGAACTGCACGACCTGAGCCGAGTCGGCGGTGGACATCCCGGCCACGCCGAGCACCAGGCCGGAGTTGACGTTCTGGATCCGGAGCCACCCCGACCCGTTGTCAAGGAATTGCCACAGGTGATCGGGAGTGCCGGTATCGGCGAACTGGACGATGTCGGCGGAGTCAGCGGTGGACATCCCCGCCACGCCGAGCACCAGGCCGCTGTTGGCGTTCTGGATCTTGATCTGGCCGTCGCCGGCGTCCACCAGCCACCACAAGTGGTCAGCGGTGCCGTCGTCGGCATACTGCACCACGTCGGCGCTCTCGGCCATGGACATGCCGGCCACGCCCAGGACCAGGCCCGAGTTCTGGTTGAGGATCTTGAACGCCGCCTGGGTGGCCGGCCAGTTCGGTGAGTTGCCGGCCGCCACCACCTGCCAGTCGTGGTCGGCGGTGCCATTGTCGGCGGCCTGGACGATGTCGGCGGAATCAGCGGTGGACATCCCCGACACGCCCATCACCAGACCGGAGTTGACGTTCTGCAGGCGCAGCACCGAGCCGGCCCCAGGCGCGGCCCGCCAGAACCAGTTATGGTCCAGCGTGCCGTTATCAGTGAACTGCACGACCTGCGCGGAGTCAGCCGTGGACATGCTGGCCACGCCCAGGACCAAGCCGGAGTTCTGGTTGAGGATCCGGCAACTGCCGTCGGAGTTGGGCGCGAACACCCACAGGTGGTCGGCGGTGCCGGTGTCGGCGAACTGCACGATGTCAGCGGAATCAGCGGTGGACATCCCCGACACACCGAGCAGCAGACCCGAGTTGCGGTTGAACAGCTTCACCTCCCCATCGGGGATGAGCTGCCAGTTGTGGTCGTTCGTGCCGGTATCACCGAACTGCACGACCTGGGCGGAAAGGTCGGTGGACATCCCGGCCACGCCGAGCACCAGGCCGCTGTTGAAGTTGCTGATCCGCAGCCAGCCCGACCCGTTGTCAAGCAGCCGCCACAGGTGGTCGGGGGTGCCGGTGTCGGCGTACTGGACTATGTCGGCGGACTCGGCGGTGGACATCCCCGACACACCGAGCAGCAGGCCGCTGTTGACGTTCTGGATCTTGAGGTTGCCGGACCCGGCGTCCACCAGCCACCACAGGTGGTCAGCGGTGCCGGTGTCAGCGAACTGCACCACGTTGGCGCTGTCGGCCGTGGACATGCCGGAGACGCCGAGGACCATGCCGGAGTTCTGGTTGATGATCCTGAACGCCCCGAGGTTTGTCGTCGCGGGCCATACCGCCGTGCCCCCGGTCTGCGGGAACGAGGTGATCCGCAGCCGGGCGGCGCCCATCGGGATAAGGCTGACCTGCTCGACCGGGCTGGCGGAGGCGACCGGGCCAGCCACCAGCGTGGTCACGACATCCTGGGCGTCGGCCTGCCAGTTCGGGATAACCTGCGCGGAGGTGGTCAGCACGATCGGCGCATTCGCCTGGTTGAACGGGTCATCGACGTTGCCGCCGGTCGTTACGTCGATGGCGGCGCCGGGCACGAGCCCGTAGTTCCAGGCGGAACCGGGGTCCACCTGCCACTGCGGCCACTGGGCGGTCCCGGAGACCATCGACCAGTTCTCGGTGATCTGCAGCGAGAACTCCAGCGGGCCGTAACTCACCGACATGGCGTTGTCCTGGTTGCCCCAGGTCTGGGTCACCGGCTCCATCGGCATGACCAGGGTGACCACGTCGCCGTTGGACCAGGTCCGGTCGATGCGTGTGTAGGTGGGGCCGGCCCCGGCGGCCACGCCCGTGCCGTTGACGCTCACCGCCGGTGCGGAACACCAGCCGGGGATGCGCAGCATCAGCGGGAACGCGGTCGGGGTGGATATCGCCAGGGTGAACGTCACCGTGTCGGAGAACGGGTAGGTGGTGGCCTCGGTGATGGTCACCGACACCCCGCCGATGACCTGGGCGGTTACCGTCGACGGGCCGTATATCGCGGCGCACAGACCGCCATCCGGGGTAGCCAGCCACATCTCCTCGACCAGGTACGGCCAGCCCTGGCCGTAGTTGTGCGGGCAGCAGCGGTACTGGACGACGCCGGGCAGGTAGGCCTGCATCGGGATGGTGTCATCGAATTGCCAGATGACCTTGGTGACGTCGTTCAGGTCAATGCTGTTGGCGCTGGTGATGTAGTGGCACACCTTCCCCTGCGGGTCCAGCGCGGCCGGCAGGCTGTTGAAGGCCAGCTGCTCGACCCGGTCGGCCCAGACCGAGTTCCCCGTGATCCTGTGCAGGATCTCGTGGCTGCCCATGAACTCGACGATCCCGCAGGTCTCGAAGCCCTGCCGCGGACCGCTGAAGCCAGGCCGCGCGATCTCGTCCCCGGCGAACCCGCCGCCCGGGAACTGCCCGTAGGTGCCCATGATGGTTTCGTAGTTGTTGTTGGTTGCCGTGAGGTCAGCGGAGTTGCCGGAGTAGACCGAGTACAGGGCAGGCTCGCGGAATCCCTGGGCGACGTTGACGTTGTGCAGGGTGGGCAGGCCGGCGACCCAGTTGGCCGAGTTGGTCTGGATCGTCGTGACCAGATCCAGCAGCGAAGAGTTGCCGGTCCGGTCGTAGAGCCAGTACAGGACGTCGAGAGTGTCTCCCCAGCGGGTGGCGCCCCAGCCGTTGTTGTAGACCGACGTCGGCTGCTGGGCCAGGAACGCGTAGTAGTTCGTCATCAGAGTGAGGATCGAACTATCGCCGCTGTACTCATACGTCGAGCGCAGGGCGTGCATCATCGGCATGTACGGCCACGGGTCCAGCCCGCCGTTGAGCGAGGTCTGCAGTTCCGTGGGCCCGAAGAAGCCGGTGGAGGTGACGGTGTCCATGATGCCGGAGATCCACTGGTTGGCGGTGGCCTGCAGCGCGGTGTCGCCGGTGACGTGCGCCAGCGGCACCAGACCGCGCAGCCAGTAAGGCACCTCCTCCCAGCCGATCCCGGACGGGGTGATCCAGCCGGTGGTGGAATAGTCGAGGTAGCTCGACACCTGGGGGAATTGGCCGTTCAGGCCGTTGACCTGGTAGTTCAGCTGCGTCGCCAGCCAGCCCGACGCCTGGACCGATCCGGGCGGCAGCCGCAGGAACGCGGCCGGCTGCAGCGGCGCCAGGTGCGTGATATACCCGGCCGGCGAGACGTTCGACGATGCCGCCGCGGCCTTCGGAGCGAACGCCAGGGAGGTCAGCCCGGCGGTGGCAGCGGCGCCGGCGACGGCGAGACCGGCCCGCAGGACGTGACGACGAGGCACTGTCATGGCTGTCCACTCCATGCGTTGGTGTCAGCTCCGCAGACAGTTCCCACGGGGCCCGTCATCACGATCAGCGTGCGATAGCACCGCCAAATAAACCGGCGGATCCTGGGGTTTCGTGCCACGGGCTTTCTCCGTATCAGGCCCGCGCCGGATCAGAACACGGCGAAGCGGACTCTTAGCCTCGAAGGATTAGCGACAGTTACGTACTGTTGCCGCGCCCAGTGACGACATCCAACCCATGAACCACACCGGTTAACAGGAGACGAATTTGCCGCTGTCCGCTTTGCACTGTTTAGATCATTTAGACACCAATGTCACCCTGATTAAACAGCTCGGCCGAATGCATGTCAACAAATATCTGACGAATCCCATAGCGCGACTGGAAGCCGACGAAGATCACGCGGCTAGGTGCTGGCGAGTGCGCCGCCAGGAGACGGCGGACCTCGCCGAGCGTGACCGGGATGAGGTCGCCGCCAGGTGGACCAGGCCCATGCGGCGGCGGCTTCTGCAACCCCAGCGATGGGACATCGATAGCGCTTTAGCGCCAGCGATGGGACATCGCTGGGGTTGCGTGGCGCCCCTAGCGCCACCAAATAAGCTCTCGCGCCTGCCGCGGATCAACGGGGGCGGAAGATATCCTCTGCGGTTTTTGCCTGCAGGGCGCGGTCGGCCCAGTATTCGAGCTGAGTGCGGTCCGCGCAGGACTCCACAAGGTCGCGATCGGTCTCGGAGAGCGTGATGCCGCGGGCCGTGATGATATGCAGCAGCATGGCGACCTCCCCCTCGGCCCTGCCCTCGGCCCTGCCCTCAGTCCTGCCTTCAGTCCTGCCCTCGGTTCTGCCCCTGGCGATTGCCGCCTCAACGGGGTCGTCGAGGAACGGCACGCGAAGATCAGCGAGCGTCATATCGTCTTCCATGTCCCTTCTGACCTCCGGTTCGGCGAGGAACCACAGGACTCTAGTGTAAGACGTTCGGAGCCGGGGCTCCGCTTCAGGCGGAAGAGTTGCGCGACGGCTTCGTGTCGGAGTTCGGCCATGGCGGTAACTATGCCATGAGCCACTGACATTCTAGTTTCATGGCATATGCAATGCTCTGTCCATTTTCTGATGAATGTCCCGCGATCTACGTTGGAGCAAACATTGATTTATGCACCTGTACACGGTGACAACTTGTTTCCATATGACAGATGCTCTCATTTCCTGTTCACATACAGCGAAATTCGGGGCCGTTTCTCCTGAGGACCCCGCCCCGCCGCGGCGCGGGTCAGGCACTCTCGCGACCCCGGGCGGGCCTCGAGCGCCGCGCGTCCCCGTCGAGTCTTGCGGAAGCTACGGATTTTGCTGCCTTATCAAGTGCTCCGGACACGATGCTCGTGCGTCATACAAAGCAGGATTCAGGCCTGAGGGGGTACCCATGTCACGGTTTCAGGTGGTCGCGGGAGGCTCTAATCGGAGATTAGGGACCAGCGCCGCCTCAGCCGGCTCCTTCGCAAGCGACCCCCGGGTACGGACCCCCGACCGTATCCGGGGGTCTTCCATGTCAGCGGGGCGCAGTTATGGGCACCGGCGCCTGAGTAGCCGACACTGCTGATGTTCATGGTTCTAGTGGTCTCAGTGTTGCTGATGTGATCAGCCGAGTGCTGCCCCGTTGATGGTGAGTGCTGCACCAACCAGCGAAGAATCTGGGTAGTGCAGCACTCACGAGGAACGGTGCCGCGGATCCGGCTTGTGGAGATCAGAAAGCGATGACGCCGCGGAGGTTCCGTCCCTCCCGCATGTCCTGGTAGCCGATGTTGATGTCCTCGAGTTTGTAGGTCTGGGTGGCCAGCTCGTCTAGCTTGAGTGCTCCGTTGTGATAGAGGTCGAGCATCTTCGGGATGTCCCGGCGCGGGTTGGCCGTTCCGAACAAGGAGCCCACAACCCGCTTCTCCATGAGCACCAGGTCCAGCGCGGACATCGCCACGGTGGTCTCGACGGCGTCGTGCAGGTTGGTAACCACGACGGTGCCGCGCTTGCCCGTCATGGCCAGGCTCTTGCCGATCTGCTCGCCGGTGCCCAGGCCCATCGTGTTGATGACCACGTTGGCGCCGCGGCCCTGGGTCAGCTCGGTCACCAGGGCCAGGGCATCTTCGCTGCTGGCGGCGGTATGCGTGGCCCCGAACTCAAGGGCTTTGTCCCGCTTGAACTGGACCGGATCCACGGCGATCAGGTGTTCGGCACCCGCCAGCTTGGCCCCCTGAACGGCGTTGATACCGATCCCGCCGACGCCGACCACGACGACGGTGTCGCCGGCCCGGACCCCGCCCGCGTTGACCGCCGAGCCCCAGCCGGTGACCACGCCGCAGCCGAGCAGGCAGGCCCGGCTCAGCGGGATGTCGTCGTCGATCTTGATGCAGTTGGTCTCGCTGACCACGGTGTGCTGGGCGAAGGTGCCCAGCAGGCACATCAGGCCGAGGTCCTGGCCACGGGCGTGATGGCGGGCGGTGTGGTCGGAGATCTGCTTGCCGTCGCCGAGGTACTGGCCGAGCTCGCACAGATTCTGCATGCCCGACGAGCACGCCTGGCACCGCCCGCAGGCGGGAATGAAGCCGAAGATCACCCGGTCGCCGGGCTGCAGCGTGGTGATGCCCGGCCCAGTCTCCAGGACGATGCCCGCACCTTCGTGGCCGCCGATCATCGGCAGTGGCCAGGGCAAGTCGCCGGTGAGCACGTGCTCGTCGGAGTGGCACAACCCGCTGCCGCCGAGTTCGACGAGAACCTCTCCCGCCTTCGGCGGGTCCAGGTCGATCTCCTCAACGCTCCACGGGCCACCGCGCTCCCACAAGATCGCCGCCTGTGTCTTCATATTTTCCTCCTGGCTTAGAACGGGAAGCCGTGGGCCTGCGGCCGGGACGTGACCCACTGCCACTGGGTGAACTCGTCCCAGCTGCTCTGCGAGCCGAAACGGCTGCCGTTGCCGGACGCGCCCGGTGCCGCCGAACGGCGCGAACGCGTCGTTGTTCAGCGTCTGGTCGTTGACGTGGACGATGCCGGTGCGCAGCTGGTCGGCGACCTCGAGACCGCGCTCGACGGAGCCGGTCTGGATGGCGGCGACCAGCCCGTACTCGGTGTCGTTGGCGACCCGGACGGCCTCGTCGGCGTCCTTGACCACGATGACCGGCGCGACCGGCCCGAAGATCTCCTCCCGGAACGCGGCCATCGAGCGGCGTGACGTCCGCCGAGCACGGTCGGCCGGTAGAACAGCCCGTCGTGGCGTGCCGCCCGGCGCGCAGCGTGGCGCCCGCGCCGACGGTCTCGCTGACGATGCGGTCCACGTTGGCCAGCTGCCGCTCGTTGATGAGCGGGCCGAGCGCGACCTGATCGGTGTAGGGGTCGCCGACCGGCAGGTTCTCGGCCCGCTTGGCCAGCCGCTCGAGGTACTCGTCGGCGACCGACTTCCAGGACGATGTGCCGGCCGGCGGTCATGCAGACCTGGCCCTGGTGCAGGAACGCGCCCCAGGCTCCGGCCGAGCTGGCCACGTCCAGGTCGGCGTCGTCGAGGACGATCAGCGCGTTGTTGCCGCCGAGTTCCAGGCTGACCCGCTTCAGCGTGCGCCCGGCGGCCTCACCGACCAGGCGGCCGACGGCGGTGGAGCCGGTGAACGAGATCATCGCCACGTCCGGGATTCTCGGCCAGCGCGGCGCCCGGCTCGGCGTCGCCGGGCAGCACGTGCAGCACGCCGTCGGGCAGCCCGGCCAGCTCGAACAGCCGGGCGATCAGCACGCCGCCGGAGACCGCGGTCTGCACGTCAGGCTTGAGCACGACCGCGTTGCCGAGCGCGAGCGCCGGGGCGACGGCCCGGACGGACAGGATCTGCGGGAAGTTCCACGGGCTGATCACGCCGACGACGCCGAGCGGGACGCGCCGGGCGATGCTCTGCCGCCCGGCCTCGCTCGTCGGCAGCAGATGGCCCCAGGGCTGGGTGGGCAGCGCGGCCGCCTCCCACAGTTCCCCGAGCACCAGATCGACCTCGAAGGCGGCCTTGCCGGGCACGGCGCCGCCCTCGCGGACCAGCCAGCGCTCGAACTCGGCCCGGTTGTCCTCCAGAACACGCGGCCGCGCGGCGCATCAGCGCCGCGCGCTGCGGGCCGGGCAGCGCCGCCCATCCGGGCTGTGCCCGCTGAGCGGCCGCCGCGGCCGCGTCGATGTCGGCGGCGTTCGCCAGGCCCACCCGGGCGAGCACCTCGCCGGTAGCGGGTTCGACGGACTCCAGCTCACCGCCGCGAGCGGTCGACCCATCCGCCACTGAAGATCTTGCCCTGCCAGTCCAGGTCATCGAGGACCTCGGTCATCTGCTGCCTCCCTCGCCAGCTACCTACATATGAGACAAACTCTTGTCGAACTAGCAATAGGGGCGTTGACTGTTTGCGTCAGAGGTTTTGCCTGTTCAAGACATGCCAGCTGGCCCGCCGCCGTTGGAGGGCTATGGATCGTGAACTGAATACATACGACGAACCCGAAGTGTGGCGGGTCAACCTCGGCGCGGCATTCTCCGATCTCGTGCCAGAGCCGCTCGAACCCGCCGCCGCCCCCGAGGGGACGCTGCGGGGAATCGCGCTGGATACGGTCGGGATCTTCACCGTCTCCGGAACTCCACAGGTCGTCCAGCGCACGACCAGCGCCGTGCGGCAGTCACCCGCCGACTTCCTCAAGGTCTGTGTCCAGCTTCGGGGACGCGCGACCGTGCACCAGGACGACCGTGAGATCGTCCTCAACCCCGGCCATCTCGCCGTCTACGACACCGGGCGCCCGTACGCGCTGCGCCTAGAGGGAGGGTGGACCTGCGCCGTCATGGCTGTCCGCCGTGACCAGGCGGGTCTAGCTGGTGCGAGCCTGCGTGGCGCCATGGAACGGGTCTATTCCGCCGGCCAAGGTCCTGGGCATGCTGCTGTCGCAGTTCATCACGGCGGCCGTGGACCAGGTAAGCACGGCGGACCCGGAGGTGACGGGCAAGCTCGCGGACGCTGGCGTCTGCCTGCTCGGCTGCGCCCTCAGCGGCGATGGTGACGCCGCCGCTGACGAGGCCGGCGCGCTACGCGAGCACGTAATGGGCTACATCCAGGCCAACGTGCACGACCCACGGCTGTCACGCACCACCATCGCCGTCGCCCACAACATGTCGCCGCGGACGCTGGATCGCCTTTTCCACGGCCAGCAATGGTCGGTCAGCGGCTACATCCGGCACGAACGGCTGAAAGGCGCGCACCGGGACCTGGAAAACCCCGCGCTGATGCACCGCAGCATCGCTGCCCTGGCCGCTCATTGGTGTTTTGTGGATGCCGCCCACTTCAGCCGGGTCTTCCGGGAAAGCTACGGCTACCCGCCATCGCAAGCCCGGCCGAGCGCCGTCACCTGACCGCGAACGAATAAACCCGGCCCACAAGGGGCCGGGCGGGTATGAACGAAGAATACATTACGATCCGATCGGCTGGCAACCTACCAGCTGACGGGGCACTGGTACCGGTCAACCCGACTCGGCAATTGGTGCTGAAAAAGTCCAGCGATCTCAATCGACCACGACGGGTGCGTTATCACGGGAGCACTCCCACGGACACCCTCGGTCGCAAGAGGTCGCTTGATAACCTTCGCGATGTAGTTTCCGAATTCGATGTGATCGACGCTCCCGCTGGCCTTCAATGATTTGAGATACACGTCCTGCTCCACCGCGCCATCAGGATTGGTGGCCGCGTCGATCCTTGCGGTGCAGTAGATCACACGCTCGACGACCGCGCCTTGCCACTGCACCGCGTGCTCGGCTACGAGGGCTGCCGCAAGCGAGCGGATATCAAGCCACCGCCAGCCCGGGGCACCGCGCCCGCACAACTTTCGGCCCGCATAGTAGAGATTGAATCCATCAACGTACACGCCCACTCGCATACCGTGACCGTACTCAAGGGGTCCGACATTCGAGGCGCCTGTGGCGTGCGATCGGAGTCGTTTCGCGACTTCTTCGAGTTCCGATCAGCCGAAGGCCGAGCGGGCGGTGTCACGCACGGCGTCGGCCAGCAGGTTGGGGGCTGTCAGGTGCGCGATGTGGCCTTGGCCGGGAAGCGTGACCAGCCGCGAGTCCGGCAGCACTGACACCAGATCCGCTGCGCGTTCACGCAGGTGAGCTGGGCTGCTATCGCCCTCGAGGACGGTGATGGGCACTTCGAGCGTCGCGAAGCGCTCGATGCCCACGCCGAGCCGGTCGACAGCTTCACCGTCGGTGAGCTGGGGTCCGGCGACCGCGACGAACACGGACCGCGCGCCCGGATCCGCCAGCATCGCATCGACCTGAGCACCGGGCATTCCTACGACGTCCCGCAGGTGAATGCGCATCGCCTCGACGGCGTCGCCCCCGTCGAACGCCGCCCGGGCTCGCTTCCCGGCCTCGCCGCTGACCAGTGTCCGAGTGGGCATCGGGGGTTCGTAGACGACGATCCCCGCGAAGCTCGAGGGCGCGAGCAGCGCGGCCTCCAATGCGGCCACGGCGCCCGAGGAATGCCCGACGAGCAGGACCGGCTGGTCGAGCAGGCCGAGGATCGCGAGGATGTCAGCGGCCTCGACCGCCATGGAGTGGTCGGGCGGCAGGCTCGCGCCCGGGGCGTAGATGCGCCGCTGGATCCTGACGGTCCGGTAGTCCTTGGCCAGCAGCCCGGAGACCGAACTCCAAGCCGACGCGTCGCCGCCGCCGGGGTGGACGATCAGCACGGTCGGGCCGTCGCCCTCGACCAGAGCGGTAACGGGCGTGCCATCGGCAGAGATCGCGTGAAGTTCGGTCATACGCAAGAGAATAGCGACCATGCCCAAGCGTTCTCTTGAAATAGCGCGAAGGATTTTTGCACATGGGGAGGCTGTCGCGCGACTGCTGCCGGGTCAGCGTCAAGGCTGCTAAACCAGGGCGATTCTCCATATATCCCACATCTCGCCACCCCTCGCATGGCAAGGAATTCCCTCGTTTGTTGCAAGTGCCCGCAGGAAAGCGTCGCCGTGGACTCTCCGGAGGTCCGCAAACCGAACATAAACGCCATTTCCCCTCACCGCCCGACCCGACGATTGTGGTGGGTGCTGCATTACCAAGGCTCTTTGCCGGGTAGTGCAGCACCCACCACAATCCCCCGGAGCCAGGGGCGCCGGCAACGGCCGCCGCAACCGGGTGATACCCCATCAAACCGGCCAGCCGCAGCGGCACGGACGCTGGCCCGGGACACTGCCTGACGCGCCTGCGGCGATCAGGCGCCCGCCGCAGCGCGAGCCAACGACATCGATGCCGTATCCATGCCGCCAGGACAGCACCAGCGCCACATCGATGCTGTTGAAGCCCTGAGCGACCCGGAACTTCGCGAGTCATGCGACAGCCTCTGGGCGTACAAAAATGCTTCGGGTTATCCAGAGCTTACGGATATATGCCGATAAAACGGTCGAATGGCCTGCCAATGCCGCGGCGCAGTTACACGCGGACGACGGCGAAGGTCATCGGGGGCATTGTCAGCGACGGACCGGAGAGCGCGATGCCGGGATCGGAGGCGGCGAGCACCGAAACGACGCCGGGATCGGAGGCGGCGAGCACCGAAGTGCCAACCGCTCCCAGTGGCACCGTCGCTGGCGCGGTCCCGAAGTGGGCGGCCACCCGCAGCGGCCCCCGGGTCACCACGACCCACCGGTCCGTCTCGTCGAACGCGACGTCAATCAGCGACAGCCGCGGATCGGTGAGCGACGGCTCGGACCGGCGCAGCGCGAGCAGTTCCCGGTACCAGGCCAGCAGCTCCTTGTGCGGCGACGCGTCCAGCTCGGACCAGGAAAGCTTGGACCGCAGGAACGTCTGCGGATCCTGCGGGTCGGGCACCTGCGAGGGGTCCCACCCATACGCGCCGAACTCTGATCGCCGTCCGTGAGACACCGCCGCCGCCAGCTCGGGGTCGGTGTGGTCGCTGAAGTACTGCCACGGCGTGGACGCGCCCCACTCCTCCCCCATGAACAGCATCGGCGTGTACGGCGAGGTCAGCACCAGCCCGGCGGCGACCCGCAGCTGCTCAGGTAGCAGCCTGTCCCCCGCCGCCCGGTTGCCGACCTGATCGTGATCCTGGTCATAAGCCAGGAACCGGTTCGCCCCCACAAGCAGCCGGTCCACCGGCCGGCCGTGCGACCGGCCGCGGAACGACGACCAGATGCCGTCGTGGTAGAAGACCCGGGAAGCCACCTTGGCCAGCGCCGCCATCGAGTCGAAGTCGGCGTAGTATCCCACCGTCTCACCGGTGACGGCCACGTGTACCGCGTGATGGAAATCGTCGTCCCACTGCGCGTCGAGACCATACCCGCCGGCCTCACGCGAGCTGACCAGCCGTGTGTCGTTCAGGTCGGATTCCGCGATCAGCGTCAGCGAACGACCCGTAGCCGCCGACAGACCAGAAACCGCCACCGCGAGTTCCTCGAGGATGTGCGTCGCGCGGTGATCCTCGAGCGCGTGCACCGCGTCCAGCCGCAGCCCGTCGAAATGGTAATCCCGCAGCCACATCAGCGCGTTCTCGACAATGAAGGCCCGGACCTCGTCCGAGCCCGGCTGGTCGAGGTTCACCGCCGGACCCCACGGCGTGGTGTGCGCGTTCGTGAAATACGGCCCGAACGACGCGAGCCTGGTCCCCGGGCCGACGTGGTTGTAAACGACGTCGAGCAGCACCCCGACGCCCCGGGCGTGGCACGCGTCGACCAGCCGCTTGAGCCCGTCAGGCCCGCCGTAGGGGTCGTGCACCGCCCATAGGCACACCCCGTCGTAGCCCCATCCCCAGCGCCCGGGGAAGGCGGCCACCGGCATCACCTCGACCACGTTCACTCCCAGGTCAACCAGGTGCCCGAGACGGTCGATGGCGGCGTCGAAGGTGCCGTCGGGAGTGAACGTCCCGGTGTGCATCTCGTAGATCACCGAGCCGCGCAGCGGGACGCCGCGCCAGCCGTGATCGGTCCACTCGAACGCCGCGTGGTCATACACCCGGCTCGGCCCGGCCACGCCGGAAGGCTGCCACAGCGAGCGCGGATCCGGCAGCGGCTCGCCGCCGTCCAGCCGGAAAGCGTAATCGCCAGTGACAACGACGTCCGTGGACCACCACCCCGAAGCTGACCCGGACATCGGGAACAGTTCACCGCCGACCGACACCTCGACGCGCTGCGCGTCCGGCGCCCACACCCTCATGCCCGCACCAGCAGCGCAACCGGCAGCCGGAGCGCCGGCAGCCCCTCGTACCTGTCCCCGGTCAGCACGTCGCGCCAGTCACCCTCCGGCAACCGCAACTGAGTGCCACCCCACCCGCCGTACGCCCGCAACGTCGCCGGCAGCCGTCCCGCCACCACCACGGCTTCTCCCCCTCGGCAGAACGATGTGACGCACTCCCGCGCGGCCCCGTTCACCTCGACCGGTTCATACGACCCGGTGAACCACTCGGGATGGTCCCGGCGCAGCCGCAACGCACGCGAGGTGACTAGCAGCTTTTCCTCGTCAAGCCCGGACGGGACGCCGCCGGAGTCCAGTTCCTCGAGCAGATCGCGCCGCTCCGCGTAGTCCACCGGGCGCCGGTTGTCCGGGTCGACGAGCGCGTAACTGGCCAGCTCGCACCCCTGGTAGACGTCGGGCACGCCGGGCATTGTCAGCTGGATGAGCTTGGCGGCTAGCGAGTTCACCCGGGCATCCGGTGCGATCTCCGCGACGAAATCCCCGACCGGGGCGGTTACCCGTGCGACCTCGGCGAACGTGAGCACGGCGTCCTCGTAGGCCGGGTCCTGGTCGGTCCAGGTGGTGTGGGTCTTGGCCTCGCGCATCGCCTTCGTCAGGTAGTCGCGGAGCCGCTGCGCGCTGATCGGCCACGCGCCGACGAGGGTCTGCCAGATCAGGTACTCGACGGCCGGGTCGACCTTGTGATCGCGCAACAGCCCGTGCCAGTCAGCCACCGCGGCCGCCCAGTCGCTGGGCCGCTCGGCGAGCACCGTGAGCCTGGCCCGAACGTCCTCGGCGCGTTTGGTGTCGTGGGTGGACAGCGTGGTCATCGTGGCTGGCCAGTCCCTGGCTAGCCGGGCCGCCGTGGCGTGGAAATCCGCCTGGGTCAGGCCGAAGACGCCGGGGTCGCAGCCCACCTCGTTCAGCGCGACCAGCCGGAACCAGCGGTAGAACGCGGTGTCTTCCACCCCCTTGGCCTCCACCGGCACGGTGTACTGCTGGAACCGGATGTCTCCCTCGGCGAGCACCTCATCGAGGACCAGTTGCACAGTCGGGTGCAGCCGGGCGGGAAGCCGGTCCCGCGCGGCGCCGGCCGCCCCGTGCAGCTCGCGGACCGCGTCCGGCGAGGGGTCGGTGCCCGCCGCCGCGTACGCCCGGTATACCCGCAGGCAGGTCGCGAGTTCGGCGACGACCGCCGCCAGGTCCTCCGGTGGCGCGTCGGTCTTCAGCGACCGCACTACCCGGGACAGGTCGGGTGCGAACGGGCCGGTCGCCTGGGCGTGTTTCGCCTCCCGGGCGACCTCGGTGAACCCGCGCTTCTCCCCGGTGAACTTCGCGTAGCCGAGGGTCAGTGGCTCGGCGCCCGCCGGATCGGTCAACAGCCCGCCGGTGAAGGCGACCGCGTCGTACCCAGTGGTGCCCGCGCAGGCCCAGTCGGCCGGCAGTACCTCGCCCGCGGCGAGGATTTTCTCGGTGACCACCCATGCTCCCCCGGTCACCTCCGTGAGCCGCCGCAGGTAGCCGCTCGGATCGGCGAGGCCGTCCACGTGGTCGACCCGCAACCCCTCGATAAGTCCGTCGCGCACCAGCCGGATGATGACCTCGTGCGTCTGGTCGAACACCTCGGTGTCCTCCATGCGCAGCGCGATCAGCGTGGTGATGTCGAAGAACCGCCGGTAGTTCAGCTCGGTGGCGGCGTCCTTCCAGAACGCGAGCTTGTAGTGCTGCGCGTCGAGCAGTTCTGGCAGCGGCAGGCCCGACGTTCCCTCGCGGACCGGCAGCACGTGGTCCCCGTAAGAAACACGGTCGCCGGAGACGGCGACCCCGTCCAGTGAGGCGCTGCCGAGGATCGGCAGCAGCAGCCGGCCATCATGCTGGGTCCAGTCCACGTCGAACCAGCGGGCGTACGGCGAGGACTGTCCCTCGCTCAGCACGGACCACAGCTGGCGGTTCAGCGATTCCGGCGCGGGAATGGCCATATGGTTCGGCACGATGTCGACGACGATGCCGAGCCCGGCTGAGCGCAGCCTGTCCGCCATCGCGCGGAACCCGTCCTCCCCGCCCAGCGCGGCCGACACCCGGGAGTGATCCACCACGTCGTATCCATGGGTGGACCCGGGCGCCGCTTGCAGGATCGGCGACAGGTAAACGTGGGTTAGTCCGAGTGCGGCAAAATAGTCCGATTGAGCAGCTACTGCACTGAAATCGAATTCAGGAGTTAGCTGCAACCGGTAGGTCGAGGCAGGCACAGTAAAGGGGTACCACGCGTCGTTATGGATAATCCTAAGTAGCCGCGTTAAACGTAACATTACTGTGGGTAACTACCCCCTGTACATGAGATGACGGGGGGATTCACATGTCGGAGCAGGTCGAAGCCGAGGTGACCAGAATGGTCGGCCGGCACTGGGGTTGGGTACTTGGCTTCGGTGTCGTCACGATACTCGCCGCCATCGCCGTGCTGGCCTGGCCCGCGGAGACGCTGCTGGTGATCGCCGTCCTGTTCGGCTGCCAGCTGGTGATTTTCGGTATCTACCGGTTCGTCGCGGCCTTCGTCTACAGCTTCCTGTCCGGCGGGATGCGCGCGCTGTTCGCGATCCTCGGCGTGCTGTCGCTGATCGTGGGGCTATGGGCGATCCGGCACGCTGGCCTGACGCTGCTGGCGCTCGCCGTGCTGCTCGGCATCTTCTGGATCATCAACGGCACCGTCGAGATCTTCACCGCGGCGACCGAGGGCAAGGGCCTGCCGGGGCGCGGCTGGACCATCGCGATGGGCGTGCTCAGCGTGGTCGCCGGCATCATCGTGCTGGCTGACCCCGGCATCTCGCTGCTCACGCTGGCGATCGTGCTCGGCTGCTGGCTGCTGGTCTTCGGCATCATGGAGATCGTCTCCGCCTTCCAGTTGCGGTCCGCGGCGCAGTCGGCGACCGCCCACCGTCCCGCACACGTCTGAGGCCACCATGCTCACGGCTGAACTGAACCAGCGCGATCTAGCGTCGCTGCGGGCGACCCGCGAGTTCCCCACGGTGTCGCTGATCATGCCCACCCACCGCACCTACCCGGACAACAAGCAGGACCCGGTGCTGCTGCGGAACCTGCTCGAAGAGGCCAGCACCCGGCTGCATAACGCGAACCTGCCGCACGGCATCGCCGCCGAGGTGACAAGCTCGCTGGAAGCCGCCGCGACCAGCGTCGACCGCAGCCACGCGGCCGAGGCTCTGGTGCTGTTCGCCGCGCCCGGTGGCGAGCACCACTCGTTCGTGGTCCCGTATGTGCATCCGCAGCCGCGGGTCGCGATCGGGCAGTCGTTCGCCACCAGGGATCTGGTGGCCGCGCAGGGGCACGTGTGGAATTACTGGGTGCTCGTGCTGTCCGAGCAGCCGACCCGGCTGTGGAGCGGTGTCGGCGAGCAGCTGACCCAGTCCAACGCCGTGGGCTTCCCGATGATGTACGCCGATAGCCTGCCCGACGCCAGTGTTTCCAGCCACCGCGGCCCGGTGCCGCGCGCGCGGCACGCCGAGCAGATCAGGAATGACCGGCGGGAGCAATCTCGGGGGGTTCCGGGGGGTCGTCCCCCCGGGCTAGCAGAGTTCCGGCACATCTTCGGTGAGATGGTTACCGTGCTGGCCGACGACGGGCGTCCGCTCGTGGTCACCGGCGCGCCGCGCTACCTGTCCTACTTCGAGCAGCTCGCGCCGGCCGCGGTCAAGGGCCAGTTCATCGGTTCGGCCGAGGGCAGCTTCGGTGACACGAGCGCACCGGAGCTGGCCGCCATCATCGCCCCGGTCCTGATCGAGGAGCGGGAAACGCCGGCAGCGCGAGGCGATCAGCCAGCTCGAGACCGCGAGGTCCGAGCGGCTGTTCGCCAGCGGGCTCACCCAGGTATGGGACCTCGCGGCGGCCGGGCAGATCCGCGAGCTGATCGCCGAGGAGGGGTACCTGGCGCCGGCTCGCGAGTCCGATGGCCACCTGCTGCCGCCGGGTGACCTGGGCGGTGACCAGGTCGACGACGCGATCGACACGATCATGGACGCGGTGCTCGACGGCGGCGGCGAAGTGATCTTCGTACCGGACGGCTCGCTGGAGGACTCCCACCGGGTCGCGGCGTCGCTGCGTTACTAATCTGGACACCATGAACCCGGACGAACGTGACACGCACGCGTATTCCTTCGGCGCCGCCGCGGCGGCGTATGACGAACACCGGCCGGATTATCCGGAGGCGGCGGTGCGCTGGGCGGTTGAACTCGCGCCCGGGCCGAGGGTGCTTGACCTGGCCGCCGGGACCGGGAAGCTCACCCGGGTCCTGGCCGGCCTCGGCCTTGATGTGACCGCCGTCGAACCAGACGAGCAGATGCTCGCCGAACTCCAGTCCAACCTGCCCTCGGTCAGGGCACTGTCCGGCCAGGCCGAGGACATCCCGCTGCCTAATAACAGCGTGGACGCCGTTGTGGCCGGCCAGGCGATGCACTGGTTCGATATGGAGCAGGCGGGACCGGAGATCACGCGGGTACTCGTGCCCGGGGGAACGATCGGCGCGATGTGGAACTTCGACGACGACCGGGTGCCGTGGGTGGCGGGGCTCGAGGCGGCCGCCGAGGACACCGGCGGCGCGACGATGTCCCAGTGGCTCTCCGGCGACCATGAGTCGCATTTCGTCACGCCGTCGCTGCCTGGCCTGTTCGGCGATCTAGAGCGGGCCGAGTTCCCGCACGGCCAGCGCCGCACCGCCGCTTCGCTGACCGCCACGGTCGCGACGCACTCCCGGCTGCTCATGATGGAATCCGCGGACCGCGAGCGCGTGCTGTCGGCGGTCCAGGTCTTCCTGGAGACTCACCCGGAGACGTCGGCGGGCGAATTCACCATGCCGATGGTCACGGCCGCGTTCCGCGCGGTCAGGTTGTAGAGTCCAGGTCGTGGAAACAGATCTTGAGTCCCTGTCCTCGCACGAGCTGCACGACCGGGCGATTAAGCGGGCGCTGAAGCACGGCGACGTCCGCTTCCTGTGGCAGCTGCTGCGGTCCATTCCGGCGGCCGAGGCGCTGGAGGGGAACGAGGGTGAAGTCACCAACGACCTGACGAAGATGTCGGCGATGATCGCGGACGCCCTCGGTACCGGTGAGGGCAAGGAGGCGGATGCGCTCCGCCCCCTTTACCTCGACTACCTCACCAAGCACGGGATTAGTCCGTCTTAAGGCTCAGTCAGTCTTAAGGATGGCCTCGATCTCCAGGGCGATCTGTACCCTATCGCTGACCGCGACACCGCCGGGGACACCCGGGATCGGGCCGTTGAAGCTCACGCCGAAGTCCATCCGGTTGATCTCGCCCTGGGCGGAGAACCCGGACCGGGTGCCGCCGTAAGAGTCCGGGCCGAAGCCGTTGATCTCAAGCTGCAGGCTGATCGGCTTGGTGACATCCTTGATGGTCAGGTCACCGTCGAGCAGGAAGCCGTCCTCGCCGTCGGAGCGGACCCCGGTGGACTTGAAGGTCATCTGCGCGTGCTTGTCCACCTCGAAGAAGTCGGCGCTGCGGATGTGCCCGTCGCGCTGCTCGTTGCCGGTGTTCACCGACGACAGGTCGATCGACGCGTTGACCGTGGACTCCAGCGGGTTCTCACCGGTCGTGAAGGTGCCCTCGAACGTGTCGAACCGTCCGCGTACCTTGCTCACCATCATGTGCCGGACGACGAACGAGACCTCCGAGTGCACGGGGTCAATCGTCCAGGTACCGGCGACGTAGCCGGGAATCTCCGTGGCCATCATTCCTCCAGTTAGAAGTGGGGCTGCTTCCTGATCGTGCGTTAGTTCTCTATCGTAACCGGCAGATACTTGACGCGTCAAGTACTGCCGGTAGGGGTGTTTCATCTGTAACCTAGGTATATGACCTCAATGGCCGACGATCCGGCTGCCGCGCCGCCGGTCGTCTGTCAGCATCGCGAGATCCTCAGCCGAATCGGCGATAAGTGGGCCATCTACGCGGTCGGACGGCTCGGCGACGGTCCGTTGCGCTTTTCCGAACTGCTGCGCGGCATCGACGGCATCACCGCCCGGATGCTCACCGTGACCCTGCGCGGGCTGGAACGCGATGGCATCGTGACCCGCACCATGCACCCCGTGATACCGCCCCGGGTCGACTACGCGCTGACGCCGCTGGGCATGTCGTTGCTGGACATCATCGGGCAGCTCATCGCCTGGGCCGGCGACCACGCCGTCGAGATCTCGGGTGCGCAGGCCGACTACGACACCCGGGGCGAGTGCAGTAATTAGGCCATAACGGCGCGACTGGCTGTCCCGCGAGCCACGCGGCACCCCGTGCGTACAGCCGCTCCACCTCGGGGCCACGCAGCCCGGGCATGTCCTTCTTGACCGGGTACCCGATCCTGGTCTGCAGATACGCGAGGTGCCGGTAGCCCTCGGGGAAGGCCGCCAGCAGCTCCGGATCGAGCCGCAGGTCCGCGGCGGGGTCAACCGGGTCGAGGCGGTCCTTCTCGTAGATGGGCTGGCGCAGGACGATGCGCCAATCGCCGTTTTGGCGCGCAAAGAAATCGTAGAAGCGGCCGGTGCAGGCTACGTCGCACTCCCAGCCATCTACGGTCGCGCGCTGCATGATCGTCATCCGCGTCTGCGCGATGGCGCGCGGGCCGTTGACGGTGGCCACGCAGCCGCCGGTGAAGTGCAGGATGCTGACGCCCTTCTCCCAGCCCTCCTGGCTGACCCGGATGAAGTCCTCCTTCGGCCCCTGGAACCAGGTCGCCATCATGTACCCGTCGTCGTGCCACTGCTCGCGGAACGTGTCCCAGTCCCCCGAGTCCCGGGCGATGGCCCACCGCTCCACAACCTGCCTGATGGCGAGTGCGTCCTCCACTGATCCTCCTTGGTCGGCTGTCACCACAGTAAAGTTTGGAGCATGACTGCCGCCGATGATCGGGTACGAGTTCTCCTGGGGCGCAGTTCGGCGCTGAAGCGGGAGCTCGCCGACTTCGCCCGGCAGCCCAGGTTCGAGGAGTACCTGGCCCCGTTGCTGCGGCAGGCGGCCGGACCGGCCGGGTCAGCGGGCCTGACCGAGGCCCAGCTCGTCAACGCGGTGGACGCGTTCATCATGCTGCACCGGTTCAAGGACGGCAGCGGGGTGATCGATCGGTTTCTGCAGTCACGCCGGGATCTTGATGCTTCGGACCGGGAACTGCTGCTGCGCTGGAAAGACCCGGTGGACGGTGTCTTCGAGATCGCGCGAGTCTCCGGCGGCGCGACCGTCCTGGTGAACCTGCTCGATGAGCTGAAATATCCCGCGTACGCCAGCCTGACCCGCAGCATCGCCGATCTGGGGCCCGACATCGCGTTCGTGGCCGGGCGCCTGGTCCCGCTCGACGACGAATCCTGGGTGATCTCCGGCATCGTGCAGGCGTTCACCTCGCAGATGGGCCACGAGATCGGCAGGTCCGTGATGGAACTGGCCGCTCAGTATCCGTGGCTGATGTTCCACAACCCGGAGAAGGTGAAGCTCGGCTGGGAGCACATGCACCGGGATCGGGCCGCCTTCATCGAGTTCTTCGGCTCGGACGAGGTCATCCTCGCTCCTGGAGACGCCCAGGAGCGGATGAAGGCCTATCAGCAGTGGCGCCGGGAACAGACCCCCGCGATCGATCCGGTGCTGGGTGAGCTGCCGGGCACAGACGTGAACTTCCAGTTGCCTGACCCGTTCTTCGAACACGACTCGGTGGGGCTGGTGTACGACGAGACCGACGGGCTGATGTTCCTGCCCGGCTACGGAACGCTGCGCGCGCTGTTCGAGAACCCAGCGCTGGCCAGTGACCGGTGGTACGCCGATGCGTTGCGCGGGTACCTGGAATCCGACTCGATCAAGCCGACACCGCTGCGGCGGCTCGCCGCGACTTATCCCGCGAACACCGACGCGCTGCTGGCGAAGGTCCTCGGAAAGCCCTCTTTCACCTGGACCGTCAAGGGCGACGCGCTGCTCCGCAAGCACAAGCCGTGGTACTTCCGGCGGGAGCCGCTACCGCCCATCGCGCTGATCAGCAACCGGGTCCGCGCCATCATGCTCGAAGCGACCTGACGGCGTTACCCTTCGACAGCCGCGCTCCCCCCTCGGGCGCGTCGCGGCCCTGCTCCTGCGGCCCTGCTCCCGGCAGGCCCCCCGAGCGCGTCGCAGCGGCAACCGTTCGACCGTTTTTTCGTATTATTTCCCTCAGCTGCGGATAACGCGAAGCATTTTTGTGCCTAGGGCTGCAAAAATGCTTCGCGTTATCCCAGATGGCCTTTAGCCAGCGGCGTGCGTCTTGGATGAGGAGGAGGCCATCTCGTCGGCTGCGGGGGCCTCCGCGTCCAGCTTTTCGGGGTGGCCCTGCGCGGGCAGGCCGTCCGCCGCGTCCTTGGCACCCTTTGACTTATCGGCAAACAGTATGTAGTGGAAGATCACGAAGCGCATCAGGAAAGTGACGATGTTGGCCAGCAGGTAGATGCCCTCAACGACAATCACCTTGTGGAGGCCGGACAGGTGGTGCCACGCGGCTAGGCGGTAGCCGAGCTTGGTGGCAGCGGTGGAAATGGCGGTCGCAATAGCGAAGACGACCCAGAACGGGATGGTCTCGCGCAGCACATCAGGCTTGCCCTTGCGCTCCCAGGCCCGTCGGCTCAGCACGTAGCTGACGATGGCCCCGCCGATCTGGCTGATCAAAGCCGCGGCGACGGCATCTACTCCCGTGGCAGCACACAGCCCGACCAAGATAAGACTGGTCGCCAGCGCCAGGGCGGACACTCCCATAAACCGGACGAAACGCGCGTTGGTGTAGCGGGCGAAACGCGCGTTGGCGTAACCACGCAGCCAGCCACGCGCGCCGGCCACGAGCCCGCTCTGACTCAGTGCCACCAAGGTCCTCCAGGATTGATTAGCGTTACTCAAGTAAACATCACGGACCGCGCTGACTGTCGGGCATCCCGGAAGCGCCGTGTTTGCCCGAGCCTGGAGCGATGATTCGGTCACGTATCCTGTTAATGGAGGTTATCCGGCGAAACCGGATAACGGTGCCCGGCTCAGTAAACTCCCAGAATCCCGCCCGTCTCTCGGGCTCCCCTGGCGGGTCGCGGGATCCGGCCGCTCGATCATTTTACAGGTGAGGCAGCCGCTCGAGCTCATCGCCGGCCGCATCGCGGGCTGTAAGACGGGTGCGGGGGCTAGTTTCGTTCAGGCCGACGATGGCAGGTATGGCGAAGGTACCTCCGCCGAGCGCCGCTTCGGCGTCGGATTCTCCGCCGCGGCTCAACGTGATCGACGCTACCCGGTCATCGTTGACCAGGCCGACCACCGCCACGGTGCCGCTGGAGTTGTCGCGGAAGTCGTAGTAGAACCTGGTCGCCGCGATCGTCTCGCCGACGACCGCGAACTCGCCGAGCGGACACTGCTGGGGGCCGAATTCGAAGACAAACAGGCCGTCCTCCTGGCTCGGGGTGTACCAGCCAAGCAGGTTCCCGTATCGGCCCAGCTGGACCTGTTCCGCATCGGTCAGTTCCAGATAGACGCCGGGCATCCACTGGGCGGGGTCGACGACCGGCGGTGCGTCGGCGGCCGCGATGGCAGCGGCCAGGCGCCGTCCAGCCGGCGATTCACGATCGGCCAGTGGGGCCGGCCGGTCCACGACGCCTACCGCCCGGCCCGGCAGCGCATCCGCCGTGACGATGTCGCCGGTCCTGTTGTGGTTGATCCGGAACACCAGACCGGCAGGCGTCACGGTGAACGCGTTAGGCACCACGAACATCCCGTCCACGATGACCACCTGCTGCCTGGCCATCAGATCGGTCGGCCGCTCCAGTGACAGGCTGGTCACCTCGGGCACCACGACGCCGGCCATCGTGCCGGACGCGGTGTGGAATGTCAGCGTGACCTGCCCAGGTGACGGCGGGAGGTGGCCGGGCCCGGACAGCGTGATCGTCGTCGGCGTGAGCTCGCAGAACCGCGGCCCGGCCGCGGTGCCGAACGCGACTACCGTGACCCCGTTGTGGTGCATGGTCAGCAGCGGCCGCCATTCGCCCAGTTCGGGGTACACGCTGGCGCACCGTTTGATGTCCGCCTCGTCCGCCCAGCCCGGACGGGCGTGATAACGGTTCTCCACAGTGAGCACGGGTTCCTGGGTCTCCGGCGGCAGGACCAAGGGCGCCAGGTACTGACGGAGCTTGGGCCAGCTGGCGAAGCCGTAGCTGCGGGCCAGCACGAACTGCGCCGAGTCCAGCGAGAACGTGTCGATTGCCGCACCGTTGGGCTGGTGTTGCGCCACTAGGGCGAGAGCTTTGGGGTGTCCGGAGCGCACCGCGCGCTGCAGCAGCCTGGCCTGCTTCTTCAGCTGCTCAAGGCTGGGACGTTCAGGCAGGGAAACGACCGGCATCGCGACCTCCTCTTCCGTGCCTGCGGTCCGCCGGTCAGGCCGAAAGGAGGTGGCCAAGCGACAAGGTCATCCTGAGCATGTCTGGTGAGCTTAGCCCTGCCCGCGGACCCGGAGGCGTCCAGCACGCCCGTACCAATAACATAGCGCGCTCTCCGGCCGTTGCGACCGCCAGCCCGGAACGGTAACGTCGTTTTCTGTTTGATATGTCGTACGCGAAGTCGGAGGTGATCACGGTGCACCCGGTCTGTTGACAGCCCCACCGAGGGGCGTCACGGAGCCGAAAGGCGACCGTATGAGCAAGACCGACAAGACCCGGCCCTGGTGGGTGCGGCTCGCCGACGCGCCGATGCTGACCTGTGCGCCCGTGCATGATCACCGGTTCGGGCCGTGCACGCTGCCGGACGAGATCACCGCCGACAGCGCGCCCGTGGGCTACCCCACAAGTGGTTGCTACTGGCGCATCACCGACTATTACGCGCACGAAGGCGGTATCAGCGGGGGCCGGGAGTGGCAGTACTTCCGGCGCGAAGAGCGCCGCCGTAGCCGACGCCAGGCACGCCGTGAGCTACGCGCCTACCGTGGCGAAGACTGAGGGCTCAGTCCTCTCGTCAGCTTTCACTGATCGTGCAGCCGCCGCGCACAACAGCGTTCGAAGTCACCGTCCCCGGGGACGTGCCGACCACTGCCGTCGCTAGCACGGGAACCTGGCTGATGCACCCATGGCGGGTGATGCAGGGCTCCCGCTCCGGCCTGAGGATTTGGACAGCATCGTCAGTCGGGCAAGCCGCCCGCTGGATGGTCCGTGACCCTGGGCAGGTGAGGTACATGCACGCAGAACAAGCGGGGGCGCAGCCGCCTTCTTCAGAGCTCCAGCCCGCTATGTGGCAGAAGGCTATCGTCGCCAGCACATGGGAGATGTCGCTGCTGATCGGCGTGATCACGCTGGTCCTAGGGATCATCGTCGCCTCCTATCCGTCTGGCTCGCTCGCCGTCATCGCGGTACTGCTCGGCGTCCTGTTCGTGGTGTCCGGGATCGTTCACCTGATCCGGGTATTCGACCGCCGCGAGGAGTACCGCAGTTGGCTCGCCGTCGTCGGTATATTGCTCATCGTGCTCGGGGTGGTGCTCATGCGGCACATCGACCTCACGACGGCCGTTATAGGGCTGCTCATCGGCATCACCTGGATCGTTCAGGGCCTGGTGTGGCTTCTTTCCGGTCTTTCCCGCCTTTCCGGGCGGACGGTCCACGGCTACGGCTGGTGGGTGTTCTTCGGGATCGTAAGCCTCATCGCCGGCATAGTGCTCACTGCCACTCCGGTCTCTTCGGTCACCGTGCTCGCGACACTGGCCGGAACCTGGTTCGCGGTATTCGGCACGATGGAGATCATCGGGGCGTTCATACTCCGGCATGTAAATGGCCAGGCCCACGGTTCCCAGGCATCGTTATGTGGCCGTCGGCGGCTGCGGCTTCGCACGCGCAGTGCCCGCGGGTGGACGGCCGACCAGCTCGATCAGGCCGAGCGCCACGAGCAGCAAGGCGACGATCCATATCACGACGGCCACGGTGGGGCGCCCCCAGAAGACGAAGACGACGGCCGCGAGAGCGACGGCTCCGATCCGGAGCCCGCGCCGGTGGCCGTAGGTCCAGTAGCCAACGGGACCGGTGGAGACGCCGAGGTGCTCGACGCTGCGGCGAATCCCGCCGAACCCCGCGGAGAACCACGAGCGGATACCGACCGCGGTCACCGATGGCCCGGTGAGGAAAGCACCGGCGGCCACCACCAAGCCGACCACCAGCAGCGTGCGCAGGGCCAGGCGGATGAAACGGACGAGTATGTCAAAGGCGGCGGCCGCGGCATCGCTGGGCACGGCGCCGGACGGTACCGCGTTCAGGTACAGACCGCGGACGATCAGGAGAGCGACGGCGAGCGCGAACATTGACGCGGCGAATCCCATTCCCGCGCCGACCAGCGCCCGTCGGTGACCGCGCGCGACGTACACACCGACGGCGAGCAGCAGCAAGGAGAGAACGGGCAGCACGATCTTGAGGTCGTTGATGAGACGGTAGACGGTTTGCGCCCTGACCAGTTCCCTGGACGGGAAGAGCGCGAACGACACGTTGACCGGCGGGAGCTTGTTCACGATCGTGAGCCCGCGGTCGGCCAGATCTTGCTGTGCGAGCTTGATGAAGGGCGCCAGGTTGAGGACTACCTGGTCGTTGCTGGTCGCAATGGCGCTGCTGCCGCGGCCGGAAAGGGCCGCGACAAGCGCCTGGTGGCCCACCCGGTTCACCTGCACCCAGGCTTTGGCCACCGCCGGACCCGTGATGATCTTCGCGACGGAGTTGTGCACGAATCCTTGCACGGCGGTGGCGATCGACCCGGAGAAGGTCCGCAGCAGCGTGGCGACCCGCGGCAGTCCCCGCTGGTTCAGCTGCGCCGCGGTCTGGCTGGCCAGCGCAGGCACATTGATCTCGGTGATGATCTTGTTCGTGATTTTGTCGGTGAGCGCGCGTTGTATGGCCGGATCGTGGATCAGCGGGGTCATGGTGGTCACGTACCGGTTGGTGTCCGAGATCTGGTTCGCTGTCCATACCCCCAGGACGGAGATCGGGGCGACGAGACAGCCGAGCGCGATCAGCACGGTGGCGACCGGAGTTCTCCAGCTGCTTCGCCGGCGCTTCGGCACGGGCCGACCGCGCAGCTCGGTCACCTCATGACGCAGTGCCTCCAGCTCAACCCGTTCGTCCAGGCTGAGCGCCTCTCGCTCCGGAGCTGGCACGTTGCCTTCAGCGGACATGTCGTGATGCTCGCCTAGTTCCCCCGCCCGCTGCCTCCTGCGCCGCGGATGATCCGCGGGCACGGCACCGGAAAGTCCGCCGCATGACAGCACCATGCCAGGGCCGCCGGACGGGCATATCACCCCTGGCGGGGGGATGATTAGGCCGATCTCGCCCGGCACGCTGAGGAGAACCTCAGATGAGGGGTCCATTCGATCGTCCCGGCGGGAGAGTGAATTACGCGATGGCTAATGCGGAGCGTGAGCGTCTGAACGAGGCTGAGACCCGCGGAGCTCCCTGGAGTCGCTGGGGCCCGTACCTGAGCGAGCGGCAATGGGGCACGGTACGCGAGGACACGGGCGACGGGGCCGATACGTGGTCGGCGTTCACGCACGACCAGGCGCGGTCCCGCGCCTACCGCTGGGGAGAGGACGGGCTGGCCGGGATCAGCGACGACAAGCAGCGACTATGCCTGGCCCTGGCCCTGTGGAACGGACGTGACCCGATCCTGAAGGAGCGGCTGTTCGGCCTGACCAACGCCGAGGGCAACCACGGTGAAGATGTCAAGGAGTGTTACTTCTACCTCGACGCGACGCCGACCTCCTCCTACCTGAAGATGCTCTACAAGTATCCGCAGGCGGAGTTTCCCTATACGGACCTGGTCGCCGTTAACCGGGCGCGCGGAAGGACCGATCCCGAATATGAGCTGATCGACACCGGGATCTTCGACGGGAACCGGTATTTCGACGTGCTGGTCGAGTACGCGAAGGCCGCGCCTGAGGACATCCTCATGCAGGTCACCGTACATAACCGGGGACCGGAGGATGCTCGGCTGCACGTGCTGCCCACGCTGTGGTTCCGGCACACGTGGTCGTGGGCGGGCGGTGCGGACCGGCCTTCACTGCACGCGGTCCGGGGCTGCCGGAACTCAAGCGCCGTCCGGGCCGGGCACGACGAGCTGGGGACCCGGTGGCTGTACGCCGACCAGGAAGTGCCCGTCCTGGTGACCGGGAACGAGACCAACAACGAGCGGGTTTTCGGCTCGGCCAGCGATGTGCCCTACGTGAAGGACGGCATCGATCGCGCGGTGGCCGGCGGCGACGCCTCGGCAGTGGACCCCAGCGGGGCTGGGACCAAGGCGGCGCTGCACTATACGGTGACGGTCCCGGCCGGGGGCAGCGCCACGTTGCGGCTGCGGCTGACCGGCACCGAGTGTCCCGCGCCGTTCGCCGACTTCGATGAGGTGATGAGCGCCCGGTGCGGCGAGGCCGATGAGTTCTGGACCGATCTGCTGTCCGGGATCGGCGACGGCGAAGGCCTCGTCGCCCGGCAGGCGCTGTCCGGGATGCTCTGGTCGAAGCAGTACTACGCGCTCGACGTTGAGCGGTGGCTGGCTGAGCACGGCGCCGATCCGCTCGCCGCCGGGGCCTGGCTGCGCAATCACGAGTGGCGGCATCTGATCGCCGAGGACATCATCTCGATGCCCGACACATGGGAGTACCCGTGGTTCGCCGCGTGGGACCTGGCGTTCCACGCCGTAGCCCTGGCTCCCGTGGACATGGCCTTCGCCAAAAAGCAGATCGGCCTGCTGCTGACCCACCGCTATCAGCACCCGAACGGCCAGATACCGGCCTATGAATGGAACTTCAGCGACGTCAACCCGCCCGTGCATGCCTGGGCCACGCTCTTCATCTACGAGCTCGAGAAGCTTATGACGGGCGCCGGCGACCGCTCATTCCTGGAGACGGCCTTCCATGCCTTGATGCGGAACTTCGGTTGGTGGCTCAATCGCAAGGACGCCGACGACCAGAACATCTTCCAGGGCGGCTTCCTCGGCCTGGACAACATCGGCGTGTTCGACCGCAGCGCATCCCTGCCCACCGGCGGCCGGATCGACCAGGCGGACGGGACCGCCTGGATGGCCCTGTACTGCCAGAACATGATGCAGATAGCCGTCGAGCTAGGCCGCGAGAATCCGGCTTATCTGGAGATGGCCCAGGCGCTGCTGGAGAACTTCGCCTGGATCGCCGCCGCGACCAGCCGGGTGGGACCGGACGGGATAAGCCTGTGGGACGAGCAGGACGGCTTCTTCTACGACGTGCTGCGGTATCCCGACGGCAGCTCCAGCCCGCTTAAGGTGCGATCCATCGTTGGGCTAATGCCGCTAGCGGCGGCGACGGTGGTAGACGCGGATGTACGGGCGGAGTTCCCCAGCCTAGTCCAAGGGGCGGCCGGGTTCCTCGCCCGTCACCCCGCCGTGACGGCTGCCCTGTGGGGGCACGGGCAGCAGGCATCCGGCACCGGCCCGGTTCTGTTCGCGCTGTTCGACGAGGCCCGGCTGCGCCGGATCCTCGTGCGGATGCTCGACGAGGACGAGTTCCTAGGGCCGTACGGCATCCGCTCGGTGTCACGGTGGCATGCCGACCATCCGTACGTCCTCAAGCTCGGCGGGCAAGAATACCGGGTCGGCTACCTGCCTGCCGAGTCCGACTCTGGGATGTTCGGCGGGAACTCCAACTGGCGGGGGCCGGTGTGGTTCCCGATCAACGTGATGCTCATCCGGGCGTTGCTGAACCTTTACGTCTACTTCGGCGACGGCTTTACGGTCGAATGCCCGTCCGGATCTGGACGGCAGCTGAACCTGTACCAGGTTGCGCGCGAGATCAGCGACCGGCTTACCCGGACCTTCCTGCCCGGCGCCGACGGCCGCCGTCCCGTGCACGGCGGACAACCGGTCCTCCAAGACGACCTGGGCTGGCGGGACCTGCTGCTGTTCTACGAATACTTCCACGGCGACAACGGAGCCGGCATCGGGGCTAGCCACCAGACCGGCTGGACCGGCATCGTGGGGATGCTGCCGCTGCTCTTTCGCGACATCGATGCTGGCCGCATCGTCGCCCGCGGTCGCGGCACGTCCGGCGCCGCGGCCCGGCGTCGGCAATCGCGGGCGGCACGATGACCGGGTGGCCGGGCCAGCCGGTCATCTACGAGGTCAACACGGCCGGGTGGCTAGCCGGCCTGTCCCGCGCGGCCGACCGGCGAGTGACGCTGGCCGACGTGACGGATCGCGACTGGGATGCCATCACCTCGCACGGCACCGACGCCGTTCTGGCTGATGGGCGTCTGGGAGCGCAGCCCGGCCGGGCTGGCCCTGGCGGACGCGGACGCGGGGCTCCAGGCGTCGTTCCGAGAGGCACTGCCCGACCTGCGGCGCGAGGATGTCATCGGCTCCCCGTACTGCGTGCGCCGTTACATCGTGGACGAGACGTTTGGCGGCCGCGAGGGACTCGCCGTGGCGCGGGCCGCACTGGCCGCCCGCGGCCTCCGGCTGCTGCTCGACTACGTGCCCAACCACGTCGCCCCGGACCACCCATGGGTGACCAGCGAACCGGAGCTCTTCGTGCGCGGCACCGAAGACGACCTGCACGCGGATCCGGCGGGCTGGATAGCGGCCGGGGACCAGGTGCTGGCGCACGGCCGCGACCCGTATTTCCCGCCCTGGCCGGACGTCGTCCAGCTCAACGCGTTCTCATCGGTGCTGCGCGCGGCGACGGCCCGGACCCTGGCGGACATCGCCAGCCAGTGCGACGGCATCCGGTGCGACATGGCCATGCTGATGATCAACGACGTCTTCGCCAAGACCTGGGGAGAGCGGGCGGGCCGCGCACCGGCCGGAGAGTTCTGGCCTGCCGTGCTCGGCGAGCTGCGCAGGCAGCACCCGCGGGTCGTGCTTATCGCCGAGGCCTACTGGGACATGGAGTGGGAGCTCCAGCAGCAGGGATTCGACTTCTGCTATGACAAGCGGCTCTATGACCGGATCATCGAGCGGGACGCGGCCGCCGTCCGAGATCATCTGCACGCCGGCCTGAACTACCAGGCACGGCTACTGCGCTTCCTCGAGAACCATGACGAGCCCCGCATCGCGTCGCGGATGGATTCCGCGGCCGAACGGGCCGCCGCCGTTAGCATCGCGACGCTGCCTGGCTCGACGCTCTGGCACGAGGGGCAGTTCGAGGGCCGCCGGGTACATCCGCCGGTGTTCCTGGCCCGGCGACCTGATGAGCCTGCCGACGGCGAACTCGCCGCCTGGTACCGGCGGCTGCTGTCCATCGTGGCCAGCCATCGGGTCCGGTCCGGCGACTGGCAGCCGCTGTCGGCCACCGGCTGGCCCGACAACCAGTCCTGCCGGAACCTCCTGGCCTGGTCCTGGTCCGGTAACGGCGACGGACGGCACGTGGTGGTGATCAACCTCTCCGGCCAGCCTGCGCAGGGACGGATCCTCCTCACCTGGCCGGACGTACGCGGGCGAGACTGGCGCCTAGAGGATTTGCTGGCCGGCGTCGTTTTCATCCGCGACGGCGGAGAACTGGCCGACTCGGGCCTGTTCGTGACCCTGGTGCCGTGGCAGTGCCACCTGCTCGCCCTGGGATGACTCCGGCGCGGGGAATGAACACGGAGATGATCAGCCCGATCAGCGCGAAGGCCAGCATGACGATGAGGGTGGCGGCGAACGGCTTGCCCGCGGGCATCTTGACGGCTACCAGGACGGAGCCCACCAGGGCGGTGCCGAGCGACGATCCCAGGTTGGAGACGCTGCGGGACAGGCCGGAGATCTCGCCCTGCTCCTGATCGGGGAAGCTCGACTGGACCACGTTGACCAACGAGGTCAGCATGATCCCTACCCCGGCGCCGAACAGTAGCAGCCCCGGTATCCAGGTCAGGATGCCTGAATGCGCCCTGACCAGGGCAAGCAGCGCAATCATGCCGACCGTGGTCACCAGGAAGCCGGCGATGATCAGCCATCGTTGCGGATGCCGCCGGGCGAACCTGCCGGCACCGGCGGAGGCGGCCAGGATCCCGATGGTGGCGGGGGTGAGCATGAGGCCGGTTCGGACCGCGTTGTAGTGGTCCACCTCCTGGAGGTAGACCGAGACCGCGAAGAAGGAACCTTGCAGGATAAGCCACTGGATGGCCTGGGTCCCTAGCCCCAGGTTGGAGGTCTTGTTGCGGAACAGCCGCAGCCGCAGCAGCACGTCCCTGCCCTTGCGCTCGGCCGACCGGATGTGCAGGAAGAACCAGGCCAGGAAGACCGCGCCGATGGCCACGAACAGCCACACGGGTGATATCGACCCCTTCGGGATCATCACCGTGTCCCCGATGGTGAAGTCCGTCCGTGACACGAGGAAGCCGTAGGTCCTGGACTGCAGAAACCCGAGTACTAGGAAGAACAGCCCGGCGGCGGACAGCACCGCCCCGATGACGTCGAAGTGTGGCCGGGGCCCCGCCTCGGCCGGCTCGGTGATTTTGCGGGCGAGCAGGGTGATCCAGGCGACCACGAGAATCTGCAAGCCGAACGAGGCCCGCCAGCTTATGCCGCTGGTGACCAGGCCGCCGATCAGCGGCCCCGTGGCGGCCCCTAGGCCTCCGGCGCCGCTGACCACCCCGAAGTATTTCGCTCGCGACCTGACGTCGGGGAAGGCCACGGTGATCAGGATGTAGATGGGCGGGATCATCAGCGCCGAGCCCACGCCCTCCAGCAGCGAGTAGCCCACAATGAGCTGCGGGAGTCCCTGCGACAGCGCAGCTAGCAGACCGCCGATGCCGTACACGATCAGCCCCGCGACAAAGCACCTCTTGCGGCCCCGGATGTCGGTCAGCTTGCTGCCCGGGATCATCAGCGCCGCCATCGTCAGCGTGAAGAGCGTGATCGCGGTCTGGACGCCGGTCACAGTGCTGCCCAGGTCCGTGGCGATCGAACTGATCGCCACGTTCATGTTGGTGGCGGCGTAGCTGGCGATGAACTGCGCCAGCGCCAGCGGCAGCACCATCGCCCTGGGCTTTGTCGTGTCGGTCATAGCGGTTCTCACCTCCGTACCCGTGCCACCAGGCCCGGTGGTGTGCGGGCTAGCGGTAATCGCCGTCCTCCACTGGACCGGGCCTGGAGCGCTCAGGGTGCGGCACTGCTAGGCGCGGGTCACGTCTTCTCGACTCCCGTAGGCACATAGCGCATACAGCGCGACCACGTCGATGGCGATGACCAGCACGGACCAGAACGGGTAGGCGGGGATAAAGAAGAGCTGGCCGATTGCGTTGAGCCCGATCACCGCCACGCCGAACCAGCGCGCCACCTGGTTGCCGGCCATCACCCCGCCACCGGCCAGGATCTGAAGGACGCCGAGGATCAGCGCGACCCAGCCCCAGGCCCGCAGATCGCCGAGCACGTAGGTCGCGTTGGTCACGAACACGTGTGAGTTCGCGATCGCGGCGATGCCGTCGATCAGGTTGAAGAAGCCGGCGACTAGCAGCATGACCGCCGCGAAGATGACCAAGCCGAGACCCCGGCCTTCCTCGCGGCCCGCGCCCGTGGTTCCTTTCATCGTTGCCGATGTCATTTTTCCTCCATATCACCGGGACTCGCTGAAGCCTGACGCACGTTCGTGCGCAGGCACACACCGATCCCACCGCGCCCCGCCCGGAACGGCATCCCCCCGCACGGGGGTGAAATAGCGGACGCCGGGCGGCGCGGCCGGCGAAGAAGCCCGGCCGGGGTGAGCACAGACCGGGGGCGCGTTACTAGCCTTCACGGTGCTGCCGATTAGAAGGGGCGACCATGATGTGCATCGCGGAAGGAGATGGACGCCAGCGCGTGCCGTCGGCGAGGATCTCCGGACGGCACCGCGCCGCCGGCATATACGGCGCTATCGTCACTGCGGCGATCATCGCCGCCAGCGGGGGCGAGCTGTCAACAGTTGCCCTGGTGGTCGCCGTGGTGATCACCTTGCTCGTGTACTGGGTGGCCGAAGAGTACGCCGAGGTGCTCGGTGAACAGGCCGAGGGCGGCCGACTGCCGACGTGGGCCAGTATCCGCGTGATGCTGGCCGCCACCTGGCCCTTGGTCAGTGCCTCCTACGGGCCGCTGCTCGCGCTGGTGCTGGCGCGCATGGCCGGTGCCGCTGCCCTCACCGCCGCCAACGTCGGCCTCGTAGTGGCGATCGTGCTGCTGACGGTCCACGGATGGTCGGCCGGGCGGGCAGCGCGGCTGCGCGGGCGGCGGCTTCTTCTCTCGACTTCTGTCGCGGCTGGGCTGGGGATCGTAATGATCATGCTCAAGGACCTGGTCCTCATCCACCTGCACTGATCCCGACGACCTCCCCCACCGCGGGTGAAATTCCACCGTGCTCTGACGGCCAGGACAGGATCGCGTGATAGTAAGAGCAGGTTGAACTGCCTCGCCCGGCGAACCGCCTCGCGGCGGTCAGCCACCCCCAGCTTCCGGAAGATGCTCTTCAGATGGGTCTTCACGGTATTGACCGATATATACATTTCAGCGGCGATACCCGCCGTGTCGAGCATTTCGCCCACGTGGCGCAGCACATCCCGTTCCCGGTCGCTGAGCCGCTCCACGACCACTGGGGCCATCTCGTCGGAGGCACCCCGCTGCATGGGGGTGCTGCCCGGTGTGACCAGCCCGGGCCCTAGCAGCTGACGGTGCGCGGCGGCAAGATCGGGATGCCGCGCAAGTGCGGGCCGCATCCACCTCCGCTCTATCGCGAAGGGAAGCCGGCGCCGCTCCCCCTCGCCAAGCCGGAGCGCCTGCTCCAGTGACCTGCGGCCCCGCGCCTCATCGCCTGCGCCAAAGCTGAGCAGCGCATCGGCCAGCCAAGCCTCCAGCCGTATTCGCTCGGGTGCCTTTCCGGGCGGGATCGCCAGCACAGCTGCCAAGGTGCGCCGGGCCTGCTCCGCATCGCCAGCCGCCAGCCATGCGCGGCTGAGCGTAACCCTCGCGTCCAGCACGGACGTGGGCCCAGCACGACGTACCGCGTCGAGGGCCGCCGTGCCATCCCCGGAGGCCGCGTACGCCTGCGATTCCGTGAGAGTCAGCATGTGGTCGAGAAACGGCGGAGGCGACCAGTCGCGGCGGGTGCGCTCGATCACTTCCAGTACGGCGTGCGTGCGGCCCTCGGCGAGGCTGCCCCGCGCCGCGACCAAGCAGCCGACCACGCCGGCCAGTTTGTCAGGGTAAGCGCCCAGAGCATTGTCCGCGGTCTTCAGCCGGACCCGGGATGCGTTCAGCTCGCCGTGTTCCAGGCAGACGAACGCGAGCGCGAGCGCCGATACGGGATCCGGTTGTCCGGCCTGGCCGCTGCCGAGCAGAGCCGTCCCGGAGCCGACGATCTCCGCGGCCGAGTCCAGCCGGCCCCGCAGGGCCTCGGTCAGCGCGAGATAGCCGCGGCAGGCGACTAGTTCATTACGGCGCGCCGGCAGCTCAGGATGGCCAGGTTCGAGGCCTTGGACAACATCTTCGAGTAGCCGGGCGGCCTGGGCGAAAAGATCAGCGGCCTTGCCCGGATTCCCCGACCAGAGCTCCACAGCGGCTCGGCAGGACAGAACCTGCGCGACCCCGTGAGGACGCCGTAGCAGCAGCGTCCGCGGAATCTTGTCCAGCAGCGTCTCGGCCATGGCGGTCGCGGCATCCAGAGCGTCGAGACTGCCGCGGCGGAGGGCCAGGCTGGACCGGATCGTGCACGCCGCGAACTGCGAGAGAACCTCGTGATCCCCGGGAAGCCGACGGAGAATTTCCTCCGCGGCGACGAGCGAGGCCTCGGCCGCCTGGTCGCGGGACTCGGACAGCGCGGCCGCGGCGGTGGCGAGCAGGAACTGGGGCGTGACGTCGCCCTCCGGTACCACCCGGAACCCGTCCGCGGGCAGGTCACCGTGGCCAGGCCCCATAAGCTGCCCGATGGCGAGTTCGTCCACCATGATCGACGCCGCGAGCAACCAGTGGCCGGCCTTCGTCGCGCAGCGGACGGCCTCGATGGCCTGACCGTCCTGCTGATACCAGCGCGCCGCCCGGCGATGCAGGTCGGCCACGATCTCGGGCTTCTCATGCCGCAGCTTCTGCTGGAGGACGGCACGGAACAACGTATGCAATCGGTACCAGCCGTCCCCGACGGACTGTACGAACCCGTTTCCCCGCGCCAGGGCTTCCAGCATGCCCGCCACCTGGCCGCGCCCGAGAAGAGCGCTCGCGATCTCGGCGTTGATCTGGTCGGGAATGCTCGCGTACAGCAAGAGTTCCCGGACATCGGCGGGGTGGGTGTTGAGCACCTCCTCTACGAGGTACCCAGCCACCGCGCTGTCCTCCGCTATGAGGTTCTTCACGAACCGCTCCGGGTCCGAGTGTCCGGCCATCGACATCGCGGCCATGCGCAATCCGGCCGCCCAGCCCTCGTCCTGTTCGGTAAGAAATTCCAGCAGCGCAGTCGGCAGCGTGAGACCATGCCGCACCATAAGCGAGGCGACCTCGGGAACATTGAACGCGAGGTCGCCGGCCTGGACCTCGGTGAGGTCTCCGGTCAACCGGTACTGATGCAACGGCAGCGGGGGGTCTATCCGTGACGCGACCACAAGCCGCAGGCCGGGCCTGGCGCTCTTCAGAACGTAAGCCAGTCCGGCGAGCACCGCCTCGTCGGTCACGACGTGAAAGTCGTCGAGTACCAGCGTCACCGCCGGGTGGTAGCCGGCCAGCGCGGAGGCCATCTCAAGTAGGAAGACGTGCCCTGCCGCCTCCCCCTGCGCCAGCGCAGAGGCGGCACGGGTCACGGTCAGCCCCGTCTGGCGCAGCCCCGCCACGACATAGGACCAGAACACCTCGGGCCTGTTGTCGAACGCGTCGAGCGTGACCCAGGTGACCGGCCCGAGATCGTGCCCCGCCGCCCACGAGGCGGCTGCCAGCGTCTTGCCGGATCCGGGCGGCCCGGTGATCGACGTAAGCGGCCCCTGAGTACCGTGAGCGATCCGCCTTTCGATGCGGGACCGGGGCACGCCCCACGGAGGCAGGTCTGGCACGGTAATTTTCGACTGCAAGATGGGAACCCGGGCCCGGTCGCTACGCGGCCTCGACGATGCCGTCTTGCGCTCGGCCGTGCTGTTGATCATCCGCAACCCCTGTCCGGAAACGGTGCCATCGACTAGACAGCCCACCGCCTCTTCGGGGGATCCGCTAACGGCTCAGCTTGACGGACCGCGACGCAGAACCTGCCAATAGTGCAACCCTAACTCGGACCGAGATGACAGGGAGATCACGCCCCCTCCACATCTCGCCCGGAGTGATTCGAGGGCTGCTCCAGCACGAGTCCGGGTGCGCCGCCGCCGTGGTCGAGCTGGTAATCGAGGTTGATGGCGGCACTGATCAAGGCGAGGTGGCTGAACGCCTGCGGGAAATTGCCGAGCTGCTCCCCGGTACTGCTGATCTCCTCCGAGTACAGGCCTAGGTGGTTGGCATAGGTGTGCATCTTCTCGAAGGTCAGGCGCGCATCATCCAGCCGTCCGGCGCGGGCGAGCGCGTCGACGTACCAGAACGTGCACAGCGAGAAGGTGCCCTCGTCGCCGGCCAGCCCATCTGGCGATGCGCCCGGGTTGTACCGGTAGACCAGGCTGTCGGAGACCAGCTCACGGTCCATCGCTTCGAGGGTGGACAGCCACATCGGATCGTCGGGGGCGATGAAGCCCTCGAGCGGCATCTTCAGCAGCGCCGAGTCCAGGACGTCGGTGCCGTAGTACTGGGTGAACGCGCCGACCTTGCTGTTCCAGCCCCGCTCCATGATCTGCTGGTAGACAGCATCGCGCTGCGCGGCCCATCGGGCCACGTTCGCCGGACGCCCTCGGTGCTGCGCGATCCGGATGGCGCGGTCGAACGCCACCCAGGTCTGGAACCGGCCGTAGGTGAAATCCTTACGCCCGCCGCGGGTCTCCCAGACCCCTTCATCAGGCTGATCCCAGTGATCGCACAGCCAGTCGACAAGGTTCGATATCTGGCGCCAGCCCTGCTGATATACCTGCATTCCGTTCAGATCACCAAGGTAGGCCGAATCCAGCAGCTCACCATAGATATCGAGCTGGAGCTGGTCGGCGGCGCCATTGCCGATGCGCACCGGCCGCGACCCACGCCAGCCCTCGAAGTGGTCAAGGATCTCCTCGGTAAGGTCGGAGCTGCCGTCGACCCGGTACATGATCTTGAGCGGGTGGTCGGCGTCGCCGGTGTACTCCGCACCGCGGTTTCTGAGCCAGCTGCCGAAGGCCCGGGCCTCATCGGCGTAACCGAGACCAAGCAGGGCGTAGATCGAGAACGAGGCGTCACGTATCCAGGTGTAGCGGTAATCCCAGTTGCGCTCACCGCCCTCCTGCTCGGGCAGTCCGGCGGTCGGTGCGGCGATGACCGCACCCGTCGGCGCGTAGGTCAGCAGTTTCAGGGTCATCGCCGATCGCGCCACCATCTCGCGCCACCGGCCCCGATAGGTCGACCGGGCCAGCCAGCCGCGCCAGAAGTCGGCCGTCTCTTCGACCATCTTCTGGAGGTCTCCGGGTGTTATCCGCCGCGGCGGGCCGCCCATTGACTCGAGCACGAACCCTCCGCTCTGGCCGGCGTGCAGGGTCCGCGTCCCGCGCAGCCCGTCGCCATGGCGTTCGACGGTGATCCCCGGGTCGTGGGCCGAGACCTCGGGCGGCGCGGCCCAGTGCAGGGTCAGTTCCATGCCGTCGGCCTCGAACACCGCCCCGTCCTCGGACAGCTCTAGCTTGTGAGGCTTGCGCGCGTAGTCGAACGCCGGCTGGATATCGATCAGGAACCGCATCGTGCCACGGACCACCTTGAGCTGGCGTACCAGCTGGTGCCGGTCAGTCGCGTCCGCGCCAGCGATGGGCATGAAGTCGTGAACCTCGCCCACCCCGTCCGGTGTCATGAACCTGGTGATCAGGATGGCTGTGTCCGGGAAGTAGAGCTGCTTGCTGACATAGTCGTCTCGGTCTGGGGCGACACGGAAGTAGCCGCCATGGTCGGCGTCGAGCAAGGACGCGAACACGCTCGGCGAGTCGAATCGCGGGCAGCAGAACCAGTCCACCGTGCCGTCGGTCGTCACCAGAGCGGCGGTTTGCAAGTCCCCGATCAACCCGTGAGCGCCGATGTTGGGATAACGATCCACCATGCTCTCCTCCCCGCAGTGCGGCCAACCCCGGGCGAACGGGACATACATCCGCGATTCACCCGCTGGCCGTGTGGCCGGATCCCTGCCATCGTTCCCGGAACGCGCCCCTGCTGCCTCACCCGACGCGAGTGATGTTGGCGCTCCGCCCCGGCGGGGGTCAGTGGCAGCGGAAGCGCCAGCCGGGCGTATGGGTCAGGTCGCGAGCCAGGCGGCGGCGAACGGGGGTAGCTTGCTGTCGCTGACTGGTTCACTAGCCAGCAGGATCTTCGTGTGCGGCGGCAGTTCGCCTGGCACCTCGCCGAAGTTGACCGCACAGGTGAACCCCGGCTCCCTGGCGAAGCAATGCAGACCCGCTGGCTGGCCATCCAGCCAGCACATATCGCCGCGGCCAAGGGCCGGATGGCTGCGACGTAGCCTGAGCGCCGATCGGTAGAGGTTAAGGAAAGAGCCGGGATCCTCCCGCTCCGCCGCGACGCTGTAGTGGCCCCAGTCCGCTGGCTGCGGAAGCCACGGCGGTGCGCTAGTACCTGTCCCGGAAAAGCCGAATGAAGGCTCGTCGTCGGTCCACGGGAGCGGGACCCGGCAGCCGTCGCGGCCGAGCTTCTCCCCTCCGCTAAGGCGGAAGCGCGGGTCGGTACGGATATCAGCGGGCAGGTCGAAAACTTCCGGGAGCCCGAGTTCGTCGCCCTGGTAGATGTAGGCGGAGCCGGGCAGCGCGAGCAGCAGCAGCGCTGCGGCCCGCGCGCAGCGTGCCCCTATGCGCATGTCGGCCGACGATGGGTCGGGGCGGGGAGTTCCGCCGCGGAGTGTGAAGCGAGTCACCAGACGGATTCTGTCGTGATTCCCCATCACCCAGGGCGCGCGGGACCCGCCGGGCAGCAAGCGGACAGCATCGACGCCCGCGCGTAGCGCCGCCGCGTCCCGGACTTGGAGCAGCTGGAAGTTGAACACCTGGGGCAACTCGTCCTCGGCGAGGTACGAGAGCAGGACTTCCGGACCGGTGGACCACACCTCGCCAACCGCGGTGCGCGGGCCGGGGAACTTGTCCACTGGATAGGAGTCGAGGATCTCACGCCATGACCGGTACAGGGCGTGCAGTTCGGGCCGGTGAAAATAGGCGGAGTGCGCGGGTGAGGTAACCGAAGCCGCGGCGTCCGGCAGGTCAGGGTCCTTGAACAAGCCCTGCGCCACATCGATACGGAGCCCAGCCGCACCGCGGTCCAGCCAAAACCTGATCACCTTCGCGAAGAACGCTGGGACATCGGGATCGCGCCAATTCCAATCAGGTTGACCTGCGTCGAACAGGTGCAGGTACCACTGGCCATCCTGAACCCGGCTCCAGGCCGGACCGCCAAACATTGACAGCCAGTCGTTCGGCGGGTCGTCGCCATCCCTTCCGCGCCCATCTCGGAAGATAAAGCGGCTGCGGTCGCGGCTGCCGGGCCCGGCGGCGAGAGCGGCACGAAACAGCGGGTGGGCAACCGAGCAATGGTTCGGCACCAAGTCGATTATGACTCGCATCCCGTAGGCCGCCGCGTCCTCGACGAGGGCGTCGAAGTCCGCCAGTGTGCCGAGCAGCGAGTCGACCTCACAGTAGTCACTGACGTCGTAGCCGCCGTCGGCGAGCGGAGACGGGTAGAACGGAGTCAGCCAGATGGCGTCCACGCCCAGATCCGCGAGGTAGGGAAGCCGGGAATGTACGCCCTCGAGATCACCGATGCCGTCTCCGTCTGAGTCCGCGAAGCTGCGCGGATAAACCTGGTAGACGACTGCTTCCTCCCACCAGGCGGGCTCGTCAGATTTCATACATCTCTCCTCGGCTCGCGGGGCGCTTCGCATCCTCACCAATCGCGCCGTACGCCTGGCTAATTCGGGAATTGTGTATTATCAGCATAACGGCGGGCCTGGCGGGTCAGCGAGTCAGAAGTCTCTTTCGCTCCATTCGTCCACTAGCTGTCGTTGCTCCTGCCTACTGATGAGCCGGAGTCTCCCTACCGTTTGGTGTTGGTTTTCTACGATGCTCTGCAATAGGACGAGAAAATGTTCACCAAGGCTCTTGATGGCCCAGGCCTCAAACTGGCTCTTCGCGTACCTGAGACAGCCTCTGATATGGCCATCCGACTCCATCATTGATAGGGCGAGATCGAACTTTGCCACCTCGGCCAAGCCATCGAGCTGAGTATCGGGCATCACGTTGGCGGCGATCCCGGGCGCGTCCTCGGGATTCAGAATTTGAGGTGTCGGTATGTTCTCGAAGATGAAAGCAGCGTGAATGAGCGGCGTGAGACTCGCGTCCCGTACGGCTCCCACCGCCAACACGACGTCGGCAAACTCTACCTCGTGTTCGAAGGCTGATTGTGTCTCGATGTGCAGGCGCGCGATTGCCTCGACGACGCTCGGATCACCGGACAGATCGCACCGCAAGACCATAGTGTTAGCGAAGAAGCCGATCACCTTCTGAAGGTCCATCCGATCACGGCCATTAGTCACCGTGCCAACAGCAAAGTCAGATTGGTTGGCGTGGCGGTGCAGCAGGATGGCCCACGCCGTTAGGAGCACGGTATACAGCGTGCAATGCTCTTCCCTGGCTAGGTCCTTGAGCCGCGAAGCCAGCGTGGCGGTGATGGAGAAGTCACACACCGCTCCGTCATGGTCGGCTGCGCCTGGATGTGCATGGTGATCCCGAGAAAGTGCTAGCGGAGAAAGCCCGGCCAGGTGCTCTTTCCACCAGGTCAGACGTTCCTTATAGGGTTGCTCTCCGCGGATCACTTGTTGCCATCGAGCGTAATCAGAGTACGTCAATGGAGGTGCCGGGATGGAGGCATCGTGGCCCAGGCAGCGTGCTTGGTAGCTACGGCCCAATTCGGCCAGGAAGATCATTACAGACCAACCATCCGTTATGATGTGGTGCTGCGTCACGAGGAGGATGTGATCGTCGGCTGCGAACGTAATTACCGCGGTCCGCATAAGCGGTCCTCGCTCGAGATCGAAACAGGTGCGCTGGTGAGCCAGGATGAAGCTATTGGCCGCGCTGTCCTTTGTGTCAGGGTGGTGATCACGCAGATCGAGGTGGGTTAGTTCGATCGCAGGATCAGGTGAGACAACCGCTCGCGGAATGCCGTCGAGGTCGATGAAAGTGGTCCGCAATGCGGCATGCCGCGCCACGATGTCTCGGAGGCTGAGGGCTAGGACTTCTCTATCGAGGGCGCCTTTCCATTGCAGCCGAAAGTGGATATTATGAAGCGGGCTTGGTCCTATACCGCGCTCGATGAGCCATAGACGCTCCTGCCCGCTGGAAAGAGGTGAGTCATCTTTCTCGGAGAGCCCAGTCCGGGAAATCGGAGTGACAACGTTCAGGCGACTCCGTTGCAACATGGCGATGATATCGGCCTTGTGAAGAATCACCTCCTCCTGGAGCTTTTCTGTCATGCTGCCATTTGGCCCATCATAGGCTAGGTCGTCGCCGTCAAGCCAGAATTTCACGCCCGCCCTGGCGGCCAGCAGGAACAGTTCGCTGGTCTTCATAGAACCTTCCGGCGCACCAGCGTTGCGGTCCACACTGGCCGAAGTGTCATCTGGCTCATTGTTCTGGGCAGTCATATATGCCAGCAATTGTTCAAAAATGACCCGAGTTAGATCGGCAACAGTGCCTCCTTCTCTGATCAGATAAACCGGCAAGACTATATCTACAGTGGCCGAGATTCGGTTTTTGAGTTCAACCGCCATAAGAGAATCGAGCCCAATCGATTCCAGAGATTGCTCTTCATCGATCGTGCCGGGTGATGCAAGGCCGAGAACAGCGGCTGCTTCAGTCCGGACCAGGTTGAGCACGAGGTTTTCGGCGTCGGCTGGTTGGAGTGAAAGCAGGCGTAGCTTGAAGTCAGGGAGGTCGGACGCTTTCATGGCGTGCGCACGTGCGTGCTTGCCGCGGGTCAAGCGTTGCAGCATCGGAGACCCGCCCTGGGTGGATGCGGCCGCCGCGGCGAGGTCGAAGCGCGCGGCGACCAGGGCGGGGCCGGGCCGGGCCAGGGCGGCGTCCAGCAGGGCCAGGCCTTCGGCGGTGCTCAGGGCGCGCATCCCGGTCCGGTTAATACGCTGCCGGCTGGCTTGATCCAGGTTCTCTTGCGCCCACAGGCCCCAGTCCAGCGCCAGCGCGGGAAG
>CAVUOU010000045.1:0-149439 GCA_963743085.1 uncultured Actinomycetota bacterium
GCCGGCATTCCCGAAATATCGTCTGGTGACGACCTGGCGGCGATGATCGCCGATACGGCGGGTGGCCTGCGGGACGGGGACATCGTGGTGATCACCTCCAAGATCGTCAGCAAGGCCGAGGGCCGCGTCGTCTCGGGTTCCCGGCAGCAGGCGATCGACTCGGAGACCGTCCGCGTCGTCGCCCGCCGTGGCGACACGGTGATCGCGCAGACCAGGCACGGCCTGGTGCTCGCGGCGGCCGGGGTGGACGCGTCGAACACTCCCCCCGGCACGGTCGTGCTGCTGCCCGAGGACCCCGACGAATCCGCGCGCCGGATCCGCAAGGGCCTGCTCGACCGGTCAGGCGTCCACGTCGGGGTCGTCATCACCGACACGCTGGGCAGGCCGTGGCGAGCCGGGCAGACCGACACCGCGATCGGCGCGGCGGGCATCAGCCCGGTGCGGGATTATCGCGGCGAACGGGACACCTTCGGGAACCTGCTCGAGGCCACCGTCGCGGCGGTGGCCGACGAGATCGCGGCCGCCGGTGACCTGGTCAAGGGCAAGGCGACCGGCGTGCCCGCCGCGCTGGTCCGCGGCCTCGACAGCCTGGTGACCGATGAGGACGGGCCAGGGGCGCGGGCCCTGGTGCGCAACCCGGCCGAGGACATGTTCCGGTACGGCTCGGCTGACGTCCCGCTCGCCCGCCGGACCATCCGGTCCTTCACGCGGGAGGCCGTTGACCTGGCGGTGGTAAGGCGCGCCATCAGCACCGCGCTGACGGCCCCAGCGCCGCACCACAGCGAGCCGTGGCGTTTTGTCGTCCTGGAGTCTGCCTCGGCCCGGGACGACCTGCTAGACGCGATGCTGAACGCGTGGGTCGAGGACCTGCGCCACGACGGTTTCACCGAGGGGCAGATCGCCCGCCGGGTCCGTCGCGGCGACGTGCTCCGCCAGGCGCCGCTGATCGTGGTTCCCTGTCTGGAAACCTCTGCCGCGCACGCCTATCCCGATCCGCAGCGCTCGGCGGCCGAGCACGACATGTTCACGGTCTCCATGGGCGCCGCCGTGCAGAACCTGCTGATCGCGCTCGCGGTCGAGGGGCTTGGTTCCGCGTGGATATCGTCCACGCTGTTCTGCCAGGAGGTGGCCGCCACGGCGCTGGATCTTCCGGCCGGCTGGCAGCCGATGGGCGCCATCGCCGTCGGCCACCCGGCCGAGGACCCGCGCCCCCGCCCGCCCCGGGACCCCGACCAGTTCACGGTGATCCGCTAGCCGCCCGCGCCTCTAGAGCGGTCGATGTGACATCGACCGGGCTCTATGCCAGTCGATGTCACATCGACAGCCGGCGGGGGGCGGCGGGCGGCGGCGGCGGTTACGAGCTGAGCAGCGGGAGGGGGTGGCGGACCGAGCGGCATACGCCGTCGGAGGCGGCGGAGGCGGCTAGGCGCTCGGCGGGGACGTCGCCGTACAGGGTGGTGCGCTGACGCAACGACCGTCCGGAGAGCGGCGCCACGATCGCCGTCAGGTCGCTGATCGTCTTGTACGAGCCGTTCCCGGCGCCCGCCATCCGGGAGATCGTCTCCTCCATGAGCGTGCCGCCGAGATCGTTCACGCCCCCCTGAAGCACGTCGCGGCACAGGTCGTCGCCGAGCTTGACCCACGAGGCCTGGATCGAGTCGATCGCGCCGTGCAGCAGCAGCCGCGAGACCGCGTGCACCGCGCGGTTCTCCCGGCGGGTCGCGCCTGGGCGGGCCAGTCCCGCCAGGTAGATCGGCGCGTTCTCGTGGATGAACGGGAGCAGCACGAACTCGGTGAACCCGCCGGTGCGTTCCTGGACGCCGCGGATGACCCGCAGGTGGCGCACCCAGTGGGCCGGGGTGTCCACGTGCCCGTACATCATGGTGGCGGTTGTCCGGATTCCCAGCGAATGCGCGGTGCTGATCACCTCGATCCACGCGGACGCGGGCAGCTTGCCCTTGGTCAGCACCCAGCGCACGTCGTCGTCCAGGATTTCCGCCGCCGTGCCGGGCAGCGAGCCGACACCCGCCTCGCGCGCCTGGGTCAGCCACTCGCGCAGCGGCAGGCCGGTGCGAGACACCCCGTTCATGACTTCCATCGGGGAAAACGCGTGGATGTGCATGTCCGGGGTGCGCTTCTTGACTTCGGCGGCGATCTCGAAGTACGCGGTGCCGGGCAGATCCGGGTGGATGCCACCCTGCATGCAGACCTCGGTCGCGCCCGCCTCCCACGCCTCGACGGCGCGGTCGCCGATCTGGGACAGCGACAGCGTGTACGCGTCCGCGTCGGTGCGGCGCTGCGCGAACGCGCAGAACCGGCAGCCGGTGTAGCAAACGTTGGTGAAGTTGATGTTGCGGGTCACGACGAACGTGACGTCGTCGCCCATGGTCTCCCGGCGCCACCCATCAGCGATCGAGGCAAGCGCCTCGAGATCGTCCCCGTCGGCCGATAGCAGCGCCAGCGCCTCCTCATCGGTGAGCGCGGCCGGATCCCGCTCCGCCCGCCGCAGCGCCGCACCGACCTCGCCGGTCCGCGCGCTGGCAGGCGCCTGGATCCGCGAGGCGGTGGCGTCCCAGTCGCCATAGACCTCGGCGAAGTCGTCACGGCGGTCACTGGTGCGGCCCTCCGTGTCGATCGAGACGTGCAGGTCAACGCGGCCGGAGTCGCCCCAGGAGCCCTCCGGCTCCTGCCAGGGCATTCCGACCGGGATGACGTCACGCGCCAGCCCAGTGGCCGGGTCGGCGAGCGCCGCGACATGCCTGGCGACCCGCGGGTCCAGCCAGGGCTCCCGGATGTACGGCGGGTAGATCGTCAGCCGCTCGCGCAACGTGAACCCGGCATCCGCCGTCCGCTCCGCCAGCGCGGAGATCTCCGGCCACGGGCGCTCCGGGTTGACGTGGTCCGGCGTCAGCGGTGACACGCCGCCCCAGTCGTCGATGCCCGCGTCCAGCATCAGCTGGTACTCCGAGTCGACCAGGTTCGGCGGGGCCTGGATCCGTGCCTTCGGGCCGAGCAGCAGCCGGGTCACCGCGATCGTCGCCGCCAGATCATCTAGCTCCGCGTCGGGAGCGGATCGCATCGCGGTATCCGGCTTGGCCCGGAAGTTCTGCACGATGACTTCCTGGATGCCGCCGTATTCGCGCGAGACGCGGCGGATCGCGAACACGGAGTCCGCGCGTTCGGCCAGGGTCTCCCCGATGCCCAGCAGGATGCCCGTGGTGAACGGCACGTTCGACCGTCCGGCGTCCTCCAGCACGCGCAGCCGTACGGCCGGGTCCTTGTCGGGCGATCCGTAGTGCGGGCCACCGCGTTCGGTGAACAGGCGAGTCGCGGTGGTCTCGAGCATCATGCCCATCGACGGCGCGACCGGCTTCAGGCGCTGGAAGTCCTGCCAGGTCAGCACGCCGGGGTTGAGGTGCGGCAGCAATCCCGTGCGCTCAAGGACCATGATCGCCATCGCGCGGACGTAGGAGAGCGTGTCGTCGTAGCCATGCGCGTCGAGCCAGTCGCGCGCCTGGTGCCAGCGCGCCTCGGGCCGGTCACCCAGCGTAAAGAGTGCCTCTTTGCAGCCGAGTTGGCGTCCTCGTTCTGCTATATCAAGCACTTCATCCGGGCTGAGATACGGCTCGCTGACGCGGCCGGGGACCGTCACGAACGTGCAGTATCCGCAACGGTCACGGCAGAGCCGGGTCAGCGGGATGAAGACCTTGCGTGAATAGGTGATGATCCGGTCCGGGTTGCCGGCGTCGCGGACCCGGGCCGCGTATGACATGAGCGTCGTCAGATCCTCGCCGCGCGCGGCGAGCAATTCCGCCACCTCGTCGCGATCTAGAGACTTGCCGTCACGTGCACGTGCGAGAACTCGGCGCATAGTCATGGCAACGACTCTAGAAGGCGCGATAGTCCCGAACTGGCATCCGGGGTCCCTTTCGCGGTGGCAGGCCACCGCTGAGCTCGATCAACCGGGCCACCCGGTGCCGCTGGCCAGCGAACGGGGCCAGCAGTTCCAGCATGGCGGCGTCATCAGTGCTCTCCCGGCCCGCGAGGACCCAGCCGACCGCCTTGGGCAGGTTGTAGTCGCCCACCGACACCGCGTCCGGGTCGCCGACGGCCCGCTGCCGGGTCTCGGCGCTGGTCCACGGCCCGACCCCAGGCAGGGACTGCAGCGCGTCCGGGTGCTCCTCAAGCCGGCCCGCGACGACGGCGGCGTTCATGATGGTGCGGGCACGCACGAATTCGATGCCGGACTTGTGCCAGTCCCAGGACGGAATGCGGCGCCAGACGGCCGGCGGCGGGAACACCCGCATGCCGTCCGGAGCCGGGCCGGGGGCTCGCGTGCCGTACTTCATCAGCAGGAAGCGCCACGCCCGATGCGCTTCAATCGATACTACCTTCTGCTCAAGGATAGCAGGAACGAGCGCTTCGAACACACGATCCGTCCGGCCGATGCGCAGGCCCTCGTGTGCCCGGGCCAGCCGCTCAACGACCGGGTGCGGCGACGGGTCGAAGGCGTCGAGATCGTCGTAAACCCCGAGCTGGCCGGGCACCGTATCGAGCAGCCACGCCGCACCAGGACCCCAAGCCTGCGCGACCATAACGGCGCGACCCGATGTCACCCGTACCGTGGCGGGACCGTCGGGGGTAAGAGACGTACGCCAGACTTCCCCGGCGGCGTCAACCCGGAACGCGGGGTCCCGTGGTCCCCTGGCGTGCGCCGAGAGCACGACTCGCACGTCACACGGGAACGGCAGCGTCCATTCGCGCCTTTGGGCGGATCCGGCCGCTGTGTCTCCCCGACCGCTCTCCCCCAACCAACCTGCCCCGACCGACCTCCCGGCCAGCCCCGGCCGACCTCCCGTTACAGCCACCGGATCCGCCGAAACGTCAGGAGGCGTCGGACGAGAACCGGATGCTGGTGGCGTCCAGGCGGGTCCCTGGCCAGATGCGGATGCCGCCGGCCAGCTCGTTGCCCGGCCCGACGATCACGCCATCGCCGATCACCGCGCCGGTGACTACCGCGCCCTCACCGATGACCGCGCCCCGGCCGATGATGCTGTCGCTGACCGAGGCGCCATCACCGACCGACGACTGGTCGAACAGCACGCTGTTGTGGACCGCCGCGCCGGAGCCGACCCTGGCCCCCGCGCCGACGCAGGTGCCGCCGGAGACCGAGGCATCCGAGGCGACCGACGCGCCGCCGAGCACCAGGTACTCGCCGCACCGGTCACGCGGGAGCGCGGGTGACGGCATCCGGCCGAGCACCACGTCGCAGGAGCCCTGGACGAACGCCTGCGGCGTGCCCACGTCCAGCCAGTAGGCGAACTCGGGATAGGCGAGCAGCAGCTGACCGGAATCGATGAGCTCGGGGAAGGTTTCCTTCTCAACGGAGACCACCCGGTCGGCCGGGATCTGGTCGATGACGCTGCGCCGGAAGACGTAGCAGCCCGCGTTGATCAAGTTCGTGGGCGGGTTAGGCGTCTTTTCCAGAAATTTCTGGATGCGTCCGCTGACGTCGCTCTCGACGCAGCCATAACGCGACGGGTCATCCACCTTGACCAGGTGCAACGTCGCGGCGGCGTCCTTTTCGGTGTGCAGCGCGACCTGGGCGGCCACGTCGTGCGCGGAAAGGATGTCGCCGTTCAGCACCACGATGGGATCGTCCGGGCCGCCGTGCAGCCGGGACGCCGCGTTGCGGATGCCGCCGGCCGTGCCGAGCGCGACCGGTTCGTAGAACGTAGTCCACGGACAAGCCGAACTGCGAGCCGTCCCCGAAAGCCTCGGTGAACATCTCGGACTGGTAGGAGGTCGCCAGCACAACGTGCGAGATGCCGCACTCCGCGGCGCGGGTGAGCTGGTGAGCCAGGAACGGCACTCCGGCCGTGGGCAGGAGCGGCTTCGGCGCGGACAAAGTCAGGGGGCGGAGTCTCGTCCCCTTTCCGCCGACAAGCATTATCGCCTCAAGCGGCATATGGATATCGCCTCACGAGTATCGGTCAACCTGACCGGTTCAGGGTAGCGCTACCCGGCGCGCGTGTCCGCTGCATGAAGGTCGACGGCGCGCCGGTAACAGAGCATATGTACCTCGGCCGAGGCCGCCCAGCTGAACTCTTCCGCTCGGGCGTGGCCGGCGTCCCCGAGCCAGGCCCGCCGCTCGGCGTCCGCGAGCAGCGCGCGCAGGTTCGTCTCAATGGCGGCCGCGTCCGGTTCGGTGTACGCCACCGCCTCGCCGCCTACCTCGGGCAGTGCGGTGCAGTGCGTAGTCAGCACCGGGGCGCCGCAGGCCATCGCTTCGAGCACCGGCAGCCCGAATCCCTCGCCGCGGCTGGGGAAGGCGACCACCGTCGCGCCGCCGAGGAACCCTGGCAAGTCGCCGAACGGCAAGTACCCAGGCCTGACCAGCCGCAGATGCGGCGGAACCTCGGCCACCGCGGCGTCCACGTCCTCGGACCAGCCGCCTCCGCCGGCGACCACCAGCGCGGGCGGTTCGGCGAGGCTCGCCACCGCTCCGGCCCAGCCGCGGATCAGCGCGGCCACGTTCTTACGCGGTTCCTGGGTGCCGAGGAAAGCGACGTAGGGCTTGCCGTGCAGGCCGAGCCGCTCCGAGACCTGAGCGACCTGGCTCGGGTCGGGCCGGTGGAACAACCGATGATCCACGCCGTGGTACGCCACGTCCACCCGGGTCGGATCGGCACCGAGCACCCGGACCAGTTCGTCGCGGGTCGCCTTGGACGGCACGATGAGCCGCGCGGCTCGCCGGGTCGCGGTCCGTATCGCGGATTTGAAGAACATCGCACTGACCGCGGTGTGCAGGTCAGGCTCTGTGAAGTACGTCACATCATGGATCGTGACGACCGTCGGGCGGCCCGGTCGCAACGGCATTGAGTAGTACGGCACGTGGATCACGTCGGCGTCCACTTGCTGCGCCACCACGGGCAGTCCGCTCTGTTCCCAGGCCAGACGAGCCGACCGGTGCGCGATAGCCGTCGGGCCGGTGACGATCCGCGCGCCCGGTGCGAGCCGCCCGTATCGTTCCTCGTCAGCTCGCTGGCAGACCACGGCGAGGTCCGCCCCCGCTACCGCGAGCGCGCCGATCAGTCCGTCGACGTACCGGCCCAGCGCACCCCTGTCGGCGGGCACGTCGGTCGCGTCGACAAGTACACGAAGCACCGTGCTCCCTTCACGAACTCCACGAACCCGTCAGGACGGAAGCCTACGCCTCAACCGGCGTCAGCACGACGGCACGGACTTGTCAGCTTTGATGTCCTGCAGGTACGTCATCGCCTGCGACAACGTGCTCACCTTTACGATCCTGAGTCCGTCCGGGACGTGACCGTCGACGTCCGTGCAGTTACTCGCCGGTGCCAGGAAGACCGTCGCTCCGGCGTCCCGGGCGCCGACCATCTTCTGCTGGATGCCGCCGATCGCCTCGACCTGTCCGGTGTCGGTGATCTCACCGGTACCGGCGATGAACTTCCCGCCGGTCAGGTTGTCCGCGGTCAGCTTGTCGATGATGCCGAGCGCGAACATCATGCCGGCGCTCGGGCCGCCGATGTCTCCCACGCTGATGGACACGTTGAACGGGAACTTGTAGTTCTCGGTGACCTCGACCCCGACGACCGGGCGGCCGCTGCTTTCCTTGCTGGCGACGTCCAGTTGCTTCGTCGCCCCGTTACGCAGCACGGTGAGCCGTAGCTTGGTGCCCGCCGGGTGGCCGGTGATCAGGTTGGTCAGTACGGTCTCGTTGGTGACGGCGGTGCCGTCCACCGCCTCGATAATGTCGCCCGCCTTGAGCACGCCCTCGGCCGGATAACCGTTCTCCACCGCCGCCACCGAGACCTGCGTCTGGTAGCCGATGCCGAGCTGGTGCAGCGCCGCCGCTGTCGCGGTCTGCTGCGAGCCGGTCATCTGCTGGGTGTCCTGCTGCTGCGTCTGCTGCTCGGACTGGCCGGAGGGGAAGAGCTCCTGCTCAGGAACGACGGCTTCGCTCGGGTCGATCCAGGCCCGCAGCGCCGTCCAGATGTTGATGTTGTCACCCGGTCCGCCCTGGTAGCCCACCGTCACCATGTTCAGGTTGCCGGTGGTGCTGTACGTCTTGCGCCCGGTGATGGTGATCAGCGGCTTGCCCGAGAGCTCGCCCAGCGTGTTCAGCGTGGGCCCGGGTTGCAAAATCACGTACGGAACAGGAACGAGAACACTGATCACGATCGCAATCACGGTAGCGATCCCAGCGATGATCAGTGTCAGCGAACGTCGGGACATGGTGGGTAGGTTACGCGCTACCGACCCACTCGGCGGAACCGTCAGCGAACCGTTGGTGTTTCCAGATGGGGACTTCAGCCTTCAGCTCGTCGATCATCGCCCGGCACGCGTCGAACGCCTGACCTCGGTGCCGGGCGGCAACGCCGACGACTACCGCGAGATCCCCGACCTCCAGGTCACCGGTCCTGTGCACCGCCGCGAGCGCGATCACCTCGTGCTTTAGCGCCACGTCCTCGGCGATTCGCCGCATTTCATCCTCGGCGGTCGGGTGCGCGCTGTACCCGAGCGCGTTCACCTCGCGGTCCTCGTCGTTATCCCTGACGGTGCCGAGGAACATCGCGACTCCGCCGGCCCGGGGATCCTTGATAGCGTTCCGCACCTCATCCACGGAAAGCTCGGTATCCCTGATGGCAATGAGCCGTATGGCGTCCACCCCTTTACGTTACCGCCCGTCCCGCTGCGACGGCCGCCGCCGTTAGGCCGCCGTTCGGTCGATGTCACATCGACCGGCATAGAGCCCGGTCGATGACTCATCGACCGGCCGTCTGCCAGCGTTCAGGTCCGGCGACGGCGGGCGCGGCCGATGATGACCGCGGTACCGATGACGGCGGCGGTGGCGCCGGCCGCGGTGATCGCGGCGTCCTTGCGGTCCAGGCGGCGGCCCGCCACCGCTGGGGCGGCTCGCCGCTGGCTGAGCAGCACCTCGAACGCGACCGCGTTGTCGTAGGCCGGGCGCCAGCCGGCCGCCCGCAGCGCGGCGCAGTCGACCACCCACGGGTACACCAGGTACCGCAGGTCGGCCGCTGAGGCCGGGGTCAGCCCCATCCGGTGCAGCCGCTGCGCGGTCGCCAGCGTCAGCCGGGCGGGCAACTCGATCGTCTTGCGTCCGCTCAGCGCCTCGATCTGATCGGTGTCCAGCCAGCCATCGCAGCCCACCGCGAATTCGCCGGTGACCTCGCCCGTAGCCGCCAGTTCCAGCGCGGATGCCAGATCGTCGACGTGACAGAACTGCCAGCGCGCCGGGCATCCGCGCACCGCTGGCAGCCGAGGTGACTCGAAATGCCTGGTCACCAGGGTGTCGCCCGGCTCGCCGACCAGCGCCGCCGGGCGGGCCACAGCTACTTCCAGCTGCGGGCTCGCGCGCCGCGCCCGCCGCGCCAGCGACTCGATTTCCGCCATATCCCCGGCCAGGCTGCTGTCCGGGGCCGCCGCCAGCAGCGTGTCCTCGGGCAATGGCACAAGATTCTCCGGCCGCGCGCCGTACACCATCGCACTGGAGACCATAACGACGCGTCCCACCCGCTCCGCGGCCGCCGCCGTCAGCACGGCCTGCGCCCCGCGGACGTTGAACGTCCTGCGCCGCCGCTCATCGGTGTCCGGGGACAGGTCGAGGTCGGTGTGCACGATCACATCCACCCCGTCCAGCCGGGCCGCCACCGACGGATCACGGACGTCCGCCACCCGCCAGGTCACGCCCGCCAGGTCGCCACGGTGGTCATCGATCGCGATAACCCTCTTAATTTGCGCTGAATCGGCCAGCCGCCGAGACAACGCCAAACCGATCCCGTGGGCGGCCCCGGTTACGGCCACCACCGGCAGCCCAGATGTCCGCTCACGGCTGACACCGCGGCCTGAGCGCCTCGCGTTTCTCAATATTGGCTGCTCCCGAGATAGCGTAGTTACTATGACGCTTCCATCCTGCCCGAACGGACGCCAGAAAGGGCGCTCCGCGGGGCGCCGGCGGACGGGGGACCTGTAATGGCTGACCACCCCTTCGGCTTCGGGCTGCCTGAACAGCCTGGTGACCCCGACCGCAAACCGGGTGACCAGAACAACCCGTTCGGCTCACTCGGGGACGCCGACCAGTTCGCGCAGGCGCTACGCCAGTTCGCTGACCTGCTGTCTTATCGCGGCGGGCCGGTGAACTGGGACCTCGCGAAGAACATCGCCCGGCAGGTGGTGGCGTCCAAGGGCGATCCCAGCGTGCTCGACTCCCAGCGAGCCGAGATCATCGAGGCCCTGCGGCTCGCCGACCTCTGGCTGGAAGACGTCACCTCGTTCCCGTCCGGTATTCATAAATCCGAGGCGTGGAGCCAGTCGGAATGGGTGGAGGCGACCTTCCCGGTCTGGCAGAAGTTCATCGAGCCGATCGCGGTCAAGGGCGTCGAAACGATGGGGTCAATGCTGGACATCGACCCGACGCAACTCGGCGGCGAGGTCCCCGAGGAGGTCCGCCAGGCGCTCGGCGCGCTGGGCGGTGGGCTCGGCGGCTTCGCCCCGATGCTCCGGCAGATCGGCGGCGCCATGATAGGCGGCCAGACCGGCACCGCGATCGGTGAACTTGCCTCCGACATCGCCAGCTCGACCGACATCGGCCTGCCGCTCGGTCCCTCGGGCACAGCGGCGCTGCTGCCACACGGAGTCGCGGCCTTCGGCGCCGGGCTGAGCGTGGAACCCAATGAGGTACGGCTGTTCCTGGCCCTGCGCGAAGCCGCGCACCAGCGGCTGTTCGCGCACGTGCCCTGGCTCCGCTCGCACCTGCTGAGCGCCGTCGAGGCCTATGCGAGCGGGATCTCGGTGGACATCAACCGGGTACGCGAGGCCATGCCGGACGTAGACCTGTCCGATCCCGAGGCGCTACGTCAGGCACTCGGCGGCGAGGGCCTGTTCCGCCCGGAGGACACTCCCGGGCAGAAGGCCGCGCTGGCCAGGCTGGAGACCACCCTCGCCTTGGTCGAGGGCTGGGTAGCGACCGTGGTAGGCCAGGCCGCCTCTGGCCGGCTCAGCCACGATGTCGCCCTCGGCGAGGCCGTGCGCCGCCGCCGCGCGAGCGGTGGCCCGGCGGAACGCACCTTCGCGACCCTGGTGGGCCTGGAACTCCGGCCGCGCAAGCAGCGCGAAGCGGCGGCGATCTGGGGCGGGCTCAACTCGGCCCGCGGCGTTTCCGGCCGCGACGCCCTCTGGTCTCATCCGGACCTGCTCCCCACCGCCGAAGACCTGGAAAACCCGGAAGGCTTCGTCCAAGGCCAGCCCGAACTGGACATATCCGACTTGGATAAGCCGGAAGACGACGCCTGACGCCCGCCCGGAACCCAGCGGAGCCCGCAGCCGACGCCTTCCCGTCACCCTCCGGCGTTTTTGCTGGTCGGTGCTGCACCAACCACGCTCTTTGCTGGTTGGTGCAGCACTCACCAGGATCAGCGCTGGTTACTTCCAGTGGTCCAGCGGCAGCGGGCCTCGGTTCAGCACGGTTCGGATCGCGAACACCGAACGTGCCTCGACGATCGACGGGATCGTGAGGATCTGCCCTAGCAGCAACTGCTCATAGCTGGCCAAGTCGGGCACGGTCGCCTCGACGAAAAAGTCGTCGGCCCCGGAGACTATGTGGCAGGCGACGATCGCCGGGATGGCTAGCAGCGCCTCCTCGATCCGCGTTGAGGTCTCCTGGGAATGCCGTTCGACTTTCAGGCCGATGAAGACGGTCAGGCCGAGCCCGGCGCGAGCGCGGCTCACCCGGGCGTAGTAGCCGTCGATGATCCCGCTGGCCTCCAGCGCCTTGACCCGGCGCAGGCACGCCGAAGGCGACAGCCCGAACAGCGTCCGCGAGATCCACGTTCGCGATCCGGCCGTCCTGCTGCAGCCGGGCCAGGATGGCACGATCTATCTTGTCCGGCACATGCTCCGCCATAAGCACCACCTTAGGCGGAAATCTCCGCAACGATGTGCTGCCAACCGGTCCATGAGCCGCGATATTTGCCATCGCGTGCGAACGGATTTTAGGCAATCTGTACCCGTGACAGCAGCCGCGCAACTCACGACGTCCCGGGGGGCCGCCCTGTACATCGGCGCGCTACTCGGACCTGGCCTGCTCCTGCTTCCCGGGCTCGCGGTTGCCGCCGCCGGCCCGGCGTCCATCCTGGCGTGGACCGGGCTACTCGGCCTCTCCGCGCTGTTCGCGACGGTATTCACCGTCTTCGGCCGTGACTTCCCATCGGCCGGCGGCGTGATCGGCTACGTGACGACCGGGCTGGGCCCGCGGGCCGGCCTGGTGGCCGGCTGGTGCTTCCTCTCCGCGGTCATCTCGGGCGCACCGATCGTCTGCCTCATCGGGGCGGGCTACGTCACCGGACTGACCGGGGGTGGACAGCTCACCCGCGCGGCGATCGCCGCTGCGCTCCTGCTTATCGTGCTGACCCTTGCTGCCTGCGGGCTCCGCACGAGCGCGGCCGCGCAGCTGCTGCTTGTCAGCCTGCTAATCGTGATGGTCACTGTGGCCGTCGCCGGTTCGGCTAGGTCGACACGCGCGGCCAACTGGGCACCGTTCGCCCCACACGGCTGGCTATCCATCGGTCACGCCGCCGCGACGCTGATGATGTCGTTCGTAGGCTGGGAGGCCGTCGCGCCGCTGACCACGCGTTTCGCCGACCCGTCCCGGCAACTCGCTCGGGTGGTGACTATCGCCCTCGTGGTCACCACGGTGCTCTACCTGGGACTGGCGATCACCACGATCGGCGTGCTCGGCCGCGGCGCCACGACCGCTGTGCCGCTGGCCGCGCTGCTCCGCTTCACGCTCGGCCCAGCGGCCGTGGCGGCCGCCGCGGTGGCGGCGGTGATCCTGACGCTTGGCACTACGAACGCCTACATTAACGGTGCCGGCGCCATGACCCGGGAACTGAGAAGGCCGGCCAGAGCCGCTGCCAGCACGAGTGGCGAGCCCCGGTCCGCGTCTGGGTTCTTCGCCGCGATCGCCGTATCCGGCCTGTTGCTGATCACCCTCTACGGGCTCGGGCTCGCCAGTCCCGCCGCGCTGATCGCCATCCCGACCGCGCTCTTCCTCGCCGTGTATCTCGGCTGCATGGTCGCCGCGATCCGGGTATTGGGCGGGTCAGGCCGCAAGGCTGCCGTCCCCGCGGCGCTGGCGGTCCTCGTCATGCTGGCCTTCTGCGGGTGGGCGCTCGCTGCTCCCGCGCTCGTCGCGCTGGTCGTGGCCTGGCCGCGCTCGGGATTTACCCGTAATCGTGTCGCGCGCCCGCCGGAATGTCAGTGGGCATCGCCATCATGGGGGCATGGGGAGACCAGCGCTCAAGGCCGGGCTAATGCCGCTGTGGCGGGACCGGGAGACCGTGCAGATCGGGGTGGACCCGCGCCGCGCCGTAGCGCTGTCTGGCCTCGGTAAGGCGGCGGCGGTCCTGACCCTGCTCGACGGGGCCCGCGACACCGATGAGATCATCCGCACCGCCCAGTCGTACGGGATCACCCGCGAGGCAACCTGCCACGTGCTCGGCCTGCTCTCCGAAGCGGGCGTGCTTCAGGAGCATCCTGCCCAGTTGCACCGGGCGCTGCCGGATTACCTGCGGGCCCGGCTCGCGCCGGAGATGGCCTGCGCGACGCTAGCCTACGCAGACGCCAACGGCGGAGCGGAGGTGATGCAGCGCCGCCGCTGTGCCCATGTCCGGGTGCACGGCGGCGGACGAGTCGGCGCGTGCGTCGCGACGTTGCTCGCCGCCTCCGGCGTGGCCCGGGTGAGCTGCGTAGACACCGAGACCGCCGGACCTGGTGACCTGTCGCCGGGCGGACTATGTGAGGCCGATCTTGGCACGCCGCGCGCCGCCGGGGTCGACGCGGCGATCGGCCGTGCCGCGCCCGAGGCCCGCACCGGCGATAACGGCACAACGCCCGACCTCGTGGTGCTGACCGGCAGCGGGCCGCGCGATCAGGAACTGGTCCGCGCCCTGCTGCTGAACCGGATCCCGCATCTCGCCGTCCGTGCCGCCGAGGCCATCGGCGTGGTCGGGCCGCTGGTCGTACCCGGCAAGTCGGCCTGCCTGCGCTGCGTCGATCTGCTCAAAGCGGCGGCCGATCCGGCCTGGCCGCGGATACTCGCCCAATCAGGTCCTGCCTCGCCAGAGGCATGCGACACCGTGCTCGCCGCGGCGACCGCCGCGCTGGCTGCGGCGCAGGTACTGGCGTTCGTCGACGGTGCGGGACCCGAGCCCGCCGCTGCCAACGGGACGCTTGAGCTGGTGCTGCCGAACTGGCAGTGGAAGCGGCGCACCTGGCAGGCCCAGCTCGCGTGCTCATGCGGCGCGGCCGATGCCGGACAATAGAGAGTGTGAGCGATGTTCCCCGCAACCCTGTTACCCGTGCCGCCAAGCTGGCCCGGCTCCCGATCGGGCTAGCCGGCCGGACCGCGGTCGGTGTCGGCAAGCGGATCGGCGGGCGGTCGGCAGAGATAGTGGCGGCCGAGATCCAGCAGCGGACCGCGGACCAGGTCTTCCGGGTACTCGGTGAGCTCAAGGGCGGAGCGATGAAGCTCGGCCAAGCGCTGTCGATTTTCGAGGCCGCGCTGCCACCTGAGCTGGCCGAGCCGTACCGGGCGACGCTCACCAAGCTGCAAGAATCCGCTCCCCCGTTGCCGGCCCGCACGGTACATCAGGTACTAGCCGAGGATCTGGGACCGGAGTGGCGGTCACTGTTCCAGTCTTTCTCCGACGAGCCAGCCGCCGCGGCCTCGATCGGGCAGGTACACCGCGCGGTGTGGTCTGACGGCCGCCCGGTGGCGGTCAAGATCCAGTACCCCGGGGCCGGGCGAGCCCTGATCGGCGATTTCAATCAGCTAGCCCGATTCGGCGGGCTCTTCGGGATGCTCATGCCCGGGCTCGAGGTCAAGCCGCTGCTGGAGGAACTGCGTTCCCGCATCGCCGAGGAACTCGACTACGAGGCCGAGGCCCGGTCGCAGTCACAGTTCGCCGCCGCGTACGCCAACGATCCGGATATTTACGTACCTGAGGTGATTTTCGGGACCCCACACGTGCTGGTCTCCGAGTGGATGGACGGGACCCCGCTGTCGGCCGTGATCGCTTCCGGTTCCCAGGAGCAACGGGACCGGGCCGGGCTGATGCTGGTGCGATTCCTGTTCTCCGGTCCGGAGCGGGCCGGATTGCTGCACGCCGATCCGCACCCGGGAAACTTCCGGCTGCTGGACGACGGGCACCTTGGGGTACTCGACTTCGGCGCGGTCGACCGGCTTCCTGACGGGTTGCCGCCATTTTTCGGCCGACTGCTGCGGATAATGCACGATCCCGCCCCGGATGTCGCCGCGGTGGAGGCCGAATTGCGGGGCCAGGGGTTCCTGCGCCCGGGGATTTCCGTCGATTTGGAGACGCTGCGCGCGTTTCTCGCGCCGCTGGCCGAGCCCTCGGCGGTCGAGCGATTCAAGTTCACCAGGGAATGGATGCGGAATGAAGCCGGGCGCGTAGTGGACCTGAGCCCGTCCTCGATCTCCCGCAAGTTCAACGTGCCGCCGTCGTACGTGCTCATCCACCGGGTGTCGACGGCCGGCATCGGAGTGCTGTGCCAACTGGAGTGCGAGGGACCGTTCCGCGCCGAAGTGATCCGCTGGATACCCGGCTACGATTCGCCCCCAGCCAGCGCCTAAGCCCACCGCCCCGCCGCACACCTCACGGGACAATAGCCCACATACGGGACATAATGCCGAGCCGATGCACCTTCTACACGCCCGTCGATGACCCATCGCTGGGGCTATGGCGCCATCGATGGGTCATCGCTGGGGTGAGACAAGGCGCCCCGCCTGCCGCCAAACCCGGCATAGCGGGATATTACCGGCAGATGGGACGGGATGAGCTGCCCCCTGGGAGCCGGTTTGCTGGTTGGTGCTGCACCAACCACATTCTTTGCTGGGTAGTGCAGCACCGACCATGATCAGTCCGCTGTCGCGGGGCTCAAGGGGATGAAGACCCCGGGACTTGGGTTAACTACCGCGCCTCGAGTGTCTCGCGGATTGCGTCGGCGCGTTGCCAGGCGCGAAGCAGCTGGCGCTCGGCCCGCTGCTCCATTCGCCTGGCCCTGCGCAGACTCGTTATGGCTCGCGCATATCGCGCCTGCCGGGCCTGTTCGAGCTTGGCGTGGTGTTCCTCGGTTGCGAGCGAGGTCATCGCCAGCTCGGACAACGTATGCATGCCTTCCACCTCATTGTGTGAGTGCTGGAGAAACGGCGTAAGTGTTGTGGCATGAGTGATCCACGTTGATATCTCTGCGTTTCGTGACTGGAGTGACGTGTGAAGCCTGCCGGTTAATCCGTCTAGCAGAGCTAGCAGAGCCAGCCGAGCCAGCCGAGCCAGCCGAGCCAGCCGGCAGCCGAGCCAGCCGCCCAGCAGCCTTGCTGGGCTGCCCCTTATGCGAACCCGCACCTGAGGGACCAGTCGTCTTGGGCGACCGGGCCGGGTTAGCGGCCTGGTCGCCCCGCCCCGTTTATGCGGCCTGGCCGGACATGGCTGGGTCGTTCTTGCGCGGACGGCCCCGTGGCCGCTTGCGGGGCACGATCGTGCCGCGCAGCAGCAACTCTCCGCCCCACACACCCCACGGTTCCCGGCGATCCAGTGCCCCTGCCAGGCACTCGCCCTTCGCCCTGCACCCCTGGCACAGAGACTTGGCCTGCTCCACGTCTCCTGGAGCTTCGGCGAAGAACAGTTCCGGATCGTCCGTGCAAGGTAGGTCAAGCCCGCTCGGAACGCCGAAGGCCAGGAATCCTCCCAGGAGGGTCGTCCCCAGGATTTCGTCGGCCGTCTCGCGTCTCACGCCTGCGGTGGCTTCTGGCCACTGCATGAGCGCCATCCCCTTTCGCTGTGCTGGTCTGCTCGTACGAGGGACCTAGGCCTAGCGAATAACTAGGCCGCGGACCCTATGTCATGGGGTCCGCGGCCTGAAGGGGATCGACCGGTCTGTTCTAGACCGGTTCCCGTTCGGGATTTGGACCCGATGCGCCATCGCCATCGGCGTTAACGCGGGTCTGGTAGGCGTACTGCTTACGGGTAATCGGGTTGCGGACGGGCATCGTCGCGGGTGCCGGCATAGTCCGCAGCCCAGCGCTAAGCGGCGTCCCAGTGCCGCCGAGGCCCCGTAGGGACTCGACGCCGGAAACACCCGAAGCCGGAAGACCGGTTATCCCGGCATGCGCCGAGGCAACCGGCGCCACGCCCATGACACCCGGGACTACCGGGACATGACGCAGCGCGGACAGGCAGACATCCGCCGGGAACCACGAAGCAACCGCAACAGGCAGAACGGTGCTACGCGGACGCGGCTTCACCCCGAATTCGAAGTCGATGTTCGTCACGTGTGGCACCCCCTTCCTGATGGGTTGACAGTGGAGCCCACGGACATGTCGTAAACCTTATGTGGCGGTCGCCAACGAGGGCAACCTATTTTTGACCTGCGGTTTCACCCGAGCGGAGACCGAATGAGCCCCTCTTGCACGACCGAGACCACGAGGTCTCCATTCTCGGTGAAAACCTCGCCGCGCGCTAGCCCCCGGGCACCGTAAGCTACTGGAGATTCCTGCGCGTAGAGCAGCCACCGGTCCGCGCGGAACGGACGGTGGAACCACATGGCATGATCAAGACTGGCGCCAGTCGTTTTGCCATCGTAGAAACTCAGCCCGTGACCAAGCAGCACGGTGTCCAGGAGGGTCATGTCTGAGACATAGGTCATCAGGCAGACGTGCAGCAGCGGGTCGTCGGGAAGTTCGCCGTCAACGCGCAGCCAGACCATGTTGCGGGTGGTGCGCAGCTCCGGGTCGAGCACCGCCTCCGAGCTCAGCGGGCCGACAGTGCGCAGATCGATGGGGTTTTCCCTGATCAGGATGGGCAGCGAGTCGCCGTACAGCTTGTGCAGCCGGTCCACGTCGCGCGGCAGAGTCTCCGGTGGCGGGGCGTCCGGCATCGGATCGGAGTGCACCGGCCCCGGCTCGGCGTGGTGGAACGAGGCGGACAGCGTGAAGATCGTCCGGCCGTGCTGCACGGCGGAGACCCGGCGGGTGGTGAAGGACCGGCCGTCGCGGACCCGGTCCACCGTGTAGACCAAGGGCACGGTGGGGTCGCCAGGGCGGATGAAGTAGGCGTGCAGCGAATGCACCGGACGGTCGGACGGGACGGTCCGGCCCGCGGCGACCAGCGCCTGGCCGGCGACTTGACCGCCGAAAACCCGCTGCCGCGTCTCGTCCGGGCTGCGCCCGCGGAAGATGTTGACCTCGATCTGCTCTAGGTCCAGCAGGTCGATCAGCTCAGAAATCCGGTCGCTCACCGCCGCAGCTCCGCCCAGAAGCGGGACCGCTTGCCTGACGCCTGCGACCAGGAGAGCACCAGGTGCTCGCGAGCCCGGGTCACGGCGACATACAGCAGCCGCCGTTCCTCATCTATGGCGTCTTGGGTGCGTGCGTACACGATGGGAATTATGCCCTCCGCCAGGCACGGAAGTAGGACCGCGTCCCATTCAAGGCCCTTTGCGGCGTGAATTGTGGCGAGAGTCACTGCCTCCGGCACGGGAGCATGGCCGATTTCGGCGCGCCTGGATAGGTCGGCCACGAAGTCGGTGAGCGACTTGTCGGCCGGCATATCCGCCGCGAGCTGAGCGATCGCGGTAAGCGACTCCCACCGTTCGCGGGTCCGGCCCGTCCCTTCCGGCGGGCGCGCCGTGAGCCCAGCCGTCGTCAGGACGTGCCGGACCGCGGCTTCCAGGCCGTCAGCTGCGCCATCCCCGACCGATACGGCGGCGCCGCGCAGCAGCACCAGGGCTTCGCGGACCTCGGGGCGATCGTAGAAGCGTTCCGCGCCGCGGACCACGTAGGGGATCCGCGCCTCGGCCAGCGCTCGCTCAAACCGCTCCGTATGCGCGTTTATCCGCAACAGGACGGCTATCTCCCGGTACGGGACCCCGTGCGCCACCAAGCCCCCCACTTGCGACGCGACGCCCTCGGCCTCGGCCAGGTCCGAGGGGTACTCGGTCAGCACCGGGTCCGGCCCGGCCCGGCGCTGGGCGACGAGCGCCGCGCCATCCGAACCGGCACGAGCCACCCGGTTGGCCAGCGCGACCACCTGCGGCGAAGACCGGTAGTCGCGTACCAGCCGGACCACGCTGGCGGAAGGAAACTCATCCGCGAAGCCACGCAGGTAGGACGGGGTCGCCCCGGCGAACGTGTAAATGGTCTGGTGGGGATCCCCGACCACGCATAGCTCATCACGGTCGCCCACCCACGCGTCGAGCAGCAGCTTCTGCAGTGGGCTCACGTCCTGGTACTCATCGACGGTGAAGTAGCGATACGTGTCGTGGACCTGGCGCGTCACCGCTCGTTCTGCGTAAATCATGGCCGCGGTGAGCTCGAGGACGGACTCGAAGTCGATGAGCTGCCGCTCGCGGCGAAACCTCTCGTATGCCTCAAAAAGCCGTCCAGCCTGCTCGAGACCGCCGTTCGGCGTACGCCCGGCCTTCGCGGCGAGCGCCGGGTAGTCGGCGGGCCGGATCTGGCAGACCTTGGCCCACTCGATCTCGGAGGCGGTGTCGGCCAGGGTCGCCGAGTCGAGCCGCTGCTGGCCCACCTGGCCCGCCGCCTCACGCAACATCGGGATCTTCGACTCGATCAGCTTGGGCGGGCGGCCGCCGATCACCTTCGGCCAGAAATAGGTGAGCTGCCGCAGCGCGGCGGCGTGGAACGTGCTGGCCCGGACGCTCTCCACGCCCAGCTCGCGGAGCCTGCCACGCAACTCCCCCGCGGCTCGGACGGTAAAGGTGAGCGCCAGCGCCTTCGCCGGGTCCACCACGCCGGTATACACGCCGTAGGCGATCCGGTGCGTGATGGCGCGAGTCTTGCCGGTCCCCGCACCGGCGAGCACGCAGACTGGCCCGCGCGTCGCGAGCGCGACCTCGCGTTGCTCTGGGTCCAGCGCGTCCAGCAAGGCCTCGGCGTCCATTCAGGTCAGCTTAGAGCCTTTACGGAACCCGGGAACGTCGCGGGCACCTCCGGTGTTACACGTATCTGACATGTCATGAACAGGAGGTCCTAGCGGTGCCGGTCACGATGTACACAACGACTTGGTGCGGGTTCTGCCGTCGGCTGAAGGCGCAGCTCGCACGGGCTGGTGTCGAGGTAAAAGAGGTCGACATCGAGCAGGACCCCGCCGCGGCGGATTTCGTTATGTCGGTAAATGGGGGAAACCAGACGGTTCCCACGATTCTGTTCGCCGACGGTTCGACCATGTGCAACCCTTCCGCCAAACAAGTGCAGGCTCGGATAAACGAGCTAACCACCGCTAATTAGCACAAAACGACGGTCAGTGTCTCTCCCGTGACAAGGGGGTAATCTGCAGGGACTGGGGAAAGCAGGGGATCATGAGCGGAGCCGAAAGCGAAAGACCGGGTGACCTGGTAGTCAGGAAAGGCGAGCGCGGCTGGGTGGTCGGCCAAGAAGAAGTGTCCGACTTGACCAGCGCCATGGTGCTCGCTGACCTGTTCGCTTCCGAGCACGAAGATGCGCCGCAGGTGAAGGTGCCGCCTCCGCAGGCCGCGTCGGAGGAAGCAGGCGAGGCGGAGCGGCTGGCGGTCACGGTCAAGCAGCTTGAGCACGCGCTGGCCTCACGTGTCCAGGTCGAGCAGGCCATCGGCGTGCTGGCCGAACGACACCGGCTCCGCCCCCGGGATGCGTTCGACCTGCTCCGCGGCGTCGCACGCAAGCACGGACGGCGACTGGTCGACATGGCGCAGGATGTGGTGGCCTCAGCCGCGAACCCGCTGCTGCGGTTGCCAGAGGAACTCGCCCGCAAGCTTCCCGGTCCCCGGTCCCACGGGCGCGGCGCGCGCCGCGCCCGCCGCGCCGAGCAGCAAGCGTCCTAGCGGCGCTATCCGATGACGCGGAGGACCGCGTTGGTGATAGCGCTGTAGCCGCGCGCGTTCGGGTGGAAGGGCTCGGCGACCGAGCCGGGGATCAGCCCTTCGACGTACCGCACGTCCTCGGGCTGGCAAAAGTCGTGGCCTATCGTCGGCGTATACGTGTTCACGTACGTGGCGCCCGCCTTAACCGCCGCACTGGCCAGCATTTGATTAAGGTCCTGCTCCAGACCCCGCAGGTAGGCGATGTCTCCGGAGGCGATCGGGACGGCGGGCCAGCAGCCGCCGCCGGTCGCCGGGAAGACGTCCGGATAACCGACCAGCAGGACCTCCGCGTGCGGCGCGCGGGCCTTAATGCCAGTCAGGACACCGGTAATGGTCTTGGCGTCGGCGGAGATCTCGGAGGCTAGAGAGCTGCCGAAGTGTTCGGCGCACGGAGCGCCGGACGGGTCGGTGAAGCTGAGCAGCACGCAGGTCTCCATGAGGTGGCTGAACCCGCCGCCGACGTCGTCTCCGCCAACCGTGAGCATGACCAGGGCGTCGTTGGCCTTCAGCACGCCGAACTGCGCCGGGTTCGTCCCGATGAGGGTGGACTGGGCGGTCGTCATGTTGGCGCTGGTGGCACCAGAGCAAGCGGCATCGGTGAAGGTCTTCGCCTTGAGCGCCGCGACCACGTCGGCACCGTAGTTGTGCGTGGATCGCAGGCAGCCGATGGGGCCGCCGGACGGCGAGACGGGAACCAGTGGGCCCGCGGCGTACGAGTCGCCGAGCAACACAACGGGAGCGCCCGTGGCGATCGCCGCCCGCAGCGCGGCACCAGAGCTGACCGTATCCGTGGCGCCGCCCGCCCGGACCGTTCCGGTCGCCGCGGTGATGCCGAAGACGGCGAGTGCGACGACGGTGATGACGCCCGCGCTCTGCCGCCACCGCCTGGCCCTTGTCCTTGGCCGAGGCTCGCCCTTCGCCGCCCAGCGCGACCAGAAGCCGCGACTGGCCGGCTCCGCATCGAACGCCGCTTTCTCGATCCCGCTAGCCGGCTCCGCGCCGAACGCCGCTTCCTGGACCTCGCTGATTTCCTCAGGCTCGGCGTCCTCTTCGGCGTCGCGGAGTTCTTCCCATCGCGCCAAGTCGATCGCCATGCTCCATGTGATTCCCGGCATCCCGTGTTCCCACATGACGCCCTCCTGCCGGTGACACTCCGTAGCGTAATCGTCGCACGACGATTAGTTACATCATGAGCGCATGAAGCATGGAAAATCAAGACATATGCGCCATACCTTCAAGGCATGTTGGCCGGCCGGCCACCCCGTCCCCAACCCCCGCTAGCGGTGGCCGACCCCGGCCAGCGATGGCCCATCGAGGGGCCCATAACGCCAGCGATGGGCCATCGCTGGCGCCGCCGCGGCGGCCGCGCGGAGGTGCGGAGATGCGGAGATGCGGAGATGCGGGGGGGACGGGTCGCCCCAGGGGGCGGCTGAGATTGCTTTAGTCGACGAGGGTCTGGGTGCCTAGGACGATGGCGAGCGCGAGGCGTTCGGCGTCCTCGGTGCCGGGTTCGGCGGTGTAGACCGTGATCCGCAGGTCGTCACCGGCGACGATGAGGGCGTCGCAGTCGAGGGTGATGAGCCCGACGTCGGGGTGGTCGATGATCTTGTGCCGGGACCGATCCAGGGACCAGTCGACGTCGCCCGACTCCCATAGCTCGATAAAACGGGGGCTGCGGGCGGTCAGCTCGGCGATCAGCCGCTTGAGTTCACGGTCGGCGGGATAGCGGGCCGCGGACATGCGCAGGTCGGCGACGATCAGGGATTCGAAGCGGGCCTGCTCCTGCGACGTGTGGACGGTGCGGTTGGCGGGGCCGACCAGGGTGCGCCAGATCCCGTTGCGCTCGATCCCGCGCCACGACGTGGTCTGGCCCATCAGCGCCTCGTAAGGCTGATTGGCCACGATCAGGTTGTGCGCGGCATCGTACACGGCGACCGGGGTGTGCGCGAGCCGGTCGAGCAGCCGCTGCACGCTCGGCGTGATGCGCGTCGGGACGACATCACGCCCCGGCACAGCCTGGCCCGCGAGCCGGAAGAGCAGCTCCCGCTCGGCGTCCGACAGCCGCAGCGCCCGGGCCAAAGCCTCCACGACCTGCGACGAGGGTGAGGTGGCCCGTCCCTGTTCCAGCCGGGTCAGGTAGTCCACCGAGATGCCGGCCAGCTCGGCGAGCTCCTCGCGGCGCAGCCCGGCAGCGCGCCGCCGGCGACCGACGGGCACGCCCGCCGCCTCCGGGGCGGCGCGGTCGCGCCAGCGGCGTACGGCCGGGCCGAACTCCCACGACTCCACGCCTCCAGTCTGCCCGACCCGGCGCGAGTTATGGTGGCCCTGCCAGTCCTACGACAACGGGACCACTTCCTGCGGGAAGGCGTCCGAAGCAGACTCGGAGCATGACAACCACACTGATCACCGGGGCGAACAAGGGCCTCGGCCAGGAGACCGCCAGGCAGCTCATCGCCGCCGGGCACACCGTGTACGCCGCCGCCCGCGACGAGGCCCGTGGCCGCGCGGCCGCTGACGAGCTAGGTGCCCGGTTCGTTCAGCTCGACGTGACCGACGACGCCTCAGTCGCCGCCGCCTTCGCTCAGATCGAGGCCGACGGCGGGCTCGACGTCCTGGTCAACAACGCTGGCATCGGGATGGTCGCGCTCAACGGGCCGGATGCGCTGCGGGTGTTCGACACCAATGCCGTCGGCATCATTCGGGTCACCGAGGCGGCGCTCCCGCTGCTCAAGAAGTCGCAGAACCCGGTCGTGGTGAACATCTCGAGCGCGCTCGGCTCGTTCTGGGCCAACCATGAGCCATCGCGGCCGGCCTCGAAGTTCCCGGCCATCGTCTACGGCGCGAGCAAGGCGGCCGTGTCGATGCTCACCGTCCAGTACGCCCGGGCCGTGCCGGAGGTGAGGTTCAACGCGGTCGAGCCCGGAATCACCGCGACCGAGCTCGGCGGGGCGAAGAATCCCCATGGCCGCCCGGTCGAGATCAGCGCCCGGGTCATCGTCCGGATGGCCGAGATCGGCCAGGACGGGCCCACCGGCACGTTCCAGGAAGACGACGGCGAGCTGGGCTGGTGAGCGCCGGAACCGTGCTGATCACCGGGCCCACCGGCGGCCTCGGGCGGCCGGCGACCATGGCGATGGCGAACCGGCCAGCAGGCGAGCGGCCCGACCTGCTGCTCGTCGGCCGGCCTGGAAAGGCGCTCCATGACGTCGGCGACGAGGCGCGTGCCGCCGGGGCGACGGTGCGCGAGATCGGCTGCGACCTGGCCAGCCTGGCCGACGTACGCGCCGCCGCCACTGCGGTGAAGGCCCTGCTCACGGCCGGGACGGTGCGTCCGCTGCGGAGCTTGGTGGCCAATGCCGGGCTCTCGGTCATCGACACCCGCAACACCTCGGCCGACGGTTACGAGCTCACCTTCGCCGTGAACTACCTCGCCCATGCCCAGCTCATCGATGGCCTGCTGGACTCGTTCACCCGGCCGGCCCGCATCGTGCTGGTGGGATCCAGCACGTACTACGCCAACTGGGTACGCCGTCTCTTGACGGTCCCGGCGGCCGAGTGGACGGATCCGCTCGAGATCGCCAAGCCCGCCGGGTCCGACGTATCGCCGACCCTGAAGGCGGCGGGCGTCGCCTACTCCAACTCCAAGCTGGCGATCCTCTACTACGCTCATGAGCTGCAACGGCGCGTGCCCGATGGGATCAACGTGGTGGTATTCGAGCCCGGGTTCATGCCCGGCACCGGCCTCTCGCGACAGCACAGCCACGCGGTTCAGGCGATGGCGCGAGGGCTGCAGCGACTGCCTCTCCCTGGCATTGCCTCGGCGGTGAAGTCCGGGCCCGCGCTTGCCTCGGTGACCCTCGACCAGCGCTGGGCGCACCTCCGCGACGGCGACTTCGTGGTCATCGACAAGGAACGCGATGTCATGCCCTTCGCGACCGATCCCGACCGGGAGCGCCGGCTGTGGGACACGACGAGGGAACTGCTCGTGTAGGTTTCTCACCGCCGATATCGCTTCGGGTGCTGTTGAGCTGCAGATCTGCCGTGGTTCTCATCAGCCTGTCGTCGGATTTCTTTTCACGTACATGTCGTTTTCTTGACGGCGTTGGAGATCGGAGACAGCTGAGGTTCGTGACTAATGCTGCTCACAGCCGGATGGCGAGTCCGTCGTACGCGTGCTCGAAGAGTTTGCCGTGCGTGTCCGGCGCCCTGTCGAGCACGTCGTCGGACATGCGGGTGAGGATCACGCGCCGCGCGGATATCCGCTCCCGGTGGGCGCAGATGTCGGCAAGGCGCAGATGGTAGGGGATGTTCTTGTCCTGGTAGTAGGCCTCGGCGATGAGAAGGTCGGTGTCTGTGGCGGCCTGCGTGATCGCGTTCGTCCCCGCGGTGTCTCCTGTGTAGGCGATGACCCGCCCGGCCAGGCTGAGGCGGAGGATAAGAGGCGGCGCGCCGCTCGGGTGATCGCCTTCCCACGCCTGGACTGTTGCGCCGCACGCGGTGGCGGTGGTTCCCGGAGTGAGCTCGGTGACGTCGACGGCGAAGCGGCGGGACACGCTGGAGGACCCGGGGAAGAGGCATTCCATGGTGTCGGACAGCCTTCGGGCGGTGCCGGGCGGTCCCACGATGGCCAGCGGCTTGGAGCGGCGGGAGAACTGTCCGTCGAGGATCAGGAACGGGAGGCCGCCGAAGTGGTCGCCGTGCAGGTGGGAGACGATCACGGCGGCGATCTCACCAGGGTGGAGGCAGAGCCGCTTCAGCGCGCTGAGTGATGTCGCGCCACAGTCGAGCAGCACCGGGTCGCCGCCTTCGGGACGCAGGTGGATGCAGGCCTGGTATCGGCCCCCGCTGCCGAAGGCGTCGCCGCTGCCGCCGAAAGTGACAGTGACGGCGGTATCTGCCGGAGGCTGGGTCATTCCTCCATTGTGGCGCGGTGACCGCCACCTGACGGAGACTGCTGATCATGACAGTGAGCAAGCCGCGGATCGTCGTGACGCACCGGGTGCACCCTGATGTGGCCGGTTACCTGGCCGGGTTCAGCGATGCTCTCATTCCGTCGCCAGAAGAGGGAGTGTTCTCGTCAGGGCAGGTCGCGGACCTGGCGGCCGGCGCTGACGGGCTGATCGCCTGCATGGCCAACCGCGTCGATGATGCGTTCCTGGCCCGCTGCCCGCGGCTGCGGGTAGTCAGCGCCACGCTGAAGGGATACGACAACTTCGACGCCGGGGCGTGCACCAGGCGCGGGGTCTGGCTGACGATCATCCCCGACACCATCATCGCCCCGACCGCCGAGCTCGCCATCGGGCTCAGCATCGGCCTGATGCGCAAGCTCGCCGTCGGCGACGCCCGCATCCGCCGCGGCGACTTCGCGGGCTGGCGGCCGCAGCTATACGGAGCGGGCTTGTCCGGCGCCACCGTCGGAATCGCGGGCATGGGCCAGCTCGGGCAGGCGATAGCACGCCGCCTGGCCGGGTTCGAAGCACAGATCGCCTACTCCGATGAGCGCCGCCTCGACACCCGGACCGAGCAGGCCTTGTCGGTTTCCTGCCACCGCCTGGAACAGGTCGCGGAGATCAGCGACGTCCTCATCACGGCGCTGCCGCTGACCAGCCGCACCCTGCATCTCATCAACTCGGACCTGATACGGCGCATGCGCCCCGGCGCGTTTGTGGTCAACGTCGGACGAGGCTCGGTTATCGACGAGGACGCGATCGCCGACGCGCTGGACTCGGGCCGCCTCGGCGGCTACGCAGCCGACGTGTTCGCCATGGAAGACTGGATGCTGCCCGGCCACCCGGCGGCCATCCCCGGCCGCCTGCTGCGCCACCCCCAGGCCCTGTTCACCCCGCACCTCGGCTCGGCCGTCGACGACGTGCGACGCCAGATGTCCCTGCAGGCCGCCCGCCAGGTCCGCCAGGTCCTCGACGGAAACCGTCCCGACCACGCTGTCAACTTTCCGGAGCCTTGGCCCGGGGCGCCCAGGTGAGGTCGGGTGCCGGCAGCATGGTTGGCATAGCGGGCCAAGACGAACAGCAGGTCCCCCAGCCGGTTGAGGTAAACGCACACCTCCGGGCTGACGTCCTCATCGCGGCGCGTGAGCGCGGCACCACGGCCAGCGATGGCCCATCGAGGGGCCTATAACGCCAGCGATGGGCCATCGCTGGCGGCGCGGCGGGGGCGGCACGGCGGGGGCGGCACGGCGGCGGCTGCTTAGTGCTGGGGCTCCCACGGGCTGGTGAAGCCGACAACCGGTGACAGCCCGCCCTTCGAGGTGGGGAGACCGTAGGTGTCGATCTCGATGTTGAAGCCGGTCGCATAGGCGTCGATCATGGTGTGGGTCGCCGGGTTGACGACGATGCCGACGTGGCCGGGATCGGTCATCGTCCCGTCGGCGCCAGCGAAGAACACCAGGTCTCCTGGCTGCACGTCGGCCGCCGGCACCCTGGTCTCGGTCGCCCATTGATCTTCCGAGGTCCGCTCGATGTATACGCCGGCCGCGCGGTAGGCCATCATCACCAGCCCGGAGCAGTCGAAGGAATCGGGGCCGGTGCCGCCGAACAGATACGGCTTGCCGAGCTGTTCCTCGGCGTACTGCAGCGCCGCCGACGCCGTCTGATTGGGTGTCGTCACCGAGGCCAGCGTGCTCGTTTGCGGCGTGCACCCGGTCACCGACGCGGCGACCGTGAAGCCGCCCGCCGCGTATTTCGACGCGTCCGCCTCGACCTCCTGCACGTACCAGGTCGCGTGGTTGTAAGCGAAGATCGCATCGGCCAAGTCGGTCTTGGCCCCGTGCGCGATCAGGTACTTCGCCGCGCCCGCGATCGCGTCGGCGGGATCGTACACGCTGGGGGGCTCGATCCCGTCCTCGGCGGTCGCGAGGTTGGCCCAGTTGTCGGTGGAAGCACCGCCGATGCCGATCTGCATCGGCCCGGCCGCACCGAACCCGTTCTGCCCGCTGTGCACGCCAGGCAGCGTCGATTGCCCGTTGTCGGATTCCACCGTGCCGATGCCCGCGAGGACGGTCCACGGGATGCCGTACTGCTGCCCGACGGTCTTGTACCACTTCAGGTAATTCGCGGGAATCGAGTCAGCGCCGGCGGACGCCGCGGGCTGGGTGGTCGTATTGGTGCAGCCACTGCCGTCGTCGCTGGAGAACAGGCTGATGCCGCCGACGATCAGCATCGGCACGGTGAGCAGCCCGAGCAGCAGCAGGACCGCGCCGCCGATGACCCCGATGACGATGATCCGTGGCGTGCTGGAGCTCCCCGGGGGGCGGAGACCGGGGGGCCGGACCGGAGTCAGCAGGTTCATGAGTTACCCGCGGATGCCAGTTCAATATCGTTGACCTGCCAGCTAGCCCCGACGGACTGAACCGTGACCGAGTACTGTCCCGAGGCCGTCTGCGTGCCCTTGGTCGATACCTGCCTTTGGGCAATGGTGACGACGAACGTGATCGACGACGACCCGAATGCTCTAATCGAGCCGATCGTCCCGCTGCCCGACGACACCTGCCGCTGCGTTGTCCGCAGCGACGCCACCCCTGGTGTTTCGTAGTCGGCGCGCAGCAGGCCCGCCAACGACGAGGTAACCAGTCCGTTCATCCGCCCGACGTACACCGCGGCACTGTCCGTATACCGGTACGTCTCATAATCTGAGCAAAACGACGTGACCACTCCCGCCGCATCAGCCAGCTCGGCCTGGGTGAACGGCAGCCAGTTGTAGATGTTCACCGCGCCTGGCGTCGCCGTCCCGGGCGAGCTCTGTGCGACCGGCGTCTCAGCCACTGACGAGGCGGCCGCGGCCGGCGTCGGGCTGGCCGACGGCGACGCGGCCGCGTCGCTGTCACTCGAGTGGTGCAGGCGCGGGATGACCACGTAAATACCGAGTATCGCCAGTCCGACGACCACGATCGCGAACAGCATGCGTTGCTGCCACACCTTGAGCTCCATGACTACTCGTCACGCCTCGTAGGCCGCAGCCAGAACGGGAGCCGCTCCTTATGCCCAGACTCGGCGGCCGGTCCGCCGGAAGAACCGCCCTCGGCGGGAGCTCGTGAGCCCGGGGTTCCGCTACCGGACCGGACCCAGCCAGACGAGCGTGGCCCGGAGCCGCCGGACGGGGACCGGGTAGCTCCGGAACCGGAGCCGCCGCTCGAGGAAGCCGGGCGTGAGCCGGAACTGCTCGGGCCGAAGAAGCTCGCGCCCGACCCAGCGGACCCGGAGCCAGAGCCCGAGCCGCCACCGGAGGAGCCCGGCCCACCAGGCGAACCAGAGCCGCCACCGGAGGGGCCCGACCCACCAGAAGATCCAGAGCCGCCGAACCAGCCGGGGCCGCCCGGCCATGAGGAACGCGAGCTAGAGGACTGCCGCCGCGGCGGAGTCGGCGGCGGAGCGGCCGCGTTCGAGCGCGGGGGCGGCGCGGCTTTCCCTGGGCCGCTTGGCGATCCGGATCGAGTTGGCGGCGGCGGAGCCGCGCCGCGTCCAGCGGCCGCACCGGTACCAGTCGCCGCGGCGGAACCGCGGGCCCAGCCCGGACGTGAACCGCCGCTCTCCCCGGCCGAACCGTTCGCCGCCTCCTCGCGGGTACGCGGCAGTGGCGGAGCGGACCTGGCACCGCTGTTTCCGGCGAGCGGCCAGTTCCTGCTGCGGCGGGAGCCTCCGCGCGCCCCCGAGCCGTCACCGCTGCCGGTGGACCCGCTCGCGCCGTTATGGTCATCTAGTAGTGCATCTGGGCGAAGACGTGCCGCGGCCCCGTCCACGGCAGTACCCCCGGCGGCGCCTTCGGCTCCGGCCGCGGCACCCTCGGCGCCAGCAGCACTGCCGGCCGCTACGCCAGCCGCGACGGCGCCGGTGCCCGCGGCAGCGATCCCGGCCGCCGCGGCCGGGTTGCGGCGCGCCCAGCGAGCCGTGCGGTACGCCGCGACGCCCGGGACGCCGACGGTCGCGGCGGCGGTCGTGTTGCGCCGGAAGGTCTCACCCGCCTCGCGGAAGCTGTACTCGGCGCGTTCGGTGGACCCGATCATGCCGTAGCCGACCGCGGAGAACAGATGCTGGAACGGTCTGCGGTAAATGAACACCGCCACCGTCACCAGCGCGATCATCAAGATCTTGAGCGCCCATGGCAGTGCCGTAGCCGACGTCCCCATGATGAGCGCGTAACAGTAGAGCAGCACGCTCAGCGCTAGCGCGATCGCCACCTGTTTCATCAGCACGCCGACGAGCATCTCGAACCAGCGGATGGCGACCACCCGGCCGAATCCTGGATGCGTGCCGATAATCAGGAAGAACGGCCCGAGTACCAGCAGCAGCAGGAAGCCGAGTTTCAGCACGATGAGCGTCAGGGCGATCAGCATGATGAGCAGCCCGGCGGCCACCGCGGCGAACAGCGCCGCGAACCCGATCTCGAGTCTTGTCGTCCACTGTTTACCCTGGAACAGGGCGTACACGGCTGGGTTGTTCGCGGACAACTGATCGGCGATGCCGACATAGGTCGCCTGCTTGGCCGCGATGACCGCGGCTGTCGGCTGCTCGTTGGTCGCGATCGCCTGCGCCCAGAGCAGCTGACGCCCGTAGGTGTTGACCACCGTCTGGGGCCCGGTCGCGGTCGTCGAGTACGCGGTCGTGCCGAGCTCGCCGTACAGCCAGGGCTCGCAGACCAGCACCGACCAAAGTTCGTTCGCGTTCTCATCGACCAGGCCGTTCGAGGAGGTGAACGCGTAACTACTGGTGACTGACTGCGGGTCGCCCTTGGCCACCGGGAGGCAGTTGCCGCCGTTGGTGGCCGGCAGATTCGCGAACGCGACGTTCAGCACGCCGGTGACACCATTCGACACGCTGGTGCCGACACCGGTGAAGTCAGAGGGCTGGCTGATCAGCCAGATCGCGGCGGCGGCGGCGACCACCATCCACAGCGTGCCCTCGATGGTGCGGGTGGCGCGCTTGCGGATCAGCCCCTGCCAGGCCAGCCAGATGGCGCCGAGGATCACCACCGGGGCCAGGTACGGGAAGTAGACCGCGTTACCGAGCGCGGTGATCACCTTGTCGACGGCGCCCTGCAGCCAGGCGAGGATGCCGTTCCCGGCGGCCGACTGGTAGACGGTGATCGTCAGCCGGTCGAGGGATTTGGCCATGTCGAAGACCATGCCCGCGACGTTGTTGCCGATCAGCGACGTCATGTCCGAGCACTGCAGCCCGTAGGCCGCCCAGGACTGGCCGGCTATCCCGTAGCTGTCGTACAGCGTCTTCGCACCGGTCGACGCGGCGGTCTGCGGGGGCTCGATCATCGAATTCAGTCCGCTGCTGGCGGGTTCCGGTGTCTCGGTGCCGGGCGAGCAGATGTTGTTCAGGTCGCCGATGATGCCGCTGGACCCGGCCTGGCAGAGCCCGAGCAGGCTGCCGATGTCGCCGATGCCCGGCACCCCGCAAACACCACCCGAGGTGGCGGTGTCCGTGGCCGGCTCCACGTACGCGGTCGTCTCCGCGTGCGTCGCCGCCGCGGTGGTCACCGTTCTTGTCGTGTGTGCCGTTCTTGTCGTGTGTGCCGGGCTGGCTGTCGTGGCTGCCTGTGCGGCGGGCAGCGCGAGGAGCCCGATGACGAGCAGGGCGCCGAGCAGCGCGGCCGCTCGGCCAAGGAGTCGGGTAACAGCCATCGGAGGGCTCCTCTTTTTTGGCTCGTCGGTGCTGCACTATCCAGGCTCTTTGCTGGGTAATGCAGCACCAACCATGATCATCAGCCTGGACTGGGACGCGTGTGCGTCGGGTTGGTGTCGATCCAGTCGCGCAATTCGTCGGATACCAGGTCAATGCCGATCCGGCCCGCGCGGTCGTCTAGGTCGCGGAACACGCACTCGCCATTCCCTAGCGAGCGCAGTACCGCCTTGTGCTCTTCGGTCGGCTCGACGCCAAGCAGCGACATCACGTTCGCCACCTCGCCACGCTCGGACGACCTGAAGGCGAACACGCTGGACAAGCAGTTGGTCACCTGCTCGTTCAGCAGGTCACCGGCGTTCTGCGAGACGAGGATCAGCGCCGTGTTGCGCGACCGGCCCATCCGCGATACCTCGGGGACCAGCTTGGCCCCCTCCGGCGTGGACGTGATCGCCCATGCCTCGTCCAGGAAGATCGCCTTCGGCTTGGTCCGGTCGATGCCGTTGAGCAACCGCCGGGCGAACTGCGACACCAGGTAGAGCAGAGCGACCGATAGCCGCTGCTCATACGAGTAGTCGTCACGGACGGTGGTGGTATCCGGCAAGGTCAGGCCGCCGAGGGTGAAGACGGTCGTCCACCCCTCCGCGTCGATCTGCTGCCCGCCCGCGGGGGCAAAGCACAGTCTCGCGAGACGCATCTCGGAAACCGAGCGCATCACCGCGCCGAGGTTTTTCCACGCCGGATCCTCCGCCTGTTCGAGGTACCTGACGACCTTACCGAGCGAGGGCCGCGATCCCCCAGCAACCGCGCCGACGGCCTGGATCATGGCTGACTCGCGCTCCTCGGACATCCGCGGCAGCAGCAGCCTCAGGGTCTCGGTGGCCATCGTCCGCTTTTCCGCGAGGTCGTCCCCGAACGAGAACGGGTCGAGCAGCCCGGGCGCCGCACTCCCGAGGGGGAGCACGCGGGCCTTACGTCCCGATTTGGAGAGGTACTCGACCAGCGATTCGGCATCGCCCTTCGGGTCGATGACGGCCACCGTGGCGCCACGCAGCGCGAGCTGGTAGATCATCAGCAGCGCGAGCGTCGTCTTGCCACCGCCAGGCTCGCCGGTGACGGCGATCGCCGTAGGCCGGTTACGCGCCGCCGCCAGCATGGGGTCGAAATGGACGACAGAACGAGCGCGGCCTAGTGTCTCGCCGATGTACGGGCCGATCCATCCGACGCCATCCGCGATCCGGTCGCCGAGTTCAACCGTGGCGGTGGGCATGCCGCCGGCGATCGTGTACAGCGGCTGCCGCTGCACGTAGGAGCTCACCCGCACCCGGTCCCCCGGCAGTGACTCGCTCAGCAGCGAGAACTGGTCGCCAGTGGAGTTGACCACGTCGATGCCGATGTCGCGGTAGTGCTCGGTGACCGCCTCCACGCGCCGTACGCACATTTCTCGCGTGGGCGCGGTGACGATCAGCCGGTGCCAGCCGTAGACGAACGGCAGCCGCTCCTTGGTGATCCCGTGTTCCAGCATCCGGGCGGCAGCGATCTGCTCGGCGAGCGCGATCGGTGCCTCCGCGCCGGCCTCGCGGATGTGCGCATCCATGTCACGCGCGTGCGCCAGCCTGCGGCTGACGTCCTTGCTCGCCCGGGCAGGCGGGATGAGACGCATCCGCGCGGAGACCTCGACCGGGAACGGCAGCGAGTCCGCGTAATGCATCCACGGCTCGCCTTCCGGGAAGCTCATCACATCGGGGAACCGGGAGAAGCTGAGGAAGGCGGCGTAGGACTCGCCTTGCATGTGCTCAAGCCGCAGCATGGTCCGGCCGTTGTGCACCTGGCCCTCGAAGAGCTGCTCGATCTCGCCCGCGCCCCAGGTCCTGCGACGCGCGGCACTGGGCTGGGGCTCGGCGAGCGTTCCCATCAGCGTGTGCTGGATCAGCCAGGCGATCTCTCGTGAGGTGGCGTGCCGTGCCGCGAGCGCGCTGGCCGCCAGGGCCCGGCCGAGCCGCTCGGCTTGCTCGGTCCATTTCGCGATCTCGTTGGGTGACACGGCTTCGTCGGAGATGCCGAACCCGCGTTCTGTCATCTTGTAGCCGGTCATGAGCGAGGAGAGCGCTCCGCCGGAGAGCTGAGCTCGCACCCCGCGCTGGCCCAGCCTGACCCCGATGTAGATCTCCTTGGACCAGAAGTCCTTCGCCCACACGTGCTGGTAGGTCTGCTCCAGGTATTCGCGCCAGCCGGGGCCGCCGTCACTCGTGGCGTCCAGGCCGGTCGCCCACTCGACGGCGGGGAAACTGTGGTGCGCGATGCGCAAGTGCACCTCAGCGTCCTGCATGCGGATGGCGGCGAGCGCGATGGTGACGTTGGTGGCCAGCGCTTCGCGCTCTTCTGGCGTGGTGAACTCATAGCTGACGCTCGGCACCCGGTAGTACGCCCAGGCATGCGCGTCGGTGAGCAGGATCCGGTCATCGAAGTACCGGATCGACAGGCGGTTGCGCCCCTTCGTCTTCGTGCTCACGCTCGCTCCTAGTTCACTTTGACCGGGGCCGCGGCCATTCCCGCGACGAGCACGCCGGCCAAGGCCGTGTACGCGACGCGGGTTTGCGGCAGTAGCGCGGTCGGCCCAGCCGCGCCGACCGGCAGCCCGTCGTCCCAAGGGACTCTGACGATGGCACGGCACCGGCCACGGGCCACGGACTCCGCGGCCTCGACGTCGGTCATCGACCGTCTGCTTACGCCGTTGATGAGGGTGACGCTGCGCCCGGCGAGATCGTCGAAGCCGTGTGCCTCGAGCCAGTCGCGCGTGCTGGTCAGGCTGGGCGCGGCGTCGCCGCTGGCGGGCACGACGACCACCAGCTGATCAGCGACGTGCAGCAGCCTGGTCAGGCCGTTCGGCCCCGGATCGAGCATGGCCAGCGGGTAGTGCTCGCCGAGCCTGCGGGCCAGCAGGGCCGCGCCGGCGTCGTCCAGCTGCCCGTGCCAGCTCCGGCCGGCGGTGATCACGTCGAGCCGTCCGTCTGGAGCGCTGCCGCGTAGTCCGTTGCCGTTCTGCGGACTGGTCTCGCCGATGCTGTTTCCTGGTTCGCCGCGGCTCCCTGGTGGCAGCCCGTCGAGCGCGGTAGATGGCGGAGCATCGGGAGTTCCGCCGCCGAGCAGCCCGGCCACATCGGCGGCGGGATGCATGTGCCGTCCGAGCGCGCCGTCGTGCAGGTCAACCGCGGCGACCGGATGTTCCCGCAGCGACGCGAGAATGTAGCCGGTCATCAGCGCGGTCACGGTCTGCCCCGCACCGCTGGTGCAGCCGAGGAACAGGATGCGCTTGGGGCCGCTGAGCTCGAGCCTGGCCCGGTCGCGGTCGAGGGTCTCCTGATCGCGCTTGCCCGGGCCCTGGGTCGCACCGGTCACGACCTTGACCTTGCGCCGCCAGTCGAAAGCATCGGACGCCGTCCGCCCGTTACCGGGCCGCGCCAGCGCGCGTTCGATGGACGGTACCGGGCGCGCGTACGACGCCGGTGGCTGAGTCGCGGTGGCTGGCGGGTTCGTCGACGTGGGCGGCGGCTGGGGCGGGCTGCTCGGTGCGACCGGCCCGGTGGAGCCAGCGGACGCGGCGAACACCTCGCGCACTACCGGCGGTGCCGGCGGCGGCTGCGTTGCTGTCGGCGCTGGTGCTGGCGTCGGCGGCGACGCTGGTGTTGCTGGCGTCGGCGTTGGTGTTGCTGGTGTTGCTGGCGCTGGCGCTGGCTCTGGCGTCGGCGTCGGCGTTGCTGGTGCTGGTGCTGGCGCTGGTGCTGGTGCTGGCTCTGACGTCGGCGGCGCTGGCATGGGCGGCGCTGGCATCTCGCGGCGCGCGGCTTCCTGCGGCGCGGGCATCTCCTGCAGCGCTGGTAGGTGCGTCGCTGCTTCTTCCGGCGCTGGCACATCGTGCGCTACTGACGCCTCTTCTGACGCTGACGCCTCATCCACCGCTTGCGCATCTTGCGGCGCTTGCGCATCTTGCGGCGCTGCCGCGTCTTCCGGCACTGGCACATCTTCCGGCGCTGGTGTGTCCTGCGGCGCTGGTGTGTCCTGCGGCGCTGGGTGCACCTCACGCGGCGCGCGGCCTTCGGACGTCACCCTGACGAGTACTGGCGTGCCAGCCGATGCCGATCCGGCCGGGGCGGCCGGATCGTCGTCGGATGGCGCGGACTCTGGGTCTACCGACTCCGCCGACTCAGGCGCCGACTCAGCGTCGGGGCGAATTTCATTGCTGTCATTTGTTTCGTCTGCATCGGGGAGCGCGGCCTGGTCTTCCCGCTTTCCGTTTGCCGCGCGGAACGCGATGACATCGTTGGCTCCGGTATCTCCCGCGACGCGTACGCGTGAGAAGTCCGGGGTCTGCACACCGTGCGGCCACTTCGGCGGCTCGAATGCCACGACTTGCGGATCCGCCTGAGGCGCGAACTCGATCGCGGCGGAATCCACCACCGGCTCTGGCCTATCCCCATGTGCCACTTCGACCCGAACCGAAGGTCGTGATCCGCCCCGCGCGACTTCACGAACTCGAACCGGCTGCTCCGGCGCCATACCGGGTTCTCGTTGTGGCTCTAGCGGCTGGAGTTCCGGTTGCGGGACTTCGACTGGCCGCAACGGCGGAGCCAACTCTGCCCGGTTACCCCCTGTCGCCGCCGCCAGCCGCTGGACCTTGCCCGCAGGCTCAAGCGTCGCGCCGGACTCGGTCACCGTGCGTTCCGTCTTCCGCCGCGCGAGGCTTTGCCGCACGAGGATCGCGCGACCGCGCTTGGCCACCTCTCCCTGCTTGCGCGTGGCGGGGCGACGGCTGTGCCACACCCTCGCCACCACGACGATCTCGTCTTTCTCGTCCAGCGGCGCGAGGCGGCACCATACCCGTGGCTCTGTCAGATAGCGCACCTGCGATACCAGCAGTTCAGGCAACCGCTTGTTCTCTATGACCGGTCTCGTCGTCATCCAGGTAAGCAGCCCGGGGGGCAGCACATAGAGCCAGACGAGATTGTGGTTGAACGGCAGGCCGATGGCGACCAAAAGGAGAACATATGGAACCGTGATACCCGCGAAGACGGCGATCCAGCTAATCGGGAGCGGGGTAGGCAGCCGAAAGTCGTAAAGCTTGTATAGCCGTTTCTCGATACGCCAGATGTTGGTATAAGTGGGCAGATCCACGGAGTGCTCTCCTCAGTCTTAAGGTCAGTGGACCCCGAGAGCGTTCGCTATCCCAGTGGCGAGCGTTTGCACGATACTGGGGGTGTAGAAAACCACAGCGATCGCCACCGCAAGAACGATGAATTGCACGAATCTCGTGATTTCCCGCGTGAAGAGAAAGAACAGTGCGACAATTCCTACGATCCCCAGGAACAGCGGTCCAAACAGACCTTGGAGATACGTAACCAGGCCCTGGGTGCTTATCGCAGCCTGGGGCGCCGCGGCGAGGAGGTGAAGAGACATTATGCTCTCCTTCCAGGGTTATCCAATATCTGGTGATGCTGCCGCTGCCGTCGCGGGTGGCCTCCAGCCGAAGCCGACACGAACGCCCGACGGACAAACGGGCTTGCTGCCGCGGCCGGTTCGCCGGCCGACCGCGTGCCGCAGGAGATGGAATCTCGGGTCATTGACTCTCCATCGGCTGAGTGGAGGCGCTGATCTCACTTACATACCATTTTCCGCTTTGCTGGTCGATGACCGACATGTCATAAGTCGCGGAGAGCTGCGCGCCACCAGCCCCGGGAAGTTGCCAGTTGACGGTCACGGTTATCTCGCGTGTCGCTCCACCAGTCGGGACGTACAGGCTGGCGATGGAGCCGTACGTGACAGCTCCGCCGAGGCCGTTCAGCGTTACACCCGGTGCGAGGAAACGGTTCAGTGTGGCGGTATCTCCGCTCGCGTAGGCTTGGAAAAACGCTGGAAGCTGGCTCATCAGGGCACTTTGCGCGCCCGCATCTGAGCTGGCCTGCTGCTGACTCGCCGGCTGAATCGTCGACGGCGCAGGCAACCAAGCCGGCTCGCCTGATACTACTATGCCGCCACCAGACGCATAAATTGGCACGCCGAGCTCCATGAGCTCACCGTTCACCGAAGCGAGCACTGTAACCACGGCATGACTGGCATCCTGCACATCGAGGCCCGCGACATTCGCTGAATCCAAGCGCAACGTGCCCGACCCGTTCCAGCCGAACTCGGGGTCATCCGCGCTCGCATCCGACGGGATGAACTGGGCCAGCGCCTGAGCGCGTGTGTTCTGCGTGCTCGGGCTGAAGTTCAGGTATACCTGCGCGAACTGCAAGGCGTAGGCGTCGGCAAGCGTGCTGGGGAAACCACTCGACGCACTCGAACTCGTGGTGCCGGTGCCGGCGTCCTTCGCGGGGACCTCGTCAAACACGATCGCGGTCACGCCGCGGTACGCCACTATAAGTAGCGCGGCCCACAGGAGCACCCGCATCGGCCATACCGTCCACCGGCCTCCGCCGCCGCCGTTCCACGTTCGTTTCCCGGCGCCGGGCCTATCGGCTCCGACCTCGGGAAATTCGTCAGCGTACACGGTCGATTGCTCAACGCTATCGACGCTAGCAACGCCTGACCTGCGAACCATCACACCTCCGCTCGCTTCCCTGCCGCTCCGCTGCACGCGGGCAACCTGGAAGCGCCCGTCCTGCCTGCCAGTCTCCGTGACCCATTGTGCGGCAAAAACCCGTCGTAGGCAGGCATTAGAGCCGATCAAACCGCTGCATGTCGGTATTCATAGACGCCAGCCATGAACCGTACAGCGTCACAGCGCCACCACCTGCCGGAGCCGGCAGCTCGATCAAGTTGTCACTCATAGATACGGACCAACTACCGAATCGGTTCACGCCACGTCGAGATAACCATAACACGGAGTGATTTATCCAGTTTGTACCGTTATGTCTTGTGTATTCCCTACTGAGTCGGGCGTCCTGGATGACGTCGACCCCCTTTGACCAGCCACAACAGTGCACGCCGACCCGTGCGTGATGGGGACACGCTTTCGACTCACCCCGTCTCGCACGGATAAAACTTTGCCGGCCGCAGGACTTCGGCTACCCAGCGATGGGCCATCCATGACGCCGGGCCGACGTCCCGGTCAGCGGCGTTTGCGGTGCGTTACGAGTACTGACCGTAGTTCAACTCGCGGCGGCAGGCTCGTGGCGGGTTCGCGAACCGGACATCCGCGCCATCTCGCCCGGCTTCGGCTCCTGGCGATTATGGGCGGTGCGGCACTACCCAGACAAGAGTGCGGGTAGTGCAGCACCGCCCAGGATTACTCGAACTCATGAGTGGCGGGAAAGGCCGCCGCAACCGGCTGATAATATCCCAAATCGGTCGGACGCGGCGGCCCATCGGGGCCCGCGGTGTTCCGAAACGCCGCTCAGGTCCCAGCGATGGCCCATCGATGGCGCCAGGGCCCCTGCGATGGGTCATCCATGGGGTGCAGCAGCTCTAGGGCGAGGCGAACGCGGGGTGCCGGGAGTGCGAGGGACGCGGACACCGGGACGCGAGTGGGGGCGGGTGGGGCTGGGCGCGGGGCGGGTTGCAGGCGGGGCGGGGGCGAGTGGGGGGTGGTTATACGTTGAAGCGGAACTCCACTACGTCGCCGTCGCGCATTATGTAGTCCTTGCCTTCGATGCGGACCTTGCCGGCGGCTCGGGCCGCCTGCATCGAGCCTCCTGCCATCAGGTCGTCGTAGGAGACGATCTCGGCTTTGATGAAGCCGCGCTGGAAGTCGGTGTGGATGACGCCGGCTGCCTCGGGGGCGGTCGCGCCAATTGGAATCTCCCACGCGCGGGTTTCCTTCGGGCCAGCGGTCAGGAAGGTCTGCAGCCCCAGCGCGCGGAAACCCGCACGGGCTAGCTGCGCGAGGCCCGGCTCCCCCATGCCCGCTTCGGCCAGCAGCTCAGCGGCCTCGTCCTCGGGCAGCTCCGCTAGGTCGGCCTCGGTCTTGGCGTCGAGGAAGATCGACTCGGCCGGCGCGACCAGAGCCGACAACCGTTTCCGCAGTTCGTCGTCGTCCAGTTCGGCGACGTCCACGTTGAACACGTACAGGAACGGCTTCGCCGTCAGGAGGTGCAGGTCCCGGAGGTCGGAAATATCAATCCCGGTGGCGGCCGAAAGCGGGGTCCCGCCGTCGAGTACACGCTGCGCAGCAGTCACGGAGGCCGCCACCCGGGCTCGTTCTGGATCCCTGGTCCTGGCCTCGCGCTCGAGGCGCGGCAGTGCCTTCTCCACGGTCTGGAGGTCGGCGAGTATGAGCTCGGTCTGGATGGTCTCGATGTCTCGCTCCGGCGAGACGTCGCCGTCCACGTGCGAGACGTCCGGATCGGCGAAGACCCGCACCACCTGGCAGATCGCGTCCGTCTCGCGGATGTGCGCGAGGAACTGGTTCCCAAGACCCTGGCCAGTCGACGCGCCACGGACCAAGCCGGCGATGTCGGTGAACCGCACACTCGCCGGTACGACCCGGGCGCTGCTGAACATCTCGGCGAGCGAGGCGAGCCTGGGGTCCGGTACGCCGACGACGCCGACATTCGGCTCGACGGTGGCGAAGGGGTAGTTCGCGGCCAGCGCCCCCGCCCGGGTCAGGGCGTTGAAGAGGGTGGACTTACCGACGTTGGGGAGGCCGACGATGCCGATTGACAAGCTCACTCGGGCGAGTCTAGTAGCCGTCCTCATCATTCGGCTTGCGAGCCGGGCCTGCCGGAAAACCGATCGGCACATTCCGCGACGGCTGGTGCTGGTGGTAACCCAGGTGAGAGACGTTTCTCGAGCGGCGCGATCATAGTGACGCTATGTCCAGAGATGCGCCGGTCAGAACTGGGAGAAATACTTACTTAGCGGGTTAGGCGAACACAGCTCGATAGCGATTCCCGTCTCGCCCGCGTGTCGGCGCGCCATCAGCGCCCCGGCGTGTCAATACTGGACGCATGACCCTGTTCACCGGCCTTCTGGCTGGGATCGTCATCGGGGTGGTGATCGGGTTCCTGCTGGCGCAGGGCCGGTTCGCGGGTTCGGCCGCAGCCGCCACCGAACGGGCCCGAGCCGCCGAGGAACGAGCCGCGCTGGTAGAGCGATCCACCGCGGAGCGTTCGGAGAACGCCGAGAAGCGGATCACCGAGCGGTTCGAGGTGGAGCAGCTCGTCGGCCCCATGAAGGAAACGCTGGCCCGTGTCGAGGCGCAACTCCGCGAGTCCGACATGCAGCGGGCCGCGCTCTCCGAGCAGGTCGCGCTGAGCGCGCGTGGCACCCAGCAGCTCCGCGATCAGACGCAGGCACTAGTCACCGCGTTGCGCCGACCGGAGGCCCGTGGGCGCTGGGGTGAGCTGCAGCTGCGCCGCGTGGTCGAACTGGCCGGCATGACCGAGCGCTGTGACTTCGACGAGCAGGTGGTCGCCGCGGGGGGGCTGCGCCCGGACATGGTGATCCGGCTGGCCGGCTCGAAGAACGTCGTAGTTGACTCCAAGGTGTCGCTCGCCGCCTACCTGGAGGCGGTCGAGACCACCTCCGATGACGTTCGAGTGGCGCGGCTCGAAGCGCACGCCAGGCACGTCCGCGACCACGTGGACCGGCTCGCCGCCAAGTCCTACTGGTCCACGCTGCCGCAGACCCCGGAGTTCGTGATCCTCTTCATCCCCGGCGAGGCGTTCCTCGCGCCCGCGCTGGAGCGCGATCCCGGACTGCTGGAGTACGCGATCACCCGGCGGGTGCACATCGCCACCCCGACCACGCTGATCTCCATGCTCCGCACCGCGCACTACGCGTGGCAGCAGGAGGCGCTCTCCGAGAACGCGCGAGCCGTCTTCGACCTCGGCCGCGAACTGTACGAGCGATTGTCAGGACTTGGCCGCCACGTGGACCGTATGGGCCGGTCGCTGAGCAACGCGGTGGCGGCCTACAACCAGACCGTCGGGTCGCTGGAGAGCCGGGTCCTGGTGAGCGCGCGGCGGCTGAACGACCTCGGCGTGGTGGACGGTGAGCTGCCAGGTCCCGAGCCAATCACCGAGCCGACCCGGGTGCTGTCCGCGCCGGAACTCGCGGCGCCACCCGCTGACGACACCCCGCTGCCCCGCGATGAACAGGAGCGGACCGCGCTGGTCCGCTCGCTACCGTGACCACAGGGCGGCGGGTGTCCCCTTCGGCGGCACCCAGACCACAGCCACGCCGTGAGAGAGCGCTGTCCGCGCGGGGCGCGGTGACCGCAGTGTTCGCGGCCTGTGTGGTCGGCTGCTTTATCGCGTCCTGGACCCGGTGGGACGCGTTCGCCGGCTGGGTGTTCTTCATGGCGAGCGGGCTGGCCGTGTATTACGCGCGTCCGGGGATGCTGCTGCCCGTGGTGGTCAGCCCGCCGGTGCTGTTCCTCGTGGCATGCGTGTGCGCGAAAGTGGCCACGACCGCGGACCTGCTGTCCGCGATGTCCGCCGCGGTGGTGACGCTGGCTGGCGTCGCCGGGTGGATGATCACCGGGATGGGGCTTACCGTGATGATCGCGCTAGGACGAGGAGCCGCCCGCGAGGTCGCGGACCTGGTCCAGTCGTTCAGGCAGCCCGGTCTCCGCGCGGGTACCTCAGCACGCCGGGGGTTACTTGGCCGTGCGGAGTTCACGGGGCAACTGGAAGGACATCCGCTCCTCGACCGCCTCGACCTCCTCGGTGTGGTCGAAGCCGAGGGCCGCCAGCCGCGCGAGCACTCCGTCGACAAGCTCCTCTGGCACCGAGGCGCCGCTGGTCAGGCCGACCGTGGTGGCGTTTTCCACCCACTCAGGCAGCAGTTCGCCGGCGTAGTCCACCAGATAGGCGGCACCGGCGCCCGCATCCTTCGCCACCTCGACCAGCCGCACCGAGTTAGACGAGTTCCGGGAGCCGACCACGATCACCACGTCGGAATCCTTGGCGATGACCTTCACAGCGGCCTGCCTGTTTTGCGTGGCGTAGCAGATGTCGTCGCTGGGCGGGTCAATCAGTTCAGGGAACCGCTCCTTCAGCCGGTCGACCGTCTGAATCGTCTCGTCCACCGAGAGGGTGGTCTGGGAGAGCCAGACCAGCTTCCTGGGGTCGCGGACCTCCACGCCCTCGGCGCCCTCGGGGCCGTCGACCAGCTTGATCCTGGCGGGCGCCTCGCCGGTGGTACCGACGACCTCTTCGTGTCCCTCATGCCCGATCAGCAGGATGTCGTAGTCCTGGGCGGCGAACCGGCGCGCCTCGTTGTGCACCTTGGTGACGAGCGGGCACGTCGCGTCGATGGCCCGGAGGTTCCGCTCCTGAGCAACCTGCCTGACCTCCGGGGCGATGCCGTGCGCCGAGAAGACCACGACCGCGCCTTCAGGTATCTCGTCGGTCTCGTTGACGAAGATGGCGCCCCGTTCCTCCAGGGTCTTTACGACATGGGTGTTATGCACGATCTGCTTGCGCACGTATACCGGCGGACCATACCGGTCCAGTGCCATCTCGACGGCTTGTACGGCCCGGTCAACCCCGGCACAGTAACCGCGGGGCTTAGCGAGAAGGATCCGCCGGTGGCTCTCAGACATGTCTCCCATGTTAGGCGAGGACGGCGGACGAGCCGTCAGCCACTCCAGGTCGCCGTAAACCGGACGCATTTGGGGGGCCTGCCCCAGTGCGGTTGACGTGCGCGGCTCGCTAACCTCCCCGTGACATACATCACATATGGGGAGATTGTTGATGGACGGTATTACGGAGCCCGAGCCAGTCGTCCAGGCTTGCTGCAGTGTGCCGCGGGCCTGGACCGACTGGACGAGGGCCAGGTGTGGCCGACGTGGATCCGGGCCGGATACGCGAGAACGAGCTGACCCGGCTGAGGCACGGCAGTCATCGCGATGATGGCGGTCACACTGGCGGCGACGATAAACGATCCTGACGGCACGCTGATCGGTGCCCAGTCGATGGCCGCGACGACCGCCGCGATCGCGGTCTGCGTGACCGTGTTCATCGTGGTGGCGACATTCGCGTTCGTCGTCGAGCAGCGGTCTCGCGAGCTGGCGCTGCTCCGCCTGACCGGCGCGCCCCCACGGCAGGTGCGCCCTCGTCTCCCGGGCCTCTTTGTCGCCATAGGTTCCGGTAATACAAACAAAGGGAAGGATTGGTGCAGCTACAGAGGCTGTCGCGCGACTGTTGCCGGGTCAGCGTCAAGACTGCTCAATCGGGGTGATTCTCCGCATATCTCACATCTCGCCACCCCCACATGGCAAGGAATTCCCGTCGTTCGCTGCAAGCGCCCGCAGGAAGCGCCCCCGTGGACCCTCCCGAGGTCCGCAAACCGAACATACGCACCATTTCCCCTCACCGCCAGGCCCGGCGATTATGGTGGGTGCTGCATTATCAAGGCTCTTTGCCGGGTAGTGCAGCACTCACCACCATCCCCCGGACCCCTGGGTGCCAGCAACGGCCGGCGCAACCGGGTGATACCCCGCCAAACCGGCCTTGAGCCGCCAGTCATGCGTCGAGAGTCTTGCGACAGCCCCTGTAGCTGCACCAATCCCTTCCCTTTGTTTGAGAAGGCACTAGCGGCCGCCTGGCGGTCATCGCGGCCGTTACCGCTGCCTGGGGCGCGACCCACCCCCGTGCGTGAGGTGGTGCTTATGAGCGCGGCGAAGCCGTCGGCCGGAGTGTGCCGTTGCTGGGCGGTGCGGCCCTGCCCGTAAAAGAGTGCGGGGAGTGCGGCACCGACGAGCAACGGGTTCTCCCCGGGAACCGAGCACCTTGCGATCACGAGCACCACTAGTAACGGTGGCAACATCGACCCCCGGTCCGCACGTGCATGACGGGGATTTTCGGGCGATCGGATGCTACTTTAGGTAGCTCCGATGTCACACGAGGCGTCCGATCCGGCGAGTGGGCGCGTCGTGTTGCGATATACGGACGGAAGGCGCAAAGATACACGCATCAAACGAACCACCTCGGTTACAAGGTTGTGCTGAGGCACACTGCACTGAGAGTGTCCATCCCCGAGGGAGATAAGTGATATGCGCGTCCCGCAGGTCAATGAGCGGGTGAAAGAAGCCCCAGCACACGCGCTGCGGGCGATGTTCGCCAGCATCGGCCAGCTGCTGCTCTTCACCGATCGGCTTCGCAGCAAGCCCGCCGATGAGACCACTACCGAAGAAACCACTGTTCCGGCCCAGGCTGCCGCTCCAAAGACGGAAAAGACGGAGCAGGCCCAGGACGTGAGCACCCCGGCCGCCGCCCCAGCGGAGACCAGCACCCCAGAGGCCAGCACGCCGGAGGCCACCACCCCAGAAGCCACCGCACCAGAGGCCAGCAAGCCAGAGGCCAGCACACCGGAAGCCGCGGCGCCAGAGGCAGTCGCGCCAGAGGCGGAGGCAGCCGAGGACTCACCGGTCGCGGAAGCGGAAGCCGTCACCAAGGCAGCCGACGCCGCGCTTGCTGAGGCGAAGGCAGAAGCGGACTCAAAGGCCGAGGCCACTGAGGCGGCCGACACGTCGGCTCTTCCGCTGCCGAACTACGACGAGCTCACCATCCCGTCGCTGCGCGCCCGGCTTCGCAACCTGTCCATCCCTCAGCTCAACCAGCTGATCAGCTACGAGCAGGCACACGCCAATCGCAGCGAGGTCATCGCGATGTTCGAGCGCCGGATCGCCAAGCTCGTCGAGAGCTGATGCACGCAACCAGCACCAGCGTGATCGTGGGCAGTTCGGACCGTATAGCGGTCCGAACTGCCCACGATTCGCATCAGGAGACGCGGTGGGGCTAGACACTTCGGCTGAGGCGCCGGTACCGGTGCGGACCGTGCTGGGGCTGGTCGCCGGGTGGATCGGACGGCTGGGGCGCGTCTGGGTCGAGGGCCAGATCGCCGAGGCCACCAAACGCGGCAACACCGTCTACCTGACCCTGCGCGACCCGGTGGCGGCGGTTTCTGTCCGGGTGATCGCCACCCGCGCCGTGTTCGACGCGGCCGACCCGCAGGTCGGCGCCCGGGTGGTCATACAGGCCAAACCGGACTTCAACCCGAACCGTGGTTCCTTCGCGCTCACCGCACTCGAGGTGCGCGCCGTAGGCATCGGCGAGCTACTTGCTCGCCTCGAGAAGCTGCGGCGCCAGCTCGCGGATGAAGGCCTTTTCGCGGCAGAACGAAAGCGCCCGCTCCCCTTCCTGCCCGGCGTCATCGGCCTGGTGTGCGGACGCGGTTCGGCCGCGGAGAAGGACGTGAAGGAGAACGCCGAGCGGCGCTGGCCCGCCGCGGCGTTCCGCACCGAGGAGGTGGCGGTCCAGGGTCCCTACGCGGCGGCCGAGGTAACCGACGCGCTGCACCGGCTTGACGCCGACCCCGAGGTGGACGTGATCGTCATCGCCCGCGGCGGCGGCTCGGTCGAGGACCTGCTGCCGTTCTCCGACGAGACGCTGGTCCGCGAGGTAGCCGCGAGCAGGACCCCGGTGGTTAGCGCGATCGGGCACGAGCAGGACACGCCGCTGCTGGACTACGTGGCGGACCTGCGGGCATCCACTCCCACCGACGCGGCCAAGCGAATCGTCCCCGACGTCACCGAGGAGCTCAGCAAGATCAGGCAGTACCGTGACCGGGCCACCCGCTGCGTCACCGGATGGCTGGACCGGGAGACCGCCTGGCTGCAGGCCGCCAGGTCCCGCCCGGCCCTCGCCGACCCGGTACGGGAGATCGACCGGCAGACCGAACAGGTCGACGCGATCCTGGCCCGCGCCCGCACGAACCTCGACGGACGGCTGCACCGCGCTGAAGACGACATCAAGCACACCAGAGCGCGGCTGCTCGCCCTGTCCCCGGCCACCACCTTGCGCCGCGGGTACGCGATCGTGCAGCGCGAGGACGGCGCCGTCATACGGGACTCCGGCGACGTCAAGGCCGGGAACCGGCTTACGATACGCCTGGCGGAGGACCAGCTGAGCGCGGTCGCGGAGTAGGCTGACTCACGTGACAGATCGTGACTCTCTTAGCTACGAGCAGGCACGAGACGAGCTTGCGAGCGTGGTAAAGCGCCTCGAAGCGGGCGGGCTCACCCTCGAGGAATCCCTGGAACTGTGGGAGCGCGGCGAAAAGCTCGCCGCCATCTGCGCGCAGTGGCTAGAGGGCGCCAGAGCCAAGCTCTCGGCGGCGATGGCCAAGCGAGACGGTGACGGTGACCAGGCCGATCCGGATGCGCCGTTTTGATAAAAATAAATGCCTTACCCTGGAGTAATGCGCGTCGACATCTGGAGTGACGTCGTGTGCCCCTGGTGCTACCTAGGGAAGGCGCGATTCGCCAAAGCCGTGGAGACTTTCAGCGGGCCGGTGGAGGTCGTCCACCGGTCGTTCGAGCTGGATCCGGGCTGGCCTGCCGGTGAGAGCGTCTCGGTCAACGAGATGCTGTCGAAAAAGTTCGGCATGCCGCCCGACCAGGCGCGAATAGCCGAGGAACGCGTCGCCGGGCTGGCGCGAGCCGAGGGGCTGGGCTTCCAGATCGAACGGCCATACGGCAACACCTTCGACGTCCACCGAACGATGCACGCGGGCGGCGACGACGCACGTAAAGCGATCGATCACGCGTATTTCGCGGAGGGTCGCGACATCTTCGACCCCGCGGTGCTCACCGAGGTAACCGGCATCACGCTCAAAGACGGCGATTTCACCGACGAGGTCCGCGCCGATGAGCAGACGGCTCGTGACCTCGGGGTGACGGGCGTGCCGTTCTTCGTTTTCGATGGCAGGCTCGCCGTGTCCGGCGCCCAGCCCACGCAGACGTTCGCCCAGGCGCTGAAGGAGATCCAATGACCGAGACCCCCACCCCGGGCCCACAGGCCCCGGACCGGAACCTGGCGCTCGAACTCACCAGGGTCACCGAAGCCGCCGCCATGGCCGCGGCGCGGTGGGTGGGACGCGGTGACAAGAACGGCGCGGACGGCGCGGCCGTCAACGCGATGCGGATGCTGATCAACTCGGTTTCCATGCGCGGCGTCGTGGTCATCGGCGAGGGCGAGAAGGACAACGCCCCCATGCTGTTCAACGGCGAGGAGGTGGGCGACGGCACCGGCCCGGCCTGTGACGTCGCCGTCGACCCGATCGACGGGACCCGGCTCTGCGCCAACGGCATGCCGAACGCGGTCTCCGTCCTCGCGGTGGCCGAGCGTCGGTCCATGTACGACCCGAGCGCCGTGTTCTACATGAAGAAGCTGGCCACTGGACCGGAAGCCGCCGACGTCGTGGACATCGACGCGCCCGCGGCGGTCAACATCAACGCGGTGGCGAAGGCCAAGGGCATCTCGCCGCAGGACGTGACCGTGGTGATCCTGGACCGCGAGCGGCATCTTGGGCTGATCGACGAGGTCCGGGCGGCCGGGGCGATGATCCACCTGATCACCGACGGCGATGTGGCCGGGGCGATCATGGCGGCCCGCGAAGGTACCGGCATCGACCTGCTGCTCGGCAGCGGCGGGACGCCAGAGGGCATCATCGCCGCCTGCGCGCTGAAGTGCCTCGGCGGAGTCATCCTCGGCAAGCTCGATCCTCACGACGAGGCCGAACGCCGCAAGGCACTCGACGCGGGCCACGACCTGACCCGGGTGCTCACGACCGACGATCTCGTCTCCTCCGACGATGTGTTCTTCGCCGCGACCGGGATCACCGACGGCGAACTGCTGGCAGGCGTCCGCTACTCCCGCGGCGGGGCCCGCACGCACTCGCTGGTGATGCGATCGCGTTCTGGCACGATCAGGAGCATCAAGAGCGAGCACGCACTCTGGAAGCTGCGCGCCTACAGCTCGATCAACTTCGGCTGACGGCGTCCGGCGGGGTGCAGTAGAAGACGTGCGCCGATAGCTGCTGACAGTGGGTCGCCACCCAGGCCAGCCGCGGATCGGTGGTGGTTGCCGCCAGGACCAGGTGGAACTCGCCGTTGGCCACGTCGCTGCGGAGCTGGGCCAGGGTCGGGTATGGCGTCGTGCCGTCGAATCCGCCGATGGGCAGTACCTCGGCGCCGCTGACGTCGATGTAGGTGGACGCCAGGTACCCGCTTTGCACGGCGAGCAGGTCCGGTGTTCCGGCCGCTAGCTGCTCGAGTCTGGGCACCGTCCTGGTGCGCACCAGGTTCAGCTTGGCCGGAACGCTCGCCAGGAGCTGGGCCAGCTGCGGCGGCTCGAAGGGCGTGTCGAAGGCACTCTCGTGATTGGCCACCATGGTGACGTCCGCGACGACCGGGGCCAGCAGCACGGCGGTCAGCGCGGCGGCGACCGCTAGCCGCTGGTATCCGAGAATGACCAGCACAGCGACCACGCCGACGCAGATCACCGCCAGCCGCAGCCAGCCGGGCAGGTGCGCGCCATTCGCCGGAATCAGCCAGGCCGCGTAGCCGACTGTCCCGGCGGTCACCGCCGCCGCGATGGCCGGGCGAGTCCGGGTTAGCGCGATGCCGAGCAGCGCGCCGATCGCGGGTGCCAGGGCCGCCGTGTAATAGGTCTGCAGGGTGGTGATCGCGCTGAAGACCACTGTGAGCGTCAGCAGCCAGCTGCCCCAGAGCACGTAACACGCCCGGAGCGGATCACCTCTGGCTGGCGGCGAAGGCTGACGATGCCGCCGAGACCGGCCAGCAGAGCCGCCGGAAGCAGCCAGCCGGTATCGCGGCCGAGATCACCCGACAGCAGCCGTCCCGCGCTCGGCGTGGTGATGGGGAGGCCGGTATTCACTCCGAGCTGCGAGCGCAGCAGCAGGGTGGGAGTCTGGTCGCCGAACCGGCCGAACCCGTTGTAGACGAACACCTGCGCGTACAGCGAGTCGTTGGTGCTGCCGTCGGCGTACGGGCGGCTGCTCTGCGGTACCAGGGATACCGCCGAGATCCAGGCCAGCGAGACAATGCCCGCGACGAGGGCCGCCACGACGACCTGCCTGAGCCTGCGCGGCAGCGACACCGGGCCGTCCACCAGGTAGGCAAGGGCAAAGGCGGGCAGCACCATCCACGCCTCGATCATCTTGGCCTGGAACGCCAGGCCCACCCAGAACGCGGCGAGGACCAGGTGCAGGGCGGGCTTTTTCCCGGTCACGGCGGCGGACACCGCGTCCGCGGCCAGCACGAGCAGCAAGATCATCAGCGAGTCGGAGATGTTGCCACGATCCAGCGCGACGGCCGCCGGGCTCGCGGCCAGGATCAGGGCCGCGATCAGCCCCGACGTGTGTCCGGCCAGCCTCGCGACCGCGTGATACAAGACCAGGACCGTCGCGATGCCCTCGACCGCCTGCGGGATGACTATCGCCCAGGTGTTGAAGCCAAACGCCTTGACCGACAGCGCCTGTACCCAGAACGCTCCCGGCAGCTTGTCCAGCGTGATGGTGCCCGCCGGATCCATGGCGGCGAAGATGAAGTTATGCCAGTTCAGCGACATGCTGAGGACGGCTGCTTGGTAGTAGAACTCCAGCATGTCCTGGCCGCTCGCCCAGGTGTAGGACAGGCCGGCCAGGACAGCTATAACGGCCAGCGCGGCGAACCGGGTACGCGGCCGGAGGTCACCCTGCACGCAGGCCAGCGTAGACACCGATTGTCACGTTTACCTCACGGCGGCGGCGAGCTCCCGCAACGCGGCGGTGGTCATCGCCATGTCCATGCAGGCGTCGGTGACGGACTGCCCGTAGGTGAGGGTCGCCGGGTCGCCGGGTGCTTGCTTGCCCGCGACCAGGAACGACTCCAGCATGACGCCGGTGATCCCGCGCTCCCCCGACCTGATCTGCTCCGCTAGCGACGCGGTCACCAGGGACTGACGGCGGTGGTCCTTGCCGCTGTTGCCGTGGCTGGCGTCCACCATGATCCGGCGCGGCAGGCCGGCTCGTTCAATCAGGTCAAGGGCCTTGGAAAGATTGGCTGGCTCGTAGTTCGGCCCCGAGCGGCCGCCACGCAGGATCACGTGGGTGTCAGGGTTCCCCGCGGTGGAGACCACGGCGGCGGCGCCGAACTGGGTCACACCGAAGAACGTGTGCGGGCTGGACGCCGCCCGGCAGGCGTCCACCGCGACCTGGACGTCGCCGTCCGTGCCGTTCTTGAATCCGACCGGCATCGACAGGCCGGAGGCGAGCTGGCGGTGCACCTGGCTCTCGGTGGTGCGGGCGCCGATCGCGCCCCATGTCACGGTGTCGGCGATGTACTGCGGTGTGATCGGGTCGAGCCACTCGCACCCGACCGGCAGACCAAGCTCAAGAATGTCAAGCAGCAAGCGCCGGGCGGTGCGCAGCCCGCGGTGCACGTCGTAGCTGCCGTTCATGCCAGGGTCGTTGATCAGGCCCTTCCAGCCGGTGACCGTGCGGGGCTTCTCGAAGTAGACCCGCATGACGATCAGCAGTTCGTCCTTGAGCTCCTCGCGCAAGGCCGTCAGCTGCTGGGCGTACTCAATCGCGGCCTTCGGGTCGTGGACGGAGCAAGGCCCGACGATGGCGAGCAGCCGACGATCCGTTCCGTCGAGTACGCCGCGAACCTCGGTGCGGCCGAGTTCGACGGTCTTGGACTCGGCCTCATGCAGCGGCATCTCGTCGATGAGCGCGGCCGGTGACAGCAGTGGTTCGTAGCTCGTTATCCGTGTATCCCTGACAGACATCAGGTCTCCTTCCGGGCGCGACCGGCGCTCGGGTCCCGGCTCGCCCCATGTATTGGTGGCTCCGGGCTTGGTGGTGTTTAGCGCGCGCTAACTAACGCGGCGGCTCCGCCCGGAGCCCGCGTAAAGCGCCAATACCACCGTGACACGGCACCGATGTTACACGGTTTTTAGCAATCCTCGGCCGCGCGGGGCCTCCCCGTCCCGCTTGTCCTACATGTAGTAATTATATGACTACAAAAAGATGTTGACTAGATGTGTCCGGCGCCTAGTCTCGTTCTCGCGCCCAGCGCCTCGTCTCGTTCTCGCGTCCAGCGCCTCGTCTCGCTCCGCCCCCAGCGGCCCTCCCGCGCCCCCAGCGGCCCTCCCGCAGCCCCAGCGGCCCTCCCGCACCCCAGCAGCCCTCCCGCGACCCCAGCTATGGGCCATCGATGGCGCTCTAGCACCAGCGATGGGCCATCGATGGCCCTGCAGAACCGGTATGCCAGGCTGGACGCGTGAAGCCGGTCAAGTACTCGGTCGCGCTCATCGTGCGCGACGACCAGGGCAGGTTCCTGGTGGTCAGGCGGCCCGACGACCCGCAGGACCCGCTCGCCGGGGTCTGGGGCCTGCCCGCCATCTCGCTCCGGGAAGGTGAGGACGAGCGCGCGGCGGCCGAGCGCGCGGGCCGCGAAAAGCTCGGTGTGGCCATCACCGTCGGCGCCAGGGTCGGTTCGAAAACCGCCGACCGTGGTGACCACGTCCTGCGGCTGTCGGACTACGAAGCGGTCATCGCGAGCGGGACGCCAACGGTGCCACAGCCCGGCGACGGCGTCACCCAGTACGCGGAATGCCGGTTCACCTCAGAACCGGCCATGCTCGACGCGGCCGCGAGCAAGGGGTCGCTGTGCGCTCAGATACTCCTGGAATGCCAGCGGGGTTCATTAGCCCCGTCAGCCGGCTTCGCGCCATGACGCCTCCCCTGCACTGTCCGCAATGCCCGCTTTTGGGGGCAACTTCATGGGCTCTGACCCGTGCTCCGCGTCGGTAAGGAAGCACTCTCGGCCGCGCTACCACCTGATTTATCAGCATAAACACATCAAGATCGAATTAGTGCGAAGGATTTTCGTGCTCCCACTACGAAAATCCTTCGCACTATCGAAAAGCACGTAGTGACATGCCTTAGCAGTGGTAAAGATCTCCGGTCGATGTCACCCCGGCGACGCTGACCACTGTGCGGTTCTGCTCGACCCAGGGGTCCGAAGTCGGATCAGCCGTTAACAGCTGCCGACGGGAGATCGGACTCGCATGCCTTCAGCGCCGCGGCGACCTTGGCGTTGTCCGGGTCGAGCCCGTGCAGAAAACGGTCCACACCAGTGGGCTTGGCCGTCGAGGTCGGATCCGGCTGTTTGGTCGGAATCGTCTCACCGTGAGCCGTCATGCAGGCATCGAATGCCTCGAGCGCCGCATTGTTCTTGTGGTTCCCCGCAACTTTGGGCTTGAGCGACGCGCAGTCGGCGCGGGCCGTGGCCGAGATCGTGGGGTGGCTGGCCTTGGCCGCGGCCGGGCTGGCCTTGGCCGTCGGGACTGCCGCGCCGTGGTCGCGCAGGCAGGTGACGTACGCGTCTCGGCTCGCGGTCGCCGTCGACGGCGAACTGCTGGCCGCGGCGCCGGTCGTCGCGGACGAACCGCAGGCTGTCACGGCCGCCAGGAGGCAGCAGCCGAGCAGCGCAGGGTAAAGGGACCGGAACGTAACCGCATGCATTCTTCAGCCTCGATTCTCGTGACCGACAGAAACACTTCTTGGGTAGTGCAGACCTCACACGGCTTCCGAGATAAATATAGCCAGTCTGATTGCGAGCGTTCTGCGAGAATCCTGAGATCTCATAAGGCGGAAACTTTCCGAAGAATTACGCGTTGCTCAGAATACAAGAGACTCGATTTAATGCCGGTAGACTGCCGACCGCGCCGAATTCCGCTAGCACCGTACGCCAGCCACCGCACGTCACTGCCAAACACCAGTCATTCATAACGACGGTTGTAACGACGTTCCGGTTCAACATCATCGCCCCTGCGTTCACCACCGATCAAGCCCGCAGTTCAGTAAGCCGGGCCGGAGGCCTTGGTGTCTAATGGGCACATGGCTGAGAAGCGCGAGGCTGAGCTCGGTGCCGTTCAAAAGACGCTGTTCATCCCGCTGGCGGCACGCGCTCGCGAGACGGGGCGCAAGCACCCGGCGCTGCGCGACCCGAAGGCTGATGGGTGGCTGGACGCCGTCGAGAAGAATCCCGGACCGTATTTCTTCGTCTCCGAAGGCGTGCTGGTCTATCTCCAGGAAGCCGACGTGACGGACCTGCTGGCCCGGATCGCCAAGCGATTCCCCGGCGCGCGGATAGCGTTTGACACCTACCCGCGGCAGACGTTCGAGCGGCAGCACAAGCTGGCCGCCAAGCGAGGCTTGCCAGCCAGGTGGGCCTGGTCCTGCGACGACCCCAGCTCGTTGGAGGGAGCTGGCCTCAAGCTCATCGAATCGGCCTGGATCACCCGGCCGCCGAACGGGCTGCGGTCCAGCCTTCCGGCCCGGTTCCGGTACCTGCTCCCGGCCGCTGACCCGTTTCTACGCCAGGCGTTCACGCTCAGCCTGTTCCCGTCAGGCGACCCCAGCAATGGGACATCGATAGCGCGATAGGCCCCCCAATGGGCCATTGACGGGCTTTGCAGAAGACCTTGCACACGACCTGGGTAGCCCCGACCGGATTCGAACCGGCGTTACCGCCTTGAGAGGGCGACGTCCTAGGCCTCTAGACGACGGGGCCGTGCAACGTCAGTAAGGGTACCGCCTCCAGACCACTGGAACCAACCCGAACCGGGGCCCGGATTCTGGTTGGTGTGGCACCAACCACACTCTTACATGGTTGGTGCGGCACTCACGAGGAAAGCTCAGGCCGCGGAGCCTGTCAGGGCCACGGCGGCAGCCACTAGGTCGGCGTTACTGGCGGCGGCCGAGCCGTCAGAGAGCACGGTGGTGTCCTCGAGTCCGATGCGGAAGCCACGGTCCAGGGAGATGCACCGCCGGATCACCTTCCAGGTGGCCAGGCCGTACCCGTGGGCCACGGTCGGCGCCGTGATCCCGTGGGCGTCCAGCGCCGATTCAACCGCGATCGTCGTCGCGACCGCCTCAGGCCCCGACGAATCCTCGGGCTCGATAAGCACCCGGAGGATGCGGCCCGCGAACGTGGACCTCGCCAAAACATCCACCTCGGCAGGCAGCCAGACGCCCGCCTCGATGCCGATGCCACGCGCGGAGAGCAGCGCCGCCAGGTCGTCGATGCCATCCTCGTTGAGGTTGATCGAGGCGAAGTCGGGCAGATCGGGTCCGTCCCACCCGGCGACCAGCCGCAGCCGGTAAGCGGGGTCATTATCCGCGGCCCAGATGCCGGTCGTGACGCCGACCGGCGTTCCCGGCACGGCCCCGCGGATGGCCGCGACAGCGGCCAGGACATCGGCAGCGGCCAGCGACTGCGCCCCGGTGGCAGAACGCGGGTGGACATGAATAGCCTGAGCACCCGCCGCTACCACGGCGCGCGCGTCTCTGGCCAGCTCCGACGGGGTAACCGGCGCCGCCGGATGATCACTGCCGCCATTAACGCACGCCTTAATTAGCAAGCCGCCTCCATATACGACAAAAGCGCGGAATATCCGCGCTTTGCGTCGTCACTGGCTGGGGTACCAGGACTCGAACCTAGACTAACAGGGCCAGAACCTGTCGGGCTGCCAATTACCCCATACCCCATGGGTGCGACAAGCAGCTTACCCCATCAGGCGGGGCTATTGCGCAACGGTCGGTCCTCCGGGGCATCTCGTGGCAGAAAAACCGTGAAGATCGGTGGCTTCGGCCGGGTGAGGATGACCCGCCCGCCGTCCGCCGCCGCCATCGTGCGGGCCAGCGACAGCCCCAGGCCAGTGCCCTCGGGCCTACCGCTGACCGACCGCTCGAAGATCCTGGACACCAGCTCCGGCGGCACGCCACGCCCTTGATCCTCGACCTCGATCACCACCGAACGCGGTGATATCGACCTCCGGATCGTCACCGTTCCCGCCCCGTGCATGAGCGCGTTGTCGATCAGCGTCGCGAGCACCTGGGACAGCCCGCCCGGGGTCACGTGCGCCTGCAGGCCGTTATCCCCGATGACCACCAGCCGTCGTCCGGCCCGGCGGAACGCGGGCTCCCATTCCTTCACTTGCTGCGCGATAATCCGGTCGACCCCGGTCAGCGCCGCCGTCCCGCCGGCCGACCGGCGCGCCGGGCTGAGCAACTGCGTGACGACCTCATCCAGCCGTTCAGCCTGTTCGAGCGCGGCCGTGCCCTCCTCGCGCACCGCGTCCGGTTTGTCGGCGGCGGCGATCATCTCCTCCAGCCGCATGGACAGCGCGGTGAGCGGCGTCCTGAGCTGATGCGACGCGTCCGACGCCAGCTCACGGTCGGCGGTGAGCAGCGCGGTGACCCGCCGGGAAGCCGCGTCGAGCCCATCGGCGATCTGGTCCAGCTCCGCGACGCCGTACCGGCGGCCAACCGGGCGCGGATCGCCCGTGGAGAGCCGTTCGGCCGCATCGGCGAGTTCGGAGACAGGCCGGGCCCCTCGCCGGGCCAGCACCAGGGCGACGGCGAACGCGGCGACCATGAGTCCCGCGGTCAGTGCCCGATCGGGACCGACGACCAGCAGCGGCACACCAACGATCACCGTCCCGGCGAGCGCGCGGGCCGCCACGAGCACCCACTGCCGCTGGAACACTCAGTCGCCCTTTTCAAACCGGAAGCCGACACCACGCACGGTCGTGATGTAGCGCGGGCTGTGCGCGTCGTCCCCGAGCTTGCGGCGCAGCCAGGAAATATGCATGTCCAGGGTCTTCGTGGAGGTCCACCACTTGGATTCCCAGACCTCCCGCATGATCTGCTCTCTGGTGATGACCTTGCCCGCGTCCCTGATCAGCACCCAGAGCAGGTCGAACTCCTTAGTGGTGAGATCGAGTTCGGTGTCCCCATGCCAAGCGCGGCGGGCCTCCGGGTCGATCCGCACCCCCTTGACGGTGGAGTTCTCCACGGTCCCCCGGCGCAGCAGCGCCCGGACCCGGGCGAGCAGCTCGGCCAGCCGAAAGGGCTTGGTCACGTAGTCGTCGGCGCCCGCGTCAAGACCGACCACGGTGTCCACCTCGTCCGCCCGTGCGGTCAGGATCAGCACCGGCACCGGGTTGCCCTCCGCCCGGACCCGGCGGCACACTTCCAGCCCGTCCAATTCAGGCAAGCCGATGTCCAAAACGACAAGATCCACGTCATCGGACATCGCCCGGCTCAAGGTCGCCGGACCGTCCTCGGTCACCTCGACCTGGTAGCCCTCCCGCCGCAGAGCGCGCGACAGCGGCTCAGAGATCGAAGTATCATCCTCTGCCAGCAAGACCCGGGTCATGCACTAAATAGTAAAGCCCCGGTAAAGCAATTCCCGCTTAGACAGGGCTGATACGGCGGCGGCGCGCATCCGGGCGGCGTTTGCCCCGGGCAGCGGCGAACCGGCGGACCAGCTCATCGCGCAGTTTGCCCGGCTGCACGATGCCGTCGACGATCAGCTCAGAGGCCAGCCGAACGATGTCGATATCCCGCTCGTATTCCGCGCGCAGCCGCGCCGTCTCGGCCTCCCGCTCCTCCTCCGGGAGCTGAGCGAGCTTGCCGGCGTACACGGCGTTGACCGCGGCCTCCGCCCCCATCACGGCGATCTTCGCCGTGGGCAGGGCGAGCGTCGCGTCGGGGGCGAATCCCGGGCCGGCCATCGCGTACAACCCGGCCCCGTAGGCCTTGCGGACGATGACGGAGATCTTGGGCACGGTCGCGCTGGAGACTGCGCTGATCATCCGCGCCCCGTGCCTGATGATGCCCTGGCGCTCGACGGCGGTGCCGACCATGAACCCCGGGACATCGGCCAGGAACAGCAGCGGCACGTTGAACGAGTCGCATATCTCGATGAAGCGCGCCGCCTTGTCCGCCGAGTCGACGAACAGCACCCCGCCCTTGAACATCGGGTTGTTGGCCACCACGCCCACCGGCTGACCGTCGAGCCGCGCGAACCCCACCGTGACCTCGCGCGCCCATAGCGAGTGGACCTCGAAGAACGAGCCCTCGTCCACCAGCGCCTTGACGAAGCGCCGCATGTCGAACGCCTGCCGCTCGCTGGCCGGCACGATCCCGTCCAGCGACCCCGCCGAAGCCAGCGAGGCGACCGCCGCGGGCTCCCCCTTGGCGTTGGACGGCAGGTAGGAGAGATAGGCCCGCAGGGCCATCAGGGCATCGCGCTCGTTGCTGGCGAGCAGGTGTCCGCTGCCCGACACCGTGCAGTGCATCCGGGCACCGCCCAGGTCCTCGAGCGTGGTCTTCTCGCCGACCACCATCTCGACCATGCGCGGTGACCCCAGGTACATCGAGGCGTTGCCCTCAACCATCGCCACGAAGTCGCAGAACGCCGGAATATACGCGCCCCCGGCGGCTGACGGCCCGAACAGCGCGCACACCTGCGGGATGAACCCGGAGGCGGTCACCTGGGTATGGAAGATCCGCCCGGCGCCGCGCCTGCCGGGGAACATCTCCACCTGGTCGGTGATCCGGGCGCCCGCCGAGTCCACCAGGTAGATCATCGGGATGCCGGTATCCAGCGCCTTCTCTATGATCCGGATGATCTTCTCCACGGTGCGGGCTCCCCAGGAACCCGCCTTCACCGTCGAGTCGTTCGCCATGATCGCGACCGGCCGCCCATCGACCCGGGCCGTCCCGGTGATCACCCCGTCCGCGGGCAGCCCGGCGGCCAGCGCGTTGGCGAATACGCCGTCCTCGGTGAACGAGCCCTCGTCGACTAGGAAATCAACCCGGTCCCGGGCGAAGAGCTTGCCCTTCTCGGCCGCGGCCGCATGGTACTTCTCCGCGCCGCCACGCTCGATGCGCTCCTGCAACGCGGCAATGTCCGTGCTCTGCTCGTCAGGGCCCTGCTCGTCTGGAATGGCACTCATGGGGCGATAGTACGAGTCCGGGGGCCGGCCCGCAGTACCTGGGATGGCAGCCTGCGGCCGACGAGCCGCTCCGCCTCGGCCGCGGCGTCGATCATCGCCTCGAGATTCACACCGGTTTCGATACCCATGTCTTCCACCATGTGCACCAGCTCTTCGGTCGCGATGTTGCCGGTGGCGCCGGGCGCGTACGGGCACCCGCCGAGACCACCTACCGAGGCGTCGAAGTCGGCGACACCGAGTTCGAGGGCGGCGAGCACGTTCGCCAGGCCGGTACCGCGTGTGTTGTGAAAGTGCAGGTTGAGGCTGGTCTCCGGTAGGGCGGACCGGAACTCACCCACCAGCCGCCGTACCCGGGTCGGTGTCGCCATCCCGGTGGTGTCGCCAAACGACGCGCTATCGGCCCCGTCGCGAACCGCGCGGCTGATCACGTCCACGACCCGCTCGGTCGGTACGTCCCCCTCGTAGGGGCACCCCCAAGCGGTGGAGACGATCACCTGGACGGTGGCACCCCGGCCGTGCGCCTGGTCGATGATCTCGGCGATCTCGTCAAGCGACTGCTCGGTCGACCGGTTCACGTTCTTGCGGTTATGCGTCTGCGACGCCGACACGACGGCCTCAAGCTCGGTGAACCCGGCGTCGAGCGCGCGCAGCGCGCCCCTCAGGTTGGGCACCAGGGCGGAGTACCGGACACCAGGCTCGCGCGTGATCCGGGTCCACACCTCGTCCGCGTCGCCCATCTGCGGGATCGCCTCGGGCCTGACGAACGAGACGGCCTCGATCCGCCGCACCCCGGTGCCGGACAGCGTGTCCACCAGCTTCACCTTGGCGTCGGTCGGGACAGGATCCTCGTTCTGCAACCCGTCGCGCGGCCCCACCTCGCGCAACGAGATCCGCGATGGCAATTCCCAGCTCACGAGAACCACCTTAACGCAGGTCGGTGGCGTGGCCGCGTTACAGCCCCGCACGGCCAGCCCGCCGGCCCCAGTCGGGCCAACCCCGAGCCCAGCGATGGCCCATCGAGGGGGTGATAGCGCCAGCGATGGGCCATCCATGTGGTCCGGACGCCACCCTTGGGTGCCTCTTAGGTGGGCCATTTCGGGGGGCGTTTTTCGGCGAACGCGGCGATGCCTTCCCGGCGGTCGGCGGAGGTGGCGGCGGTCCGCCAGGCGTTCTCCTCGATGTCGATCGCCGGCTCGAGCGCCAGGCCCCAGCCGTCGCGCAGCGCGCGCTTGGCGGCCCGGACCCCGACCGGGGAGTTTCCGGCGATCGTGGCCGCCAGCTCAAGGGCGACCGCACCCGCGGCGCCGGCTGGGGCGCGCCGGTCGATGATGCCGCGCCGTTCTGCCTCATCAATACTCACCCGACGGCCGGTCAGCACAAGGTCGGCGGCCAGCCCGGCCCCTAGCCTGCGCAGCGAAAGCTGCGTGCCTCCGCCGCCGGGGACCAGGCCGACGGTGACCTCGGGCAGGCCGAGCACCGCGGTCTCGTCGGCCACGATCAGGTCGCAGCTCAGCGCGAGCTCGAAGCCGCCGCCGAGGGCGAAGCCGTGCACCGCCGCGATGGCCGGCTGCGGCAGCTCGCGCACCCGGGAGAACATCGCGCGCACCGCCGGACGCTGCGCCTGGATCTGCTGGTCGGACATCCCGTTCCGTTCCTTGAGATCCGCGCCGGCGCAGAACGCCCGGCCCGGCGCCCCGGAAAGCACCACTGCCCGGACCGCGGGATCGGCCGCCAAGGTGGCACAGATCGCGAGCAGCTCGCGCGCCAGGGCGGTGGAGATCGCGTTCATCGCCTCCGGGCGGTTCAGCGTGATCTCGGCGATGTGGTCCCCGTGCCGACGGAGCTGGACAAGGTCAGTCAAGACGCCTCCGTTCGTCGGTGCTGCTTACCCGGTTCCGCTCATCCTCGACGAGCTGGAACAGTATCGCTTGCGCCCGCTCGACCCGCGGGATGTCATTGAGCACCTCCTCGCCGTGCATCCCAGCCGACTCGACCACCAGCCGGCCACAGCCGAGCATCCGGTCGAGCAGCGACTTGGCGAACGACACGTCGGTGATGCGGGCCAGCGGGATGTCCCGGCCACGGCGGGCGATGATCCCGGTGCGCATGCTCAGGCGACGGGTGGTCAGCTCGTACACCGTGGTGCGCCATCGCAGCAGCGGCACCATCAGCCACAGCATGATCACCAGCACGGCCGCGGCGGCGATCGCCACGCGGATCACGCCCGCCTCGCGGCTGGACGGGACCAAGACCTCCCCGACCAGCAGCGCCGCCACCACCACGATGGTGAGCAGGAACGGCCCCACAAGCACTTTCCAGTGCGGATGCAGGACCAGCACCGGCTGTTCCCCGTCGGCGTACCCGCGACCTTGCGCCATGCTAAGAACATATATCGCGCCTAGCGCACGTAAACAGGCTCGCCGATGAACGCGCCGCTTTCCACCCGGCCGATCACGTACATCGGCACCCGTACGCAGCCATGCGACGCCGGGTGCGGCAGCGGGTACATCGAGCCGTGGATGGCAAACCCGCCGGTAAAGAACATCGGCCGGTACATCAGGCCGAGCGGTGATTGCACCCAGCCGCCTTCCCGGCGGTAGATGCGGAAGTCGCCCACCGGCGTGCGCGCGTACGCGCACAGTCCCTCGTCACAGAAGTGCCGGCCAGAACCGGTGGACACGTGGCTGATCAGCACCACCCGGCCGCGGTTGTAGACGACGAGGACCTGCCGGGCGATGCTCACCTCGATCCGGTCCGCGCCGCCGCCGGGCGCGAGCGCTTTCCAGTACCGCGGGTGCTCCAGCGCGTGCCAAGTGCCAGCGGTGACGCCGTTGCGCAGCGGCAGGCCGTTGACGCTCTCGAACGCCCAGAGCGCGTATTCGGCATCGGAACCCCGCCCGGCGTAGTAGTGCAACGCGTCGAGCCGCTGTGGCCAGGCGGTGGGCTTCGTCGCGGCCTCGGCGGTGCCGGTGCTCGCCACCGCAAGCAGGAATACAACTATGGCCATAACGACGCGCACGACTCCCCCTCGGTCACTGTATGTAACCGAAGGTGTACCACGTCTCCGGCCGACACCGCCACGGGCACGCCGTCTGATGTCGCGACCAGCAGCTGGCCGTCCTCATCGATGCCGGTCGCGATGCCGGTCAGCGTCCGGTCTCCTGGCAGTTCCACTCGCACCTGGGTGCCGACGGTGGCCGACCAGCGCAGGTACTCGCCGCTCCACGCCGCGTCGGCTACGTACAGCCGCTCGAACTCGGCGAGCAGCGCGGTGAGCAGCGCCTCCCTGGTGACGCCGTCCGCGCCCGCCGTAGCCAGCGAGGTGGGCGGCAGCCCGCCAGGTCCCGGTGGCGGCAGCTCGGCCTGCGTGCTGGACACGTTGATCCCGATTCCCGCGACGACGAACGGTCCGGTGGCCTCGGCCAGGATGCCGGCGGTCTTGCGGTCGGCTATGAGCACGTCGTTCGGCCATTTAAGCCGGGCCTCGAGGCCGGATACGGCCTGGATGGCGGACGCGGCCGCGACGCCGGTGATCAGCGGCAGCCAGCCGCGTTTCTTGGCGGGCAGGCTCGGGCGCAGCAGCATGGAGAAAGTCAGCGCCGCGCGCGGCGGGCTGGTCCAGGTGCGGCCGAGGCGACCGCGACCCGCGTTCTGCGACTCGGCGACGAGGACGATGCCCTGGTCGGCTGTCTCGGCGGCGGCCAGCAGATCGGCGTTGGTGGAACCGGTCTCCTTGACGACATCGATCCGCCGCCACAGTCCGCCCGGGCGCAGCACCGCCGCGCGGACCAGGTCCGCGTCGAACGGCGCGCGCGTCACGACGAGATCTCTATGCGGACCCGGCGGAAGCCCTTGCCCTTGTTCTCCACCTTGGCCACCCGGATGCGGCCAATGTTCGCGGTGGACGCGACGTGGGTGCCGCCGTCGGCCTGCTGGTCGAGCCCGGTGATATCGACGATCCGGACCTGCTCCACCTCCGGTGGCACCAGGTTGGTGGCGGTGCGGATGATGTCCGGGATCTGGAACGCCTCGTCGCGCGGCAGCGTCCTGGTGACGATCGCTCGGTCGGCTTGTATTTCCGCGTTGCAGGCGTCCTCCACGGCCTGCTTGAACCCCTCGGGGACTTGCGGCAGATTGAAGTCCATCCGCGCGGTGAGTTCCTCCATGTTGCCGCCGGTCACCGGCACCTGGTAATCGCGGAAGACCACGCCGCACAGCACGTGCAGGCCGGAGTGGGTGCGCATCAGCGCGGTGCGGCGGCCGTCCTCGACCGCGCCGCGGACCTTCGTGCCCGCCGGTGGGAGCGGGTCCCCATCGGCGGGCAGGTAGTAAAGGTCATCCGGAGTCTTGCGGGCACCGGTGATCCGGGTCTGCACTCCACCCCACAGCAGCACTCCATGATCCGGCGGCTGTCCTCCCCCGCCTGGGTAGAAGGCGCTCTGGTCAAGCACTATGCCGTCGTCGGTGATCGCCAGGACAGTGGTGTCCCACTCCCGGAGCGTCTGATCATCCAGTTCCAGCCGGTGCGTCCTGGTCATGCACGGCACCCTACCGCGTAGCCCGGTGATGGCGGGCAGCGAGCACGCTGCCCGCCAAGGAGAACACCGCGAGGGCGAGGAAGGTGACGGTGGTCGCGTGCGCCGCCGCGCCGGTAGCACCCAGGCGGCCCGCCACGTTCAGGTACAGCGAGCCGAACGTCGCGACCCCCACCACCAGCGCTAGCTGGTTCACGGTGACGATCACCCCGCTCGCGTCGGCGGCGATCTCCACCGGCACCCTGGTGAGCACGCGGGTCATCAGCGGGCTGAACGCGGCGGCCATGCCCGCCCCGGCCACCGCGCCGAACACGTACAGCCCGGCTCCCTCGTGCCGTCCGACGATGGCGAGCGCGGCCAGCCCGGCCGCGTTCAGCACGAACCCGGCGGCGGGCAACGCGGCGTGGAACCTCGCCGGTATCCGCCGCCAGTTCAGGCTGACCAGCGCGAACATGCCCGCGGCCGGGACGAACGTCAGGCCGGCCCGCAACGCGGATTCCCCCAGACCATCCTGTAGCTGCAGGGCCATCGCGAAGAACCAGCCGCCAAACGCGGTCATCACCACGAACAGCCCGGCGATGCCGGCCGGGATGCCTGGCCGCCTCAGCAGCGCCGCGGGGAGGATGGGCTGGGCGACCCGGGACTCCACCCGCGGCAGCGCCGCGAAGCCAAGCACGCTGAGCGCCAGCAGAGCCCAGCCCCAGGCGGGCCAGCCAAGCGGCTGGCCGAGCACCAGCGGCAGCACGAACGCGAGCACCGCCGGGGTCAGGATGGCCAGGCCGGGGATGTCGATCCGCCGGTCCGTCTTACGGGTATCCGCGGCGGGCAGGATCCTCGAGCCGATAGCGAGCAGCGCGACGCCGACCGGCACATTGACCAGGAAGATCGGCCGCCAGGTCAGGTGCGCGATGTTCGCCGCGATCAGCAGGCCGCCGATCACCTGCCCGACGACGGCCCCGCCGGCCAGCACCGTGGAGTAACGGGCCATGGCGCGCGCCCGGGGCCCGGGTTCGAGGTAGCTCCGCTGGATGAGGATGAGCACCTGCGGGATCATCGCCGCGGCGCCGAGGCCCTGAGCAAACCGGAGCGCGATCAGCCATCCCGTGTCCGGCGCGAGCCCGCAGCCGAGCGAGGCGAGGGTGAACGCCGCCGTCCCGGCGAGGAACATCCTCCGGTGCCCGAGGATGTCACCGAGCCGCGCTCCGGTCACCAGCAGCACCGCGTAGGCGACCGTGTAGCCGGCCACGATGAGCTCCAGCCCGGCGCCGGAGGCGTGCAGGCTGGCGTGCATGGAGGGGATCGCGACGTTCACGATGGAGGCGTCGAGCACGGCCATGAACTGCCCGGTCAGCACGACCGCGAGCACCGTGCCAGGCCGGCGCCCGACGCGGCGTCCGACGCGCCGCTCGCTCGGTCGCTGGGTGAGAATTTCTGTCATGGCATTAGTCTCGCGCCTGTCTTATCCTGGTACCAGGAGCCCAGTTATCCTGGTACTGGCAGCACCCTGCTGAGAGGATCCGATGTCCGGCAAACGCGCTGAACTGGCCGCCTTCCTGCGCACCCGCCGGGAGCGTGTCCAGCCGTCCGACGTCGGGCTTTCCGCTGGCTCGCGGCGGCGGACGCCTGGCCTGCGCCGCGAGGAGGTCGCGCAGCTGGCCGGTGTCGGTGTCACCTGGTACACCTGGCTGGAGCAGGGCCGCCCGATCCATGTCTCGGTCCAGGTGCTTGAGGCGATCGCCAGGACGCTGCGGCTCGACCCGGCCGAGCGGGCGCACCTGATGCTGCTCGCGGAGGTACCCGGGGCGGATTCGTCACCTGCGCCGTGCTTTGACTGCCCGGTGCCGCCAGCGGTCCAGGAGATAATCGACGGCCTCAGTTACCCGGCGGCGGTGCTGACCGAGATGTTCGACGTGCTCGCCTGGAACCAGCCGTACGCGGGCATCTTCGCCGACCTCGTTGCCGCGCCGCCGCCCGAGCGCAACGCGCTGCGTTCGCTGCTCACCCGGCCGCCGTGCTGCAGCCCGGTGGAGAACCGCGAGGACTCGATCAGGTCGATGGTCGCGCAGCTGCGCGGCGCCTACGGCCGGCACGTCGGCGATCCGATCTGGACCCGGTTCATCCAGCGCATGGAGGGGATCTCTGATGCCTTCGCCGTCGCCTGGGGCTCGCAGGACGTCGCGCGGAACGCGCGCTACCTCAAGTTGTTCCGCCATCCGGCGCTGGGCCGGTTCGCACTGACCTCAACCAGTTTCGACGTCCGGGAGGTCCCGGGCGCGCGCCTGGTCGCCTACACGGCAACGGACCCGGCCAGCAAGGCCGTCCTGACCCGGGTAGCCGCCGGAGAAGAAGCCGACGCCCATTTCCCCTGCTACCCCCTCCACCAAGCCGAACAAGTGCTCGCAACTGTTTTATGGGCCATCGATGGCCCAACGCTGGCGTGATAGCACCAGCGATGGGACATCCACGGGGTCGCGAGACGCGGTCAGCCGGTGTTTTGGAGGCCGGCGGAGACGCCGCTTACGGTTAGCAGGAGGAGGCGTTCTAGGCGGTCGCGGTCGGGGGTGGCTGCTGCGTCGGGGGTGCGGAGGGCACGGAGGGCGCGGAGTTGCAGGTAGGAGAGGGCGTCCACGTAGGGGTCGCGGAGGGCTACGGCGCGGGACAGGACGGGGCGGTTCTCCAGCAGGCGGGAGTGGCCGGTTACTTGCAGGACCAGCCGGCGGGTGAGGTCGTACTCGGTGAGGACCAAGTCGGTCAGGTCTGGGCGGTCGCCTAGGGAAAGGTAGCGGGAGGCGATCGAGCGGTCGGTCTTGGCCAGTGACATCTCGGCGTTGTCCAGCAGCACGGTGAACAGCGGCCACTCGGCGTACGCGCGACGTAGTTCAGCTAGGTCGGCGGCGGCCAAGCCCGAGCCGAGCCCGTACCAGCCGGGGAGGTTGATCCGGGTCTGGGACCAGGAGAAGACCCACGGGATCGCGCGCAGGTCGTCAAGCGACGCGGGCGCCGCGAGGCCCCGGCGGGCGGGGCGAGAGCCGATGCGCAGCCGGGAGAGCTCGTCGAGCGGCGACACCCGGGCGAACCATTCGGGGAAGCCAGGCGACTCCACCAGCTTGCGGAATGCCTGCCGCGCCGCGAGGTCGACCTGGGAGGCGAGCCCGTCGTAAGTCGCGGCGACCGACGCCGTGCGGTCCGCGTGCTCCTGGGTGGACGCCTCGAGGACCGCCGAGGTGACCTGCTCGAGGTGGCGTTCGCCGATCGCCGACTGGCCGTAGCGGGCGAAGATGACCTCGCCCTGTTCGGTGACCTTGAAGCGGTTATCGACCGAGCCCGGCGCCTGCGCGCGCACGGCTCGTCCGGCTGGCCCGCCACCCCGGCCGAGCGCGCCGCCCCGGCCGTGGAACAGGGTGAGCTTGACTCCGTGTTCGGCCGACCACTGGGCCAGCTCGGCCTGCGCGCGGAACAAGGACAGAGTCGCCGACGCGGGCCCTAGCTCCTTGGCCGAGTCCGAGTAGCCGAGCATCACCTCAAGGTGATCCGCGGGACGGGCGGCGATCATGCCGGACAGCACCGACGGCGCGTTCGCCAGGTCCTCGCCGCTTTCGAATAGCGGGATCACCTGCAGCTCCAGCGGCTCGCCCGCGTACTCCGCCAGCTCGTAGACCGCGGCGATGTCGTCAGCCGACCGGGTGAAGGACACGATGTACCGGCGGGCAGCATCGGGACCATAACGACGCTGGATCCACGCCATGGCCCTGATCGTGTCCAGCACTTCAACGGTCATCGGGGACGGCGGGTCGCCCGCGCGCAGCTCCGCCAGTGCGGTGGCGTGCACCTTGCTGTGCTGCCTGACCTCAAGGGAAGCGGCGTGGAAGCCGAACGTTTCCGCCTGCCAGATCAGGTGCTGCAGTTCGCCGAACGCCTGGCGGGTGGCGCCAGCCGCCGCGAGGGAACCCTGGATCACGTGCAGATCGGCCACGAACTCGGCCGGGCCGCTGTAGGCCATGTCGAGGTTGCGGGTGCGGGTGGCTTGCAACCGCTGCGCCATATATAGGAGTGCCGTGCGGTACGGCTCCTGCGGCGAGCGGGCCAGGATCTCACCGAGCAGCTCGGGGTGATCCGACGTGGCGGCGGCGAGCATCCGGCTCAGCTCCGGCGACGGCGGCGCCGAATCTTCCTGGACGGTAAGCGCCCGGCCGATCCTGGTGGTGGCCGCCTCCAGCGCGCGGAGCGCGTGATCCGCGCCGATGACCGCCGCCTCACGCGTGACCGACGCGGTGACGTTCGGGTTTCCGTCGCGGTCGGCGCCGACCCACGAGCCAAACCGCAGAAACGCCGGGACCCGGCTGGGCACCCGGCCGCTGTCCTCGCCCTCAAGCGCGAAGTCCATCGACCGGTAAACCACCGGGATGAGCCGGAACAGCGTCTCGTCGAAGGCCGACAGCACCGTGCGGACCTCGTTGATCGGGCCCATCGGCCGGGACCGCAGCTCCGACGTGCGCCACAGCAGGTCCACCTCCTCGCGCAATGCGCGGAGCGCCTCAGCGCGCACCGACGCACCCAGCCGCGGGTCGTCAAGCTCCGCCAGCCGGACCGCGATCCTGCGCAGCGCCGCGGTAACCGCGCGGCGGCGGGCCTCGGTGGGATGCGCGGTGAAGACCGGATAGATCCGCAGACCCTCCAGGTCCGGGTCGACCCGCGATAGCGCGTCGGCGATGGAGTCCTTGAGCGGCTCGTCGCCGGTGTCCCGTTCCCGCAGCGTGCGGATCCGGTGCAATTCCTCGGCGAGGTTGGCGAGGTGGAAGTAGACCGTGAACGCCCGGGCGACCAGTTCGGCCCGTTCCACCGGCCAGGCCGCGACCAGCGCCTCGATGTCGGTCTGTTCCTCGCCGGAGAGCCCCTCTTTGGAGTGCGCGTCTTTGGAGTGCGCGGCGCCGGAACGGGCGAAGATCACAGCATGTCGAAGTTTTTCCACATCGCGCAGCAAGTCGCCGCCGTCTGACTCACTGATGACCTGCCCCAGGATGTCCCCGAGCAGCCTGACGTCGTGCCGCATGGCTTCCGGCATCTGGAGCCGGTCGCTATCCCTATCCACGGTCTCTGTGCTCACACCATGAGCCTAACCGAGGCAACAAAGGTCTACACCATTGCCGGGGGTCGGACTTGAACTGTCCCGGCGAGGCGGCGGAGCGGTCCGCGGGAGAGTCGTCACGACGTTATGGCCATGAATGACGTACGGGCATGGCATTTCGATTCCGCGAACTATGGGATCAACACATAACGTGACGAATCAAGAAGGTTCTGCCGGCAATCCCAGGACATCCGGCGCACGCACCTAGCAGCCTGCCCTAGAGTCGGAGGCGATGAGCGAATTCGCCGCCCCGATGCCTGTCCTAGCCAGGTACGCCGTCATGGTCGACGTCGGGTACATCTACGCCGCCGCCGGCGAGCTGTTGTTTGCAACCAGCTCGCGGCGTGATTTTCGGGTGGACGCGGTCCCGCTTATCCAGGCAGTTACGAAACATGCCGACGAGCTCATCCGCGGCGAGTTGCTTCGCGTCTACTGGTACGACGCGGCCAGGGACCGGGTCCCCACGATCGATCAGCGCGTGGTCGCGCAGATGGCCTGGGTGAAACTGCGGCTGGGAAACCTGAACGCGCGCGGCCAGCAGAAGGGCGTGGACGCGCAGATACGCGCCGACATGGAGGCGCTGGCCAGGCACCGCGCGATCACCGACGCGGTGCTGATCGCCGGCGACGAGGACATGGTGCCCGCCGTTGAGGCCGCGCAGGCTTACGGTGTCCGGGTGCACCTGTGGGGCATCGAGCCGCCATACGGCACCAACCAGGCGGAACGGCTGGTCTGGGAATCCGACACCGTCGACGTGCTGGACAGCGGGTTCTTGCGCCCGTACTTCACCAAGAACCCGGTCAGCGAGCAGGCCGCCCGCCAGGACAGCCCGGCGACCGTGCCGACCCCGACTCAGCTATTCGGCGAGCACCGGGAACGGCCGGAACGGCGGACCGGGGCGCAGCCCGTGCTCACCGGGCCGCGCAACGCCTACCAGACCGGGCCGCTGCCGAAGCTCGGACCGGACCGGCGCCACGTCGAGGAAGCCGGCGAGCACGTCGCGCACAAGTGGATCCTGACCCGTGGCCAGGACAACATCCGCGACCTGCTGCCGGGGCCGATCTTGCCGCCGGTCATCGACAAGGAACTGCTCGTCGAGGCGGAGAAGGAACTCGGCCAGTCGCTGCGGCCTTACCAGGAGGCCAGGGAGTGGCTGCGTGACGCTTTCTGGGCACGGGTGCACCGGGAGTTCGGCATCGGAGTCGGCCGGTCCCGTAACTGAGGCCCCTTTTTGCTGGTGGGTGTCGCCTTACCAAGCGAAGAGCGTGGGTAGTGCTGCACCCACCAGAAACGAAGTTCGTTTTCATGTGACTTGGCACTCAATGTTGGGCCAGGTCTAGCCAACTTAGGTAAGCCTTACCTACAATCGGTTCTTGTTCGCGCTGGCCTGGCGCGCCGGATTCCGAGAAGGTAAGGAGTTTCCCGACGTGTGGGCAGATGCGCTGCCGAACTTGCTTATCGGCTTGCGGGAAGGCCTAGAGGCCGGCCTGGTGGTCAGTATCCTGCTCGCCGCGCTGGGTAAACCCAGACGAGCGTCGAGCACGCCGATCTGGTTCGGCGTCGGCGCCGCGATCGTGCTGGCGCTGAGCTTCGGCGCCGTGCTCACCTTCTACAAATCGGTGCTGTCCACCACCGGGCAGGAGGGGCTCGGCGGGTCGCTGAGCGTGCTGGCTGTCTTCCTGGTGACCTGGATGATCTTCTGGATGCGGCGCACCGCCCGTGGTCTGTCGGCCGAGCTCAAGGAGAAGGTCAATACTGCCCTGACGGTGAGCACGTCGGCGCTGGCGCTGACCGCGTTCCTCGCGGTCGGGCGTGAGGGTATTGAGACCGCCCTCTTCCTGTGGACCGCGGCGCAGGCTTCCGGTACGACTACCGGGCCGCTGATCGGCGCGGCGCTCGGCATCGCCTGCGCGGTGGTGCTGTGCGTGCTGCTCTACCGGCGGGCGGTGAAGATCCGGCTCGACAAGTTCTTCAACCGGACGGGGATCCTGCTGATCGTGATCGCCGCCGGGGTGCTGTCCTACGGACTCGGTGACCTGCAGGACGCGGGCTGGCTGCCCGGACATCTGTGGGTGGCCTTCAACCTGTCGGGGACGTTCAACGACGGCTCCTGGTACGTGTCGCTGCTGCGCGGCATCACCAACCTCACGCTGTCGATGACCTGGCTGCAGGTGGTGGCCTATCTCTGCTACCTGGGCGTGGTGCTGACCATGTTCGTGCAGGCAGGGCGGCGCAGCACGGCCGCGGCCGGGGCACCGCCCGAGCAGGCGCCGAAGCCGAAGCGGCAATGGAGCCCGCGGACCATCACCAGTGCGGCAGCGGCGGCGCTCGTGGTTCCGCCGGTGGTCGCGGGCGGCCTGATCGCACTCGCTCCCGGCCAGGCCAGCGCCGCCCAGACTATCGAGGTCACCGCGAAGACCTGCGCGTCAAGCTGGTCGGCGGCGACCGCGGGCACGCAGACGTTCACCGTGGAGAACACGTCCTCGGACGCCGCCGAGATCAACCTGGACGAGACGTCGAGCCAGGGCATCGTGGCGGAGATCGAGACCCTTGGCCCCGGCACCAAGCAGACCATGTCCGCCACGCTCAGCGCGGGCACCAGTTATACCTGGCGCTGCTTCCTGTCCGGCGCGCCCACCATCGAGTCCAGTTCCATCACCGCGGCCGGGAAGTCCACCGTGAAATCCCCCGCCGCGGTCAAGCAGGTGACGGTGGCGGAACTGCGGCCAGCGTTCCGCGAATATACGACGTACGTGCGGGGCAAGCTGACCACGCTCGAGTCGCAAGCACAGGCCCTGGTCGCGGACGTAAAAGCCGGGAACCTGGCCAAGGCGCGGACCGACTGGCTGCCCGCCGACCTGACCTGGGAGGAAGTCGGCGAGGAGCCGTACGGCAGCTTCGGCGACTACGGCATCGAGATCGACGCCGGGGCGCAGCGCTGGACCTACGGCGTTAACGATCCGCGCTGGACCGGCCTGCACCGGCTGGAATACGGGTTGTGGCACGGGCAGAGCGCCGCCACCCTGCTGCCGGTCGCGCGCACGCTGGCCACCGACGTCGCCCAGCTCAAGGCGAAGCTCCCGCAGCTGAACGTGGACCCGACCGACCTGCCGGTCCGCGCGCACGAGGTCCTCGAGGACGCGTTGCGCGATCAGCTGACCAGCCAGCTGGACTTCGGGTCCGGTGACGGGTACGCCGAAACGCTGGCGGATGTCCAGGTGGACCGCGTGGTGGTCGGCGAGCTCGCGAACTTGATCTCCGAGCGCGCGCCGCACCTGGTGTCCACCGCGTACTCCGAGCTCAACCAGCTTCAGCAGGCGCTGCTCGCCACCAAGTCCGGCGGCCAGTGGGTGAGCGTCGCGGATACACCGCTGGCGAAACGGCAACCGGTGGATGCCGCGATTGACTCCGCGCTGGAAACCCTGTCCGACGTGCCTGACCTGCTAGAAACGGCGGCTCACTGAAATGACCAATCTCTCCAGGCGCAACATGCTCAAGGGCGCGGCCGTGGGAGCGGCTGGAACCGCGCTGGCGGGCGGCATGCTGATCGAGGGCGCCCGGGTAGACGACGCGGCCGCCTCCTCGACGTCGGCTGCGGTGCCCTCGCTGATCCCGTTCCACGGCCCGGTCCAGGCCGGGATCACCCGGCCGGTCCCGGCGCAGAGGTTCGCGACTCACGCGGCGCTTGACGTTACCGGGACCTCCCGTTCCGAGCTCAAGGAACTCCTCCAGACGCTGACCGACCGCGCACGGTTTCTCACCGCCGGCGGCACCCCGCCGGACCTCGGCGTGGGCTCCCCGCCATCGGACAGCGACGTGCTCGGCCCGGACATACCGTCGGACGGGCTGACCGTCACCGTGTCGGCGGGTTCCACCTTGTTCGACGACCGATTCGGCCTCGCCGCCGCGAAACCCAAAAAGCTCAAGCCAATGCTTGAGTTCCCGAACGACGATCTCGATCCCGCCTGGTGCCACGGTGATCTCCTGGTGCAGATCTGCGGGAACCAGATCGACACGGTGCACCACGCGCTGCGTGACATCTCCAAGCACACCCGCGGCGGCCTGCAGGCACGGTGGAAGATGGACGGTTTCGTCTCGCCGCCCCGCCCGTCCGGCACACCGCGGAACCTGCTGGGCTTCAAGGACGGAATCGCTCAGCCCTCGGCGGCCGAGCTAGCCGAGCTCAACTGGGTGCTGCCCGGCTCCGGCGAACCGTCCTGGGCGGTGAACGGGTCCTACCACGTGGTGCGGCTCATCCGGATGTTCGTGGAGTTCTGGGATCGGGTGTCCATCAACGAGCAGCAGAACATGTTCGGCCGGTACCGTGACTCCGGCGCCACCCTGGACTCCAAGACCGGCGACGAGTACACCCCGCCGGACTACGCCGCGGACCCGGACGGGAACGTGATCCCGCTGGATTGCCACATCCGGCTGGCCAACCCGCGGACGAAGACGACGGCGGACCAGCGCATCCTGCGGCGGCCGTACAACTACGACCTCGGATACGACGAAAACGGCGACCTGCAGGCCGGGCTGATCTTCGTCTGCTTCCAGCAGGACGTGGAGCGCCAGTTCGAGGAGGTCCAGAAGCGGCTGATCGACGAACCGCTGACGGACTACATTGAGCCGTTCGGCGGCGGGTACTACTTCGCCCTCCCCGGAGTGCGGGACTCCTCGGACTGGTACGGCCGTAGCCTGCTGCCGTGAGCCTGCCGCTCGTGGCTCGTGGCTCGTGGCTCGTGGCTCGTGGCCGTGGCCGGTCGATGTGACATCGACGGCAGGGTTCACGCGGCGGGGCTGTCGCTCGGCCGCGAGGCGGCGGCCAGCCGGACGCAGGTGACCAGGCCGCGCATGGCCTGTTCCAGGTCCGCCAGCGAGGGGAAGGTCGGCGCCAGCCGGATCGTGCGGTCACGCGGGTCGCGGCCGTAAGGATGTGTCGCACCCGCCGGAGTCAGCGCGACCCCGGCCTCAGCCGCCAGCCGCACGACCTCCGTCGCGCATCCGTCCGGCACGTCCAAGGTCATGAAGTAGCCGCCCGACGGCAGCGTCCAGGACGCGATGCCGGTGAGGCCGTCACGGAGGATCGAATCGACCAGGGCGAACTTCGGCGCCAGGATCTCCCGGTGCCGGTCCATCAGTTCAAGCACGCCAGCCTCGTCACGGAGCAGGCGCGCGTGCCGGAGCTGGTTCACCTTGTCCGGTCCGATGGTCTGCTTGGCCAGGTGCCCAAGGAGCCAGGAAACGTTCGCGGGCGATGATCCGAAGAACGCGACTCCGGCTCCCGGGTAAGTGATCTTCGACGTGGAACCGAACACGAAGGCCCGGTCGGAATTGCCCGCCCGTTCGCACGCGTCGAGGACCGACGCGATCGGTGCCGGGCCATCCGGGGTCAGATAGTGGACCGCGTAGGCGTTGTCCCAGAACAACCGGAAGTCCGGCGCGGCCGTCCGCATCCCGGCGAGCCGATCGACGGTCGCGGAGCTGTAACAAACGCCAGTCGGGTTGCTGTACTTCGGTACGCACCACATGCCCTTGATCCGCGGGTCCGCCGCCACCAGTTCTTCGATGACATCCATGTCCGGGCCATCGGAGAGCATCGGCACCGGGATCATCTCGATGCCGAACTTCTCGCACACCGAAAAATGCCGGTCATACCCCGGGACCGGGCACAGGAAGGCGCTGTTCCCGAGCCAGCGGCGGTCACCTCCGGGCAGTGGGAACAACAGCGCGTGTGCCACGACGTCGTGCATCAACGTCAGGCTGGAGTTGCTGAGCGCGAGAAGCTGAGCGACGGGAACCTGAAGGAACCCGGTGAAGATCTCCCGCAGCTCCGGCAGACCGGTCAGCCCGCCGTAGTTGCGCGTGTCGGTCCCGTCGGCGGCCCGGTAGTCGTCATCCGTCGGAAGCGTGATCAGATCGAGCTGCTCCGTCGACGGCTTGCCTCGGGTCAGGTCGAGCCGGAGCCCGCGCTCGCGCAGCGCCGCGTACTCCGCGCTTTCCAGGGTTGCGCTCATGCCTGCACGATATGAGAAATCTCGGGACACGCCGAGAGTTTTGTTACAGGAAGGCGCTGTGGCCGGTGATCGCCCGGCCGACCACGAGGGTATTGATCTCGCGTGTTCCCTCGTAGGAGTAGATAGCCTCGGCGTCGGCCACGAACCGGCCGACCTGATTCTCCAGCAGGATGCCGTTGCCACCGAGCAGCTCGCGGGCGAAGCCGACGGTCTCTCGCATCCGCACCGTACAGAACACCTTGGCCAGCGCGGAGTGCTCGTCGGCGGCCGAGCCGGATTCCTGGAGCTGGGCCAGCCGGACGCACATGCACTCCGAGGCCGTGATGTTCGCCAGCATCCGGACCAGCAGATCCTGCACGAGCTGGAAGCCCGCGATCGGCTTGCCGAACTGCTCGCGCTCCTTGGCATAGGCCAGCGCGTGCTCGTAGGCTCCGCGTGCGCAGCCAACCGCCTGCCAGGCCACACCTGCGCGCGTCAGCCGCAGTACGGCGGCCGTCTGCTTGAACGACGTGGCCCGCTGGAGCCGCGAGGACTCGGGTACCCGGACACCGTCGAGCGTGATGCGCGCGTTCTGCACCACTCGCAGCGCGATCTTGTCGTGCATCTTGGTGGTGGACAGGCCCGGCGTCTCCCGCTCCACGACGAAGCCCTTTACCTGCCCGTCGGCGACGTCCCGTGCCCAGATGATGATGTAGTCGGCGAACGTCGCGTTGCCGATCCACTTCTTCTGGCCGTCCAGTACCCAGGTGTCGCCCTCGCGACGCGCGGTCGTGGTGAGTCCTCCGGCCACACCCGAGCCGACGTCCGGCTCGGTCAGGCCGAACGCGCCGATCTTCTCCATCCGGGCCATCGGCGGCAGCCAGCGCTGCTTCTGTTCCTCGGACCCGCACAGGTAGATGGACCCCATCGCGAGACCGCTATGCACTCCCATGAACGTGGAGATCGATGGGTCGGACCTGGCGAGTTCCATGGCGATCATCCCGTCGAGCAGCGGACCGCCCCCAGGGCAGTCGTACCCGTCGTAGGCCACCCCCGCGATGCCTAGCTGGGCGAAGCCGCCGATCAGGTCAAGCGGGAACTCCTCATGTGTCCAGAGCCGGTTGATCACCGGCTCGACTTCCTTCGCCATGAACTCCCGCGTCCGGCGCACGGCGTCCCGGCCGGAATCAGTCAGCAACTCCTCGATCCCATAGAAGTCAGAAGTCATGGCACCTCATGTGCCCGCCGACCGGCCAGGCAAACCGCGTTTCCGGCCACGGATGCCGGTTCTTCCTCATTTTCACCGAAGCGCACGGAACCTAACAATTAACACACCTTGCCATCTAGCCACGGTAATGTCTGCCTTATAATGCGCGTGGATGGGGAGCGCGATGGTCGTGGAGGAACTGGGCGTACCACGGGAACTGCCGCTGGCGGTGCGGGGCTTCACCGGCCGCTCAGCCGAACTCGAGACGCTCACCAACCTGCTGAACGGGTCCGCAGAGCAGGCTCCCGGGACAGTCCTGATCTCGGCCATCGGGGGGACCGCCGGAGTCGGCAAGACCGCCTTGGCCGTGCACTGGGCCCATCAGTGCGCCGGACGTTTTCCTGACGGTCAGCTGTATGTGAACCTGCGCGGCTATGACCCCGGACAGCCGGTCCCAAGCACCGAGGCGCTGGCCGGATTCCTGCGCTCGCTGGGCGTTCCCGGCCAGGACATCCCGCCGGAACCAGATCAGCGCGCGGCTTTCTACCGCAGTCTGCTGGCCGATAAGCGAATGCTGATCGTGCTGGACAACGCCAGATCAGCGGATGATGTACGACTGCTGCTGCCCGGCACCAAGACCTGTACCGTGCTGGTTACCAGCAGGGACGCACTGATCGGGCTGATAGCAGGAGACAGCGCCGCCCGCCTGGAGCTAGATGTGCTCCCAGCGGAGGACGCGATCGCCTTGCTGCGGGCGCTGATCGGCGCACGGGTGGACGCCGAACCCGAGGCCGCCGCCGAGCTGGCCGCCCGGTGCTGCCGGCTGCCGCTGGCCTTGCGGGTGGCCGCCGAACTCACCGCCAGCCGCCCGGCCATGTCGCTGGCCGACCTCGCTAGCGAACTGGCTGACCTGCATACCCGGCTGGATCTGCTGGCGGCAGGCGGGGATCCGCGCGCCCAGGTGCGGACCGTATTCTCTTGGTCCTATCGTCACCTTGACGCCGCTGACGCCCGGACCTTTCGGCTGCTCGGTCTGCACCCCGGCCCGGACTTCGAGCCGTATGCGGTCGCAGCCCTCACCGGTACGACCGTGCAGCAAGTGCGCCGCACGCTGGACGTCCTGGCCCGCGCGCACTTGGTCCAGCCCGCCGCATCGGGCCGGTACAGCATGCATGACCTGCTCCAGTGCTACGCACGGGAACTCACCGCCAGCGTGGATAGCGTCCAAGAGCAGCTGACCCGCCTGTTTGACCATTACCTGTATGCGGCCGCGACAGCGATGGACACCCTGTTCCCCGCCGAGCACCGCCGCCGGCCCCGCATCACCCGGCCGGATAGCCCCGTCCTGCCGTTGTCCGATCCCGTGACGGCACGGGAGTGGCTGGATGCCGAACGCGCCGCCTTGGTGGCGGTAGCCGGGCACACCGCCACTCACGGCTGGCCCGGTCATGCCACGCGGCTGGCCGCCGTCCTATCCAGTTATCTCCTCCAGGGCGGTCGCCTGCCCGAAGCAGTCACCATTTACGGTCACGCGCTCGGTGCCGCCCGACTCACCGGTGACCGCGTTGCTGAGGCAACAGCCCTCAACCAGATTGGCCGTGTCGACTGGTATCGCAGCCGCTTTCAGCACGCCATGGAGCGACATCAGCAGTCGCTGGCCCTGTTCCGGGCGGCTGGTGACCGAGCCGGTGAGGCTCTCGCGCTGGACAACCTCGGCCTGGATGAGCAGCTCCTGGGCAGCTACGAGCAAGCCATCTGTCATCAGCAGGAAGCCGTCGCCATCTTTCATAATCTCGGCGATCGTCTCGGGGAGGCACGCGCGCTGGGCAATCTCGCCACGGCCTGGCAACGGCAGAGCCTCTTCCAGCAGGCGGCCGAATGTCATCAGCAGACCTTGGACCTGTTCCGATCGATCGGCGATCTCCGGGGCGAAGTGCTGGCACTGGGCAGGCTGGGCGCTGTTGACCTGCGCCGGGGCCGCTACGAGCACGCGGTCACGTATTTCAAGCAAGCCCAGGCCCTGTTCCATGAAATGGGTGACACCACCGAATGCGAGGTCCTGGTCGGGCTCGGCCGTGCCTACCTGGGACTCCGCCGTCACCAGGAAGCTGCCGCGAGTTTTGAGCAGGCCCTGATCATGTCGCGCGAGATCGGCGATCGGGTGCAGGACGCCGGCGCGCTGAACGGTCTCGGTGAGGTCCTCTTCCTGACGGGCGAGGCCGATAAGGCACGCGCACACCACGCCGCCGCGCTCCGCCTGGCCTCCGAGGCCGGTGCGCCATGGCAGCAGGCCCGTGCGCACAGCGGCCTGGCCCGTGCCTACCAGGCCGACGGCGACTCGCTCCAGGCTGAGCACCACTGGCGGGAGGCCCTCAGTCGCTACGACACCATGGGTGCTCCAGAAGCCCGCGAAATCCGCACCAGGCTCGCGGCGGCCTGCGACAACAGCGACCGGTCAACACCGGAAGACCGAGGTACCGCGGTCGCGCTGGGAGCGCGAGGTCCCCGCGATGCCCACCTTCCGGATTAGCCGCTGACTCGATGCAAAAGATCAGAGTGCGCTCACAGCCGTGGTGTCACTTTCGTACTATCAGATGACATGGGCCCTTCTCCGTACCGGCGCTTGGATGGCGTCATCGACGAGGCGACTGTGCTTGACGCAGAACTCGATCCCGCTATGCGCACGGCTCGGTTGCGGCTGGGCGTGCTGCTGCACACAAACGGCGCCGACGCTTCGCAGCCCGAACGGACACTCGTGCTGCGAGACCTATCACGAGCCATCGTCCGGGTGCGGCGGGTGCGGCGCAAGCCCACCTCAGGGGCGAAAGAGCCCGGCCCGCCTGTCCTGCTGCGGGACGCCGCCGGAATCGTGAGCTGGCTGCGCCGCTGGTCTGGCTGCCAGCTGTATGACCAGCCGACAGAGATCTTCGACTCCAGCACACCGCCGACCTGGCTGTCTCAGCCAAGCATCGACCTGACATGGCCCGCTGGAGCTGAACGACAGCACACGATGGACCTGGTGTTCGCCGACCGTCGCGGACCGGGAGGGCATACGTACACGCTGGACGTGCGTTTCGAGTTCGGCGGCTTGGAAGTGCTGACCAACGACGGCACGCCCGATGACGCCGATGTCCTCGCCGACGCGGTAGCAGTCTGGTGGCACGACATGCACGCCGGACACACCGACGGCCAGTACGGGATCTACCCGGCCGATCAAGCCCCCGTGCTTTCAGCCTCAGAAGGAGCCACCGAACCCTGATGCTGGTCGTCGAGCCCCAGCAGGACGTGCCACGGGAACTGCCGCTGGCGGTGCGGGGGTTCACCGGCCGCTCAGCCGAACTCGAGGCGCTCACCAACCTGCTGAACCGGTCCGGTGACCGGGCTCCCGGCGCCGTCCTGATCTCGGCGATCGGCGGGACCGCCGGAGTGGGCAAGACCGCCTTGGCCGTGCACTGGGCGCACCAGGCCGCCGGACGTTTCCCCGACGGTCAGCTGTATGTGAACCTGCGCGGCTATGACCCCGGCCAGCCGGTATCGGCCGAGGACGCGCTGGCCGGATTCCTGCGCTCGCTGGGCGTGCCCGGCCAGGACATCCCCACGGAGCCAGACCAGCGCGCGGCCCTCTACCGCAGCCTGATGGCCAGCAAGCAGATGCTGGTCGTGCTGGACAACGCCGAATCGGCCGACCAGGTGCGGCCGCTGGTGCCTGGCTCCCAGACTTGTACCGTGCTGGTGACCAGCCGGGACGCGCTGACCGGGCTGATAGCCCTAGATGGCGCTGCCCGCCTGGAGGTGGACGCGCTCCCGCTGGCGGACGCGGTTGCCCTGCTGCGGACACTGATCGGCGCCCGAGTGGACGCCGAGCCCGACGCCGCCGCCGAGCTGGCCGACCACTGCTGCGGACTACCGCTGGCCTTGCGGGTGGGGGCCGCGCTGGCCGCCGCCCGCCCGGCTGTTTCACTAGCTGGGCTGGCCGCCGAGCTGACCAACCTCCGTACCCGGCTGGACCTGCTAGCGGCGGGCGGCGACCCGCGCACCCAGATGCGGTCCGTGTTCTCCTGGTCCTACCGCTACCTTGACGCCGGTACCGCCAGGACCTTCCGGCTGCTCGGCCTGCACCCCAGCCCCGACTACGAGCCCTACGCCGTCGCGGCCCTCACCGGCGCGACCATAACGCAGGCCCGGCAAGCGCTGGACGTGCTGGCCCGGGCACACCTGATCCAGCCCGCCGCAGCGAGCCGGTACGCCATGCATGACCTGCTCCGCGGCTACGCCTGCGAACTGTCCGCGACCTTCGACACCGACCAGGAGCAGCACGCGGCACTGACCCGCCTGTTCGACCATTACCTGCACACCGCCGCGATGGCGATGAACGCCCTATTCCCAGGAGTACGCCACCACCGTCCCAGCATCGCCTCTCCGCTCACCCCGGCTCCGACGCTGACCGATCCCGCGGTGGCACGGGGCTGGCTGGATGCCGAACGCGCCAGTCTGGTGGCGATCGCCGCGCACACCGCTGCCCATGACTGGCCTGGCCACGCCACCCGGTTGGCCGACACCATCTCCCGCTACCTGCACTACGGCGGTCACTTCCCCGAAGCCCTTACGATCTACCGCCACGCGCTCGGTTGCGCCCGTCGCAGCGGTGACCGCGCCGCTGAGGCAACCGCGCTCAACCAGATCGGTGAGGTCGACTGGCAGCAAGGCCGCTTTCAGCGGGCCGCCGACCACCAGCGACATGCGCTGGCCCTGTTCCGTGAGGCTGGCGATCGGTCCGGTGAAGCTCGTGCGCTGGACGGCATGGGCGTTGCCGAAACGCAGCTGGGCCGCTACGAGCACGCGGCCCGCCACCAGCAGGAAGCCGTCGCCATCTTCGCTGACATCGGCGACGGCTTCGGTGCGGCGCGCGCGCTCGGCAATCTCGGCTTGGCCCGGCGACTGCAGGGCCGCTACCAGGAGGCGGCGGACTATAACCGGCAGGCCCTGGACCTGTTTCGCGAGATCGGCGATCGTCCGGGCGAAGCCTGGACGCTGGCCAGGCTCGGCGTCATTGACCTGCGGCTAGAGCGCTACCAGGAGGCAGCCGGATATCTCCAGCAAGCCCTGGCCATAGTGTCTGAGACCGGCAACTCCGGGGGCGAAGCCGAGATCCTGATCAGGCTGGGCGATACCTACGCGGCACTCGGCCGCTACGAGCAAGCCGAAGGAAACTTTGAGCAGGCCCTAGCGATCTGCCGCGAGATCGGCGATCCAGCGGTGGAAGCCGACGCGCTCAACGGCCTCGGTGACGTCCTCTGCCGGACGGGTGAAGCCGAAAAGGCACGTTCGCACCACTCCAGCGCACTCCTGCTCGCGTTCGAGGTCGGCTCGCCAAGAGAGCAGGCCCGTGCCCACGGCGGACTCGCCCGCGTCGATGACGCCGCCGGAGACGCGGCTCAGGCTCGGCACCACTGGCAGGAAGCCCTCACCCGCTACGACGCGATCGGTGCCCCCGAAGCCCGCGAAATCCGCGCCCGGCTCGCCGCTGCTAGCGACTGTGCTCACAACGCATCGCCGGAGAACCGGGATGCCACGGAACCCTCTCCGGGGTTATCCGTTCGCGGCCTCACTCGATAGGGCCGCGCTGGCGTAAGCGAAGCCGAGGGCCTCGTCGTAAGGCATATCGAGGCCGCGCTGGTAGGCGGCCCCGAACCCGGCCGCGCCGAGTTGCTCCTGCGCAGCAGTGCGGACACCGGGCGCGTCGAGGCTGCTGTGGTCGACAGCGCCGCGGATCGAGTGGGCCGCGCCGAGCAGGACCGCCGCGCGCTCGGCCCCGGCGGTCCGCAGCATCGCGGCGGCCAGGCCTTCCGCGGCGGCCGCGGCGGACGGCCTGTCGCGGGCGGTCGCGGCCATGCCGAGCGCGTCCCGCAGCAGCGCTGTCCCGCCCGCGATAGCTCCGGCCTCGAGTTCGAGGACACCGAGCCGGGCAGCGGCCAGCGCCCGCAGCTGCGTCCAGGAGGCCGGCCGGCCGGCGCCTTCGCGGAGAATGTCCGCGCAGAGCCGCGTTGCCTCGGCCTGGTGCCCCTCCCGCCAGGCGAGTTCCGCGCGGATCAGGCGTAGGTACGGGCGCGAATCTCCCTGCGCCCACGCGTTCTGGTCGGCTAGGTCGAGAACGGCATGCGCGGCGGCGTAGTCCCCGGTGCGGACCCGCAGCCAGGCAAGGTCCCGATAGAGCCAGCACGTGTTGTCATTGTTCAGCGCCGCGCCAAGCTGCGCGCTTGAGGTCGCGGCCTCTTCCAGCGCCGCGATCGCGCCACGATAGTCTCCGGCGATTTTGTCCAGCTCGGCGCGGACCATCAGGGCCATGACGGTACCCCAGATCTCCTCGACGTCATGGAAGACGTCCAGCGCCGCGTCGCAGCCGAGCGACGCCTCCTCGATGCGGCCTAGGCCAAGCAGGATGACCGCGCTCTGCAGCCGGGCCGCGGCGTAGGTCCAGGGTTCGGCCGCCTTCAGCGAGCCGGCGAGCAGTTCCAGGGCGCGTTCGCCATCGCCGCCGAACCTCGCCGCCTGCGTCTGGGCGTACACGACCAAGGGGTGCAGCGCCCGTCCGCTGGGATCGGCGGCAACAGCAGCGGCAGCGGCGTCCACCAGCTCCCAGGTAGGCCCCAGGTCCCAGTCCGCGCTCGCGGCAATCACCGCACAAACGCCGCGCGCCTCCGCCGTCACACGGTCCTCATGCCGCGATACGGGCGCGTCCAGCACGAGCGCGGCCCGGGCCAGGGCCGCGCAGTCGCCGCGCTGGCCGCACACATACCAGTACCAGGAGAGGGAAGCGCCGAACCGCAACGCGGTCCCCGCGTCTCCTCGTTCGATGGCCCAGCGGAGCGCGGCGTTCATGTTGCCGCTCTCCGCGGTCAGCACCCCGAACCAAGGACCTTGTACCCGGGTGCGCAGCAGCGGGTCGGCGGTCTCGGCCAGGGCCAGGAAATAGCCGCACATCCGGTTCCGTACGCTGTCCTCTTCTTCGGCTTCGGCCAGCCGCTCCAGGCAGAAGGCCCGGATCGTGTCCAGCATCCGGTAGCGGGGCTCGATATCGTCGGCGTCTCCGTCGACGGTGAGGAAGGATTTGTCGGCTAGCCCGGTGAGCGCGTCGAGCACCGCACCGGCCGGCAGCTCACCACCGAGCTCATCGGGCGCATCGGCGCAGATTCCCTCGGCGGCACCGAGCGTCGCGCCCGCGGGGAGCGCGGCCAGCCGCCGCGCCAGCACCTTCTCCGACTTCGACAGCAGCTCCCAGCTCCATTCGACCACCGCGCGCAGCGTCTGGTGCCGCGGCAGCGCCGTCCGGCTCCCGCTGGTGAGCACGGCGAACCTGTCCGCGAGCCGGCCGGTGAGCTGGGCCGGCGACATGGTGCGCAGCCGGGCGGCGGCCAGCTCGATGGCCAGTGGCATGCCGTCGAGCACCCGGCAGATCCGGGCCAGATCGGCGGCGTTGGCTTGGCTGACCGCGAAGCCCGGACGGACCGCGCGGGCCCGGTCGACCAGCAGCCGCACCGAGGCCGCGGCCGCGGTTGCGGCGAGCCCGTCCGCACCGGAGTCCGGCGGCACTGGCAGCGGCGGCACCGGGGACACCGTCTCCCCGGTGATGCCAAGCGCCTCGCGGCTGGTGGCCAGGATCCTAATCCCCGGGCAGCCGGACAGCACGGCGTCGGCGAGCCCGGCCACCGCGTCGATCAGGTGCTCGCAGTTGTCGAGCACGATCAGGCCGGACCGCTCGTGCAAGCCGCTGACCAGCCGACGGGACGGGTCGAACCCGGACGCGGCGCCAGGGCCCGCCGCGTCGCCGGGTTCGCTGCCTCCGGATCCGCCGAGCAGCCGGTCGTGGATGCCAGTCGCGGTCAGTGCGGCGTACGGCACGTCGCCCGGATCGCTGAGCGGGGCCAGGTCGACCAGCCACACTCGGTCGCCAGCCTGGGCCGCCAGGCGGCTGGCCGCCTCGGCCGCGAGCCGGGTCTTGCCGACCCCGCCGGGGCCGGTCAGCGTGACCAGCCGGTTCACTCCGGTCAGCGCTTCCACCTGCGCCACCTGGTCGTCGCGTCCAACCAGGCTGGTCAGCGGGACGCGCAGCGTAGTGGGCGGCGCCGCGGCCGACGCGGACGCCGCGGGATCGCTGCTGGCTTCCGGTAGCGACCGCCTCAGTACCCCCAGGTAGACCTGCTCCAGCTGGGCCGACGGGTCGACGCCGAGCTGGGCAGCGAGCTGCGCGCGCACGTCGGCGTAGACCGCGAGCGCATCAGCCTGCCGGCCGGCCAGATACAGCGCGCGCATCAGCAGCGCACGCGGCCGCTCGGCCAGCGGGTCCTCGGCGACCAGCGCCCGCAGCTCGGCGGTCAGCCCGGCCGTGTCCGGCGCGGACGCCGTGGCTAGGTCGGACTCGATCCGGTCCGCGGTCGCGCTGCGCCGTAGCTCCTCAAGCCGGGCGGCGATCCCGCCGGTCGGCTCCGTCTCGGCCAGGCCGGCCAAGGCAGGCCCGCGCCACAACGCCAGTGCCTGCCGCAGGATCGCGGACGCGCGGGCCGGATCTCCCCCGGCCAGCGCCCGCGATCCCAGGCCGGCCAGCTCCTCGAACGCCAGGGCGTCGACGTGGCCGGGGTCCAGAGTCAGCCGGTACCCGGCCGGGTGCGACTCGATCGCGGCACCGAGCACTCCGCGCAGCCGCGAGACCATGGACTGCAGCGCACCGCGGGCGCCGTCCGACGCGTCGCCGTCCCATAGCCGATCGATCAGGCTGGCCGCCGGTACCACCCGGCCCGCGTCCACCGCGAGCAGGGCCAGCAACGTCTGCGCGCGCGGCCCGCCGACGTGCGCCGGACTGCCCGCGTCATCGCGCACCTGCACGGTGCCCAGTAGCTCGACCCGCATCTACCCGCCAGTGATCACAGGACGACCGGGACGGGCCGCCCCGCCGCATCGGTATGCCCCCACACATCGTAAGCCGGGCGGCGCCCTCCCCGTCCTGAATCCGGTGCCCGGCCGGTGATGGCTTGGTGATCGTGCTGACAGCGGTGCGCGGCACCGTGAGTCGGGTAGCGCCACGCGCCTAGGAGGGCCGCAATGCACCAGTCACGCATTTCAATACCGCCCGGCGGCGATCAGGAACCCGCGGCCGAGCGACGAGCAGGACCGCGAGTGGAACGGATCGCCGGGTGGAGCGCCCGTCATCGTAAGACCGCGGTGGTGGGCTGGCTGCTGCTCGTGGCCGTGGTCTTCGTGGCGGGCCACGCGCTGGGCACCAAGAGCGTGCCGTCCTACAGCGCCGGCCAGTCCGGGCAGGCCCAGCACACCTTGCAGCAGCTCACCGGAAACGCGGCCGCCGCACCGTCAGAGAGCGTGCTTATCCAGGGGAAGACGCCCGGGCAGCGGTTCTCCTCGGATGCTGCGATGCGCCAGGCCACCCAGCAGGTCGTCGCCGCACTGACGGCCCGGCCGAGGTCCGCGACGGATATCCATTCGCCGTTCGGAGCCGGTGGCAGTCACCTGGTGTCCGCCAATGGGCGCAGTGCCCTGGTCACGTTCCAGGTGCCGGGCAACCTGGACAACATCACGTCGGCGGTACAGCCCGCGCAGGCCGCCGTCGCGGACGTGCAGGCCCGGTTCCCCGGTCTGCGCATCGCCGAGACCGGTGACGCCAGCATCTATAGCGCGGTCAACACCGCGCTTGGCCACGACTTCCGTAAGGCCGAAGAGACCTCGGTCCCGGTCACGCTGGTCTTGCTGCTGGTGGTATTCGGATCGCTAATCGCGGCGGGCATCCCGGTGCTGCTGGCGATCACCGCGGTAACAGCGGCCGTCTCTCTGCTGTCGGTGATCGGCCAGTGGCTTCCGGTCGGGCAGAGCACCTCGGAGGTGGTGCTGGTGATCGGGATGGCGGTCGGCGTCGACTACTCGCTGTTCTACCTACGCCGCGAGCGGGAAGAACGCGCCCGCGGCCGGTCATCCGCCGAGGCGCTGCGGATCGCCGCTGGCACGTCGGGGAAGGCCATCGTGATCTCCGGACTGACCGTCATGGTGGCGCTGGCCGGGCTGTTCCTGACCGGGCTGAGCTTCTTCGACGGGGTGGGGCTGGGCTCGATCGCGGTGGTCGGCATCGCGGTGGCCGGGTCGCTGACCGTGCTTCCCGCGATGCTGTCCTGGCTGGGGCCACGCGCGGAGGGCGGCCGGATTCCGCTACTGCGGCGGCGGGCGGCAGCGCGGCCGTCGCGGCTGTGGGCCGCGCTGGTCCGCCGGGTGGTAGCGCACCCGCTGGCCTGGGGCGGGGTGACGGCGCTGGCGCTGCTCGCCCTGGCCGCACCCGCGCTGAGCATGCGGATCGGCTACCCGGCCATCGATGCCCCCGCCGGGTCGCCGGTGGTGCAGACCATGGACCGCATCCAGCAGGCCTTCCCGCAAGGGCCGTCCCCGGCCGAGGTCGTGGTCACCGGATCCGGCCTGAGCAGCCCCGCGGTGACCCGGGCGGTCGTGGCGTTGCAGGGGCACGCCACGGCTGACGGTCCGGTACATCCCCCGGTCACCGCAGCGGTCATCGCCGGCGGGCGCGGCATGGTGATCTCGGTCCCGCTGGCGGGCAACGGATCCGGGACCGTGTCCAACGACGCACTGGTGACGCTGCGGAATGACATCCTGCCGTCCACGCTAGGAAGGGTGCCGGGGGTCAGCTACGCGGTCACCGGCGATACCGCGAGCAACTACGACTTCATCCAGCAGATGCACTCCCGGGTACCGCTGGTGTTCGCCATGGTCGCCGTGCTGGCGTTCGTGCTGCTGGCGGTCGCGTTCGGGTCGCTTGTCATCCCGCTGGTGTCCATCGTGCTGAACCTGCTGTCGGTCGGTGCCGCCTACGGGCTGATCACGCTGATCTTCCAGGACGGCCGGCTGACCGGGCCGCTCGGCTACACCTCTTTCGGCGGGATCATCGCCTGGGTGCCGCTGTTCCTGTTCGTGTTCCTGTTCGGGATCAGCATGGACTATCACGTGTTCCTGCTCAGCCGCATCCGCGAGCTGCGCTCGCACGGCTCGACGACCCGCGACGCGGTGATCGGCGGCATCTCCAGCAGCGCCGGCGTGATCACCAGCGCAGCGCTGATCATGGTGGCGGTGTTCTCGATCTTCGCCACGCTGTCGACGATCGACCTAAAGATCCTCGGCGTCGGCATGGCCGCCGCCATCTTGATCGATGCCACTCTGGTGCGCGGCATCCTGCTCCCCGCCGCGCTCGCGCTGCTCGGCGACCGTACCTGGTCAAATCCGCTATGGCTCCGCCGACCCGCGGACGGCGGGAGCGTGGACTAACGGTGCCGGGCTCCGGGGCGTGCCCCGGAGCCCAGTCGCGGTTAGCCGGATGGGATCAGGAAGCACGCCTTCACCACCCCGTAGTCAGGGTCGGTGAACACCGCGTCCGTGCACGGGGTGCCGCCGGTGAGAGTCTTCTCGATGAATGAACTGCCGGCTCCGAACGCGACCGTCTGGGTTCCGGTGAAGGAACAAAGGCCGTTCTCCGGGGCGCAGTATGTCGACCCGCTTGGCCCGGTGGTCACCGACCCGACGTAGCAGGACTTGGTCATTCCGTAGTCGGGGTCGCCGAAGACCGTGTTGTCACAGGCGGTGCCGCCGGTCAGGGTCTGGTAGGTGAAGATGCCGTTGGCGCCGTAGGCGACCGACTCGGTACCGGAGAACGAGCAGGTGCCGTTCTCGGCCGCGCAGGAGGTATACCCGGCCGGCGCGCCGACCGGCCCCGGGTTGGCCGCCACCAGGTACGTTCCCGGCTGCACGCCGGTGAGGTAGACGTAGCCGCCAGACTGCGACGCACCGCTGATCCCGCTGACCGCCGTGAACGAGCCGCCGCTCCACACCACCTGGCCACCGACCTCCACCACCGGGCTGGTGGCGCTCCCGACCGGAATAGCGATGGTGCCACTGGTGCCCGACGGCGCGGTCACCTGCATGCTGAACTGACCGGTGCCGCTTTCGCCGGCCCACGACACCTGCACGTCACCGTACGGCGTCGGCGCCTGGCCCTCGGCCCAGCCCAGGTCACCAGGATGCGGCTGCACGAGCCAGGTCGCGTAGCCGGGAGTGACGGGCTGGATCCCGAGCATGTATCCCGACAGCGCTGAGGCCGGCGTGCTGGACCAGCCGTGCGAGAGACTGGATGACGCTCCGAAGCCCGGGTCGCCGTCGGTGGCGACGTTCTCCCACATGGTCCCGGTGTCATCGGGACCCGAGGCGATCATGTGACCCCACAAGGTCTCCAGCAGCGTCTCGGCGTCGGCGGTGTCACCGGTAGCCAGCCGGGCGTCCAGCTCATAACCGCTGACGTACGGGCTGATGGTTTGCGAGTAACCGGTGTTGGAGGTAAACGGAAGCGGCCCGTACTGGTTGGTCCACAGATCCGTCTTCAGGTCGGCGAGGATCGTGGCGTCATCCGCGGCCGGCGCCACGCCGTACAGCACGGCGAGCGAGTTGGCATCCTGGGCGACGCCGGTCGTCTCCGTGTCGCTGATGTAATACAGCCCGGTCGAAGAGTCGAACAGGTAGGTGTTGATCGCCGTCTTGAGCGCCGCCGCCTCTTGGGTATAGGTGGCCGCCTGCGCGGTCTGGCCAGCCGCGGTAGCCAGCATGGCTCCGTCCAGCAGTGCCTTGTAGTACAGCAGGTTGTACTCGGTGACCTCCCCGGTCTTGTCGCCGTCGTAGTAATCCCAGTCCGCGCCATCGCTGCTGTTGGTGACCATTAGCCCGCGCGAGTCAAGCTGGGAGGCGTTCCAGGCCAGCTCGCCCTCGACGACCGGCCATTCCTGATCCACGAACGCCGTGTCGCCGGTGTAGAGGTAGTACGAGCCCAGGCCGAGCACCCAGTAGGTGGAATACGAGGCGGAATAAGTGCCCGTGGTACCGCTCTCGTCGGCGCCGGTGTGCAGCGGATCCTGCGGCGGCACGTCACCGGTCACGAACCCGCTGGACAGCTGATAGCTGCCCAGCAGCTCCAGTGCGCCCTTCAGGTACTGCGTCTGGTCGGTCGAGTAGTACACCGTCGGTCCCTCGACATTCATGTCACCGACCCAGACGGCCCGGTCACGCTTGGCACCATCCAGGATCGAAGGCACGCTGTTAGTACCCGGCACCGCGAAGTCGGACAGATCCGCGGTGGCGTTCAGCGGACTGCTGAACAGGGTGGCGCCGGAACTGCTGGTCACGCTCAGGTCGCTGAAGTCGGCCTCCTCGCCCGCGTACTCGCGGAAACCCACCGTGCCAGCTGAGTACGCGGTCGCGCCCGAGGGGAAGGACGACGAGTTGAGGCTGGCGATCTGCTGATTGTCCAGCGAGATCGTGATGGCTGTGCCTGACACCGTGGTGGACACCGTGTACGACGTACCCGGCACTATTTCCGAGCTGAGGGCGACGCTGCCCACGACGAGGTAGGTACCGTCGACCAGATCGAGTTCTTGCAAGGTGTCCGGTGTACCGGCGGTGTCGTTATCGGCGTTCAGTATGAACACGTAGCCGTCATTGGCATCCTGGCCGCGGACTACCCAGCCAGCCTGGTTGTCGACGATCTGCGTTTCGAAGGTGTCCGTGTAGTCGGTCCACGAGCTGCCCTCATCGAGCAGGCCCACGTCGCCGCCGTCCGCGTTCATGACCCCGTTCTCGATGGTCCAGTTGGACGGCAGCGAATCGGTTGGGACCGAGTCGATCTGGGCGGTGTAGGCGCTGTCGGACCAGATCTGGTTCAGCTCGCTGTTACTGGAGACGAAGTACCCCTGATAGGCGCTGCGGTCGGCGATGTAGTTGATGCCCGCGGCGCTCAGCGTCAGGGTCCCTGGCGAGGTGAGCGTGATTTCCTCGTACCGTTCGCCGCCCTGGACCGCGGGATTGGTGATGGTGCCGGCCCCGGTCACCGTGTAGTCGTCGTAACGCGAGCTATCGCCTTCCGCCCACGGGACTGAGCCGTCCCCGGTGGCGGACAGGTAGTTCAGCCCCTCGCTGTACCCGGCCTGCAGGACCGGCGAACCCGATTCGGCCGAGACGTCGAAGTACGGCAGTCCGCCCGTCTCCTGACCGTAATCCAGCACGATCGTCGGCGTCGCCCCGCCCGAGGTCAGGGTTAGCGTCGCGCCGCCCGAGCCGCCGCACACCAGGTTCTGCGCGCCGGTCACGGTGCCCGATGTGGCCTCGATCGCGACCGGGCACACCGTCGAACTGGACGGGGTCTCGACGTAGCTCTGCCAGTCGGGATCGGAAGGCCACTGCGTGGTTGAGGTCGCCGTGGCGGTCGTTTCCGGCGCGGCTGCCGCCGCGGGTCCCGACGCCACCAGGGTGTACGCCGCCAGCACCACCGCGCCACCGAGAACGGCCGCCCCACGCCGCCTTCGGCGCGGTCCTGAATGGCGGAGAACGGCGTTGCGTGGTCGCAGATAATGGCGGGGGCTGAACATCCGTGCTCCTCATTGCTGGAGAGAACGCGCTGATAAATGCCGACCGGGCGCCTGATCACTCCATCACGGGAGCGTTCAGCCTCGACCAGATGGCTGCACACCTACAGGGGACTCGTTCGGTTTCGGTGAAAAGAGGGCTCGGTTACGGTTGGAGAGGCACGTTAGAACGTTTCATCCATGACGCCAGAACGACACGTTCCATGATCATTAGTTCCGCTTCTTGCCGTACCAGCTCAATGCCGTCATCAACCTGGTGGTGCGGATCGTAACTCCGCACCTGGGCCAGGACAACAGTTCCACCCGCAAATGGCCACATCCGGCCACTTGCGCACGGTCAGGTGATTCGTCAGTGGTTACTGATGCTCGTCTAATTCGAACAACACCGGCAGCTGCCGGACTCCGTGCATTAGCAGGCCAGGCTCCCATTCCAGCTCCGTCTCGGGCACCGCCAGCGAGCTGCCCCGAATCCGGGTCAGCAGCGTCCTGATCGCGACGTCGGCCTCCATCCTGGCTAGCGGCGCGCGAGGCAGTAGTGGGTGTTGGCGCAGTCTGCGGACCTCTGAGCTTGACTCTGTCGGGAATCTCGCGACGACCGGTCGGCAACTTGCCCGATATGCCCGGGCCCGCGGGGCCGCCCGATGGCCCGGGCAGGCCTGCCCGGCAAGACAGTGGAAACCAGCTATCGCGGGGAGACGGCACGTTACCACCATCCTGTCTCGGTGCTGGACCGGCTGGATGACCAGCACCGGGAAAACCTTGATCCCGAACTCGCAGCCACCGGTGCGGGTGACCCGACCTCGCCGCCAGCACCTCGTGAGCAATCAGAGGTTAACCGGCCAGCAGAAAGGTGCGACGGCTCCGCCATCATCAAGCGCGGTCGCCGGCGCCGTGACCGTCCCCCGGACCAGCCTGAAGGCCGGTCCGGGGGACGTGAATGTCAGGTGTACTGATAGGTCAGGGCATTGCTGGTGCCACCCGCGGCGGTAACCGTGAGTTTCACCGTGCCCTTGCTGCCAGCGGGTGTCACCACGATGATCTCGGTGCTGGAGACTACCTGCACCTTCGTGCCCGCCTTGCTGCCGAACTTGACCGAGCTCACGCCGATGAAGTTCGTCCCGTGGATGGTGATCTTCGTCCCGCCCTTCGGCGCGCCCTTGGCAGGCGAAGCCGAGGACAAGTGCGGCGCGGCCGCGTACGTGTAGCGGTCGGCCGCGACGGTGGCGCTCGACCACAGGGACTCGGCGTAAATCTTGATGTCGACCGTACGAGCGGACTCAGCGGGCAGCGTAACCGTGCAGGCGGTCGTGCTGCAGCTCGCGGCTACCGTGGCGAGCACCTTGGACCCCGACAGGATCTCGGCCTCATCGGCGTACTGCAGGGGCAGGAACCCGGCGCCGTGGACCGTGACCTTGACTGACTTCCCGGCCACCCCGGCGCTCGGCGACACGCTGCTGACGCTGACCGTCTTCAGCTTGGTGGCCGACTGGTGGCACAAAAGCGTGCTGAGCCCGGGAATGAAGTAGTACCACGTGTTCCCGGACAGGCCGCTGACCATCGGGGCGCCGAGACCGCTGGCCATGTCGTAGCCCGTGGTCGCCGGGTAGAGACCACCGGTGTAGCCGGAGTCCGTGTAGTCGTTGTTGCCGCTGGTGATATCGCGGATGCCTTCCGGTGTGGAAGCGTAGATGTAGGAGTGGTACGCGGCCGCGACGTTGTAGAGGTTCTGAGGCAGCGCCGCATTCTTGGAACCGTAGGCCGAGCAGAACGGCGACGCGTCGGTGAGTGTCGCGATGGACGCCAATACTGGCGCGGCCGCGCTGGTCCCGCCGATTCCGCCGAGCACCCAACCGCCGTCGTAGTAAACGGCGTACCCGTAGAACGGGGTCGGCGTTCGCGGATATGTCCGGTTCTTCGCGGTAGTACTTGCTCGCGCAGGACGAACTGATGTCCTTCTTCGAGTCGCCGTTGATCACGTTCGGAATCGAAGTCTGGTGCTGGTAGGCAGGCATGCACCAGACGGTCGAGACACCGCCGCCCCCGGCGCCAAGGCCTAGGCCCGACTCGTTCCAGACGACCTCCTGCCCAGAGCTATTGAAGCTGGTGCCGCCAACACCGATGACGTACGGCGCGTCCGCCGGGCTGCCGGCGCTCACGGTGTCGTTGGCGGTGGTGTCGGTGTTGCAGCCGGTCGAACCGTTGTCGCCCGCCGCCGCGAAGATCGACTGGCCCTGGGCGTTGGCCTGCTCGTACACGGTCTCCTCGGAGTCCATGAACGAGACGGGAAGGTTAGCTTCGCAGCTTCCCCAGGACACCGAGAGCGTCTTGTCAGTATCGGAGGTGGCGAACTTCTGGTAGTCGTCGTAGACGCCGGTCCCGGTGTTCGGCGCCTGGTAGACATCGATCGTGGTGTCGGGTGCGAGGCCAGCGACCATTTCGATGTCCAGCGCGGCCTCGCCCTGCCCGGCGCCGGTCCCAACGCCACCGTCGATCGCAAGGTAATTGACCTTGGTGGAGATCCCGTAGCACTGCTCATAGGCGGTGATGTCGGACGGCAGATTCGGCTCCAGTTCGAGTACTCCGACCCGGGTATTTTGCCCGAGATCGCCGTTGAGGTAGAGCAGCGATGTGCCGTAGTAGCTGGCGATGGTAGTGGCGGTGTTGCCCGAGTCACTCGCCGCCGCGCATGCCTGCGGTCCCGTGGTGCTGGGTGACGCACCGGAGGCCCCGCGGATGGTTGTCGTGTGAAGCCGTTGGACCGGCAACTGGCCGGGGCTGATGGTCGTGTGCTGCTGGAGGTAGAGGTTGTCGAGCCCCAGCACGCCCTGCACGAGCGGCGCGACGGCCGCCGGTACCGTCGGTGCGGCGGTGTTGGCGTAGGCCTGTCTGCCACCGGGGAGCCGGTAGCTGTCCAGCGTTATCCCGAAGGCGTGATCGATCGCGGAGACCGTCGCCGTGACCGGGATGGACAGGCGGTCGGCCGAGACCTGCCCCGGGGACAGCCCTGCCGATCTGAGCGCGTTCTCGACCTGCGCTATCTGCGCTAGTGATGGCCCGAACCTCGGCCCGAACTGCCCGGGTCGCAGGAACTGCTGGTAGTACGGAGACTTCGAGTTATCCACCCCGGCCAGGAACGCGTTGAGCGCGGCCTGATCCGGGATGTTGAGCGTTACCTCAATGGTGAGCCTGGTGCTCGTCGGTAGCGCCCCGACGCGTACCGCGCCCGCTGGCAGCCGCGGTGCCCGGCTCGTCGCCAGCGGCACCGGCGACGCCGAAGAAGTTGCCCCCGATGGCGATGCGACAATCAGCACGCCAAGCAAGGCTATGAGGGCAGTGGAAAACGCGATGAGGGCATGACTAAAAGACCTGCGTAGTGACATGTATCCGTCCCCGCTCTGACGGCCGTAACTGACAAAACAGATGAATCGTAGTTTGAAACGACATGTCATGGCTAGTACGGCATCAAGCAATTTCGGGGGAAATGTCGCTTAACGCCGAGAGCGGGTGCGGAGGGTTTTCCCACGTCGTCAGTTACTCACGAGTTCTCTCGAGAATACTGAGAAACGCGAGACGCCGCCGGCCGGTGTTCGACTAGGACGCGTAGTAACGGCAGACGGCCCGGCGAGGCAGGCCCGCTCGGCTGCGCCGAACAACACGAAACCACCGGCGCTGTGGCGACAGAGCGCTCGACCCGGCCGACAGGGCTTGGCCGCGCACAGATCAAGCCAATTCGTCCCGGTAATATCTACCTAAAAGGCGCGTGAAATGGGGGGCCGAATGCTAGAGCGGGAGCGATCCGGCTATGTCCGAGTTCATGGAGTTTGGCCTGCTTGGGCCGCTACTGGTACGCAGCGGCGGGGCTGAAGTACCGATACCGCGGGGCCAGCAGCGGACGTTGCTGGCGTTGCTGCTACTGGAAGCTAACCGGGTGGTGACGGTAGAAAAGATCACCGAGGTGCTGTGGGGATCCGAGCCGCCAGTATCGGCACCGCTATCCATCCGCAGGCACATCCAGTGGCTGCGGATGGCGCTGGGCGAGGCCGCCCAGCAACGAATCAGCACCCAGCCGGACGGCTACCTGATCCACGTCGCCGACGACGAGTTGGACGTGAGCCGGTTCGAGCACCTGCTGGCGTCCGCACGGACCGCTATGCGCAGTGGCTCCTGGCAGGGGGCAGGCAGGCTCGCCCGCGACGCGCTGTCGTGGTGGCGCGGCGAACCGCTGGCGGACATCGAGTCAGAATCGATGGCGCAGCACGAGGCACCCAGGCTGGCGGAGCTACGGCTGCAAGCGGCGGAAATCCGCATCGAGGCCGACCTCAGGCTGGGTGGTCATGCCGAGGTGATCGCCGAACTGCGGGACCTGTGCGCTGCGCATCCGCTGCGCGAGCACCTGCCTGCGCTGCTGATGCTCGCGCTGTACCGGTGCGGCCGCCACCGTGAGGCGTTGGCCACATACCAGCACACGCGCACGAAGCTCGTGGAGGACCTGGGCGTCGATCCCGGGGACGAGCTGAGCATGATGCACCAGCGGATACTGTCCGCCGACCCGGCCCTGGCCAGCACCGACCCAGCCGGGCCCGAACCGACTGAATTCCGGCGGGACACACCGCAGGAACTGCCGCTGGCGGTGCGCGGCTTCACCGGCCGCTCGGCCGAACTCGAGGCGCTCACCAGGCTGGTAGACCGCGCTGCCAAGCAGCCTCTCGGGGCAGTCCTGATCTCAGCCATCGGCGGGACCGCCGGAGTCGGCAAGACCGCCCTGGCCGTGCATTGGGCACACCAGGCCGTCGGACGGTTCCCCGACGGTCAGCTGTACGTGAACCTGCGCGGCTATGACCCCGGCCAGCCGGTACTCACCACGGACGCGCTGGCCGGGTTCCTGCGTTCGCTGGACGTGCCCGGCCAGGACATCCCCTCCAACCAGCACGAGCGCGCCGCCCTCTACCGCACCCTGCTGGCCGATAAACGAATGCTGATCGTGCTCGACAACGCCGGATCAGCCGACCAGGTAAGACCCCTGCTGCCTGGCACCGAAACCTGCACCGTACTGGTGACCAGCCGGGACGCCCTGACCGGACTGATAGCCCAAGATGGCGCCGCCCGCCTGGACCTAGACGTGCTACCGGAGCAGGACGCGGTCGCCCTGCTACGGACCCTGATCGGCGCACGGGTAGACGCCGAACCCGGAGCAGCCGCCGACCTGGCCGCCCGGTGCTGCCGACTGCCGCTGGCCCTGCGGGTGGCAGCCCAACTCGCCGCCAGCCGCCCGGCCACGTCGCTGGCCGACCTCGCTAGCGAACTGGCCGACCTGCCCACCCGGCTGGACCTCCTGGCGGCGAGCGGAGACCCCCGCGCCCAGGTGCGGACCGTGTTCTCCTGGTCCTACCGCCACCTCGACACCGACGCCTCCCGGACCTTCCGCCTGCTCAGCCTGCACCCCGGCCCCGACCTCGAACCGTATGCTGCCGCCGCTCTCACCAGCACGACCCTGCTGCCGGGCCACCGGGCTCTTGACTCGCTGGCCCGCGCCCACCTCATCCAGCACGCCGCACCGGGCCGGTACGCCATACACGACCTGCTGCGCGGCTACGCTCGCGGATTGTCCGCCACCCTGGACACCGACCAGGAGCAGCACGCGGCGCTGACCCGCCTGTTCGACTACTACCTGCACACCGCCGCGACGGCGATGGACATCCTGCTCCCCGCCGAAATCCACCACCGTCCCCGCATCCCCCGTCCGACCACCCCGGTCCCCCCGCTGGCTGATCCCGCGGCGGCTCGGGACTGGCTGGATGCCGAACTCGCTGCTTTGGTGGCGGTCGCCGGGCACACCGCCGCCCACGACTGGCCCGGCCATGCCACCCGACTGGCCGCCACCCTCGCCCGCTACCTTCGCAACAGCGGTCATCTCCCCGAAGCCTTGATCATCTTCAGCCATGCACTCGCTGCCGCCCGGCGCCGCCGGCGATCACTCCGCCGAGGCAGCCGCCCTCAACCAGCTCGGCCATGTCGACAGGCTGCAAGGCCGTCTTCAGCAAGCTGCTGATCACTACCGGCAGGCGCTGGATCTGTTCAGTGCGGCAGCCGACCTGGCGGGCACGGCAAACGCGCTGGGCAACATAGGCGTTGCGGAGACGCAGCTGGGCCACTACGAGCAAGCCGCCCACCACCAGCAGGAAGCCGCCGGCATCTTCCGTGACCTCGGTGACCATTTCGGCGAGGCACGCGCGCTCGGCAATCTGGGGTGGATCCGGCAATGGCAGGGCCGGTACCAGGAGGCGATCGGCTATCACCAGAAAACCCTGGACCTGTTCCGCGAGATCGGCGATCGTGAGGGCGAGGCCTACGCGCTGGCCAGGCTCGGCGCCGCTGACCTGCGGCTGGACCACTACCAGCCCGCGGCCGAATACCTCGAGCAGGCCCTAGCCCTGTTCCATCAAATGGGTGACGCCGACGGCGAATCCGAGATCCTGACCAGGCTCGGCGATGCTTGCCTGGGACTCGGCCGCTACGAGCAAGCCGCTGGGCACTTTGAGCAGGCTCTGGCCATGTCACGCGAGATCGGCAATGCGGTCCTGGAGGCCGACGCGCTCAACGGCCTCGGGGACTTTCTCTCCCAGACAGGCGACGCCGGTAAGGCACGCACGCACCACGCCACCGCTCTCCAGCTCGCGTCCAAGGCCGACTCGCCACAGCAGCAAGCCCGCGCGCATAGCGGCCTCGCCCGCGCCTGCCAGGCCAGCGGCGACTCGCTCCAGGCGGCTCATCACTGGCGGGAAGCCCTCACCCGCTACGACGCCATCGGCGCCCCCGAAGCCCGCGAAATCCGCGCCCGCCTCGACACGGCTGGCGACTCCTCCCCCGGATTATCCGTCCGGCCGCGGCGCCATACGCTGGAGATCGGCGGCTACACGTACTTCGTGATGTCGGCGACGGTGAAGCCCTGGTCCTGGATGTGCCTGAAGAGGCGAACCATCATCCGCACCATGGTCTCGCCATCGAGCTGGGCCGGGCCGCGGAAGTGGGTGAGGATGATGTCCCCTGGATGGAGGCGGTGCACGGAAGTCTGGTACTCCATGTCCGATATCTCCATGGCCTCCTTCCACATCATCACGCCCTTGAGGCCGGCCTGGCTGACCGAGGCGATCGTCGTCTCGTCATAGTTGCCGCCCGGCGACCGGAAGATGTACGGCTTCACTCCGTACTCCCTTTGAAGGATCTCCTGCTGGCCGGAGATCTCGTGGAGTTGCTGCTCGGCCGACAGGCTCGGCATGTTCAGCGGGTGGTTGATCGTGTGGTTCTGGATCGATACGTAGCCGGTTTCGTACAGCTTCTCGAAGTACGCGTAGTCATCGCTGATGAACAGGTTCGCGAGGTCGATGGTGATGGGGACCTGGAAGTCCTTCACCATCTGGATGAACCCGGGGTCCTTGACCAGGCCGTCGTCGATCGTGATGAACACCACTTTGTCGGTCATCGGCACGCTCGAGAACACCGTCGGGTCGGACGCGTTCAGCGTGATCGGCTTGACGGCCGGCGGTGGCGGCGCGGACGCGAACGGCTTCAGGCCCTCGTAGCGGTGACTGATCAACTCGGCGTCGACTCCAGCGGTGACGCTGCTGGGGCGCGCCGGCGAGGCCGGCGCGCTCCGCTCGGGGACGAAGTCCGCCTGCTTCACACCGCCACCGCACGCGGTCGCGAACGACCCGAGCACGGCGACACTCACCGCACCTCCCATGAAGCGGCGGCGCGACCAGCGCTGCATGGTGGTGTCCGTCACGATCTTGCGGGCATTCATCATGTTCCTCCGGATTCCTCCGGACATATAGACGTCACCCGACCGGGATCCGTTGCAAGATCGACAAAACTGGCCCCACCGAACGGACGCGTTACGTCCGAAAGGTGCCTTCTGGCTGCTGGCCGCAACGGCACCGATGTGGCATCGGTGCCGCCACGTCAGCATCGATGCGCCTTCGGTGTCGCTGGCATCCCGCGGCGGGCAGGTGTCTGGCCAGTTCCGCAGCATCAGAATGGAATGCTTTCCCGGGATCTGGCATCAGCTCACGCGCCCAGCTTCGGCGCCTCTGCGAGCGCTGGCACCGTAGCGTTGTCATCCAGGAAGCCACCGGACTGGTGTTGCCACAGCCGGGCGTAGGTTCCGTCAAGATGGAGCAGTTCCTCGTGCGTGCCCTTCTCGATGATCTGGCCGCGGTCAAGCACAATGAGCTGGTCCATGTTCGCGACCGTGCTCAGCCGGTGCGCGACCACAAGCGCGGTCCGACCATTCATAAGGTTCCACAACGCCTGCTGGACGAGGATCTCGCTCTCCGAGTCCAGCGCGCTTGTCGCCTCGTCGAGCAGCAGGATCGGCGCGTCGCGCACGATCGCCCGGGCCAGCGCGACTCGCTGCCGCTGCCCGCCGGACAGCTTCACGCCACGTTCGCCGACCATCGTGTCGAATCCGTCCGGCAGGACGTCCGCGAACTCCGTCACGTGTGCGGCCTGCGCGGCCCGGCGGATCTGTTCGTCGGTCGCGTCTGGTCGCGCGAACGCGATGTTCTCGCGCAGGGTGCGGTGGAACATCGCGGGATCTTGCGGCACGTAGGCGATCAGACTGCGCAGATCCGCTTGGCGCAGCCTGCTGATGTCCTGCCCCCCGATCAGGATCCGGCCCTCATCGATGTCTGTCATCCGCAGCAGCAGACGAGTCAGCGTGGTCTTGCCGCCGCCTGACCGGCCGACCAGTCCGAGCCTGGTCCCGCTCGGCACGACGAGGTCAAGGCCGCAGAACAGCGGCTGTCCGCCGGTGTGCGCGAAGCCCACGTTCTCGAAGCGGACGTCGCTCGCCGCCGGTCGCAACGGCTCGGGCACGATCGGGTCGAGTACGGTCGGCGGCGTCATCAACAACTCGGTGAACTGTGCGGCCTCGGTCAGCGAGCTCTCCAGCTGACGATAGATCTGGTTGAACTGGAACATGATCTGTGTCGCGTTGGAGTAGTACGTGAACGCCACGATAATCGCCTCGATCCCGTGACTGCCCGCGCCGAGCGCGACCGCCAGCAGCAGGCCGACCACATTGGTCAGCACGGACATCGGCGCGACCAGCGTGTCGATGCGCAGATTCCCGTAGTCCCAGGAAAGAAGCGATTTCCGCCGCTGCTCGGCGACTCGCGTCCGATGCTCGGCGGCCTCCCGATCCTCCGCGGCGAACGCGCGGATCGTGTCCATGTTCGCCAAGCTATCGGCGACGTGCCCCGACACCCGCGCGATCGCCTCCTCCCGCTGGTCGACCAGCTTCTGGCGACGGCGGATCAGCGGAGTGACGCCGACAGCGGTGATCACGATCAGGCCGATGAGCCCGGCGACCAGCAACGGATCGAAAAGCCACAGCACCACCGACGCGAACACCAACGGCACCAGGCTGCTGACGACGTTGAATGCCAGACTGTCAGCAAAATCTTCGAACCGGGAAGCGAAGCTCAGCACCCGCTTGGTCAGCGAGCCGGCGAAGTTGTCATGGAAGAACGCCGCGTCCTTGGCCAGCAGCTCGTTCACGCCGAGAATGTAGAGGTTCTCGATGCCGCGGCCATCGAGGCGGTTCAGGCAGTGAATACCGATCCGCCACATGACCTCGGCGAACAGCAGCACGCCTGCGAATCCCAGCACATAGGGCATCGTCGCGCCGATCCCGGTCGGCGCGTGGCTGGCGAAGCGGCCGACCAGCAAGGCGATGATCAGCGGCGCGACATAGGAGGTGCACGTGTTCCCCAGCGCGGGCAATAGCATCGCCGGCGTCGCGAGGCGCCACAGCCGCGCCATCTGGGCGCCGTAGCAGCGCAGTGCGAGCAGCACCGCCCGTTTCCGGGCCGATGAACCGCGGCCGGGTTCGGGCGTGGTCATGTGTCCCCCCGATCGGAGCAGGCATTTCTGGCCATGCTGCCCGATCGGAGGCCCTCACAGCGATCGATTTTTTCTGGCCGCGCACCCCGGCTCGCGACGCGGCTGGTGCTCTACGTGGCGCAGGTGGAGCCGTTCACGCTGAACGCGGTCGGCGCGGCATCACTGGAACTCCAGGTGCCCTCGAAGCCCAGCGATGTCGAGGATCCCGCCGCGATGGTTCCGTTGTAACTCGCGCTGGTTATGGACACGCTTTCACCGGATTGGGTAACGGTGCCGTCGTCCCAGGCGGTCGTGATCTGCTGATCACCGGGGAAGGTGAACCCCAGCGTCCAGCCGTCGATCGCGGACGAGCCGCTGTTGGCGATCGTGACCTGGGCGACGAACCCACCCGTCCACTGGCTCTGCGTCGTATACGTCACCGTGCAACTGGCGCCGCTGCTGCTCGCCGACGAGACCGTCCAGGTGAACGACGCCGAGCCGGATGCGCCGGTTGCATCCGTGGCGGTGACCTTCACGGCGGAGGTCGCCGCGGTCGTCGGTGTCCCGGAGATCACGCCGGTGGAACTGTTGATCGACAGGCCGGCCGGCAGTCCAGCTGCCGAGAATGTCAGCGTCTGCCCGGAAGCCGAGTCCGACGCCGAGATCGGCAGCGATACCGCGGTGCCGACGGTGGAGGTCTGGTTACCGGGGTTAGTGACGGTGACCGTGTCTCCGCTCGAACTGGACGAGGCCGGAATCACGTAGCTGACCAGGGAACGCGCGGGCAGCGTGCCGGTGAAGGCGCCGTCAGAGACGGTCGTCGTCGACTGCGCGGCAATGCCGGAATCGGCGTTTGTGAGGTAGGGGGTCACCGTGGCCCCGTTCGACACGCCGGTGTTCGCCAGCGAGAAGGTGACCGGGTCGGAGCTGGTGCCGGTGTTCAGGGCCACGACCGACACGCTGCCGTTGGTGTTCTTGAACGCATCCAGCGTGAGGTTGCTGTCCGACGTGGTCGCTGACAAGCGCACCGCGCCGGGCCGGACGAAGTCACTGAAGTTGCCGAACGCCCACAGCCGTCCGGACGGGGTGACGGTGGAGCCGTTGATTTGCAGCAGCCCCTCGTTGTCGCCATTCTCCGACGGTGTGGTGGAGCCCCACCAGTACAAGAACGCGGACAGGTCGGCATCGTCGAGGCCGGCGAAGATGTTCTGCGCCCAGGTCAAGCCGGACGCGTCGGTGCCGTCGTCCCAGGCCGGGTCCCATGTCTCAAACGTCGACCACTCCGTTTCCCATGCTGGCTTGGACCAGCCGGAGAGCGTCGAGGTGGGTGCCTCGGTGTAGCCGTGCGAGGTGAAGACCGGTGTGTATTCATTCGCGGTCGAGTCCGCTTCGATCGCCGCGGCGTACTGCTGCGCGTAGTCCCAGCCCTCGGTGGCGCAGCACTCGACCTGCGTGGACAGACCGGAGTCGGCCATCGTCGGACCGAGAACGTCGAGGAAGTTCGCGCTCTGCGCGGGGCTCATCAGCATGCTGTCGTAATCGGTCGACAGATTGGCTTCGTTTTCCGGGCCGACGTAGGTCAGCGGGTCCCCGGCGGCCGAATAGTCGGCGGCATAATGTTCGAGGTAGCTGGCGTACGCCTGCCGCCAGTCGCCGCTCGAGCACGTCGCGCCGGTCACGCCGCACAGGGTGCCGCCCTCGTCCGTTTCATCGTTGGTCTTCATGAACGCCGGGGCGGACCACGCGTCGGCGAACACGTTCGTCACGCCGTAAAGTGCCTTGATCTGCTGGGCGAACCACAGCTGGCCCTGGTCTTCGTCGATCGACGACAACGGGAGGTAGGTGGGCGTCGCAGTCGGCGAGGACGGTGCATTCGGCTCGATGGTGGAACCGGAATCCGCGCTGATCTCGTTGCGCAGGATGGTCAGCCCGGCGCCGCCGGAAGTCCCGTACAACAGGTTCAGCACCTCGTTCTGCACGGTCGACGATGAATCCATTACCGTCGCCGCCTCTCCGAAGGCTTCGGACGCGCCGAACCCCGCCATCGTCTGATACGTGGTGTTGCCGTTGATCGTCGCCGCGTCCGCGGCGAATGCTCGCGATGGCGCGAGCGCCGTGACTCCGAGCAGAGCCGCGGATACCGCGAGTCCCACCCGGATCGTGTGCCTGGCTACTCCGGACATGGTGCGGCTTCCCTTCGCGACTCTTGGGAAATCTATCGAAACGTTTCGAAAACATTTCTGAACATTTCCGGCACCGTAAATCCATCCGGAGCACCCGTCAAGGCGAGCGCCAGTTTCCCGCTCCCGGGCATGAAACGTTCACGACTACGGGTCACGAGGGTTCGGCCGCTCCCTCGGGGCGGTTCAGTTCTGGTAGTCGGGCTGGGCTACGACCGGAAGGTTCCCTGGACTGGTCGACGGGTGAGAACCGAGCCGGGCGAGCAAGTCAGTGTTCCAGACCATGATGGTGAAGGTCTTGTAGTGGTACACGTACGCGGGTGGCCCGGCGAGCGCGAGGATGTCCTCGCGCGGGATAAGCGACTCCGTGCCATCGGCGGTGTTGGTGACGACGAAGTTGGCGTAACTGTGCCGCGAGTCATACCAGGCTCTGTCCGACTCATAAAGACGCGGGACGGCGCCGCGAGACGTCCAGGTCACCGTCCTGAGATCTACCTTTCCGCCGCTGGTGACCGTGGTGAGATTGCCTTCCGCGTAGGTACCGAGTCCAGTCGTGAGGTGATGGGCTTCGAGCCAGCCCGCAAGCGAGTGCTCGGCGCTGACCGCCACCGGCTGCGACACGCCGTTAAGCAAAGCGACCACGTAGCAGCCAAGCACACACGTCAGCACCGGGTACAAGCCGGCCTTCCCGAGCGACCGGGCGAGCAACCGTCCGGCCAGTACGGCGCCGAACGGAAGCACCGGGGCGATCTCCCTGGCGTCGTACCAGGCGAGAGGGACGATGCTGAAGACGTAGCTGAGCAGGTTGACTACGATTCCCACGACGAGCACCTGGGCAACAAGATCCTCGATGCCGAAGAACCGCCGCAGGCACCGCCCGACGGCCCACACGGCGAGGCCCACTCCCGCCAGATGGACGAGGGCGAACAGGGCCGTGACCTGGAAATGCATCTCGAAGAAGTCGGCGCCGTACAGGTTGAGTACCCCTTCGATAGTCGCCCAGATGTGACCGGGCATCGCCGCCGAGCGGGTGAACGTGTTCACCAGCGGCAGGGAGGTATAGCCGCCGAGGTGGATCAGGACCCACGTGGCCACCTTTGCCGCCGCGAAGGTGACGACGCCGACAGCCACCAGGCTCAGCTCGAACCAGTGCGCGATCACCGGCTCACGGTCACGCACCACTGCCTGGTACGCCCGGATACCCCCCACCACCGCCAGCGGGATAGCCGCGTCCAGCAGGGCGATGCGATCGCCGACGACGACCACGCCGAGCAGCACCGTCAGCATCACGGGCGTGTACCAGCGGCGCGGTGCCCGGTCCAGGATGAGGAAGCAGGCGAGCATGGGCACCGAGGTGCCCAGGTGATCGGGCTGCGACAGCACCAGGCGGACGCCATCGCCTAGCTGCGGCGCGAGCATGGCGCCCCCGGCGATGAGCATCCGGACGGCGCCCTCCCGGCCTCCGGTATGGCCCCGAGCGAGGAAAGCCGTCAGAATGATGAGGATCGTGTAGGTGAGGGCCGCCGCCACGTGCACCGTGTCCTCGTTGAGCCCGCGGACCAACTCGACAGCCATGTACTCCGGCAACTCGGTGGTGTAGAACGATACATCGGTAACGGTCCAGCCTCGCAGCAGGACGTTGCCGTGCAGCATGGCCCAGGCTTGCAGCGCGGTAGACGCGCCGTCCGGAGTCGTCGCCGCGGTGCGAGATAGCCGCAAGTAACCCAGGAAGAGGACAACGGCGCTCAAGGCGGTCGCAAAGGGCCAGATCCAGCGAGCCTTTCGGTCTCCTGTCTCGGGGCCATCTGCCTCGGTGCCGGAGTCGTCCGGCGCTTCATGCCGCTGTGGCAGGGCGAAGCGCCTGCCACGACTCAATGCATCAACCACGATCGGCACCCCGGCTCGTCTGCTGGATTAGCTCATTACCAGTAGTGGCCGGAAGCGCTCGTTTCCTTTCACGGTTCCCATCAGCTGACGGCGTTAGGTCCCCGGTACTCGCCGCTGCTCGAGCCGCACCGTGAAAGATGACGCGGTTTTCCGGCTGCGGCGGCGATTCGATGCCGGACGGGGCACCGTAAGGGCATGGTTGTACGGCAGGAGGTCCGGGCGTACCGGGTCGGGTTCCCTCAGCTGAGATCTTCGGCGGCTTCTACGGGACGAACGCCATCCCGCCGAAGCCGAAGTAGTCCTGACACAAACGTCGCGAGCGATCCGCGGCAGGCTAGCGAGAAGCCGAACCGGCACCGATCCTGCTGCGCGCGGCCCTAACCGCGCCCATCTCGTTGAAGACCAGCACGAGCTCCGCTAGTGGCAGGATCAGAGCTGGCCATAGCCGCCCATTCCACCCAGCTGCCACGACGATAGCGAGAATGGCCAGGTAAACCACTACGGCACTCCCGGCCCACAAACCGAGAGCGAGACGCTTCGGCTGCCAGTTGCTGTACCCGCTCAGCCTGAGGCGGACCGGGACCCGCGCACCGGGCGGCAATGTGACCGCCGCGTACACCGATATCCCCAGCATGACTACCAGCAGGACGCTACCAACTGCTACGGCTCCGATGCCCATCGACGTCCTCACATCCACCTAGGCAGTTACTCACCCGGCGCTCCGCTCGCGATACTAGTCATCCGGCCGGGCTCATAAAGGGGATTTCGCGAAGGGTCGTCAGAGGAAGGGCGTGCCGGGGTCGAGGCCGGAAAGGACGCGGCCGTAGAGTTCGAGGCTGGTGGTGGGGTTGATGAAGGAGTGAAGGCTGAGGGCGTGCAGGTCACGGATAGTGCGCTGGATGGGCACGTCCCGGCGTAGGGAGGAGGCGCCGGAGGCAGAGCCCACGAGGTCGGCGGCTTCCTTGCAGAGGCGAATCACGTAGCCGCCTTGCGCCCGGATTCTGGCACGCTCCTGCGGGGTGTAGGCGGCGCCGGTGACAGCCTTGGACTCGATCACACTGACCATCTGGTCGGCCAGGAGTTCGGCGCAGGAGATCTTCATGGCGGCCTCGGCCGCTTGGTGGTGGGTGATGGGCGCCTCGTTCTGACGTTCATAGACGTCGCGGGCGGCGACGCTGCTGTTGCCACTGCCAGACAGGCCTGAGACGTACCAGTCGTCCACGATCTCGAGGTCAGCCATGGGGATGGCCATCCATAGCAACTCCGGCGGCCCGGTCGCGGCTTCATCGGAAATGACCCGGGTCGTCAGCAGATGCCAGTCAGCGTTCTGGCAGCCGGTGGCGAACGCCGACGTGCCGTTGACCACTTCCGCCGTCCACGGCGACCGCTGCGGCGTCCGGGATGACGTGCCGCTGACACGCACGTCAGGGCTAGCGAAGATCTCGTCCTGCACCTCGTCGGGAAACAACGCGGCGATGAAGGAGCAGCCAGCCTGGGTCAAGGCCTCCCCTTGCCGCTAGCCGCGTACATGCGGTCCGCACGCGCCTCCCGCCACGTAGGGTGGTACCTTTCGTCCACCTTCTCCAGCTACAGGTGGAACGCAAGTGGACATAACGGGCGGGCATTATCTTCCAGGTGAGCGCACGCTGTGGACGGGGAGTCCGACTGGCGCGAGGCCAGGTCTCGTCGACGCGTGCTTCAGCCTGTACCTGGCGGGGGCCGTCGTGGTGATCGCCGTTCTCGGGCCGCACTGGCTGCGCGACATGCCCGGCATCTTCAAGGTCATGGCCGCCATCGTCTGGGGCGCCGCCGCAGTGCAGTCACTGGCCATAGTGGTGAACCTGCTCGTGATCCAGCCCCGGATCCAGCGGCGCTCGCGGTACGAGGTCACGAACTACCGTGTCATCGTCAACCGCGGCCAGCGCGTCATCGCCGCCTACCTAGACCAGGTTGGCGCACCAGTCGTCCGGCGAGGTCGCGACGGCGGCACGAACATCGTGTTCCCTCGCGATGCCCGGCCGGTGCCTCAGCGGCCGTTCGGCGGCCTGTCGTCCAGAGGCCCCTTCGCTCTGGCCCCGGCCGAGCGGATCACCAGGCTGACCTCGGTCCCTGACGCGGACACTGTACGGGACGTCATCACCGCGGCCCAGCAACGGATGCTCGACGACGGCACCGACCCCGTGTCCCTGCCCGAGGAACAGCCTGGCTCCCTGCCGGGGATCACCCTGGGCGACGACGAGCGGGTGCTCTGGACCGGGCGCCCGGCCTCGGTTCCGTGGTGGTTCGGCGGCTCCGACGTGTACCTGTCGGTATTCGCGTTCGTCTGGCTAGCATTTGCCGTCCTGCTGTGCGTCGCCGTCGCACGGTCCGGAGGGGCGGCCGCCCTGGTGTTCTTCGTGCCGTTCGCCGCGTTCGGCGGCGGCTACCCGTGCCTCGGCCGCGTGATCCAGCGCCGACGGCGCATCGCGCGCTCGTCGTACCTGCTGACCGACCGCCGGGTGATCGCCACCTGGCGGGTCACTCGCCGGGAGGCGCCGGTCGTGGTCCAAGCCCCGCTCACCAGCCTGCTCCCGCCGGTGATCCGCGGAACGTCGGTCTTCACCATTCCCGCGATGCCCCCCGTACGGCCGCGCAACGGCTGGCGGGAAATCCCCTGGCCCGCGTCGGCTGTTACTCCCCCGGCCCTCATCGGCCTAGCGGACGCGCCGCGGGTGTGGGAGCTGATCAGCTCCGCTCAGCTCGCGAACCGCGAAACCCGCGTGTAAATTCAGGCCCTCCATCCGATGCCGCCGTGCATACGCGCAGTCGACGACGCGGCATCTTTCTAGCAACGTGTCCAGCTCATCCAGGACGCATGGCGAGCGCGACTCGGGCGGGTCCGCAGCAGATCAGCAACCGACCTCCTGCTACGTTCGCTGCCAGGTGCGCCTGGATGGTCATGGGGCTCGCTGCTCGCCCTGGTAGCCGGCGGGGTGGTGCCGACGGGTGGTGCCGGTGCGTTTAAGTCCGCTCCCAGGACCGGTCGCGTTAGCTGGATGGGATCAGGAAGCATGCCTTCACGACGTCGTGGTCGGGGTCGCCGAAGACCGCGTTAGTGCAGGGCGTACCGCCGGTGAGAGTCTTCTCGGTGAATGAGCTGCCGGCTCCGAAGGCGACCGTCTGGGTTCCGGTGAAGGAGCACAGGCCATTCTCCGGGCCGCAGTATGTGGACCCGCTAGGGCCGGTGGTCACCGGCCCCGCATAGCAGGACTTGGTCATTCCGTGGTCGGGGTCGCCGAAGACCGTGTTGTCACAGGCGGTGCCGCCGGTCAGGGTCTGGTAGGTGAAGATGCCGTTGGCGCCGTAGGCGACCGACTCGGTACCGGAGAACGAGCAGGTGCCGTTCTCGGCCGCGCAGGAGGTGTACCCGGTCGGCGCGCCGACCGGCCCCGGGTTGGCCGCCACCAGGTACGTTCCCGGCTGCACGCCGGTGAGGTAGACGTAGCCGCCAGACTGCGACGCACCGCTGATCCCGCTGACCGCCGTGAACGAGCCGCCGCTCCACACCACCTGGCCACCGACCTCCACCACCGGGCTGGTGGCGCTCCCGACCGGAATAGCGATGGTGCCACTGGTGCCCGACGGCGCGGTCACCTGCATGCTGAACTGGCCGGTGCCGCTTTCGCCGGCCCACGACACCTGCACGTCACCGTACGGCGTCGGCGCCTGGCCCTCGGCCCAGCCCAGGTCGCCAGGATGCGGCTGCACGAGCCAGGTCGCGTAGCCGGGAGTGACCGGCTGGATCCCGAGCATGTATCCCGACAGCGCTGAGGCCGGCGTGCTGGCCCAGCCGTGCGAGAGGCTGGTGTGCGCCCCCTGGCCCGGGTCGCCATCGGTGGCGACGTTCTCCCACATCGTCCCGGTGTCATCGGGACCCGAGGCGATCATGTGACCCCACAAGGTCTCCAGCAGCGTCTCGGCGTCGGCGGTGTCACCGGTAGCCAGCCGGGCGTCCAGCTCATAACCGCTGACGTACGGGCTGATGATCTGCGAGTAACCGGTGTTGGAAGTAAACGGAAGCGGCCCGTACTCATTGGTCCACAGGTCGGTCTTGAGCGCAGCCAGGATGCTCACGTCGTCCGACGCCGGCGCGACCCCGTACAGCACGGCGAGCGAGTTGGCGTCCTGGGCGACGCCGGTCGTCTCCGTGTCGCTGATGTAATACAGCCCGGTCGAGGAATCGAACAGATAAGTATTGATCGCCGTCTTCAGCGCCGCGGCCTCTTGGGTATAGGTGGCCGCCTGCGCGGTCTGGCCAGCCGCGGTAGCCAGCATCGCTCCGTCCAGCAGTGCCTTGTAGTACAGGAGGTTGTACTCGGTGACCTCCCCGGTCTTATCACCGTCGTAGTAATCCCAGTCGGCGCCATCACTGCTATTGGTCACGAATAGCCCGCGCGAGTCAAGCTGGGAGGCGTTCCAGGCCAGCTCGCCCTCGACGACTGGCCATTCTTGCTGCACGAACGCCGTATCGCCGGTGTAGAGGTAGTACGAGCCCAGCCCGAGCACCCAGTACATCGAGTACGAGGCGGAATAAGTCCCCGTGGTACCGCTCTCGTCGGCGCCGGTATGCAACGGATCCTGCGGCGGCACGTCGCCGGTGACGAACCCGCTGGACAGCTGATAGCTGCCGAGCAGTTCCAGCGCACCCTTGAGGTACTGCGTCTGGTCGGTCGAGTAGTAGTCGGTCGGACCCTCGACGTTCATGTCACCGACCCAGACGGCCCGGTCACGCTTGGCGCCGTCCACGATCGAGGGCAGCGCGTTGGTGCCCGGCGCCGCGAAGTCGGACAGGTCCGAGGTGGCGTTCAGCGGACTGCTGTAGAGGGTGGCGCCGGAACTGCTGATCACGCTCAGGTCGCTGAAGTCGGCCTGCTCGCCGCCGTACTCGCGGAAGCCCACCGTCCCGGTCGGGTACGCCGTCGTCCCTGAGGGGAACGACGACGAGTTGAGGCTCGCGATCTGCTCGCCGTCCAGCGAGACCGTGATAGTCGTGCCGGACACCGTGGTAGAAACCGTGTACCACGTATCCGGCAGCAATTTCGAGCTGAGGGCCACGCTGCCGACGCTGATATAGGTGCCGTCCACCAGGTCGAGTTCCTGCAGCGTGTTAGGCGTGCCGACGGTGTCGTTGTTCGCGTTCAGTATGAAGACGTAGCCGTCGTTGACATCCCGGCCCCGTACCACCCAGCCGGCCTGGTTGTCGACGATCTGCGTGTTGAAGGTATCCGTGTAGTCGGTCCACGAACTGCCCTCATCGAGCACGCCCACGTCGCCGCCGTCGGCGTCCATGACGCCGTTCGTGATCGTCCAGTCGGCCGGCAGCGAATCGGTCGGGACCGAGTCGATCTGGGCGGTGTAGGCGCTGTCGTACCAGATCTGGTTCAGCTCGCTGTTACTGGATACGAAGTAGCCCTGGTAGGCGCTGCGATCGGCGATGTAGTTGATGCCCGCGGCGCTCAGCGTCAGGGTGCCCGGCGAGGTGAGCGTGATCTCCTCGTACCGTTCACCGCCCTGGACCGCCGGGTTCGTTATGGTCCCGGCTCCGGTCACCGTATAGCTGTCGTAGCGCGAGGAATCACCTTCGGCCCATGGCGTCGAGCCGTCCCCGGTGGCGGATACGTAGTTCAGGCCCTCGCTGTACCCGGCCTGCAGTACCGGCGAACCCGACTCGGCCGAGACGTCGAAGTACGGCAGGCCGCCGACCTCCTGGCCGTAGTCCAGCACGATGGTCGGCGTCGCCCCGCCCGAGGTCAGGGTCAGCGTCGCCCCGCCCGAGCCACCACATACCAGGTTCCCCGCACCGGTCACGGTGCCCGATGTGGCCTCGATCGCGACCGGGCACACCGTCGAACTGGACGGCGTCTCGACGTAGCTCTGCCAGTCAGGATCGGCAGGCCACGACGTGCTTACGGTCGACGGCACGGTCGCCGCGGGCGCGCTGGCCGCCAGGGGTCCGGACGCCACCAGGGCCCACGCCACCAGGGCCGCGACGCAGCCAAGAGCGGCCGCCGCTCGCGGCCTCCAGCGCCGGCGAACCGCCGAGCGCGGTCCGTGAGCGACGCGGCGTGGTCGCAGATAATGGCGAATCCGGCGAGAACTCAACATCCGTGCTCCTCATTGATGCGGAGAGTCCTTAGATCAATACCGGAAGTCGCTGGCGGTTCACTGGCGGAACGCTGGCACCCCAGTTACTGCAGAACCTCGCAGCGATGGCCGACGAACTCTTGTCCTCCCGGCTGCGGGGCCAAGCCGAACGCGGGGCACGGTTCCCTGAAATCGTGGCAGCAGATCAGGCAGATCGTGATGCCTGGCCGGTACCGGATCACAGCGCCTCGGTTCGTATCGGCCTGCCCGCGACCGGAAACATCTCCGGCTCCACTCAGCCAATTTCTGGCGACGCCATACTGATAGCCATGACGGCACCATTGCAGCTTCCGCTGGCGCCCGATCCGGAACTCGCTGCGGTCGCTGACGAACTGCTCGCGCTGGATCGCGACGGCGTCCGCATCGCGCGGGTGCTGCGCCGCACCTATGACATGCTGCTCAACGGCAAGGACACCGGCCGGTACCGCTGGGATCAGCTGCACAAGACAGAGAAGACACACTTCGGCACGCTGATCGAGATCAACCTGCAGCGCGAGTTCGGCTTCGCCGACGGCAAGGCGATGGATTTCGCGATCCGCGGCATCGACGTGGACTGCAAGTTCTCCCAGAAGCTCGCGGACTGGATGATCCCGCCGGAAGCACTCGGCCACATCCTGCTTGGCCTGTGGGCCGACGACGCCACCGGGAAATGGTCACTCGGTCTGGTCCGGGCCACACCCGACGTACTGACGACGTCGGACGGCAACCGGGACCGTAAGCGCTGGCTTTCCAAGTTTGGCAAAACGACGGTTGACTGGTTGCACTGGGACCGCGAACTCCCCGAGAACGCGCTGCTGCGGATCCCGCCCCCCGATGTGGACCGCATCCTGAACTGCTCGCCGCACGGCACGAAACGCATCGACATGCTCTTCCGGCTCGCCCAGCGGCGGCGGATCAGCCGGGCGGTCGTCGCGACCGTCGCTCGCCAGGAGGACTACATGAAACGGGTGCGCGGCAACGGCGGAGCGCGCAGCAGCCTGCGCGGAGAGGGCATCGTGATCTTCGGGCAGTACCGGAGCCATTGCGAGATGGCGGCGCGGCTCGGGCTGCCGGAGCCGGGATACGGTGAATTCGTGAGCACGCGGCTGGCTAGGCGGCACGGCCACCCAGGACCATACGTAAGCCTGGATGGTTCTGACTGGGTGGTGGCAGGTCCCGATGACCTCGTCGAGCCCGCCCCGATGCTGCCCGACACGCGCCCAGATGCACCGTGAGCAGGCCCCCGATAGGACACAATAAGTACATGAGTCGCGAGTTCAAGGTGGTCGAGATCTGCGCCGGTGCCGGCGGCCAGTCCCTCGGTCTTGACCTCGCTGGCTTCGCGCACTCGCTCGCGGTCGAGCTCGATGCGAACGCGTGCGCCACCCTGCGGCACAACCGGCCCGGCTGGACGGTCGCCCAGGGCGATGTCGCCAGCCAGGAGGTCTGGAATCCTGTCTTGTACCGCGGCATAGACCTGCTAGCCGGCGGGGTGCCCTGTCCCCCGTTCACGATCGCCGGAAAGCAGCTCGGTGCGACCGACGAACGGGACCTGTTCGCCTGGGCGATCGAGCTGTGCGGCGTGATACGGCCCCGCGCGCTCATGCTGGAAAACGTCCGCGGACTCTCGCTGCCGCGGTTTTCCGCCTACCGTCAGCACGTACTCGACCGGCTCACCGAGCTTGGCTACGCGGCGAGCTGGAAGCTGCTGCACGCGGCCGATTACGGGGTCCCGCAACTCCGGCCGCGGTTCGTCCTGGTGGCGATGCGACCGGCCGATTTCCGGCACTTCTCCTGGCCCACTCCGCAGGGCATCCCGGCCACGGTCGGCGAGACGCTCAAGGACCTGATGGCCGAGCGTGGCTGGCCAGGCGCCGAGGCATGGGCGCGGCGGGCCAATGACATCGCGCCAACCATCGTCGGCGGTTCCAAGAAACACGGCGGCGCAGACCTAGGCCCCACCCGGGCCAAGCGCGCGTGGCGCGAGATGGGGGTAAACGGCCTCGGTGTCGCCGACGCCGCGCCCGGCCCCTCCGACCCAGAAAATGAGCTGCCGAAGCTGACCTGCGAGATGGTCGCCCGGCTGCAAGGCTGGAACGGCGAAGAGTACCGCTGGGAGTTCACCGGCCGGAAGACCTCGGTGTACCGGCAGATCGGCAACGCGTTCCCGCCCCCGCTAGCCCGCGCGATCGGCGAGCGAATCCACGTGGCACTGTCCGGCCAGGGCACCGTGCGACGGTCCCGATCCCGGCAAGCAGAATCCTGGCACACCACGCACGACCCGGTGTACGCAGTGCTCCGCGCCGACGGCGGCTTCGTCACCAGGGACGAGATCGTATCCCGTGCGAGGATGAGCTCCGACGAGTTCGAGCGACACCTAGACCACCTGCGCCGCGACTTCCACATCGAGACAGCCGACAACAGCTACAAGCTAGGCGCGTTCAAGGCCTTCACCGGCCAGGAAGATCACCTACGCCACGAGGCCTTCGTTAACCCCAGCCGCATCAGCTAACGCCGACCCCTCCTCGACCGCACCCCCCACTGCCCCCACTGCACGACCGCCGCCCCACCCCTCGAGTGCAGTCGCCCCTCGAGCGCAGCCCCCGCTGCACGAACCGCACGTACCGCCGCATAACGGGCACCATCCGCCGCACCCGGGCACCATGGATGGGTCATCGCGGGGCCCATAGCGCCAGCGATGGGCCATCCATGGTGTGCGGTCTGGGGACGCGGGGGGCAGGTGGACAGCGGCAGCGGCCGAGTTGCGGATGCCGGGAACAGCCCGTGCCGAAATCGCAGGCAAGTTATTATTGCAGAGGCATTCAGGGCGATTTATAGTGTGCCAAGATCGATGTTTTCGAAGCGCTTCGAAAAGTGTGACAGAGCGGGGTCTACGAAAGAGAGGAGAACCGCATGTCACGAGCGCTACGTATCGCGTTCCCGCTGGTCGCGGCAGCCATCGCGCTAGTTGTTGGTGCGTCGGCGGCATTCGCCGCCGTATGGACCTCGTCGGCGCAATACGGGTCCTGGACCGATGACGGTTACACCCTGTACAACGACGTCTGGGGAAGCGGCGCCGGCGCCCAGACCATCTGGGCCAATTCCTACAGCAACTGGGGCGTGGATTCCGATCAGCCCAACACCAGCGGGGTCAAGTCGTACCCCAACGTCAGCTACTCCATCGGCAAGCCGGTTAGCTCGCTGGGCACAGTCTCCAGCAGCTTCAACTTCAGCGTCCCCAGTACCGGGGACTTCGAGGCGGCCTACGACATCTGGGCCAACGGCAGCTCGGACGAGATCATGCTCTGGACCTACACCCAGAACGTCGGGCCGCTCGGGACCGAAGAGGCGTCAGCCTCGGTCGGCGGCAGTAACTGGGACATCTACAAGGGCAGCAACGGCTCGAATCCGGTGTACTCGTTCGTGCGAACGAGCAACGAGACCTCCGGAAGCGTCAACATCACGGATATCTTCGACTGGCTCTCGTCCGAAGGCTGGCTGACCGGTGCCACCCTCAGCACGGTGCAGTTCGGCTGGGAGATCACCTCGACGAACGACACCACCGAGGACTTCACCGTGAACAGCTACTCGCTGTCCACCTAACCGCTAAATGATCATGGCGGGTGCGGCACCAACCACCAAAGAGTGTGGTTACTGCAACACCCACCATGATCACACAGGGAACGCGGGCAGGCCGAATTGCTGCTTGGCGTGACCCCATGAACGCGGCAGGACCTGATTGCTGCTCAGCCCCACCCCATGGATGGCCCATCGCTGGCGCGATGACGCCAGCGATGGGCCATCCATGGGCCTGCCGGAAGGCCGCGACCCGGCGAAATGTCACGCTATTGCCCGATAAAGCGGACCACGTGCGTCCCGACCGGATCAGGCCGGGGCGAGGCGAGGCGAGGCAGGGCGCACCACGACCGGGCCGGGGCACATCACGGGCGGAGCGGAGCACATCACGGGCGGGGCAGAGCACATCACGGGCGGGGCAGGGCACATCACGGGCGGGGCAGAGCACATCACGGGCGGGGCAGAGCGCACCGCCGGCGGGGCAGAGCACATCACGGGCGGGGCAGAGCACATCACGGGCGGGGCAGGGCTTATCGCGACTGGGCTAGGGCGCACCACCGCGCCCAGCTGGACCGTACCGCGGACTGGCTGGACTGGTCAGGAGAGGCGGTCTAGGACTAGTTCGCGGACTCGGGAGGCGTCGGCTTTGCCGCGGGTGGACTTCATGACGGCGCCGACGATTACGCCGGCGGCGGCGACCTTGCCGGAGCGGATCTTCTCGGCTACGTCGGGGTTGGCAAGAATGGCCGTATCGATAGCGACGAGAAGCTCGCTGTCGTCGCTGACCACGGCTAGGCCGCGCTTGGCGACTACGTCGTCGGGCGAGCCCTCGCCCGCCAGCACGCCGTCGATTACCGAGCGAGCTAGCCGGTCGTTCAGCGATCCGGCGGAGACCAGCGCGGCTACGCGGGCCACATCGGCCGGGGTGATCGGCAGGTCGGCGACGGAGATCCCGCTGTCGTTGGCGCGCCTCGCCAGTTCACCGAGCCACCACTTACGCGCGTCGGCGGGGGACGCTCCGGCGGCGACGGTTTCCTCGACGACATCCAGAGCGCCGGCGTTGCTCAGCGCGGACAGCTCGATGTCCGTGAGTCCCCAAGAAGACTGGAGCCGCACCCGGCGGGCGGACGGCAGTTCGGGCAGCGAGTCCCCGATCGACGCTATCCACGAAGCAGCCGGGGCGACCGGGACCAGGTCGGGCTCGGGGAAGTACCGGTAGTCCTGCGCCTCTTCCTTGGACCGGCCCGGCGAAGTCTCGCCGCTCTCCTCGTTGAAGTGCCGGGTCTCCTGCTTGATCCGGCCACCCGAATCAAGAACGGAGGCCTGCCGGGCCATCTCCGAGCGGACCGCACGCTCGACCGAGCGCAGCGAGTTCACGTTCTTCGTCTCGGTGCGGGTGCCCCACACGCCGGAACCCGCGGGCGACAGCGACGTGTTCACGTCGCAGCGCATCGAGCCCTCTTCCATCCGCACGTCGGACACGTCGAGCGTGCGGAGCACGTCGCGCAACTCGGTCACGTAGGCCCGGGCCACCACCGGCGCCAGGTCCCCGGTCCCGGGAACCGGCTTGGTGACGATCTCCACCAGCGGGATGCCCGCGCGGTTGTAGTCCACCAGCGAGTAGTCCGCGCCATGGATCCGGCCGGTCGCCCCGCCGACGTGCAGCGACTTGCCGGTGTCCTCTTCCAGGTGCACGCGCTCGATGCCCACCCGGTATGAGCGGCCGTCGAGTTCCACGTCCAGATAGCCTTCGGTGCACAGCGGCTCGTCGTACTGCGAGATCTGGAAGTCCTTCGGCATGTCCGGGTAGAAGTAGTTCTTGCGGGCGAACCGGCACCAGGACGCGATCGAGCAGTTCAGCGCCAGGCCGATCTTGATCGCGTACTCGATCGCCTTCTCGTTCACCACCGGCAGCGAGCCCGGCAGCCCGAGGCAGACCGGGCACACCTGGGAGTTGGGCTCGCCGCCAAACTTCGCCAGGCAGCCGCAGAACATCTTGGTCGCGGTGCCCAGCTCGACGTGCGTCTCCAGGCCGAAGACCGGGTCGTAGCGGTCGGTCACAACAGTCATGCGAGCTCCCCAGGAGTCAGCCGTCCGAACGCGGCCTCGAACGCGGCGCCGACCCGGTACAGCCGGTCGTCGGCCAGCGCGGGCGCCATCACCTGCAGTCCCACCGGCAGCCCGTCGGCCAGCCCGCAAGGCACCGAGATCGCCGCGTTGCCCGCCAGGTCGGACGGGATCGTGCACAGGTCGGCCAGGTACATGGCCATCGGGTCATCGACCCGCTCCCCGACTCCGAAGGCCACCGTCGGGGTCACCGGCGAGATCAGCGCGTCCACCTGCTCGAACGCGGCCTCGAAGTCCCTGATGACCAGCGTGCGCACCTGCTGCGCCTTGCCGTAGTAAGCGTCGTAGTACCCGCTGGACAGCGCGTAGGTGCCGAGGATGATGCGGCGTTTCACCTCCGCACCGAACCCGGCCTCACGGGTCGCCGCCATCACTTCTTCGGCGTCCCCGGAACCGACGCGCAGGCCGTACCGCATCCCGTCGAACCGCGCCAGGTTGGACGAGCACTCGCTCGGCGCGATCAGGTAGTACGCGGGCAGCGCGTAGGAGAAGTGCGGGCAGCTCACCTCGACGACCTTGGCGCCGAGCGACTCGAGCACCGCCACCGCCTCGGTGAACCGCGCCATCACACCCGGCTGATACCCGTCGCCGGACAGGTTAGTGACAACGCCGATGCGCATGCCGCTGATGTCGGCCTGCCGAGCGGCCGCGACGACCGGCGGTACCGGGGCGTCGATTGAGGTCGAGTCCATCGGGTCGTGCCCGGACATCGCCTCGTGCAGCAGCGCGGTGTCGAGCACGGTCCGGCCGAACGGGCCCGGCGTGTCAAGCGAGGACGCGAACGCCACCACGCCGTAACGCGACGACCCGCCATAGGTCGGCTTGGTGCCGACGATCCCGCAGAGCGCCGCGGGCTGCCTGATCGAGCCGCCGGTGTCGGTGCCGAGCGCCAGCGGCGCCTCGTACGCGGCGACCGCCGCCGCCGACCCACCGGAGGAACCGCCGGGGACCTTGGACAGGTCCCACGGGTTGCGCGACGGACCATAGGCCGAGTTCTCGGTGGACGAGCCCATCGCGAACTCGTCCATGTTGGTCTTGCCGATCAGGATGGCCCCGGCCGACCGGAGCCGGCTGGTGATCGTGGACTCATACGGGGGCATCCACCCCTCGAGGATCCGCGATCCGCAGGTGGCCGGCATGCCGACGGTGGTGAACAGGTCCTTGACCGCCACCGGTACCCCGGCGAGCGGGCCGAGTTTTTCTCCCGACGCCCGGCGGTCATCGACGATGCCCGCCTGATGGAGCGCGTCGTTATGGCCAATATGAAGGAACGCGTGCACCTTGTCATCGACCGTGGCGATCCGGTCCAGGTGGGCCTGGGTCACCTCGACGGCGGAGACTTCTCGCGCGCTCAGCTTCTCCGATAGCTCGGCGGCGGTGAGCCTGGTGAGGTCCGTCATCAGTCCTCCCCCAGGATCCGCGGCACCTTGAACCGCTGCTGTTCCACGGCCGGTGCCTGATCCAGGGCCTGCTCCGGCGTCAGGCACGGCCGGGGTGAATCCTCGCGGAACACGTTGGTCAGACCGGTCGCGTGCGAGGTCGGCGGGATGCCATCGGCTGCGACCTCCTGGACCTGCGCGACCGCGGAAAGTATCTGGCCGAGCTGTGGCGCCAAATGGTCCAGCTCGTCGTCGGACAACGCGAGCCGGGACAGGCGCGCCAGGTGCGCGACCTCATCGCGGGTGATGGACATGGACTTCATCCTAGGGGCCGGCCGCACGGGAGCCGTAAAGGATTAGTTCGCCACAAATTGTGTTGAAATCATTACATTACTCACTGTTTCGTTCTACGCTCCCTATGTCCACTCTCATCCCACATGCGGGGAGAAGCATGACAAAAAGAACGACGATCACGGCCACCTTCGCGGCCACCGCGACGTTGGCCGGCCTGGTGATCGTAGGAGCGGGTACCTCTGCGGGCGCTACAACCACTCCAGTAACACACACGCTGGCCGGCAGCAACGTGCCGTTCACCAGCACAACCGCGGCGACCGGCACCGTCGCCGCGAGCACCAAGCTCACCATCCAGCTCTGGCTGACGCCCAAGACCTCGGCGGCGCAGTCTTACGCGACGGCGGTGTCCACGTCGGGCAACGCTGACTACGGCAAGTACCTGTCACCGTCGGAGTACACCGCGCAGTTCGGCGCCACGGCGGCCGAAGCGTCGGCGACCGAATCCTGGCTCAGGTCGGAAGGCTTCACCGGGCTCAGCACCGACGCGCAGCGGGACTACGTAACCGCGACCGCGCCGACCTCGACCATCCAGACCGCGTTCAAGACAACGATGCGGTACTACTCGTCATCCGCGAGCGCGACCGGGGGCCGGTACAAGCTGTACGCGAACAGTTCGGCGATCACGCTGCCGTCCTCGCTCAGCGGCACCGTGCTGGGCATCACCGGGCTGAACAACGCCGAGCCCATCCTGCCGCTCGACAAGCTGGACACGACCTCGGTCAAGCCAGCCGCCAGCGGGCCGACCAACCCCTGCTCGAACTACTACGGGCAGTACACCGCCAAGCCCGGCTACCCGAATGCCAGCACGAGCTACCCGACGGTCTTGTGCGGATACTCGGCGAAGCAGCTCAGGTCGGCTTACGACGCGAACTCGGTGAACACCGGCAAGGGCGAGACGGTCGCCCTGGTCGAACTGGGCCTCACCCCCGGCATGTTCACCACGCTGCAGGACTACGCGTCCAGCAACGGGCTGCCCGCGCCGTCCCCGTCCCGGTACAAGGAACTGAACATCGGGAACGTGTCCTTCGCGGCCTGCGGTGACGACTTCTACGAGGAAGAATCACTGGACGTCGAGGCGACCTACGCGATGGCACCAGGGTCGACCGAGTACGTCATCGGCGGCAACGGCTGCGACACCGGGTACTCCGGTCTGCAAGGCCTGTTCGACGCCGACCTAGCGGTGATCAACGGCAACGGCAAGACGCCACTGGCGAACATCGCGTCCAACTCCTGGGAGGGCGGCACCGAGTCCCAGGGCGCGGCGATCACCAACATCGAGCACGCGTACCTGGTCAAGGCCGCGTGTGAAGGTGTCGGCGAGTACTTCTCCGCGGGCGATGGCTCCGGCGTGGAGACGCCGTCGTCTGACCCGTACGCGATCTCCGTCGGCGGCACCACGCTCGGCATCGGCAAGACCGGAAACCGGCTGTTCGAGACCGGCTGGTCCACCGATGAAGTGGTCGACTACGACAACGCGTGGACCGACTTCGGCGAGCAGGGTGCGTCGGGCGGCGGCCAGAGCGAGATCTGGAGCCAGCCCGCGTACCAGAAGGGCGTCGTGCCTGCCTCGCTGGCGACGGCTCCCGGTAACCGCGGTGGCCTCGTCCGGTCCGCGCCGGACATCAGCGCCGACGCCGACCCGTTCACCGGCTTCATGCTCCTGCTGCAGGATCTCAGCGACAGCGGAGCCGTTACCGGTTACACCGCGGGAGACATCGGCGGAACGTCGCTGGCATCTCCGCTGGTCGCCGGGATCGTCGCGGCGGGACAGCAGGGACAGAAGAAGGTGTTCGGCTTCATCAACCCGGCGATCTACAAGCTGGCGAAGACGTCCGCGTTCAACGCCACGCTCCCGGTCACCAGTGCGACGCCGACCTCTTACCACGGGGTGTACTGCGACCCGTACTTCTGCGGGGACCCGCTCATCACGAGGTTCGACGACCAGAGCTACGCCATGGCCGGCTACACCGGCCAGGTCACGCTGAAGGGTTACGACAACATGACCGGCCTCGGCACGCCCGACGGCCAGTCCTTCATCACCGGTCTGCGCAAGCTGCTCAAGTAGACCTGGTGGCGCGGCCCGGCTACTCGGTAGCCGGGCCGTGCTCCAGCAGCTCGCGCAATCCGTCCTCATCCAGGATGGGGATGCCCAGCTCGACGGCTTTGTCATACTTCGAGCCCGCGTCCTCGCCGGCGACCAGGTAGGACGTTTTCTTGGACACGCTCGCGGACACCTTGCCGCCGGCCGCGCGCACCAATTCGGCGGCCTCGTCACGGGTGAAGCCGGAGAGCGAGCCGGTGAGCACCAGCGTGACGCCCGCCAGCAGCTTCTCGGGCTGCGCCGCGGGCGGCACCCAGTCGGGATCGGCCAGCCGCACCCCGGCGGCGCGCCACTTGGCGACGATCGCCTGGTGCCAGTCGACCGTGAACCACTCCAGCGTCGACGCGGCGATCGTCGGGCCGACGCCATCAACCGCGGCGAGCTGATCAACGGACGCGGCGGCTATGGCATCGACCGAACCGAAGGCGGTGGCCAGCGCCCGCGCGGCGGTCGGCCCGACGTGCCGGATCGACAGCGCGACCAGCACCCGCCACAGCGGCCGTGTCCTGGCCTCGGCGAGGTTGTCAACCAGCCGGTGCGCGTTGATGGTGAGCCCGCCCGCCTTGTTCACGAAGAACGGCGACCGCGCCAGTGCCTCGGTATCCAAGGTGAACAGGTCGCCCTCGTCGTTTACCAGCCCATCGTCGAGCAGCGCGGACACCGCCTCGTAGCCGAGTACCTCGATGTCGAGTGCGCCGCGTGACGCCAGATGGAACAGCCGCTCGCGCAGCTGCGCCGGGCAGGACCGCGCGTTCGGGCAGCGCCAGTCGACCTCACCCTCGTCGCGGCCGAGCGGCGTCCCGCATTCCGGGCACACGGTCGGGAACTCAAACTCCCGCTCGTCGCCGGTGCGCAGGTCGGCCACCGGGCCAAGCACCTCGGGGATGACCTCGCCGGCCTTGCGCAGGATCACCATGTCGCCGATCAGCACGCCCTTGCGCTTGACCTCGTCGGCGTTGTGCAGTGTCGCGTTCTCCACCGTCGAGCCGCTGACCTTGACCGGCTCCATCACCGCGTACGGCGTCACCCGGCCGGTGCGGCCGACGTTGACCCGGATGTCGAGCAGCCGGGTGGTTACCTCCTCGGGCGGGTACTTGTACGCGATCGCCCAGCGCGGCGCGCGGGACGTCGCGCCGAGCCGCCGCTGGGTGGCCACGTCGTCGATCTTCACCACGACGCCGTCGATCTCGTACGGCGGCTCGTGCCGGTGACCGGGGTCCTCGTAGTACGTGACGTACTCGCGGACCCCCGCCAGTTCCGTCACCACGCGGTACCGGTCGGAAACCGGCAGCCCCCAGGCCTTCAGCCGCTCGTACCATCCCGACTGGCTGTCCGGCGCGCCCTCCAGGTGCCCGCCCGCGTCGGGCGCGGCCGCCTCACCGGTGATCTCGCCAGATCCGACGACGCGGCCGACGCCGTGGATGATGGCGTCCAGGGGGCGGGAGGCGGTGGAGCGGGGGTCCTTCTGGCGCAGCGATCCGGCCGCCGCGTTGCGCGGGTTGGCGAAGGGGGGCTTGCCCAGGTCGAGCAGCGACTCGTTCAGCTTCTCGAACGCCTTCACCGGCAGGAAGATCTCGCCGCGCACCTCGAGCGTTTCCGGTACGCCGTCGCCGCGCAGCCGGGCCGGAATCGACCGGATCGTCCGCACGTTCGCGGTCACGTCCTCTCCGGTGCGGCCGTCGCCGCGGGTCGCCGCGCGGACCAGCTGACCGCGTTCGTAGACCAGGTCGATCGCGAGGCCGTCGATCTTAAGCTCGCACAGGTACGGCCCGGTCGCGCCGAGCTTCGTCGCCCGGTCGGCCCAGGCGGAGAACTCGGCCGCGGAAAAGACGTTGTCCAGCGAGAGCAGCCGCTCCAGGTGGTCGACCGGGGCGAACTGCTCGGAGACCGGTCCGCCGACCTTCTGCGACGGTGAGTCCGGGGTGCGCAGCGAGGAATCGGCTTCCTCGAGCGCGAGCAGTTCCCGCATCTTGACGTCGTACTCGGCGTCCGAGATCACCGGCGCGTCGAGGACGTGGTACCGGTACTGCGCGTCGGACAGCTCCTCGCTCAGCACCGCGTGCCGCTGCTTAGAGTCGCTCATCGCTGTTCCTCCATCATCTCCCCCAGAATGCGTGCCGCCTCTCGGCAGCCGCGCAGCGCCGCCGCCGCACCGGCCGGGGACTCGCCCGCCAGCCCGCACGGCGACGTCACCACCACCGGCCGAGGGTCGAGCCCGGTCCGCCGCCAAAGGTCGGCAACCGTCCGCGCCATCTCCTCGGGCTTGGCCGCGGGCACACCCGCTAGCAGCCCGAGCCCTCCGTCGATCGCCTCGGCCAGCTCGTCGGCACTCCGCTGCCGTAGCTGGCTAAGGTCGGTGGCGACGGCATCTGCCCCCGCTCTGCTGATTATTCCGAACGGCGCGTCCGCATCACAGCAGTGAACCGCCGTGTAAACCGGGGTGTCGCGGATGAGGATGGCCAGTTGTTCCGCGATTGTGTCGTCTTCCACCGGCGGGATGCGTGAGTAGCCACTCGCGGTGGGCACCCGCCCGGCGCGTACCGCGGGGAGGCCGGGCTCATCGAGCTGCAAAACGACGGTGGCGCCTGGCACCCGCTTAGCGACATCATCCAGGTGGCTGGCGATCGCCTCGGCGAGCGAGCCCGCGATGTAGCGGACCGCTCCGGCGTCGGCCAGCGCGCGGTTAAAGCTGCGCGGTTGCTCGAGGGCCGCGGCGAGCGTCCACGGTCCGGTGAGCTGGACCTTCAGCGGGCCGGCGTAACCGTCGAGTGTCTGCTCCATCTCATCGAGATCGTTCGAGAGCATGGACCGGGCGCGCCGCAAGTCCATGCCAGGACGGTCGCTCAGTTTCCAGCCGCGGGGGGTGACCTCGGCGGGCATGTCGACGAGCAGCGCCGTGGTCCGTCCGATCATGTCGGCGCCTGGTCCGCGCGCTGGAAGTTCGGCTAGATGCGGGAAATCAGGCAGCTCGCCCGCGATAACCCGCGCCGCCTCGGCCGGATCTGTCCCCGGCATCGACCCGATCCCCGTCGCTACATACCCCGTGATTTTGTACCGCACGTCTTGAGCTTAAGTGCTGATCACTCGCCCTCGACTTCAACGACAGCTACGTCGCATCGATGCTGTCGTGGAGACATCAATGCAGCATAGGTGTCGTTGCTAACGGTGACGGAACTGACCGTAATCGGGATGATCGACCGGAATAGTCCGGATGTTCAGCGGTGGCCGGTCCCGGGCGTCTTCGATGGTCTCCTGGATCTGCGCTATCACGTCGTGGCCAGAGCGGCGTAGCTGGTTCGGGGTGAAGTGGTGTGCCAGGATCTGGTGCCTCGTCATCCGCCGACCCCGTTCAAGGGTTCGCGCGTGATCCTGCGGACTCAGGTGCCATTCACGCGAGTCGACCTCGACAGCGACACCGTATCTCGGCCACCATGCGTCCGGAATCGCGATCAGGGTGTCGCCAGCCCACAGTTCCGGGTTGTACAGCGGCTGCTCCAACCCGGACCGGTCGATCAGCTTCTTCAGGTCAGCTTCGGCAACCGACCGGATTCCCGCGATAACGTCGGACACGGCTTCGCGGAAGTAAGCGGAACCAGCTCTGGGCCCGTTCAGCAGCTCGGCCGCGAGTTCTTCCACTGTGCACCGGCCGCGCTGGACCGAACTCGCCACCACTGCGCGGACATCGCGCAGATTCATCAGCGACCGCGCGGCGTCACCTACAGCCCGCGGCGCTGGCGCATACCGCATCGGACCCGACGGTTCCGCTTCGGGCAACCGGGCACTTCGGTGCATGCGAACGTAACCCGCGTCGTGCCGGCTGCGCGAGGAGGGAATGAGGACATCGACCATCGGATCGCCTGGGTGCCAGATTCCGTGATGCTCCAGGGCCGCGACACCGGTTACCATCGAAGCTTTCCCGCCGTACAGGACCGCGGCGACCAGACGCTGCGGACCGGATATGGCTCCGTTGCTAGCCAGGTAAACGCCGGGCAAGACGACTGTCCACGGACCCTCCACCCGGAGCCGGTGCCGCAGCGCCGAAGGAGTGACACCCACCCCGAGTGCTTGTTCCCTCGTAATGACGCCCAGCTGCGAATCGATGAGCTTACCGAGGTCTCTCTGGCGGATCCGGGTGGTGTGGGCCACGCGGGACATAGTCCCAACGCGACGGGCACTACACCAGCCCCATAATGCGGGTGAACAGCCCGCAACGATCTCACATCCCGACAAAATTTTCCTGCGCTAACGACAGCGATGATGCATCGATGCCGCAATAACGGCATCGATGCATCATCGGTGTCGTCGTCGTCCGGCCAGCAGGGTGGGGTGGTGGGGCCGCGGGCCGGGCCCGGCCCCCGATCCGGGCCCGGCGGTTCGCGGCCAGCCCGGATAGCGGCCATCGCGATCACCGCGATGATGCCGACTACCACGCCGATCGCGAAGCAGATCCCCACGATGACCCCGGTAGCGACGACGTTCACTGGACGCGCTCCCGGTCATCGGAGGTATGGGATCCGAAGGTGTAGATGATGTCGCGCTTGCCGACCCCCGTCAGCCGCCGCGCCCCCCGTGTGGTGACGTCCGGCGGCTCTTCGGTGAGCGAGTCCCGGCGGATCGCGATCGCCACCATAATGACTAGCCCGATTGTGACCCCGACCAGGAAGACAGCCAGAAACACAATCGCCAACCCGGCCTCAATACCGCTCATGACGGCCTCCCGTATGTCCCGCGGCGGCCTTGCGCGCCACCGCACCGCCCAAGCCACCAAGCCGACGCAACATCATCGACCTGGCCATACCAGCTGAAGGAACGAGGTGGGCTGTTCGAGCTAGGGGGACAGTCCCAGTCATCCCTACCTTTGGTACCGTTTGGATGATTCCCGGACGTTGGGACTTAAAACCAACCGTAGGGTATATTCAGCCGACAAGGATGATTCCCTCGGTATGGGTTGTTGGGATGAGTGGCACCGTGACCGAACCCCTGTACTGGCAGATCGCCCAGGAGCTGCGCGGACAGATCGAGTCGGGCGCACTGGCTCCCGGCGATCAGCTGCCCAGCGAGATGGACTTGCGGAGCCGGTACCGCGCATCGCGAAACACGATCAGGGACGCGGTGAAGTGGCTCGCCGGGCGCGGTCTCGCGATCGCCTATCTGCGGGAATCAATCGGGCTGGTCCAGGTCGGGTACCGGGACCGTATCGTCGTTCGGGCGCCCGAAGAAGAGGAGAGTAGGTTCTTCGGGCTGCCCGACGACGGGCGCGTCCCCGTGGTGTCGGTCGTCCGCGCCGGTTTCGCTGCCCGCCAGGAGGGGGCGGAGAAACCGGACGGCGACGCGGTACCCGCGCCTTTCCGGTTGACGTTCACCATCATGCCTGCCGACCGGAATCAGCTGGTGGTCGACTCGGGCGAGGTGCCTGACCGGTGGTCACGCGGCCCAGCGGGTGCCCATTCCGGTCCACCGGCGAGCGGTGCGTGACGCGCGACTCGGAGCCATGGCGTACAAGGAGCCGGGACGGTCTTCCCGGCGGATGCCCTGCGAGACACGCAGGACGACAACGAACATTCCGGCGATCCCGATGATCGCGACGATGGCTGCTATGACTACGAAACCGGCCACGACGGCCTCCACTTACTCCATCCCGCGGCGTCCCCGCAGGTCCCGTTACTCACTCGTTGTCCAGGAGGGCCTGCCGATCCAGCTACACCCATGTGGGGGGACTGCTAGACTCAACCCAACACACCCAGTCATCCGAGCCATCCCAACCTCTGGGACCTATGCAGCGGTTATACCACGGTTAGGTGGGTATAAACCAAACAGGCCAAGATATTCCGATGGCTTTGACAGGTCAGATGAGCCCTGCCGTCCGGGTGGTTGGTACCTGTGGGAGGAGAAGATGGCCGAGCCGGCGTACAAGCAGATCGCCGATGATCTGCGCAGGAAGATCGAGATCGGGGAGCTAGAGCCTGGCGGGCAACTGCCGACCGAGCTTGAGCTGCGGGAAGATTACAGCGCGTCGAGGAACACGATCCGTGACGCGATCAAGCGGCTCATCCAGTCCGGCTATGTCGAGACCCGGCCGGGCCAGGGAACGTTCGTGCTTACCAAGATCGACCCGTTCGTTACGACGCTGTCGGCCGACGCCCGCAGCGGGATCGGCGGTGGCGAGGGCGCCGCCTATCTCTCCGAGGTAGCCGGGCAGCACCGCCGGGCCCTGGAGAGCGTGCCGCGGATCGAGGTCCAGCAGGCCCGGCCCGAGGTGTCGGCCCGGCTGCGAGTACCGGTGGGCACCCAGGTGGTCTCCCGGCACCAGGAGCGGTTCATCGACGGAACCCCCTGGTCGCTGCAGACCTCGTTTTACCCGATGGATCTGGTGACCAAGAACGGTGCGACCCGTCTGCTGCTGGCCGAGAACATGGTCGAGGGCACGGTGAAGTACCTGGAGGAGACCACCGGGCTGAAACAGCTCGGATACCGGGACTGGGTGACGGCACGCAACCCAGACGAGATCGAGCAGTCCTTCTTCGGCATCCGGCACGACATGACGGTCTTCGAGATCTTCCGCACCGCGTTCGATCAACGCGGTGTGCCGATGCGGGTCACGGTCACGGTCTTCCCCACCGACCGGAACCAGTTCATCGTCAACGTCGGCACTCTGCCTGACCCAGAGTACGACGAGGGCAGCTAGACCCCCCGCTCGCCGCAGCCACGAGCAATACCTGGCGGCCAAGACACATCGCCGCGTAGTTAGGACCACATTGGCAACCATCGCAATGCCCGTCCGCCGGGCACTCGGCATCGAAAGAAGCGATGAGCAACGACGCTCACCGTGGGGAGTGCTCACGGGCAACGCCGGCTTCCGCTGGTACTTCGCGGGGAGCGTCACGTCCGACTTCGGCACCTGGCTGCAGAACACGGCCCAGGTGCTGCTGGCGTACCGGCTCACCCATTCCGTACTCACCGTGGGCCTGGTGACCTGCGCCCAGTTCTCGTCGCCGCTGGTGCTCGGCCCGTGGGCGGGAGTCGCCGCCGACCGGATCGGCGGACGGCGCGCCCTGCTCTACACCGAGATCGTGTCCGCGATCTTCGCCGCGCTGCTCGCGGTACTCGAGTTCGCCCACCGGATGAACGAGCCGTGGCTGGTGGTGGGCGCCATCGCCAGCGGCCTGGCGTTCACCTTCGCACTGCCCGCCAGGAACGTCACCGTGCGCCGCCTCGTCAACGAGGACCAGATCAGGTCCGGCTACGCGATGGACTCGGTCTCCTACAACATCGGCCGCGCGCTGGCACCGCCGGTCTGCGTGCTGCTCATCGCCACCGCGGGATTCGGCTGGGCCTTCGCGAGCAACGCGGCGTCGTTCTGCATATTCAGCTTGGTCTTGTTCTTCGTCGGACGCGACCGCGCGGAACCGGTACGGCGGTCACGGGTGCGGGCTGGGTTCGTGATCGCGTTCCGCGAGCCGCGGATCCTGGTCGTGCTGCTCATGGTCGCCGCGGTCACCGTCGCGGCCGACCCGGTGCTCGTGCTCGGGCCCGCGCTGGCCACCCACGTGTTCCACGTCTCCGACGGATGGTCCGGCGCGTTCATCGCCGCGCTCGGCTCCGGTAGCGTGGTCGGCTCCATCCGGCGCTCCAAGCACCGGACCTCGATCCGGCTCGCGGCCAGCGTGCTGTTCGTGCTCGGAGCCTGCATGATCTGCTTCGTGCTCGCTCCGACGGTATGGGTAAGCGTGCTCTTCGCGTTCCTGGCCGGGGCGGTGTGCCTGGTCGCGAACTCGGCGACCAGAACCCTGCTGGCGGTGGAGGCCGGAGCCCAGCGGGAGGCCAGCGTGATGGCGGTGTGGGCGATCGCATGGGCGGGCAGCAAGCCGGTCGCGTCGCTGGCCGACGGCGTGCTCGCGGGAGCCGTCGGGGTGCGGGCGGCCGGGGTGCTGATGGCGCTCCCGGTGGTTATCCCGCTGCTGGCGCTTCCGGTGGTGGTGGCGCTACGCAGCCACCGCCTCGCGCACGCGGTCTAGCTCGAACGTCCGTAAAATGTGTCGCTCTAGCAGCACATTCTACGGACGTTCGTTCGGATCACGAGTTCACGTCGATGGCGTACTTGCCCATCGCGCCGCGGCGGAAGTCGCGGAGCGCGTCGGTGGCCTCGGCCAGCTTGTACGTGCGGGTGACCGGGACCACAAGCTGCCCGTCGACCACGTCGGCCGACAGCCGGTTCAGCGTCTGCCGTGATACCCGCGGCCGGATGGCGTAGGTCTCGACGTCTTCGCGGTGCGGGCTCGCCCCGAGCGTGGAGGCGAACCGGCCGCCCGGCTTGAGCAGCGCGCCAAGCGCGGTGGCGTCCCCGGCGAAGTGCAGGATCACATCGATCCCGCCGGGTTCCAGGGACGTCACGGTGCCCCCCTCTCCTTTGGTCACGCGCTCGTCGGCCTCGGCGTCGCCGCTGTAGTCCACTGACCGCTGGGCGCCGAGTGCCTTCACGAACCCGGACTCCTCGCCGGGACGCGCGGTGGCGATGACCTCCGCGCCACGGGCGGCGGCCATCTGGACCGCGTACGCCCCGTCGCCGCCCGCCGCGCCGGAGATGAGCACGGTCTCGCCTTTCCTGGGCTCGGTGGCGTTCACCGCGTCGTAAGCGGCGATGCTCGCCAGGCCGAGCGCTCCCGCGTCGGCCATCCGCACGTTGTCCGGCAGCTTCGCCACGTTGTGCTCGGCCCGTACGGTGGCGTACTCGGCGAACGCCCCGGCACCGAGTCCGGCGTTCACGATGACGCCGAACACCCGGTCCCCCTCGCGCAGCCCGGTCACCCCGTCCCCGGCCTCGGTGACGGTCCCCGCCACGTCCATGCCGAGCACGACCGGGAACCGGTGCGCCAGGGCCTCCTTGTACCAGCCCTCGGCAACCGCCTCGTCGATCCCGTTCACCGAGGACGCGGCGACCTTGATCAGCACCTCGCCGAATCTCGGCCGCGGGACCGGCAAGTCCGCCATTTCTGGTGCCGCATCAAAATCCCTGATTACAACCGCGCGCATTGCCCGTTTCCCCCCGTACGTTCACGCCCCGTCCCCGTCTTCTTTTATGCACCATAACGACGGGGCTGAATCCGTTACGGACGAGTTTCTCTTCCGGCTCGCGGGCTGAAGCGCCTCGCTGCGTGAATATTTCATCGCTCTGGGTAATGAGGATGCGTACAGTCGTAAGCCGAGGGGAGAGACGTGCGGGGACGGGGCCTGGTCGTGCCGCTGATCGCTGGCGTGACAATAATGGCGGGTGTAGCTACCGGGGCTATCGGGGCGGGAGCGGCGATCACTCCGGAGAACGTGACGCGGGTGGCGCTGCCGGACGTCGGCGGGAGTCCGGCGGTGATCGCGGGCGTCATCCCGCCGTTGACTGACCACCCGGCTACGGCGGCGGCGGCGAAATGCCGGGAACCGGAGTGCGACGTCACGTACCACGGCGGGCCGGTACAGACCAGCCCGGCGGTCTACCTGCTCTTCTGGGGGCCGAAGTGGGGCGAGTCCCGGTTCAAGGCCGCGTTCAGCTATGTCTACAAGTTTTTCAAGGGCCTCGGCGGCGGAAGCTGGTCCGCGACCATCTCGCAGTACGGCGACAAAACCGGCCACCCGAAGTTCGGCAAGTCGCAGCTGCGCGGCACGTACCTGGACACCGAAGCACCGCCGAAAAAGGTCGGGTCCACGCAGCTTTCCGGCGTGGTCACCCAGCTCGCCGCGAAGGTTCACCTCAAGGGCACCAACGTCCTGGTGGTCGTCGCCACACAACAGGGCACCTGCTTCAGCGACGGCTTCGCGGGAAGCTGCGGCAAGGCGAACCCGAAGGCGGAGTACTGCTCATACCATTCGGTGACAGCGCGCGGCATCCCGTTCCTGAACCTGCCCTACGAGCCCGACGCGGGCAAGCTGTGCGGACAGAACCTGGTGAACCGCGGTGCCGGCGGGAGGTATGACGCGTTCAGCATCGCGGGAGGCCACGAGTACGCCGAGACCATCACCGACCCGGTGCCCGTTTCCGGATGGATCGACCTGCGCGACTCGGTCAGCGGCGGGGAGGTCGCGGACAAATGCGTGTTCGGCGGCAGGCCGTTCGGGGTGCGGGATCCGCTCCGTGACGTACATCTGAGCACCGGCTCGTTCGCGATGCAGAGCCTGTGGAGCAACAAGGCACGCCGCTGCGTCATCTGAGGTCGGTGGGATGGATTCCGCGTCGCGCCACCCAGGCTGGCCGGGTGGTCCGGATGCGGAGGTCGTCGCGGCGCAGCAGGCTGTCCGGTCCGTCGCTGTCGATGAGCGTGCTGAGCACGGCCAGGTCGGCGGCGTCCAGCTGACCTTCGAGCCCGGGGCGCATCCGCTGGAAGACCGCGCGGGCGTAGCGCCCGGCTGACTCGGGAAGCGGGGGGTCTAGTTCGATGCTGAGCGCGCGCTCCCCCTCGACGGCGAAACCGGCGGCGGCCAGCCGCGGCCCCCAGTCGGCTCCTTGATGCGGAAGCTCCTCGGCGCGCTGCCGGTCAAGCACGGCGTAACACCGGGCCTCAAGCCCCGGGCGCCCGAGACCGATGTCGTCGGGCAGGAACCTCGGGAAGCCGGTCATCTCGACCACGGCCAGCAGCCCGCCCGGGCGGAGCGCGGCTCGCGTCTGGCGCAGCGTGCGGTCCGGGTCGGTCATGTGATGCAGGGCCGCCGACATCCAGGCCAGGTCGGCGCCGTCTTCTTTGATAACGGCGGGCCACTCCGTGTCCAGGTCCGCCTCGACCGTCCGCACCCGGTCCATTAGCCCGCGGGCCGCGGCCTCGGCCCGCAGGTGGTGCAGCATGTGCGGGGACAGGTCGACGGCGACGACCTCGGCGTCGGTGAAGCGCCGCAGCAGCGCGAAGGTCCCGGTGCCCGTTCCGCTGCCCAGGTCCAGGATCCGGCGCACCGGCAGGTCCCCCGCCAGGCCGGCCAGCCAGCCGGTGGCCTCGGACAGCTGGTCTCGCAGCACGTCAGCGTCGAGGTCGAGTATCGCGGCCAGTTCTTGTTCGTCATTGTGCTGATGCATGCTCCGACCCTATGGGAGCTTTGCTTCTGTAGCATAGTATCTTGCGTATGACGCAAGATGGCGATCTCGATTCGCTGGTTCGCAGCCGGATCAGGGGGATCCGGCTGGCCATGGGCTGGTCGCTGGATGCCCTCGCGGCCCGCTGTCACCTGAGCCCGTCCAGCCTGAGCCGCATCGAGACCGGCCACCGCCGGATAAGCCTGGACCAGCTCGCCTCGATCGCCCGCGCGCTCGGCACCACGCTGGATCAGCTAGTGGAGTCCGACTCCGATGAGGACGTCGTGATCAGGCCACGGCATGACGCGGCCCGCGGGCTCACCATGTGGACGCTCAAGAACGACCCCGACGTCACCGTGGCCAAGATGCTAGTCACCGCGGCACCCGCCGAGCCCAAGGCGCATCCTGGCCGGGACTGGCTGACCGTGCTGTCCGGGACCCTCGTGCTGTTGCTCGGCGAGCGGACGATTCTCGTCGAGACCGGTCAGGCGGCGGAGTTCTCCACCATGATCCCGCACGCCTTCGGCACCCGCACCGGCCCCGCGGAGGTGCTGTACATCTTCGACCACGACGGGCAGCGCACCCACCTGCGGCCAGAAAGCGCTAATTAGCTCTCTCTATTACGGCGATGAGCCGGTCGAGTACCTCGATCATCTCGGCCCGCGCTTGTCCTTGGTCCGCCGCTTCCGCGATATACAGGGCGGCCTCGTCGCTGGCTCCCATGAGCACATGAGCGAGCGCCCGCGCTGGCTGCTGACGGATCCGCCTAAGTTCCATCCCCTGCTCAAGGACGGATTGCACCAGTCCGAAGACGTGCTTCTGGCAGACCTCACGCCAGCGCGCCCAGCCCAGGACCGACGGTCCGTCGATGAGGGCGATCCGGTGAATCTCCGGCTCGACGCAAATATCCAGCCAGGTCCGCATGGCGTGCCGCATGGCCACGACGGGATCTTCCGTACCGGCGGCGGCCACCTCCTCGGCGAGCCGCGCGGCGACGTCGGCCTCGACCGCTTCCAGGACAGCGTCGAACAGCGCCGTCTTGTCCGTGAACTGGTGGTACATCGCCCCGCGGGTAACCCCCGCCTCCGCGACAATCGCGTCGGCAGGCACGTCCGCGAAGCCCTGCGCGGCGAACAACCGCCGCGCCGCCAACACCAGCGCGTCCCGCGTGGCGGCCGACCGGTCGGCCTGCGTGCGGCGTGCCCGCGGTGTGGCGGAAACCCGGGATGACATTCTCCGATTCTCCCTATCGTCGCCCAGTCGTACCCTATAGGCCTCGACATACATACATACTGATTGTATGTTTTAACCATGGCAACTGATCAGGCTCTAGCGACGGTCGACCTGCCCCCGGGCAGGCTCGCGTACCGGGTCGCGGGCCCCGCAGAAAGCTCTCAGCCACCGGTCGTGTTCGTGCACGGAGTGCTCGTCGATGGCCGGCTCTGGGAGCCCGTGGCCGATCAGCAGCCGGCCGCTCGACCCTGAGCTGACTCGCGACTGGCTACGGCCGCTGGACAATAAGGCGATCCGTCGCGACGTGGCCAAGCTCGCGAAGGGGGTACATCCGCGGGTCCTGCTCGACGCCGCCAGCCGGTTCGGCGAGTTCACCGGTCCGGTGCGGGTGCTGTGGGGGGAGGCTGATCCGTTCTTCCGCGTTGAGCTTGGACGGCAGCTGAGCGAGGCGTTCCCGAACGCCACCCTCACCGTGGTACCCGCCGGGCGGACGTTCCTGCCGCTCGACCACCCCGGCGAGGTCGTAGCCGCTATCTCGGACACAACCCCGCGAAAGGGCTAGTCTGAGGGCGCCGGTCAGCAACAGCGCGGTAGCCTGGGCTGCCGCGGGGCCGGCAGTCAGCGGATAACGGGAGTAGCTGAGTCATGAACGATCAGGGGGCACAGGCCGAACCGGTCGTCGTGGTGCTCCCGGCCGAGATCGATGTCACCAACTCCGATGAGATCCACCAGCAGCTGCTCGCCGCCTTCGTTCCCGGCGTGGACATCGTGATCGCGGACCTGACGTCAACGTCGTTCTGCGACTCCTCGGGGGTGCACGCGATCGTACGCGCTCACGAACAGGCGGCCGCGCGGGACATCGTGCTGCGGCTGGCCGTGTCGCCGGACGGCTCGGTGCGCCGCGTGCTCCAGCTAACCGGTGCGGTACGCGTCGTTCCGGTGCATTCCAGCGTTCAGGAGGCGCTGAAGTCCGCCTAGCCGGTCCGGCGCAGCACGATCATCGCGACGTCATCCTCACGGGAGCCGAAGGCCGACATCACGTGATTGGCGAACGCCTCGACATCGGTGCTGGCGGCCTGCAGCGCGGTGCCGCGCAGCCTGTCCAGGTTGTCATCGATCACCACGTTGCGATCCTCGACCAGCCCGTCGGTGTAGAGCAGGACGGTGCCGCCCGCGGGCAGCAGGGCGGTCTCGGTGTGCGGCTCGTGCCGGGTCAGGCCAAGCATCAGGCCGCCCTCACCAACGTAACGCGCGCCGCTGTCGTCTACCAGCAGCGGCGGCATGTGCCCGCAGTTCACGATCGAAAGCTGGCCGGTCTCCGCGTCGAGCAGCACCAGGCACAGTGTGGCGATGATGTCCGGGTGGTATCGCCGCAGGACCTCGTTGACGAGGCCGGTGATCGCTAGCGGCGCATGACCCTCGGTGACGAACGCGCGCAGCGCGTGCCGCAGTTCACCCATCACGGTCGCGGCCCGCAGCGAGTGCCCCTGCACGTCACCAATGGCGATCAGGACTCCGTTCCGCCAGGGCATCGCCTCGTAGAAATCGCCGCCGACCTCGGCCTGCTCGCTGGCGGGCAGGTAGCGGAACGCCATCAGGACGCCCGGTATCGCCGGCAGGGCCGCGGGCAAGAAGCTCCGCTGCAGGGTTAGCGCGACCAGATGCTCTTCAGAGAAGGAACGCAGCGCCTCGACGCCCAGCGCGACCGATTGCGCGAGCTGCCGGAGAATCTGCATGTCCTCCTCGCCGGTGATACCCCCGCGGTCGAGCACGATGGCCACCGGCGACCGGCCTGGCCTGGTCCGGGTAGCGGCCAGGCAGACATCGCCGCGCAACGTGGTGTCGGGCACGATGCGTACCCAGTCATCGCGGCTGATGCTTCCGGTCGCGCTGGCCTGTCCGGGACGGAGGACAGATTCCGCGACCCGGGATGCCAGGCCGACCGGGCCGCCACGGCGGGTCGTTCCCGGGTGACCGGGAATCGCGGACATCCGGCGAGCCTGGCCGTCGGGCATCTCCAGGATCAGGACCGCGGGGACGGAGAAGATCTGGGCCGCGCCGGTTGCCGCCGCGGCCGCCAGCCCATCGAAGGTCTCGGCCGAGTTGATGTCCAGGGTCACGCCGGCCAGTGCGGTCAGCATCGCAGCGCTGCGCTCCGCGCGCTGCCTGGCCCGCGAGTACCGCAGCGCGGCCGTCACCGTGGCGAGCAGTTCCTCGGGTTCGGTGGGCTCGGTCAGGTACGCGTCGGCGCCCTGGGTCAGGCCGTGGGCCCGGTCGGCGACTTCGACGGCGGTGGCGGACACCTGGATCACCGGGATGGCGGCCGTTCGAGGGTCTGCCTTGATCCGCCGGCAGACCTCGAAACCGCTGATGTCGGGCAGGTTCACGTCGAGCAGGACCAACTCGGCCGCGGCGGCGGCGCTCAGCCCCTCCTCCCCCGTACTCACCTCCGTCACGGTGTGACCAGCACGACGTAGCCAGGTCGCGATGATGTAGCGCTTGGCTTCGTCGTCATCCACCAGCAGCAGTCTGGCCCCGGAGCCGTCCATCACGTGACCTGGCCGCCGGGCTGGATGACGGGCTGAATAGCGTGCTGGATGGCGTGCTGGATGGCGTGCTGGATGGCGTGCTGGATGGCGTGCTGGATGGCGAACGCCAGCCGGTCCCTGGTGAGCTGGTCCTTATGCAGCAGCGCGGTGGCGCGGGGCGGGGTCGCCGTAACATCACGGCCGGTGATGACGATCGCCGGGAGGGCGGAGGGCAGCCGGTCGAGAAGGGCGCTGCCGTCCATGACGGGCATCCCCAGGTCGGCGAGAACCAGATCGACGCTGTTGCCGGTGATCGCGGCGAGCGCCTCGGCACCGTTCTCCGCCTCGATTACCCGGTCGGTGAGGCCGGTGAGCATTGTCTTGAGCACCTCGCGGAAGGCCGCGTCGTCGTCGGCCACCACGATCGTGCCCGCGAACGGGGTCCCGTGCGGCAGGCTCAGCACCGCGATGGTCCCCTGGTCGCCCTCGCTGGTCAGCGTCAGCTCCCCGTCCAGCAGCCGGGCGAGACGGCGGGCGTACGGTAGCCCAAGACCGGTGCCGCCTCGTCTCGCGCCGGGTACCTGATAGAACTCCTCGAACACCCGCTCCAGCTGCCCCTGGGGTATTCCGGTACCGGTATCGGAGACCCTGATCTGGACCTGGCCGGGAGCGGTGCTGACGCTCAGCCGCACCTCGCCCTCGTCGGTGTACTTAATGGCGTTGGACATCAGGTTCCGCAGGATCGCGGTCAGTGCCACCTCGTCGGTCAGGATCGTCGCCGGAGCCTCGTCGGCATTGACCACGACGCTGACCGGCTTACCCTCGGCCATCGGGCGGATAAGCCCGCGCATCGAGGCGAGCAGCGCGGGCAGACTGACCTCCGTCGGGTCGAGGACGAATCGCCCCGACTCGGCCTTGGCGACATCGAGAAGGTCGTTCACCAGGGTGAGCAGCGTGCCTGACGCCTTCCCGATGAGCTGCACCTGGTAGAGCTGCTCGGGGTCGAGCCCGCCCGCCGGTTCGGCGAGCAGCCGGGCCAGCCCGATGATCGAGCTCAGCGGTGTCCGCAGCTCGTGACTGACATTGGCCCAGAATCGGTCCTTCGACTCCGATGCCGCGCGCAGCTGCTCGGACTTCTCGTCCAGCTCCCGGTACAGCGCGACCACTCCCCGGTTGGTCTGCTCGAGCTCGTCCGACAGCTCGCTGTACAGCGCCATCACTCCGCGGTTGGTCTCCTGCAGCTCAGCATTGAGCCGCAAGAGCTGCTCTTTCTGCCGGGTGACGTCGTCAAGCGCCGCGATGAGATCCTGATTGTTACGTCGCAATTCTTCCAGCGTGGACTCGGGAAGCATGGCCGCCAGCTGATCGCTGACCGCCCGTAGATCGGGTTGGGCAAGGGCCGGGCGTCGCTTTGTCATCCGGACAACCCAGCCTTGGGCGACCACCGCGTCCATCAGCCGGGCCGCCGCGGCCATTCCATCGGCCGGCGGCGGGCCATCGGCCGTGACGGTCAGCACCAGGCTGGTATCGTCCGCCCCGAAGGCGATGACCACGCTGTTGCCCGCGGTGACCGCGGCCCGGGTGATCTCGCTAAGCGCGGTGGCCACCCGGACCTGATCCTGAGTCTCGAGAGCCAGCCCGGCGGCCAGCTCACGGCCGAGCCTGCGTGCCGCGAAGACCCCCGGCAGATCCCGGACGTCCAGGCTCGCGAGCTCGGCTGTCATGGCTTCAGCACCAGCACGCTCGCGTCGTCGCGGTGAGTTCCCGCCTCGGCCAGCAACCCGGCGGCGACGACCAGCGGATCCCGGCCGTTGAGGCCGGGGAGCACCCGCGGATCCCAGCGGCTGCTGACGCCGTCCGAGTGCAGGATGATCGCGGCGCCGGGCGGGGCCGTGTAGTCGAACTGCCTGATCCTGCCCGCCTGGTGACCAGCGATCCCCGGTACCGACAGCATGCCCTTGCGGGTCCCGTCGGCCAGGATCGTCGCCGCGATGTTGCCGAGGCCGGCGAACAGGACGTCCGGGCCGGTTATCTGCACCACGCCGACCGCCCCACCCCGGGTGTGGTGCATTCTGCGGTGCGCGCGCTCGATCAGCGCGGCGGGCTCGGCCGCCGGCTCTTCGAGAATCGCGGTGACCGCCTCCATCGCCGCGGTGGCGGCGAGCGGGCCGTGCCCGAGGCCGTCACACAGCACGCCGATGAAGCCACGGTCCGTCTCGGCCACGCCGAAGACATCGCCGCACTCGGTCTCACCGATGATCGGGCGAACCAGGCCCGCGTAACGGGGTGCGTCCGGGCCGTGCCCGGCCCAGAACCTGGCCACCAGAACGGTCCCGTGACCAGGAGCCGAATACAACTCGCAGAAGTCAGCCAGCCGCTGGATCGCGCCGAGCCCGATGCCCAGGGTGCCGCTGGTGGAATGGCCGTCGCGCAGCGCCGCGCTGGTGTCAGCCAGCCCTGGCCCGACATCGATGGTCACCATCTCGATCCCCGGTTTGCCGCCCTCCCGGCCGATGCGCAAGAGCATCGCGCCCTGGCTGGCGTGCTTGTGCAGGTTCGAGGCCGCCTCCGTCACCGCGAGCGCCACTTGGTCAGCGCGGTGCACGGGAAACTCGAGCCGAGCCGCCAGCGTCAGCGCGGCGTTGCGGCAGGCCCCGGCCGCGCTGGCGTCCTCAACCCGCAGCCAGCGCAGATCCCCCGGAACCTGGGCGATCAGCGGCGGGGTCAACGTGACCACTTGACGACCACGACGCTGGTCCCGGCCCCGGGTTTGGAGTCCATCTCGAACTCATCCACCAGCCGCCGCGAACCGGACAGCCCCAGACCGAGCCCGCTGCCCGAGCTCCAGCCATCGCGCAGCGCCAGTTCCAGGTCGGCGATGCCAGGCCCCTGGTCGGTGAAATACAGCTTGACTCCGGTCCGCCCGTTAGGAGACTTGACGGCTTCTACCTTGGCCACACCGCCGCCGCCGTGCACCAGCGTGTTGCGCGCCAGCTCGCTCGCCGCCGTGACCAGCTTGGTCTGATCCACCAGTGACAGCCCGTTCTCCGCCGCCGTCACCCGGACGTGCTGGCGGACGCGGACAACGTCGTCACCTGACTGGATGGGAAGCTCATCCATCAGGATCGGCCGTTCAGGATCTCCAGGCCCTTGTCGGCGTTCAGCGCGGTGCGGACCCCCTTCAGGGACAGTCCGAGTTCAGTCAGCGTGATCGCCACCGCCGGGCGCATGCCGACGATGACCGTCTCCGCGTCGAACAGTCGCGAGATCGATCCGATCATGGTCAGCATCCGGCCGATGAAGGAGTCGACGATCTCGACGGCGGTGATGTCGATGATGACCCCGCGAGCGCTGGTGGCGACGAGTTCGTCGGCTAGGTCTTCCTGAAGGCGAAGAACGCTCTCGTCCTGCAACTCAACCTGAATGGAGACGAACAGCGTGTCCCCGATCTTGACGATCGGCACCCGCTCCATTAGGCGGAGACGACTTTCAGCCCGGCCTGCCGCAGGGCGAGAGCGAGCGCGTCGGCGAGCGTCGCCTTGGTCGCGATGTCACCGAACTCGATCCCCAGCGACACGATCGTCTGAGCGACCTGCGGCCGGATGCCGGAGATCGTGCACTCCGCCCCGAGCAGGCGCGCCGCGTTCACCGTCTTGAGCAGGTGCTGCGCGACCTCGGTGTCCACCGTCGGGACTCCGGTGATGTCGATCACAGCGTGATCGGCGCCCGTCGCTACCAGCGTTTCGAGTAGCCGTTCCATGACAAGCTGTGTTCGGACCGAATCGAGCGTGCCGACCAGCGGCACCGCGATGATGCCGTCCCAGAGCCGGACGACTGGCGTGGAAAGCTCCAGCATCGCCGTGGACTGGTCGGCGATGATCTGCTCGCGGGCGGTTGAGTAGGCCTCAAAGGTGCGCAGGCCGAGGTCGTCGACCGTACGCGAGAACCCGAGGAATTCTGGCACCATCTCAGCGGAGTCCGCTACGAGTTCGTAGACAGCCTCCTTGAGCGAGAACACTCCTAGCGCCGTCTCGGTGGGCGTGAACCCGTCCCGGGCCCGGCTGCGTGACAACTCGTCGAGCGTCGCCCGGAGCTCGCCGATGGCCTGATCGTCCCCGTCGGACAGCACCCTCACGACGAGTGAGTAGATATCTCCGAGTTCGCGGCGCACCTCGTCGAGCGAGGTCCGGCCGCGCAGGCCGGCCACGACGAGCTCGCTCCAGCGGCTAACAACCTTGTCGTGGTGGTCGCGCAGGTAATCCGCCATGCGCACCTGGGTACCGTCAGCTTCCATGGAAGGCATCCTACGCATCAGCCGCCAGTTTCAACGTATGCGTCCATAAGGTTACATCGTCGGCAGTTCCCCACCCTGTGCCAGCGGGACTACCCGTCTGGCGGCTGGCCTGGCCGCAATGCCATATACAACCGGATCACGGTTCCGTTCTCATCGGAGTGCAGGTCCACGCGATCGCAGATCTGGTAAACGAGCCATAGCCCGTGGCCTCCGGTAGCTCCGGGAGGCGGCGGCCGACGGCCGGCCAGCGGATCGGCGATGACCCCGGCGTCACGAATTTCACAGACGATTTCGTCACGGTCCTGCCAGATATCCATGGATCCACCGGACCGGGCATGCCGCACGGTGTTGGCGGCGATCTCGCCGACCGCGATCACGAAATCGACGACCCGGTCCTCGGCCAGGCCCGCCATCCTCGCATGTTTTTCCGCGAGGGCGCGGACCTCCGACAGGTTGGTGATGTAAGCGAAGGGCATGGCATCGCTGGGTGGCGGACGCAACGGGCCGGGAAATGACCCTCGCCTGCCGGCGCTGGTGTAGGGGCAAGCACGGTCGCGGAGCCGGGCAGGGGCACCGGTTCACGTACGTGGTTCCCGCCTCCCTCATCCGGAAACTGCGTCACACCCTTTCGGCACACTTTAGCCGTCTGGCTACTGCCTAAACACGAATGCAGTCCTTACGGTAGTGAGGCTGCCGCAGACTCGCGACGCAGGACTGTCGGCTCCGGGTCGCTCAGGGCTTCAGCAGCATCGATGTGGCGTTGGTGCTGTCCCGGCGGCATGAATGCGGCACCGATGTCGTTGGCTCGCGCTGCGGCGGGCCCCTGATCGCCACAGACGACGGCCGCAGACGCGCCAGGCAGCGTCCCCGGACCAGCGTCCGTGCCGCCGCGGCTGGCTGGTTTGACGGGGTATCACCTGGTTGCGCCGGCCGTTGCTGGCACCCTTGAGCCCGGGGGATTGCGGTGGGTGCTGCACTGCCCGGCAAAGAGCCTTGGTAATGCAGCACCCGCCATGATCGCTGGGCCTGACGGCGGGAGGAAATGGTGCGTATGTTCGGTTTGCGGACCTCCGGAGGGTCCGCGGCGGCACTTCCTGCGGGCACCTTCGGAGAACGAAGGGACTCCTTGCCATGCGGGGGTGGCGAGATGCGGGATATACGAGAATCGCCCTGATTGAGCATCCTTGACGCTGACCCGGCAACCGTCGCGCGACAGCCTCTAGTGCTCCCTATCCTCTGAGTCTTCGCCAAACCATGCGGTGGAGCGGGCTGATTAATGGGTGATCTCCGGGATCGGTCGGACGGCCTCCCCTACTAGATCCGCCTGCGGAGACAGTGCCACGGCCTCGGCGATCAGATCCGCGTACGGTTGGCCGAGTGCACGGCGCCCCATGGCTATGGTCGCGAGGACCAGGGCGCGGGTGTCTGGCCCGTAATCGGCGGCCAGTCCCGCCGCGCACAACGACTCGACCTCCTCGAATCTGCCTTGCCGCAACCGCGCGAGCCCCAGCGTGTGCTGCACAGCGGGCCGGGGCATCGGGTCCCCATCCTCGAATGAGTAGTTATCCAGGATCCAGTGGGTCCGGCTCGCCACCTCGTCGATCACTTCAGACGGCAAACCCGGCACCAGCAGCAGGTTCCACTCGACCTCGTGCAACGACTGCGCCTGTTCCCTCGCGTAACGGCCAGCCGACAACTCGAATCCCGCGTGCAACTCGAGCAAGTCATTGGTCCGGCCCTGCTGGCGCAGCACTGCGGCGATATTTCCCGCCCCCAGCCGCGCGTCTGGATCGCCGCTGCGGAAATCATGGAGCATCGCTTCGGGGTCGAGAATCGCTTTGAGACCCGCCGCCGCTGGCTCGGGATCGTAATTCGACTTCTTCAGCGCGGTCGGAACCGCCGCGCATACGTCCCCATACGATAGCCCGCGCGCTTTCCGGGACAGAATGACTGCGGCGAACGCCACACGGCGTACGGAGTCGCGGCCGCCTGAGATGGCCAGCGTCTGCTCACATAGGCGTTCCGCCTCTGCACAGCTGTCTGCGCCGCCCTGCCTTAGCTGAAGCACGGCCAGCGTCAGATATGCGATGGACTCCGCGGTGCCCAGGTCGTGCTGCCGCAAGAGCATCGACACGCGGCGCTCGGCTAGTTGCGCCGCGTCATCAGGGAGGCCGGGCAGGGAAACGGTGACGAACTCGATGACGGCAAGGATCGCAGCCTGCGCGGTGCTCGTCCGTCTGACGGGAAAGTCGAGCCTGGCGTGCAGCGCGAGCAACTCCGTGGTCCGACCCTCTCGCAGCAGACGCTGAGCGGTCCTTCGCGTCGCCTGCAAGTCGGCCACTCGCAAGCTGGAACGCAACTCGAACAGCCGCGCGCCATCGGTCAACCGTCCGGAACGCGCCCGGAACGGCATGAGATTGGTCAGCCCGCCCGCCCCGAGCCCGAGAGCGGCGGCAACCAGCAGGGGCCGTGCTTCCTGCCCGTTAGTCGCTAGCGCCGCTCCCATCAGCACCAAGCCCGCGAGTACCAGGTCCGCGAACGAGCCGGCGAGCGTGATCAGCGCCCGCCGCCAGACGGAGCGCGCGCCGCCATACTGGACCCGTCCCCGGTACGGCCAGCCGAGCGATACCTGGACCCCGCGCACGCGGAACCGGATCGCGGCACGCTCGCCCCCTATCCGGAACGCCTTAACCTCCGCCCCGACCGCCAGGCATGCCAGCAGGTGCCCGGCTTCGTGCACGACCACGCCGAACGCCGCCGCCAGGATAAGCACCCCATACAGCTCCCAGGACAGGTCCGGCTCCCCCAGCGTACCTCCATACGCCAACGGCAGAAAGCCCAGCACGCCGATCAAAACGAGCGCGGCGAGCGTCTTGCCCAGCAAGTACAGTCCGCTTTTCAGCACAGAAGAATCATGGCATTTGTCGGATTCGCGACTACGCGAAACGGCGACTCTTTCAGCCGTCGCCGACGGCGGTTCGCCCTGCTGCCTTCTCCGGCTCCGTGACCTCCTCCGGTGGCGGCCTGCGGGAGAAGAAGGCGAAGAAGACCAGGCTGCTCGCCAGCTGGGCGAAGGCGGAGAACACGAACGGAATCGTGAACCCGATCCGGTCGATGACCTGCCCGGCGACCTGGGCGCTCAGCGACTGGGCGCCGCTGCTCGCGATGTTCGACATCGCCGTCATGCGGGCCTTCTCCTCCGGATCGGCCTGGCCGAGGGTGTAGGAGTCGCGCAGCGCCGTATTCAGCCGCTGCATGAGCTGACGCCAGATCAGCAGGATCTGCGCGATGACGATAGTCGGGGAGAACGCGATCGGGATAATAAGCAACGCCTGCACGACCCTGGTCACGATCACCGCGCGGACCAGGCCTGCCCGGCGCGCCAGGAACGGGCACGCCAGGTCGCCGAACATCGCGGTGCCCGCGATCATGAGGTTGATCAGGCCAAGCTCGCCGGCTGACGCGTGGAACCGCAGCACCAGCCAGGTGGTGAGGAGCGACAGACGCTGCGCCCAGCCGTGCTGCGCCGGCTGCGGTACGGCTTCGCGGTGCTCCGGCTCACGGATGAAGCAGCCAAGCACCGTTGGGACGCACGCGGTCAGTGCGACCATGGCCATCAGCGTCTTGCCCTGGTCGGCCGGGGACGACCCGAACCCGACGCTGATCGAGATCGGCTTGCTTACCAGGGCCAGCAGGCCAGCGAGGAAGACGCCGCCGACGTCCCGGGCACTGAAGCGGCTGACCATCGTGTTTCGCATGCTCGGCGGGTAGCGGTAGGCGATCCAGCCGTACTCGGCCGGCTGGTACGGCCCCGTCCCGCCCGATGTCGCGCCCGCTCCGCCGCCGAAGCCGCCCACCACCGTGCCGATCCCCAGCCACAGCAGGGAGGTCCGCGGTGTGAGGAACGGGATGACGCCGATCAGCGACGTGAAAGGGAAGAAGATCAGGAAGAACCGGATCCAGCCCCGGTCCGCGTACGCGCCGACAACCAGCAGCTCAGCCATCCCGGCTAGGTTCATCAACGCGAGAACCGTGCCCACGCCGCCTGCTCCGGAGCCGTGCTCAAGCAGTACGATCGGCAGCGCCACGCTCGACAGGCTCTGCGCGGCACTCATGAACAGGCCGGCGATGATCAGGATCCACGCCTCGCGCCTGACCCGGGAATCGGGATCCATCAGTGCGCGTCATGCCTGGTCAGCAGCTCCGCGACCCTGTCGTGCATGCCCTCACCCTACCAAGAGTAGGGCTCATACTTAGTCCAGCTAATAATCTTTCCGCTCTTTTTGGCCGGTCGGCCTACTCGCCGCGCGTCGGCGGCGGGCGCGCTGGCGGCATGTCTGACCGCAGTAGCGAGGTGGCCGCCCGGTGGGCTAGATACTCAGCCGGGCTCCGCATTCCTCGCAGTGCCTCAGGCCGCGGGCAGCGGTTTCGTGACGCGGAACCGAGGGTTCGTCACGAAACGCGGCAAGTTTCGTGACAGCCGGTGGACGCAATCCGTCCAGCAGTAGCCGCACTAGCCGCATGCCGCGTGCCCGGTCCCGGTGGGCCGAGCGGAGATCAGCCTGGTGATCGCCGAGACCAGGAAACGCTGGCTGGCCGGCGAGCGATGGCACGCCGACATCGAAGCACTGCGCGTCATCCACCCCGGACTGCGCACCTTCAACGACTGGCTCACCGAATCTGGGGCCGCCGCCATCCGCGCTCACATCACCGCACAGGGTCAGAAACCCTGAATCAGAAGAGCGGCGTGAAGACGCATTCGAAACCAGACCGATCGCCGAGCTTGGTGTCGAGAATCCAGTACTCATCCTTGCGCACAATGCCTCCCGCGTAAGAGTTCAGGTCGTTCCTGGTGTTCGCCTCGCAGATGCACTCGGTCGGCGGGTCGTCCCGGCCGACCAGCAGTCTGACCGTGGCGGTACGGCCACCGACAAAGTAGAGCGAGACGTAGCCGGTCACCTCCGCGCGGTGCACGACACCAATGGCCGGGCGTGTCCGGGGTAGCCCAACGCCAGCCGCTGTCGCACGCTTCTGAAGGCCTAGCAAGGCCTGGTCAGCCTGGGCGGACAGCCGCCCGGCCCGCTCGGTTAGGTCCTCCAGACGCCGGGTGTCGTCCAGCAGCGCCTGGACGGGCGCCACCATCTCGGTCAGCTGCCCGATGCGCCCGGCCAGCTGCTCAACGCGCTCCTGTAGCTCCTTCAGTTCGCTTTTTGACACGAACGACTCTCCTCACTGCTCGCGACGACCGCCCCACCCGGACAATCTGTCGCACAGTATCGCGGACCGGCTCATTTCACCGTCTACAGCTACGACCGCCGCGGCCGCGGCGACAGCGGCGACGCGATTGCGATGCGCAATGAGGCTGACCGCTAAAAGCGCGAAGAAGACCTAACGGAGATCACGCGCCGTCGGGTCCTCTCCTTCTGCTGACCAGCCGAACGCCGCTCGAATCACCAGGCCTCGCTCACCGGCGCCACAGCCTGGGACCCGTAACGACCTGCGCCTAAAACCAGGCGTGCGCACCTCAGGCCACCACGGCAGGGGAACGAAAGATCGAAGTTAGAACCCTTTAGTGGTCATTTAAGCCTCTTTTAACATTACTGGGTCTTTTTAACGCTTGCCGCGATTAGCGCGGTGATACCGTACGTCACGTTCGCATCGCGAATGGGAAAATTTCGTATATATGAGCCCCCACGAGCGGGGTAAGGAGGCCGCAGTATGCCTGGCCTGTCGCAACGCGCCACGCGTAGCCGAAAACGCGCCACGAGGTGGCGTCTCAAGGGCAAGCTAGCACTCGCGCTCTCCATCATCGTGCCGGTTCTCGCGCTGGTAGCGATCGCGGTGCACGGCAACTCACTCCTTACCACCCAAGTGAGATCTGCTGCGGCGACCTCCGCCGCGGCCCCGTCCGGGGTTCCGGCCGCGCCAAGTGGATGGTCGACCGTCTTCAGCGACGACTTCACTGGCGCGTCGGGATCGGGCGTGGACTCTCAGTGGATGTATGACACTGGGGCCGGCTCTAACTTCGGCACCGGCGAGATCGAGACGATGACCAACTCGACGAGCAATGTCCACCTCGACGGCAACGGCGACCTCGACATCACCGCGCTAGGCAGCGGCACCTCGTGGACCTCAGGCCGCGTTCAGACGACCAGCGCGAACGTGGGCGCGCCAGCAGGCGGTGAGCTGGAAGTCACCGCCTCGATCGAGCAGCCCTCCGGTGGGGCGGGGTACTGGCCCGCGTTCTGGATGCTCGGGCCGGGCCAATGGCCCGAGAACGGTGAGATCGACATCATGGAGGATGTCAACTCGCTGTCCGAGCTGTCCGGAACGATCCACTGCGGTACCGATCCCGGAGGCCCGTGCAACGAGCCCGACGGCATTGGCAGTGGCCTCAAGTCATGCAGCGGCTGCCAGAGTGGCTATCACACCTACTCGATGATCTTGAACCGGACCGACGCATCCGACGAGTCAGTCACCTTCTACCTCGACGGGACCCAGTACTTCAGCGTGAGCGAGTCTCAGGTCGGCACGGCGACGTGGCAGGCGGCGTTCGACCACAACTTGTCGATCATCCTGGACCTGGCGATGGGCGGGGGTCTTCCCGACGGCATCTGTGACTGCACCGCGCCGACTAGCGCGACGGCATCTGGCGGAACGATGAGCGTCGCTTACGTCGCCGCGTACTCGACCACCAGCGGCAGCACCAGCACGCCCACGCCTGCTCCCACCACCAGCACTTCGGCTCCCGCACCCACCACGAGCGCTCCCGCCCCTGCTCCCAGCAGCAGCGCCCAGATCACCGGCTATGAGGGACTCTGTGTCGATGTGAGGGGAGCGAACTCCGCCGACTTCACGCCCGTCCAGGTATACAACTGCAACGGCACTAACGCTCAGCAGTGGACCGTCGTCGAGGCGGGCAGTAGCTTGCACGCACTCGGAAAGTGCCTGGACATCGACGGCGGCGGCACTGCCGACGGGACAACGGTAGACCTGTATGACTGCAATGACACCGCCGCCCAGGTCTTCATCCCGCAATCCGACGGAGCTCTTTACAACCCGCAATCGGGTAAGTGCCTCGACGATACGAACTGGTCCACCACTCCGGGAACCCAGCTGCAGATCTGGGACTGCACCGGCAACGCCAACCAGAAGTGGGCCCTGCCGTAACCCGGACCCGCCGAGTTCTCGCCCGTTCCCGCGCGTCGGCCGGGAACGGGCACGTACTCGGCGAGGGTCCGGTAATTACCCGCGGAGTTCACGAAGTACCCGGCGGCCGAGGCTCATGGGCGGGGGTGCGCGGCGAGGAAGGACCAGACGGCGGCTGAGGAGTCAAATCCCATATAGGGGGTTCCGCCTTCCAGGAGTTCGGCGGCTCGGGATGCTTGGTGTCCCATCCATGCGTGGTTGGCCCCGGTTATCCTGGCCCATTCCACGATGGTGCCGGCCCGGCAGGGGCGCCAGATCTGGTAACTGACGGCAGGGTTCTCCTGGTCGCGCTGGCTGGCTGATGTCTTAGGGCATCCGTCCTGCGCGGCCAGCGTCTGCAGCCCGTCGACTGGCGGCGGATAGTTCTCTCTGTTCAGGCCATCGGTCCCGACTCCGCCGTTGATGGGCACGTTCTGGTCGGCGGTGCCGTGGATCTCCAGGACAGCCACCGGCTCGGAGGGCGTGCACTGGCCGGTGACGAGGGTGCCCGATTGCACGGCGATGGCCGCGATCTGGCCAGCCAGCTGGCAGGCCAGCCGCTCGCCGAGCATGGCGCCATTGGAGTGGCCGGTTACGAAGACCCGGCGCGGGTCGATGTCGAAGCGCGCCTCGAGCTTGGTGATCAGGGCCGAGATGAACCCGACGTCGTTGACATTCTCCTGGCTCTCGGATGCGACTGAGCAGCATGCTCCGGCGTTCCACACGTACTCGCCGGATCCGGGGCGGACCGGGGTCCCGTTCGGGTAAACGACGATGAACCTGTTGGCCTCGGCTAGTCCGTCGAAGCCGGTCTGCTGCTCAAACTGGGGACCAGATCCGAGCCCGCCGTGCAGGGCTATGAGGAGCGGTACTGGCTTGTTCCGGGGCAGCGAGGCGGGCACGTACAGCCGGTAGGTGCGGACTATGCCAGATACGGTCAGCGTCCCGTCGGTAGCCTGGCCGATCGGCGCGACCGCGGGGCTGATCGCCACGCCGTAAGCAACCACGGGCTGCCCGGCTGCGGTCGTGGCCGGCGCACTGGCGGGGGTGGCCGTGCCGACGCCGCTGGTCGTGTCGGCGCGGCACGCGGCAAGGGCAAGCACGATCGCGGCAATAAGGCACAGCATCGCTGCCCTGAGTGCGCTTCGTCTGGTGGCCGACCGGGATACTCGGCGTTTGGGGCGGTTCATCCGCATAACGACATAGTATTATTGACAAGATGCTTGTCAATAATAGATCGGAGGTAACCGCAGGTGGCTAAGCTGACTGCAAGTGATGCAGCCCGGCCGGTTCCGGGACTTGTCCAGGCACTTGCTCGTAATTCCGCCGCCCGGCTGCGCCGCGACCTCGCTGGGCACGACATGGCAGGAGTGCGGCCCCTGCACGCGCCGCTGCTCGCGCAACTCCTCGGCGGCGCGCGGCGAGCCGCGGACCTGGCCGCCAGCGCCGGGATCAGCCGGCAGGCCGTCGCCCAGGTGGTCGCCACCCTGGAGCACGACGGCTACATCGAGCGGATCGCTGATCCCGGGGACCGCCGGGCCAAGCTCGTATGCCTAACCGCCAGGGGGCGCGCCGCCCTGCGCCTGATGCGAGCCAGCAGCAAATCACTCGAAGACGAATGGCGAGCACAGATCGGGGCCGACCGGCTGTCGACGCTGCGCGATACCCTCTCGGACCTTCTTGCGGGCTCGAATGCACAACAGTGAAGGAAGGATCCCCCGGCCCGGCGTCGAACGTCGTGTTCCCGGCAGCGGGAAACCACAGGTCAGCGGCCCAGCCTCAGCCTTCAGCAGCTGCCGCGCGATGACACACTGGATCTGGTTCGTGCCCTCGTAGATCTGGGCGATCGTGGACCGAACGACAGTTTTCCCAAGTAGGTGCCCTGCAGGACAGCTGCGTGTCAGCAAGGATTCAGCACCGTTTCAGCGATTTGGCCCAGGCCGGCGAACGGGACTCCGACGGTGATTGCGGAAGTACCCGACCTGCCCGACGCTCGTCATCCCAGGCCGCGTGGCGGGCCGCGCCGAATATCGCTTCTTCAGCGCTCCCCACACTAAGCCTCGATCCACCGGCGAATTGCGGTAGCTCGTTTTCGGCTTGATTCCTGCACGAGGAGTTCTGCCTGGTAAATCGGGGCGCGGGCGCCCTGCCGCTCACCTGCTCTGCGGCTTGTCCGGGGTTCCTGGCTCGGGGCGAGGGTCTGGGCGGCCGTCGGGGGCCGTGCGGGTACGGACCGGATCGGGGCTGGTCAGGCCGCTGCGGCGGGCGGCCCGCAGGCGGCGCCCAGCAGGTTCAGCCAGTCGTGCTCACGGTGCCAGCCGTCGGGCAGGTGCAAGGTGAGATGGCCGCGGCCGTGCCGGGCGGTACGGGCGGCGACCGCGATCAGGTCACGGCGGATCGTGGCGCAGCGGGCTCTGGCGAACGGCAGGCTGGCCAGGGCGCCGGCGGCGCGCAGGAGGTTGTGTGCCATGGCCGCGAGGGACAGCCACGCGGCGTTGGCCGCGAAGACCCCTGATGGCATGTGAGCGAGCGGGCCGCTGGTGACGTCGGCGAAGACCTGCTCCACGATGGCGTGGTCGCGGTGCTGGCCCTCGGCCTGGATGAGCTCGAAGGGCGAGTCGGTGAACACCGCGTGGTACCGCCAGACGGGGAACAGCTCGTCCTGCCCGGTCTCTGCTTTCTTGTTCTGGTCGCGGACCCGGCGGACGATCAGCCGGGCGGTGACCGCCTGGCCTTTCTTCGACGCGAACGCGGTGTACCGGATCTCAGCGACCTCGGCGTCGGAGACCCAGCAGCCCAGCTGGTCGTCCCAGACCGCCCGCGGGTACCGGATGGGTGTCCAGGCGTCCTCGCCGATGGCGGCGATCGCGGCGCGGATGCTGGCGTTCACCGGGACGGTGACGGAGAACCGCGCGCCGCCGCGGCGGATCGCGCCGATCACTGCCGCGGTGTAAAACGCCGAGTCAGCCCGGACGATGATCGTCCCGGTGCAGCCGCAGTCCCGCGCCGTGGCGATGGCGCGGGAGGCCAGGCTGGCCGCGCCGCGAGCGGAAGCGGCGTTGCCGCCGCGCAGCCGGGTGGCGGCGATCACCGGGGCGGCCAGCGGCGTGCTGATGGTAGCGGCCAGCGCGTTCAGACCGCGGACCAGCAGCGATTTGCCCTGGATCTTGGTGTGCCCGAACTTCGCGCCTTGTTTCTGGTGCCCGTAGACCCGTTTCTGCATCGAGTCGATGTCGATGAAGGCAAGCGTGTCCGCGCCGGGCAGCAGCGGTGCCTGCCCGGCCAGCCTCGCGAGGAACTCCCGGCCCGCCTTCTCCAGCTGGGACACGTTTCCCCAGGTGTACGAGCGCAGGTGGGAGCCGAGCGTGGACGGGGCGCGGATGTCGCCGACAGCCTGGTCATCGCGCCGTGCCGCAGCAGGTCCATGTCATCGATCGAATCAGCGCCGGCGGCCATGCCCGCGACCAGGCACGGGACTTTCAGGTGCGCGTTGACGCCGCAGTCGCCGGCCGGGCGGACGTGCTCCGCGATCAGGTCGCCGAGCCCGGCGCGCCCGGCGAGGGCCATGACCGGCACCAGGCCGGCGTGCGACACGAGATTCGGGTCGTCGAACGATGCGCGCGTCCGCGCGAGGCTATGAACAATCGCACTTACAAGGTGTCCTCTCGAACCGGGTCCTGGAAGCTTCGCAACTCCCATCGTCCAGTTCAGAGGGCACCTTTCACGTTGACACGCCCGAAAACACCCTAATTGACCGGTGGATCGAGGCTAAGTACGCGACTGGTCGTTGTCCGCTGGGAGAATTGCCCCGGGAATCAGCGCGGATGCCCTGCTTCGGAAGTGTTAAGTGAGTTCCGCCCTGAGTCGCCCTGTCGCTCACTATCCTCGGGGCATGCTCGCCGTTTATCTCGCCATGGTGGTTTTCGGGGTGTTCGTGGTGGGAGTGTG